>CAVZPC010000028.1:0-164554 GCA_963777005.1 uncultured Acidobacteriaceae bacterium | reverse complement strand
AAAATCCGAATTGCCCGGTATAAGTGGCTCGTTTCATATCGCGGCCGGCATGAATGTGGCTGTGATACCAGCGCGTGCCCGCTGGGCGCGGGATAAACGAATAGCGCCGCATCCCACTTGGAGGCACCATCGGCGTGCCTTCTTCCTCGGAGCCGTCCACCTCGGAAGGAACGAACAAGCCGTGCCAGTGAACCAGCTCCGGAGTCTTGGTCTCGTTGAATACATCCACTGTTATGGGTTGGTTCTCGCGCATGCGCAGCACCGGGCCGGGAGCCGAGCCGTTGTATCCCGTCGTCTTCACTAACTTTCCACGGGCGACTTCCAACTCGGCGGGTGAGATGTGAATGGTCACGTCGGCCTTGGGATAATCGGGCGCGGCTTGTAACCCTATACTGCGGGCCCATTCGGCGCACGCCGTAGTTCCCAAGAGAGCCAGGAAATTTCTGCGCTCCATACTGCTCCGAGAAAAGCTTACGCGATCCAGACGGTCTTGATGTTCATGAATTCGCGGATGCCGTTGGCGGCAAGTTCGCGGCCGTGGCCGGAACTTTTCACGCCGCCGAACGGGATGCGGGGATCGGAGGCGACCATTTTGTTGATGAAGACCATGCCGGATTCAAGTTCGTTGATGAAGCGTTCGCGCTCGCGATCATCATTTGTCCAGGCACTGGCGCCCAAGCCGAAGCGGCTGTCGTTGGCGAGGCGAATGGCTTCATCAATATCTTTGACGCGGAACAGGGAAGCGACAGGGCCGAAGAATTCTTCGCGATAGGCGGGAGATTCTTTCGGGATATCGGTTAGCACCGTGGGCGCATAGTAGTTGCCGGGAAGGTCCAGTTTGTGGCCGCCGGTTAGAAGTTTGGCGCCGGCTTTGACAGTTTTCTGCACGTCGGCATCGAGGTCTTTGACAGCGCTGGCGGTGGCAAGCGGACCGAGTTCTGTCTTCTCGTCGAAGGGATCTCCCACGCGCAGATTCTTCATGCGGTCCACGAACTTGCGCTGAAATTCATCAGCAATCGAGTTGGCGACGATAAAACGCTTCGCGGCAATGCAGGACTGACCGTTGTTGAGCGTGCGGGCATCGACGCCGGTAGCGACGGCGGCATCGAGGTCGGCGCTGGGCATCACGATGAAAGGGTCGCTGCCGCCGAGTTCGAGAACAACCTTCTTAATGCGCTTGGCGGCGGCAATTCCAACTTCAATCCCGGCCTGCTCGCTGCCGGTGAGCGTGGCGGCGACGACGCGTGGATCGTTAAGAATGGCATCGACCTGCTGCGAGCCGATCAGGAGGGTCTGGAATGCGCCAGCGGGGAATCCGGCTTCGAGAAAAAGTTTTTCAATCGCCAGGGCACACTGAGGAACGTTCGAGGCGTGTTTGAGAAGACCAACATTACCGGCCATGAGAGCGGGAGCGGCGAAGCGGATGACCTGCCAGAAAGGATAGTTCCATGGCATGACGGCGAGAATGGGGCCGATGGGGCGGTAGCGGACAAAACTCTTTTTTGCACCGGTTTCAATGACTTCGTCGGCGAGGATCTTCTCGGCATTTTCAGCATAGTAACGGCACGCGGTGGTGCACTTCACGGCCTCGGCGACGGCGGCCTTGTACGGCTTGCCCATCTCCAGAGTCATGAGGTGGGCGAATTTGTCTTTGTCACGTTCAAGGATATCGGCTGCCTTCCGCATGCGTTGGGCGCGCTCGGAGAAAGGAGTCTTGCGCTCGGCGTGGAAGGTGGCGACGGCCAGCTCGAGCTTTTGCTCGATCTCAGCGCTGGAAAGAGGTTGAAACGTCTGCAGAGTCTCGCCGGTAGCAGGATTGATGGTGGCAATGGCCATAATCGTTCGTCCTCAGAAATTGTATGGAAAGAGTTTTGGAAATTCAGTTTCGCATTATTGTCCGCCCGGACCAGAGGCCAAGGGAAATCGTAGCGGTCATACCACTATACCATTGCAGGGCGGCGAACTCACCGCCTGTTAGGATTTGCCCAGGAGACTTGGAATGGACGCAAAGACCAGGACCGCGCTGATTACTGGCGCATCCGGCGGCATTGGCTATGAATTGGCAAAGCTATTTGCACGCGACCACTACAACCTGGTGTTGGTGGCCCGCAGCGTCGACAAACTGAACCAACTCGCGGGCGAACTGCAACGGCAGTTTGGCGTTACGGTGAAGACCATCGCGCTGGATCTGGCTGCTGGGCCGGCTGCGAAGTCTCTTTTCGATCGAGTGCAGAGCGAGAGAGTGGTCGTGGATGTTTTGGTGAATAATGCCGGATTCGGCGTCTTAGGGGAATTTGCGGAAATGGCCGAGGAAGAAATTCTCGGCCAGATTCAACTGAATATCGCAGCGCTCACGCAGCTCACTCGATCATTTCTGCCGTTGATGGTCGCGAGACGTAGCGGGAAGATCATGAATGTGGCATCTACTGCAGCTTTTCAGCCAGGGCCGTTGATGGCGGTCTACTATGCAACCAAGGCTTACGTCCTTTCGCTCTCGGAGGCGCTGGCGAATGAAGTTGCAGGGTCAGGTGTCGTGGTGAGCTGTTTCTGTCCCGGAGCCACGGACACGGGTTTTCAAAAACGCGCCGGGATGGAGAGTTCGCGTCTGTTCAAGAAAATTGGGGCGATGAATGCGGAAGTTGTCGCGCGGGATGGATATCGTGGCTTGATGGCGGGAAAGACGTTGGTGATTTCGGGCGCGCAAAATTGGTTGGTGGCTGAGTCGGTCAGGTTTGCGCCGAGGAAATTGGTGACGGCAGTTTCGAGGTGGGTAGCGGAGAAGGTGGAATAGGACGAATGTCGCTTCTCTTTCGGCGCGCTGCGATCGCCCATGGCGGGCAGTGGATATCCGTGATGAGGCGCCTCGTGGTTGCGGTGCTCGTGACGGCGGCGGCCTTGACTCCTGGGAAGCCGACTCGTGGAAACGTCAACGACTTTATCGCTTACTGGACTGCCGCACATGAGGTGATTGGGGGCCACGATCCGTACGCCGCCGGACCTGTGCTCGCGCTGGAGCGACAGCTTGGGTTCGCGCAGGCTAAACCTCTCATCATGCGCAACCCGCCGTGGGCTGTGCCCGTTATCGTTCTTTTTGGGCTATTACCGTTTGGCGCGGCGCAAGGACTCTGGTTAGTGGGCAACCTGATCGCGGTGTTGGTCGCGACGCGATGGCTCTGGGGCATCTATCAAGCAAAGGGAGAGTGGCGTTGGACTCCGTGGCTGGCGATGGGGTTATTCTTGCCGGTCGCTGTAGCGTTGGCCATTGGACAGATGAGTCCTCTGGTACTCCTGGGGATCGTTGGATTTCTTCATTCCGAAAAGAAACAGGAACTCGGTCGCGCAGGAGCATTCCTGTATCTGGTTGCCCTGAAGCCGCATCTCGTTTTTCTTTTGTGGATCGCGCTCTTGTTGTGGACGATTCGAAAATCGAAGGGCAGAACTCTGGCGGCATTTGGCTTTGTTACGCTGTTGGCGAGCTCGATCGCAATCGCCCTGGATCACGCGGTTTTTGCTCAGTACCTTGGTCTGCTGACGAGCGGCGGCGTGCTGGCGGAGCTTAGTCCTACCCTTGGCGGAGCGTTGCGGTTGTGGCTGCCGCAGTATCACTGGGTGCAAGCATTGCCTGCAGTGCTGGCTCTGATCTGGTTTTTAGGCCGGTGGAGGAGCGAGCGCGATGGCTGGCAATGGCGAGAAGAAATGCCCATCTTGCTTTTGGCCTCGCTTCTTACGACTTCATACGGATGGTTCTTCGACCAGATTGTTCTTCTGCCGTGCATGTTCCAAGCGGCGGAATGGCTGACGAAAAGCCGCCGATCCGCCGCGATCGGCATTGCAATCTTGTACGTCGGCATGAGCGCCATCGTGCTGGTGCTTATTCTGGAGCACCGGACGACATTCTGGTACGCGTGGACGGTTCCGGCCTGGTGTGGGCTGTATGGACTTTGTCGGGTGCTAGGCCGGAGCGGCTCAACGACTACTGCGTCGACTGCAGTTGCGACGTCAGCTGATTGACAGCCGAAACGTCGAAGAAGTTGGATAGATCCGCGTGACCCGCCAGCGTCTCACGCTGTTTACCTTCCACGAGAATTTTCACTTTCAGAATGCCGGGGATGTTGGCGGAGAGCGTCTGAATAAGCGATGCGACGGTAAGCTCTTCGGCGAGCACGCCGGAGCGATGGCCATCGGCGAAAGCGGCATTGACGTCGATGACGGCGAGGCCGGGATCGACCAGGTAGACGCTGCGAATATCAGAGCCGGGCGGGAGCGGGTGAGGGGAAGTCTTATCGAGATAAAGAGCAATCAGAGCTCGAAGGACTTCTTCGGCGCGCTCCTGGGGGACGGACGGCATGGGAATCTGCGCGGACTGGGCACGCAAGATGCCGATGTCATCGTAGGCCACGTACAGAGTGACGCGCTCCGTGGCTCCGGCAACGGGTGGAACAACCGGGCGAGTATCGACGGAGGCGACGGGAGTAGCGGCGGCGCGTCCGCGCATGCGCCACGCGTAAATGCTCATGGCGAGGACAGCGGCAAGGAGGATGGAGAGCGCAATAAAGAAGTGTCGTGGAATCATGGCGCGGCTCCGAGTTGTGAGCGGATGGCCACAATTCCGTTAGCCACGGCGCCGGCGATAAGTTGCTGGTAATCGGGCGAATTGAGGGCTGAGACGTCCGAAGCGGGCGGGGCGACCTCAACCGCAATCGCGGCGGTGATGATGTTGTTCAGTGGACGGAGCGGAGCGGTGAGAGTTCGGACGGGAACCTGGATTCTTCTCAACATCCCCGCCACGCTTGTAACCGCAGCCTGACTAAGCGGGATGGATGAAGACTGGGCGGTAGGCCAGGAGCGGAAGGGGCCGCGGGCCTCATCATCGGCGTACGGAAGCATCGCGGTGTAGAGGCGAACGCCATGGCCGCTGGAAGCGGCGTGCAGAGCGATATAGATGGCCGCGTGGGTGGTGTTGGCGAAGAAGGCGCGATCGTCGAGCGAAAGGTTGGCGTCAGAGTCGCGGAGGACGAGTGTTGCGATGCCGCGACTCTCGAGTTCCTGGCGAAGCAGGCGGGCGAAGGCGACAGTCACGTCCTTTTCAGCGATCGAAGCGCTTAAGGCTTCGCCGCGGTCGGCCCCGCCGTGGCTGGCGTCGACCACTGCGAAATAGCGGCGTGGAGCGGAAGGCGGAGTTGGCGGCTGTATGGCGGGAACGCTTAGAGCCGGAGGAGCATTCGGCTTCGCGGTGACATTGCTGGCAATTTGGGATTTCGGAGGAGCAAGCGTGATGGTACGGCCATCGTTGCTGAAGGTGGCCAGCAAGGGAACGGTGGTGTTGACCGTGATATCGGCGGCGCCGTTGCTCTCCGAATAGGTGGCGGAGGGAACGAGTTTGCTGGAGAAGGTGAGTGTAGACGAAGCGGGTGCCGTAACCGGTTCGTGGTTAAACGTCAGGCGCACTTTGCCGGGTTCACTGGCGACGGATGGGTTCACCGGAGCGGTGAACTGGAAAACGAGGCGCGAAGGATCGTCCGAAGCTACGGAGGCGGTGAAGTGAGTGGCAACGCTACCGATAAAAAGACGGCCCGACTGCTCGTGGAGGGTTGCGGGACCTCCTAAGAAACGCGGCAGAAGGGAATTGAGCGAGGTGAGGGGAACAAGGCCGCGTCCGTTCTCAAGGATGAATTTTGCAGAGAGATCGGCGTCGCGTCCCTGCACGCGGGCGCGCGCTTTGTCGGCCGTGAACTCCCCGAGAACGTTGTTGTAGTGCAGACGCCAGCGTGAGCCATCGACCTTGGCGCTGACTGTGCCAAGCGGTTCAAGCAGTTCGAGCAATCCAACATAGTCCCGGCCCTGGCGTTGAACGATGGGCAGGGAATAGTTTGCGGCGGTGGAGTAGATGGAAAGATGTTTTTCGAGAGGCGCGGCGCAAAGCGGGACGGCAAGGAAGAGGACGGTACCGATTGTGAATAGTAATTGCACTCCTACACGGGTATTCGAGCGAAGCTGGAGCGGGCGGGAGCAGCGGCGGGGTCCTGGGCTTTGCCCCGCAGGACAACCGAGGGCGGCCGTCCCAAGATGAGACCCGCTAATCAAGGGCATAGACCGTTAATCCACTGAGGAGCTTGGGGTAGAAGTCGGTGGATTTCTGGGGCATAACTTCTCCGGCGAAGGCGATATCGCGGACTTGCGCCATGCGGCAGGGATTCATAAGGAAAACAATGTTGGCGCGAGGGCTGGCTTCCAGGTGCGAGAGAGCATCGGCCGCATCGCGCACGTAGGTGAGGTTTTGCTGATTACGAATGGATTCTTCGGTGAGGTGCAGGACATTTTCCAGCAAGACCTTGTGCAACTGCACCACGTCGAGCGATTGCTGGCGAATGGAGAGTCCGTTGAATACATGCGCAGCGTTGGGGTTGGGGTGGTGCAACAGAAATGCACGGGTGGGAGTGACAGCCAGGATGCTGGAACCGGCGCGTCCGGACTCGCGAAGCATTGCGGTGGCGTGGGGAGCGTCGAGAGAAGCGTCGACCTCCTCGATATCGAAAAATGCCCGGGCAGAATTACGGAAAGCTTCTTCCGAGAAAGAAGGCAGAGTGTGCACCACGCGATGTGTGGGCAGGATGAGAAGGGCAGGGCTGTTCATATTGACGAAAGTCATCATGACGTACTCGTGGGGCGCAACGCTTGGCTGAGGGGTAACAGAGGAATCAGCGGCCTGCGGATTATTCTTCCGGCGCTCATTACGGTAATTGAGCGCGGTTTCGTAGCGGTGGTGTCCGTCGGCGATGATGAGTCTTTTGTCGCGCATGGCGGAGCGCACCGAGTCGATCAGTTGGGGATCAGAGACTTGCCAGACGCGGTGAAGGACTCCATATTCGTCGGTGACGCTGATTTCGGGGCTTGCGGGAGAGGTGAGGAGAGATTCGACCTGGCCGGAATCTTCATAAAGCATAAAAATCTGGCCAAAATGGGCGCGGGTGGCGCGCAGCAGGTCGAGGCGGTCGGCCTTGGGCTTGGCCAAGGTGTGCTCGTGTCGGAATACGATGCCGGCGGAATAGTCCTCGATGCGGCCTAAGGCGATGAAACCGCGGCGTTCCAGTTCCTGGTCGGAACCAGGAAGCTTGAAACGCTGGGAGCAGACATACAGAGACGAACGGGTGTCTTGCCGGAGAATGCCCTGCCGGCGCCAGTCACGAAAGCTGGCTGCGGCGCGCGAATATACATTATTTTCCTGATTGTCATGCGCTTCATGCCGGCCCAGGATGATGCGGACGAGGTTGTACGGGCTGGCTGCATAGTAGCGTTCCTGCAGAGCAGGGGTGATCTTGTCATAGGGTTGGGTCACCACCTGGGCTGGGGAAGTCCGTTGGGGATCGTAACGAAACGCGCGAAAGGGATGAATGTCAGCCATGGAAACCTTTGATTGTAACAAGGGAGCAGCGGATTTCCGGCTTGAGAATCACCGGGTTGGGACGAACCGCCCGAAATGGCGCGTCCAATCTGGAATTATCTCCAAGATTTGACAAAAATACCGCAGCTGCCTGGAGAAAGCTGTGATACTATCGCGGCAAATTGAGGTGCTTATGTCCTTCACGGATGAGCGCCGGTTATCTTGCCCTGTGACCCGAGCTGAGAAGTCCGGAATAGTTCGACGCTGGAATCTGAGTGTCCTCCGAGCACGGACCTTGCTGTGCGGTCTTTCTCTTTCGTTTTTTCTCTCGAAAATCTTGGTTTTGCTAGCAGTTAGCGCGTGCTTAGGCGGAGCACTGCCCGCCGCGGGACAGACGGATGTGAATGACGTCCATGTGGTGCCGCGAACCGTAGAAAATGCCAAAGCAGAAGAAATACCGAAGGAGAGCATCGTTTCGCCATCGTTGAAGACGCAGATTCGTCCGTTAAAGGTGAATGCAGATCTGGTGCTGGTGCCGGTGACGATCACGGATCCGATGAACCGTTTGGTGACCGGACTGGAGAAGGAGAACTTCCAGCTGTTCGAAGGTAGTACGGGGCAGGAGATCAAGTCGTTCTCGAGTGAAGACGCTCCGGTCTCGCTGGGAGTGATCTTCGATTCCAGCGGCAGCATGAGCAGCAAGATGGACCGGGCCAAGGATGCGGTGATCGAGTTTTTCAAAACCGCCAACCCCCAGGATGAATTTTTCATGATCACGTTCTCGGACGAACCTGAGGTGGTCAGCGATTTCACCAGTTCAGTGGATGATATTCAGGGCAAGCTGGTGTTTACCGTACCCCGCCGGCGGACTGCGCTATTGGACGCCATTTATATGGGCATCACCAAGATGAGGCAGGCGAAGTATGGGAAGAAAGCTCTCCTGATCATTTCCGACGGGGGAGACAATCACAGCCGCTACACCGAGGGCGAAATCAAGGCGTTGGTGAAGGAAGCGGACGTAATGGTCTACGCGATCGGGATTTATGATCGGTACTTCCCGACGGAAGAAGAACGACTTGGGCCAGCGTTGCTGGGCGAGATTGCGGAGTTGTCGGGCGGGCGTGCGTTTACCGTTGACAATCCGAACGATTTGGCGGATGTGGCGACGAAGATCGGGGTCGAACTGCGCAATCAGTACGTGCTGGGGTATCGCCCGCAGAACGGCTCGCGCGACGGCAAATGGCGTAAGATCAAGGTGAAGTTACTGCCGCCGAAAGGATTGCCGCCGCTGCGAGTGTATGCCAGGACTGGATATTACGCACCCGAAGAATAAGGGAGCGAGCTACTCTATTTTCCTAAAATGCGCGTTGGCAGCTCTGGTTGCTGTTCTGGCCCAGCCTGTGGCCGGGCACGCAGAGTGGCCGCCTCTTCGGAACCAATCTTCCCCGGTCCAATCTTCGTTACTCCAATCTTCACAAGCCCAACCTGAGGCAGCGCAGGCTCCAGCTCCAAAACCTTCATCCGCGGCAACTACGACTCCTGCGATTCAGCAGACGCAACCTCAGGATAATGGAACGTTTGTCATCCGCAAAGACGTGGATGAAGTTATGTTGCATGCGACCGTGGTGGATGACAGGCAACGCATTGTCACTGACCTAGACCGGAATGCTTTCTCTGTGTACGAGGATGGCAAGCCGCAGACGATCATCTCCTTTCATCACGAAGATATTCCGGTGGCGATGGGGATCGTGATTGACAACTCAGGATCGATGCGAGAAAAGCGCGCCAAGGTGAACCAGGCGGCGCTGAATCTGGTGCGGTCGAGTAACCCTCAAGATGAAGTATTCGTGGTGAATTTTAATGACGAATACTATCTCGATCAGGATTTCACCAACGACCTGCTGAAGTTGAAAGAGGCTCTGGAGAAGATCGACGCCCGGGGCGGTACGGCGCTCTACGAAGCGGTGGTGGCGTCTGCCGATCACTTGAAGAGAGACGCCAGGCTGGAGCGGAAAGTATTGTTCGTAGTGACGGATGGGGAAGACAACGCCAGCAGGGAAACGTTGGAGCAGGCGGTGAAGCAACTGCAGGAGGAAAACGGGCCGTCAGTATACGCGATCGGAATTCTGGGGGACGAGGAGCATCCCAAACGGGCCAAGCGCGCGCTGGAGATCATTACCCAGCGAACCGGAGGGCTGGCATTTTTTCCGAAGACGCTGGACGAAGTGGACGAGATTAGCCGCCAGGTAGCGCACGATATCCGCAACCAGTACACGATTGGCTACAAGCCGACGAATCCCAAGGGCTCAGGAGGATTCCGCACCATCCGGGTGGAAGCTAAGGCAAAAGGCCATGGCAAGATGGTGGTGAGAACCAAGAGCGGATATTATGCGACGCAAACCGTGGCGGGGACAAAGTAAAGCCTTTCCTCACTGGTTCTCGAGAATCGTAGAAATCCACGCAATCTAGTTCTCGGGCTTTCGTTCCATTGACGATTCCGGACCGTCCCCCTTACCCTGTAGCGTGCACCAGAAAAATCTTGAAGTATCCCATCTCGGAGTCGCCGACGATATCACGGACTTGGTTGGCGGAACTCCCATGTTGCGGCTGACGCGGCTGGTTCCCGCCGGTTCGGCCGATATCTTCGCCAAGCTTGAGTACTTGAACCCTGGCGGCAGCGTAAAGGATCGCGCGGCCATCGGCATTATCCGGCGAGCGGAGCAGGAAGGGAAGCTCGCGCCCGGCGGAACCATTGTGGAAGCGACGGCGGGAAATACGGGTATCGGACTGGCGCTGATCGGGGTAAATCGCGGCTACAAGGTGAAACTGTTTGTTCCGGAAAACTTCTCGCAAGAAAAAGTGATCATCATGCGCGCGCTGGGGGCAGAGGTGGAGCGCACGCCCGATGAAGAGGGCATGCGGGGCGCGATCCGGCGCGCCAAAGAACTGGTGGCCAGCGATAAGAAAGCGTTCATGGCCGGGCAGTTTGAGAACATGGCGAATCCCGACTATCACTACGAGACTACCGCGGTGGAAATCTTTGAGCAGATGGATGGGAAAGTGGATGCCGTGGTTCTGGGCTGCGGCACTTGTGGAACGTTTACTGGCATCGCGCGCTACATGAAAGAGCACGCACCGGGAGTCCGGGCGGTCGCGGTGGAGACGCAGGGCTCGATTCTGGCTGGCGGGGAACCTGGGCCGCATAAAGTGGAAGGGATTGGGGTAAGTTTTATTCCCACGACATTTGACCGCTCAGTCTGCGACGAAGTGATTGCGGTGAACGATGAGAATGCGTTTGGGACCGTGAAGCTGCTGGCGGCACAGGAAGGCGTGCTGGCGGGATCGAGCGGAGGCGCGGCGGTGTTTGCGGCTCTGGACGTGGCGCGGCGGCTGGGCGCGGGGAAACGGGTGGCGACGATTATTCCGGATTCGGCGGAGCGTTATTTGTCGAAGAAAATTTTTGAAGGTGGAATTTAGGAAAAACTGAATCGCGACGGATGCTCCAGTCCGCGCGGAGAAACGCTGAGAACGTCGAGCTATTCAAGAATACATTCATGACAAAAAATAGACAGGCTGGTTTTGCTACGCGCGCGATTCACGATGGGCAACTGCCCGATCCTCTTACCGGCGCGGTCAATGTGCCCATCTATCTGACCTCCACTTATGTGCAACAAGGTATCGGGGAGAACAAAGGTTACGAATATTCGCGGGTGTCGAATCCGACTCGGGATAGGCTTGAGGAGAATCTGGCGTCGCTGGAAGGCGGAGTAGCGGCACGTGTGTTCGGCAGCGGAATGGCGGCGATCAACGCGATCGCGAGTATGTTAAAGGCCGGCGACCATGTGGTGTGTGGCGACGATCTATATGGAGGGACGCCGCGGCTGTTTAACCAGGTGCTGACCGGATTCGGGCTGGAATTTTCCTATGTGGATACGTCCGATGCAAAGAACGTAGAGCGCGCGATCCGAAAGAATACGCGGATGGTGCATGTAGAGACGCCGACTAATCCGCTAATGCGGCTCAGCGATCTGGCGGCGATCAGCCAAATTTGCCGGCGCAAGAAAGTTGAGCTGGTGGTGGACAACACGTTCATGTCGCCCTACTTTCAGCAACCGCTGGCACTGGGCGCGGATATGGTGGTGCATTCCACCACAAAATTTCTGAACGGACATAGTGACGGGCTGGGTGGCGTAGTGGTGTGCAGCAGGCCGGAGCAGGCCGAAAAGCTGGCGTTCTTGCAAAAGTGCGCAGGGGCAATCCTTTCACCCTTCGAATGCTTTCTGTTGCTGCGCGGGGTGAAGACGCTGGCGGCGCGGATGGAGATCCACGACCGCAACGGGCGCGCGGTCGCGGAATTTCTGGCGAAGCACGAGAAAGTGGGAAAAGTCCGATATCCCGGATTGAAAAATCATCCGCAGCACGAGTTGGCAAAGCGGCAGATGAGCGGTTTTGGAGCGATGATTACGTTTGAAACGGGATCGCTGAAGAATGCCAACAAGATGCTGAAGAAATTGCGCGTGTGTTCGCTTGGAGAATCGCTGGGTGGAGTGGAAACCCTGATATCTCATCCAGCGACGATGACCCACGCGGCGCTAGGAGAAAAAGGGCGCAAGGCGATCGGGATTACAGATGGAATGGTACGGATTTCCGTCGGGATCGAGGATTTGCGGGACATACTGGAGGATCTGGAAGTGGGGCTGGCAGCGATATAGAAACTTCTGGCGCAGGATCTGCACCGATCAACTATTTCAGGAAGTACTCTCCTCTCCTGGGGCAGCGACAGATTCGCTGACCCATGCCAAATAATTCGGCGATCCGTCTTCAACCGCCAGGCAGATGCATTCGGGAAGCTCATAGGAGTGGAGCTTGGCGATGGCTTGGCGGACGTCTTCGAACGCGCCAGCTGTGGTCTTGATTACCAGAAGGGACTCGCGGGCTTCTTCGATGCTGCCTTGCCAGCGGTAGATCGATGCAATTTGCGGGACGATGTTGACGCAAGCGGCCAGGCGCCCCTCCACCAGGTGGTGCGCGATCATCTGAGCTTCTTCTTGCGAGCCGGCGGTCGTGAGAACGATGCGCTTGTCGGTCATAGGAAATCCGCCTTCAGCGGTCAGCGAGAAACCAACCAACGTGGAGAGAGTAGCACCTCATGCTTGTTCCCAAGGAATAATTACTTTTGAAGGCACTGCATAACTAAGTTGGTTCACGCGATTCACAGTGGAGAACTTCCCCTTGACGCCACAGGGGAAGGGGACGTTCACTGAGTAGTTGCCGCGAGAGAGCGCGGTTTGGAGCAACTGACTACGGCAGCCTGGCAATGGATTTTCGAATAAACAAGATGACAAATATCCGGCGATTTCCCAGGCCACAGGATGGGCTGCGGGCGATGGCCGAGCAAGCGCCGCAGGCCGAGGCGTTAGCTGCCGCGTGGATGGAAAAGGGGCGACCGGTTTTCGCGCGAGTGTATGCTCTGCGACGGCGGATGGCGACCATTACGGTTGCCGTGCTGGCGGGCTTGCTGTTCGTGCACGTAGTGTTTGGCGCCAACGGGATGGTTGTCTACAAACAGAAACGGGCTGAGTATGAATCGCTGCAGAAGCGAATCATGCAGGCACAGAAGGAAAACGAGCTGTACACGCAGCAGATCCAGGGACTGCAGACGGACGAAAAAGCCATCGAGAAAGAAGCTCGCGAGCAGTTGCACTACGCGCGTCCGGGTGAGTTGGTGTACGTACCGGCTCCAGTGAACCCAGCGCCGCCAGCCAGTCACTCAGCGAGAAGGTAAGGCGGACGAATCCCCCAGGTAGTGTCTGAATTAATTCAGCCACTACCTTTCCCCAAGGCATGACAATCGGTTACATCCCCTATGGTATAGTTTCCGAAATCGACGAATCGGTGGAAGCGGTGAGTTGCTGCCGGGCGCGCGATTAGGAATCCCTCCCATCACCTGCGGCGTGGGACCGCGATCGGAAGATTAAAAGGAGAAAAACCGGCCATGAGAAAAGTTCTAGTGCTGACTCTTGCTATGTGTTTTGTGTTCGCCCTGACGGCGATGGCGTTTGACAATATGGGGAAGGCCACTACCGTCAACGGTTGGGTGAGCGATGATAAGTGCGGCGCCAAGGGCGCTAACGACAAGGCCGAGGCGTGCACCAAGAAATGCCTGGCCGCGGGCGCGAAGATGGTGATCGTGACCGATAAGGATTCGAAAGTCCTGATCGTGGACAATCCGGATGCGCTGAAGGACCATGTGGGACACCACATCGCGGTAACTGGACATGTGATGGGTGATAGCATTCACGTGGAAAGCGCGAAGATGCTCTGAGGCTTTGGTGCGATAAAGAGGGCGGCTTTGGCCGCCCTATATTTTTGCGGTAGGTCGTGTGCGATGTGGCGCTTGGTGCGAGTCGTCCCATGCTGCAAGGTCGAGCGCAATCGCTGGTACACCGGCTTTCTTTGCAATTTGCCGGATCCCGTCTTGGAATGCCTCGTACATTGCGCGATTCCTCACAAAGTTCATGGTTGCGGTTAATGGAATTTTCCCAATGGCGGCTTTACCAGCGAAGCTATCAACGCAGTTTGCAACCGCCTGTATTGTGTAGCTGTCGAGGGGCACCTCTAGGTACCACATCAATTTCTCACTGCACACGTCTGACAATTCCTTATAAAGACATACGTGTCGCATCAATAAGTTCGGCAGCTTGAGCGAAGGGCCGTAGGAAATCTCGTTCCCCTCCATTTGGTCCTTCCAGAAACTGCGGAAGTGGTCGCTCAATTCCATGAGCCACCCTGAGTATTGAGGTTGGGAGTTGACTTGCCGAAGAGAATTCAGGCGAGCATTGTCCAAGGCGCTCAATGCCCATGATCTAAACGTCTCGCTCGGCTTTCGTGGCTGATGACGAAACGCCCTAAAAGTATTCTTGCCGACGGAGTCGTGGATTATAGAGGACAGATCGTGGTCGCTCGCCCCCCGCCTCGATTTTGCGAACTGCTCATTCCATCGGCACTCGTGCAGGGCAGCAATAATTGTGCCTTCGTCGGGGAAACGCTTTGCCGGCGGCATCTCGGTCCTATCTAATAACACCTTCGAGTGGAGAACTTGCCGTAGCGTACAGCTTTTTCGCCATGCGACCCGCAAGATAAGCTTGCCGCCCGGCGAGCACACCGTGGCGCATAGCTTCTGCCATCAGCACGGGATCCTGCGCGTTGGCGATGCCGGTATTCATGAGGACGGCATCTGCGCCGAGTTCCATGGCAATTGCGGCGTCCGATGCGGTGCCCACGCCGGCGTCCACGATGAGAGGTACTGCCGTGATCATCTCGCGCAGAATGCGGATGTGAGCTTGATTTTGAATACCCATGCCGCTGCCGATGGGAGCGCCAAGTGGCATTACCGCGGCGGCGCCGGCGTCGATGAGACGTTTAGCAAAGACGATATCGTCGGAAGTGTAGGGCAGGACGGTAAAGCCTTCGCTGACCAGAACGCGCGTGGCTTCGAGCGTAGCCTGCACGTCAGGGTAGAGCGTGGCTTGATCGCCGATCACTTCCAGTTTCACCCAGTCGGAGAGTCCAACCTCGCGGCCGAGGCGTGCGGCGCGGATGGCTTCGTCGGCCGTGTAGCAACCAGCGGTGTTAGGCAGCAGGAAATATTTCTTGGGATCGATGTAGTCGAGTAACGATTCCTTGCTGCGGTCGAGGTTGACGCGCCGTACGGCAACGGTCACCATGTCGGCTCCGCTGGCCTCGAGAGCGCGGGCGGTTTCCTGAAAGGATTTGTATTTTCCCGTACCGACGATCAGGCGGGAGCGGAAAGAGCGGTCGGCGATATGAAGGGCATCGGTCATGACCCTTCATTGTAAACCGAGCGGGAGAAATGTCGAGCGGCGTTCGATGAACAGCCGCGGGCGTCGCTGCCTCACGACCTAGTTCCGGATTCGGCCTGAGCGTAGAGGTCGTCGATCTGGCGACGATAGCGGTCTTCGACAACGCGGCGTCGCAGTTTCATTGTAGGGGTCAGAGCGCCATTATCAGCCGTGAATTCATCCGCGACGACTAGGACACGCTTCAGCTTTTCGAAGCGGGCGAGACTCTTGTTGATCTCTTCTACAATCCCATCGTAAAGGGCTTGGACCTTTGCGTCGGCGACGAGTTCGGCGCGCGAGGAAAAAGGAACATTGTTAGTGCGGGCCCAGTCTTCGAGAAGCGCGAAATTTGGTGAGATGAGGACAAAGGCGAACTTACGCCTGTCGCCGATGATGGCGGCGGTTCCGACCAGGGGATTCAGCTTGAGTGAGTTCTCGATCGGCTGCGGAGCAATGAACTTTCCCCCGGAAGTTTTGATGAGTTCTTTTTTTCGATCGGTGACCGAGAGAAATCCATCGGCATCGATGTTGCCGATGTCGCCAGTCTTGAACCAACCGTCCTGAAACGCGTTTTGAGTCTCCTCCGGACGGTTCCAGTATCCCTTGAACACAGAAGGACCGCGCACAAGAATTTCGCCATCCTCGGCAATGCGCACCTCAAGGTTCGGAAGGGCCCTGCCCACCGTACCGATGCGATGGTGGATCGGTGTGTTGACGGCGATCACGGGAGAAGTTTCCGTCAGTCCATAGCCCTCATGGATGCGAATGCCAACCGTGGCGAACCATTCGGCCAGTTCGCGGCCCAGGGGCGCGCCTCCAGAGATGAACGTCTCGACATTCCCGCCCATACCGACGCGAATTTTCGAGAAGACCAATTTGTTGGCAAGTTTCCAGCTGGGAGAAGTGGGAGTTTCTCCCGCGAGAATTTCAGGCTTGTGAGCGCGGCCTACGGAAAGCGCCCAGCGGTAAATGGCGCGCCGGGGGAAGCCGCGAGCCGTCGTCTCGGTTTTGGCGTAGATCTTTTCGTAAACCCTGGGAACAGAAACGCAAAGACTGGGCCGCACCTCCAAAAGAGTTTGTGGGAGATTCTCCATGAAAGGGCAATACGCCAGAGTAACCCCGTGGTAGAGCAGGGCAAGATCGACGTGACGCGCGGTGACATGCGAAAGGGGAAGGAACGAAACGCTGACCAGCCCGGGGCGCATATCGAAGCCGAGCAGGGAGCAGGAGATGTTCGATGCCAAGTTGCCATGGGTGAGCATTGCGCCCTTCGAGGTTCCGGTGGTGCCTGAGGTGTAGATGATGGTAGCGAGGTCGTCGGGCTGGATGGAGCGGGCACGGGACTCAGTTTGAGGATCGAGCGCAAGCGGACCCTGGGTCATGAATGCACCCATGAGCACGCAAGTGGAGGCGAGGTCGCAGGGGATCTGAAGATGATCCATGACCACAATCTTCTTGATTTGAGTTTGCGAGAGGATGGCCCGAACTTTGCAGAGTTGGTGTTCCGTAGAGACAAAGATCACGCTGGAGCCGGAGTCGGTCAGGGTGTATGCGGTCTGTTCGGGAGTGAGCGTCGCGTAGACGGGCACGGTGACGGCGCCGAGCAGCAAAATGGCGAAATCGGCCGTGGACCACTCCGGGCGATTCTCACTAAGAATGGCGACGCGATCACCCTTCTTAATTCCCCATTGTTGCAGAGCGCCGGCAGTGGCCGCTACGTTGCGACGAAAGTCTGACGAAGAAATGGGCAACCACTTTCCAGCATCGCGGTAGAGCATGGCCCGGTCAAGATTGCGCTCGGCGGCGGCGAAGAAAATGTCGTTCAGTGTGCTGAGACTCATGGGCGGCGTCGGTTTGTCTCAAACTGAATTTACTGGTTTCGGGTCGCATTCCGCAATGCGAAATGACGGGAGGGTGGAGTACTGACTGACGTTTGGTGCAGTCTCGCTAACTCGAAATTACAATGTCTCGGCAACTGTGGGCTATTATGCGGAAGGAGGAACGTAATGCAGAGGAGACTATCGAAGGTGTTGGCTGCGTCTTTGCTTCTGGGTACGTTGGCGATCGCTTCGTCTACTCCGGCCTTGGGGCAAGCGAAGCACGCGGAGAATGCGTCGATGTCGATGCCCAAGGTAGGAGACATGGCGCCGGATTTCAGCCTGAATTATTTTGACGGGAACGACCTGAAGCCCGTTTCCCTGAGCCAGTACCGCGGGAAGAAAAACGTGGTGGTGGCATTCTTCATCTTTGCTTTTACCGGTGGTTGAACAAAGCAAATGAAAGCTCTCCAGCAGGATTTGAAGCGGCTGGAAGCTACCGACACCCAGGTTCTGGGTGTGAGCATGGACAGTGCCTTCGCGAATAAAGCCTTCGCCGATCAAATTGAAGTTACGTTTCCTCTATTGAGCGATTGGGGCGGAGAAGTCACTCGCAAGTACGGTATTTATGTGGATAAGTACAAAGCCGCGCGCCGCGTGAACTTCCTGATTGGGAAAGACGGGAAGATTCTGGAAGAGCAGGTGGATAAGGATGCGATTGATCCGACGAAGATTGTTGATACCTGTGAGAGACCGAAGTTGAAGAACTGAAGCGGCCTCACGCAGTGGGCAATTCGAAGGAGAAGACCGATCCGCGGCCCAGTTGGCTGGTGACGCCTACGACTCCGTTGTGGGCTTCTACGATAGCTTTGGCAATGGCTAATCCCATGCCCGTGCCCTGCACGCTGTAGCGTTGATCGCGGCCGCGATAAAACTTGTCGAAGACCAGGGACTGCTCAAAGTCGTCGATGCCGGGCCCGTGATCGGTGACGCTGGTGATGACACGATTTCCCTTTTGCTCCGCGGTTATCGTGATCGAGGCGGTCGGCGGGGAGTATTTGGCTGCATTTTCCAGCAACTGCTTTAGGACCTCTGCAATGCGGTCGGAGTCCACCTTTACTTTAGGCAACGATGCGGGGACCCGCACTTCCAGCGGATGTTGAGCGAGAACCGTTCTGGATTCCTCCACCGCCGACTCGATTACGCTAGCGATATCCACGGGAGCCATGTGGAGCTCCACCTTGTGGGCGTCGAGCTGCGCCATCTCTGTAGCTTCGCCAACCAGGCGGTCGAGACGATCCGTTTCTTCGTTGATGACGGTGAGTAGCTCTTTGCGCTGGGCTTCGTCCAGGTGGTAATCGGAGAGTAGGCCGGTGACGGCGGCCTTGATTCCGGTAAGCGGCGTGCGCAGTTCGTGGGTTACAGAATCGAGCAGAACGGCGCGCAGGTTTTCACTCTGGTGAGCAGCTTCGGTCTGTGAGAGTTTTTCGATGGCCCCGGCGCGCTCGATGGCGATGCCAATCATGCTGCCCAGAGCCTCAAGAGTGGCGCGCGAAAGTGCGGGTCCAGCGATGCCTACGGCCCCGGTAGTGCGTGTGCCGAGGTGCAGAGGGGTCAGCGAAATTGCACGCTTGGAATCGATGACCGGCTCACCGCGCGAACTCACCATTTGAAGATCTTGCAGGGGAAACCATGTTGCCTTGGGATCCGTGCGGTAGACCTGTTGCGAACTGAGCAAGTAAATGGCGGCAGCCTTGGCGCCGAAGCCGTCACAAACGTAAGCCGGTATCGCGTTCAATAGTTCGGCTACGTTGTCCGTAGCGAGCAAGCGCTGGCTGAAGGCGTAAAGTCGTTCGACGTCGCGGCGCCGCTGGTTGGCGTCAGCAGTTTGCCGCCGGGCGCGGTCCGCTAACTCGCTGGCAATGCCGGCAGTGACGAGGAACGCGAACAGGGCCACCCAGTTTTGCGGATCGGCGACAGTGAAGGTTCCGATGGGAGGAAGAAAATAATAGTTGAACGCAAGGGTAGCAAGCACGGCGAGAAAAACGGAGAAGCGAAATCCCCAATAGGCGGCGACCCACAGTACCATCAGCAGGAAAGTTAGAGCTACCGTGGTCGGATTTACATGGACGATGCGGCGGCAGATTTGCGCCACCAGTTCAGCAGCTATGAGGCAAGCAGCATAGCGGAACAAGTGCTGTGGCCAGCGAGGCTTCACGCGCACGATTGTACTCGAAGAGGAGCTTTTCACCACGGAGTCACCCTTCGACTTCGCTCAGGGCAGGCTCCGAGGCAGAGAAAACGACTATCGACTCAAGAGAAAAAGAATTCGACATTTTCTGTGTCGCGATAGTGAGATTTTCCGTGCGAGCACAATTCAGGATTCGACAATTTTCCTTGGGGCGTGGAGAATAGCGGCGATGACTAAGAGTCCCGAAGAATGGCTTAAGGAAGTGGACACGGCACAGCGGCCAGCGGTGTTCAAGCTGTTTCTAGGCTATGCTCCCGGCGTGGGAAAAACCTACGCCATGCTGAGCGAAGGCGTGCGGCGGGCCAGCCGCGGCGAAGAAGTGGTAATCGGAGTTGTGGAAACGCACGGCCGCAAACCGATCGTGGAACTCTCCTCCCGTTTGGAGACAGTTCCGCGCAAGAAGCTGGAATACAAAGCGACCATTTTTGAAGAGATGGACGTGGACTCGATTCTGGCGCGCAAGCCGCATGTGGTGCTGGTGGATGAACTGGCCCACACGAACATTGAAGGCAGCAAACACGCCAAGCGTTATGAAGATGTCTTCGAGCTGCTCGATGCCGGGATTGACGTTCTCTCTACGCTGAACGTGCAACACATTGAGAGTTTGGCGCCAACGATTCGAGAACTTACAGGCGTGCAGGTACGGGAGACAGTGCCGGATTGGGTGATCCGGCGAGCCGGCGAAATTGTAATGGCGGACCTCACTCCGCAGGCTCTGCAGACCCGTATGCGACGCGGAGATATCTATCCGCTTGAGCGGGTGGAGCGCGCGCTGGCGAATTTTTTCCGCAACACGAATCTGGTTGCGCTGCGCGAACTGGCGTTACGTCAGGTAACGCAGGCGGTCGATCGCACGCTTTCGGAATTGAAAACCGAGGATGGTCAACTCCTTCAGGTGCGCGAGCGGATCGCGGTATGTATTAGCTCGAACCCGGCGGCGCAGTATTTGATCGCGCGTGGGGCGCGGATGGCGCAGGCCTTGGATGGCGATCTGTATGTATTTTACGTAGACACCGGCGCGGATGAGAGCGACGAAAACCAGCGCACTCTAGCCGACAATATACGTTTCGCCGAGAGTGTCGGCGCGAAGGTTGCGAAAGCCGAGGGCAAAGTGGTAGCGGAAAAAGTTGCCGAATTTGTGCGCGAAAATCACATTACACAAGTCGTCTTCGGGAGATCGGCTACGAAGGGATGGAAGCGATATTTCTATCTTTCCGCTATTCACAAGTTCCTGCGCGATACCCCCGCGGTAGACGTTCATATTGTGACCCAGGAAATGCGGTGAGTAAGAGATGACGACCGAACACCGGCGAATCTTAGTGGTGGATGACGAACCGCAGATCACGCGGGTGCTGCGGACGACGCTTTCTTCCCAGGGTTACGACATCCGTGTGGCCAATGACGGCGAGATGGCGCTGGAGTTGATGAAGAACTGGACGCCTCATGTGCTGATCACGGACTTGGCCATGCCGAATCTGGATGGCGTTGATTTGTGCCGCCAGGTGCGGCAGACCTCGCAGGTGCCGATCATTGTGCTGTCGGTGCGCGGGCAGGACCGCTCCAAGGTGGAAGCGCTGGATGCGGGTGCCGATGATTACGTTACGAAACCGTTCAGCATGAATGAACTGTTGGCGCGAATTCGGGCGCAATTGCGGCGGAGCCCCGAGATCGAGGAACAGCCCAGCGTGATCACGGCCGGAGATTTTTCGATCGATCTGGATGCGCGATCGGTGAAGGTGGCCGGCAATGAAGTTCATCTCACACCGAAAGAGTTTGATTTGCTGGTGTATCTGGCGCGGCGTCCGGGAAAAGTGGTGACCCACCGTACGCTTTTGGCGGCCATCTGGGGACCGAATAGCACGGAGCAGCCAGAGTATTTGCGAGTTTTCATTGGCCAGTTGCGAAAAAAAATTGAGAGTGATCCTTCCTCGCCGAAATATCTGCTGACCGAGCCTTGGGTCGGATATCGCTTCGAACCAGGTTTGTAGTTCGTCTTGCCGGTCGTCTTCCATTCGCTTGTACCTTTACAAACATTTTATGCACCCTTTATTCGAACTTTGTGCGCTTCCGTGTCCAATGATCGTGAGGCGGAAAAGAACAGGCCTCAAGAACTGTACAGATTGGGGAGATCAAGGGTCATGTGGATTAACGAAGTGGCACCGGAACGGTTGGCCGAGCTTTTCCATCACTATCATCAGGCGCTGATGCCGGAGATTTCGAGCAAGGGCAGCCAAGGGCGTGGCTCGTGGAGGGAAGTCCCGCAACCAGAGAAGAGCCGTCTAGTAAACGCTGCGCGTCTGGCGCTGCTCGAACTAGAGTCGATGACCAGTGAGCCAGCAAAGCCCCGGCCGTACTTTGCCCAACCGGGCGAGGCGGAGTGGGGCTGCTGAGCTTGGTCGAAAACATCACGGCCACTGGAGTTCGGAAGTATGATCACACCATACGGCGCCTGATGCGCGGGGCAGCCTGGCTATTCGAAGGGCAACATCAGGCGAGCGAAGCGCGGAGGTCAAGCATGTCGAGCCAGACGAAAGTCATATGGATCATAGCGTTCAGTGTAATGTTGATCGCGATTTGGGGGGCACTCGCAACTGCGCCCGCACAGACAAAGGCAGCAGCTCCACAGCCGCAGGATAAGCTGGCGCTCGCGGAGGGCGAGGTTAAACAATTGTTGCTCCTTATGGATACCGACAAGAACGGCAAGATTTCCAAACAGGAGTGGATGAATTTTATGGAAGCGGAGTTCGAACGATTGGATAAGGACAAAAGCGGAGAGTTGGACGTCAAGGAACTGGCGCAATCAAAATTCCGTGTAAGCCACTTCACGAGTGTTGGGAAGTAAAGGCTCCGTCCGACGGCAGTAAGTATTCCCGATTCTGCGGGTGTGTCCGGCTGATTGGGGGCACGCGAATTACGCCTTTACGAAATCCTTAGAAATTCCTTAGAGCTCTCTTACTCCCTCAGTGGTGAACTGGTGAGTCAACGATAATGCAGTGCCTTGGAGTCGCGTGATGTGGCTGGCGGTGCTATTTGTAGCCATCACGGGTGCCGGAACCGTGTTTATGGTTTGTTTTCTGATCGCACTGCTCCGGGAGGTTGTCCCTCCGCAGTGCTATTCGGCGATGCCGGTGGCATTCGAGAACCACGAGAAGCCAGCTCAGGAAGATCTGGAGACGAAGGTTGTGGCCCGAGTTAAGTATTACACATCGACGCCTATGTTGATGAAGTTCAGGGAAGCAGAGATTGAAACTTTGGACGAGGAATACATTCCCCTCGGACGTCTAACGCGATCGAAGCTGTGGATAAACCACACTCGTAAAAGTGGGGAAGTGGTCCGTTATCACCGCCATATTTAATTAGCTTGGAGACTAAGCTCTTATCAGCCGCAGAGAAATTATCGATTGGACGGGAGTGTCCGCTTCCTTTAGCCTGTGGCGCCAATATCAACAACGCTTCAGCAGCGCTCCGTGATTCGGAGAAAAGCACCGGATTTCGGACTGGAAAGGATGCGATCATGAAAATTACGAAGACTCTATTGAGCAAGACCCAGGCAGCTTCAGTTTTCCCTCCAATGATTGTCCTTTGTCTTGCGTTTGGTCAGCCACTCCGCGGTTTTGCGCAAACTCAGGTGCAACCGGATGTGCAGTCGGCAAAACTGAACGAACCCGCCCAACCCATACCCGACGCGGCGGCCCATGAGTCGACTACGAGCAGCGTTAAACCCGCGGAAACGCCCAAGAGAATTGAGGATCCGGAGGCGCTGGCGAAAGAACTGGAAGCGATGAAGCTGCGCATCGAGCAGTTAGAGGCGGAGCTGAAGGTCCGCACGACTGCCGAGCAGCCTGCGAAAGCAACGGCGTCAGAACTTGGCAAGCCCGGTGTGGTGCCCGCGGTGGCCACGGCAATCGCTGCTCCGACAACCACGGGGCTAGGTGGGTCGGTACAACCCCCGAGCCTGGCTTCTCTGGCCGTAGGTGCTCCGGCTGCGGTTGCCCCAGGTCAATCCGCCGATGCCGCGCCCAAGAAAAAAGAAAAGATCGCACCCTTCTCGGACTGGGACTGGACTTGGCTGAACGGCAACCCGCGCAACAAGGATACGGCTTTTGATTCCAAATTCTTCACACCAGAGATCAGAGCCGATGTTACCTACAGTTACGACTTTAATAAGCCGGTAGACGACTCGATGGGTGGATCGAGCGAACTGTTTCGTTCAAACGAAATCCAGCTGGAGCAACTCGGCGTCGGCGGTGACTTCCACTACGACAATGTTCGCGCCCGGCTGATGACTCAGTTCGGGATGTATTCGACGGCGACAGTCCGGAATGACCCGAGCTATGCCAAGGGGCAGTGGAATATTGCAGACGCAGATCGTTACCTGGCGGAAGCCTACGGCGGTTATCACATCGACGCGCTGAACGGGATCAACATCGATGCAGGAATCTTCATGTCGTACATTGGCCTGTTCAGCTACTACAACTTCGATAACTGGGCCTACCAACCCTCCTACGTTTCTTCCAACACTCCGTGGTTTTTCCAGGGCGTGCGCGTGCAGATTTTCCCCAACCCGCACCTCAAGATCGAGCCTTGGTTCATTAATGGATGGCAATCGTATGGCTCCGCCAATTCGAGGAAGGGCCTGGGTGGTCAAATCAAGTGGACTCCGAGACCTTGGGTGAACATCATCTCCAACAACTACGGGCTCGGCCATGACGATTTGTATATACCGAATCGCGGGCGCATCCACACCGACGACAGTATCGAGATCAAGTATTACGACAGACCGGAAAAGACCCTCGACAAAATGGCATTTTCATTTACCGGCGATATGGGTTGCGAATTCGGCCCCAGTACGGCCACTCTGGCAGGTGTGAGTTGTCACGGGAACAAGAGGGATCCCCTAGCACAACCGAGTGCCAACTTTCCGCAGGGGGGAATTGATCCCAAGCAGAGCTTTATCGGCTACATGATCTACAACCGGATGCAATTCAAGAAGGACCACTATGGATTGACGATCGGCGGAGGCCAAATTAATAATCCGGGACGGTATCTCGTTCTGCTCCCTCCGATCAATGGCGAGACGGCTTCCTCGGCGGCGATCAACGCTCCCTACTTTACGGGGAATCCCGGAGATCGGTTCAAGGCGTGGGATACTTCGATTACCTACGACTACATGCCGAAACAATGGCTGACGTTCCGCTGGGAATACGACTATCGCCATGCCAGCGTGCCCTATTGGTCTGGTAAGGGCGGAGTCACGCCGCCGGGTTCAGGGGGCGTACCATATACCAACAACGGCTCTCCCCAATTCTTTGCTTGCAACGACGGGAATACGTCTGGAGCATTAACGCTCGGAGCCGCGCAAACCGCCTGCGGATTACAGGGCAGCAGCGTCTGGTTTCCCGATCTGCGCAGGGATGAGCAACTCGTCGACATCGACATCATGGTCAAGTTCTAGCGAGGTTACTAGCCCAAATGACCCCGGTGCTTAGGTGACCAGAGGTTGGAGGGAGTCTGAGATGCAAGACGCGATCTTTCTTGTTGTGACTGTTTTGTTCTTTGTGATTTCGCTTGCCTACGTAAAGTTCTGCGAGCGCGTGCGCTGAGGAGTTTATGGGATCGATCATCATGCTGTTGATTTGTGTGGCATTGACGGTGTATCTCGTCTACGCCATGTTGAGGCCGGAGAAATTCTGATGACGGCGAATGGATGGCTGCAGATTTTCTTTTTCTTGCTGGTCGTGTTCCTCGTGACCAAGCCACTGGGCGCGTTCATGGTGCGCGTGTTCAGCCGCGAGCGGACCTGGCTCGATCCCGTGATGCGACCGGTGGAGCGCGTTCTCTACAAGCTCACGGGCGTGGATGAAAGCCACGAGATGGACTGGAAAGAATATGCGCTGGCGCTGCTGTTGTTCAGCGGCGTTTCCATGATTTTGCTTTATGTGCTGCAGCGTGTGCAGCAGTGGGCATTCCTGCCATGGAATCCGCAAAAGCTGGCAGGAGTGGCTCCGGCGCTGGCTTTCAACACTGCAGCTTCATTTACCACGAACACGAACTGGCAGAATTATGTGCCCGAGACCACCATGAGCTATCTGACGCAGATGGTTGGTCTGGCGTATCACAACTGGGTTTCAGCAGCGGCAGGGATGGCGCTGGCGATCGCCTTCATTCGTGGCATCTCTCGGCGAGAGCAAAGGACCATCGGCAATTTCTGGGTGGATTTGGTTCGCGGAACGTTGTGGATACTGGCGCCACTCTGTTTGATAGGGGCGTTGGTGTTGGTGTCACAGGGTGTAGTCCAGAACCTGAAGCCCTATGACACGGTGCAGTTGGTAGACCCATATCAGACGCCGCAATTGGGTTCCGACGGCAAGCCGGTGAATGGTCCCGACGGCAAACCGGTGATGCAGACCGTGACGCAGCAAGTGATCGCGCAGGGGCCGACGGCCTCGCAGGAGATCATCAAAGAGTTGGGCACAAACGGCGGTGGTTTCTTCAATGCGAACAGCGCCCATCCCTTTGAAAATCCCACTCCGTTCACGAATTTCCTGGAGATGTTCTGCATTTTTGCGATTCCCTCCGCCTTTACATTCACCCTGGGAAAAATGACGGGCTCTCCGCGGCATGGATGGGCGGTATGGGCGGCAATGGCTCTGTTGTTCCTGGCCGGCGTGACTACGGCGTATTGGGCGGAGGGGCGAGGCAATCCTTTATTAACGGCAGCAGCGCAACATGGCGCGCAACATTCGACCTCTGCGCCGCAAGCCACGGGCAACCTTGAAGGGAAAGAGGTGCGCTTCGGCGTGGCGAACTCGGCGCTATTTGCCACGGTGACCACCGACACAAGCTGCGGAGCGGTCAACTCCATGCATGACTCATTCACGCCACTCGGCGGGATGGTTCCGCTGATCAACCTCATGTTGAGTGAAGTGATCTTCGGCGGAGTGGGCGCTGGGATGTATGGAATGCTGGTCTTCGTAATTTTGTCTGTATTCATTGCCGGGTTGATGGTGGGGCGCACGCCGGAGTATCTGGGCAAGAAGATCGAAGCCTACGACGTGAAGATGGCGATGCTGGTAATCCTGATTTTTCCGCTGGTGATTCTGGTGTTCACGGCGATCTCAGTTCTCTACGGCTTCGGCACGTCCGCGATGGCGAACGCCGGTCCGCACGGGTTCAGCGAAGTGCTTTACGCGTTTACTTCAGCGGTGGCCAACAACGGCTCGGCTTTCGGGGGAATAAGCGGAAACACGCTTTGGTACAACACGTCGCTGGGCATGGCAATGCTGTTAGGACGATTCATGATGATTCTTCCTATGCTTGCGATCGCGGGCAATCTGGCGGGAAAGAAACAGACTCCGGCAACGCTAGGCACCTTCCCTGTGACCGGACCGTTGTTCACGGTTCTGTTGATCGGAGTGGTGGTAATCGTAGGGGCGCTGACATTTTTTCCGGCGCTTAGTCTTGGACCAATTCTCGAACATCTGCTGATGATGGCAGGCAAAACCTTTTAGGAAAATATGGCAAGCAAGAAATCAAAACGCAGTCTGTGGGACATGAAGATCGTGCGCCGCGCGGCGTGGGACTCGCTCATCAAGCTGCATCCCGTAACCATGATGCGCAACCCAGTGATGTTCGTGGTGGAAGTGGGCAGCGTGGTGACCACGGTGCTGCTAGTTATGGAAAGAGAGCACGGCGGCTTCGGATTCAATCTACAAATCACGTTGTGGCTGTGGTTCACAGTATTGTTTGCCAATTTTGCCGAGGCTATGGCGGAAGGCCGGGGCAAGGCGCAAGCCGATGCACTGCGCCGCGCAAAGGCGGAGACGATGGCAAACCGCCTGCTTCCCGACGGGAAGACCGAGACGGTGCCGGGATCGAAGTTGCGCTGCGGCGATTTGGTGCTGGTGGAGGCTGCTGAGTTTATTCCCGGCGATGGCGAGATTGTGGAAGGCGTCGCGTCGGTAGACGAATCGGCGATCACAGGGGAATCGGCGCCGGTGATTCGTGAGGCTGGCGGCGACCGCTCGGCCGTGACCGGCGGGACTCGCGTGCTTTCCGATTGGGTGAAGGTGAAGATCACGTCCAATCCCGGAGAGACATTTCTCGATCGCATGATCGCGCTGGTGGAAGGCGCAGAGCGGCAGAAGACGCCAAATGAAATCGCGCTGAACATTTTGCTGGCGGGGCTGACGATTGTGTTTCTGCTGGCGGTCGTCACGCTGCAGCCCTTCGCGATTTATGCGGGTGCGCCGCAGACGGTGTTCGTGCTCGTGTCTTTGTTGGTGTGCCTGATTCCGACGACCATCGGTGGACTGCTTTCAGCGATCGGCATCGCGGGCATGGACCGGTTAGTGCAGCACAATGTTTTGGCTATGTCGGGACGGGCCGTGGAAGCTGCGGGCGATGTGAACACACTGCTGCTCGATAAGACTGGAACGATTACGCTAGGAAACCGCCAGGCGACGGAGTTCGTGACCGCGCCCGGCGTGACCGAAGCGATGCTAGCCGACTCGGCGCAGCTTTCTTCGCTGGCCGATGAGACGCCCGAAGGACGCTCGATTGTCGTCCTGGCGAAAGAAAAATACGGACTGCGCGGACGCGAAATGAGCAGCCATGATGCGGAATTTATTCCGTTTAGCGCCACGACTCGTATGTCGGGCGTGAATCTGGATGGACGCGCCGTTCGCAAAGGCGCGACCGATGCGATTGCCAGGTACGTCGAGGAGCAAGGCGGCACGCTGCCGCCGGAGGTACGCGAATCAGTAGAAGCGATATCACGTTCCGGCGGAACACCGCTGGTGGTGGCGGAGAATGGCCGTGCTTTGGGTGTGATTCACTTGAAGGACATTGTGAAGGGCGGCATGCGACAGCGCTTCGATCAACTGCGCGCCATGGGGATCAAGACGGTCATGATCACCGGAGACAATCCGCTGACCGCGGCGGCCATCGCCAGCGAAGCCGGTGTGGATGATTTTCTCGCCCAAGCTACACCGAAGGACAAACTGGATTTGATCCGGCGCGAACAGGGGCAAGGGAAACTCGTCGCCATGACGGGTGATGGCACCAACGACGCTCCCGCTCTGGCTCAGGCCGATGTAGGCGTAGCCATGAACACGGGCACTCAGGCGGCGAAGGAAGCCGGCAACATGGTGGATCTGGATTCGAACCCCACCAAGCTGATTGAGATCGTTGAAATCGGCAAGCAATTGCTGATGACCAGGGGTGCGCTGACCACCTTTTCGATCGCGAATGACGTGGCCAAATATTTCGCGATCATCCCCGCGATGTTCGCCGGAACGTTCCCCGTTCTGCAGGCGCTCAACGTGATGCGGCTGGCGACGCCACAATCGGCGATCTTGTCGGCGGTTATTTTTAATGCGCTGATCATTGTGGCATTGATTCCGCTGGCCCTGCGCGGGGTGAAATATGTGCCGCAAGGCGCAGCCATTCTTCTGCGCCGAAATTTGCTGGTCTATGGCGTAGGTGGAGTAATCGTGCCATTCATTGGAATCAAGCTGATCGACTTGCTCATTGTGCGGGCAGGGTTGGCGTAGAGGCAATTATGAAGAAGAATCTGATCACATCTGTACTAATGACGCTGGTAACGACTGTGTTATTCGGTCTGCTGTTTCCGCTGTTGATTACCGGCCTGGCGCAGGTTTTATTTCCAAGCAAGGCCAACGGGGAGCTGCTGACGCGGAATGGAAAAGTCGTCGGATCGCGATTGATCGGACAGTCATTTTCTTCGCCGGGATATTTTCATTCTCGCCCCTCGAGCGCGGGAACGGGCTACGATGCAGGCAATTCCAGCGGATCGAATCTGGGGCCAACCAATCAAGCTCTCATCGCGCGAGTGCAGGGAGATGCAGACCGGCTGCAGGCGGAGAATCCTGGAGCGGCAATTCCGATGGATCTGCTAACCTCGTCGGGTTCGGGGCTGGATCCTCACATTTCGCCCGAAGCGGCGGAGTTTCAGGTTCCGCGAATCGCGAAGGAGCGCGGGCTGAGCGAGGATGTAGTTCGCGAGGCGGTGCACCAGCACACGGAATCGCGACAATTTGGATTCCTGGGCGAGCCGCGCGTCAATGTGCTGGAGTTGAATCTTACGTTGGATGAGATCGCGCCGAAGCCGGTGAACCGGTAAGCGGGGTGGGGTCGGTTTGGCGAACTGAGTCTGACCACAGACGCTGAGGTGCCGGTCTTCCACAGTAGTCTTGGCGGTCCTTCCGGGCCTTGTTTCATTGTTTTCCAGCTCTGAAGCGCTGGGCCACCTTCGCGTTGCGCCCCGGCTGATCGATTGGCGCTGTTTTCACACTGCGTTTCCGCGGATTACGAATGTGTCTCAGCTGCACGCTATTGGCCAGGGCTGGCTGAAAACCACCATCTAACGGCAAGAAACTAAAGGTATCTACTCGTGTTTATTCCTCTGTGGATAAGATTGAGGCCATGACGCTTCTTTATCCAACGGGGAAGAAATTATGAAGACATATCGGCAGTGGTGGCGCTGGGCGGTTGTAGTTGCCGGCCTGGCATTCATGCTGCAGGCGCCTGTCGGAGTCAAGGCGCAGGACGCGCAAGTCACGCCAGATTCGCAGGCGGCGCAAGGGCCACAAGATTCGCAGGACGCGACGCAGGATCCTCCGGGCCGCGTCGCCCGGCTGAACTACATGGAAGGCTCAGTTTCGTTTCAGCCAGGTGGAGAGAACGACTGGGTGGATGCGGTGCTGAATCGACCGCTGGTGACGGGCGACAATCTTTGGGCCGATGAAAACTCGCGCGCCGAGGTGCACATTGGATCGACCGCGCTACGGCTCGGCCCGAAGACTGGGATTACGTTACTGGAGGTAAGCGACCGGGCAGCGCAGATTCGTTTGGCGCAGGGATCGCTGATTGTGAAAGTCCGGCACGTGGACGACGAAGACTCCTATGAGATCGACACGCCCAACGTCGCGTTCGTGGTGATGCAGCCCGGAGACTATCGCATCGATGTTGATGCGGACGGCGGTCAGACAGAAGTGGCCGTCTGGCGCGGACGTGGTGAAGTTACTGGCGGCGGTTCTTCTTACACCGTGGTCGCGAACCAATACGCCACATTTACGGGCACTGATCATCTGGATTATGAACTCGGCCAGATTCCGGGTGACGATGGATTCGATACCTGGGCTTTGAATCGAGATCGGACAGAAGACCAATCTGATTCCGCGAACTATGTTTCGCGCGAGATGACCGGATATGAGGATCTCGATGAGTATGGCGACTGGAGCTACGTTGCGGGCTACGGTACAGTCTGGCGACCGCGAATTCTGGTGGCAGGATGGGCCCCATATCGTTTTGGCCATTGGGCTTGGGTAGGGCCGTGGGGTTGGACGTGGGTGGAAGATGAGCCTTGGGGATTCGCTCCATTTCACTACGGCCGATGGGCCTTCGCAAATGGCGGATGGCTCTGGGTTCCGGGACCGAGCGTTGTCCGCCCCATGTACGCGCCGGCGTTAGTGGCATGGGTTGGCGGGGGACCGGGATTCAATTTCTCGTTTTCCTTTGGCGCAGGTGTGGGATGGTTTCCGCTGGCTCCGGGCGAAGTATTTATTTCGGGCTACCGTGTGAGCCGGGTTTATGTGAACAGCGTGAACCTTACGAATACGCGTGTGGATGTTTCGCGAGTGACAAACGTCTACAACGCCGTCGTCATCAACCGGAACACGACGGTGAACAACATCACGTATGCGAATCGCGGTGTGAACGGGGGAGTGACTGTTGTGTCGCGTGACACGTTTGTGAATGCCCGTCCGGTGGCGCGGAATGTTGTGTCGGTTCCGGCGAGAGAACTGGCGGCGGCGCCGGTGTCGCACATAGCTGCGGTCGAACCTGTGCGCAGCAGCGTACTGGGGTCGGGAAGGCCGGTGGCGAATAGGCCACCCGCAGCCGTGATGAGCCGTCCAGTGGTGGCACTGAGGACACCGGCTCCGATGCCGAGTTCCTTCGCTCAGAGACAAGTACAGGCGGGGGGACGCTTGAACCAGGACTCATCCTTGGTGCGGCAGCAAGCACCCGGGCGGCCGGTGCCGGTCGCTCCAGTGACGCGGCAACAGCCGCAAGGAGATGATGGTTTCCGTTCATTTGGTCAACCCAGTGGTGCAAGTGGTCCGACGAAGACGCAACCACGAGTATGGGAAGCGCAAGGCACGCCGGAGCCAGAGCCGACTACAGAGTCGCGACCCTCAAATCAACCCGTGAACCGGAGTTCGCGACCGGCGCAGCAGAGATCCAATCCGCTGGTCAGGCCAGTGGCACCTGTGCAGCAGGGGAACGGACAGCAGCAGCGGGATGAGGAGGAGAAGTATAGTGCGTGGCATCAGGGGCAGAAGCCGGCATCGGCTTCAGGGCATTCGCAGCCAAGTTCGCATACCACAACGCAGAGTCATGAGAGTTCGCCTAAGAAAGGACATTGACGCGAACTGCGCAGCTGGCGTCTGATAGGTTCGCATGCGCTGCGATTGGCAAGCGGACCGAAGTGAAACGAGAGAGGGAAAATAGCGCCGGGAGACGGGGAGGCAGCCCGATCCCGGCGCCGTTATTTTTCGAGTTCCGATTATGAGCGAACAGAAGCGTCCTTCAATGAACTGGATGGATGTTCTCTGGCTGCTATTCCTGGCCGGACTCGCGGTACTGCCGCCGGTTCGAGAAATTCACAAACAGCTTGTTTTGCTGGCGTTCGGCGTTGTGCAGCTAAGTGAGAGTTGGGTTCTGAGGAAGGCGCCGCACCGGGGCGCCGCGTACATCGTCGTACTCAAGATCGCGTTGGCTACGCTGCTCATCGACCACACCGGGGAACAACTGAGCATCAACAGCAGCTACTGGCCGATCTATTTTCTGCCGGCGGTCACAGCGGCGGAATATTTTCGTCCGCTGGCTACTTTGTTGTGGACGGCTTTGGCCTCGGCCGCGTATTGCTCCTATCTTTATCCCGCGCTGCAGGAATACGAAATTAATGAGGAAAGCTCCGGGCTGCTCGCCATCCGTATTCTTTTCTTTTTTCTAGCGGCGATGGTGGTGAACCGCTTCATGGTGGAGAATCGAAGGCAGATCAATCGCTACCAGGAACTGGCACAGACGCTGGCCGAAACCAACCGCAGGCTGGAGCAGGCACAGGAAGAGGCGCGTCGTTCCGAGCGGTTGGCTGCATTAGGACAAATGTCCGCGGGACTGGCACACGAGATTCGCAATCCGCTGGGCGTGATTAAAGGTTCAGCCGAAATGCTGCATCAGAAGCTAGGGGATTCGAACCCGTTGGCCACCGAGTTGGCTGGGTATATATCGAGTGAGACCAATCGCCTGAGCGCTCTGGTCACGCGATTTCTGGATTTCGCCCGGCCGCTGCATGCCGATCTGGTTGCGCAAGAAATTACGCCGTTGCTGGATCGAGCGCTGCATTCCGTATCTTTGACCCAGCAAAACGATTCGATTCGCGTGGAGCGGCAGTATCAGCCGAATTTGCCGCCGGTTCCCTTGGATGAGAGTCTTTGCGAGCAAGCCTTTGTAAACTTGATCCAGAACGCTTACGACGCCATGGGCAACGGCGGTGGAACATTGCGGGTGAGCGCGGCGAGGACGAACCACGGGAACCGGGATGGAGTAGAGGTACGAGTCGAAGATACGGGACCGGGGATTCCGGCGGAGCTGCGGGAGCAGATTTTCAATCCGTTCGTGACCACCAAGAAGACCGGGGTGGGCCTGGGGCTATCGATCGTGTCGCGGATTATTGATGGCCATCACGGGACCATTCGCCTCGAAAGCGGTTCTCAGGCAGGTGAATCAGCGGGAGCTCGATTCGTGATCTTCTTCCCGGCGAGTGAGGAAGTCGCATCTTAATCGAAGCAGCGGCGGAGCCATGGAGAATCATAAGCCAACCATTCTGATCGTCGAAGACGAAGCCAAAATGCGGCGCTTGCTCGAACTGAATCTCGGGGAGGACGGCTTCAACACGCTTTCCGCGGGAGATGCCGAAAGCGGGTTGAAACTGTTGCGCGACAGCGCCGTTGATCTGGTCGTGACCGATCTCAAACTGCCTGGGATCAACGGCCTCGAGTTCCTGCAGGCGATCAAGCGGCAGAATGCTGCGCTGCCCGTGGTGGTGATGACGGCCTTCGGCACGGTCGAGACCGCCGTGGAAGCCATGAAGGCCGGAGCCAGCGACTATGTGCTGAAACCGTTCTCGCTCAGCGAAATGAGAATGGTGATCCACAAGGAGCTGGACGTACGCAATCTGCGGGAAGAAAACCGTTCGCTACGCGAGGCGCTGGGCAAGCGCTATGCACATCCGAACGTCGTAGCGCGGAGTGCGAAGATGCAGGAAGTGCTCGCTACCGTGGACCGTGTAGCGCCTACGAATTCAACGGTGCTGCTGGGTGGCGAGAGCGGCGTGGGCAAGGACTTGGTTGCACGGGCGATCCATGAAAAGTCGCGGCGGGCGGCGGGACCTTTTATCAAGATCAACAGCACGGCGATCCCTGAGAATCTGCTGGAGAGCGAACTGTTTGGCTACGAGAAAGGTGCATTCACGGGTGCGAACGCGAGCAAACCAGGAAAGTTCGAGTTGGCAGATAAAGGGACATTATTCCTGGATGAAATCGGCGACGTGCCCCCAGCGATCCAAGTGAAGCTATTGCGAGTACTGCAGGAGCGGGAGTTCGAACGACTGGGCGGAACGCGGACTGTAAAAGTGGACGTTCGGCTGGTCGCGGCGACGAATCGTGATCTGCGCGAAGCATTGGAACAGGGGACTTTCCGTGAGGATCTCTACTATCGCCTGAATGTGGTGCCCATCGACATCGCGCCATTGCGCCAGCGTAAGGAAGACATTCCGGATCTGGTGAATCTTTTCATTTCCCGCTTTGCGGGAGATTCTGGCAAGCCCGTAGAAGGCATTACTCCCGAGGCGATGCAGATTCTGGTGAACTATCACTGGCCGGGAAATGTGCGCGAGTTGCAAAACATTATCGAGCGGGCATGCGCTCTGGCGAAGGGAACAGTGTTGAAGGTAGAGGACATTCATCTGGACACGCGTCCGGCGCGGGCCGTGAATGGGACGGGTAATTTTCTTCCCGAGGGCATGACGTTGGAGCAGTGGGAGGATGAAATGATTCGGGAATCGCTGCGGCGCGCGAATGGAAACAAGAGCCAGGCGGCGCGGTTGCTGGGATTATCGCGAAATGCGCTGCGGTACCGGCTGTCGAAAATTGGGATTGCGGATGAGGGGGAGAAAGAAGCGCAGTGAGAATCTGACCGCCTTACCCGTCCTGCTGGCTGAAAACCACCACCTTGGCTGCAGCTGGCCACCGGTTTCCTGGAGCCGCCGCTTCTTCCGTTGAGAAAGTCGATTCTAACTCCTGAAAACAAAAGGGTTACTGTGCTCGTCGCGCGCCCACTTTTGGCATGGCACTTGCTTTGTACAGTGGCGAATCGCCCTTCGAGGTTGAAGGTTTAGGCAGAAATAGAGCCGAGTTCACCTGAGAGCAATCGCTCATGAAAAACAAGTTTGTAGGAAATTTCGCAATCTTGATTTTGGCAGTGGTTGGAGTGCTGGCTGTCAGTGTCACGGCGCAAACGACAGAGGAGGGCAGTGGTCCGTCCGAGCAGCCGAGTGCGCCGATGGAAATCGGGCAGCCGCAGTCCGTGCCTCCGCCTCCGTCCGGACCGCCGGGCCAAGCCGGACCACCCGCGCAACCGGGGCAGCCTCAGGCCGGACAACCGCCCCAGATGGGACCAGAAGCACAGCCGGGCGGCCCCTCGGGCGAGGGACCTGCAAGAGTTGACCAGGGTGTAGGCCGCATCAGCATGATTCATGGCGACGTGTCGACACAGCGCGGAGATTCGGGCACCTGGTCGGCCGCAGTATTGAATCAACCAGTCGTCAACGGAGACAAAGTTTCGACTGCCGCGGGCGGACGCGCCGAAGTCCAACTCGACTATGCCAACATTCTGCGCCTGGGATCGAATGCACAGGCCAACATCGCGAACTTCACGCACAAATATATCCAGATTCAGATCGCTCAGGGATTGGCAAATTACTCCGTGTTCGGAGAAAGCGAAGCGGAGCCCGAGATCGATACTCCGAACGTGGCATTGCATCCCGCACATCAGGATGGCGTGTTCCGGGTTGAAGTGCGACCCGATGGGGACAGCATCATCATCGTGCGCAAGGGCGAGGCGCAGATTTCAACCCCGCAGGGGATCGCTAACATCAAACAGGGCGACATGGCAACCGTGCGCGGCGCTGGCGCCGATGCGCGCTACAAGATTACTCCGGCTTCGGAGCGGGATGATTGGGACCGGTGGAATAGCGATCGCGATCGCATGATTCACAATGCCGACGCTTGGCACCACACGAACAAATATTACGTGGGTTCGGAGGATCTGGACGCGAACGGTCGATGGGAGGATGCACCCGACTACGGTCAGGTGTGGGTGCCGAACGAGCCGGATGATTGGGCGCCCTATCGTGATGGCAGCTGGGTTTACGAGCCATACTACGGCTGGACTTGGGTTGGTTACGAGCCATGGGGCTGGGCACCGTATCACTACGGGCGGTGGATGTGGTATGGCGGCGCATGGGCATGGTGGCCGGGACCGGTTTGGGGTCCGGGATTTTATCGTCCGTTCTGGGCGCCGGCATACGTATCGTTCTTCGGATTCGGAGGTGGATGGGGCTTTGGTTTCGGTTTTGGATGGGGAGGCTGGGGTGGCTTCGGATGGTTGCCCATCGGGCCTTGTGACCGCTTCTATCCATGGTGGGGTGGGTATCGCGGAAGGTTCGGAGTGGTGGGGGTTGGCAGATTTGGCGCTTACAACCGCTATGGCGGGATTGCGCCGCTGCACGCGGGAACTCAATTCTCGAATGTAGCGCACATCAACGATGCGCACATCAGCCGCGGGGTATCGACGGTGGGCGCGGGGCAGTTTGGAGCCGGTCACACAACGGCGATAGCAGCGACGCACGAACAGTTGAGCGGCGCTCACATGATGACTGGCAACCTGCCTGTAGTTCCGTCGCGGGCTAGCTTGTCGGCCAGTGGACGGGCGGCGGCGCCCTCCACGATTCACAGTAGCGCATCGCAGCATTTCTTTGGAACTCAGAGTACGTCGAAGCCGGAATCGTTCCAGCAGCAGACTGCGCACCTGCAACAGGCCATGCAGCAGAGTCACTTTAGCCCAGTGACAGCCGGGCGAAGCACTGGCGCTGCGGAATCTCGTGCCACCTCATCGGCGGCTGCAGGAAAGCCGAGCGCGGGCACGCCCGCATCCAGCAGGGAAGCGAATAATTCCGCGAGCAAGGGTGCGTCGAATCCAACGTCGTCCAACCGAGGCGAACCGAACCGCAGCGAGTGGAAGACGTTCACTCCACCTTCGCATAGTAATGAATCAGCCGGCCGCAGCGGAAGTGGCCCCGAGACTGCGAGCCGTGGCGAGAGTGGTAGCTACTGGAACCGCACCGCGCCGAGTTCCAGTTACTCCCGTGGATATGGTTCAGGCGGATACGGATCGAGTGGCTATGGTCGCAGCGGTTATTCGCGGCCACAACTCAACATGAGGCAGCCCATCGTGCAGCCGCGGTCTTCGGGAAGCTACGGTGGCTATCACGGATCGCCAAGTTACGGCGGAAGCCGTGGCGGCTATAGCGGCGGCTCTCATAGCGCGCCAAGTTCCGGGGGGCATTCCAGCGGTGGAGGTCACCACTAGCAATTGGGGCAGCGAGCACAGACTCGCACAGCTGATTTTTTGCAAGGCAAGGTGCCGTAAACGAAGTGAAGGTCAGAGGCAAGAAGGGCGTGCTAACCGGCACGCCCTTCTTAATTCTTGAGAAAAATCCAAACCCTATAACTAAGGCCGCGCATAAGCCGGACTATCTGGATCCGGGCGATCATAATCGCGTCCGTATTTGTTTTTGTGGGCGAGTTCGAGATCGGATTCGGACAAGCTGAAAGCTCCAAGGAAAGTGTCGGTGGGAGTGACCGTAATTTCCCGCTCTGCCGCGTGCAACCCTTCCGGAGAGACTGATGGATGGAAGACGTGCATCTGGTATCGCCCCGGTGTGACATTCTTAATGCTGAGGTCGCCATGCCCGTCGGATATTCCGTAGTACGGCGTGTTCAGAGCGATCACTACGGCGTTCATCTGCGCGTGAATATTGCAGAAGATGAAAGAAATGCCCGGCTTGTCGAACTGGACGAAGCGAGTCGTGCCACTCTCGTAGAGTCCCAAGTCAAAGCGTTTTCCGTCGAACAATGAAAACACATTGTGAAAGAAAGGATCGCGGTTGGGAAACTCAACTTTTCCACCCGCGGGGATAACTAGCAGCGAAGGGTGGAAGGCCTTGTCCTTCTGCACAAGCTGGGGGATCTCCGAAGGCTGTTGTTGTGGCATTGCAGGGGCACGCGTGTTCCCAACCGGAGTCAGCCAGACCACGAGCTTCGAAGCATCCTTTACTCGGTGCCCGCTCTTGGTGAGCTGCACTTTGCCCCTGAGTTCAACCTGCTGCGACGAAGCCATTGTGCACGGCAGCAACAGGATGCACCCGGCGATACGGTACAGAGCGAGGCGCGCCATCAGAAAAGAATCCCCATGGCGAGATTGACCTGGTTCGTAACGCTGCTGCTGTCAAAAATGGGGAAGGTATGCAAGCGCCTGAACTCGGCGGAGAGGAGCAAATCCGACCGCGGCCGGTAAACCAAATTCCCGAGCGCGCCGTGATTGCGTCCCAGAATCGGGCCGAAATTGTTGATATCGGTGGCGAAGCCGCGAACGTCACCGGCAAACGCGTTGTCTTCGGCGAAGGTGCCATTCAGTTCCAGCTTTGGAGTCAGTTGAAATTTGAGTTGGCTCCATCCTCCGGCCGAATTGAGCCCTCGAATGCTGGTCGATGAATACATCGGATTCCCGCCGTACACAATAGTCTGGCCGATTGCGGCGCCCAAACCGCCTACTGCGCGGCCTCGATAGAATTCACCGGAGAGAGTCAGGCGGCGAAGAATCGGAATCTGCCAATCCGTCATGCCAGCCCAAGCGTCAACATAGCGGTCCCAGGCCCAGTTTTGCCGGCCATAGTAGCCAGCCGCGCCGAAACTCAAGGGATGGCCGAACAGCGGCCGCGACCATGCGGTCCGAATTGCGTAGGAGGGCTGACCTGTGCTTTCGCCAGCGGTCGCGGAACGGAAGTAAGGATCGGTCGGTTGCTCCCAGTCAAGGTTGTCCAGAATTCCTCCCTGGAGCGTCAGCGTCTGTTGGTCATTGAGGTCGAAACGATGCTCGATGCGAAGTTGCGGCGTCCATCCCCAGAGATTTCCGCTGTATGCAAAAGCTGGTGTCGCAAGCGAAGCAAAGGAAGTGGGAGAAAGCGGCGAAATGAAAAGCGAATCCTGACCGGCAACCACGGAGGTGTCCTTCCAATCGAGGCGCACGCTCGCCGTCTGCATACGCGCGATGCCAAAGTTGACTCCGTTGGGAGTTGCAGGGAATCCTCCCGCAAAATCGAATTGCACATTGGCGGAAGTCTTCGCCCCGGCAAGAGTTGGACCGAAGATTTCCAGGCCAATTTCAGTTTGCCGCAACGTGGCGCCAAAGCTTGCCTGCGATGTACTGCCCGCTGCGGGCGGTTGGGCATAGTCCGGGAAGTCAAGGTTGTCGGAGGCGCCTACGTTCCGAAAAGCGTTCATCAAAATAATCCCGGAGAGACGGGCACGATACTTGGCCGCCGTTTCCACCTTCGTCTGGTACTGTTCGTCAATTTTCGAGCCGAGTAACTGCGTGGATTCTTCAAGTTTCTGAACCCGCGTTCCTAGGTCAATAGGGGTTGACGCGGCGGGAGCAGTCTGAACTTCCGTTGTCGACGCGGTGGAGACAGAATTCGCCTCCCAGGGAGCGGCTTCAGGAGTTCCGACGGGACGGCTCATCGATGCCGCGAGGGGAATGAGAAGTTTGCGCGTGTCCTGCAATTCCTGGCGCAACTCCTGCATCTCGGCGCGCGACTGGGCATTTTCGGCGCGCATCTCTTCAATCATCGTCCGTAATTCGCGGACTTGCGAGTCGAGTTCGCGCACGGCCGCATCATCCGCCTGAGATGCCGCAGGATGTGAACTTTGCTGTGCCAGACCGCCAGCGCTAAAGACCACCAACGAGGCCATCGTTATAGCGCTGGAACGAATTGCAAGGATCCATGGACTATTCACACACCCTCCCGTGCGACATACGGATTGTCGTGAATCTGGAAAAATGGAACGCCGAGGACTGTTTATCCGAATGTCGTATTGAGTTCTCACCGGCTCGTATCGTTACTGGCTCGACCCTGATTCACACCCTCATGCTTCGATGACACTATGGGGCGAGGTACCCGTTTTTCGCCGTTTACTTCGGCAGAGCCTGGCGCGGAACGACCGGGGATCGTGATCCGAAAAACAGTTCGAGCATCCGCCGTACGTTCCGTGACCACCTTTCCGCCGTGATCCTGCACGATCTTCTGCACCACCGTCAGCCCCAGTCCGGTACCGTTCTCTTTGCCGTAACTCACAAAAGGATGAAAAAGCTGATCGCGAATTGGCTCTGCGATGCCCGGACCGTTATCGGAAACTGCAATCGTGAACGAGACTTCATCATGGCCAATGGTGACTCGAACTCGCCCGTCACTGCTAGGCGCTGCCTCGCAAGCATTCAGCAGTAGATTGTAAAGAGCGCGCTCAAGCTTGCGAGGATCGAACCACGCCAGGCCTTGGCCATTGCTGTCGACCTCAATGAGCGTTCCCTGATGGCGCGGGTGCAAACGGACAGCTTGCATGGCTCGTTGCACAGTTTCCACGATGCTGGCGTAACTTGGGCTAAGAGACTCTCTGGTTCTAGCAAACTCGAGGAGGGAATCGATGAGGTCGGTCATCTGGTTCACACCGATGCGAACCTCTTGATACAACTCTTCGCGCTGTGCTGCGGTTAGCCGCCCGTCACAGAGGAACTCAGAGTTCGCGACGATTGCGGCGAGGGAATGACGCAGATCGTGGGAAATCGAACTGGCCATGCGCCCGATCGTGGCCAGTTGCTCAGACTCGAGCAGCGCCTGTTGAGTCTTGAGCAGGCTGGAGCGCATACGGTCAAAGGCAGAAGTCAGTTCCGCGACCTCATCGCTTCCCCGGGGATCGAGAGGATGATGAAAGTCCCCGTGTTCGAGAGCGCGTACGCCCTCGACTAGGCTGGCCAGCGGACGGGTGAAGGTGTGAGAGATCAGAAACACCAGCCCACTGCCTAGCAAAACCGCAGTGAAGCCCAGGAGCAGCAGAAGTCGATTCAGATTATCGAGGAATTTTGCCGCCTGATCGTAAGACCCAAGCACGGTCAGACGCACTGGTGTTTCCTGCTGACTGGAGAGATCCAGCGAAGTCGCTAGAAAAAGTTCATTACCGACTTCCACATCGCGCGGGCCACTCTGTGAGGATCCCGTGGAGAACGCCAGCAACGACTGGCTTCGGGACTGATCTTGGGTCAGCGTCGTGGCCACGATCTCATTCCCGTAGGAGAAAGCGACCTGGCTTGCGGAAACCTTGCTCACCTCGTGGGCTAGGCGGTCATCGATGGCGTAACCGATGACGAGAAAGCCGAGCAGCGAACCCTCCGTCTTGGAGCCGAAGTAAACTGGCTGAACAAATGTCTGGTAGAGATGGTGGGCGCCGAACCACCAATGGCTTGAGTCCTCTTCGTTCAGCGATCGCTGGAAGTATTGCTCAGCCGCCTCGCGAGAAAATCCCGGAGACTTGGTATGCAGAGCAACCACCGCACCGTTACGATCCGCCAGAACCAGCAGATCGCTGCCGGTCAACTGCCAAACGCTCTTGGAAGCGTCCTGGATCGTGGCCGGGTCATGCGGCGTCATGATTGCCCGCGTGATCGGAAGGTCAGCCAGCAATTCCGCGGAACGTGTCAAAATAACTTCGCGGTCGTGCTGAAAATTCTGGAAGGTGGTGACGGAGTTTCGCAGGTCCTGAACAATTCCTTCGCGGACATGGCGTTGCACACTGTGCCGGACCACGAGAAGACTCATGGCAGTGAGTCCCGCCGTAATAATCAACATCGAGAGCAGAAAGCGCGTGCGTAGCCGGGTCCGATGTACAAATGTGGCCTCAGGCTGGGTTGGAAAAGTGTGCGCCGCGGATTCTGATGTTGGGTCCAAGGGAGCTCAGCGGACGAACTTGTAACCCATTCCGTGCACGGTGCGGAAGTGTACTGGACTAGCCGGATCGCGCTCCAATTTCTGGCGCAGCTTCAGAATGTGATTGTCCACTGTGCGGGTGGAAGGATAATTCTGATATCCCCAAACTTCGTTCAGCAGTTCATCCCGGCTGATGACTCGATCCGCGTTCTGCACCAGGAACTGCAAGGTCTTAAATTCCTGAGCCGTCAAAATGACAACTTTGCCATCGCGCTGGACTTCCATTTTCTTGAAATCTACGGAAATGCCATCAAAACTCACCCGGCTGACGCTCGCCGTGCGTGAAGTGTGCCGGAGGGCCGCGCGCACGCGAGCCAGAAGTTCGCGCGGACTGAAAGGCTTGGTTACATAATCGTCCGCGCCTAACTCCAGCAACAAAACTTTGTCGGAAACATCGCTGGTTGCGCTTAACACAACGATCGGTAGCGTGGGCGCCTGAGCTTTGACTTCCTTGCAGAGATCGCTGCCAGAAAGCTTGGGCAGTCGAAGGTCAAGAATAATGACCGCGGGCGGGGCGGCCTGAAAGCTCTCCAGCGCCGACCTTCCGTTGCCTTGAACTTCAACCGCATATCCTTCGGTTTCGAACAAGCGCTTTAATGCCTTCTGCACCGAGGGATCGTCCTCAACCACGAGAATTCTTCCCGCCGGTCGTATGGAGTTCATCGGATCAGCCGATCTGGCGGTGCTTAGCGGTGTTGCGATTTGACCCATGAGAAGCCATCCTGACTAGATTGGGGGTTGGCCTTAAGAGCTGCGGCAATTCGCCCCGTGCCGTTGACAAATGAAGCTTACAACGGTTTCTGCCCAATTTCTGGACAGGAGGCATCGTTTGACAAATTTTTTACAATTGCACAGGCATGTAAAAAGGCCGTCCGGCAGGAGGCTTGCTGGGCGAGAATCGCCGCGGTGAAGGCTACCGTAGAATAGAAACCGTTGCCGAATCCTGCCGAATTCGAAGGCCTACGCGTGGTCCTGGTGGATGTTCGCAATCCCCTCAACATTGGTGCGGCGGCGCGTGCCATGAGCAACTTCGGAATTCCGCGTCTGCGAGTCGTAAATCCCTATGACATAGCATTCCGAGACGCTCGTTCTGCGGTGGGCGCGGCAGCCACGCTTGCCACCGCCGAAGTGTATAAAACCGTTGCCGAAGCGGTCGCGGACTGCTCTCTGGTCGTTGGCACCACCGCGATTGGCCATCGCGACCTGCAACATTCCTTGGTCCGGTTGGAGAAGGGCGCCAGGCTAATTCGAACGCATCTCACGACTGGCGGTTGCGCTCTGTTGTTCGGGTCCGAAAAGTTCGGCCTCTCCAACCTTGATATGAGCCATTGTCATTGGTTGATGCACATTCCCACTCGCGACGAACACAGGTCGATGAACTTGGGCCAGGCTGTCGCCGTCTGTCTTTATGAACTAATTCGGAACCCCAGTGCGGGGGTGAAAGGAACGAAGGGAAAGCCTGCGTCTTCAGCCGAAGTCGAGCGGATTACCGACACTCTGCTCGACGCGCTGCGAGCCAGCGAGTACCCGAAGTTGAATACCTCGAAGTCGTTTCATGCTGCAGTCCGGCGGTTGGTTCGCCGGCTGCGATTGCAGCAAGGGGATGCGGAATTCTTGCTGGGGATGCTACGCCAGATGCTTTGGAAGATGAAGAAAAACGAGAGTGAAGACGTAGAAGTTTGAGGCAATCCAATCAGTGCTTTATCTGCGCTGGAAAAACCTGGGTCGAGGTCCTGCCAAACTGGAACCGCAGAACCCACTCGCTCTTCGACGCTTGCCCGTCTACTTGAGGCGGGTTGAATTTCCAACGGCGCGCTGCAGTGAGCGCCTGATTGGCGAAGTATTTGCTTGGTCCCGGGGAAGTTAGCTTTGCTTGAGAAACGTTCCCCGAAGCATCCACTGAAACCTGAACGCTGACTTTCACCCGGCCGTGGATTGTACTTTGGGCACTCCGCGAGACTTCCGGCAGAACCTGGTGCAGCACTGTGCCCGGACTACTGCCTGTTGGGGTCGCCTCCGTTTTCTCTGCAAATGGAGGAGACGATTGCCCGGTGGGTAAATTCGCGGGAGCCGTCGAGGTTTCCGTCGGATGAGTCTCCTGCGGCGCACTTAGAGGCCGTTGAACCACCAGTCTGCGGCCAAACAATGCCGCCAGAAACACTAGAGCCACGATTGGCAGAATGACCCAGCGAGCCTTGCGTTTCGTTCTGACAGGCTTCTCAACGAACTCCCCGTTCGATGGCCCTTGACCTTTGACCACGCTCAGGACATCACTCAGGTTACAGCGCCGTCGCGGATCGGCACTCAGGCATCGCCACGCGATTTCCTGGAAGGGCTCCGGCATGCTATCGGGTATCGCACCCTGCGCGCCTTTGCGATCCTTTATGTCCGGCTCGTGTTGCGTCAGCACGGCGACCAGCGTTGCGCCGAGCGACCAGACATCTGCCGCAGGGGATACTCCCGTGGCACCTACTTCGGGAGCATCGTATGCACTGGTCTCGAGCTCGGCGGCCTCGCCAGTCTTGCGAAGGCTGTCAGTGGAAATTCTCAGCTGGTTATCCACCGCCATGATATTCGTCGGCTTCACGTGACCATGCACGTATCCCGCGTGGTGCAGGAAAATTAAGGCATCCACCGTGGGCGGAAGCATCTCCTCAACTTCCTGGGGCGAGAGTGGACGCTGCGGAAGAACCTGCGCCAGATTCTCTTCGGCATATTCCATGACGACATACAGAAAATTGGTGTCGTCGATGCGCCCGCGGCCAGATTCAAATAGTCTCGTCAAGTGCGGATGAGAGAGTTTCGCGATGTCTGCCCAACGAAGAAGCTGAGCGTCTTCTTTAACTTTCTCAGGCGCATAGATCTCCGCGGAAATCAGCTTAATGGCGGCTTTTTCAGATCCACCGACACCGCGACTCGTGAGAAATACTGCGCTATGCGAAGATCCACCAAGCCACTGCCGCAGCGGGAACTTTCCGTCGATAGCGCGGCCTTCCCACTTTTTCGAGATGTCCATTAAACTACTCATAGGACACGACTTGCCGAACGGCTATTCTATGCCAGCGCATGCCTGGACGCCCTCGGAAATTGTCCTTATGTTATTGCGATCGGTCAGGTTGGTAGTAAAGGAAGCCTCCGCGGTGGTTGCCTCCAGTTCGACTATCGGGGCACTGTACCTTCCGCCATCCTCTTTAAATATATGGATTTAAACGACTTCTTGGCGCGGTGTAGCAGAACCCTCAAATACTCCCGGTCCACACCATAATCCCGACAGACTTCATCTTTATCCCGTTCTTCCAAAAATACATCCCTGATCAGGCGGCGCTCTTTCTCGGGAAGTTCGTCCAGAATCTCACGCACGTTTCTTTGCATTTCCCGGTTCGCGATTACATCAACCACGCTCATGGCAGGGTCAGGAATATTGGATTCGGCTTCTTCATCGTCGCAAGGAGTTTCCTGAGAAGCCGAACGATAGTATTCCAGCAACACGTTGTTACATACGGAATTGACGAACGCACCCAGGCGCTCAGGTTCCCTGATGCCATCTTCTCTTCGCAATGCTGTTAGGACTCGGGCAAAGGTCTCCTGTCGAGCATCTTCTACCTCCGTTCGGGAATGCAGGCGCTTCCCTAATTTCAGCCGAATCAGTTCGCTGAAATAAGAAACAAAGTGCTCCTGCGTCCGGAAGTCTCCGGATCTGAGCTGTTCCAAATAATGCTGATTGAAAGAGTGGAACTGCACGACTTGCTCCCGGGGGGTGCAGGGTTCGGTGGCAGCTATCTTACCCAAATCACGGTCGCCCGTATAGCCGGATATTCAGGAATATCTTGCGGGTCACGCGGAATCGGTGTTTGGCTGAAGAAAGTTTCGTTTGAATGAAACGTTTAGCGCGGATTCAGCACTATCAATTTGTAACTAGCTCATGGGTCGCCATCAGCCGAGTTTCATGGGTGAGCTCCGGCAGGCGGTTTCCGATGAGCGCGGGATCCCGAGGAAGCGTCACGCCGCCGGGGGGAAGGGTGGGCGCTTTCGGCGACTGGAGCCAGCAGTATGCGGCTCCGTCGCTTTCGGGAGACTGTCTTGATGGCTCAAATCCTTCCGAAATTCCCGCCTTCGCGCCTGCTCGCAGATTCAGTTGTATCATCAGAAAACTATCATGCGTCTCGACCACCCGCGCAAGGATCATACGCTGATCCAGATTGTGGACTCTGCCTTAGCCGATGCGACGCGTCGCAGCGGGGCGTGGCTGGTATGTCGTCCCGGGTGTACACAGTGTTGCGTTGGCGCATTTCCGATCAATCAACTCGACGCAGCGCGATTGAGAAATGGATTAGCCGACCTCGAAGGGCGAGCACCGGCGCGGGCTGAACAGGTGCGCGCTCGTGCCCGGGATTCGGTGGCCCGCCTCTCGCCAGATTTTCCCGGCGATCTCGCGACTGGCTTGCTCCAGGAGGGGATTAAAGCGGCAGAGGCTTTTTCCGATTTCGCGAATGACGAGCCTTGTCCCGCTCTCGATCCCGCAACCGGCAACTGCGAACTCTATGAAGCACGCCCCATGACATGCCGAGTTTTTGGTCCGCCGGTCCGCTCCGAAGATGGCTTGGGCGTGTGTGAGCTCTGTTTCCACGGCGCGACGGACCAACAAATTGCCGGCTGCGAGATGGAGCCCGATCCCGACGACCTCGAATCCGTACTGCTGCAGGAGCTTGAAATATCTACGGGAGCTCGCGGAAACACGATCATCGCTTTTTGTCTCGCATCCTGAGAGGCCGATCGAACCTAGCTTTTCTTTTTTTCCAGTTCAGCCCAGCGAGCATATAAAGCATCAACCTTTTCCTGCGCTTCTTCCATCTCGGCGTGAGCCCTCACCAGGCGCTCGCCGTCACTGACAATTTCAGGATCTTCGAGCTGCACCCGCTTCTGCTGCAGCAACTCCTCGGCATCGGCTACCTGCTGCTCGATTGCGTCATATTCACGTGCCTCCAGGTACGACAGCTTCTTCTTTGGCGATGATTGCCTGTCGGGGCCACCATTGGTGCGGCCTGCGGAACTGGCGACGGTTTTTGTGGCTACGGTTCGCGCAGCCCTCTGGCGTTGCTCGAGCCAGCCCTCCCACTGCGAATAATCCGCGAACAGTCCCACACCCCCCTGTCCGTCGAGGCCCAGAACCACGGTCGAGACCCGATCCAACATATAGCGGTCATGTGTCACCAAGACGAGTGAACCGCGAAACTCGAGCAGGCTTTCTTCGAGAATATCCAGCGTTGGGATGTCGAGATCGTTGGTGGGCTCATCCAGAAGAAGAACGTCGGCTGGCTGCAGCATGAGTTGAGCGATCAGAACCCGCGCCCTCTCACCGCCCGATAGTTTGCCCACCGGCTGATTCAGTTGCTCGCCGGTGAAGAGAAACTTTGCCGCCCACGATGCAATGTGAATCAACCGGTCTTGATAAACCACGGAATCGCCCTCGGGAGCCAAAGTGCGACGCAGAGTTATATCCGGGTCAAGTTCCCGGCTCTGCTCGAAATAGACAGTGCGCAGCCAGTCGGCGCGATGAATCTCCCCAGCCGAGGGCGCGGTTTCCCCGCGCAACAGGCGGAGCAGACTCGTCTTCCCGCTGCCGTTCGGACCCACCAGTCCCAGTCGCATTCCGGCGGTAATCACGCAGTTCAGCTCCGTGAATAATGTGCGACCGCCCACCTCGCAGGAGACATTCTCCAGTTCAATCAGTCGCTTCGTCTTACGGTCCGTCGCAGAAAAATCGATTTGTGCGGTTCCACTGCGGCTTCGCGCGTTGAGGTCCGCTAGTTCGCCCATCAACTCCCCGGCCTTATCAATGCGCGCTTTTGACTTGCGAGTCCGCGCCTTGGCTCCTCGGCGAAGCCATTCGATCTCCCGATGAACCAGATTCTCCAGAGCCTCCTGCCGCTTGGATTGAGCGTGCAGGAATTCTTCCTTCTTCTCCAGAAAACGGCTGTAGCTTCCGGCAACTCGCAGCAGTCCGTCGGGGTAGGTCCGATTGAGTTCCGCCATGGTGGTAGCGACATTCTCCAAGAAATAACGATCATGGCTGACCACCACGCAGGCGAACGCCGCAGCCTCCAGCAGGCCTTCCAGCCACTCGATTCCTGCCAAGTCCAAATGATTTGTCGGCTCATCCAGCAAAAGGATGTCCGGCCCCTGGACGATCGCCTCAACAATCGCCAGCCGCTTCTGCCAGCCGCCAGACAATGCGACCGCTTCCAGATCAAGATCTTCGAAGCCGGCGCGCCCGAGGGTCTCTGCGAAGCGAGTTCCGCGCTCCGATTCCGGCATGCCAGCGCTCTCCATCGCGCTCTGCGCCACGGATCGAACCGTGTCACCACTCTTGAACTTCGAGTCCTGTTCCACGTAGCTGAGCCGAACTCGTTTGCGCACGGCAATTTCTCCGCCGTCGGGGCTTACGTCGCCAGCGAGAATCCGAAGGAGTGTGGATTTCCCCGAGCCGTTCGGTCCAATCAGCCCAATGCGGTCGCCCTCTGAGACTGTGAAGGACACGTTCTGGAACAGAGGATTGGCTCCGAAAGACTTCGAGATTCCTTGTGCATTAATAATCGGCGGCAACGGGTCGTATTCTCCTGAGTATCTCCTTTGAGATTATCAGCAAACCTCGGCCACTCGCTCCTCGAGCCGCGTTCGGGCTTCGTCTCCGCGCTAAAGCCCATGCGTTTTCTTGCCGATGTGCCATTGACGGGAGAAGTAATGCTGCCTGCCCGGTTGCGTACGAAACCCGGTCTTGGGAGGCAATTGTGAATACCAGGAATCTCATTCCGGCTGCCGAAGACATCTACAAGGATTGGCATCCGGTGCTCGAACTGGCCACGCGCGAAGTCTTCGAAACCATGCTCGCTTCCCAGTTGACCTCGCTAGCAACGGAGCCATCGGGTCCGCTAAACGTGACTGCAATGGTGGGACTGGCGGGGATGTTATGCGGAGTAATGAGCGTACGCTGCCAACATGACGCCGCTGCCCTCATGGCGTCGAAAATGCTGGGAGTGGAAATCGACAAGGTAGGCCCGGACATCTCTGACGCGCTGGGCGAGATCTGTAACATGGTGGCGGGAAATTTCAAGAACAAGATTTCCGGTCTTGGCGACGGTTGCATGCTCTCGCCGCCATCCGTCATCACAGGTGACGATTACACCGTCCACTCCCAGCCAGAAGCGCCTACTCTGGAAGTCAGGCTGCTATTAGAAGAGATGCCTCTGGTAATTTCTCTCCACGTTCACAATTGAACTGGAGTAGTCGGCTTCAGCATGACGGGAGAGCGTTTCTTGCGAACCGTGTTGGCCTGCGTTAAGCCTTGCACATGCAATAACTTACACGCCGTACTTTAGTCTTAGCATCTATCGGATGATAGACCCTTGGGCGAAAACACGGCTTGAGGCCATTCCGTAAATCGCGATTGACCCGATCAATTGTTTCGATTTCCTTAAAACCACGCTAGACGATAGAGTGAGCCGGTGCTGATTTGTGTTCAATCGGTTTCGGCTGCGTCTGAGCACGTAAGGATGGGTCGGTCACGCGTGAAAAAGTGAAGACGATCCTGCGCTTGGACTTGCCGAAGCGGAACAAGGGAGGATAATACTGGTGTCGGCTTGCGCGCGAGATCGCCAAGCGCGGCAGGGAAGAGTCAGAGTTTGAGAACAACATCATGACGAAAGTTGAAGCGGTCATCCAAAACTCCAAGCTGGAAGCGGTCAAGAGCGCCCTGCAAGAGATCGGCGTTGAAGGCATGACGGTGATTGAGGTGCGCGGCCATGGGCGGCAAAAGGGACACACCGAGGTCTACCGCGGACGCGAGTACAGCGTGGACCTTATTCCCAAGACCAAGCTGGAAGTAGTGCTTCCAGACGCGATGGTGGAGAAGGCGGTGCAATCCATAGTGGCGGCCGCGCGCACGGGAAAGATCGGTGATGGAAAAATCTTTTTGACTCGAGTAGATGAAGCCATTCGCATTCGCAACGATGAGCGGGGCGAGGGAGCTTTGTAGGAACTGGCGAGTTGACCGCGCCGCGCAAAAAGAATCGCTAAGAGAAGAAACAACAATCAGGATAGAAAATACCGGGGAACCCAGGGGAAGATTCTACCGGGACGCGACCGGACGACATCTTAAAGGCATCGTGTTCGCAGCTATCCCGCTAGGACGCGAAGCGTGAGAGCATTGACTCAACGTCATGACGGCGGCGTCTTTACTGATCAGTGAACTGCGAGGTTCTCTTGCCGAAGAGTCTGCGCGAATTGCGCGTGACTTCGCGGCAAGCGGAGACGGTCGCGCCGCAGTCGCTCAGCGCACGCTACTCATCGAAGATATTCTGAAACGGCTCTGGCGAGAGTGTGTCTCTGCCGACGAAAGCGGACCGCGAGGCTTCGCACTGGTGGCGACGGGAGGCTTCGGGCGGGGCTGGCTCTTTCCTTACTCCGATATTGATTTGCTCTTTCTGTGTGCCGATCGGGTGTGCGAAGCGGCTCACAAAGACGCAATTCAACGCTTCTCCCAGGAACTGTGGGACCTGAAACTCAAATTGAGTCCCGCATCGCGAACCTTGGCGGAGTGCGATCGCTTCGACCCCAACAATACCGAATTCACCATCTCTCTTCTCGATTGCCGTTTCCTCGCGGGCGATCGCGAGTTGTTTACCCGGCTTCATGACAAAGTGATCCCCAAGCTGGTAGTGCGGGAATCGAAACCCCTTCTGCAGGGACTCGCGGAGGTGACCCGCGAACGGCATGGAAAGTTCGGGACACACCGTATTCCATCTGGAGCCGAATCTGAAAGAGACCCCGGGCGGTCTTCGCGACTGCAATGTAGCCTCTTGGCTGGCGCTGATTTCAGCCATGGGCAAGCTGGGCGATTGGCCTGACACCAGTTCTCTGCGGGGGCCGGTGCGGAAGCAACTGGAGGCTGCGCTCGAGTTCTTGATGGCAGCGCGGTGCTTCCTGCATTTTCGCCACGGTCGTGACGATAACGCGCTGAGTTGGGAGGCTCAAGACGAGGCAGCCGCGCGAAAAATTGGCGTGTCCGATTCGGCGGACCTCACTGCAGCGGATTGGATGCGGATTTATTTCGGTCATGCGCGCGCCGTGCAACGCACTGTTACGCAGTTGATGGAAGAGACCCCGGAATCATGGTCTTCTCTGCGCAGGCAATTTCAGGGCTGGAGATCGAAACCTTCGCATCCGGATTTCTCCGTGGTCGACGGAATGATTTTTCTGCAACAGTCCTCATCGCTGCAGGATCCCGAAATGCTGTTGCGCCTCTTTCATTTTATGGCCCATCACGGCCTGAAGTTGAGCGCGACCACGGAGCATCGCATTGAGCAGGAGCTTCCCGCTCTTGCCGTCACTCCGCCCCGAGGCGCCGAACTATGGCTCTACCTGCAGGAAACTCTGCTGCAGCCGCACGCCGCCGAGGCGCTTCGTGCCATGCATTCCTTGCGGTTGTTGACCTTGTTGCTCCCGGAGCTGAAGCCGATTGATTCCCTAGTGGTGCGGGACTTCTATCATCGCTTCACGGTGGATGAGCACTCGATCCTGGCCATCGAGAGTCTGCACCGCTTGAACCAATCGAAATCGGAGTGGGATAAACGTTACGCTGAGTTGCTGGGTGAACTCGAAGATCCAGAACTGCTCTACCTTGCCCTCTTGTTGCACGACACGGGCAAAGGAGTGCCCGGCACCAATCACGTGGACGCAAGCCTGGAGATCGCTGGCCGTTGTCTGGATCGCCTGGACGTCGAATCGAGCGAGCGCGCCGTGGTGTTGTTTCTCATCGCGAATCATCTGGAAATGTCGGCGCAACTTCGGCGCGACATCTTCAATCCAGAGACCGTGGCGGCTTTCGCCGAGAAAATGGGCACGCCGGAACGACTGAAAATGTTGTGCCTTCTGACCTATGCGGATATCAAGGCCGTGAACCCGGAGGCGCTCACGCCGTGGAAAGCGGAGAACGTTTGGCAGCTCTACATTGGAGCGGCTAATTACTTGAACCGCAGTGCGGATCACCGCGTGCACGGCGATGTGAGCGATGAAAAACTTGCGCGTCTTCGCAGCCTGGCCCCGGTCACGGGGGCGAAGTTCCGGGATTTCGTGGAGGGGTTCCCGCAAAGATATTTGCAGGTTCATTCCGCCGAAGAAGTGATGCATCACATGGAAATGGCCGATCAGTTGGGCCACGACTCCGTGCAGGTAGATCTAAAACGCGGTCGGCATTGGTATGAACTAACACTGGTTACAAGAGATCGGGCGTCGCTTTTCGCCACGTTGACAGGAGTGCTCGCCGCCTGGGGAATGAATATTGTGAAGGCCAATGCTTTTTCGAACCAGGCAGGAACCGTGGTGGACTCGCTCCATTTCACCGACCGTTTCCGCACTTTGGAATTGAACCTGTCCGAGTGGGAGCGGTTCAAGAAAAGCATCGCTGCGGTCTTGGCTGGAGAAGCCGATCTCGACAAAATGCTGCGCGATCGACAACGAGGCGAAAAAAGCAGCAAGGTCAAAGTGGTGGTCGAGACGCGGATCGATTTTGACGACGAGTGTTCTTCGACCAGCACACTGCTGCAAGTGATCGCTCAGGACCGTCCGCGGTTGTTGCACAGAATCAGTTCGTGCCTTTCGCAGCAGCGATGCAACATTGAAATCGCGTTAATCGACACCGAAGGCCAGATGGCAATCGATACCTTCTATTTGACTTCAGGAGGCAAGAAACTCCCAATCGATCTTCAGAAGAAAGTTGAAAAAGCACTCCGTCACGAATTGAAGGATCTGGAGCTCGCCTGATAGACCGCATCGCCTGTGCACATGTGCACAATTGAGTTCGTTACACGACCTCGGCAGCGCAATCGTGTTCCAAATGCCAAACTTGGGGCTGTACCTGCGATCGTAACTACGATGCGACTTATGGGCACGGCACATTCGCTGCTGGGCTGGTTCTCTTCCTGCACTAATGGCACGTTGACTGTATCGGGGTTCGAAGATAGTTTCTACCCAATCATTGCTGCACGGTTTTTAGCGGTGTTCCATCCTCATGGATCTCTCAGACCCAAGGATCACTGCCGGGTTGCAGCACGAACAAAACAGTCTGCAGGGATTGATCGTTGCACGCTTGCGGACCTCTAGAGCTGACGCGCCCATCGTCTCCTTTTAGGCCGGCGTAAGCCGGAGTTACTCACCAACTAAGGAGATGCCAAATGAAATGCTTGACTGCAAGTAGTGCCGTAGTGTGTCCGGAAACCGATGATCCAACACGGAGCGTTCGAAACAGCACCAACTGGTGTTTTCACCTCTCACAACACCAACGATCATTTCTTTCGCTCGCCGCAGTTCTAAACGCTATGCTGCTCGTCGCAGCCATTGCATGCGCCCAGACCGATCCCGGTGTCCAGAGCGCGAATCGCGGCACCGGAGCCGCACTTCCTTCCGTCTTGGCGGACGACAACCCAGGCATCCTGGCTTTTTTCAATGATGGGTTTGCCCGCTTCCAGGCCGTGGAGTCGGTTTCCAACAGCCCCAACGGCAATAATGGTCTGGGACCGCGCTTCAACTCAAATCAGTGCAGCTCTTGTCATGCGCAACCTGCGGTCGGCGGGACAGGCGCCGCCGTTAATCCTCAATTCCAGTTCGTCAGCAACGGGACCGCGCCCGGTAATACCCTCCCGCCCTTCATCACTGCCAATGGGCCAACCCTCGAAGTACGGTTCCCGTTCTTCTTCAATAATAACGGAAGCGTCAACACCAACTCTCCCAATGGCGGAGTGGAAGACGTGTTCACGATTACAGGCCGTCCCGACGCCGGCACTTGCAATCTGCCGCAACCTAATTTCAGCGCTGCGCTGGCGGCGAATAACATTATCTTCCGCATTCCCACACCTACTTTTGGTGTAGGTCTCATTGAGAATCTCGATGATTCAACTTTGCTGAAAAATCAGCTAGCCAATAACAACAACCGACTTGGAATCTCTGGCTCCTTTAACTACAACGGCAACGACGGCACGATCACTCGCTTTGGCTGGAAGGCGCAAAACAAGTCGCTTCACATTTTTGCCGGCGAAGCCTACAACGTCGAGATGGGTGTCAGCAACGAGCTATTTCCTCAAGAGCGACCATCTCCCGGCGAAGACCAGCATGCTACCGGGCTGCCAGCGAACTGTCTGAACCTTGCCGGAACCGGCTATCCTGAAGACACATCCAACCCCGCCGCAACACCGAATTCGGCTGTGCTCGATGACGTCTCGGCATTCGCCAATTTCATGCGCTTCCTCGCTCCTCCGCCACAGGGCAACGTGTTGCTGAATGGGCAGCAGGTTCCCGCGAGCACGATCTCTTCGGGTGCTGCCTTGTTCAACTCCATTGGCTGCGCGACCTGCCATAATCCCACGGTAGGCACGACCCAGATGTCGAGCTTCACCGGATCGCTGAGCAGTGCTCCAGTGAATGCCTATTCCGATATCGAGATTCACCACATGGGTGTAGGCCTGGCGGACAATGTCTCGCAAGGTGCTGCCGGTGGTGATCAGTTCCGCACAGCTCCCTTGTGGGGCCTAGGGCAGCGTATCTTCCTCATGCACGATGGCCGCACCACGAACCTGCTGACTGCAATCAAGGATCACGCGAGCCACGGCAGTGAAGCGAGCTTCGTGGAGGAGCAGTTTTTCAACCTCAGGCCCAGCCAGCAGCAGGAAATACTTGATTTCTTGCGTTCGTTGTAATCCTCCCACGTTAACTATCGGCGAGATGCGAAGGCATCTCGCCCAGCTGTTCAGCAGGCAAGACACAAGGAGCTCGTGGCCGATCCGCTTTGATATCGGCTGAAATCTGTTTCATGTCGCACAAAAACGTGCCATCTCGTTCTCAATGCCTTCGGTTTGTCGTTGTCTTGGCGGCATCATGGCTTGCACTGAGCCCAGACTCTACGTCGCAAGATGCTCAACCGGTACGCGGCAATGTGGTGAGTACAACACAACCAGAGGCGAAGGTGCCCTCTGAAATTATCCTGGTCAAAGGTGCTTGGTCGAGCGCAAATGATTCTATAACTCCCGTTCCAGAGGACGGGAGCATAACCAACAGCGCCTTCAGTAGCGTGTATTTTAGAATGACCTACCCACTGCCGCCGGATTGGATCGAGAAATACAAGGGGCCGCCGCCGTCTGATAGCGGACGCTACGTGCTCGCGCAACTCAGTCCCGGGAACGCGTTCAACGGACCTGCGCGAGGAAGTATCCTGATCACTGCGCAGGATATGTTCTTTACGCCGTTCCCGACGGCAAATGCTTTGGAACTCATCAATTACTCGAAGAAGAACTTGCCGCCCGACTACAAGGTTGACGCAACTCCGAGAGATGTAAAGATTGCCGGCCATTCATTTATCTTTTTCTCGTATTGGTCTCCGCTGGCTGAGCTTCACTGGTACGATCTGGCCATCCAAATCCGCTGCCACACAGTGGAATTCGTACTAACCAGCCGCGATCCGAAATTACTGAAGACCTTAATCCAGAACATGAACAGGATGCAATTGCCTGCTGAAGCCAGTCCCGCAGGGGTCACGGGCGAGAACGACATTCCGGTCTGTGTGGAAGACTACGCGAGCGGCAAAAACGTGATTTCGCTAGTCGATCCTATTTTGTCTGAGCACCGGTTCAACCCTGTTCCGGTCCGAATCATCATCGATAAAAAAGGCATAATAAGGCATATCCACTTTCTCAGCGCATTTCCTGATCAGACAAAGGCTATCTCCGATGCCCTGGGCAAATGGAGGTTCAAGCCATATATTCAGGACGGAACGCCGGTCGAGGTAGAGACCGGCCTGATGTTCGGACGCAAGCCACTGGTGGATGCTCCTAAGGATTGACCATCAACGTGACGCCTCATGGGAAAAGCGGTCCGAAGATGTGGTGATCTAAGTAGATTGCACCGTGCACAGGCGCTCCACTTGTCGCATCGATCCTTGCTCTTTGCATATCCCAGTTCCAATCGGCATCGACATTGACGTGGGACGTATGATGGTTGGGCAAGGTGGTTCCAGAAGAAGGTCGACGTATGCCACCACTGAAACTGCTGGTTGTCGAAGATGACCTCGCGTGCCTGGAACTCATGACTGAGGTCTTCACGTCTTTAAAGGCAGAAGTGCGTGCTGTCGACAAAAGTGAAAAGGCGGCCGCAATGATCAACCAGGAGAAGTTTGACGGAATTTTCCTGGACCTGGAAATGCCGACCCTGAGTGGTTTAGATCTCGCACGCCTCGTCCGCAAGTCCTCGTGGAATAAGTCAACTCCCATCGTGATCGTAACCGGAAGCGATGAGAGAAAAACCATGCAAGATGCATTTGCGATCGGAGCGACTTTCTTTATTCAAAAGCCCGTGGACCGGCAGAAATTGAGCGTCCTGTTCCGGACGGTGAGCGGCGGAATGCTCGAGAACCGGCGCAAGTATACGCGCGTCCCAATCCAGGCGGATGTTTCATGCACAGTAGGATCCCGCACGGCACGCGGCGTGAGTTGGAACCTCAGCATGGGAGGAATGCAGGTGGAAGTGGGTGACTTGAAACCCAAAGACACCGTCAGATTATCGTTTCAACTCCCAACCTCGGGAGCCGCCATTGATGCGGATGCCGTCGTCGTGTGGGCAAATGAGAATCGTCAAGGGGTCCAATTCACGAAGCTAAGTGAGCAGAGTCAGCAGTCGATTCGTCAATTCATGACTGAAGTGGAGAACATGGACCGCTAGGAACAAAGACTGCATAGGTCCAGGGGCCAGATACCACTGCCAGCCTACCCCGATCCTAATTTACGGACTGAGTATCTCGTTTCGCAAGAAGACGATCAAGCTCCTTCGTGAGGGAAGACGGGTCGACGGGTTTCGACAAGTAGCCATCGAAGCCCGAACTAAGGATTCTTTCCCGGTCGCCGCGCATGGCATATGCAGTGACAGCCACCACCGGCAGCCGTGCCAGGCCGGGATTCTCGCGGATTTTGCGGACAACTGCGAAACCATCCAGCACCGGCATTCCAATATCCAGCAGTAGTAATTCTGGGTGAGTCTGTTCAATCGTTTCGAGCGCTTCTTGACCGTCGCATGCTTCAAGCACGGTATAGCCCCGCAACTCCAATAACTCGCGCAGCAATTCCCGGTTTACAGCGTTGTCCTCAGCCACCAGAATGCGTGTCATGATTGGCCTGCCCCCTTCGCCAGTGTGCGACCGCGAACTACTCGATCGACTTCGGCAATGAGTTGTTGTTTCCATGATCCGTTTTTCTGCAGGAGCCCCTGGGTTTCCCGCTGGAGAAGAGCAATCTCGAGTGGGGTAAGGTTCTTGGCCGTCATTACAAGAATCGGCAGTCGCTTCAACGCTGGCTCCTGTCGTACGTGCCGAATCACTTGAAAGCCATCGATACCCGGCATTAGAAGGTCGAGCAAGATTGCGCCCACCACTTTGTTGGCGAGCACCTCCAGGGCCCGCGTCCCACTGCGCACTCCTTGCGTCTCGTATCCGGCAGAGCGTAAGGCTTCCTGCATCAACTCCAAAGCTTTAGGATCATCGTCCACCAGCAGAATGGACGAATCGTCGTCGGCCGGCGACGGTACATGCCTGCGAATGGTTTCCAGCAGCGCGGGTTTGCGAACCGGCTTGATGACATAGTCGTCGGCGCCTAGAGCGAAGCCAACCTGCTTCTGATCTACGATCGAGACGATAATCACAGGGATCGTCGCCGTTTCCGGATTTTTCCTCAGTGCTACTAACGTTTCGAAGCCATTGCTGCCCGGCATCATCACATCCAGGGTGATGGCGTCAGGCCGCAATCGTTGAGCTTCTCTAAGAGCTCCGGATCCTGACTCCACCGTCGCTACCCTGTACTCCGGTTCGAGATAGCTGGCGAGAAGCTCACGCGCCGGAACCTCATCGTCCACAATCAGCACCAGCGGGGTAAGACGACCTGACGTCGCGGTGATAGAGGCTGCTGCTGGCTCTTCCAAAGGATGGACTTCGGAGCTTGGTTCCACCGCAGGAATCGTGAAGCTGAATCGGCTCCCCTTTCCCGGCGCGCTCTCCAGGGAAATCCGACCTCCTTGTTGCTCGACCAACCGCTTCGTGATGGCAAGTCCCAACCCGGTGCCGTGATGATTACCGTGGGCATTTTCCTCAACTTGCCTGAACTCCTCGAACACAGCCTGTTGGTCTTCAGGCCGGATGCCAATTCCTGTATCCGCTACCGACACCGAAACGAAGTCCCAGTCGTCGACGCACTCAATGTTGATCTCGCCGCCCTGGGGCGTGAATTTGACTGCGTTGCTGAGCAAGTTGTAGAGGATCTGTTTAAAGCGCACGCGATCTGCCTTAACCAAGGATTTGCTCCGCACCTTCTGCTCGACCCGGATGTTCTTGGCCATCGCCAAAGGATCAATGGTGGAGAGAACTTCCGGTAGAGCATGCTGCACCAGAAACTCTTCGCTATGAAGCTCCAGCTGTCCTGCTTCGATCTTGGAAAGGTCCAGAATGTCATTGATCAACTGCAGCAGGTGGGTCGAGCCTTGTTTGATGTGACCGATGAATCGCTTCTGTTTTGGATTCAGCGCACCCGGAGTTTCATCTGCCAGCAGATCGGAAAAACCCACAATCGCGTTGAGCGGAGTCCGCAGCTCATGACTCATGCTGGCAAGAAACTTGCTCTTCAGATGCGTGGCGCGTTCCACTTCGCGATTGCGCAGCTCCAGTTCTCGATTGCTGGCAGCCAGCTTCTCCGTGTATTTGCGCTTTTCCGCTTCATCCCGTTTTCTCTGTGTCACGTCGACTGCAACCACAACCTCTGCCTCACGCCCCGCAAAGCTCATTGCATACGAAGTAATCTCCGCATCAATTGTGCTCCCATCTTTCCTGCGATGTTTCCATACCCCAAATTTCTCAATGCCATCGCGGAGCGTGCTCACACTTTCGAGTAGCCGAGGCACATCTTCAGGAGGACGAATATCCTTAATGGTCATCGCCAGAAGTTCGTTTTTGGAATACCCGTATTTTTCCACCGTTGCCCGATTTACTGCCAGGAATCGCAATGTCATCCGGTCGTAAACCCAAGTAGGATGCGGATTGTTGTCAAACAACTTACGGTGCCGCTCTTCGGTCTCCCGCAGCCGCTCCTCCGCTCCTTTTCGTTCAGTAATGTCCCGCGCCACGGCATAGATAACTTTCTTCTCGGGCGTGGAGACCGCATTCCACGAAAGCCATTTGTAAGAACCGTCTTTGCATAAATAGCGATTCTCAAATGCAAAGGTCACTTCCGAGTTTTCCAGCCGAGTGGCCTGGGCTGTTGTTGCTGGACGATCTTCGGGATGAATGAACTCTAAATAAGGCTTTGCCTTTAACTCTCCCTCGGTAAAGCCTAGAGTTTTCTCCCACGAGGGGTTCAGATTCTTGAAATATCCATCAAAGCCCGCGATGCAAAACATATCTATCGACAAATCGATGAATTGATTTCCCGTCTCCAGCCTGGAATACAGAGCAGCCATAAAAGTGCTCATCCCAAGACCAACCACAACCAATACCAGACCCAAGAGCCATACGCGCCGGTCAACCGCCCATACACCCGCATGCAATGTGGACAACGGTTGCTCCACCAGGACTCCCCAACCGTAGCCACTCACTGGTTCGTATCCTGCAAAGAAGGTCTCGCCTTCCCGCACGAAGGCCCCTTGGCCAGAATCGCCTGCTCGCATTCGCTTGACCGGTTCATACCCTCCAAGGTCAATCGGGGCCGAATAAGAGTCGATATTCGGACGAGCGGACAGATGACCGTGCTGGTCCACCAGAGAGATGGTCCAAGCACTCCCCATCTTGGTCTCGACAAGGCGGCTGCTCATCGTCTCCAGCGTATATGGAGCCATGAGGATTCCAATTGGCTTGCCAGTCTCATCCTTGATTGGAACCACAATGGCAACGACTAACTCGTAAGGTGCGATAGCAGTTTCATAAACCTCTGAAATATACGGTTGCCAATCGCGGACCTCGCCTTTGTACCAGTCGCGGTACGAGAAATTCTGATTCAGCACGGTGGGCTGATTTGGGTAGACTGCCCGCATCGTTCCATCGAGATCGTATGCACTCACGAAAGCAAGATCCGGACGCAAATTACTTGCCTCTTTCAAGTCCCATTCGACCCCGTCCAGATCCCGCTTCTTCCACGCCTCGACAAATTTCCGGCGGTTCACAATCGACTGCAGGAAGGCAGTGCTTTCACGGAAGTTCTCCTCCACCAGAGTGGCGGAAACGCGGGCGATCTGCCTACTCTCAGTCGCGGCCTGCGTCTCAGTTTGGTGCCGTAGGACTCGACCCACGGAATAAGCGAAAACTGCGATCGGCAGGACCAACAGCAGCAGAAACAACGAGTAAAGACGCCGTCGGCTTCTGGATATCCAGATCGCAATCTTGGCGCGCGTTTTCATCGATCCCTCATCGTTAATAACTCATCATGGCTGGTCCCCATGGTTTCTGCCGTTCGCTATCTTTGACTTCTCAGTGTCCCAACTCGACCGCGATCAGTCGCCGGCCGCCGCCCCGCGGGAGAGGAGATCGGCTGCTCCGGTCTGTACAAACCGTTCGAAGTGATCGAAGATGTGCGGGTCCCACCAACCTTTCACTACTTCTTGTCGCATGGTCTGAAGGGCTTCGGCCGTGGAAAAGGCTTTCTTGTAGGGCCGCTCGGTGGTCAGCGCATCAAAAACATCCACAATCTGCAGGACCCGCGCAGTAATGGGAATCGCATCTCCACGCAGTCCGTCGGGATAACCGGAGCCATCCATCTTCTCGTGATGGTGGCGGATGATGGGAAGAACCATCCGAAATGATTTCAGCGGACCACAAATGCGCTCACCAACCAGCGGATGCTCGCGGACAATCTTCCACTCCTCTTCGGTCAGGCGCCCAGGCTTCAAAAGAATCGCATCGGGCACGGCAACTTTTCCTACGTCATGTACGATTCCCGCTCGACGCAACGCCGTAATGTGGTCGTCGGTCAGTCCAATTTGCCGGGCCAAACGGGTAGAATATTCCGCCAAGCGTTCACAATGACCATGTGTGTAAGGGTCTTTGCCTTCGATGCTCCGCGCCAGGGAAAAAAGGACCGACTCTGCCCGCTCCAGTTCGTCGGTGCGAAGCTTGAGTTTCAAAAGCGACCTCATGCGGGCGAGCAGTTCGGTTCGATCCACGGGGCGCGTAAGGAAGTCATCCGCTCCACACTGAATGCCCTTCAGCCGATCTTCTTTGGCGGATAGTGCTGTTATCAGCACCACTGGGATTAAGTAAGTTTCGGGGTTACTCTTGATTCTCTCGCACAGCTCAAACCCCGTAAGTCGGGGCATCATTACATCTGAGAGAACTAAGTCGACCTTCGCGCTGTCTAGCTGCTCCAGTGCGGATACTCCATCTGGAACCGCGATAACTTCAAATCCATGGAGTGTCAGGAGTTCCTGCAACAACTCACGGTTGGCTGCTTGGTCGTCGGCGACTAAGATCGTCCCCGTTACTGATTGAGGGCACTGCGACTGCATAATTCAACATCCCGTTTCCTGCACAGGGTGGCACAGAAGATTAAAAGGACCTAATTACCGAAGTCATGAAGCTAGATGGCGTCGAACCTTCGAATCAAAGTTCGAGCAGCCTCCGAGGCGAGCCGATACCTAGAATTTCGCTCCTGACGCATTCTTCAGCACCACCCTCGTAACGAGGCTACTCATCTTCCCGCTTGACTCGACTGAGGCTTTTTTGCGATAAGCCTTATATACGTTTCCCTTTTCGCTTCTGTCATTGTGGGTGAGCCTGATCGTATTTTCAGGTAAGTGTGGCATTTCGCCACGGGTGGGGCCTTGCGTCTTGTCAGATCGCAGGGAGGGAGTGCGATGTCCACAGCCCGATGGACCAAGTTCCGGTTATCGGTTCCAATTACATTCGACTCTACAACTAATCTGGCACCTGAGCCGTCAGCGAGGTTGGGTTGGCGGCAAGAACCTGGTCGCTGTGTTCCGGTGCGCGCGGCACTCTCAGGCTCTGCTTCCTTGTTCCCATCCTACCCCATGAACGGGGGCAGTCAATGAGCGCGCCCAGCAACTTAAAACTGTTGGCCATCGATGACACTCCCGAGAATCTAGAGCTGATTCGTGCCACGCTCGAGCAGTTGGACCTGGAGATCGTAACGACGGAAGATCCCGAAGCTGGCTTCGAGCTGTTTCTTCAGATTCGGCCGAGAATCGTTCTACTCGATCTGGTGATGCCGAAAGTGACGGGCATGGAGCTGCTGGAACGCATCGTCGCAGCTGATCCGGGCGCGGACGTAATTTTGATGACGGCGCACTACTCTCCAGAATCTGCTGTCGAAGCAATCCAGAAAGGCGCTTGCGATTATTTCACTAAGCCTCTGGACGTTGGAAAACTGCGCACTAGAATCGCCGGTTTTCTGGTGGATGCGGAAAGACGCCAGAGAACCCTGCATCTTGACCGAGAACTGCTCGACGCTTGTCAATTTGAAGGCATGGTCGGCCGCAGTCCCCTGATGCTGGAGGTATTCGCAAAGATCCGGCGAGTCGCGCCGCACTTCAGAACTGTTTTGATTACCGGTGCAACGGGGACCGGCAAGGAACTGGTTGCCAATGCTCTGCATCGGCTTAGCCCAGCAGCCCGAGGCGAGTTTGTAATTTGTAACTGCTCGGCGCTGGTCGAGAATTTGGTCGAGAGTGAGTTGTTCGGTTATGTCCGCGGTGCCTTCACGGGCGCGACGCAAGACAAAGTTGGCTTATTTGAACACGCGGACGGCGGCACCATTTTCCTGGATGAGATTGGTGAACTCTCTCTCCCTGCACAGGCAAAGTTACTACGGGTTTTGCAGAACCGTCAGGTGCAGAGGGTTGGATCTCCTACGGCACGTAACATCGACGTGCGGGTCGTCGCTGCCACTCACCGCAACTTGAGAACAATGGTGCGCGAAGGGCAGTTTCGAGAAGATCTCTATTACCGCCTGGCTATGGTCGACATTCCGGTGCCGACTCTGGGAAACCGCCGCGAAGACTTGCCACTGCTGCAAAGGTATTTCATCGAAAGATTCTCCACCGACTACGGAAAGTCCATCGCCGGCCTTACCCGAAGGGCACAGACTCGCATGGCAACCTACCCATGGCCAGGCAACGTCCGCGAACTCGAGAACGTGATCGGCAACGCCTGCATGATGGTGGATGGATCTCTTATCGATATCGACGATCTGCCGGAAAGTCTTCGCCACCCGCCCATCGAGGACACATATGCAGACGAGGCGTTCTTGACTCTCGACGAACTGCAGAACCGTCACATCTTGCGCGTGCTGCAGGCAGTCGGAGGCAGCAAACCTCGAGCCGCGGAGATCCTCGGGATCGGTCGCGCTACCATTTATCAAATTCTGTCACGTATGAAGCTTAAGGAAGGAAACGGCGTGGCAGGATAAGTCGTGATCTCGGGTGTATTCACCGAGGTGTCAGGAATCGCGGCAACTGCGTTCTGGGGCGGTCGGCCGCTGGGACTCACCAAAGCAACGAGCCGCTTATACGTTTTGCGGAGAAGGCACGGTCACAACATCCCGGCCTCGTGCTTTGGATTCATAGAGACATTGGTCCGCGATCTTAAGCAGTTCGTCCGAAGTCGAACCATGCTCAGGAAACGCAGCGACGCCTGCTGAGATCGAAAGCGGCCCCAGAGTTTCCTTCTTATATCGCAACCGCAGCCGCTTCACCTCGGAGCGCAATGCATCGGCCCGGACAGCCGCGTCCTGTGAAGTGGACTCCGGCATAATAATTGCGAACTCCTCGCCGCCATAGCGACAGCATATATCGGTGGCCCGAAAGAAAGTGCGAAACAGATCGGCAAGAGACTGTAGGACCATATCTCCGGCGTCATGCCCGAAAGTGTCGTTGAAGCGCTTGAAGTGGTCGAGGTCGAGGAAGAGGATGGCGATTGCCTGCTTCTTGCGGTTCGCCAGTTGTAGCTCTCTTTCCAGCGATTCCTCCAGAAAGCGCCGATTGAACAGGCGAGTAAGCGGATCACGAATCGAGAGTTCACGAAGGCTTTCACGCAGTTGCAAGCCAGACAGAGAAAGGGCGATCTGAGAGCCGAGACTGATGGCCAGTTGCTGACGAGATTCCCGAAGGTTCTCCGTACCCGAATCGCTGGGGAGCCGCATTGCATTGTCGAACTCGAGATGCAGGATACCAACCGTGTTCCCCTGCGCGACCATCGGTACACACAGGCACTCGGTGGTCGAACTCTTGGTTAAATGCTGGCAGGCGACGCTGCTACCTGGAGACTCACTCCAGTGAGGCTGGCCGCGGCGCAGGCCCCAGCACGCGTCTGGAGGAAATGTTGGCGTCAACGCGTCTCTTTTACCCCACCGCGCTCCTGCCTCAACCAGGTCCCGCGATGATCTCAATAAGTAGAGAGCTCCAGAAGGAGCCTCAGGGAAAAGCCTTTGCACAAAGTTGGCTACCACTACGCACGCTTCCTGGACCGTTCCACTGCACTGCAACAGCGATCCCATTTCATTCAGCAGACTAATCTGTTTGGTATGAAACTCCTGTTCCTTCAGCAGACGGTCTAGTGACTCGGCATGTTGCCGCTGTGCTTCAATCGCCTTGACCTGCTCCGAAATATCCTCATAAATCAGATAAGCGCCCCGTATGTCACCATCCACCTGCAGCGGAACTCCGTGGAGTGCCAGGTCGAGAAGCTTCCCGTCCTTTCGCCGCTGTCGTACTGTCCGGTGTACCGCGTCTCCGTCGAAGATCGGCTCGATCACTTCTGCGGAATTCGATGCTTCACCGTCTGGCACCCCGGGATTACTAATATCAATCGAGGCAAGATTGTCGCGGTCATACTGGAAAAGTTTCTCGAAAGCTGAATTGACCAGTTCAACCGAGCCTCGCCGGTCAAGCACAACCATCGCCAGCGGACTATTCTGTATCAGAGAGTTCAGGTAAGTAGTTTGCTCATTCAAATGAATGCCCAACCGGTGTCGCTCGCTAACTTCCGAGCCCACGATGAGTCCTACCGCTGACACTACCAGCATGAACACAGCAACTTTGGTGAACACGGCTTCGCTCGGAGCAAATAGATGCAGCGCAACTACGATTCCGAAATTTAATGCCAGCACTGCAGTTACAACTCGCCGAACTCCCTGACGCATTGCAATCCAGATCACAGGAACAAAGCAGGTATAAAAATGACCATATCGACCATCGTTGACACCAAACATCGCCCAGCAGACGGCTAATATTGCGAGAGCTTGTCCACTGGCTTCTGCCACCGTGCCGAAAGTGAATTTCGTTTTTCCTGGATGCATTTTCGTTGGCCTAACCTCTGCCGACCCTTCCGCGAGCCACCGACGAATATGGGGAAAGACATGTACCAGGAGATAAGGTGCAACAGCCACCAAGCCAATGGCGTCACCTAAGAACCACCCAAGTGCGGACGCCTTCCACTCACCTCGGGTAATGGCATGATCCAAAATCAGAGTTGCGACTCCGAAGACAGCCGCACTAGCTGCCGCTGTTCCACTTACTAAAAGGTAGCGGACCACATCTCGGCGCCGTCGTAGTCCAAGATCTATCTGTAGAGGGCCCCGCAGCAGATATGCAGCGGTAGCATAACTCGCAGAGATTCCCGCGGCACCGATGGTATTACTGAACGAGAGCACCGGCTGCGAGTAAAGAGCTACGTTGGTGAAAGCGTTGGTGAAGAAGACCAGAAGCGCGTACCACGGACTGACGCCTAACATCAGGGCCATCACTAAACCGATGGCGGGATACCAAGCCACAAATCCAATGTGCGAAAAGAGGACAACCTCGGGCCGGTTCAGTAGCAGGTATAGCAGCACGAACAGGAGAGAGACCAGAGCGTGACGAGTGACGGTGCGGCGCGAACACATAAACAGCATCCCAGGACTGAGTGGCTCGTTTGGTGATCCATGTCGTGCGGTGGACAAAAGGGAATGTCCGCTCCGGATGCCTTGCACGCTCAGATTACCTACAGGTAAACATAGAGAAGGTGCTCTGGCAGCACAATTCAACCTTCTTAGGAGTACTTAAGTAATTCGTTATTGCGAGGTTTACTGTACCTGGCAGCAACGCTACGGCGACATCATCTTGATCGTGCGTTCAGCTTGTCGAGTGCCCGTTTCAATTCTTCGAGCTTTTGTCCAGCTTCGGCGAGTTTACCCTCCGCAGTCAGGCGCTGGTAATCGGCAAGATCTTTCGCGGCTTCCGCGATGAGCGCATTGACGTCCGCCGCGGGCTGGGATGACGAGGCAGATTCGGTTGTACTGCGCGCTGGTTCGGCGGAGACGGCTGCTGCGGTCGTTGAAGACGCAGTCAACGACGACACCGTTCCCCCAAAAAGCGACGCCATCGCTGATTCAAAGGTTGGTCCGTATGCCAGCCGATCTTGCAGGGCAAGCACGACCAGGCGCAACTCGGGCATCGGGCTTCGTTCAGCCTGCAGATAAATCGGCTCGGCATACAACAGCGCTTTTCCGGTCGGAATTACCAGCAGGGCACCTCGCCGCACATGCGAGCCTTGTTGATTCCACAATGTGAGCTGTCCGGAAAGCTGCGCGTTCTGGTCGATCCGCGCCTCGATTTGCAGCGGGCCATCAACCAGTTTCGTCTTCGGAAAGTTGTAGACTACTGACGTTCCGTACTGTGCGCCGTCGCTGCGCCCGGCGATCCAGCCAATCAGATTATTACGGTTGGCCGGCGTGAACGGCAGAATCTCCGCGAACTCTTCGCCGCTTTCGCCCGGCAGTTTCATCAGCACAAAATTGGGCTGCATCGGCTGTGTGACTTGCTCTCCGCCCGGGCTCATGCTGACTTCAGTAGCGACAGTCCACAAATCCTCGCGGTTGTAAAATGCCTCCGGGTCCGTCATGTGATAGAGCCCGTAAATCTCCGCCTGCAGTTTGAGCAGTAACTCCGGGTAGCGCACGTGTTTGCGCAGGTCCGGTGGCATCGTGGAAGCATCCTTGAAGAGGTTCGGAAAAATGCGCCGGTAGGTGTGGATGATCGGATCTTCGGGGTCGAACACATAGAATGTTGTCGTACCATCGTAGGCGTCGACAACCGCCTTCACACTATTCCGCATGTAATTGATGGAAGCGTTGTCGAGACGACTATGCGTCGAGTACGGATAGCTGTCGGAAACCGTAAATGCATCCATGATCCACGATAGTCGTCCATCATCACCGAGCACGATGTACGCATCTGGATCAAAGGTGAGGAATGGTGCTAAAGCCGCTACGCGATCGCGGATGTTGCGCCGCATCAACAGCCGACTATCCTTATTTACGTCATCGCTAAACGGTAGCTTCGCCAAATCGCTTTGGTCGAGCGCGATGATCATCCGGCGCAAAAACCCGCCGAGCAAGATCCCGCCGTTACCTTCGTACGATGTGAGGTTGTTGCTCTCACCCTGCGGATAGTTGAACTCCTTCTGCCGCGTCTTCACGTAGACGTCGGTGTTCGTCAACTCGCCGAAATAGATTTCCGGTCGGGTCACGCTCAGGCTATGCACTGTGCTCTGTACCGGCATGTTACTCAAAATCAGGGTGGGCAGGCCTTCGGCCGTGAACCCATTGACTGGGTTCATCGTGATGCCGTAGCCGTGGGTATAGATTAGTTTTTCGTTAATCCAGTTGCGACTGCTCTCGGGCAACTTGTCGACATTCAATTCGCGTGCTGCGAGCATTACTTCTCGAGTCGTGCCATCGATGGGATATCGATCAATGTCAATGTCGGGAAAGTCGTAGTAGGTGCGGATTTCCTGAATCTGGCGCAGCGTGTCCTGGAGTGCATGCCAATCCCACAGTCGGATGTTCTGAAGTGTGGCCTGATTGTTCGCTGCGTCCGCGGCCTCAACCGTGGTGTCAGCAGGGAACTCGCGCTGCGAGACGCGATTCAATCCGTAGGCCTGCCGCGTCAACTCAGTGTTGAAGACGATATAGGGTTTTTCGCGAACCAGTTCGTTCGGCTTCACAATAAAGCTGCCAACGTACCATGCGATTCCCTGAACCGCGATATAACAAACCGCAGCGGGGAGAATCGCCGCGAACATCCAGCGACCGCGAGGCACGCGCACCGTATTGACGAGTGCGATCACGGCACCAACAACGAGTGCTGCAGAGACGATGAGCATCCCTGTGAGTGTGACGTGCGCATCCGTATAGGTGACACCTCCGAAGATGGTGTGATCTTCGAGTAAAAGTCCGAACCGGTCGATATATGCACGCGCTGCCAGAACCAGCAACAGCAACGCAAATGTGATCGAAAATCCGCGCCAGGGCAGAGTGACATGGCGACTAAGACGTCCGGCGAGCACACGAGCTCCGCCCGCGATGAGGATGAAGAACCCGGCGAGCACGCAGAGAATCACGGCGAGCGTCAGCAGCCAACCGGCCACCAATTCCCAGGCCGGCAACGCGAAGAGAAAAAAGTTCAGTGGCTTGCCAAAAATCGGATCTACTACGCTACCAGTAGCCTGAGGTGCGTACCAAAACAGCGCGAGCGTTGACCACTCTCCGATCATGGCGGCGCCGCTAGCAGCGGCAATTGCGAGTGAAACGCCAAGAGCAATGAGCCGCAGCACAGGTTCCACCGGCAACTTCACGGGCTGCCCCCCGATCAGAATAGTGTGGCCCTCCGGCAGATCCGGAAGATGTGCTCGCTTTAGGGCGAGGAAAGAGCCGTACAGAATGAGAAAAGTGGCCACTGCAAAAGCCACAAAGATTTCCCACTGAAGATTCAGAGTTTTCCAGAAGACGCCCTCATAGCCCAGCGACCGAAACCACAGTACGTCCACGTAATAGGACAACACAGCCCGGCCGCCAAAGAAGAGGACGGCCAGCACAATGAGAATGAGAAAGAACCGGCGGCGACGGCGAGGCCGACCCAACAGCGGCGGCGGCCAGTCAATAGACTCGGACATTAATTACTCCGTTTCATACTCCATCAATCATCCGCATAATACTCCCTCCGCCCACGCAAGTGGTCTTGAGGAACCCACATCACTTTCCTTCGTCGCCGCAAACGGTTAAAGTGTTCTTCCACCGCGACGATCGAAGTCCGGATGGAGCAGCCGGTTTTAATTCTCGGCGAATGAATGGATCTCGCATGCGCCAACAAAGAATTGCTTTCTCTGTTCTCATCCTTTTTGTAGCGGCATCAGCCTCTCCAACTTCTGTCGAACAGAATTGGACGAATTATGTGCGCATCGGCGCCTACGGTCTTGCACGGAACAGCGCCGACAAGATCGTCGCGGACGCGCAGGAGACGGGTGTCTTCGGGATTGAGGTAGATAACGACATACCTGGCCGCTACGAGAGCTTTCTTGACCCAACCGCGAAGCTGCAGGCGATTCATGCTGTGGCAGAGAAAGCGCATGCTGCGGGAAACTATGCCTTCGTCTACATCGCTGGAACCGAATGCATCACCGCTCATGGAGACAAGGTTGCCCACACGCTGGCCAAGGATCATCCCGACTGGTTGCAGCGCAAGATTACGGGTGAACCGGCGATCTTCGGCGGCGGCTCGGCGTTTTGGATCGCCGCTGGCGATGAGGATGTTTGGGTCAGTCCCTATGCTCCGGAGTGGCGAAAAACCTACATGGAGCGCGTCCGGCAGATTGCCGCGACGGGAATTGATGGCATCTACATTGACATCCCCTATTGGATGACCCACTTCGATGGCTGGGAAGACACCTGGGCCAGCTTCGATGACTACACCGTGGCAGCGTTTAGAAAGCAGACGGGACTCGACGCGAAAAAAGATTTGAAGCTGGGAGACTTTTCCGACTCCAACTTCCGCCGCTGGGTTGACTTTCGCATTCAGACCTTCACCGATTTTCTGCAAGAGATCGACCACAATGCAAAATCGGTAAATCCGCAGATCAAGACCATCCCGGAGATTTATCCGGGGATCGAGTCGGAATCAGTCCGTGTGGGAGCCGATGTTTACAGCCTTTATCCCGTGGTCGATGCCATTGCGCACGAATACGAATTCGGCAGCGGCGATCACATGGCATCGTCCCGCAACGCCTCTGGATTGGTTCTACTATCAGGTCGGCATGCACACGTTCCGAGCCTTTGCGGAAGGGAAGGCGACCTGGATTCTGAACTATTCCTGGGATGGAGACAAAGTCGTCGACCGGCGCGAAGCCATGATGAACCTGGCGATGTCCCAGGTCATGGCAGGAGCGAATTTTTGGGATGCTCCCGGCCATTCCATGGCCGGGTCGAATGATCCCGCCACCCGCAAGAAGATTTTCTCCTGGATTAAAGAGAACGAAAAAACTTTCTACCTGCCGCGTACTCCGATCAATCCGATTGGAGTTTATTTCTCTCCTCGGACCCGCAATTACTATGCAGAGGATTTCCTTCGCTCTTATCGTGGAATTCTTGTTCTGCTGATGGAGTCCCACCGCGAATTCCAGATCGTCACGCCGCGAACCCTGCATGAGTTTCACGGCCAGGCTCTCGTGCTTCCAGACGTTCGTATTCTCAGCCAGGAGGAACGGACGTCCCTCGAACAGTACGTAGGGGCAGGGAAAAAGCTCATCATCACTGGAAATAATCCTCTGGAATCTACCAATGCGACAGAGATCGTGCGTTTCCAGGCATGCCCCGGGAAGGCATACATCGCGTCTCTGGAAGCAGGCTTTGACCATGCAACCCCGCAATTGCAGCAGGCATTTCTCGATAGTCTTCCCCCAAGCGCAGGTATCGAAATCTCGGCATCGCCCCAGGTCGCCTCTTCCATAGCTCGGGTGAACGGTGACACCCACGTTTTTCTGGCGAACTTCGCCGGCCTGGTGGGCGGCAAGAATCCCGTTCAGACCCCTCAGACTGTTACCATCACCCTACCCGGTGCGCGCGGGGAATCGGCCTATTTCTTGCCATTTCTCGGGAACACTCAGAGGCTGGAAGGCGTGTCGAAGCAAGGAAGCGTCACGTACACGCTGCCGCCCATCTCAAAAGGTGCGGTCTTCTGGCTACATGCCGATTGACCGGCAAATACGAATCATTCATTAATGCGGCAGCGCCTCCCGAGGTTACCTCTTGACAAGCAGTGCCCTACCCAGTAAAAGATTGGTTTCGTAATAAATCGTAACAATTCGCAAGTACGCGAATTGTGCTGGCGAGTGGGTGCCGGCCGAATTCGAATGTGATCGGAGGATCTCATGCGGCTGACTCGGCGGGTCCTTTCCTGGATTCTGAACATCTCCGTGCTCGCAGGCTGCGCGACCTTCTTAGTGGCGCAGGGCAATTACCGGGCCCAGTTGCGCGGCGTGGTCTCCGATGCGAGCGGTGCCCTCGTGACGAATGCAAGAGTCACCATCCGGGATGTGGGCACGAACATTTCCAGCTCCGCGCGCACGGATGACAAGGGATCGTATTTCTTCACTGGACTGCGTCCGTCCACCTATGACGTAAAGGCCGAAGCGCCGGGCTTTCGCGCGGCCGAGCGGACAGGCGTGGTTCTGGCAGTCGATCAGGAGTCCTCGCTGAACTTCAAGCTGGAACTCGCGGGCGTGTCGACTTCCGTGGAAGTCACAACGACGGCGCCGCTGCTCGATACGGGCAACGCAACGTTAGGCACGGACGTCACCAACGAGTACGTGAAGGAGTTGCCCCTCATGAACCGCGACTTCTTCGGCTTAACCTTCCTCTCGGGAGGCGTGACGGAGGTGGCCGGATCGGGCACCCAGGACAACTATCCCTCGGGAACGAATTTCGTTTCCAACGGGCAGCGCAACGCGACCGCGGAGGTGCGGATCGATGGCTCCCTGATCAGTGCGCCGGAGCAGGGTGAGGGCGGAAACTCAAACGTTTACTACGAACCGCTGGTCGAAGGGGTGCAGGAATTCAAGGTTCAGAACAACAGTTTTTCGGCGGAATTTGGCAACAACGGCGGCACCGTCGTAAACATGGTGCTGAAGAGCGGAACCAACGCTTTCCATGGCAGCGGCTGGTATTTCCTTCAGCGCTCACAATTGGCGGCGCGTGATTTCTTCAATCCTGCTCCCAATCCCAAACCGGATAGCAAGCGCGACCAGGGTGGATTTACCATCGGCGGCCCGATACGAAAGAATCGCACTTTCTTCTTCGCGGATTTCGAAAAAGTGCGCAGCAATAGCGCGTTCAACGGTCTGGCAACCGTGCCGACTGCCTTAGAGCGAAAAGGAAATTTCTCGGAACTGGCGACGCCTGGCATCCCATATATCTACGACCCTACACAACCTTTAGTCGCCTGTGCCTCCGGCCTCTGCAGGCCTCCGGTGCAATACAACGGGACCCCAAACGTAATTCCCCCGAGCGAAATCGATCCTATCGGCCAGGCCATCCTTAATCTTTATCCGCAACCCAATTTGTCTGGCCCAATTGACAACTACATTTTTAGCGGCATAGCACGCGCACCGGATTATCAGTTCGATATCAAGATTGATCACCAGATCAACGACCGGAACCACATCAGCGCACGCTACAGCCGCGGTTCGTCGAATTACTACACTCCGCTGATTTTCGGAGACAGTTTCGACAATAACGGATCGGGAGATGGTTTCGCGGGCACCCCAACGTTGGCACAGAATAGTTCGATCGAATATTCCCGGACGGTGAATTCCCGCATCGTGTGGACGAGCCACTTCGCGATTGACCGGGTACACGAACAAGGGAACTCATCGATTCCTTCAATTTCCAGCTTCAACGCTACGTTGCCTTCCGGGTTCTCGCTGCCAGCCGTGTTGGAAGCCAATGGAATCGATCGGATGCCGGCGTTCTACATGTCCTCGGGCGGGCAAACTGCGCCGTGGACCGACCTCTACGATCAATGCTGCATCAACACCACCTTCGCGCATACGCTCTACAGTTATTCTTCTCAGTTAGTAATCTCGAAAGGCTCGCACCTGATGAAGTTCGGCGGCGAGCAGCGGCTTTTCTACAACAACTTCTTTCAGCCCTCGGATCCGACTGGCTCCTTCAACTTTACCGACTACGTGACTTCGCCGACTCCGAACAGCGATGTGGATGCCAACGGCAATCCGACCGGGAACCCTTTTGCGAGCACGCTCTTCGGATATGCCGACAATATCAATCCCTATCCTGCTGAGCCGACTGCGCTGCAAGTGCTGCCTTCCGTCGCGAATAAATCTATTGAGACTGGCTTTTACTTCCAGGACGACTGGAAAGTCACTGCGAAGCTCACGCTCAATCTTGGCGTACGTTATGAATGGAGTACGCCCTACGACGAACGTTACAACCGCATCCAGTTCAGCAATTTCACCGCGCCCAACGGCGTCACTCTCGATTTAACGCCCGCCCAGGCTGCTCTAGCCTCCGTGGGACTAAACTATCCTTCCTCGGAGCAATTAATCGGCACGACAGAGTTTCCCACTTCCGGCATGAGGCACGTTCCGGTATACCGCAAAGATGTCGGCCCGCGGTTGGGGTTTGCCTATACCTTCGATTCGAAAACGGTCATGCGGGGTGGCGCTGGGATCTACTTCGGAATGAGCCCGGCCACGAATTTCCAATATCCCGGAACCGCTTTCAGCAAGACGGCCACGATGTTCTTCACGAACAATAATTTTGCCAGCCAGTCCGCCACGCTGGAAAATCCGTTTCCTGGCGGCTTCACCGGGCCGCAGGGCAAAGCGTATGGCCAGTTTGCCGATTGGGGATACGGGAACAACAACGATCTTGGGACCACCGCCGCCCGCGACGCTGATCTTTATATGTGGAACGTGGGAATCCAGCGCGAATTTCCCAGCGAGATTGTTCTGGGCATCGACTACTCCGCGAACCGGAGCACTCATCTGCCCTGGGCCGGTACAAATAATCGAGATTTCATCTCTTCCGCGCTGCTGGCAAAGATTTCCGCCGCCGTAACTCCTACTGATCCCAATTGCCAGACAGATAGCTGCGTCAGTACCTTCCTTCAGAATCCGGTAACGAACCCCTTCCAGGCGATGTTCAGCCAGCCTTGTACATCCACTCCGACTCATCCGTGTTTCAATGAGCCTGATTCACTCTACAGCACTTCACAAGTCCCGTTGGGAAATCTGCTGAATCCCTATCCTCAGTTCACGGGAGATTTTGAAGGACTGATGTTGGAGGAAGCTTCATCCTGGTACAACTCGATGCAGATTCGCTTTCAGAAGCGAACCACGCATCATGTCAGTTTCGAGGGCAACTACACGCTCTCAAAGTTGACCGATAATTCCTCGGCTGGCCGAAATAATTGGGTCGGATCGCTGAGCAGCGGAATGCCGCAACAACTCGACCGCCTGAATTTGGAGCATAGTATCAGCGCCAATGATGCTCCGCAGCGCCTCGCAGCCGCAGTTGTCGTAACTTTGCCCGTTGGACGCAATGAATGGATTGGTGGAAATATGAATCGCGGGCTCGACGCCGTTGTAGGAGGCTGGTCGATCGCCACCATGGTGACACAGCAATCAGGGCAACCGATCGCGATCGGTATGAGCAACCCCAGGCTCGCCAATGGCAGCCAGCGTCCGAATGTCGTCTGCTCCCAGCTCAAAACCGGGCTCACCATGAAGGATGTGGCCACAAATTGGGAGGCGAACTCGCAAGCCGAAGGAAACGGGAACCCGCCAGTTGCATCATTTATTAATTCGAACTGCCTCGCCGATCCTGGCGATCAGAATCCGGGCAATGCGCCACGTTATTTTCCCGGCCTGCGCGTGAACGGCATCCATGACTTCGATATGAATCTCTACAAGTCATTCATACCGAAGGAAGGGATGACGATCGATCTCAGAGCGGAAACATTCAATCTGCTGAATCATCCACGCTTTGCCCAGCCGGACTCCGCGCTTGGAGATGCGGCTTTCGGCACGATTACCTCTGACGCGAACGGTTACTTGCCGCGTTACTTCCAGTTTGGGTTGCGGTTCGAATTTTAGAATCTCGTGGACACTGCCCGCTGGCCTTGCTAAGACTTGTCTGCTCAATCTGCTCCGCCAATTGGCTCGCTCCGCCGGCATCGGGAGGGTTGGCAGCGACCCGACAGGCCACGTCCCATTCTGCTAGGCTGTTGAACCAAACCCCGCGAGTGACTACGATAGGACATTCAGCCAGCTCTATCTGCTCGTAAACCGGAGGAGAAATGATCGGCTTTAAAGTGAACGGGAAGGACAGAACCTTCGACGGCGATCCCGAGATGCCACTGCTATGGTACTTGCGCGATGTCGCTGGATTTACCGGCACCAAGTTCGGCTGTGGCATGTCTCTGTGCGGAGCCTGCACCGTTCATCAAAATGGAGAGGCGGTGCGATCCTGTTCGGTCGCGATGAAAGAGGTCAACGGAACGAGCATCACCACGATTGAAGGAATCTCTGCCAACGGACTGCATCCCGTTCAAAAGGCCTGGATGGAGATTAAGGTTCCGCAATGCGGATATTGCCAGGCCGGCCAGATCATGCAGGCCGTCGCTTTTCTGAACAAGAATCACAATCCCACTGATTCGCAGATCGATGAGGCAATGTCGGGCAATCTCTGCCGCTGCGGAACTTACCAGCGCATTCGTGCGGCGATTCACCAGGCCGCGAAGGAGCTGGTATGAATAACATCCAGAATGTGAGCCGCCGTGGATTTCTGAAGAACGCCTTCGTGGCTGGGACATTTGTGCTGGGCGTGCAACTTGTCCCTAAGCCGCTCTGGGCCGGCGTTTCCAGCGATACTCCGTCAGTTTTCCAGCCCGACATTTTTCTCGCGATCGCCAGCGATGGCACGGTCACCATCGTAGCTTCCCGCTCCGAGATGGGCTGTGGCAGCCGCACTGCGCTTCCTCTCGTCCTGGCGGACGAACTCGATGCCGATTGGGCGAAGGTGAAGATCGATCAGGCGATTGGCGATGCCAAATACGGCGATCAGGATACCGATGGCTCGCACTCGGTTCGCAGTTTCTTCGATCAGATGCGACAGGTTGGAGCTGCGGGTCGCGCCATGCTGATCACCGCTGCTTCGCAGAAATGGAGCGTGTCCGAAAAAGAGTGCACTACCGAGCCAGGCTTCGTGGTCCACAAGGCGACCACCCGCAAGCTCAGCTACGGCGAACTCGCCTCCGCTGCCGCCAAACTTGCGATTCCCAAGAAAGAAGATGTGCCGCTCAAGGACCGGTCGCAATGGCGCTACATCGGCAACGACAATGCTTTATTCGATCTGCCCGAGATCGTCACCGGCAAAGCCACTTTCGGTATGGATGCCTCGATACCCGGCATGGTCTATGCCTCCGTCGAACATCCGCCTGTCCTCGGACGGAAAATCAAATCCTATGACGACAAGGGGGCACTGAAGGTGCGTGGCGTGAAGCAGACGCTGACCATCGAGACCTTCAAACCGCCGCATCACTTCCAACCGCTGGGCGGCGTTGCCGTCATCGCCGACAACACCTGGGCCGCATTCCAGGGGCGCAAGGCTCTGAAGATCGATTGGGACACCAGTCCGCACTCTGTTTACAACTCCGGTCCCTTCCGCAAGACTCTCGAATCCACGTCGCGTCTGCCGGGGAAGGTGGTGCGCAATCTGGGCGACGTGGACGCGGAATTTGCCAAGGGCGGCAAGATCATCGAAGCGGAATACTACACTCCGCATCTGGCGCATGCCTCGATGGAGCCGCCGGTCGCTGTCGCGGAATATCGGGACGGAAAAGTGTTGGCATGGGCTCCGACCCAAAGCCCGCAAGCGGTGCAGGAAACCATTGCGGGTGTACTTGGCATTAAGAAAGAGGATGTCACGTGCCACGTCACTTTGCTAGGCGGAGCGTTCGGTAGGAAATCGAAACCCGACCAGGTTGCGGAAGCGGCGGTTCTCTCGAAACAGCTCGGCAAGCCGGTGAAGGTTGTCTGGACTCGTGAGGACGATATTCGGTTCGACTTCTATCACTCGGTTGCCGCCATGTATATGAAGGCCGCCGTCGGACCAGATGGTAAGCCGACCGCATGGTTGCAGCGCACGGTCTACCCTCCAATCGGTTCAACCTTCGACGTGAACGCCAAATACGCGGACGATGAAATGGGCCTGGGCTGGAACAACCTACCGTTCGACATTCCGAATCACCGGGCAGAGAACGGACCGGCCGACGCTCACGTGCGCATCGGATGGATGCGCAGCGTTGCCAACGTCTATCACGCATTCGCCATTCACTCCTTCGCTGACGAACTAGCCAACGCAGCTAATAAGGATTCTGTTCAGTACCTCCTCGACCTGATTGGCCCGCCACGTATCGTCCCGGTGCAACTTGATCCTGACGAACAGGAAGAACAGAAGCGCTATCCACTCGATACCGCACGGCTGCGTCGCGTTGTGGAATTGGTTGCCGAGAAGTCAGGATGGGGAAAGCGTTCCAGCGGAAACGGACATGGATTCGGCATCGCTGCACACCGTGCCTTCTTTACCTACGTGGCCACGGTGGTGGAAGTCGAAGTAGACGGAAAGGGTCAAGCCCGCATTCCTAATGTCTGGACAGCGGTCGATACCGGAACAGTTGTGGCGCCCGACAACGTTCGCAATCAGATGGAGGGAGCAGCCAGCTTTGGGGCGAGCCTTGCCCTCATGAGCGAGATTAGTGTTACCAACGGAGTAGTGAACCAGAGCAACTTCAACGACTATGAACTGGTCCGCATGGACAGCGCTCCAAAACACACCAGCGTTTACATCGTCGAGAGCGACGCTCCTCCCGCTGGCGTAGGAGAGCCAGGTGTTCCGCCTTTTGCTCCGGCTTTTTACAACGCCATTCACGCCGCAACCGGGAAACGCATCCGCGAGATGCCGCTCTCGAAAACGAAGCTAGTATAAGCCCTGCCTCGAAAGGGGCATCCTGCAGGCCGATCCATCGCTGTTAGCAAGAACTTGCTGCGTCTCCTGGTGTCGCCCGCGCTCGACACCACGGTAACCCAAATTAGCCACAGGAAACTCTGAATCCTTATCCCACGTGGCGAAATCTATACGAAACAACTGCGTTACGCGTCTGACCCCGTCGTCCAGACAACACCCAAGTGTTTTGTTTTAGATCCGGAGAATGTATGGCCAAACGAATGATCCTGATGTTGGTAGTGATGGCCCTTGTTTTAGGGGGTCTGGGATTTGCGAAATTCCGGCAGGTTGAGGCTGCCATTGCCCAAGGCGCAAGCTTCCAGCTTCCGCCCACCGCGGTTACAACAGTGGTGGCGCAACGGGAAACGTGGCCTTCAACGTTGTCAGTCATCGGCACGGCAGCCGCGATTCAGGGGGTCACGGTGAGCGCCGATCTGCTCGGAACCATCGACAAAATTCACTTTGATTCGGGTCAATGGGTGCACGAGGGAGACATTCTGGTAGAGCTCGATACTCGCCAGGAACGGGCTCAGTTAGCCAGTCTTGAGGCGCAACGCGATCTGGCGCGCATCAACTACGGCCGCGCGCAGGAACTCGTAAAGGCAGGCGTTATTTCTCGGTCGGACTACGACACGGCCGATTCCCAACAGAAGGCGACCGAGGCGCAGGTGGGCGACATTCGGGCGGCGATTGCTCGTAAGACGATCCACGCCCCGTTTTCGGGGTTGTTGGGAATTCGTCAAGTCAGTCTCGGGCAATACCTGGCCGCGGGCCAAGCGATCGTTTCCCTGCAATCTCTGAGCCCCATCTACGTGAATTTTGGCGTGCCCCAGCAGGACACGCCGAAGGTGATACCCGGTCATGTTTTGCGCGTCACGAACGGTGACCTGCCGGGCATGGCGTTCACCGGCCGGATTACGGCACTCGATTCGGTCATCAGTGAACAGACGCGAAATATTCAGGTGCAGGCTACTGTGACCAATAAAGAAAACAAATTGCGCCCGGGAATGTTTGTGCAAGTCGAACTTCCCCTGGGTCAGCCACGCCAAGTGGTGCCGCTGCCGGCCTCAGCCATCAACTATGCCCCCTACGGCGACTCTGTGTTCGTCGTCGTCGAAATGAAGGACGCAAAAGGGAACACGTATCGCGGAGTGCGCCAGCAGGTTGTAAAAGTTGAGGGATCTCGTGGCGATCAGGTCGCCGTCACTTCCGGCATTAATCCGGGAGACGAAGTCGTGAGTTCCGGAGTCTTCCGGCTGCGCAACGGCGCTCCCGTTCTTGTGAACAACACGGTCAAGCCCGAAAACAGTGCCAGTCCCAAGCCTGAGGATAGCTAAACGTGATAGCTAAAATCAGTTTGCTCTTGGAGGAGCGCGCATGAAGTTCACAGATTTATTTGTCAAGCGCCCGGTTCTGGCGATCGTGGTGAACCTGGTGATCCTAATCGCTGGGCTGCAAGCCATTCGCTCTCTGAGTGTGCGGCAGTATCCACGAAGCGACATCGCCGTAGTGCAGGTTACGACGGTCTATGTTGGCGCGAACGCCGACCTGGTCCGCGGCTTCATTACGACGCCGATCGAGCGCGTGATTGCCAGCGCGGACGGCATCGACTACATGGAGTCGACCAGCGCTCAGGGATTGAGCACCATCCAGGTGCACCTGAAGATTAACTATGACACCACTGCGGCGCTGACTCAGATCCAGGCGAAAGTAGCGCAGGTCCGCAATGACCTTCCTCCCGACGCTCAAGTCCCTGTCATCGATCTGCAAACGGCCGATGATCAGTTTGCAGCGATTTATCTTGGATTTTCTTCCACTGACCTCGATCAGAACCAGATCACCGACTACTTGACGCGCGTCGTGCAGCCCAAGCTGAGCGCGATCAGCGGCGTGCAGCGCGCCGACATTCTGGGTGACCGTACGTTTGCCATGCGAATCTGGCTCAAGCCCGAGCAGATGGCCGCGCGTGGCGTTTCGCCTTCTGATGTGCATGACGCCCTGGCGAAGAACAACTATCTTTCGGCTCTCGGAAGCACCAAGGGTTCCATGGTGTCGGTGAACCTGATCGCAAACACCGACCTGCGAACTCCTGACGAATTCCGCGACATGGTGGTGAAACAGCAAAACGGCGTCGTGGTTCGGCTCGGAGAAATCGCTGACGTTTCGTTGGGCGCAGAAAACTACGACCAGGATGTTCGCTTCAACGGCGAAACCGCAACCTTCATGGGAATTTGGGTTCTTCCTACTGCGAATTCACTGGAAGTGATCCGCAATGTGCGCAAAGCTCTGCCGGCGATTGAACAGCAATTACCCACGGGTATGAAACTGGGTGTTCCCTACGACTCGACGGAATACATACAGGACGCAATCAACGAAGTGTTGCACACGCTGGTGGAGACATTGCTGATCGTGGTAGTGGTGATCTTCCTGTTCCTCGGTTCGTTCCGTTCTGTACTGATTCCGGTCATCGCCATTCCGATCTCGCTGATCGGAGCTGTGTTCCTCATGCTCATCGCCGGCTTCACCATCAATCTCCTGACCCTGCTCGCGATTGTGCTCTCCGTAGGTCTGGTGGTTGACGATGCCATCGTGATGGTGGAGAACGTCGAGCGTCACTTGCATCTGGGCAAGACCCCGTTCGAGGCGGCGAAGGACGCTGCGCGCGAGCTCGTGGGACCGATCATTGCCATGACGATCACGCTCGCTGCGGTGTATGCGCCGATCGGAATTCAAGGAGGGTTGACCGGAGCGCTGTTCCGCGAATTTGCATTTACGCTCGCCGGTGCAGTGATTGTATCGGGTGTCGTGGCGCTGACGTTGTCGCCGATGATGGGTTCGAAGCTGCTGCGCGCCGGGGACACGGAGCGCGGCTTCGCTGGAATCATCAACCGGCGCTTTGAGAGCGTTCGACATCTGTATGTTCGCTTGCTCTCGGGCACGCTGCAGTACCGCCCGGTCGTGCTCACCCTGTGGGCGATCGTGGCCGTGGCGATGATTCCGCTTTATATGTTTTCCCAGCACGAATTGGCGCCGTCCGAAGATCAAGGAGTCGTGTTCGGAGTGATTCAATCCTCCGCTAACTCCACTCTCGATCAAACCAACCTGTTCACCGATCAGGTTTACAACGTCTATCACTCGTTTCCGGAGAGCGCCAGCATCTTTCAAATCACGAATCCGAGTGGCGGCTTCGGCGGCATGGTGACGAAGCCGTGGAGCCAGCGCAAGAAGACGACGCAAGAACTGCTGGTCGAGTCCACCGGCCCGCTATCCAAAATTTCCGGAGTACGTGTGATTCCACTGACTCCGCCGCCACTCCCCGGGGGAGGGAACTTCCCCGTCGATTTTGCCATCGTATCGGCCGCAGAGCCTCAGCAGGTCAGTCAACTCGCCGAGCAGATCGTGCAGAAGGCGATGGCCAGCGGTCTGTTCATCTTCGCCGACACGGACGTGAAGTTCGACCAGCCACAGACGGAGGTCGTGTTCGACCGCGACAAACTGCGTTCCCAGGGCGTGGACCTTAGCCAGGTTGGCCAGGATCTATCCACGATGCTGGGTGGAAACTACGTCAACCGCTTCAGCATTCAAGGGCGCAGCTATAAAGTGATCCCGCAGGTCAAGCGTGTGGAGCGGCTTACCCCCGATCAACTCTCACAGATTTACGTGAAGGGTTCCGTCGGACCAGCTTGTGCCACTTTCGACCTTCGCCAGCCTCAAGACAACGACGGAGCCGAGATCGCTCAACAAGTTTCAACAGCTGAACGCGGTGCGCATCCAAGGTGTCATTCCGCCGCCCGTACCACTCGATAAGGCGCTCACTTTTCTGGAGGAGCAGGCGAAACAGATCTTGCCCCAGGGATTCACGGTGGATTACGCGGGTGAGTCTCGCCAGCTGCGGGTGGAGGGCAGCAAGTTTCTGGGTACGTTCTTACTCTCGGCGATCCTGATCTATCTGGTGCTCGCCGCGCAATTTGAAAGCTTCCGCGATCCCTTCATCATTCTCGCGGGCTCCGTCCCGTTGGCGATCTCGGGCGCTCTCGTATTCTCGTTCCTGGGTTTCACCACGCTGAACATTTACAGCGAGGTCGGATTGATCACTCTCGTCGGTCTGATCGCGAAGAACGGAATTCTGATCGTAGAATTCGCCAACCACTTACAGGAAACCGGCCTGAGTAAGCTTGAGGCCATTACTGGCGCGGCAAGTACGAGACTGCGTCCGATCCTCATGACGACGGCCGCCACCGTCTTCGGGCATTTCCCACTCGTGCTCGCGAAAGGCCCCGGCGCGGGCGCGAGAAACAGCATCGGTATCATGCTGGTGAGCGGAATGATCATCGGTACGGCTTTCACGCTATTTGTGGTGCCGTCCATTTATATGCTTGTCTCGAAGTCTCGCGTACCGGTGCGGCGCGAGACTGAGATTACCCTGGGTGAACCGGCGGAAACTATGGCCTAGTCTGGCTGCGATGCAAGGAAGTCGCCTGTCAGGTCGTGCACCCGCCGCTCAACGCGCTGGCCTGCCTTTCCCAAAGTTGTAAAAACTTGTAGAGAAATTCACGAATCTGCTTGGATAATCCGGAGAAATGGGTTATTTTGACCGGCATTAGAAATAAGGGGCCGGGAAGCACAAACTCGATAATGGTCACGAGTCGATTCGGCGGATGATTATCACCCCCTGCTCTCCGCGACGTACTCCTGGTTGCGTCGGGTTTGGCCGGCTCCAAGGGGAATCCAGCTGTGAAACTCCCTCTTTGCCTCTCCGTTCTTGTCGTTGCTTTAGTCTGCTATTGCTGTTGTGTGTCTGCCAGCGCAGCAGTCTCAGATAATTCCGCTCCTGCGAACGCATCCGAAGCAGCAGCAGGTCCGCCTCCGGGAGACGGACTAGGTGCTTCTCATGCGGAGTTCATGATCCCAGGGCCGCTGCGCTCTTTTCTGCGCATGGCGGGTATCAGTCAAAAGATTGCACCAGAAGAAGTGCTACCGCTGCTGAGCCGCAACGTCTTTATGGAGGGTTATGACAGCTCCAAGAGACAGACAGAATTTCTAATCCTGCTGAGCCGTTACGTCGTCCAAGCCCGGGAACTGTCCGCCCTGGCCGCGACCGGCGTCATTCGCGTTTCCAATTGTGATGATGCGAAACCGCTTCTCCGCATCCTCGGCTATCGCACCCGGCCAGACTGTGGAACCCGGGACACATCCTTGCAGACGGCGGATGCCGACCGAGCTTTCCTGACGATCGATTCCGGTTTTCCTCTCCTCGATCTGGAGCGCACTCTGCAAGGAGGCAGTCCTTTCGAGTACCAGTACCAGGCTTCTGCTGTGCCGGTCATTTTCGCCACCGGCGATTGGACCATGGCCAGCGGGAAAAATTACAAGGAAGCCAGCAAGGATTTGATCGATACCATCCTGAGTGATCCCGCAGTGGCACGCCTGTACTGGGCTCTATCCAAGCTGGATTCTCAAACCGATGACTTTTTGTATCGATCGTTTGGGATGAGGAGATTGCTGCCCTACGCTGGCATCCTTGATTTTTACGGAAGTCATCTGTGCATTCGAGCGAATCGGGTTATCGTCCCAGGAGGATCGAGCGCCGAACCCGCGTGGAAGGATTTGGTCGGGGCAAGCCCGTCATCTCCCGCGTCCTTCGTCCAGAAGCTGTTGGCTAGAGATAAGGGCTGGCTGATGGCTTATTTTGATGTTCTTTCGCGGGTGAATCGAGATCAGCAGATATATTTTACCGATTCGCACCGGCTGCGACTGTTCTATGGCGCCCTGCGAGGTCCGGATTCTTCCTCGAGTGCGACCACGGGCATATTCAGGCCGGCCCCCGCACTTCTGCTTTTGGTCACGCGGCTTCAGTTGGAGCCTACCGGGGAACCGCTAGTGCCCGGAAATCTCGAGGTCTGGAAAGAAATTCTTCGCCACAAAAACGTGCTGCGCGAGTCCGGCACGCGCAGCAATCGCCTGAACAATCCGGATCAACTCGTTCAAGCAATGTTCGCTCTCTCCCGGGCGACGACCGACGAAGGCCCGGTGCAAATGTACTTGGCAACCAGCGAACTCGAGAGCCGACGATCTCCCGAGCAGCGTCTGGCTCCGGCAACCGTGCGCCTGCTGACTCGCAAATTTGACCAGTTTAGTGATCAGTATCGGATCTTTTCCGAGTTTCAAGAGTTGAACGACGCCTCCATTGTCCAGTTCCTGGAAACGGCGGAAGCGCTCAACAGTCTTTCCAATCCTTTGCGCGGCAATGCACTCGGCATGTTTCAAGCCGATGTCGGAATCTGGCAGATCTTTGCCCGGCAGGGACAGATCTCGAGTGCGCGGCTGAATGATTCGTGGCAGCAGGTGATCCAGCCATTTGCTGGAATACGATCGGCGGCGCAGCTATATAACGCGGGGCGAGCTTCACTCCGAGAAGCGTTTCGGTTTGCTACTGGGGAAACAAGAGTCTCTCAGGACGAACTCATCGACCTGCTGGCCGGACCTCGGCAAACCAACCCTGAAGGAATGAAGATCCATCACGAACTCGCTCTCAGAATCCGATCTGTATTAGACGATCAGCGACTGGTTTCTCTGGATACTCTGCTTTCGCTGGGCGATGCCTTGACCGAAAAGGGCGAAGGTAAAGCCCTGAACGAATTCGAGATTCATCGCGCTGGTGAGATACGGGAATTCGAGATGCCCCGGCCGATTTTCACCAATGGCGAGAGAACCGAATGGGCTGCAGGAATCTATAACAACCATCACACCGAAGTGCAGATGCGAACCGACGTGGCGAAGATATTGAAATCTCCTTCACCGTCACATACACAACTCGAAGAAGCACGGGGTCAGCTCGCTTCTTTCTTAAGGGATACGCTTGTCGGTTTGAACTATGCCTATTACGAGCCGCCGGGCTCGCAGGCTCTGCACAATAATCCTCTCCTCGTCCGCTCGCACGACTTCGCCGCGGAAACCGTCGGCGGCATCAAGACGGTGTGGCAGGCTCCGCAGCTCTTCGGCCAAGGCTCCCCTGCCGGTGGAGGCGCTCATTTCGTTGGCTCTCTTGCCGATCTGCCATATGTTCTTGCGGATCTGGAAGAGGATTTTATTTCGCCGGAAAATGTCCAGGCTCTCATCTGGAAGGAATTGACCCCCGGTCTGTTAACCAATGCCATCCTGCCGCGCTGGTGGGATGTCAGCCAGAATGAGCTTCACGCGGTCACGCTCTATCAGCGAACTGGGGAGGAACTCCTTAGGGCTTCCGCCAAGGACGAAGAGCTGCGTGGCAAGGTAATGACGGTCCTGTCGGATCGTGTGAACCCCCAGCGCTCGGAACAAGTGGAGCAAGGTCTGCGGGCGGGTCACGTAACGGAGGTGCTCAATCGCATGGCGCCCGCGGACACGTTCTATCTAACAGCAGAGTTTCAGCGCAGATACCCGGAAGAAACCCGTTCATGGGGAACCGCTACACAGGAGCTTCAAGATCTCTCGCGCCAGCATCCCGAACAAGTTAACTGGAAGCGGTTGTCGCACGATTTTGGCGTGCCGCATCCCAGCTTGGCTCAAACCTATGGTCGTGAACTGCTGAACATCGGACTTCTGCCCGCATTCGAGGGAAGTCCCAGCCGCTTTCTGGCGGAGTCTTGGGATTCGCCCAATCTCTACTGGGCTCGGCTGGCCGATGAAAGCGGGCAATCCGCCGTGACGCTAAATCATCTGGTGCCTCAATTGACCCGGCACATGGTGGAAAAAATCTCCGCCACCGATTTCGAAGACTGGCCAGCCCTGCTTCGCGCGATGCGCGAAACGGGCGAAGACTTTCAGAAGGGCAAGATAGCGTCGCCCACGAGTGCGGGCGTGGCTGGCCCGTAGGGACCTTGTAGTGGATTGTTGAAGCGAATTCAGCGAGCCTGGTAAACGGGCTCTCAGAGCAGGAACTGAGGCATTATGGCAACGAAGTATCTTCGTTTTTTTTGGCTGTTCCTCGTTCTGTGCATCGGAGTCGAAGCTCAGGAGAGCGCCGATGTTCACGTAGTCGTCAACCTGGTACAGCTTAACGTCGCAGTGACCGACAAAGATGGCAAATATATTACCGGCTTGCATCCCAAGGATTTTGCCGTCGTTGAGGATGGAATTACAGAGAAGGTTGCCACCTTTGCGGAAGGCAATGGACCAGCGTTTCGTGTGGTTGACCAACCAGAGACCGAAGCCTCTGCAAACCCAGCCACCAGCTTGACCAGCGGCGCTTCTTTCGGAGGCTCGCCTCAGACTCTCAGTTCGTTGGTAGCTGGGGCCAATGTATTTGTTTTGTTTGATACCAGCAACTACATGTATCGCGGCTTCGTTTTTGCGCAAGATGCGATTTCCGAGTTTGTTCGTTCGCTGGAGAGCGCGGACAAGATCGCGTTCTATTCCTACAACCGGGATCTTTCTCGGGCAGCTACTCTTACCCCCGACCGGACCCAGATTCTGCACGCCGTGCGCTCGACAGTCGCCGGAGACGAAGCAGCACTCTACAACACCCTGTTGCTCACGCTGAAGGATGCAACGCAGTATCAGGGTAGGAAAGTCGTCGTCGTCTTTTCGAACGGTCCGGACAACTCCAGCGTCGTGCCTCCCGAGGATGTTGCCGAATTCGCTCAGTCCGCTGGGGTCTCGATATACATGATCAGTACTCAGGAAGCACGGTTGGAGCCAGTCTCCACCGCCGTGTTTGATCGCATGACTGCGGCCACCGGCGGCAAGGCCTACTTTGCCAAAAACTGGAGAGATGAAAAGCGCGCTTTCGCGGCCATTCGGGACGACCTGGCGCATCTTTATTCGTTGAGCTACTACCCGAAGGCCAATCCCAATTCTGGCTGGCGCGCGATCACAGTGAAGCTGGTGGGCGACAATCTGAAAAAATATAAGATCCGCACTCGCAACGGGTATCGTCCACAGCCGTCTCGCTTTTCCAGCGAAGTCATAAATCCCCGGCCGGATACAGCTCAGAGCGCTTCGCCCGGCTTGCCTGCGCCGAGCGGCAACACTCAAGAACCACGCTGATCGCGCCGCCGCCGAGCACGGCCTCAGAGCACTCATTCAAAATCTTGTTGGCTCGCAGGGAAACTTTTCAGAACTGCCAGGGTTCCACTTCCTAACCAGTCGTTCTTTGTGATTGGAGTATCCAGTCTCCGCCCTTGATTGCATAACCGTTTCCGTCAACAAGGAGAATTGCCATGAAATCTACTCTCAGAGTTTGGATACTTATCGGTACCGGGCTCGTCGCATCTGTAGCCTACGCACAGTACGGAACAACGCCGATTAAGCACGTGATCGTGATCTTTCAGGAAAATCGCACGCCTGACAATCTGTTTCAGGGATTGTGCACCGCAAATGGTGGCGTGCCGGGATGTATCACCTCAACTGGGCCAGCGTACGATATCGCATCGACCTATATAAATTCGGATGGCCAGACGGTGCCATTGCAACCAGTCGGACTGGCTACCAACTTCGATCTGGACCACAGCCACGGTGGACCAAGCCTCAACGGGACCATCAGCGGGTGGAATTTCGAGTACAACAACCAGGGAATCAGTGGCAAACCTGCAGCCAATGTTCCGGCACTCTGCGCTGCCAACGTCTTCGGCTGCGTGGTTCCAGCCAACAACTTTTCTCAGTTCATGTACGTTTACAACTCGCCGGTAACGAATACCGATGGAAGTAAAGGCGGCCTTCTTGATCCGTACATCACGTTAGCCACCACCTATGGATGGGCCAACCGGATGTTTCAGACCAACCAGGGCCCGAGCTATCCGGCGCATCAATTTATTTTTGGCGCTACTTCGGCGCCCACCGCCGCCGACGACGCGATAGGTGTCTTTGTCGCGGAGAATGGTCCCAGCACAATCTACGGCTGTGGCTCGGGAGAATCGGTTCAACTGATCAGACCGAGCGGGAACACACGACCGCCGTTCGGCACGGAAACGGTCGGCGACAAAACGGACGAATGCTTCACCCGCAATGCCATGGATTACCTGTTCAGTTTGCCAGATCCCAAGATCACGTGGACCTACTATTCAGAAGGGCAGAGTAGTCTCTGGGTGGCGCCGAACTCGCTTTCCAACATCTGCATACCCTTGGCGGGGGTATGCACCGGACCGGACTGGACGAAAGGCGAATCGAACGGTTACGTCGACACTTCACCTCCCGATGTCCTGACGGACATTGCCAACTGCACCCTTTCACAAGTGAGTTGGGTAACCCCAGCCGGACAGTATTCAGATCATCCCATCAACAGCGGGCAGGGGCCGTCGTGGGTGGCTGCCGTCGTCAATGCCATCGGAAACGACAAAACTTGCGATGACGGCACCGGTTACTGGAAGGATACCGCCATCTTGATTACGTGGGATGATTGGGGAGGATGGTACGACCACGTGCGGCCGGTCTTCCAAAGCGGAACAGACCAGAACGACTATCAGTTGGGTTTTCGCGTGCCGCTGGTCGTGGTCTCCGCCTACTCGACCAAGGCCGGGTATATCAGCAATCTTAAATATGATTTTGGCAGCATCGTGAAGGCGATCGAGGGTATTTTCGGCCTTGGCACTCTCGGTTTTGCCGATGCCCGAGCGACCAACGATCTCCACGAATTTTTCGACTTCCATCACACGCCGTCGGTATACAAAACAATTCCAGCTCCGCTCGGGGGAAGCTTCTTCACCACGACTGCAACCACCGAGGTAGCTCCGCCGGACACTGACTAAGTTAGAGACGATTCGGTAAGACAAGGGCATGGTTGACTGTCCAAGGCGCCGGACCGGCAACAGCCGGTCCGGCTCTGAGGACGATGCCCGCAACCCGACCCCAGCGAAACAAATTCGCATTTGCCGCTCGTGACAAACCTTCGACAAATGTCGAAACATGCGCTCGACATTTGTCGACACCCCTCCCCGCCTGATCTTCCTTTTTTAATTTAGATCCAGCAATTTACGAAGCCAGCCCCTAGCTCCGTGCATTGGCCGGTCAGTTGCCCTGACCCAACTAATTCCTGAGAGATCGACGTTGGGGATTTCTGTCAGCTACAGGAGACTTGCAATGAAGTGGCCTGCCTTTGTACTGGTCCTGTGCCTTTGCGTATCAAGCTCTTCCAGGGCACAGGAGCAGCCGACTGCGTTGCCGGATGCGCCCAAGGCGCAACCAGGGATTATTGTCGGCACCGTAGTCGATGTAAACGACGATGCCATTCCCGGCGCAACTGTGGCTCTGGAAAGCCCGATTCTCACAGATCCCCTTACCGTTGTGGCGAATGATAACGGATCGTTTGAATTCAATGGTATCGAGCCTGGAACTCCCTATCATGTGACCATCAGCGCCCAGGGATTTGCCAGCTGGACTTCACCCGATGTCACGCTAAAGCCGGGCGAGTACTTAATCCTGTCGGTTTCCAAACTGCGCATCGCCGAGGCGCTCACCAAGGTGACGGTGGGTTATTCATCCGAGGAACTTGCCACCCAGCAGGTCAAGCTCGAGGAGCAGCAGCGCATTTTCGGCTTCATCCCAAATTTTTATGTGGCCTATGATCAAAATGTCGTACCGCTCACGACGAAGCTGAAGTTCCAGCTTGCCCTCAAGGTTTCCTACGACCCAGTCACCTTCTTTGGAGTAGGTTTGCTCGCCGCCAGCCAGCAGGCGGGAGACAACCCGAACTATCGCCAGGGTTGGATTGGTTACGGTGAGCGCTATGGTGCTGCCTATGCAAACGGCTTTACCGACATTATGATCGGTGGCGCCATCCTGCCATCGCTTCTGCACCAGGACCCGCGCTACTTCTACCAGGGCAGGGGAACAAATAAGTCGCGCGCGCTCCACGCACTTACCAGCCCTTTCGTTTGCAAAGGAGACAACGGACTATGGCAGCCGAATTATTCGACGATCGGGGGCGACCTGGCCTCGGCAGCCATTGCGAATGCATACTACCCCCCGTCGAATCGCGGCCTCGGACTATTCTTCGGAAATTTCTTCATCAACACCGGCCAGCGAGCTGCGGCCAACCTGGCACAGGAGTTCATCCTGCGGCGGCTTACCCCCAAAGCCAAGATTCAGAAGTAACGTCGCACTGGAGAAATCATTATTCCCGCAGGTAGCGATCGCCAGACATGAAAAAGCCGCCTGGATGCGAGGAATCCAGGCGGGCGTGACCGCTGAAGACTGTCAGATTCGGCATCCTCCCCTGTCTTAGTTCACCGTCAAGACTTCCAGCGAAGATGTCTTATCGTCGATCGCGGCAAAATTAATCTAAAAATAAAACCGATTTCCAGCGCTTTCTACGTGCCCTGGATCGGGGGAGCGCTCTTCTCGAGTGCGTACTTCCCTCAGGATTGACGTTAGTCGCTATTTTGTTATAGTTACTATCACATTTTGTGAAGAAATCGCATTGTCTACACCGCGGTTGAATGCGTGAGGAAAGGTCGCAATGGCTAGTGCGCTCGTAACACCGAAGTCGGCAATAGAAAGTGTGGAGGAGCGGACCGAGATAGGGCTGCGGCAGCGAAAGAAGGCGCGCTTGCGGCAGCAAATTATTGAAACCTCGATCAAACTATTTCGCAAGCACGGATACGAAGAAACACGCATAGACGACATTGTGCAAGCCCTCGAAATCAGCCAGCCGACCTTCTTCCGATATTTTCCTACCAAGGACGCAGTTCTACGAGAGGTAGGGGAGCGCGGCTATGCCTGTATCTGCGACCGGCTGCGCTCGGAACTCTCGAGCAAAGCAGGCACGGAAGAGCGCTTGCGTCGGCTCTACGTCTCTATGGCAAAAGAGGTGGAAACCGACCGAAGACTTTGGCAAGCCGTGGTGCTGTCCGGTGCTATGGATCCCGTGAGATCCGCGGAGTTAAGAAGTCATGAGGAAGCGGCTGCCAGCTTGTTGCGAGAGATTTTGACGCAAGGGCAGAAGCGAGGCGAAGTGACGCGCGCATTTCCGGTTGTGCACCTCGCCGAATTCATGGAAGGCCTTTACAACACAGTCGTGCGGCAATGGGCAGTGGATCTAACTGGACCGCACAAGCTCACCGAACGGGTGAAAAGCGCCGTGGAGTTTTTCCTGCGGGGCATCCGATCATAAGCGTTCTTCTCCGACCACCCCTATTTCTGAAAGGAAAGCGCGATGAAGGCCGCTGTTTTGCATGCATTTAAGACGCCGTTAACTCTGGAGGAAGTGCCTCAGCCGGAGCCTGCTGAGGACGAGGTCCTGATCGAAGTGGAGGTTTGCGGCGTCTGTCATTCCGATTTGCACGTGGCCGACGGGGACTGGCCGCAACTGGCCAGCATTGTCAAGAAACCGCTGATTCTGGGACACGAGCTCGTAGGCCGGGTGGTGAAGCGAGGTTCAGCGGTCGAGAGTTTGCAATTAGGCGAACGCGTTGGAGTGCCGTGGGTCCAGTGGACATGCGGTCAGTGTGAGTTTTGCCGGGAAGGCAACGAAAATTTGTGTGTGCGTCAGCGCATCACCGGCGTCACGACGGATGGCGGATATGCCGAATTTGCCAAGGCCCCAGCCAGCCACGCAGTCAAGATTCCTGACGCTCTTCCCTCCGAGCAGGCGGCGCCGTTGCTTTGTGCCGGAGTCACCGTGCATCGCGCTCTCAAGCAGGCCAGGATTCGAGCCGGACAGCGATTGGCAGTCTTCGGCGTGGGCGGGCTCGGCCATCTTGCGGTGCAAATTGGACGGGCAGCAGGTGCAGAAGTGACTGCGATCGATGTTGCCGAAGAAAAACTCTCGCTCGCGAAATCGTTGGGCGCAGTCCACATATTGAACGCGTCGAACACCGATGTCGTAAAGCAGTTACGTAGCTCCGGCGGAGTGCACGTTGCCCTGGTCACCTCCGCGGCCAAATCCGCATACGACATGGCGTTCTATTGCTTGCGGCCCACCGGGACGCTGTTGGCGGTGGGGCTTCCCGCCCGTGAAATCTCGTTTCCAGCGATTCTGATGGCGGCCGGTGAGATTCAGATCAAGGCCTCTGCCGTCGGGACCCGGGAGGATCTGCGTGAAATTCTGGCGATGGGTGCAGCCGGGACGGTTCATTGCCAGGTATCCACACGCCCCCTCGCGGAAACCAATAAGTTCTGGGGCAGCTGAGCCGCGGCGAGATCTCAGGGCGGGTGGTGCTCCGCCTACGGAACTGATTCTCTTCCCATGCCGCTGCGAATCGGGGCCTCCCAAAAAATCCTTGTTGCTGTTGGTAACTATAATATGTTATTAACTATCACTTTTGTGGGGTACTTGTTCGTGGGAAGGGCATCTCGGTGAATGTCAAACAGCTTTTCGATCTGACCGGACGCGTCGCCATTGTTTCGGGCGGCTCGATCGGGCTGGGACGGCAGATGGCTGAGGGTCTCGCGGAAATGGGAGCGAACCTGGTGCTCTGCGCCCGCAAGAAGGAACGCTGCGAGCAAGCGGCGGAAGAATTACGCGCCCTGGGCGTGCAGGCTCTCGCTCTGGCCTGCGATGTACGAGACCGTGCGGCAATTCAAGCAGTCGTAGACGCAACACTCGCAAGCTTCGGCCGGATCGACATTTTAGTGAACAACGCCGGAGTGTCGTGGGGGGCTCCCGTGGAAGAAATGACGCTGGAACAATGGGATAAGGTCCTCTCCACCAACTTGACCGGCACATTCCTCTTTTGTCAGGCAGCCGGCAAGGCCATGCTCGAGCAGCGCTCAGGCAAAATCATCAACGTTGCATCCGTGGCGGGATTGGGTGGAGCGTCCGCAGAACTGCAAGCCATCGGATACCACGCAAGCAAAGGCGGCGTAATTGCCTTCACCAAGGACCTGGCCTGCAAGTGGGCGCCCCACAACATCCAGGTGAACGCGATTGCCCCCGGATGGTTTCCCACACATATGTCGGACTGGGTCATCCAGCATCGCAAAGATTCGCTCCTGCCGAAAATTCCTTTGGGCCGCTTTGGTGGCGATGACGATTTGAAAGGCGCTGCGGTTTTTCTGGCGTCGCCGGCGTCGGCTTACGTAACCGGGCATGTGCTAGTCGTCGATGGAGGCCAATCTGCCTGGTAAGGGCGAATTCCTATGAACCTTCCGTTGACGCCCCTACGCTTCCTCCGTTACTCGGTACAACAGTTTCCGAGCAAGACGGCAGTGGTCTGCCGCGAACAGCGGTTTACGTATGCCGAATTTGGCGATCGTGTAGGTCGTCTGTCCGGAGCGTTGCGCGGCGCCGGAGTCAAGCCGGGTGATCGCGTGGCATTTCTCAGCCTAAACTGCCATCGCCTGCTGGAAGCTTATTTCGGGGTTCTCGAAGCGCAAGCCATTTTGCTTCCCCTTAACATTCGCCTGGCAGCGCCGGAACTCACCTACATTCTCAACGATTCCGGGGCTGAGGTGCTGTTCCTCGAAGAAGAGTTCGTCGGTCTTGTGGATTCCTTCCGCCGGGACTTGCGCACGGTGCGGTCGTTCATTCCACTCAGTGGAAAGCCCAACGCGCCGTGGGTCTGCGATCAGAACTACGAGGAGATGCTGGCCGCGGCGATTCCCTTCCGCGAAGACCTGCTCGCGTTTGATGAGAACTCGGTGGCGGAAATGTTTTACACCAGCGGGACCAGCGCCAGCCCCAAAGGTGTGATGCTCACGCATCGCAATGTATATCTGTATGCGATGAACATCGCGCTGCATTATCGCATCGCCTACGACCACGTGGTGTTGCATACGATTCCTCTATTTCACGCCAATGGTTGGGGAGCAGCCCACACGGTCACAATGGTTGGCGGAACGCACGTCATGCTTCCGCGCTTCGTGCCGGAAGAAGTATTCCGGTTGGTCGAGCGGGAGCGAGTACGGCAGCTCAGCCTTGTCCCGATCATGGCAGCGGCGATGATCCATTCACCGGCGCGCTCCAAGTATGACCTCAGCAGCGTCGAATGGGCCACGATCGGCGGTGCCGCGTCGTCTCCGGCTTTGATACGGGATGCCGAGCAGACTTTCGGATTCAAATGCTTTTCGGGGTATGGGCTGACCGAATGCGCCCCTTCGCTTTCCGCGGCCGAGTTGAAACCGGACATGCAATGCACCCCCGAAGAACGGTATTCGATCCAGGCCATGACCGGCTGGGCCTTCCCTGGGTGCGAGCTTCGCGTGGTCGACTCTGAAGACAACGACGTTCCGCACGACGACATGACGATGGGAGAAATCATTGCCCGCAGCGATGGAGTAATGGGAGGTTACTGGCAACAGCCGGAAGCTACGGCTGAAGCCCTACGCGGCGGGTGGTTTCGCACCGGCGATATGGCAGTGATCGCCCCGAACGGATACATCCGAATCGTCGATCGGAAGAAGGACATTATCGTGAGCGGCGGCGAGAACATTTCTTCGCTCGACGTCGAAAAGGTGCTGGCCGCGCACCCCGGAGTCTTCGAAGCCGCGGTCATCCCGGTGGCCGATCAGAAATGGGGTGAAGTGCCGAGGGCTGTAGTGGTGCCCAAGCCAGGATGCAAGTTGACGGAAGCAGAATTGATCGAGTTCTGCCGCGCCCGTCTCGCCCATTACAAGTGTCCGCAATCGATTGAATTTTCCGAGAGCCTGCCCAGAACCGCTACCGGGAAGGTTCTGAAGCGGGAGCTGCGAAAGAAATATCAGGAATCGCCCTATGAACCAGTTCGTGAAAATCACTAGAGAAAACGACGTCGCAGTCATCACCATCGACAATCCGCCGGTAAACGCCCTCAGTCCCGGCGTGCCGGAGGCCATCGTTGCAGCCATCGATGAAATGAATGCCGACCCGGCAGTCAAAGCTGCCGTTGTAATCGGTGCAGGCCGCACTTTTGTTGCCGGAGCTGACATCAAGGAATTCGGCAAGATGACTTCCGGAGCGTCGCCCCGCAGAACTCTGCTTCCGTTTCTCCTTCTCATCGAAGACAGCCGCAAGCCGGTAGTGATGGCGATTCACGGCGCCGCGTTTGGCGGCGGACTGGAACTGGCTATGGCTGGCCACTACCGGATCGCATCGCCAACCGCGCAGGTCGGCCAACCGGAAGTGAAGCTGGGAATCATTCCTGGAGCCGCGGGAACGCAGCGTCTGCCGCGCCTGGTGGGCGTTGCCAAAGCCGTGGAGATGTGTGCCGAGGGCAAGCCGGTTTCGGCCCCCGACGCTGCCGCTCTAGGATTGATCGATCGCGTGATCGATGGAGACCTGCTTACCGAAGCGGTAGCCTTTGCCCGTGAAATCGCCGGCAAGCCGACGCCCAAAACGCGGGAACGCATGGGGAAACTGGGACCCCTTGCAGAGAATACGGTAATTTTTTCGGCGGCGCGCGATGCCGCCCGGAAGAAACAAAGAGGAATGAAGGCCCCGCTGGCGGCGATTGACGCGGTAGAAGCGGCTACCACAATGCCATTCGAAGAGGGCTGCCAGGCCGAGCAGAAGCTCTTCACCGAATGTCTTTTCTCCGATCAGTCGAAAGCGCTCATTCATGTTTTCTTTGGCGAGCGCGAAGTGGCGAAGATTCCTGACATTCCCAAGGAAACTCCGCTTCATTCCTGTGAACCGAGTTGCGGTTGTCGGCTCCGGAACCATGGGCGGCGGGATCGCGATGGTGTTCGCCAACGCCGGCATTCCGCTATTGCTCAAGGACGTGGATAAGGCGGCGCTCGACCTCGGCATGGAGAAGATCCGCAAAAACTATGCCAGTTCCGTGCAGCGCGGACGTTTCACGCAGGCGTTCGTGGACGAACGTCTGCAACTGATCACGCCAGCTCTCACCTATGATGCCTTCTCCGGTGTGGACATGGTGGTGGAAGCGGTTTTCGAAGGCATGGCGTTGAAGAAGAGCGTATTCGCCGACCTGGACCGCGCCTGCAAACCGGGAGCAATTCTGGCAAGCAATACCTCGACCCTGAATATTGACGAAATCGCGGAGGCCACTTCGCGGCCGGAAGCTGTGATCGGAACCCACTTTTTCAGCCCCGCCAATGTGATGCGCTTGCTCGAGATTGTGCGCGGAAAAAAGTCGAGCAAAGAAGTGATCGCCACTTGCATGCAACTATCCAAAAGGCTGGGCAAGATTGGCGTGTTAGTCGGCAATTGTCGCGGCTTTGTTGGGAATCGCATGTTTGGTCCGTATCGCCGCGAAGCTCAATTCCTCGTGGAGGAAGGATGCGGATGTAGAAGCGGTGGATCAAGCGCTCGTGGAATTCGGAAATGCCATGGGTCCGCTGGCGACCGGCGACCTGGCGGGCCTCGACGTTGGTTGGCGAATTCGCAAAGAATATCGCCATCTTGAAAAACCCGGAATCCGCCAGCCGTTCGCCGAAGATCGACTTTGCGAACTGGGGCGCTACGGTCAAAAAACTCTAAAAGGCTGGTATCGATACGACGACAACCGGCGCTCGAATGCGGATCCCGAAGTAACGGCCTTGCTGCGGAAGTGGAGTGCAGAGGCCAGAATCCCGCAGCGGCAAATTTCCGCCGAAGAGATTGTGGATCGCTGCATCTATGCATTAGTTAACGAAGGCGCACGGATTTTGGAAGAGGGATTCGCGCTGCGTGCCGTCGATATCGACATCATTTATCTCAACGGCTATGGATTTCCCGCCTACCGGGGCGGGCCAATGTGGCACGCCGACGCGGTGGGTCTACCGAAGGTCTATCAGCGCATTTGCGAATTTCACCGCCTGCATGGCGAGCTATGGGCGCCGGCTCCTTTGCTAAAGCGTCTTGCGGAATCGGGCAAAACGTTTGCCGAGTTCGACAAAGAACAGAGTGCAGCGGGATTGTTGGAGCGGGTGAATTCAGCATGAGGAACATTACGTTGGTGCGCCACGCGCAAGCGTCGTTTCTGGAGGCGAATTACGACAAGCTCTGTGCCAATGGGGAAGCTCAAGCCAGATTGTTAGGAGAGTATTGGTTGCGGCGAGGCATGATTTTTCACAACGCCTACTCGGGTCCGCGCGTGCGGCAGCAAGAGACCGCCAGGATTGTGGCGGATGTCTATCGCGATGCGGGTCGTAGTTTTCCCGAGATCGTGGTGACGAGGGAATTCGATGAATATCAAGCCGAGGCCGTGATGCGCATCAGCCTTCCACAACTCTTGCGAGTGAACACCGAGATTAGAGGAATGAGCACGGCTTATGAGAGCGCCCGTGCGCCGGACGAGCGGCGAAGAACCTTTCAACGGCTCTTCGAAGCTGTGATCGGCAAATGGGTGGCGGGAGAGACCGCGGCGGATGGCATTGAATCGTGGCACGAGTTCTGCTTGCGAGTAGAACGCGGGCTGCTGCAAGTAATTCGCGGCACCACGCCGGCGGCAGCCGCTGTGGTCTTCACTTCTTCAGGGCCCATTGCTGCAGCGACGCGCCGGGCACTGCACTTATCTGCCGAGGACGCGTTACAGCTTTCCTGGATGTCGCGCAACGCTTCGTTCACTGACTTTCGAGCATCGGGCGAGCGCTTTCTGCTGAGCGCGTTCAATGCATATCCGCATCTCGACGAGGATTCACTGCTGACCTATTGGTAGCTGAGACAGGACTTGCGAGTATGGTGGCGTTCTGCGATCAAGCCGGAACCGTGAGGGCAGGCGAAGAACTCGATCTGGCCCGCTTGCATTCATATCTGTTCGACCACTTGGGTCGAAGCGGATCAGTTTCTGTTGAACAGTTCCCTAGCGGCCACTCCAACCTGACCTATTTGGTGCGGCTCGGGAGTCGTGAAGTCGTGTTGCGGCGTCCCCCCTTTGGAAGCAAAGTGCGGTCGGCACATGACATGGCTCGCGAATATCGCGTGCTGTCAAAACTGCATACTTCGTTTCCCGCGGCGCCCAAGACCATCCTTTATTGTGACGATCTATCGATTCTTGGCGCGCCCTTCTACCTGATGGAGCCAATCCGAGGAATGATCCTTCGCCGTGACCCGCCTGCGGATGTTCCCTTCCCGCCGGAGAAGGCGCGGCGATTGAGCGAAGTCTTTGTCGACACTCTTGCTTGTCTGCACCGGGTGAATTACGCGGCGATCGGCTTGGCTGATTTGGGCAAACCCCACGGCTACCTTGAACGCCAGGTGAAGGGCTGGATCGAGCGCTACCACAATTCAAGAACACATGATCTGCCGCAAGTCGAAGCCATTTCTGAATGGCTGATCGACCGAATGCCATCCAACTATCAAACCGCTCTGATCCACAACGATTACAAGTATGACAATCTCGTGCTCGATCCCAAGGATGCAACCAAGATCATCGGCGTGCTGGATTGGGAGATGTGCACGCTGGGAGATCCGCTGACGGACCTGGGAACAGCCCTTGCCTACTGGACTGATCCGCAAGATCCCGAAGAGCTCCGCGAAATCCGCCCCGCACCAACCACGTTACCCGGAACCCTAAGCCGGGCGCAGTTGGTCGAGCGCTACGCCTCGATCACCGGCCTGGATCCCGGACATATGAACTTCTACCTGGCATTTGCACGCTTCAAAGTTGCCGTCATCATTCAGCAGATCTATTACCGCTACGCCCAGGGATTAACGGACGACGAGCGTTTCGCGGCTATGCCGAAAAGAATCGAAATTCTACTCCGCGCTTCACTGCACTGCGCGCAAAGCGGGACGATATGAAAAAGCGCTCACTGCCGGTAATACCGCACCAGCCATTCGGCCACGCAGCACGGCTTGTCGGCGGATTCACACTCAACATGAATGAGGTAGGCGGCATCCACAAACTCAGGCGACTCTTTCGCCGACAGCAGAGTCACGCGAGCGCGAACCTTCGAACCGGCACGAACTGCGGCGGGGAAACGAACTTTATTCAGGCCGTAGTTCACGGTCATTCGAACACCAGAGCTGATATGGATCGACTGTTTCAGGAAGTAACTCAGCAGCGAAAGCGTGAGAAAACCGTGGGCGATGCTTCCGCCAAAGGGCGATTCCCGTTGAGCGCGCTCCGGGTCCAGGTGAATCCACTGGCGGTCTTCGGTAGCGTCGGCAAATTTCTGAATGCGATCCTGCGTGACCACGAACCAGTCGGTCGTAGGGAATTCGTGTCCCTCGAACCGTTTCAAAGAATTTGGATTCTCAATCTCAAAAGGTGGCATAGGAGTTCTTTATGACGACATTAACAGACATTGCACGCAAGACGACAAAAGGCACGGGCTTTCTCATTGAAGAGTCAGCGCCGCAAGATATTTTCACACCCGAGGACCTCAGCGAAGAACATCTCGCCGTTGGCCACATGGTGGACGAATTCTGGGCCAACGAAGTAGAACCAAATTTGCCCGCCATCCGCGAGAAAAAGCCGGGCGTCGCAATGTCCGTGCTGCGCAAATCCGTCGAGTTGGGTCTGACTGGAATGGCGATCCCTGAGGAGTACGGCGGCATGGCCATGGATTTGCCCTCGTTGATGGTCACTGCGGAACGCATGGGACGAGACGGCTCCTACGGTGGCTGGCACTCGGCTCACACTGGAATCGGCACGCTGCCGGTCGTCTACTTTGGAACTCCGGAGCAGAAGCGAAAGTATCTGCCGAAGCTCGCGAAGGTTGAAATGCTCGCCGCCTATGCGCTCACCGAGCCACTGGCGGGGTCGGATGCGCTGGCCGCGCGCACGCGCGCCGACCTCGCGCCCGATGGCAAGCACTACATTCTGAATGGCCAGAAGATGTGGATCACCAACGGTGGCGCGGCCGATCTATTCACGATGTTTGCCAAAGTTGGCGGCGAAAAGTTTACCGCGTTTCTGGTCGAGCGAAATTTTCCCGGAGTAACCAGTGGCGCCGAGGAGCACAAGATGGGAATCACGGGCAGCTCCACCACGGCGGTGTATCTCGATAACGTTCCCGTGCCGGTGGAGAACGTGCTGGGTGAAATCGGCCGCGGGCACGTAATCGCATTCAACATCCTCAACATCGGCCGCTTGAAGCTGGGTCCCGCCGGAGTTGGGGCTGCGAAAAACGTGCTTGCCATCTGCCTTAAGTACGCCAAGCAGCGCAAAGCGTTCGGTTCGGCGATTGCCGAATTTGGCGCCATTCAGCACAAGCTGGCGGAAATGGCGATCCGCATTTTCGCGGCAGAGTCGATGACCTGGCGTGTCGTCGGACAGATTGAGACTCAAATGCATGCTGCTTCCCCGGCCTCTGCGGACGGCACGCAGGAACTGAAGGCGATCGAGGAGTTTGCCGCCGAGTGCTCCATGATCAAGGTGCACGTCAGCGAAATGCTGGACTATGTAGTTGACGAAGGAGTCCAGATTCACGGAGGCTACGGATATCATCAGGACTACATGGTAGAGCGCGCCTATCGCGATTCGCGGATCAACCGTCTGTTCGAAGGCACCAGCGAAATTAATCGCTTGGTGATCACGGGCATGCCCTTGAAACGCGCCGCGCGCGGGCTTCTCCCTCTGCTCGATGCCGCTGGTGCCCTTCTACAAAGTGAGGACGCTCGGCCCGTCGTCGTGGCCGGCGATCCGGAACTAAGCCTGGTTCGCAATGCGAAAAAGATTGCCCTCCTTACATTGGGTCTCGCGTACGAGAAACATGGCGCGAAGCTCGAACAGCAGCAGGAGATCATCCTGAGTATGTCTGACATCATCATGGAAGTATTTGCCATGGAATCAACCCTGCTACGCAGTCGAAAGCTAACCGCCGCCGGCGGCGGAGCGAATGCCCCAGATGCCTGTGCCGTGTACTTGCGTGACGCCATTTCCAGGATTGAACTGTCATCACGGACCGTGCTAAGCGCCTGCGCACAGGGTGACGAACTACGTAGGAATCTCGCACGCTTGCGCACCTATGCCGCACATGATCCCGTTAACTCGATCGAACTGAGGCGGCAGATTGCACGACGCTTGTTGGCGAACGAGCGCTACACGGCCTGAGGGAAGGCTCCGATGTCATTTGTTGAGAACCAAGGAGCGAAGCTCTATTGGGATGAACAGGGGCGAGGAGAACCGGTGCTGCTCATCATGGGCCTCGGCTATCCGTCCGCTCTGTGGCATCGCTCGCGCCGAGTGCTGTCGCAGCACTTTCGCACCGTCGCATTCGACAATCGAGGCGTAGGCCTGAGTGAGATTCCTCCCGGTCCGTACTCCATTGCGACAATGGCATCCGATGCGGCCGCGGTTCTTGATGCGGCCGGCGTCTCCCGTGCCCATATTTTTGGAGTCTCCATGGGAGGCATGATCGCGCAAGAATTCGCTTTGGAGTATCCGGCAAGAACTCGCTCACTCATTCTGGGCTGCACCTCGCCCGGCGGACCCTCAGCAGTGCGCGCGGAGCGAAGCGTCTCGAACATTCTAATGGCCCGGGGCATGACTCTGGAGCAAGCCCGGGAAGCCATTCTTCCCTACATCTACGATGCGGATACCCCGCGAGAGAAAATCGAAGAAGATCTCAGCCTGCGCCGGAAATGGATTGCTTCGACCGAAGGCTACACCGCACAACTGCAGGCAATTCTGGCTTGGGAAGGCTACACTCGACTTGCTCAGATCACAGCACCCACGCTGGTCATCCATGGAAAGTCGGACGCACTCGTTCCATGCGCCAATGGTGAACGGATCGCGAGCCTGATTCCGGATGCAAAACTTGTTCTGCTCGATCATGCCAGCCACCTGTTTCTCACCGACCAGACTCGCCTGGCCCACAAGGAAATACTCGAATTTCTTTCGTCGCATGTTGCAAAGGAACAGCCAACCGCCACAACAAAGTTTTGAGCCAAACGGACAATCGCGCCGCGTTCAATTCACGCCAAGCATAATCCACCATCAAAATAATTCATTTGATGAATTCTGCAAATGCGGTTACGCTACGCGCCATCATGCAGATACGGCGCCCTGAAGCCGGAGCGCAGGATTTTTTTTCGTTTTCATTCAGCGAATTCAATACAGAACAAGAAGCGAAGGGTCTTTGCTGGAAACAGTGAGATTGTAGGAGCTCGCCTGCCACGTTGCCGGCTGAGTGCTCGCAGATTTTGTTGTGATTCAACAACCTGGTTACGCAGGGGGAGTATGAGTCTCGAACAGGTCAACGTTGATCGTCGCGCGGCGTCACGGAATTTGGCCAGTACCTGGAGCCGGATGTCTGTCTACCTCCCGATGAAATCAATCGCATGCGTTCTTGTGTGCGTTCTGCTCACAGCTCTGGCGGCTCACGCCCAAGGCGTGGGTACGTCGGGAGAGATCACCGGAACCGTGACCGACTCTGCCGGAAATGTTGTGCTCAACTCCACCATCAAGATTGTGGATACGCAGACCGGTCTGACGCGCACAGCTGCCACGAATAGCACGGGGCAGTTCCGAATCACGGGGCTTTCGCCGGCTACTTACGAGGTCAGCGTAGCGATGTCAGGTTTCGCGACCGAGATCCGTAAAGGAGTGGTTGTCGCCATCGGGCAGACGGTCATCTCGGATTTCAAACTGAATCCTTCGCGGGTGGCGACTGTCGTCGAAGTAACGGATCAGCCGCCGGTGGTAGAAACGGAACGCGGAAGCCAGGCGGACAGGATTTCGCAGACCTACATTGCCGACCTGCCGATCGACCGGCGCGATTATCTTACGTTCACTTTACTCGCGCCCGGTGTATCCGATTCCACGCGGCTGGCGGGAGACCAGGATTTCAGAGTCGCGCAAACTCCGCAGAGCGGCCTATCCTTCTACGGCAGCAATGGCAGAGGGAATGACATCACCGTCGACGGCGGCGAGACTTCGGGCGATAGTGGTGGCGTGCGCCTGACGGTGAGCCAGGACGCCGTGCAGGAATTCCAAATCAACCGAAGCAACTACGCCGCAGACCTCGGAGCCGCTACTGGTGCTTCGATAAACATCGTCACCAAGTCCGGCACCAACCGTGTGCACGGCACGCTCTACGGGTTTTTTCGCAACGATGTGCTAGATGCTCGTGATCCTTTTTCGTTCACCCAGGCACTGCAACCCGGCCAGACTTTCAATCCTGCCAACCCAGACACGGTAGGCTCGCCGATTAAGGATTCTCTGTCGCGTCAGCAATTCGGCGGAAGTCTGGGCTTCCCGATCAAAAAGGATAAAACGTTTCTGTTTGTTGCCTTCGAAGGCTTACGGCAGAATGCGCAGAACGCGGTTCCGATCTTAACCAATACGGATATTTTCCGTCCGACTGCGGCGCAAAACGCCGTAATCGGCGGACTGGCAGCCTCAAACACAGTTGTACCCTGCCTGCCGGGCATTACTTTGCCATCGAATGTTTGCGCCTTTGCTCTGCAGAGTATTTTGACATTGAATCCGAACCCCGGCACCAATCCTTTCATCACTCCGGGCCAGGCCGCGCTAAATGGCTTCCTGCAAAATCAGTTTGAAACCCAGGGCGGACTTTTCCCTTACGACACGCGGGAATACCTGGCATCAGGGCGCCTCGATCACCGCTTCAACGCGGACAACGAAATCTCCGTCACTTACAGGTACGGCCACGATCTCGAGGAGTCTCCCGACGTTCAATCGCTAACCGCATATTCGGCAGGAAGCTCGACCCACGACTACGATAACGATTTCCAAGTCGCCTGGTATCGCCAGTTCAGTGCGGCAACTCAGAACGAGGCTCGCGCGCAGTGGGATTACTGGCATTTCAACGTGATTCCGAATGCCCCGGCTGAAGTGGGACTGCAGATACCGAGCTTCATCAATAACCTGGGAACGAATATTTTCCTTCCCAACCTCACCATCCTCCGCCGGTATGAATTCGCTGACAATCTAACCGTAATTCGCGGCCGCCACAGTTTCAAATTCGGAGCCGACGAAATTCTCCGTGGCAATCACACGGAATCGCATACATTTTTCCCCGGCCGCTTTGTCTTCGGATCGCTCCCCGGAGCGGCGCTCAGCCCCGAGCTTGCCAGCACGACTATCAATCCGCTACAAGCTGCATCCTTGGGCCTGCCCGAGATTTATCAGCAAGGCTTCGGCGTTCCGACCTATCCTTATTACACTCGTCCGTTGACAGGGATCTACGCTCAAGACTCCTGGCAGATCGCCAGCAACTTCACCTTGAACTACGGCCTCCGCTACGAACTCGATACACAGTTCGCTCCTCTGACGACTTATAAAAAGGATTTTGCTCCCCGGGTTTCCTTCGCATGGGATCCCGGCAATAATCACAAGACGGTAGTCCGCGGCGGTTATGGAATCTTTTATGGACCCGTGGATGTTCAGATTCCCGACGTCGACTACAGCCTGGGAGCGTTGAATGCGAATAAGTCCGCAGTCGAGAACAGTACAGGCGCCGGCCAGGTCGCGAACATTAGCGGTATCTGCGGTGTCTCACAGTTTGGAATTCCGATCATCCCCGGCTCAGGAGGCAGTCCCTGCAACCGGGAAATTTCCATCTATGCCGATGGCTTCGCCGGAGTCCCGGCCTTGGGTATAGCTGGATCCGCAACCATTTTCCAGACGCTCTTTGCCCAGGGATTGATTCAATGCACCACGCCCACACCCGGGAATAACGCTTGCATCACGCCGGCGGCTGTCGCCCCGTTGGGCATCGACGTTACCAATACAGGGCCTCTTTCTCCGCTGCAGGTGATCTTCGTCAACCAGCCGAACTATCGCCCTCCCATTGCTCAACAAGCCTCGTTCGGAATCGAACGGGAGCTCGCCCCAGGACTGTCGATTTCTCTCTCTGGAGTTTACGTGCATACCCAGAGACTCCCCATTGCAATCGACACCAATCTGCTGCCGGCGCCACTCAGCACGGTAACTCTGGCGAATGGAGAGACGGTTTCCTATCGAAATTGGAACACGAGCCCGGAGACGGACCCGCTGGGTGGAATCGAGGGTCTGCCCTGCGCCACCGTGAACTGCTTTGTAAATCCGCTGATTGTGCAGAACAACCAGTACAGCTCGGAGTCCTACGCTCTTTACGAGGGCGGCATCGCCGAAGTGAAAAAGCGTTTCGGCAACCACTTCAGCGTCTTCGGGAATTACACCTTCAGTAAAGGCTTCGATACATCCACCGATTACAACACCGACTACGGCCCGCAGGATCCCACGAACCTTAACGCAGATCGTGCCCTTTCCGAATTTGACCAGCGGCACAAACTAGTGATCGCAGGGGTAATCGACAGCCCCTGGAAGCAGAGCATTCTGTCCGGTTTCCAACTGGCTCCCATCTTCTCCGCCCACAGTGGTCATCCCTTCAACTTGCTGGCCGGAGGAGAAGTGAACGGCAATAACCACACTACCAATGAACGTCCCATCGGAGCCCCGCGTGACACGGGCCTGGGCCCCGACTATTTCGACTTCGACATGCGCTTAACCTGGGCACACAAACTGTGGGAGAGCGCAAACCTGCAATTTACCGCGGAGGGATTCGACATCGCCAACCACACCAACTATGCCAGCGTGAACAACGAGGTAGGTCCTCTCTTCGGACTCACCCCGGGATTTACAACCTTCAATGTGCGGGGCATTCAACCAGGCTCGGCTCTTGCCGGTGGTGGGAGTGCGACTTCAAGCACGCCGCTGGCCTTTACCTCTGCTTTCCCGAAGCGCCAGGTCCAACTCGGTGTGCGCCTCACGTTTTGAGGCAGCGCCTTAAGCCGGGCAATCGCTCGTGTGGATCGCGGCCCTCGAGCGTGATCACGCCGAAGCTATGCACTTTGTTTTGTATTTCCTCAGTTCCAGCTTCGCAATCAAAGCGCGATGAACTTCGTCGGGCCCATCTGCGATTCGTAGGGTGCGAATCGTCGCAAACAATTCGGCGAGCGGAAAATCTGCGGAGACGCCGGCGGCTCCGTAGATCTGAATCGCCTGATCGATAATCTGCAGGGCGATGTTGGGCACGGCGACCTTGATCTGCGAAATCTCGCTTCGCGCTCCCTTGGTGCCAACTTCATCGAGCATCCATGCGGCCTTTAAAGTCAGCAGCCGGGCTTGCTCGATCATGATCCGAGCGTTGGCAATAACATCGACGTTACCGCCGAGTTCGGCGAGCGGCTTCCCGAACGCTACCCGCCCCAATGAGCGGCAGCACAAGAGTTCAAGCGCGCGTTCTGCGGCTCCCAGCGTACGCATGCAGTGGTGAATGCGCCCCGGACCAAGCCGCCCTTGCGCGATTTCGAAGCCTCGGCCCGGCCCGCCAATGATGTGGTCAAGCGTAACTCGAACACCCGTGAAGCTCACTTCTCCGTGTCCGAACGGGGCGTCGTAAGAACCAAACACGGGTACCATTCTCTCGATCTTTACCCCAGGAGTGTCGATCGGCACCAGCACCATCGTATGACGCTGGTATTTAGCTGCGGACCGATCGGTTAAGCCCATAAATATAAGCACGCGGCAATGGGGATGACCGATGCCCGAACTCCACCACTTCCGGCCGTCAAGCACCACATGATCGCCGTCGATACGCGCCGTAGCTTTCATATTCGTGGCATCCGAGGACGCCACGTCAGGCTCTGTCATGCAGAATGCAGAACGAATCTCACCCGCCAGCAGCGGTGTGAGCCAGCGTTGCTTCTGCTCTGCCGACCCATACTTCACCAGAACTTCCATGTTTCCCGTATCGGGGGCATTGCAGTTAAATACCTCGGGAGCAATCGAGGAGCGGCCAGTAATCTCCGCCAACGGGGCATAGTCCACATTCGTGAGCCCTGCGCCAAATTCCCCATCGGGAAGAAATAGATTCCACAGACCTTCGGCCCGCGCCCGCGCCTTCAAACTCTCCATCACGCGAGGCTGTTTCCAACTATGCCAGTCGGGAAGGTTTTGCAATTGTGCGTAATACTCGGGCTCTGCCGGCAAGACGTGCTCTCGAACAAACGCGGAGAGGCGCTGGATATAGCTTTGTGCCCTCGGCGATAAAGAAAAGTCCATGATTCCGTCTCACAATAAAGGCAGTTCAGCCTAACGATTCCCGTATAATTCTCCAAATGAATTCTATGAATCCTGTAATATACGCACCGTGCATTTAAGTCAGGTCGACCTCAATCTATTCGTAGTGCTCGAGGCCATCTATCGAGAGGGCAACATAACCCGCGCTGGTCAGCAACTGAACCTTACGCAACCGGCAATCAGCCACGCGCTGAAAAGACTGCGCGATATGCTGCAGGACCCGCTGTTTGTCCGCCAGGGCGCGCATATGATGCCGACGCCGTTCACCCGCAACATGATCGAACAGGTGAGAGAGGCGCTGCAAATCCTGGAAGTGAACGTCAGCCAGAGTCACAAATTTGTCCCCGAACACTCGCGGCGAAACTTTCATCTTTCCATGTGGGAGTATCTCGAGGCCCTGATCCTTCCACCGTTGCTGCGTCGTTTGACCCACGCCTCCCCAGGAATGTCGATCACAACCTCACGCGTCAAGCGCAGAGACCTGGAGACTGAGTTGGCCAGCGGTTCTCTCGATTTGGCGATCGAGATTCCCATGACCGTGAGCGATCGTATTCGGCAAAAGTGGCTTTTGAATGAACCCTTCGTGGTGATTGCTCGCAGAGGTCACCCTGCGATCGCGGGCACTCTCGAGCTGGAGACCTATCTCTCGCAGCGCCATATTCAGGTCTCCTCGCGTCGCCGCGGTCCCAGCCTGATCGATGTCGAGCTCAGCCGGCGAGGATTTCGCCGCCAGGTTTGTCTGCGCAGCCAACACAACTTCACGGCCTGCATGGTGGTGAGCCAGACTGACATGTTGTTGACCTTGCCGGAGCGCCATGCGCGCTTGCTGAACATGGCATCGATCAATCAGGTGTTCCCCTTCCCGCTCCCCGCTCCCCGTCTGGAAGCTCACCTGTACTGGCATGAGAGTGTCGAGAATGACCCCGCAAATCGCTGGCTGCGTGACCAAATTGAAAATGTCCTGACCCAGGAGCCGCCAGCTCCCGAGGCTCTGCTCATGCCCGCTTACAAGCAGCGTCGACGCGGACGCCGTGAAGATTCAAAAGCATGATTTGTCATGAAGTGCGGTTTTTCCTCTCCGCTCGTTAGCAGCAACTCCAATTTCTTGAGGAAATTTGAGCGGCCCAAGCCCTGGCAGAAGAAGGGTTATTTCCGGCATTTATGGCTTGTTGGCGGTTGAGTATTGGAACACTGCTCCAGGCAGCGGTGGCGCAATATTGGGAGAAGATAGGCGGAAATCCTTGCCGAGAAGCTCAGCGATCGTCGCCGCAATCTCGGATTGTGTGACCGGACTTCCATTCGCCCGCTCGCCCAGCGGCTCTGTGTCCGGGCCCATGATCGCAATCCAGATATTCTCCGAACCTTTTTGGTCTACTCCGTGCTCTTTCCATTCTTCCGGCCCGCTGCCGCGGCCGTGATCGGTGGTGATGATGAAAGTGGTTTGGTCGCGGTATTCGGGCATCGCCTGCATCGTCTGCCACAGTTGACGAACAAATTCGTCAACTCGGTGCGCACTCTCCAGCACGAGATCGTAACGACCCGAGTGTGCCCAATTGTCAGTTTCTCCGTAACCCACAAAAAGTAGACGCGGATGCGCAGACTTCACGTAGTCCAGCAATGGTATCTGCAGGAACGAGTCCCACACATCCTCATCGTCGAGCTTTGTGGTGGTGCGGTATAACTCGTTCAACAGTTCTTGCCGGGGGTCGAGCCTACCCTTCTCCGGGAGATCCCATCCCGACTGCATCACCAGTTGGCTGCGGGGCTCATTGAAAATGTTCTTGAACACATCCCAGGTGGCATACACCGCGACCCGCCCGTGGAACTGGGGAAAGTGATTCATCCACTCGAAAACTGTGGTGTTCGGATTGAGCCCAAACTCGTTGCTGTCAATGCGCGAGTCGGGACATCCGGTCAGCATCTCGTTGTATCCGGGATAGGAGAATGCCATGCCGTTGGTGACGCGCGCGATGCTGCCCTTATTTTGATTGCCGAAAATCTGGCCCTGCTTTGCCACCACACCCCACAGGAAAGGAAAGAGCATTTTCCGGCGTTCGACAGGATCATCATTCCAATAATCGTGACGCAACTGTTCCGGCGTAGCCCAAATTCCACCATGTTTCTCATTGAGCAAATCCGGATCGGCGCCCGTGAATACCTCCTGCCAGCGGAGCCCATCGCTTACGATGAGAACGACATTTCGAGTTTTGAGTTGCGCCCACGCGGAATCGGCCGCAAAGGTGGAGCACAAGGCCAGGAGAACAAAAAAACGCAACCAGTTTTTCAATCACACTCCATTTCAGAAGCTGTAGCGCAACGCGAATTGCATTACACGTGGTTTGGTGAGCGTCTCAGAAAAATTTCCCAGCGTCGTTCCATAGAGCAGGTACTGATTCAAGGTGCCCACGTCAAAGCGGACTGCATTAGTCACGTTGAACACGTCCCAGGAAAAGCGCAGCCCTTGAGATTCAGCTATTTTCCACGCTTTCGCCAAGCTCATATCCACACCAAAATACCCCGGGCCACGGAGATTATTGCGCTGGCCGGATTCTCCCGGATAGGCGTAGCGGAATGCGCCGGCCGCGGCAGGCCCAGCGCTGAATACGTTGGGTACACCGTTCTGAAAGGAGACTCTGGTCCTCGGCGCCGCTCCTGTGATCACAGCTCTGCCATCCTGCTCGTAATCGGTGCCGAACGCATAGGTCGAGATGCTGAAGGGATAGCCGCTGGTCCAGCGCGTCAGGCCGGAGAACTGCCAGCCGCCGATGATTCCATCTGCAGTTTTATTCCACGAGGATGCGAAACGCTTGCCACGTCCGACGGGCAAATCGTAAACCCAGTTCGCGTTCAGCTGGTGGGTTGTATCGTAGTCGGATGGTCCGTAGAGTCCTTTCGTGTCCCACGAATTAATCACCTGTCCGCTGTAACCCACTGCGCTGAAGCTGCCGATTCCGCTGCCTTGCTCATACTCGTTGACCCGCTCGGCATTCGAATTTTCGTCGAGGGATTTTGAATAGGTGTAGTTCAAATCGAACTCAAGGCCAGCCACGTGGCGGCGCAACACCACCTGAAAGGCGTTGTAGTTGCTTGTCCCGGTGGTACGCCAGGAGTATAGAGAAGAGAATTGATCGTCCCAGAAAGCGTAAGGACCGAGCGTGGAACATGCAGGGAAGCAGGCTCCGCCAGCGGAGGGAGCATCAAGCGACTGCAGAGCGTAAATGTAATTCGGATTGTTGGCGTAGTAGAGATCATAAATATTTTGCGTAGCCGTAGGATTGGCCGGGATGCCAGGAGCGTACCCAGTCTCCCCCGCCGCGCCGGCCGCACCCGGGAAGAAATCTTCCCAGAACGCGATCGGCTGCACGCTGCTCTCAGGAGTGTTGGCATTTGCCAATTTTGCAAGCGCAGTTGCAGCCTGGAAGTAGGTCATGCCACTTTTCGGGTCTTTCAAGTTCACTGGCTCCGCCAAGTCCACTTCCTGCAGCAAGCGATGGCCAAAGCGTCCAACATAAGAGAGCTCGACCACAAACTGACGAGGAAGTTCGCGAGTGATAGAGAAATCTGCGACTTCCGAATACGGAGTTTTCATCGAGTTGTCGATACCCCAGGCAATGGCAAAACTGCCGTTTTCACCCATTCCCGGAGGCGTGGAGGGAAATCCTGCAGGGGGTGATCCCGGCAATTCCGGTCCATCGCACGCGTTGCCAGACGGCATGGTTGTTAGATTAACAAAGCGCGCCACGCAATTCGTGGTCTGAACTCCTGACGGATTTTCCAGGTTGGTCGTCAAACCGAAGGATCCCTCGCGATCGAAACTGTTAACTACACCTTCGCCGAAGTGATCGAAATAAATTCCATAGCCGCCGCGAATTGAAGTTTTGCCGCTCGGCCCCAGCAGCTTACCCCAGAAAGAATTATTCGAAGTGGGAGAATAGGCGAAGGCAAACCGAGGCGCGACATCTTTGTAATCGGGATTCCAGTATGGAGCCTGTCCGTTCGCCTGTCCGCTCAGCGCAAAAGAAATCGTTGGCCGGTAAACTTCCCCGGCGTTCATGGCCGCGGTTCTGCCGTTGAAGAACGACGATAAGCTGGGCGCTGGCGAGACTTGATTCCCGCTGGTTTCGTATGGTACTTGCAACAAGGTGTAGCGTAGGCCGAAGGTCAACTGAAGATTCTTGGCCGCGTGCCATGCGTCCTGTGCATAGAACTCGGCTTCATTTGATTTGAAATGGCGAGGTACCAGCGCTCCCACCGGCAAAAATTGCCCCGACTTGTTCTGGTTGTAAATCGCGGAGATCGATCCGATGATTCCAGTTACGTTTGCGACCGCGGCATCATAGGAATAGCCGAAACCCGGATCCATTGCTGGCAAGCTTGCATCATTCGCCGGATCAAGGGCCTGCCCGGTGAATGCGATACCGCCTTCATAAAGCCACGTGGGGTGCACCGACCCGTAGAAAAAGTTCTGCGCGTTGGAGTAGCGATTGTCATTCAGAATGCGCCAGTTTCCGCCAAATTGCAGTGTGTGCTGGCCGCGCGTCCAGGTCACGTCATCTACGAACTGATTCACCGGGACATTCACGTTGATGGTTCGGTCCCATGAAACTTGATCGGACATGTTCCAAAAGCTGACGTTAGAAAATGGATTCGGTCCCGCTTGCCCCAGCCCTTGGCGCACGTAGCCATAGCGGAAATTATTGAGTACGGTGCTGCTCAGGACGGCCGAATAACCCACGGCAAGACCTTTACTGTTATTTGTCAGAATCTGACTCGGAGGCTCGCCAGGGAATTGTTCCGCATACAGAGTGCGATCGTTCTGTAGATTCCCCCTTATGAACAGCCGGTGGTTCCCATTCTGCGTCAGGTTGTAATCCAGCTTCGCCAAATAGGTATTCAAGCTGGCCGGCTGCGGGGCAGCAAAGGTGTAGCCGAGAATGTTCAAACCATCAGAGCCGAATGAAGTATTTGTGTTGGGAAGCGGATACGCCGGAACGAGCGCGCCGTTTGGCAGGGTCTCCATTCCGTTCCATAAATTCAGAACGGCCTCACTTGGGCCGGGGCCATTCGGACAAATCGTCGAACAGGCGTCCAGGCTGGTAATCTCCGCTGGCGATAACGAGACTGTACTGCCATCTGCGGCAACATAACTCACAATGCCTTGGCGCAAATTTGCGCTGGGAACAGCCTGAGTCGTCTGCACTGCCTCCCGCGAACGCTGTCCTTCATAGTTCGCGAAGAAGAAAAGCCGGTTCTTAAGAAGGGGTCCACCCACGGCGGCGCCAAAGGTATTGCGAATCAGTTCTCCGGGCTTATTCGGTAACCCACTCGCTAGTTCTGCCTCTTTATTGAACCAGTCGTTAGCAGCGCCGAATAACGTCCGGTTGTATTCATAGAGCGAACCGTGGAACTGGTTGGTGCCGCTTTTAGTCACTAGAGAAACCTGAGCACCAGAAGAACGCCCGGAATCTGCATCCGCGTTCGTGGTTGTAACCCGGAATTCTTCTAACGAATCCATGGGAACGCGTAGCGCACCCGTGAAGGCGTAACCTTCCAGTTGGTCGTTATCATCGAGTCCATCTACCGTGACATTGGTCTGGTCGCTTCGTGCACCGTTGACCGCACCGCCGCGCGAATCAGCGCCAGTATTCACCTGGTTGCCAACGTAGGCTACGCCAGCCTGAAGACTGAGAAGCTCTACGGCATTTCGGCCTTCCGAAGGAAGCGCAGCAATCTGGTTTGAATCAAATGCATTGCCCAAAGTTGCGTTCACCGTGTTTACCGCAGGCGCCTCACCTTTCACCTCGATGGTCACTTCCGCCTTCCCGACTTCTAAGATGAAATCCAGAGTTGCAGGCGTGTTTACCAGAAGAACAATATGCTCTTTGCGGCGAGTGGCAAAACCCGCCGCCGCTGCGGTGAGAGTATAAGTCCCCGGAGGTATCTGGAGAAACTGGTAATCACCTCTGTCATTCGAAGTGGTGGTTCGGCTGAAGCCGATTGCGGGACTGGCCAGCGTCATCTGTGCACCGCTGACCAGCGCTCCAGCAGAATCGGAAACCACGCCGCGCAGCGAGGTGGTCGACACTTGTGCGACTGAGCCGGACACCAGCAAGAGCAAGAAAAAGGTGCTTTCGAGAAACGCAAGCCTGCGCACGCAGAGCTCCAGAAAATTGCATCGTTTTGTCATCGAACTCCGTGGCGGCGAAAAACGGGCTGAAACAGATGATCAGCAAGACTAGGGAGGCGAAGTTAACGGCAGATGAAAACCAGATGAAAAACAGTGAATTCTCATGAGCCAGGGTCACATTGGCTGCGCTACATGAGCGAATCTTGGGGTGCCTAAAATCTCTGCGATCCGACTGTTACCCTTTTCCGAGGAGACGTGATATGACGAGGACACCTGATATGAGAAGGAGACCGATATGACAAGCCAAACCTCACGACGAAGTTTTCTTGGATTTTCCGCTTTGGGGCTGGCCGCCGCCGTTGCTCCTGGCGAGTTGCTCCGGCCAGCGGGGGCGATGGCCGAAGCCGGAAACGAGATGTCGAGGAGTGGCCAGCAGCTCGGCAACGACAAGCTCAGCCAAGATAAGCGCGGCAGGGAGATTTCTGTTTGGGTCACCTCTGGCGAGGAACGTTTTGCCGCCGCTCCGGGAATTACTTGGCGTCCAATCTCGGGAACGCCGGGAACCGATCAGCTCAATCTGAACCCTCCCGCGAAGTTCCAGGATATATTGGGATTTGGCGGCGCCTTTACCGACGCGGCCTGCTACACCTTCAATCAACTCGCGCCTCCTGTGCGGGAACAACTCTTCCATGAGCTCTTCCATCCGTCCGAAATGGGGCTGAACACGGGCCGCGTTTGCCTGGGATCCAGCGACTACTCGACCAAACTTTACAGTTACGATGACGGCGCAGCCGATCCGGATCTGAGGCGATTTTCGATTGAGCATGACCGCGAATACATTCTTCCCGTGTTGCGCCAGGCGCGGCAGGCGAATCCTGACCTGTTCCTTTTCTCAACTCCCTGGAGCCCTCCCGGCTGGATGAAGTTCAATGGGAGCATGCTCGGCGGCTCGATGCGCAATCATTATTTTCCGGTTTACGCACAGTATTACTTGAAGTTCTTACAGAGCTATGCCGCCGAAGGCGTGCCGGTGCAAGCGCTGACCGCGCAAAACGAAGTGGATACTGATCAGGATGGCAGAATGCCCGCGTGCATCTGGCCGCAGGAATACGAAATCCAGTTCATCCGCGACCACCTCGGTCCACTCTTGGAAAGCTCGGGGATACGAACCAAAATCTGGCTCCTGGATCATAACTACAACCTGTGGGGACGTGTCGTGGACTCACTCGAGGACGAGAAGCTTCGCAAGTATGTTAATGCGGTTGCCTGGCACGGATACTATGGCACTCCTGACATGATGGCGAAGGTCCATAATGTCTATCCGGAAGCGGAGATGCATTGGACGGAAGGTGGCCCGGATTACACCGATCCTGGTTATCTGACCGATTGGTGCAAGTGGGGCGGGATCTTCAGCGATGTACTGCGGAACTGGTGCCGCTCGATCACCTCATGGAATCTAGCTCTCGACGAGCAGGGCAAGCCGAACATTGGACCGTTTCCATGCGGCGGCGTGGTGACCATCCACTCCCAAACGAAAGAGATCACTCGCAGCGGACAATACTGGGCATTTGCGCATTACTCCCGCCTTATCCGTCGCGGGGCGCGCCGCTTTGATTCTCAGAGCTCGGCTGCGGGCCTGCAGCATGTAGCTCTGGAAAATCCAGACGGCCAACAAGTGCTGGTCGTCACCAACCCGGGACCCGCTAGAACGATCGAACTTCGACTGGCGAATATAGCAGCCTTGGTCCCATTGAAGGCAACTTCAGTTACTACTTTGGCTTGGAGGTAAGTGGCGCGCTATAGGCTCGTTGTACCGCGCGCCAAACGCTTTCTAGTCTTCAATTAATTGGCTTTTTGAGGTAGGCTTAGGCCTTCCGAAGGAGGCCTTTATGGCACAGAATTCTCCTGTCGAGCTAGTGCGAAACGCTTCGACCGTTTCCATTCTGTGGGGTGTTTTGCTGATCGTCTTCGGCATAGTGGCGGTGGGTTCGCCCTTTCTTGCCGCCGTGGCGGTTAACGCGCTCGTCGCCTGGCTGATCGTTTTGGCAGGCGTAGTCCACCTGATGCTCGCCTTTAGCGCGCATGGCGCGGGGAGCATGATATGGAAGCTCCTGGTGGGCGTCGCGTATCTGTGCTTCGGCGCATATCTCATCGTGCATCCGGTGCTGGGTGTTGCGTCGCTCACTCTCGTACTCGCATCGCTATTCCTGGTTGAAGGCATCCTGGACATCGTTTTGTTTTTCAAGATGCGCCCGATGCATGGTTCGGCCTGGGTGTTACTCGACGGGATTGTTACGCTGTTGCTGGGGCTGATGATCTACGCGCAATGGCCGTCAAGTTCCGCTTGGGCGATTGGAACCCTGGTGGGCATCAGCATGATCTTCAGCGGGGTTGCGCGGGTGATGATGTCATGGGCAGTGCGCAAGGCGACGAGCAGGACATCTTCACCGCCATCTTCGTTAGCGGCTTAGCGGGCTGAAACCTCTGGCGGGAACTGGCTCGGCGCGTTGTGGGCGCGTTCGACGCGTCAAGAGAAAGCTGCGCCTGCTGAACCGTAATGGAGGAAGACGAGATGGGAGGACTGATTCCGCTCGGGGACGCATCCAGGCGTCCCACACGTTTCCCCGTCGTCACCGTCCTGATTATCCTGGTGAACGCCTTGGTTTTTGTGCGCGAGCTGATGGGCGGTGAGCCTTTCGTGATCCGGTGGTCGGCGATTCCCGCGCAAATTTTTGCCGGCCATCACTGGATCACGATTCTGACCGCCATGTTCATGCACGCCAGTTGGTCGCACATCATCGGCAACATGGTCTTCTTATGGGCCTTCGGCCCGGAGATCGAGGATGCGATGGGGCGATGGCGGTATCTCGTTTTCTACTTGGTGGGCGGACTCGTGGCCATGCTGGCCCAAGTCGCAGCCAGCCCACATTCCACGGTTCCTAACCTGGGCGCGAGCGGGGCAATTGCCGCCGTAATGGGTGCGTTTCTGGTCACCTATCCTCGCGACCGGATTCGTTCAATTCTGCTGATCTTTGTGTTTGTAAAGATTACCTTCATCCCGGCAGCACTCTTGATCGGTTTTTGGTTTCTCACCCAGCTCTTCAACGCCGGCGCGGTGGCACACGCACAAACAGGGGGAGTGGCGTACTTGGCGCACGTCGGTGGCTTCATCTTCGGCGCCGTCACCGCGCGCCTGTTCGAAGACCCTCGTCAAATCGCATGGCAAAGGGACGCTGAATGATTTCAAGGGCGATACATTAATCAACAGTTGTTCCTTGTGACAGCCGCGCGGTTCCAACACCCAGCGCGGTGATTGCGCGGTTGCGACCGCCAAGCTGGCCAGCACCGTGCTCGACAGCTGGTGGCAGTCCTAGGGACCGGCGGCACAACCCAGATTCCTTGCGTGCTTCTGACGGTGACTCAAATCACTGTGGACACGCTCACGCTCGACTATTGTGGAAAGTACAGGTGACCCTATGCCGGGTCCGTCCGCCACTCAAGGTCTCCAGGGGCTAGCCGCGAAACAGCTGCGTGCCGCCCTGGCAGATTTCTTGCCGAAAAACGCTACGCCAGACGACAAGATCAGTACGATTGAATTTGGTCTGCGAAGCCCAGCGGGCGAAGCGTTGCGGGAGGCGATGGCGAGATGGATCGTTGACGAAATTGTCCCTGTCGAAAAACTAGTTCCCAACGCTTACGTCGAGTGGCGTCCGCCAGTCCGAGACGCCATGGTGTTCGTGGTGATGCATCTTTCGCCGTCACGCCTTGCTCCCAAACTGCTTGAGCAACTGGAACTCCCCTCGAACACTCCGGCCGAAGTACGTTTGCTCCGCTTGATCGCGAAAGTGCCCGGCCTCCAGAAGTTGGGTCAAGTGATAGCCCGCAATCGAAATCTCAGGCCGGCGCTACGAAATGCGCTGGCTCGATTGGAGAATGGTATTCGGGACGTGCAGCCCGAGGATGTGGTCTCGATTATTCGACACGAGCTGGGAGCAAAGGTCAAAAAATACTTCGTTGAAATCAAACCCAGCATTCTTTCGGAGGCCAGTGTCAGTGCTGTGCTGCGCTTTACCTGGCGAAATCCCGAGAGCTCACGGCGGGAACGGGGAGTATTCAAGGTTCTCAAGCCTCATATCCCCGAATACTTCGCTGAAGACATGAATTACTTGCGTGGGCTGGCGCAATATTTTGGGGACCGGAAACACAATTATGGATTTTCCAGGCACGTAATCCCGGATACCTTCAAGAAGGTTCGACGACTGCTGCGGCACGAAGTCAACTTTGTACGAGAGCAGAAGACTTTGCTTGAAGCAGGGAATCTATATCGGTCGATGAAAGGTGTTCGGGTGCCCCGGCTGATTCAACCTCTTTGTACATCGAAAATCACGGCGCTCAGTGAGGAACGAGGAATCAAGGTGACTAATGCCGCGGCCCGCTTGCCCGTCGAACGTCGCAAGAAAATTGCGGAACAACTGATCGAGGCGCTGATTGCAGTCCCCCTTCTGGCGGCGCAGGAAGACGCCATCTTTCATGGTGACCCTCACGCAGGTAATTTGCTTTATGACAATCGATCCGGCGAACTAACGATCATCGATTGGGCGCTACGAGAACGTTTGAACCGCGAACAGCGCCGTCATCTCGCGCTCCTCTTTCTGATGGTGAGCTTGCGGGACCCGGTGGGAGCTTGCAACGAAGTTCTGGCGCTCAGTCAGCCGCGCATCCGAATTGCTTCGGCCAAAGGACGAGCGATCGAAGAGCTAGTGAGGCATTTCATCGACAAGCTAGCCGTGGTGCGTCTGCCCAGCGGAGCCGACGCCATGAGACTGCTGGAACGCGCTGCTATAAAGGGGATTAAATTTCCTGGACCCTTGATTATGTTATCTAAGGTCATGTTTACCCTCGATGGAATCCTGCAAGATGTTGGCGGTTCTGGCGGCGGCATGGGTTTCACCATCGCCCGCCATGTTGCGCAACATTGGATAGCAAATCGTAAGGAGTTCCGTTCGCCCTTGATGGTAAAGGATTGGATCACTCTTCAATGCAGTGCGTTGCTCTACACCAGCCGTCTATGGCTGCAGAGTGAGCAGGCAATTGTGAACCGATTGCTGCCAGAAGGTGTAACAACAGCCCCAACCGTGCCAGCCTAAGCCAACAGCCGCCGATGAGGATCGTTTTGGGCGCGGTCGTTCCAATTCATCTCTGCAGCGGCAGGAATATAGCTCATCGCTCGTTCAGCCAGCGCCGTGATGGTCAGGCTGGGGTTAACGCCAAGGTTAGCCGAAACTACAGACCCGTCGCAGATGTATACATTCTTGTAGTTGAATATACGTTGATAAGAGTCCACGACGCCGTGGCTGGGAGAATCGGCGATCACACAACCTCCGATGCAGTGCGCAGTCCCCGGAACATTGAAAAGAATTTCCGGAAGCATGCTCATTGCGAATCCTCCCGTCAGTTTCGCAAACTGCTTCGCAAACTCGTTGGCTTTGGGAATGTAGGTGGGCACCTTCTCGCCTCGGCTGACGAGAAACTTCCTAAAGGGCCAGAACCAGGGGCGCTGCCAGCGCATCTCAATCTCTCCTTCGAGCGCCTGCATGCACAGTAGAATTACAAATTCTCGCGCCCAGCCCAACGGTTGCAACACTCGCACAGTCTTGAACGGATGCTTTAGCATCGACACCAGCACATTCTTCAGCCAGAACGCAATGCGCCGCGGACCCGGTCGACCGTCAGTGAGGATTGTGGTGAGAAATCCCATGGCGTCGGAGCCCTTTGGATAGCGCACGGCTTCGATGTGCGTGTGTTCGTCGATGTAGACACCAGAGCCGATGGCGATACCCTGCGACACGTCTTCGGAGTAACCGGGCGTACGTACTCCGATCAGTGATTCGGAATTCGTGCGCACATGTTTTCCCAGCTGGCTGCTGATGGCCGGAAGAGAACCTTTTTCCTTTAGGTGAAAAAGAAGCTCCATCGTGCCCAGCGATGAGGCGGAGAAGACGACTGCCCGGCAGGTGAATCGCTGTGGCCGCCGACGAAACCACCCTGTGGACTTGACGGTGCATACTTCGTAGCCTAGGCTGCCATCGCTGGTGCCATCCAGCGGTTTGACGTTCACCACTTTTGCTTCCGGATAGACTTGTGCGCCTCGCTTTTCAGCCAGATAAAGGTACCCGAGGTCTAGGGTATTTTTCGCGCCGTAACGACAACCCATCATGCAACCGCCGCAGGCAATGCAAGTGCTTCGCACCGGCCCCTCGCCGCCGAAGAAGGGATCGGCATAGGTCTGCCCTGCCCGGTCACCCTTGATGGGCTGAAAGATGCCTACCTTCGTACGATAGAATGTGTCGCCCGAACCCGAGGATTCTGCGGCTTTCTTTAAGAGAGTGTCGGCTGGCCCCAGAATTGTGTTTTCCGTTACACCCAGCATCCGGGAGGCCGTGGCGTAATGCCGGGGCATTTCCGCCTTCCAGTCGGCCAGGGCTCTCCAGGAACCGGCTTCCCAAACCTTCACCGGGGGAGGCAGCAGCGTGCAGGCGTAGGTGATGGAACCTCCACCTACGGCGCAGCCGTGGAAAATAGTTGCGTGCTTAAAGAACTGAATATTAAAAAAACCCCGCAATCCAAGGCTGGGACGCCACAACCACCGGCGAATCGACCAACTGGTGTGCGGAAGATTATCAGGTGTCCAACGGCGGCCCATCTCCATAACGCCAACTTTGTAGCCTTTCTCCGCCAGTCGAAGGGCCGAAACACTGCCGCCGAAACCCGAACCGATGACGATAAAGTCGAAATCAAATTGGTTGGTACTGTGTGCCATACAGTGTCTGTTTGCGATTCGCTTTTCCGCTACGCGCACCGGCAGCAAAGACTGTCGAAAGCATGTGGCGGGAGGGTTAGGAGAATTGGCGAATTTGGCGGTGGTGTGGCGACGACGGTTCGGAGCAGGTTATGCTCGCGTTGCCACCAGCCGTGAAAGATATGGTGTCCACCGATATGCCCATCGGAGTAGCGAACCAGCAGCCGGCTCCAGCCATCGAAGTCGTATGACGATGGAAACGGATTAACCGCCACGCAGCGGGTGTCGACCCGCATCCCTGCGCCCAATGCTTTGAGCGCACTCTCTTTCGCACTCCAAAGCAGGGCCAGGAGCCGGTCTCGGTCAGTCACGGAAGCACGCGCAACCAAAGCTTGTTCTTCTGCGGTGAAATAGTCAGCGACAAAGGCGTCGCTCCGCGGTTCAGCCACTTCCAGATCACATCCCATCTCCACTCCGGAGATCGCGACTGCACAAGCTGCGCGGCCAGCGCGGTGGCTGAGTGAAATCGTGGCTGCGACTGGCCGCTTGTGGAAGAAGGCTTCGGGCGCCCCGGAAGAAGCTGCGTGTATGTCAATTTTCGCGAAAGCAAGCGAATGCGGCGGCATACTCAGAAAGAGAGACAGCGCGTGTTTTGCTGTCCAACGTCCTAACCGCCAGTCGTCTCGGCGATTGGGAAAGCGTAGGCCGTTCAGGAAGGTCGCTTCGTCTTCGCTCAACCAATCGTTGTCCTCTGGTACATCCTTTTTTGTATGTTCCAACCAGTAAACATTCATCTGATACCCCCTGAACGACATCAAGCCACTTTCGACATTTCGTTTTCCGACTTCGCGAGCTCGGGCTCTTCGATCCTCCTGATACCGCACTCGACCGCGTGAATGAGATACGGTCGGAGGTTTCCGGGTGGAATGATGTAATGGAGAGCGCCAACATCAAGAGCGCGCTGAACGCTGTGCACTCGGTCAAACTCGGAGGCCATCTCGCCCAGTTTTTCCGAATGAACGACCTTGAAGAGTTCGTCCCACTCGGCGCGCAACTGAGTTTTCCTTGTGCCTTCGGCTTTGGCTATGTCTTGGGTTAGCGCCTGCAAGCGCGGATCTTTGCGGGCTTTGGCTTCCACCTCACCTGCGAAAACGACGGCGGCCGCCGGAGCGCCTCCGATAACCGAAGCGTAGCTTCCTTCCAACGCCGCGACTTCGAGGTTTTCGTTCAGCGCCCGTGAGAAGACAACGTATGCGCCTCCGTGATAACGCGAGATCACGCAAAAAACGATGGGACCTTTGAAATTCACCACGGCTCTTCCGATCTCAGCACCGTATTCGAGTTGTAGCCGCCGCATCGATTCCGGCGAGCCGTCAAACCCCGATAGATTCGCCAGCACCACCAACGGTCGATTGTTGCTGGCCGCATTGATTGCGCGGGCGACCTTCTTCGAAGATTGTGGGAAGAGCGTGCCGGAGGTCCAGTGATCCGGCCCGTCGGCTGGGACAAATCCCAATCGCGGCACCGGTTGAGATTCGATACCGATCAGGCAGACAGGGTAACCACCAAGATGGGCGTCCCACACCACCGCGGTCTCCGCGGCCCGCATCCCGGCCCAACGCTCCATTGGGGCGTGATCCTGATCGATGGCCGCCATCATCACTTTGCGAATATCAAAAGACTTTTTGCGGCCGGGATTGGTTTCGTCGGACATGATATCGCCGATCCGTTCGAACCCGTCTTCCCCGTAGCCGTTCTTTCCGTGCGGATGAACTCTCACGTCTCGATCAATGGGATCGGAGGTCGGAGCCTGACGGGGGAAGCGCTCGCCGGGAGCTACGTAGGTGTGTTCATAATGACGCAACAACAGATGGCAGGCCTCATCTATGTCCTTGGCCCAATACTGCGCTTGCCCGTTAAGCCCCATGATGCGGTCGTAGCCGCCGATTCCTTGATTGTCTTCGGCCGAGATGGAGCCAGAGAACTCAAGCGCTCGCTTGCCGGTGAGTACCATCGCCGCCTTCGGGGTCATGATCAAAATACCCCGGGTGTGCATCAGCATGGTGGCCTCCGCGTTCCAGTAGGGCTGTGCGCCGACGTTGATGCCGTTTACCACCAGATTTATCTCGCCGCCCGCTTGCGTAAACTCGATGAGGCCCCGCAGGACGCGAGCGACCCAATCCATGTTCTCCACTCCACTCTCCATGGAGATCTTGGCTCCGGCACAGATAGGGAACCACTCCACCGGAGCGCACATCTCTTGGGCCAGTTTCAGGGCTTCGAGGATGCGACGGCATTCCGCTTCCGCGATGGAACCGAGTTCTTTGCTTGGATCTCCCAGCAGGAGAACGCGCGTCATGCCTTCGGGATACTTGGTTGTAAAGTTGCGAATGACACCAACGATAATGTTGGCTTTGTTTTGCCCGTAGGGGCGATTGACGGGCGCCAGCCGTCCCGCGGCGTCGAGATCGTGTTCGACAAAATCACCACAGGGAAATTCCGCTCTGGTTTGATCCCGTGTTGGTGTGAGCATTTTGATAATCTCGTAGGGATAGACGAACCCGCGCTGGCGCATGCGCACGACTTTCTGGTCGTAGTCGGGAAGAGGCCGAATGGGCTGCAATTTATCGGCGGGGCGGAACGTAATCAGCAAACCGCTGCCGCACGGGCTTGAAATGCGAACCACCATTTCTCGCAACTCGCCGGTCGCCGGATCGGGAATACGGGCACGCACTACCACTTGTTCCAACCCAAGACCTTCGGCTGCCGGTGCAAGCTTGTGAACCATATCGCGAAACTCATCGGGATCGAGGGTGAGCGGGGGCCAGACGTTCAGCAAAATGCGATTCCAGTAAAGGCGTTGATGGTCCGGACGCCGCGATTGAAATAGCCGGATGCCTGCCAACGCTTCGGTGAACATCCGCTCCAGGTGCGGCAATTGAACGATGCGTCCGTTATGGTCCCGTACCGGCGTCAAATCGCGAACTTCCGCGCAAGCGAACAACCGCTCATCCTTGGGGTTGTCGCGAGCCACGGCGTGCAGCAAATAGACATCCTCGACGGAAGGTAAGCGGTCGATCTTGAAATTGTCGAGCCGCCAGAGATGCAAACGTTTCCCCATCATAGGATGAATTCCGCGGAAGAACTTCTCTTCTTGATACCCATTCGCGCTGGGTCGATATGTAAAATGCTCCGTATTTCCAACGTCATGGTTCTGACCGGGACCGGTAACAGACGTGACGATGCGGCGGATGGGGCGCGGAATTCCGGCCTGATTGATGATCGATCCCACTCCCTGCTGCAAAGCTTCCGGATCTCTCACTCCCGCGGAATGAAAAACATAAAAATCAATAAGGATCTCATGATCTTCGGGCACTTCGCCGATCATGGGAAACAGCGCCCGTACCGCATCCGGCAGCCGGCAAAGCTCGGCATGCGTCGTGAAGACGTGAAGCCTCTTTCCTTCGTAGTCGTACTCAGCTGTAGCGCAGCATTGCTTATCGTCCAATGCAACGCAGTGAAAGTTGCTGAGATTTCGAATTCGATAGTACCGCCAGGTGAGCGCCTCCAACATCAACCGGCGCATGGCTTTGTCAGCTTTTGCGAAACGACTGGAAAACAAGCTGACCAATGGCTGCGGACATTCCACCAAGGCGCGGACCCGCTCAGGGCGGTCCTCAGCGTTTGGATGGGCTGCCATGTAAGCGAGGTGGTGTTCCATCTTTTCGTAAATTTGTCGTCGCGCTCGCTCAAACAGAGGTTGGTCAAACCGGCGATAGCGCAGCTCCCGGGCCAGGTCGGTGAGCGCAGGGAAAAGCCCATTGGTCAGGGAGATCATTCTGTCGAGAAGAATTCGAAGAGACTCGTCGCCATGCGAGGGCAGCATCTCGATTTGTCTCAGACGTCGTTCGAGAAGTACCAGAACTGGGGCGATTTGATGCTTCATGCGGAGATGGGATTTGTAAATCCAGAGGAGACTCAGTTCTAGTTCTGGCGAGCGGTCCAGGGATAGTACGCCGTAGTGAGCCAATGTGCGGCGCAGTGCAATGACGAAGGCCGGTGGCAGTCTCTCGCCGCGCGTCTCCAGCATCCGCAAGTATGAGAATAAATACGACTCAGCGCTCGGCTCTTCCCCACCTGTACGATGATTCACGTTCGGTTCGTGCTGGAACAAGGAACATATGTCCACGAAGATGTTCAGGATCTCGTCTTCGCTGTGTGTGATGTCGTCGCTCCGTACTGGGCAGATGTGAATCCATTCGGCAAGCAGCTCAGCCGTTTCCTTCGGATCCACGTCAAAACCCAGCATGAGCTTGCGCAGTTCATCGAGGCTCTGGCGGCAACGGGATTCCATAGTTTCTGTCTTTCCAGTCGAAGCGGAGGACGCACCGAATACCACTCGATCGGTCGCCACGTTGCTATCGTCACTAGTCGCGGGGTCGATCTGCAGAAGCGGCGCTCCTGTATCCACTTGTACGTTTGGTCTAGTCATTACTTGCCGGACTTTTCCGGAAAATGGAGCAACCACTTCCATTTCCATCTTCATGGCTTCGAGCACCGCCAATCGATCTCCCATGGCGACCATGTCCCCGGGCTTCACCAGAATGGAAACCAGCACCGCCGGAGCCGGTGCATGCACCACTCCACCATCACCGCGATCGACCCGGTGCGAGACGCCATCAACTTCAATCTGATAACTTGATCCCTCGACAACCGACACGATGCGAAAGCGTCGCCCGAAAACCTTGAGCCGGCACTCGAACAGATCCCAGCGCTCAATCTGGGCGTTGATGCGCGCCCCATTTACCTCCACACGGTAGTCCCCGGGGCCGAGGCAAAAAATCCTGGGCAAGTAGTTTTGGCCTCGGTACTGTAGCTCCGCAGTTCGGCCTATCTCACTTCTTACTTGCGGCCGCCCGCGCACTGCCGACGTATAAAACTGCGTCTGTTCCACCGCTAACTGCGCATCATAGGCCTCAATTGCGGCCTGAACCAAAGCCACGTCAGCGTAACGTCTAGAGGTGTGCTCACCGGTTGCCGCCAAGTGATCGAGCCATCCATTGTGGGCTTCCGCACGCTGGACCTCGGTACGATTCAGCAACTCCAGCAAAAACGCTTTGTTGCTGGCTCCGCCCTTGATGACGACAACACTCTCGCGCAGCGCCCGTTGCAGCCGCGAAAGAGCTTCTTTGCGGTTCTGGCCGTAGGCAATGATTTTGGCGATCATCGAGTCGAAGTCTGATGAGATGGCGTCGCCTTCCGCAACGCCGGTATCGACGCGCACGCCCGGCCCGGTCAGAATCCTGAACCGTTCAATCGCGCCCGGAGCGGGAGCAAAGCGGTTTTCCGGATCTTCTGCATTTAGCCGCACTTCAATGGCGTGACCCGACGTCCGTGGAGGCTCGCCTTCCAATCGCCCACCGCGCGCAACATGAATCTGAAGTTTCACCAGATCGAGCCCCGTTGTGCATTCGGTCACTGGATGTTCGACCTGCAAACGAGTGTTCATCTCCATGAACGAGAAGCGCTTGATCTCTGGTTGATACAGGAATTCGACGGTGCCAGCGTTGTGATAGCTGGCTGCCTGACTAAAGAGTATCGCCGCCGCACGCAGCGCTTGGTCTTGCTCAGGCGAAAGAGCTGGCGAGGGTGCTTCTTCCAGAACTTTCTGATGGCGACGCTGGATGCTGCAGTCGCGCACGCCAGTAGCCCATGTTGTTCCATGGTGGTCGGCAATAATTTGGACCTCGACGTGGCGCGGGCAGTACAACAGTTGCTCCATGAAAACGGTCGAGTCTCCGAAGGCTTTGAACGCCTCGGCCCGCGCGCCCGAAAAGGCTTGCGAGAGTTGAGCCGCTGAACGTACCAAGCGAATCCCGTGGCCACCGCCTCCGGCTGTGGCCTTAATAAGGAGCGGATAGCCTAGGCGCTCGGCATGACTGCGCGCTTCGGCGAGCGTTTCCACCGGCCCGCCGCTCCACGGCACGACCGTTATCTGAGCCTGCTCGGCCAACCGCTTCGCGGAGATTTTGTCGCCCACCCGCCGCATCGCATCGCCATCGGGACCGATGAACACGATACCCAGTTCACGGCAAAGATCTGCGAATGCGGCGTGTTCTGCAACGAAGCCCCATCCCGGCCAAACCGCATCTGCGCGCCCTGCAACCAACGCCCGCTCCAGGCAACGGTAGTCGACGTAACTACTCTTGAGCTGCTGAGTATTCGGATCGACCACTTGAGCGGAACCAAGACACACGGCTTCGTCGGCTTCCCTCACAAAGAGGCTACGGCGGTCAGCCTCGGTGAAGAGCGCGATCGTACACAACGATGTGCCGTGTTCCTGGTTGAAATCGCGAGCAGCGTGAATGAACCGCATGGCAGGTTCGCCACGATTCACGATGGCCACACGCTGGAATTGGGGCTCCATAAGTCCTCCGATCAGGAGATCGCCAGGACAACCGGTTATGTACTTATGCCGCGATCGTTTCCAGCGACATCGCGGCTTGTAGTGCCTTTAATCCTTCCGCATCCACGGCGCTGGGAATCGCCACAGTGCGATAACCGCTAATTTCCAAGTAGCGGGTTCCTTTGGTATCCACAACTTCCGCGTCGAATCCGTTTCTGCCATCGGATGTAACGATGGCATATAGGCGGGTATCTTCAGTCTTAGGGACGGGCAGCGGTAAGGTGGAAATGCGATCAATGTGCCGTGGCAGACCCATCCTTCCCTGAGTGCCCATCCCCCAAAGGCCGGCGGTTTGGAAACAGAGCTCAATCAGCCGCGGGGCCAAAAGCGTCGGCGGCTCAGATGGCATGTGGTTTGGCGGTAAACCTCTAGCCATCAGACCGATCATTCGCTGTCCGTCCCACCATGCGCGTTCTACAACTTGATAAGCCGGTCCATGGAAGTACAGGCGATAGATAGCGGCGGACTCGACGATGTGTGCTTCGGCTAGCTGCGGCGGCACACCTGCCCCTATTCTGGGCGGCTGTTTATCGAGCCGCACTCGAGCCGTGAAGTGTGTGGTCACTTGAGGCTCGGACTGGTTGGGGAGCGATCGGCAACCATTCAAGCGGCACGCCGCCAGCAGCGTTCCGTTCTGCGGATGGATGATTGTCTCGACCTTCACTGCGCGCGGCTCGTTACGATAGAACTTAAACGGCGCCAGGAAATTCACTTCTTCTATGGCCGCGATATGCCATCCAGGGAGCAGGCACAGCGCAGCTTCTGCAAACGCTTCGATTCCCATCACTCCGGGAAGCACAGGTATTCCATCAATCTGATGATCGTGTAAGAACGGCTGAACGGTTGGGTCCAGCATGGTTTCAATCGTGATGCCGCTTTGCATCCCAAGAGCTGCAAGCTTGCCGATCATGGGTCCGGACAGTATTAGTTGTGGGACCGATGTTTCCGAAGCCGGCGATCTCTGCAAAGTTTCCGAAGCGGATGCGTCCAGGCCACCAACAGAGTCCCACTCCTTCTCCATGACGCCAAGACGACCGGCGATGACAATTTCACCCCTGGTGCCGCCTGTAGTGAGTTCCCGTCGAATCAGAGGAACTCCGGCCTCAGGCGGCAGCATATCGATCCCGGCCAATTCCATCATCTTGGGAATGGATCCGCGAGTAGCCATACCAATGCCGCCCCAGGCCGTCCAATCGATGACGATGCCGCGAGTCGCTGGCCGTGCGGTACGGAAGCTCGACGTAATCTTGCACAGCAGATCGTTGGCGGCACTATAGTCGGTTTGTCCCGCGTTGCCGAAGCGTCCGGCAATCGAACTGAACGCTACGGTCGATGCGAGTGGCATGTCGCCGATGGCGTGTAGGAGATTGAACCAGCCATCGCTCTTTACGTCGAACACAAGATCGAATTCTCCCGCAGGCTTGTCGGGCAAGAAGTGGCTTCGCTCGATGCCCGCGGCGTGCAAGAGTACATCAATCCTTCCACTGCGCTCACGCACTTGCTCGATGACTTTGGCGACGGCCTCGCCGTCCGTGAGATTAACGCTGAAGTAACGTGCTGTTCCTCCCGCAGCCCGAACGGCTTCGATAGCTGCTTGAGCTGCCTGCGCCCGCTCCAAAGCTGCCAGCTCTTTTTCAACGAGTGCCGGCGTAGCGCGTTCACCACGGGCCTGGATTCGTGCGAAGAGATCGCGCTTCAAACCGTCCTTGTCAATCGCGAAGCGGCTCAGATCAGGATTCTTCGGATCAGGTTCTGGCACTAGATCGAGCAAGTAAAACGTACCCCCAGAGGCCGTCGCCAGATCTGCGGTGATCGCCGATACGATACTTCCAGCTGCTCCGGTCACGAGAAAGACCGTGTTGCTGTCCAAGGTGAGAGCGGGCTTGCCGTCGGTTGCGGGCTCCTCTCGCAAGGCCACCGTCCAACGCAGTTCGCCTTTGTACCCTATTTCGATCGCGCCAGGATCGCGTAGAGTTTCTGCGATAAGGACGTCTGCGACCTCTGACGGATTTAGCTCCGCTTCGAAGTCGACTGCCTTCACCAGAGCATCCACTCGTTCTCGCTTGTAGGCTTTCGTGAAGCCGACCACTGCGCCGCCTAACGGTGCGCTGGCGCCGGCCTCATCATATCCATGCTGTCCTCCGAGTCGCGTCGCAGCAACAAGAAAGGTCCCGCGCTCGGCAACTTGTTCGCACAGAATTCGCATGGTGGCATAAAGCGATTTGACGCGCACTCGCAAGGCTTCCCGCCAGCCAGCGTGGTCCATCTGCCTCAGGTCACCCTCGCTGTCCAGGGCCGGCAGCCAGAAAATGCCGTGTGCCGCGCTCCCCGCCATCCAATCCTTGATGCGACTCTGTAATGTCTCCGTATCGAGAGTCTGGTCAAGTCGAAGAACCGTTACACCCATTTTTTCCAGCCGTTCCGCCAGAGCGTCTCCTACGCCAGATTTGTCCGGCATGATCAGCACTCGGCGGCCAGCGCCGAGTGTGACACCTGTTGGCTTACAAATCTCAAGCTGCGGCCGAAGAATGGGAATCGGCACACGGCGAGGAATGCGGTCGGCGGCCTCAAAAGTGGCTGGGGCGGGACGAGTGGTAGTGGTGGGCGTCGAATCCGACGACGCAAAAGCCGCCGGTTTTTTCTGTGCAGGTTCGGGTTTAGCAGAAGTGCTAGTAATCGCTTCTTTCGCCGAACCCGGCTGCCGGTCGTGAGCAAACTTGATCACATGCGCTAACGTCGGGAAGTCGCGTAGCTTCAGATTCTCATCGCGCGGAATGTTGTACGCGGCTCGAACGGCCGCGAACATCTCCGCCTGCTTCACGGTGTCAATACCAAGATCGGCTTCGAGATCGAGATCCAGGTCCAGCATATCTTTCGGATAACCCGATTTCTCCGCCACGATATCGAGCACCCTTTCTTTTATCGGATCATCGTCGGTTGCTACGGCCGCGGGAGACGGTGTGGGTGCTGTGAGCGCAGGCGTCAGCTGACCCGCTGAATTCGCTGATTGCGGGGCAACCAGCTCCGGACGCTTGTCATATACAAAGCGGATCACGTGCGCCAGCGTGGGATAATCCCGCAGCTTGCGATTTTCATCGCGAGGAATGTTGTACGCGGCCCGTATGGCGGCAAACATCTCCGCCTGTTTCACGGTGTCAACACCAAGATCCGCTTCTAGGTCCAAATCCACATCCAGCATCTCAACGGGATAGCCTGTGTTCTCGACAGCGAGTGCGAGGATGCGGTCCTTCACAGGATCGTTGGAAACGGTCTGCACAGAGGTTGCAATTGCAGACGATTTCTCCGGGGCAGCAATCCGTGCAGTCGCGGCTCGGACTTCTTGCTGCGATGTTGCGCGGGCTGGGGCGGCGAGGTTCGGACGCTTGTCGTACACGAAACGGATCACGTGCGCCAGAGTGGGATAATCGCGAAGCTTGCGGTTCTCGTCGCGCGGAATGTTATAAGCTTCGCGGATCGAAGCGAACACCTCGGCCTGCTTAACGGTGTCGATGCCCAGATCGGCTTCAAGGTCCAGATCCAGATCGAGCATGTCAACCGGATAACCGGTTTTTTCGGCGACCAGAGCCAGTACTTTCTCTTTCACCAAATCCTTGTTTTCTACCGGAGTGGGCGTCGCATCGGGAACAGCCACCGGCGCTGGCGTCGGCTTTGGCGGCGCAGGCGCTGCAATCGAAGCTGCTTGCGAGTGTCCAGCGGCTTGTGAGGCATACGCTACCGTGCCGTGATCGGGTACGCGAAGAGTGCGATGAGTAACTTCGAGATCGGCAACGTCATGACCAGCGATGCCGCTCAGCCACGCGTTCCAAGCGGTGGCGTCAGCGATGCGGTAGGCATAGCCCAGAGCGTTGGGGTTACGACGGACGCCGTCTTTCGTTTTAACCCAACGCAGCAGCATCATGCTGATTTGCGACCCGAATCCCGCGCCGAGGTGTATCGCGAATTCGACGGGATAGATTCCGCCTTTCGACAAGTTCAACGGTCCCAGCTCCGGATCAACTTCTTTGAAGTTGGCGACTGGAGGCACGCAACCAGTTTCGAGTGCCTTTACCGCGACAACTTCTTCTATGCCGGTGGCCATGGCGTGGCCAGTGAACCCTTTGGTATTCGCGATCACGATGCGGTCAGCCACATCGCCGAAGACGCGGCGCAGCGCGTAAATCTCTGCAGAGGCGCTGCCACCCCGGGCCGGGGTGTACGTCTCATGTGAGACAAAAACCGTCCGCGGTGCGATTTCACGACGAGAGATGTCGCCGCTCGCTTCGGCTTTCGTAAGCAGCGTTTCCATGACCTGACCAATATGGTGGACATCGAGACGCGTTCCGTGGAAAGCGCTGTTGCCGGTCACGCTGGCCAGCACTTCGCAAATTGGTTGAATTCCTCTTTCGTGTGCGGCTGCCGCACTCTCGACCACTAGCGCCGCCGCACCCATACCGATGATCATGCCGTGTCGTCGCCGATCGAATGGAATTGCTGCATCTTCGACCGCCTCGTCGGTGGCGGCCGCTCCGCTGGCGAGGAAGCCCGCGCCCATCCATTCGAGGAGATTGTCCGAAGTGACGTCATCGGCCGAGATGATCACGACCCGGCTGCATCGCCCGGCGTGGATCCAATCCTCCGCCAGCGCCACTGCCGTAGTGGTGCTCGCACAGGCTGAGTTGATTTGCGTGTTGGGCCCGCGTGCGCCGATGTATTCGGCGAATTGCGAATGCCCCATGGATAGAACTCGGAGCAGGAACCGCCGGTTGAAAACATAGGGCTCTTTCTGAATGGCCCCCTGCAGTTCACCAACTCGCCGCTTGATTTCCTGCACCAGGACGGAATGTCCGTCTGCTTCCTCCGCACGAGCGAGCAAAGCTTCCAGCGTGGTCAACTGCTCGCGCCGTTCATGGTCCGCGTAATAGCGTGACATTTCATCGGCGAACGAGTCGCATCCCGGGAAGGCGGAAGCAAAGATCACCCCCGTATCGTCGCGCAGAGTCTCAGGTAATCCCCATCGATCGGGCAGTTGTGTCCCTTTGCTCGTGGTTTTATACCGCATGACCAACGGAATGCCAGCATCGCGCAATGCATCGATACCTGCCGCAATCGCAAGTTGCGTGACCCGGTCGAGGGCAGCCACGCGCTCGTGCGAAATTCCGAATTCATCTTCCAGATCGAAGGCGCCTCCGCGACCGGCCAGCTTGATTACATCCGCGACGCTGTCCAAAGCTTCAAACGTGGGCTCGCCATTCTCTCTTTTCACCAGCCGGGTGATGTGTTTATCAAGCATCGCGCGGCGAAAGCGTGTCGGGATCGAATCGATACATTGATTGCCGCCCAGGATGCGGCCGATGTTCGCGTCGTCAAAGATGTGGTCGGTCCCGGGCAGTCCCAGTGCTGCGCCAGTAATAACCACGGGCACGTATTTGGATAGGTTCCCGCGTCCGTGATAAATCTCATAGCCGCGATCGAGGACATCTGCGAACAGACGTCCTAGCTCCTCGTAATGATCGCCCTTCGATGGGGTGGGGGGCGATACAGGCGCATTGCTCACCTGATCCGCTGCGATGATTTCTTTATGTGCTTCGGCAGCTGCCGTCATCTCATTGGCCGCCGTAACGCCGGTCCCACTCGCGACTTCCGTTGTTCCATATCCCAATCCCGCCGCATAGAGTCCGCATAGTGCCTGATTGAAGGCAACCGCATCGCCGAGTTTTGGATGATTGGTGAACAGCGAAACCACATCGCCGTGTCCGCCGAGCACATCCTCAGCAAAGCTCTGCAGTGCTTTCTTTGGCCCAACTTCAACAAAAATACGAGCCCCCGCGTCATACAGCGTTCGCAGGCCCTTAACAAATTGCACCGGAGAAGCGACTTGTTGCGTGAGAATATCCAGCATTTGCGGCACAACGTCGGGACCCATGGGATAGAACTCTCCATTCGTGTTGGCGACAATGGGCAAACGCGGTGACTCGAGGTGCAGGCGCTCCAAAACCCGGCGCAGCGGTTCACTCGCTCCGGCCACGATGGATGTGTGAAATGCGTGGCTAACCGACAATGCGGCTACGTCAAATCCAGCTGCCAGGAACGCTTCCATGGCGCGCTGAATGGCGTCGCTCTCCCCACCGATCACTGCCTGACGGTTGCTGTTGACGTTGGCGATTACGACGTAACCCTTGATCGTCTTCAGAATGCGGTCGATTTCCTCCAACGGAGCAAAGACCGCAGCCATGCGGCCGTTGTCCTTCATTGCCACCTGCGTCATCCCGCGGCCACGAGCGCTGACTGCTTCCAGAGAATCGGTGAACGGCAGAGCTCCAGAGGCGACCAGAGCTCCGTACTCCCCCAGGCTGTGTCCCATCGTGAAGTCGGGTTCAACACCGTAGGCAGCCATCAACCGCGTCAGCGCGAGGTCGGTTGCGAGCACCGCGGGCTGAGTGATTGCCGTTTGTCGAAGCGCGTCTTCCGCCTTAGCGGCAGCCTCGGGGTCAGAGTCGTTGACAAAGATGAAATCGCTGAGCGGCCTGCCAAGCAAAGGCGTCATCACACGATCGGCCTCGGCAAAGGTTTCGGCGACGATCGGCTCCGAGGCGCGCAATTGCCGAAGCATGTTGACGTACTGCGAGCCTTGGCCTGTATAGAGGAACGCCACCTTCGTTGCAGGACCATGACCGCGGAAGATACCTTGCGCGCGCAGCGCTTTCCAGGTTGCCGGTTGATTGACTGCCAGAGCCTTGAGTGCAATTCCGACTTTATCGGCTAATTCGTTGGAGTTCGCGTAGTCGATAACTAGACGCTCCGGTGCTCGAAGGTCGGATTCAGACGGTGGCGCAGGTTTCGGCGCATGGCCTGCCTTGGCTTGTATTTCCACGTCACGGAGAGTATCCGCCAGTGCGGCTCCCGAAGCAGCGCCGAGAACGAGGGCTCCGCGCAACGGAGCTTTCAGAGTAGAAGTCTGCGACGTGCGGGAAACGCCCGTGACAGTCATCATTGGCTCTGGCAACTTCTGGGAAACCTCCTGGACCGCAACCGTCCGCTTGCCGTTTCCGTTCAGCCTGTGGGGAATGTACTCTTCGAGCACTGCGTGAAAATTAGTGCCGCCAAAACCAAAGGCGCTCAGCCCGGCGCGCCTCACTCCGTCCGCTGGAATCATCCAAGGTTGCAGTTCGGTATTCACGTAGAGCGGAGAATGCACAAAATCGATATCCGGATTCGAATGCTCGCAATGAACGCTAGGCGGCAGAACTCTGTCCCGCAGTGCCAGAACCGTTTTCATGAATCCGGCAGCGCCTGCTGCGGCTTTGAGATGTCCCAGGTTCGACTTGACCGAGCCCAAGGCGATCGACTGCGTCGGGAGATGAAAGCTACTAAGTGCCTCAATCAAGCTTTGCACTTCCACAACATCTCCCACACGAGTGGATGTGCCATGGCCCTCGATCAAAGTCGCAGTGGCCGGCGATAATCCAGCGTTCTGCCAGGCACGCTCGATGGCCAGTTTCTGGCCAATAGGATTCGGGGCCGTGATGCCCTTGCCCTTGCCATCACTTGATCCGCCCATGCCCCGCAGCACCGCGTAGATCCTGTCTCCATCGCGCTCCGCATCGGCCAACCGTTTGAGCAGGAAGATGGCCGCGCCTTCGCCCATAACGAAGCCATCCGCCCCTTCCGCATAGGGACGCGTACCAGTGGCCGACAACGCTCCTATTTTGCAGAACTTAATGTAGGTCGAGGCACCCATGTTCCGGTCAATTCCGCCGGTGACGGCAAGATCGAAATCGTTTTCCACCAATCCCTCAACCGACGCGCTGATCGCCGCCATTGCCGAGGCGCAAGCCGCGTCCACAACATAGTTCGGGCCGTGGAAGTTGAAGACGTTCGCAATTCTGCCGGCGATGCAGTTGGCTAATTCCCCGGGCATCGTGTCTTCAGTCACGTCCGCGATGCGTTTGGCCATCCGGTCGTGCAACTCGCGAGTAAGCTCGCTTCGAAGCTTTTCCGGCAGCTCTGCGAAGCTCGCGCATTCGGCGAGTTCATGAGCGTACTCCGGGAAATACAAGCGCAACGCCGTGAAATAATGCTTCTCCCCGGCCATCGCATTCCCCAGAATTACAGCTGTCCGATCATTGTTCAGCGGCCGCTTGGGGTAGCCGTAGTCCTCTAATGCTTCGCGGGTGCATGCGATGGCCCACTTTTGCGACTCATCCATGGCATCGACCACGCGCGGCGGGACCGGCAAATGCCACTTGATCGGATCCCAAGCGAAGTCGCGCACCCAGCCGCCAATTGTGGAATAAGTCTTATCTGGGGCATTCGGATCGGCATCATAGTAAAGCGCCGGATCCCAACGGTCGGGCTGAACCTCAGAGATGCTGTAACGGCCATTCTTGACGTTTTCCCAGAACGCGTGCACGTTCGTGGCATCGGGAAGTACCGCTCCCACTCCTACGATTGCAATGGCGCGATAAGAAGTGTTTTCCATGACGAGACCCCTGAAATTCGTTGCTGAAAGCTATGCGGCCAGGACCGTGGGCCTGGCCGCGCGGGTGTAGAGCACGTCTGCGATGTAATCCATATCGGAAATAAGGCCCGACTGTGCGCGCTGGATGGCGGGCAATCCGAGACTCTCTTCAAAGCTGGCGATCTGGGAATCATTCACGCCCCCCGCACCGATTACCCAGCGTAGCCCTTCTTCGCCAACCTTCAACGACGCCTCGCGGGCAAAGACTCGGCTGACCGCGGCGAGCGCGGTCGCGTCGAAGCGCCTGTTCGCTTTTTCGTGGAGCTTTCCTTCAGCAAGAAGAGCTGCCCGGCGGGATAAACTTCCCGCGCACTCGGCGTACGCAATCAACTCGCCTAGACGTAAAAGAATATGCTGATAGCGGGTCAGCCGCGCTAGGCGAGATTTTTCCATCACTTCCGCCAACGCGTGAAAGGCCAGCGCAGCCATGTCAGCACCAACATTCGATTGGCGGCCATGCAATGCTTCGAACTGTCGCGCTCGCTCGTGATAATGCTGTCCGCGCGTCTTGAGGTGGGACTGCCAGCGGTCGCGGCTGATGGTCATCTCCATGATTTCGGATGTGCCTTCGTAAATCGTGGTGATCCGAACGTCGCGTCGGATTTTTTCCACCATGTATTCCCGCGTGTACCCGTAACCGCCGAGTGCCTGGATACTGGCGTCGGCTGCCAGATTGCCGGCTTCGGTTGCCATGTACTTCGCGATGGCGCCCTCGGTGTTCAGACTGCCTTCCACTCCCGCGTCAATGCGCTGCGCGGTTTCTTCGATGTAAGCGCGAGCCGCCTCCAGCCGCGCCACGTGGGGCACGATCAGCTTGTGGATGTATCCCTGTTTTTGCGAGAGCGGCGCGCCCGCCTGAATGCGTTTGGTGGAATAGGGAATTGCCCGGTCAAGTGCAGCCCACCCTCCTCCAAGCCCGAACGCGGCGACCATCAGGCGCGTGTACCCGAAGACAGCCTGAGCTTGATTCAATCCCTGGCCTTCGATTCCTCCGATCAACCGGTCGGCATCGACATAAACGTCATTGAAAGCCAACGCCGCAGTGTTGCTCAGGCGGATGCCATGCTTATCTTCCGGTTCGTCGTGAGTGAAACCCTTCGCATCCTTCTCCACGATGAACCAGCTCGGGCCACTTGGAGTATTTGCCAAGACCGTGTACGCGCCGGCCACTCCCCCGTTGCTGATCCATTGCTTGTTCCCATTGATCTTGTAACCAACGACGTGTCCATCCTGGACGACCGGGTCCGCAGTAGTCTTCAGGGCACCCAGGTCGCTACCGGCTTCCGGTTCCGTGGCTCCGTAGGCGAACAACAGTCCCTCTTCGGCAATCCGCGTCAACCAGGTTTTCTTTTGCTCCGGAGTTGCACCGACTGTGATCGGATCGCTGCCCAGGAACGTCGCCAGCACGGCCGTGGCGACCCCAAGATCGATTCGCGCCATCTCTTCGCACACGCAATACACATCGAAGGCGCCGCCGCCCATGCCACCGAACTCTTCGGGAATGAACAACAGTTGAATCCCCAACTGGTCCGGACTGCACATATCCCGCACGATATCCAGAGGGCATTCGTCTGCGGCATCCAGTTCGAGGAGCTTTTCGTCGGGCAGGCGTTTCTTGGCGAAATCCCGAAGCGACTTCAAACTCAATTTCAATGTTTTATTCGTGATCATGGGCGGTGCCTCACTTTGCTGCGACGGTTCGCATCTCGCGTACTTTGTTGGTCATGGCTGGCAGGAATTCCAGTACGTCATCGACAATGCCAACGTCAGCCACCTGAAAGATGGGAGCTTTCGGGTTCTTATTAATGGCGATCAGTAACGGGCTACCTTTAATACCAGCCAGATGCTGCGAAGCACCGCTGATGCCACATGCCAGATAAACCTTCGGCTTGACGGTTTTTCCGGACGAGCCCACCTGGCGCGATTTCTCTAGCCACTTAGCGTCGACAACCGGCCGCGAGCAACTTACGGCCCCGCCAATCGCGTCGGCGAGTTCCTGGGCGATGGCCACGTTCTCCTTCTCCTGGAGTCCGCGGCCGATGGAAACTAAAATGCTGTGCTTGGTGATATCCACATCGCCGGCTTCGGCAACGACGGTTTCGAGATAGCGTCTTCGGGCTGTCAAGACGCCGACTTCTGCCGATTTGTCGACGACGAAAACGCTCCCCGAGCCCAGTTCGACCGGTTTGAACGCTCCCGGTCGTGTCGTGATCACTGCTCCGGGTGCAATGTCACATCGAACGTGAGCGCTCACTTGCCCGCCAAACTCCTGGCGGACTACATTCAGTACAGTGCCTTCTATTGCGGCGAGATCCACTACATCAGCCACAAACGCCGCATTCATCTTGATTGAAAGTCCGGGAGCCAAATCGATTCCGAAATGATCGTGTGAAGCCAGCACAATGCTTTTCTCCGGCAGAACCTTCAGCAGCGCTTTTCGTACTAACTCAGCGTTGGGGTAAGCCAAGGCTTCATTCGCGATTTTCCAGATCTCGGGATAGGCAGCCCCCAGCGCGCTGCAAGCGTCATCGAGTTCCGTCCCCCAACCCGTGATGATGGCGGTGGGCGAAGCTGCGGGATCAATCTTTCGCGCAGCCGCCGCCAGTTCAAATGCACAATCGTCGACGATGCCATCCTTATGCGCGATGTAAGCGAAGATACGCCCCGTCATTTCAGGCCTCCTTTAGCCGCCACGAGTTCGAGAACCCGATCGACGTTCTCCTCGCGGCTGCCATGCAAGATCTCGGCTCTCTTACCGAGTTCGGGCAAAAAGTAATCCACCCGTCTCACCTTCGCGGCCGATTCTCCAACAGACCCTGCGTCGAGCCCCAGCTCCACCAAGCCATAAGTTGGAATAGGCACCGCAGCGACTTGCCGGATACCTCGCATGCCGACGTAGCGAGGTTCATTGATCCCGGTCTGAATCGAAAGCACGCAAGGGAGATCAATCTCATTCATTTCCTTGTTGCCGCCAGCAATTTCCCGGCTGATCTTCAGCGTCTTGCCGTCGACCACTTCAATGGAATTCACCAGAGAGGCAAATGGATAGTCGAGGAGAGCCGCCAGCATTCCGCCGACCTGAGCGGCACCATCCTCCGCCTGCACGCCAGTGAGAATCAGATCGTAGTTGCCCTTCCGCACGAAGGATTTCAGAACAGTGGCGATCCCGCGACCATCCGATCCTGAGAAAGCCTCGTCTGAGATCAACACGCCACTCTGCGCGCCCATAGCCATCTGCCGGCGCAGCACCTCTTCGTCGTCTTCGCCACCGACGGTCGCGACCGTGACATTCCCCCCTACGCGAGCGACGATCTGAAGGGCTTCTTCGACGGCGTAGTTGTCTGCTTCGTTGATGGAATAGATCAGATCATCGCGCTCGATGTCACTTCCCGCACGGTTGAGCTGAATTTCGTTTTCTGAAGTGTCGGGAACTCTTCTCACGCAAACTAGAATCTCCACATGCACCTCCATAAAACTTTCGTTACGCTGCTTTTCCCTCACGCACGATTTGTTGATCGACCAGCTCTGCCAGATCAATGGCCGTCATCTTTCCTTCCATGCCGGCGACTTTGATTGCGTCCTCAATATTCGTCATGCAAAATGGACAAGCGGTCACGATCACATTGGCTCCGGCTTCCGCTGCCATTTGCACTCTCTTTACTCCCATCCGCTGTTCTTCCTTCGGCTCGTAGAACAGCATCAGTCCACCGCCACCGCAGCAGAACGAGCGGTCGCGGCTCCGGAACATTTCCACCCGCCGCATGCCTGGAATCGCATCTAGCACTTCTCGGGGCTCGTCGTAGATCTGGTTGTGGCGTCCCAGATAACAAGGATCGTGATAAGTGAACACGCTGTTTGAGTCTTCCACCGCATGGAATTTGATTTTGCCGGCCTTCACCGCGCGGGCAATCACTTGGCTGATGTGCTCGACCGGCGGCATATCTTTGTCGTGGTAGTCGTGTTTTAGCGCGTTGTAGGCGTGCGGATCGGCGGTGACAATCCGTCGAACTCCCGATGCTTTAATGGCATCCGCGTTGTGGTCGCGCAGGGCGATGAACAACATTTCTTCACCGAAGCGCCGGACCTCGTGGCCGCTATCTCTTTCCGCAGCACCCAAGATTCCGAAATTCTCGGCGACCTGATGGAGTATCTTTGCCGTGGACCGGCCAATTGCCTGCATGCGGTCATCGTACGAAGTGATGCTGTCGACAAAGTACAGAGTCTCGGCGTGGCCGTTGTTTCCGAGAGTTTTGACTGGGCAAACATCCTGGAATTCCTTGGCGTTCGCCCATTCACCTTTTTTCCTCTCTAACTTGCCGTAGGGATTGCCGCGACTCTCCAGAGCCTTCAGAGCTTTTTGCAGCGACTGAGGCACATTCCCTTGATCGACCAAGCCACGCCGCAGGTCGACGATCTTGTCGACGTGCTCCACCAACAGCGGACATTCTTCTTCGCAGGCACCGCAGGTTGTGCAAGACCAGATTTCGTCTTCGGAATAAATGCTTCCGGAATCCTTGCTGCCGACGAGCACAGTACCGTTGTGGGGGCGTCCAAAAACCGGATAGTGCTGGAAAGCGTAGTCTCGTGCCTTAATGCTGATGAATCGCGGAGACAGCGGTCTTCCCACAGCATTGGCAGGACAATTGTCGGAGCACCGCCCGCAGTCCGCACAGGAATAGAAATCGAGCATCTGCTTCCAGGTGAAATCTTCGAAAGTCTTTACTCCGAACGATTTCACCTGATCAAGATGTTCATCGCTGACGCCCCATCGCACCGGCTTCAGAATCTCCCGGTCCAACTTGGCGAAACAAACATTGAAGAGGGAAGTCTCCACATGGAATTGAATGCCAAAAGGCCGATAGCAAAGCAGAAAGTAAAAGGTCACTTCATGCAGAAGATAGGCGCCAACGAAAACGGCGCCTAGTGTTGGCAGGGAAGTTGAGATGAGCGCCCTTTGTAACATCCATGGAAGCGAACCAACGGCTAGCGCTTCCAGAGATTGTCCTGCCCGTGACTGAGCGGCTGCACTGGTGCCTGCAAAAAGACTGTCCGCGACCATCAGGATCGCAATTAGCGCCAATAGGAAGACGGCATCGGCGGTATGAGCTTTGCCGAATTTTGCCGGCACGGCATATCGGGCTGGCTTGAAAACCAAGCGGCGAACGATCGCGATTACCATGCAGAGGAGGGCAATGGTCGCAGCGTAATCGGTGATGAAGTTGTAAATCGGTCCGGCTCTTCCGGAGAGCCCCGGCATGACGAAGTTTGCCGAGACGCCGACAATCAAGACCGTGAAGGCGCGCAGCGCCAGCACGATAAATCCGGCAAAGATGAAGATATGAAGAATTCCTGCGGCCCTGTAGCGCGGATGTTTCCATTGGCCCAGCCAATACTTGAGGAGTTTCCCAAGTCGTGCCCAGGGCTGATCAAAACGAAAATCACGCTCTGCCCGAAACAGCGGCGTCAAGCGCTTCGTCACAATGTATGAAAAACCTGCAAGGCCGAGAAGATGAATGGTCAGGAAGAGGGTTCTGCCGGAGACCAACCAAGGGGTTAACTGCGCAGCTGACTGGGTACCTACCACGTCGCTACTCTCCTGCTGATGATCGCTACGCGATCAATTGTGTAAGAACGTCTTCCTCCTTAACTGGGGTCCTGACCACTGTTGCTGATTCGACCGTAGCGACAGGCGAAGCCGGCATGGAACCAACAAGGGCCGGCTTGGATACGGGTGTCGATCGCGTCTTCACTTGTGGCTTTGCTTTTGCCTTAGCGTGCATCTTCTTCGACTTCGGTTGTTCCTTATTTCTACCGACCGCTTCCTGGAGTTCCAGAAAACTCAACCGCAACAACTTTTCCAGACGCCGCAAGTCCGGTGCGGCATGAACTTCTCCGCTGAATCCGAAATACGCCGTGCCGTTGTAGGTCAGGATGGCACAATTCAATGCCATTTCTCCCCCGATCGGGACATAGGGATAGCAACGCAGCATCTTGTGGCCGAGCAGGTAGAGTGGGTATTGCGGCCCCGGCACATTCGTGCACACCATGTTGAATGGCGTGAACGGCAGTCTGCTGATGATGTGGCCGGCTACTGCCTGGGTGGAGGTCGGCAGCATTCCAATCAAGCCTCCGGCCAGGCTCACCAATTCGGCGGTATGGGCGCGTTTTAGAAATTCGGTTCTCCGATGTACTGCAGCTAACAGCTTGCGTGAATCTGCAATATCCAGCGGAACTGTAACTGGGACTAGCGAAATGCGGTTTCCTAGCTCTCCAGGATTATCGCTGCCACGCAAATTCACCGGGACCATCATGCGGAAAAGTCGCCCTTTGACCTTGTCGCCGTGTAATTCCAGATAACGACGGATCGCAGCTGTTACCAGCGAGAGGATCACGTCATTCACGCTGGTTCCGCAGGCCTGCTTTATGGCTTTAATTTCCGTCAGCGGAACTTCCGTGCAAGCAAACTTCTGGGGTCCCCGGTAGAGAACGTTGAAGCGCAGTCGCTCGGTGTTCGCGGTCAATTCCGGGAAGAGGTGGGCGAACTCTGCCGTGTCGAAGCTCCCACCATTGGCGGCAACGCGCTCAGCCATAGTTGAGAGATCAGCCAGCCCAGCAAGAATCCGTTTAACCAATTCAGAATAGGAGTCGACACAGCCGTTCGTGATTGCAGCCCACGGATCAGGAGGTGGTGAAACTGGCACCCGCAGTTTTCCTTTAGCTAGATGAGGCGCCGCTGGATTCGCATCCATGAGCACGTTCATGATTCCCACTCCCGCGATGCCGTCCGCCAGGCAGTGGTGCAATCGGAAAATAAGCGCGCTTCGATTCCCTCGCAGTCCGTGCACCAAAGTGATGTCCCACAGAGGATGTTGCCGGTCCATCACCGTGCTTAGAAGCTTTCCGGCAAGCGTCTTCAACTCTGCGTCGGTGCCGCGCTTTGGTGTCGCCTCGTGCACATGGCGTCGGATATCGAAGTCAGCATCGTATTCCCAGCTCGGGAGGCCGATATTAAGCAGCGGCGGCACTACGCGCTTCAAGTAGCGGGGAATCAGTGGCAGCTTTGCTTCGACAAACTTCACGCATTCTTCGAAATGGATCTCGCCCTCAAACACGCATAGGCACGCTAGGTTGAGGGGCATGCCTTCGCGTTCGAGATGGAGGAAGACCGCGTCGCCCCAGGAAAGCCGGTCACTGCGCTGCGGGTTCTGCATGTCAACTCCCCTCTCTTCACACTTCAATTGCCGAACCATCGTCTCGTCTCTCAGTCCCCGAAAGAAAATCGCGATGCCAGTTTCAACAGCTTGAGTACTCTGTAGATCTCGACGTTCACGCCGCGGAGCACCACCTTGATGCCCTTGTCATCGGCGACACTTGCCAACGCCACGATCACGCCCAGCGCGCTTGCATCGATCCGACGCACGGCAGAGAAATCCAGCGTCACCTCTCCATCCACACCGTCCAGCCGTTCTCCCGTATCCTGCAAACTCTGCACAACGCGCTCTTCATCAATTCTGATCCACACCGCGATCGTGGCCATAAGAACCGTCCGCTACGAGATCCTTTCCCGAACTGCCAGAGATACTTTCGCCTGGCCTCGTCCCTCATAGGCCTTCCAAAACAACTCAGCCAGTTCGCTGATCAGCGGCATGCGCGGGTTCGATCGCCAGGAGGGATCGTCAAAGGCTCGCTTAGTAAGATCTGGCATCGCCCGTTCGAATTCTTCGTGCGAGACTCCAAGATCGGCAATTGAACGCGGGAACCCTAGCTGGTCTAGCAATTGTTCCGTTGCTCGCAGCAGGTTTTTTACCTTTTCGCCAATTGTATGACCGCCGAGGCCGAGCAAATCAGCGACCGTCGCGTATTTCTTGTGCGCGACATATCCCATCTGGTAGGGCGAAGGCAGAAACTTGGTTGGCACAGACGCGTTGTAAGCGATCACGTGTGGCAGCATCAGCGCATTCGCCCGGCCATGCGCCACGCCGAAGCGCGCCCCAAAAGAGTGGGCCAGAGCGTGATTCACGCCCACCGAGGCGTTCGAAAAAGCCATGGCGGCAATGCAGGCAGCGTTGTGCATCATGCTGCGCGCTTCTTCGTCGCCGGGATGCTCATACGCGACCGGAAGATATTTGAACACCATCCGGATCGCCTGCATGGCGTTGCAGTCTGTGTAGGGCGAAGCGTAGCTGGAGACGGCCGCTTCCAGGGCATGCGTAAGACAATCGATGCCTGTGTCAGCGGTAAGTCCTTTGGGCATCGACATCACAAATTGCGGATCAACGATGGCCACATCCGGAGTCAGCGAGTAGTCCGCCAGCGTCACCTTGCGCGCACGCTCTTTATCGGTGAGAACGGCAAATGGAGTAACTTCGCTGCCGGTTCCACTGGTGGTGGAAATAGCAATCAGGCGGATCCGGTGGCTCTTCTCGGTGGGATACTCGACCACCCGTTTGCGCAGATCCAGAAAAGGCGCGGCCAGCTCTTCCAAGTCAGCCTCCGGAGATTCGTACTTGAGCTTCATGATCTTGGCTGCATCGATCACCGACCCTCCGCCCAGCGCAATGATCTGGTCCGCCTTGTAGAAGTTGAGTGCTTCCACGCCTTGCATCACCACCTTCACCTCGGGCTCCGCATCCGGAATGATCGAAACGTGGATATGGGTTCCTGATGGTATGCAGCGCCGCACCAGGTCGACGTGGCCGATTTGCTCCAAAGCTGGACTCGTAACAATGATGGTCGAGCGCGATGCGAACTCGCGCACATTCTCCACCGCGTTCCAATTGAAATAAATCTGGTTGGGAACTCGAAACCACATATGGGCTTGGGTCCTCCGAGCCACACGCTTGATGTTGAGGTAGTGGTAGATATTGACGTTGTCGGTGGTGCTGTTGCCGCCGCCGGTGCCGCAGCCGAAGGAAAAGGTGGGCGGCAGATCGTTGTAGACTCCTCCCACCGCTCCCACGGAGCCCGGCGAGTTCACCAGGATGCGTCCCGCATTCATTACCTCGCCAAACTTGCGGATGATCTCTTCGTCGCGCGAAAAAATGACTGCCGTATGTCCCAGACCGCCGGCATGATTCACGTCAATGCAAACCTTCAGCGCTTCGTCAACGGATCTTGCTCGATAGGCGGCGAGGACGGGAAATAGTTTTTCCACTGACAGTGGATGTTCGCGACCCACGCCTTGGATTGGTGTGATGAGGAGCTTGGTATTTGGCTTTACCGCAAAACCCGCGAGGCGGGCAATATCGGTAGCCTTGTGCCCGACTGCTGCCGCTTGCATGACTCCCGTCTCAGGGTCGATAACGGCACAAGCCAAGAGCTTCGATTCGTGCTCATTGCAGATGTGCGCACCCAGCTCCGCAAATTTCTTCAGCGCCAGATCGTAAATTTCATCGTCGATCACCGCAGTTTGCTCGGAAGCGCAGATGGTTCCGTTGTCAAAAGTCTTCGACAGGATGATGTCCGTTACAGCTGTTTTCAGGTCTGCGGTTTTTTCCAGGTAAACCGGTGTATTGCCCGGCCCTACACCCAGCGCCGGCTTGCCGGAGCTATACGCCGCTCTGACCGCTCCCGGACCACCTGTAGCGTCAATCAGCCCCACGTCCTTGTGTCGCATCAAGTAAGCGTTGTCCTGGAGCGTGTGCTCTTCCAGGCAGCTGAAAACCTCTTCCGGCGCTCCGTGCCTACGTGCGGCCTCGTACATCACCTTCACGGCTGCAGAGCAACAACGCCAGGCGTTTGGATGGGGACTGAAAATCACCGCGTTCCGCGTCTTGATGGCCATGATGCATTTGAAGAGCACCGTGGAAGTGGGGTTTGTAATTGGCGTGATCGAGAAAATAACGCCGATGGGTTCGGCGATCTCCACCAGATTACGATCTGGAAATTCGCGAATGATTCCGACCGTCCGCTTCTCCTTGATGTAGTTGTAGGCGAACTCGGTGGCCACCATGTTCTTGATGACCTTGTCTTCCATGACTCCGAGCTTCGTTTCTTCTACTGCCAGGCGAGCGAGAGGTTGAGCTTGATCCAGTCCCGCAAGTACCATCGCCTTGACGATGCCATCGACCTCTTCCTGGCTAAATTGGGTAAAGACGGCTGCTGCGGTTTTGGCTTGACGGACTAATCTTTCCAGGTAGGCAATGCGTTCTTCACTCAGGCTTTCGGTGGAAAGTGGAACCTGAAACCGCAGCGACGCCACTTCGCGCGTGGCCATGACTGCCCCCTTAAGCCATACCTCGGAGTATGGGAAGGATGCTGAGTCTTATGCTCTCGTCTTGCACAGCGAGGACCGCGATCGGCTGAAGGATAACCTGATCTCGTTGTCTAACTTCTATCCAAGGTCTACGCGTAATCGATCGGATGCCTGGTCAACCAGTGCTCGTCGCGCACGCGGCCAATATTCTTGAAAGCACCAGCAGCCGCGCTTGCCGTTAGATGGCGGCTTTCCCAAGCGACTCCTGCACCCAGGCCAATTGCACCGCCTAGCAAGCCTCGTGCTACTGCCCTGCCGATGGATCTGTGCCTGTTTCTCGGATAACCACCTAACATTCCAAGGCATGCGCCAACAGCCGCGGGCTTCCATGCTCTTCGAACTGACTTGCTGATAAACGGTGTTAAGGGCTCACCTTTAAGAAATGCTATTCGACCAGTACGCACACCCTCGATTCCAGAATTGACGAGCCTTCGACCGTAAGTTGCATTCGATTTCGACCACTCGCGTAAAGCCATTGGACTTCCTCACCATCACGGAACGGGAACACCAAGGCAACTACAGCACCGGATGTGGAGCTGTGTCCGTACCCGTTATCACACTTTGCTGTGAGCGTAATTACACAGGAAAGTGAGCTAAGTCTGCCCGGGAGGGCGATGTTTGACAGGCCACGGAGAATCCAGTCTCCAACCAGCGGCACCTTACGAATAGAGACAATCAGGCCAACGTGCCCTTCGGAGAAAAGGACACGTTGGCACGTCTCGCTACTGCGTCCGCATTGTAAACATAAGTCGAGATGCGTTCTGCTTTACGACATCCTTACGTACCCTCATGCACTCGCCATCGCTGCTTTCTTCGCTGGTCTTTTCGCGCGGCGTTCGACTTTGTGGATAGCCTTGCGCTCACCAGCCGGCTTCGCCATGACCGCCATCAATTCTTTCTGTGCGTCGACGTAGCTCTTTACTCCCTCCCGTGTCAATTCTGCTAGCGGAAGGAAAGGGAATGGCCGGAAGAGTTCCAGAGTTTTGCCCGCGGTTTTAACGCTGGCATTCATCTGACGTCCAGCCACGTCCACCATCTTCTTTTGCGCCTCGATGAAGGATTCCGTGGCCTTGCGCGCCAGTTGCGAGAGTTCAGTCTTCTTGTTCTTGTGAGTGCTCTGGGCATGTTTCCCGCTGGTTGCTTTTGCCGTTTCTTCAGCAATTACGTCCATGAACTGTTTCTGCGCTTTGACAAAGGTTTCCATCGACTCCTGCGCCAGCTGTACTAGATGATCGACCTGGTACGGCTTCCCGTTCTTGGCTGCGTCGATCCATGAATGAGTTTGTTTGCCGGCAGTCTTCAGCAGCTCTTGCTGCATGCCGATGAAGGTCTCCAGGCTCCGTCGCAGCAGATCGGTGATCGCTTCTGCCGCTGGCCAGTCCCCTGCGCGCTCCTTCATCCCTGTCATCAGCAGCTCGTTCTGTTCCTGCCCCAGTTCGAGAAGGATCTTTTGTCCCTCAATGAAGTTTGTGATTGCCTCCCCTGTGACTTCGCTCACAATGGCGGTAGGCGAATGATGAGGATCCGACAGCTGTTGCCGCAATGAGTGCATCAAGCTTGCATTCTGCCGCATCGCGAGATCCAGGAGGATTCTCTGTGTGGCAAAGAAGCTCTGCACCCCCTGCTGCGCCCAGCCGGATAGAAGAGATACAAAAGACGATTCGCCGGAATGGGTCCGGAAAGATTCGGATTTTGCCGCGGTTGGCATTCCATACCTCCCTGATTGCTGCGTCTTAAAATTGCTGCATTGCAGCATCGAGTTAAATATACGATTCGCAGTTATTTGTGTCAATATGTATCTGCGTGGTGTGCATCGCAGCACCCGCGTGTGATAAGGCCGACTATGAAGCCCGTAACCGTTGTCATCAAGAAATACGGAAATCGCCGCTTGTACGATTCCTCCAACAGCAAGTACGTGAATCTCGACGACATTGCGGAATTGATTCGCGCCGGCAAGGACGTTCAGGTGGTGGATGCAAAGACGGGTCAGGATCTCACTCGCGTCACGCTGACACAAATCATCACGGAAGATGCTAAGGACAAGCCGACCGGTCTTCCGCTCGAGCTGTTGCGCCAACTCATCGTCGCGTCCGACGAAGTGCGCCAGGAATTCATCATGTGGTATTTGAAGTCCGCATTTGATACCTACCAGAGGGTGCAGGATGCGGTGCAAAGTCGACTAGGCGAAGTTCAATCCGCCGTCCTGTCTCCGGTGGACACGATGAGGCAACTCCTACGCGGAGCCCCGGCATCCGAACCACGCGCCGAACCCGAGCTTGATGCATTGCGCAGTCGGGTGGCGGAGCTTGAGGCCCGGCTGGCGAAGACTCCGCGAGGTAAACAGCGCTCGCGCCGGAAGCGCAAAGAGAAGTTATAATGCGCGGGGCACCGCTCTGTAACGCGCGCGCGAAGTGCGCATTGGTGGATCGATTGGGATGAAGTCGCGAACTAAAGGCAAGAAGACTGCAAGCTCACCGAAAACACGGGACCAGCACACTCAAAGGGCACATTCCGAGGTTGATATCTCGCCATGGACCGAAGCTCTGTTCGCCGCTGAGCTTCTCTTTCTGCACGCCACCCCTATCTATTACGGCTTTGGTGTGCCCCGCGGCGATGACTCTGCCGTCATCATTATCCCGGGTTTCCTGGGCACCGATCTTTACCTGATGGAGTTGCACGCTTGGCTCGGCCGCATCGGGTACCGCCCATATTTCTCGGGCATCGGTATCAACGCCGATTGCCCAAACCTGCTGATTCAACGCCACGTGATCGAGACCGTCCAACGGGCGCTCTCGGAGACCGGACGCCCGATTCACTTGATTGGTCACAGCCTGGGAGGAGTGATTGCGCGATCGATCGCCGGGCAACGGCCCAGAGACGTCGCATCCGTTATCACTTTGGCGTCGCCGATTCGCGGCACAGTCGCAAATCGCAATGTTGTCCATGCCGCGGATGCGATTCGCCTGCGCATTCTGCAGGAACATGGCAAAGGCGTTCTCCCTGACTGCTATACCGGACGCTGCACCTGTAATTTTATCGACTCCTTGCGCCGTGAAGTTCCCCGGTCCATGCTTCAGACTGCCATCTACACCCGTGATGATGGCATTGTCGATTGGCGTTATTGCCGGACCAGAAATCCTGAAATTGATTTTGAAGTCCCGGGCACTCACATTGGAATGGCGTTTAATCCTTCGGCCTATGCCATCGTCGCTCAGCGGTTGGCAAAGGCGCAGCGTTCCGAATGACCTTAGCCCACCATCTCTAGTACAGCGCCGATATTTGTTTCCAGAGTCTCGACCGGCCGGCCGTCCAACTCAAGCAGCAGCGTCGCCCTTGCCAGACTGTTGTTTGCGACCTCGAAGCTTTCCTTACAATTAGTTTTCAAATAGGGAAGTCGGTGACCGCTCGGCCCCGCGCCATCAAACCTGGCCTGCAGGGTACATTCGTCCTTCGCGCAACAATTGAATCTCCAACGAAGCTGATTTCGATCTCTTTCGACTTCCTGTAGATTTCGAAATTCATGTTTCTTTCCCTCGTGCCAAAGTACAGTCTTGCGGAAGACCAATCCGAATGGCATCTCGTAGACCAATGCTTCTAGCGTGCTCGCGGGCGACCCCGCGCGAGGGAAATAAGCATGAGCCCAAGTCCAGAAGTTACGATGCCGGTATCCGCAGTTGTGTCCCTGTACTCCGAATCCCAGCGGATCTCCCTCAAACTTCCGCTCGTCCAACGTGATCTGTCCGGAAAAAGATGCGTCGGAATGCGGCGTTCGAGAGAATCCAATCCAGCCCTTGCTGCTCAGTGTGACGCGAAACGTCGAATGATACTCCAGCTTCCAGGAGAGTTTATGTCCCTCAACTTCCAAGCCTCCACGGCAGAATGTTTCGCCAATTTCGTTAGCGGCGATTCGGAGGTGGAATGGATCCTGTCCTCTGTCGCTCAGATCGAAATCCGCCAAAGGAAATCCCTGAATGAAGCTCTGCGGTTTATTCTCCCGAGGAAACCACATGGCCCACACCTGAACCGGCATTCCGCGTCGATCGTTCGGGCAGCCGCTGCGCCCAGGATTCATCAGCAAATATCGGAACCACCACGCTCCGCTTCCGTCCGCCAATCCCATACGAACAAACCAGACTTCGTAACGTCGCTTGCTCGAGAGACGCGAATATCGCTCATTGAAAGTGTCCACGCGTACATCATACTGGGGACCGGCCGCGGCAGCGAGTTGAGGGAGCCCAAAGTCAAGGTTGTCGGCGCTGGGTTCGCTCAAGCTATGTTGAATTGCGTTGCAAGGGGCTGGGCTCGCGGTGATATCTCAGCGGGAGGCGGGTTCAAAAGTTTGTTAGCCACTTCGGAGGCACTATCGCTGAGCACACTTGATAAGTGCTTCTAATTTCTTCAACCTTGTAAAAACACGTTAGCGGCTCTGATCGGTCGTTAGAGACCCAGGGCGCTGTACTCTACGCTACACACTCAAGCCGAGTCGAGATCTTTCAGGAAAGGTGCTAATTCAGCGTGACCGTCACAGGGAGCGTACGTGTCGGCGTGGGACATGGCCACAGTCTATGTGGCTCTGGGAGATAACCAGCGGTCATTCGGGCTTGAGGTCACGATGAACGACCCCGTGGTCTGGGCTGCTGCCAAGCCTTCCGCGAGTTGCACTCCCAGATGGAGGACTTCCTTCTCGGGCAGCGGTCTGGCAGCCACCCCCTCGCTGAGTGTGATCCCGGGGATGTACTCCATCACCAGGAAATCCACACCCTGCTGCGTGTCGAAGTCGTAGATGGTAGCGACATTGGGATGATTGAGCTGCGAGAGAATCAGAGCTTCTTTGCGGAAATGCTTGCGGGCTGATTCGTCACTGAAAGTACCGGGCGGAAGGACTTTGATGGCAACATCACGAGCGAGGTGCTCGTCGCGGGCGCGATAGACTTCTCCCATGCCACCAGCGCCGATCTTCTTGGCGATGCGGTAGTGGCCCAGATCAAGGCCGACGCGTAAGTCTTGGCCTACCACTCGGCTGGCCATAGGGAAGAAGCTCCCTTGCCCCACTCTAACCGATCATTCTAGGCCAGTTGTTCCACGTTTTGGAACATGGAACAAGAACGCGGCATTGAAGTAGGAAAACACACGCACACGGCTCGATTCGCAACTTTAAGAATCCGGGTGACTTGCCGGAAGGAATCGCGGAGGGTTTTGGTTGCGGGGGGTGGATTTGTTCCCCAGTGGACTACTCATTCCATGTAACTTGTTGATTCTATGACGGGCGAAAATGCCGAAAGAGGCGAGAAAGGCAACTCCTTCATTCAGTTTTCATTCAGTTTTTTTCCACAAGTGCCCGATGCCGAGAATTAAAATAATTATCTATCAACAACCTTTTGCTGATTTTCGCATACTTGCCTCTTTCATGGCACTCAGGGCATCAGCTCGGGCTACTGTATTTTAGTTACTCGAACACTCGCCTAGTTCGCACTCTGCTCAACGTGGCCCGCTGGCCAGTATTAGACGCGTTCAGAGCAGTCAGAAATGATAATTGGACCACAGCATTCGAAGTTCAGCACATCTCGCTGTGGTTCCGCGCGCTGGATCGAGGATGGACGCGAAAAGCTCCGCTTTAGGCGCCTAGTGCAATAGAGCCATCGTTTGATTCACCATGTATGCGGCAAGAAATGCTATTCCGGTCATGTAGATGAACTGTATGATTGGCCACTTCCAGCTATTGGTTTCGCGACGAACCACGGCTAGCGTCGAAGTGCACTGCATCGCGAAGGCGAAAAATACCAACAATGCCATGGCTCCTGAGAACGTCAAGTCATGCTGAAGGGCTGCTTGAAGCGAAACCGACTGTGTTTGCGGATCGCGTCCATAGAGGGTTCCGAGAGTCCCGACAATAACCTCGCGCGCCACGACTGAAGTCAAAAGCCCAACTCCGATCTTCCAGTTGAATCCGAGCGGGCGGATTGCCGGTTCGATGAAGTGCCCTAGATGGGCCACCACGCTGTCTTCTAACGCTGGTGGGTGACCATGGTGGAGCGGAAGGTTGGTTAGCCCCCATACCAACAGCGACACGACGAGAATCACTGTCCCCGCCTGCTGCACAAATATCCGGCCTCGATCCATCAGGCGCAAGCCGACGGTACCAAACGTCGGCCAGCGGTATTCAGGGAGTTCGAGGACGAATGGCGCTGGAGTCGACTTGAGGACCGACGATTTCAGAATCTTCGCGGTTCCGATCGCGGCGGCAAAACCGAGCACATATAACAACAGCATGGCGAGAGCGCGTGAACCCAGGAGAAAACCGACAACCGGACGTTCGGGAATAAAAGCTGCAATCAGCAGTGTGTAGATGGGCAGACGAGCCGAGCAGGTCATGAACGGAGCAATCAGGATCGTCGCCAGACGGTCGCGCTTGTTCTCGATCGTCCGGCTCGCCATGATTGCCGGGACTGCGCATGCGTATGCCGATAGCAGCGGGATGAAGGCCTTTCCGTTGAGGCCCACGAGGGACATCGTGCGGTCGGCAATTAGAGCGGCGCGCGCCAGATAACCGGAATCTTCAAGCAGACCAATAAAGAGGAACAACACCAGAATCTGGGGTAGGAAAACCAGAACCGAACTGACGCCCTTCCAGATACCCTCCAGTAATAATGATCGAAGAAAGCCGTTTGCGATGAACGGTGCAGTTTTCTGCCCCATTTCAGTGAGAAGCTTTTGCAAAGCATTGCTGAGCGGTTGGCCCAAGCCAAATACTGTTTGGAAAACGGCTCCCACGACGATCATGAAGACGAGAGGGCCCCAGACCTTATGAAGAAGAATGTCGTCGAGGCGGCGACTCCACGCTGGCGAGAGCGGAGGGCGATAATCCGATTCGTTGGCGATTCGAGCAGCCCACTTTCGGCAATCCCGGACATCTCGGACAATCGGCAGCATCGTTCTACTAGGTGAGTTTGCCTGTTGCAGGAAGCGGCCTACGGCGTCGAGGCCGGTCCCCATCGTGGCGCTGACGATCGCGACCGGGATGCCCAAGTCGCCCGCCAGTTTGACAGCATCGATTGAGCCGCCTCGCTTGGCAAGGAGATCCCCCATGTTGAGTAAAGCGAGGGTCGGAAGCCCGAGAGCAATCACGGGTGCAGCGAGCGAGAGGTGCCGAGTGAGATTGGTTGCGTCGAGTACAAGCAAAACGGCATCTGGCCCCGGAACCCCGTCCATATTGCCGTTTAACACACTGACTGCGACGCGTTCGTCTTCGGAGTATGGGTTGAGGCTATACACTCCGGGCAGATCAACGATAGTGACTTCTTGATCGGGCAGAGCCATCACGCCCGTGTGTTGCTCAACCGTGATTCCGGGGTAGTTGCCGACCTTCTGCCGAAGCTTAGTCAGCCGGTTAAACAAAGTGGTTTTGCCTGAGTTGGGAGGTCCGATCAACGCTACAGTCCGGATTCGTTGCTGAGACCTGGCGGCGGAGGGTGGCACGGTTTGCAAGAGGGGATTCATCGCATTTGCTCGTGCCTTTGTCCGACAACTCGCGAAGCGAAAATCCGGCACGCTGTTTCGGTGCGCAAGGCGACTTCTGAGCCGTCTAGTGAGTAGACGACTGGGTCTCCGAGGGGTGCACGGCGCGAACATCGAACCTCGGCTCCGTCGAAGAATCCGAATCGCATCAAAAGCTGTTGTTCTGCTTCCGACAGTGCAACGTCTTCGATTACTGCCATGTCGCCGGGCTGAAGATCCGAGAGTCGTACTCGCATAATTATTGGTTGCCTTGGCCAATTCGGTTGAACCAATCGACAATCAATCGATCACGGTCCTCGCGATTCCGCAGCAACGGATGGCCATCGCGCTCGTAGACGTGCAGCGAGTACACTTTGCCTTTTTCCTGAAGTGCTTCTGCCATTCGGAGAGCTTGCGTCACCGGGACCATTTTGTCGGTCCGGCTATGGAGTATGAGAACGGGCACGTTGATCTGGTCGGCCCAATACACGGCCGAGCGTGCTCGATACTGTTCTTCGGCGCGGTGCTCATAGTCAGGCCAGATTTTGGCAAAGCCGTCGATAAATTCATTTCCGTTGACAATGTTCATCTCGGGCCGCGCGTCCACCCAGGCTTTCACGTCCGTGACTCCGCCGATGACGGCAGCGGCCTTGACGGGAATTCCTCGCTTGAGCGCGAGATACGTTTCGGTGCCGCCTCGTGACAGGCCCAGCATGTACAGCCGCTCCGGGTCTACATAGTCGAGCGACTTCAGGGCCGGCACGAGATTGAGAACATCATCGACTTCCACTCCGCCCCATTCGTCGCGCTTCACGGTGGCGCCTTGGTAGCGGTAGTCGGAGGCGATGATCACGAAGCCGGCCTTCGCCAGCAGATAGAGATCGGCGACGTCCATGCACGACGTGTTTGTCATGCCGCCGCAAGGCTGGCCGTTATCCGTGATACGTCCAAGATCGCCGTTGCCGCCGCGATTGAAGATGATCGCCGGCCACTTTCGAGTGCCCGGCGCTTTCGGTTTCATCAAAAGGCCGCGCACAGCAAGGCCGTCGCTGGCATAGGTGATTTCGAAAAGGTCGAATTCCTTTTGCGTGCGGGCTTCTTCGTAGACGAACTGCGGAAAATAGCTGCGCCCGAAATCGTCAAGACCCTCATACTTCGGCAAGGGCGGCCACGGCTTCACGGTCAAAATCTTCCCGTCCGGCTCCTGCGGAGCAGATGAAGTCCCTATGACGGTCACCTGATCTGCGTAAGCCCTAGGGATGCTGCTCATTAATAAAAGACAGATCAAAACGTTCGTATTTTTCATGTGCCTCTCGTCAGCGACGCGCCGAGGTCGGTTTCATGGTTTCGAGCCGCTTTGATACTGCGCGTTCGCAAAGTCCCAGGAAATCACCTTATAAAAGGCGGCAACGTAATCGGCTCGGACATTCTGGTATTTCAAGTAGTAGGCATGCTCCCAAACGTCAATACCAAGGATCGGAGTTCTCCCTGCCATCCACGGGTTCTCCTGATTGGGACTTGTCTCAATCGAAAGCTGATGTTTGTCATCCAGACTCAGCCATGCCCAGCCGCTGCCAAATACACTCATGGCTGCTTTCGTGAACTGTTCTTGAAACCCAGAGAAGCTGCCGAATCGCGCATCGATGGCTTTGGCCAATTCTGCTTTCGGCTGCCCGGGCGAGTTCTTCTGCATTACTTGCCAAAAGAACGAATGGTTCGCATGGCCTCCGCCATTGTTGCGCACGGCGGTGCGGATCGTTTCTGGAACACGGTCTAAGTGTTTGACCAAATCGTCGACGGGGAATTTGGCGAGGTCCGGGTGATCTGCCAAAGCCGCGTTCAGGTTTTTGACATAGGCGGCGTGGTGCTTGTCGTGATGCAGATGCATGGTTTGGGCATCGATGTAGGGTTCAAGCGCATCATACTCGTAGGGTAGAGGCGGAACGGTATACGGAGTTGTTGTCCCGTCGCTCGTTTTGGGTGTCTGTCCAGCCGCGATTTCGGGGTACATTCCGCACAGGCCTGCGATTGCAGTCATGCCGATCGCTTTTATCACTTCACGTCGTTCTGTCATCTAAATTCCTCCTGACCTTGGTTTCATGCTCTTTTCACTCAAAAAAGGCTTTCCGTTTCTTTCCTTACTTGTGCGAGTAATTCCGGCGGCGCGGACGATTGTGTTGGCGCTGCTCTTGCGACGAGTGACCGTAATCGAAATACGGCTGCCACCATGAACCACGCCAACAGCGAGAACGGGAGTAGGTAGAGCCAGTACTTGGAAACTCCCGGTGGGTCGGCCAAAATTCTGGGGCCATATCGCGCGACATAGATGTTCCTGATCTCCTCTTCTGATCGTCCCTCGGCAACCAGCTTCTCAACTTCATCCAGCATCTGCAGGGCCTCTTGAGAGCGATGAATTGCGATCGGCTCCCGCCAACAACACGGAGCAATCAGTTCATGCGTTAACCGGTCATACCGGCCCTTCTGCTCGGTGGTGAGCGAGTCTACTTCCAAAGCGAATGCCGTGCTCAGGATGATCAAAACTACAAACACGACTTGCACAGGACGAAGCATTTCAATCTCACTTCAACGTGTGAAGGTATGCGACCAGATCATTCAGCTCTTGTTGATTGAGTCGCTTGTCGAAGGCGGGCATGGTTCTTAGACCTTCGACGATTGTTTTGCGGACTTGCGCGTCAGTGGCTGGAACTCCACTCGGAAGTTGCTTGGCAGCGAACAAGTTTTCCAGCCGCGGTGGCTGCTTCTTTAGGTCGGGAGTCGGTCCCTCATGACAAAGAGCGCAGTGCAGATCGAACAGTTCCTGACCTCGCTCTGCTGACGCGCTCGGAGAACACGCGGTGTTCAACGAGGCAAAGGCGGAGAGACTCGCGAAGAAAATCGCATATTGGGCGATTCGGTTCATCCGGCCTTCCTTTGCCCATCCGCTTTTGCAGGGACGACTCCAGGTTTCTCCTGTTGCCGGAGTGCGTCCTCCAGTTCGACAGTTGTCCACTCGGTCGACCAATATTTGGCAACCGTCCCCTCCGGAGACATCAGAACAATGACCATCGAGTGCGCGATCTGGTTGTCTTCTTCGAAGTATTCAAGGCCAAACGCATCGGCGATCTTGCGGAGATCTCCCGCATTGGTCGATGCGAAATCCCAATGCGAAAACCCCGTCGGATCGTTATCGAGGTAAGCAAGGCCATATTTCCGGAGCACTGGGGGCGTGTCATATTTCGGATCGAAGCTGATTGTCACAAGATGCGTTTTCGCGAAATCGGCGGGCGTCTTCGCGAGATCATCCTGAATCTTTGAGAATTGGCCGCTCAGACGCGGGCAAAACGTGGGCATCGGGCAGCGCGTATAAATGAACGTGATCAGCACCGCCTTACCCTTAAAATCACCAAGTCGAAAAGATTTTCCGTCCTGGTTGATCAGAGTCAGATCGGGAACACGTTCCCCAATATCCAGACGGTGCACGGTAGCGGGTTTTATCGTCTTGCGGCCACTCGCATCCGTGATCCGAATGTTTTCCAACCAATATTCGTTTCCATTCTTGGCCGTGATTACATCTGCGGCAATGACATCTCCCGGCTCGACTTGTTGGAATCCATTTTTGTCTTTCACCGAATAGGACATGGTCATCGCGGACATAAAGCCCGGAATGTCTTCGTGGTTTACCGTGATCTCGTTCGTAGCCGGCTTCTTATCGAGCACCTGACCCTTGAGGTCGTAATGCTTTGTCTTGGATTGACAAGCGCTTAACAGAATGCCGAAACAAACCGCCGGAATTACTCTTTGAAAATTCATCCAACCGCCCTCCTGAGTTCGCTTTGACCACTCGTGCCGGGCCTCCAATTACGCTGTCCTACAGCTCTCTTTTGAACCACTCGTTTCTTCCACCAGATGTAGACTCCGGTGATCGAAAGCATCGCGAGGATCAAGCCGAATAGCGCCACGAGAATTCGATATGGGAGAAAATCGCGAATATCACCGTAGTGCAGACCCCAGAGCCAAGTACTGACCGTGTTGCCGGCATGCTGGCCGGAGGGGAGAAAAACCTGGCGAAGCGCGCCCGTGTTACCGTCCACCCAGACGCCTGTGTCCCAGCCATGGCCGCGGATGTCGTTGCTGCCACGGACGTCATACGTGTAGACGCCAAATTCGGGAATGTAGGCGAGGCCATAGGGGCGGGTCACGGTGAAATGGTGCTCGGCCGCCATGTCCGCAACCAGCTGTTCTCCAATGGTCTGAGCGTCACGCCAGGTCAGCTTCGGATTCCAGAGGGGTTGTGGCAGCATATATGTGGCAAGCGCCACATCGTCCGATTGATAGTCGAAAACAGCAGCAGTTACGCGTTCGTACACCGGCCGGAGCGAGAGCATCACGCTTGACCACGCGAAGACAAACAGTAAGGGCCAGAACCAGAGTCCTCCGGAACGATGGAGATCGAAATTGATGCGGAATGCATTGGCACGCCACTTAACCTGCCATGCGTATTTCCAGCGTTGCCAGAGCCCGCCGCGTCCGCGCGGCAAAGTGAGATAGAAACCTACGAAGCAGTCCAGAGTCCACACTAGGGCGACGATGCCGAGCGTCCACGCTCCCACCGATCCCATTGCCATCGAAGTGTGAAGCTTGTAGACGAACGGCAAGAAGTTGGTCCGCCAGCTTGAAATCGAGCAGCAACGGCCGAGTTCGCGTCCGGTGTAGGGATCGAGAATGAGATGGTCAAAGTCCGACTGATATGGCTGGCCAGTGGCCGGATTCGTGCGAAAGCGGAGAGCGATGCTGGCCTGATCGTTATCAATCGCAAAATATCCTGGTCTAGCCTGAGGCACCAGCGACTCGGCTCTTTCGGCGAGCGTCGCCAGATCGAGAGGCACCTGGCCGGGCTCAGGCGACGCATGCCACTGCGGATTAAGCACTCGATCAATCTTTGACCGGAACGCCAACAGAGTTCCTGTAAGCCCGACAACAATGAGAAACACTGTCATCAATAGCCCCGTCCAACGGTGCAGCCACACGAAATAGCGATGGATCATCCGGATGCCTCCCGTATTGCCAGCGGTCGAGTTCAAAACGACAACTTCAGTGCGAGTTGGATGGAACGTGGCGCTCCGAATTGATACAACGGACTGAGAGCACCGCCTCCGCTGCTGTTCCCGCCGAGGTACTGTCCTAGCGTTTGCGTTGAAAACCCAAATTGACCATTAGCTCCAGGAGCAACACTGAGCGAACTATTCGGGGGTGCAAAGTTAGGATGGTTTAACACGTTGAAGAGTTCGGCTCGGAATTGAAGTTTCAATGACTCGCGAATGGGAAAGTCCCGATGAACCGCGAAGTCCCACTGCGAAGCAGGGAATGCTCGCAAAGCGTTTCTTCCCAGATCACCCTGGCGGATAAAGTTGCCGTTGGCGTCCATCGGCGGGAAACAGAACGGTCCCACGCAAGCGCCATTCGGTCCATCCGTCGTGTTGTTGATGACCTTCCCTCCCGGATATTGAGAGCCGTAGAGGTAGAAAGGAACTCCCGGAAGAACATCGGGCCTCACCGAAATCGGTTTCCCTGTGAACGACTGAGGATTGTTGACCGTCACGTCGACCGGTGGGGAGGAGTACGCTTTGACGACGCTCTGTAGGGACCAGCCGCTCAAAATGTTGCCAATGAAGCGATCCGGTTTGTACGCCGGAATGTCATACGTGAACGCGACAGAAAACTGGTGACGTATGTCGAATTTTGAAGGCCCTCGATCATCGTTGATCCCCTGTCCACTTTGACCGAATACGGTCGAACCCGTGTCAATGCTGTGCGCCCATGTGTAGGAAGCGACGGCCTGAAGCCCGCGAGCGACTTGGCGTTGAAACTGCGCCTGGAGTGCGTTGTAACTGGAAGAGCCACCGTTGTAGAACAACCCGACTCCTCCGGGGTAATTCGCGGGAGGAGAACTGTACGGGAAGATTGTTTGCACCAATCTTCGTCCGGCGGCGCCGACATACGAGACCGTGAGAGTTTGCTGTTTGCCGACCTCTTGTTGCACAGCCGCATTCCATTCAATCGAATAAGGCGTTTGGAAGTGGGGGTTGAAGCCAAGCAGAAGTCCGCTGTTCGCGGATCCGGGCGGCACAATCGCAGGTGGTGCCGCATAGGCAGGGTCGAGCGGGAAAGTGCCCCCAGTCGGCGGGTACACGATGGGAAGCTGGCTACCGTCGTAGTTGGCGTATCCGGTATATGGATACGCATAGGCGACCAGATTGCCCGCTGCGCCGGCGGCTAAATCGTCGTAGATGCCAATTCCACCACGAAGCACAGTCGAAGGGGCGCCATCTCTTTGCGCGAGCTGGTATGCAACTCCCACGCGCGGCATGAAATTTCCGTAGGACGTTTGATAGGCCGAAGTCCCGGCCGGTGCTAATGCGATTCCAGAAAGATTGTTGAGATCGAAGTTCACAAGGGCCGGGAAAGCGGGGCCTTCGATTGCCTTAGGCGGAAGTTCAAGCCCCCATCGCAGCCCATAGGTGACGGTAAGCCGCGGCTTTGGTTGCCAGGTGTCCTGTGCGAAGACGCCAAACATCCGAAACAGGAATGTTGCAGGAATGTTTTGGTTAGTAGAAGCGAAGCCGACAATGCCGTCTAGGGTATCGGGATAACTCTGCGTTGGATCGCTATAGTTTATGAACTGCACATACTGCGAGTATCCGGCTGGAGCAAAGCGAGGTGACAACCGGCGATAGTCGACTCCGAAAGTGAATCTGTGAGTACCTCTCTGGAGCGCTACGTTGTTAACAGCTTCAATCTGGCGCTGAAGGCTTTCTTCACCCGCCCCAATGTCAAGATATCCATTGCTAGTAAATCCGGACTGGAAGCCGATGTTGGCGTTTTTCAGGCTGTAGCCGGCTGGCAATGACGGCGAGGTGATGGGTGTAGCGCCTCCAAAATTGCTTGACTCTGAATCCCCAGTGCTGTCCAGCCGGCTGTAATTGAAACGAAAGTCATCGGTGAGTCTCGAAGTTGCAATCCAAGTGGTTCCCACAGTCAACGTCTGTATTGTTTGCGATTGAACGCCCTTCTGACTGAGCGCAACACCAGAGCCTTGTCCGAAACCGTACTGCGCGATGCTGGAAGGTGAGTTGTTGTACCGGCCAAAGAGTGTGATTTTGTCGTTCAACCGGTGATCGATGCGGATACTGTAAGCGTCGAGAGCGCTGGGATTTGAAAAGCTGGCGTTAAACTGCGCGACACCATCGCCCAGATCGGGCTGCTTCGGGTCGAAAGGATAGGCATTCAAGAACGTCTGTATCGCCGGTATCGCATTCTGCCGCGCCTGGAGGTCGGGAACCTGAGTCAGTTCCGTCTGGGGCAGTCGGAGGCGCAGCCCCTCATATGAGAAGAAAAAGAAAGTCCGGTCTTTGAGGATCGGGCCTCCAAAAGTTCCACCGAAATCGTTCTGTCGTTCTTCGGCTTTAGGGAGAGCAGGATTGTTTGTGTAACCGTTGAACCAATCGTTGGCATCCAAAACGTCATTTCGTAGATAGTCGAATAGAGAGCCATGAAACTGGTTAGTGCCGGAACGTGTAACGATTGCAATCTGTCCCCCTGCTGTGAGGCCAGAGTCGGGCGCAGCAGTGGAAGTCTGAATCCGAAACTCCTCTAGCGCGTCTACGGAAACGAGACTGTTCGTTCCGCCCGACAAACTGGTGGCGCTGGCTTGGCCGCCAAGCCCTGCGCCAGGATTACCGATGTTGCCTCCAATTCCAAAATTGGCACTCACTCCGTCTACCGTCCAGTAATTCGACGTCTCACGTTGCCCGTTCACGACGAAAGTATCCGTGTTGCCCTCTCCGCCAGTGGGGAGCACGCCCGGAGTCAACTCAATCAAACTTTGAAAACTTCTTCCATTGAGCGGAAGGTTGTCGGCGAACTGCCGGTCCACGACGGTACTCACCGTTGCGTCTGTCGTATTGATGTTGAGAGTTTCCGCGGTTACCGTGACGCTCTCGCTCGCCGATCCGACTTGCAGCACAAAATCGCGGCTTACGTTGTCCTGCGCATTCAGAGAAAACTGCGTCACCGTTACTGTCTTGAAACCAGGGTTGCGCGCGGAAAGTTTGTAGTGGCCGGGGCGCAACGAAGGAAATGTGTAGAGGCCATCTTGATTCGTTTTGACAGTCGTAGACAGATTCGTATCCACGTTTCTGATCTCCACTTCCGTATCTGCTACTACGGCGCCAGATTGATCAGTTACGCGGCCAGAGACGTGGGCGAGTTCTGTCTGAGCAACACCGTGAGCAGCGAAGGCCACACAAACCACAGCGAGTGCGGCGCTCCAGAACAAGGAACGAGAAAAACTCAACAGCGCATTGCGAAAACTCTCGGTCATATCGCCGCTCCTTTAGCGGAATGCACGCTGCTCATCAATTCGCTCCCAATGTTTCAGGGGAAACCCATCCCTCGGGAAACGGCCGTCGTCATAACGCCGACTTGCCCACAGCGCAAGCTCGGTGAACGATTCGGAACAGAAAGATTTAGGCTTTAATCACACGAAATAGCGATTAAGGGAGCGTGTAGGGGGACCACGTTGGAAGAAAGGAAAATGAATGTCAAAACTTAAACTGAAGGATTCTGGCCTCTGTGACAGGATCGCGGACGGAGGAACGTATGTGCTTGTCCGTCCTACTTGTGCTCGGGCTACCGGAACTAGAGTCGCAACTGTTGAGCGGAACGGGCAGCGCGATGGGATCGTGCGGAAAACGGGAGCCTCGTCATTGGAAGCCGTGATGCCGGACACTCCCGCCATGCAGTGATGCTTGCCGTTGCGCCGGCAGCAGGCAGGCACACTGCTTTGCTGGAAACAGAGAGCCAGCGGCGCCAATAGACTGGCAATCAAAATGACAAGCAGCGAATTGGCGATCAGTCGTTTCAAACTTGAGACCTTAGTCCTGGGATATCCTTCGCCTCCCGGATTTCTAACTCTGGCTGCTGTAGCAGGAGCCAACTCCCTCTCCGGCCTTCAGTTCGTTCACAGGGGACTCATCTCACTCACTAACATGCAAGATCACTTCGACACGACAACCGGCTTTACTTGCTCATATTCGGGGTTTCTCCACAAGGTGCTCTTGTACTCCAGCAAATCGGCAGTGCCTTGCGCTACATCATCCCCGTAGTACCTCGCAATGATGTGTAGTGCCAGATCGATGCCTGAGGTCAAGCCGCCGGCGGTTGCGATTTTGCCATTCTCCACATAGCGGGTTCCGCTGACGAAGTGCACGGCGGGATATTGCTTCTGCAGACGCTGAAGAAAGTAATGATGCGTTGTCGCAGTTTGCCCGTCCAGCAGTCCGTAGTCCGCCAACACCGAAGCGCCGGTGCACACCGACATGGTTTCATCGGCGGTGGCCGAATTAGCCAGCAGCCATGCTTTTTGCGCAGCGCTGCGTCCGTTCTGCGCGGGGATCACGATAACCTGCGGCTTGGGCGCATTGTCAAAGGTGTAGTTGGGAACGATGGTCAATCCATTCGCATCCACCGGCTTGAGCGAATCGGAAACGGTGTACACGTTGATCGGCATCACCATGTCATCCCAGTCCGATTCTTTCCATGCCTTGCCTTTCGTTGTAAGCATCGCGCCGTGGAGGGTCTCCCATGGGCCGGCGATGTCCATGACGTCGGCGCCCTCCGAGATCACAAACGCCACGTTGATCTTGCCCGATGCGGGCGGCTTCAGTGAGCCGGCCGATTGGATGGCAGAGGGTTGTTGGTTGGGCGCTTGCCCGTGACTGGTGGGAACCATCAAGGTCAGAATTCCGACGATCACAGCGGCTATCCAGAGTACGTCACCTTTCCTTTGCATACACTCCTCCTCTGACCAATTTCGAATTCAAGCATCGCAGTAACGAGACGGCTCCGTCAGATGAGCCCGTTAGTGCCTAAGCGTGCTCGTCGATTCCACTACCCAAATAAGAGCGGTATCCCCACCCGGAAACGGCTATTGTTCCAGCTCGATCTGACACACCCCACAGAGTGAGTTCGGATAAAAGCCGTAAACAGGAATTTCAGTTTCTCGATAGCGAGATTCAGAGATTAGAGGGATTGGAGGGAGGACCACGTTGGAAGAAAGGAGAGTTTGTCCGTACGCTTACGGTCCGGTGTCCTGCGGCGTGAGCAAGAATCGCGGACGGGGAAAGGTGTCCGGTTGTTCGTGCCCCTGCCATCTGTCCCACCGAACTCGGAGTCGCAATTGTTGAGCGGAAAGGGCAACACGATGGAAAAGTGCGAAAAGCTGGAGCTTTCTCGCTCGAAACCATCATGCCGGACATTCCCGACATGCAATGATGCTTGCCGTTTCGGCGGCAACAGGCGGGAATTGTGTCCGTTGTCAATGCCAACGCGATTGGAGCAACGAAGCTCCAAGCGAGCACACTAACCAGGAGACTGGACAGAACTCGACGCATAGCAATTTTTGAAAGCTAGCACATCACAAGCCGATGTGACAACCAAGTTGGTCAAACGAGCAGATAGGTTGGGCGAGCGGTAAGCGATCCGAAAGGTGTGGCGCAAGAACGATCCTGTCTTTGAATAAACGTCACAGAGAAAGCTGTCGCGGGTCGTTCTCAACTAATCGGTGTACCAGAATTTGGCGGGAGCGACGGATCTCTAACCCGCTGCCTCCTGCATGACAGGCAGGCGTTCTATTTTGAGTGAAGCAGTCCGTCCCGAATGAAGGAGAGAATTGACGGGTGAGGGTGTGCTCTGTGAGGAAACTGCAGATACTTGATAGGTTATGTGTCGGAATCCGGTGACAGGGCAGCGTTCTAACCGGACGCAGCGGCGGTGGGTTATCTGAGTTATTGAGGGCCTTTCACACGCTTCTCGAGAATGACACCTCACACCCCCTTTGAGATACGCTCAGCAGATAAATTCCGGTGTTTCCGATCGGCCAAAATCCGAGCCGTGACCAGTACGATCTCAGTTTCCGAATGGCCTCGCCTTTGCCAATGTTCGGGGCGCAAGTTGTTTTAACGCTTTTGGATCGTTCGCAATGGACGGAGTGAACTGTAGCGGCCAAGGCTTGCACGCTGACCAACCCGCACGCCGTACCAAAAATACCGATCAGTACGGTGAATGGCGGACTCTGCGATGCCCTAGTCCCCGAAACTCCGGATAGATCACGATGTAGTCGATGATCAGGAGATCGAGGTCTACCATTTCGAACTCATTTTGTATCTCTTCTTTCGGATGGCCCGTTTCCACGTCGAAAAGATGTTCCCAGTATTCCGCGATGTCGCCCGAAATGCCATCTCCGAGTCTTTCTGCGCTCATGCCATGGTCCAGCGCCTCGCTGAACTGAATGAGTGAGGCTCGAATGTTACCGGCGTCCTCTTCTCCGCGAGTTTCCGATTCGGCAATAATTCTTCCGGCAATGGAATGCACAAAATCCGTCTCAGTCGGTTCGTGCAGCTCAGCGCGGAGGACAAACTCAACACTCGTAACGACATTCCTGTTGGAACCATTCTTTTCACGCCTGCCAGTCGTCGCCTTAGCTGATTTCATCGTCCGTTACCCCGCTTTCCTGAGCTTCCTGTGCACGCGTTGAACAACACTTTCCGGGATTCGCAGCGTGGTATAGCCTCGCTTAAACCGCGTTTCAACGTTCTCCCACTTGATCACTCCAGGTTCGTCGGTGAAAATGCGCCGGATTGTTCGTTCGCTCAAGCCCCACAATTCAGCGCCTTCGTTCACGCAATAATGTTTTTCAAATGCCACACTGGCCGGCATTGCTGGTTTGCTTGGAGGAGCGTAGTTGGGCTGGGGAGAAGGCTCTGTTGCCATAGCGACACCGTGTCTGATGTATGTAGTACGGGATCGAAATCTCGTCAAACGGAGGTTTTCCGAGATGCAATAGACTTCAAAGCCCGAAAAGAGCGAGGAGATCGGTTTTTTCTAGTCGGGCCCGTCGGTGGCGTTGGTAGATTCAATTCAGTTGTGACTACAGAATGGGTGGTGACATGTCTGCCGCACATGAAGAGCGGAATGGAAAGGGGGAGGGACTTTTGCACTAAGAACGGACGGCGCGTCTGACGACTTTGCCGGAGCGCCTATCCGCTATATTGATTACCGGAGCGGCCGCGTTTAGGCCCATTGTGGACCATGCCGTCCGCACGCTCGTCGCCAGCCTCTGTTGCCGCTCAAGAACCCACGGAGCATAGTGCTTCTGCGTAATCAGAACACTGGAGTGACCCAGTAAACGAGAAACCTCCTCCAATGGCATGCCCGCAAGGAGATACTCGACCGCAAAAGTGTCTCGGAGCATGTGAAGATGCGCCGGCCTGGGGTTGCCATCACCCTCCAGAAACAGCTTGGGATGCGCCTCGGTAGCCTTATCCAGAACCTTCCCAAAGATTTTGATCCAATTTGAAACTTCGCTCTTAAGCTTACTGCGACCACTCCAAAAGAAGTAGCTTGGATGTGTGTAAGCGAGCCGAATCTGACAAACGGCCATTCGCTCAGCCGAACTCTCAATTTCGCAGAGTCTAGCAAAATCCTTCATTCAGTTTTCATTCAGTTTTGGGAGGACTCTGTGGAAAAGCTAGGGTTTTGTGGAGCTTGAGGTTG
>CAVZPC010000027.1:0-162678 GCA_963777005.1 uncultured Acidobacteriaceae bacterium | reverse complement strand
ACACGGGGCGAGGCTGGCGGATCCTGACAAGCTCTTCAACGCAGGGCTCGAAGGCAACGCGTGGCGAGCAATCGATTTTTTCGAGGGCGATCCGATTAATGAGCGTGCTTTAAAAAATCTCATCCGTGCCGCCGTTGATTACAATCAGATCGAATTGAAGAAGAAAGCGGCGGCGAGTGCTCGAGCGAAAGCGGATAAAAGCAAAAAGCGTTGAAACCAGTTGAACTCGTTGGCGCAATTCAACAGCCGTGGCATCAGCGATGATGTTTACCGCCGGAGTGGCCGCCGTGACCGCCTCCGCCCGAGTGTCCGCGACCAAAACTCTTGCCGCCCTTGAAGCTCTTCGCCCCGTGTCCGCCGCCAAATAGATGGAAGCCTCCCGAGTGCGAAGACTTGCCGGAAGACTGCTTGCCGAAATTGCTGCGCTGAAAGTTTGCGCTCGGAGCGCGCGAGGCCCGCGTTGATCCGCCATATGCCCCGCCTCGCCCGCGGCTATAAGTTTCGGCGGACCTGCCATAGGAATAAGAACTGGATCCGTAGCTTGAACGTCCATACTGCTGGGGCCGACCGACCGCTGGGCGAACGCTGTTGTAGGCTTGCGCCGAGGGGCGGCCGTAGCTGGCTCCGGGCCTCTGATAACCGCCGCGGTTGTAGGCTTCGGCTGGGCGGTTTCCCGCATAAGCATATCTGTCTGGAGTTCGGGCAAATGCCTGCGAACGCGCCGTGTATCCGCCACCCGGCCGGCCATAGTTGCCCGGCGTCCGGTAAAAGTTATTTGAGCGAGCGACACTCCATGCGCCGCGTGAGAAAGCGCGTGGGCCGCCATGCGGGAAGCCCCAATCCGCGACCGTGGTGCTATGCGAATAGTAGCTCGAACCATGGAAGAGCACGGCGTGGGCGAGCCAGTCCAATCCCCACGCCAGCAATCCGAAAGGCGTATGCATGAAAGCTGTCGTCGCGATGCCCAGGCCAAATCGTACGGCCAGTGGTCCGACGGACGAACCGATAAACGATCCTAGCGCGCCCAGCAGCGAAAATCCTGGATAGGGCGAGATTGGCTGCCCGTAGACAGCCCACGGATTGTAGACCGGTACGTACACGACTTCCGGATTCACCGGCGCCAGCACGATGTTGCCCTGATCGTAGTTCACGGTTTCCTGCGGAGTACTTCGCAAGTTTCCCGCGGCCTGCGCACGTTGGCGCATGACCTGCACAGCTTCGAGCACATCCTGCGGCTGATTGTAGTAGGCGTTGCCCAGTTCGGTGGCCCACTGCAGGTTGTAATTCATCTGCGCCAGCACCTGCGGAAATGCCGTCAACGCTTTGACGCTCGGGTCCCAGGGCTGCGCGTTGGCTCCCGCGGCAATCTGATCAGAGGAAGCATAGCCTTGCGCCCGCCGCCAACGGTCCGCATCGGCCACTTGCGCGGGATATGTGGCTGCGGTCAGTACCTGCGCCACCAGAGTGTCCGGATAGAGAGCGATTGGCGCGACCAGTTGCTGCAATTCCTGTGCGCTAAGCGGCTGCATCGGAGGGTTTCCCTGCTGCGGATACGACTGCTGCGGGTAAGGCTGTTGTCCGTTGGGTTGCGGCTGCGCGTAGCCCTGCCCATAGTCTGGTTGTTGATCCGGGGATTGCTGGTCCGGGGTGTATTGTCCGTTATCGGGCGCCTGTTGTGCGAACAGGTCTGCTTTCCCCAGTGGCAGGAAGAAAAATACCAGCGCCAATGCAAATAGAAAAGTGCTGGAAGTGCGCGATGCCCGGGTGTGCGTTTGGAGTATCATCTTCCCTCTCAGTAGCCCACAGGCGCGCTCCGGGGCTAACTCTACGATCCAAACGACCGGAGGTTGCTCTTACGACCGGCCTGACGAAGAACTGCTATCTAGTCTAAACCCCGCCTTCGAGTAATAGTTCCGGGAAGCATGCGCCCGGGTTGGAGCCTCAGACGTACTCGCGTTCGGCCCGCCGAATCGCTCGATACCTTTCGAACACTTTCTTATCGCTTTCCAGTCCTAACAGCGAGCGGATCGAGCTTCCCCGGAAGGTATGGAACAACATCTTCCATCCCTGGAAGAGGACGAAACCGGGATCGTGCTTGATGGCTACCGGGATGTGATGAACCTTCATCCAGCGCTCGGCCTTCCAGCGCATGAATTCAACTTCTTCCGCGGGCAGGTGCTCAGTACGGACGACAGCCGTGGTGCCATCATATTCTTCGAGCCGGTCATTCATGATCAGACCTTGATCGCGAAAATCTTTCGTCATGGGCGTGCGCGGGTATGGGGTAGGGTGTTGAATGTAGGGCCAGTCCACATAGCGGCGGGCGAATTCGAGGTTGGCTTCGATGGATTCGCGAGTGTCACCGGGGCTACCCACGATTAATCCGCCGACCACGTACATCTGATTCCGGTGAAGGTAATCGATGGCCTTCAGCGTGGCATTGCCTGTTTCGTGGCCATTGGTGCGTTCTGTGTTTTTCGCAGAAGCCTTCAGGAATTCAAGGTCGCCTTCCAAAATGTTTTCGATACCGAGAAAAACGTAGCGGAATCCCGCCCGCCGCATCAGCGGGGCCAGGGTCTCTCCGTGGTTCGCAATAGCGGATGTCATGGCCTGCACAAAGTAATCGAGCTTGTGCAATCCGGCAGCAATGATGGCCTCGCACAACGCTTCAAAGCGTTTCACGTTCAGGGTAATGTTGTCATCGACCAGAAAAATCGTCCGAGCCCCGTGATCGCGAGCATCGCGAATATCGTCCAAAACACGATCGAAAGAGTAGGTATGGAAGTTGCGCCCCCGCATCTCGATGATGGAGCAAAAACTGCAGTCGTAGGTGCAGCCACGCGAGGTCTCGATCACATCCACCTGGCGCCCGAGTAGGGTGTATCCCTGCAGCACGCGGGCATCGCGCTTCGGGGGACGGATTTCCTTATCCTCCAGCCGGTGCGGCGAGCGGGCTGGATTGTGCACCCAGCCTTCGCCATTGCGATAGGAGAGACCGCCAATGCGCTCGAAACCCGAGCCTTGCTCAAGCGCGCGTAACAACTCGCGGAACGTCACTTCTCCTTCGCTGCGCACCAGATAATCGACGCCCATATCCTCGTAAGCTTCGGGCGCGAGGCTGGGATCATAGCCACCGACTACGATCTTGACTCGGGGGCGAAGCGAACGCACCAGATCAATAATGCGGCCGGCGGTGCGGCGCTGAAATGTCATGATGGAGAGCCCGACAACTTCAGGATTGAGCTCACCAACAAGTCTGGTTATGGTTTCACGCACCTGGCGCTGAACCAGGATCAGGTCAGCGACGGCCACGTGATGGTGAGGATCGACGTTTCCCGCAAGCGATGTGAGTGCGCCGTTGGGCATGCGAATCGCGGCCGGAGGCATGTGTTCAAAAGAATCCGGCATAGAAAGCAACAGGACGTTCATTGGGGGCCCGGTCCTTTATGCTCCGCAGTAATCCCACAGGCGCGGGTCGAACCCAGTTGCGAAGCGAATGGTCGTAATTGTAACCCAGCTTGCGGCAGAACTGCTGTCTGAAAAAGGAAGCGCACCCGTTGACAATTTCGGGCTATCATTTTAAGAGACTGGCGCTGCTTCTGGCTTGGAACCGGAAAAGCAGCGACGTTTTGGGGGAAGCATGGCGATCGATTTTGCGCGAAGAGATGAAGGAAACGACTCGGTACATTTTCGGCCTATAGAGCGGCTTAAAGTGTATTTGTTCGGCGCTACTGTTTTGTTTGCATCATTCGGGATGGGGGAAGCCGTCTATCGACTTTTATTTTCACAATTCGACGGCATAACCGATCGGATCCCGGTTGAATTGCTGTTTGGTTCGGTGTTTGCCTGGCTGGCCACGAAGTTCGTCGGAGGCGTTTACAGAAATCGTAAACAGCGGAGTGCGAGGCTCAACTTCATTTGGGCTCGGAATCATCACATACGAGGCGCCGTGGAAGGAATCACGCCCTTGGCCCATCCGGCAAAGAACCAACAGTCGATCCGCGTAATCCGGGAAGAAGTTGATCGGATCGAGTGGGCGCTGAAGGAAATTTTGCCAAGCTGACAGCAGGATCGCGTCTATCCCAAGAGCTTGCCCGAATACAAGGCCATACCTACGACCGCGTCCATTCCGAGGGCGTCGAGGCTGTCGATTTCTTCTTGCGTTGTGATGCCGCCGGCGACGATCAACCGCCGCGAAGTGGCTTTCCGGATCGCACTCACGGTCTCCATCGGAATCCCGCCCATCAGGCCTTCCGTATCGATGTGCGTATAGAGAAAGGTGCCGCAGAAGGGTTCGAGTGCCCGAATCATGTCGAATGCGGTGAGGACAGTATCTTTGCGCCAGCCGTCGATCGCAACACGTCCACCTCGGGAATCTAGAGCAAAGACTAGCGGCTCGGTGCCCGACTTCGCGCGCCAGAGCAGCGGCAAATTGCGTGTTGATCTCGCTATCCTTCAACAGTACAGAGCCGAGTATGACTCGGCCCGCACCTGCTCGTAATAGTTCACGCGCCGCTTCGAGGCTCCGAATCCCGCCGCCGACCTGGCAGTTCAGCCGCTTCACAATCTGCTGCACAATTTGCCGGTTCTCGCCGATACCACGCGCTGCGTCGAGATCGATCACCTGCACCAGCGGATACCTGGAGAAGCGCTCGATCCAATAGTCGAAGTTGTCAAACTCCAGAGCTTTCTTCTCGCCCTGCACCAGTTGCACAATCTTGCCGCCCATCAAATCGATCGACGGAATCAGCATGGCCACCTCACGGGAATGCCAGCCTCGTGCAGTTCGCGTTTAAGTTCTGCTATGTTCTCGATGCCGAAGTGGAAGATCGATGCGGCGAGAGCGGCATCAGCGCAGCCCTCGCGAAAAACTTCGATGAAGTCGCGCGCCGAACCGGCGCCGCCCGAAGCAATCACAGGAATTGAAACCGCCTCTGCAACGGCGCGCACCAATTGGCAGTCGAATCCGGATTTCGTTCCGTCGCGGTCCATCGAAGTCAGCAGGATCTCGCCCGCTCCGTGATCGGTAGCCTGCCGCGCCCATTGAATCGCATCCCGGCCCGTGGGCACGCGTCCTCCCGCGACGAACACTTCGAAGCCTTCCTCTGCTTTTCTGGCATCGATGGCCACCACAACTGCCTGCGAACCAAAGCGTCCTGCGATTTTGCCGATCAATGAAGGGTCACGGACTGCGGCTGAGTTGATCGCGATCTTGTCTGCGCCTGCGTCGAAGACGGCTTTGGCATCCTCAAGCTGGCGAATTCCTCCGCCCACCGTGAACGGGACAAACAGGGATCGTGCCGTGCTGCGGATCGCGTCGAGCAACGTACCGCGGTTTCCGCTGGTCGCAGTAATATCGAGCAACACAACTTCGTCCGCACCGTTACGGGCGTGAGTCGCGGCGCATTCCGCCGGATCGCCTGCATCACGCAGATTCTTGAAGCGCACTCCCTTCACAACGCGGCCACCATCCATATCGAGGCAGGCGATGATGCGCTTGGTCAACACATCAAACCTCGCAGAAGTTCTTCAGGATAGAGAGTCCCACGTCTCCTGATTTTTCCGGATGGAACTGCACTCCGAAAATGTTGCCTTGTTCGACTGCGCCCGCGAACCGCAGTCCGTAATCGGTAGCTGCCGACATTGAAGCCACCACGGGCGCATGGAAAGAGTGCGTGTAATAGACATACGACTCTTGCGCGATGCCCCGCAGAAGCCGTGAGCCCTCCCGAATTGCCAGAGAATTCCAACCGACGTGCGGCGATTTCACGCTGGATGGAAACGGCCGGCATTCGCCGGGAAAGATTCCTGCTCCTGCAACGTCAGGCGACTCTTCACTGCCTTCGAAAAGCCACTGCATCCCCACACAGATGCCGAGGAACGGCTTTCCGGAGGAAGCGGCTTGCAGCAGGGCTTCGCGTAAGCCTGTTGGGTCCAGCACCTGCAGAGAAGAAAAGTGTCCAACTCCAGGAAATACGATCTTGTCGGTGGCTGCGATGGTGGCTGGCTGGTCCGTTACCACGACCTCAGCGCCGAGATAGTCGAACGCCTTCTTTACGGAATTCAAATTGCCCGCACCGTAATCCACGATGGCGATCATAGAAGTCCTTTCGTACTCGGCAGCATGCGGCGCAGCTGGCGATCGCGCGAGCACGCCACGCGCAAGGCGCGCGCGAAAGCTTTGAAGAGCGCTTCGATCTTGTGATGGCTGGAGCGGCCATAGAGCACGCGTGCGTGAACATTGGCCCGCGCTCCACGGGCAAAGCCCTCGAAAAAATCCGGCACCAGTTCCACCTGCAAATCTCCCACGAGGGCAGCACGAACTTTCGTATCAACCACCGCGACAGCGCGTCCACCGAAATCGACGGCCGCTAACCCCAGGGTTTCATCCATGGGCATGACGAAATAACCGGCGCGTAGAATTCCGCGTCGATCGCCCAACGCGCGGTCGAACACCTCACCCAGGGCAATCCCAACGTCTTCCACGGTGTGGTGCTGATCTACGTCCAGGTCGCCGGTCGCTTCGAGTTTCAGATCGAATCCGCCGTGACGCGTGAAGAGTTCCAACATGTGGTCCAGAAAACGAATGCCCGTGGAAACTTCATACTTCCCACGACCTTCGATCGTGAGGGCAATCTGAATCTCGGTTTCCGCTGTCTTGCGATGCAGTTTCGCCTTCCTCACGCTTTCACCTCACGGGGTTCTCTGAGTTTTCTCGCCACATCGCGCAGAGCTCCGATCAAAGTCCGTGTGTGTTCGAGCGACCCCACCGTCAGGCGCACACAGCACTCGCATCCCGGATCGGAATTCCTGTCGCGCACCAGAATTCCACGCGAGCGCAAACCTTGAATGAATTCAAGGTAGGCAGAACCGACGCGCACCAGGACAAAGTTGGCAGAGCTTGGCCAGTAATGCAGCCCGAGAGTTCCGAGTTCCTGCTCGATAAGTTCGCGGCCACTCCGTACCTCGGCGACATAGTGCTTCACATATTCCTGGTCGCGAAGCGCTTCCGGCAGCACTGCGAGCGCCACCGCATTCACGTTGTATGGCGATGCTACGCGCCGCACCATCGCCATCTGTCGAGCATCCCCGACGAGGATGCCGATACGCAGGCCGGCTAATCCATAAGCTTTGGAAAATGTTCGCGCCACGAAAAGATTCGCCCGCCGTTCGCGATGTTGGAGGACGGTCTCGCCGTGAAATTCGAAATAGGCTTCATCCACGAGCAACGCGGCCTGGGGTGCCGCGCGAGCAACCTGTAGCAAAACTTCGCATTCCACCGCCGCTCCCGTCGGATTATTCGGGTTCGCCACGGCAATGAGGCGCGTTCGTGGGCGGATCCGGGCAAGAAGGGCTTCCAACGGAAAAGCGAAGTTGTCTCCCGCGAGAATCTGGACCACGCGTGCGCCTTCCGCTTGCGCGAAAATGGCATACATGGCGAATGTGGGCACGACGATGATGGCTTCATCGCCGGGCTCGAGATAGGTCGAGCAAATAAGATGAATGGCCTCGTCAACTCCATTCGTAAGGAGAACTTGCGTGGCATCGAGTTTCAGAAAGCCGGCTACTTCGCGTTCCACCGGCTCGCGCTCGGGGTAGCGTGCCAACGTTTCGGCGTCCAGTGAGCGCAGCGATGACAAGACACGCGGCGAGCAACCGATCGTGCTTTCGTTGAAATCCAGCCGCAGTCCTTGACGGCCAGCCAGCGGCGGCCGATAAGCGTGCAGGGTCTTCACGGCGGTGCGAGCCTCAAGCATTCGTACACCTCACCCGGAGCGATTCGGCATGTCCACGCAGGCCCTCGGCCTCGGCCAGCACAATAGCCGGAGGACTAATGCGGCGAATCCCCTCACGAGAAACTTCCTGGCAGGAGACGATTCGCACAAAATCGAGCACGCTCAGGCCGCCGCGCACGCGAGCCATCGCGCCGGTAGGCAACACGTGATTCGGACCCGAAATATAATCTCCCGCCGATTGAGGCGTGAACTGGTTCAGAAAAACTGATCCTGCATTTTGCACTGCGGGCACCAGGGCTGCCGGCAACGTGAGATGTTCGGGAGCAATGTGGTTTGCGATCTCCACCGCTTGACCGAGAGACTCCACTAACAGGATGGCCCCTCGGCGAGAAAGTGATTTCGCGGCGATTGGATTCGCACCCGTGCGTTCCTGTACTTCGGTCTCTACTGCTTCGGCTAATCTTCGCGAAGTCGTAATAAAAACGCAGAGTGCGTCGGGATCGTGCTCAGCTTGCGCCACCATATCACTCGCGACAAAAACTGGATCGCCATCCTCGCTGATGAACACAGCCTCTGTAGGACCAGCCAGAAACTCGATGGCGCAGTCAAACGCAACAAGCCTCTTGGCAGCGGTGACGTAGCGATTGCCGGGACCAACAATTTTGTTCACGCGCGGAATGCTTTCGGTTCCATAGGCAAGCGCACCGACTGCCTGCGCGCCACCAACGCGGTAGAACTCCTGCACACCAAGAAATCCGGCGGCGGCCAAGGTTGCCTGCGCGGGACGCGGCGAGACCACGCGAATCTGAGGCACACCCGCAACCTGGGCGGGAATCACCGTCATCAGCAAAGTGGAAGGCAACGGATAGCGGCCACCAGGCACATAGCATCCCACCGATTCCAGGGGACGCACCAACTGTCCCACACAAACTCCAGGCTGAATTTCGCGCCGCCATTCTTCCGGTTTTTGCCACTCACAGAAGCGGCGAATATTGCCCGCGGCCTGCGTGATGGCATCTTTCAGCTCCGGCGGAGTCCTCTGCCACGCCTCATGCAACTCAGCCTCGGGCACACGGAGAGCTTCGCCTTTACTTAAGCCGTCCCACTGCATCGCGTATCGGCGTAACCCGCGATCACCATTACGCCGAACATCGTTCACAATGCGGCGCACAGTGGCCTCGACCTCGGCAAGATCGTTCGCGCGGCGCTGCACCAGCATCCGCAGAAATCGATCCCTCTTAAGCCCGCCAAGAATGCGAATGCGCATCACATCACCACCTTGTTCAGCGGATACTCGACGATCCCTTGAGCATTAGCGAGTTTGAGCTTCGGAATCAGCGACCAGGCGGTTTGTTCTTCAATGATGGTGTTGACCGCAACCCACTCGCCATCGGCCAAGGGTGCGACGGTAGGATTCTTCAACGCAGGCAGCAGGCCAAGAACGGCAGCCAAATCCGGCCTACGGACGTTGAGCATCAGACCCACACGGCCCAGGGCGGCCATCGCTCCGCAAAGCATCACGGAGAGGTTTTCAATCTTACGCCGTCGCTCCGGATCGGCCCATGCCACTTTATTCGCGACAAGTTGCGTATTCGACTCCAGAACCGTTTCGATAATTCTCAGGTGGTTCGCACGGAGCGAGCTTCCGGTCTCGGTAACCTCGACGATGGCATCCGCCAGCAACGGCGGCTTCACTTCCGTCGCGCCCCAGGAGAACTCAACTTTGACCGGCACGTTTCGGCTGGCAAAGTAGTTTCGGGTAAAGCTGACTAGTTCGGTAGCGACGATTCGGCCTTCGAGATCTTCAGGCTTTTGGAATTCGGAATCTTCGGGCACGGCCAGCACCCACTTCACTTTTCCCATGCTCTGCTTCGCGTAGATCAAATCGGTAACACTGACGACATCGAGGCCGCTTTCCAGAACCCAGTCGAGGCCGGTCAGGCCTGCATCCAGCGCGCCATGTTCCACGTAGCGCGCCATTTCCTGTGCGCGAATGAGCAGGCATTCAATTTCGGGATCGTCGGTCGCGGCGAAGTAAGAGCGCGCGCTCGTGTAGACGCGCAGCCCGGCGCGGGTGAAAAGGCTAAGCGTCGCTTCCTGCAGACTTCCCTTAGGAATACCCAAACGAAGTTTCATCGCGACGCCTCCTCTTTCGCGGGCATCGCAGCCGCGCCGATGGCCAGCTCCTGAGTGAAGCATGATCTTGACCCCGTGTGGCAAACCATGCCTGTACCTAGCACGCGGACGCGCAATAGCACCGTGTCGCGATCGCAGTCCGTCCATGCTTCCACGACCTCCAGCCGATTCCCGGAGGTCTCTCCTTTCGTCCACAAGGTTTGTCGGGTGCGGCTGTAGAACGTGGCGAAGCCGGTGCGCAAGGTCATCTCCAGCGCTTCGTGGTTCATGAAGCCCAGCATCAGCAACTCGCCGGTGACCGCATCCTGAATCACAGCTGGCGCAAGGCCTTGCATTTTGTCGAAGTCGATCTCCATCGCAAGCTCCTCTTTTTAATCCTTCCCGAGCTTCGCGCCTGCGGCAGAAACAAAAAGCCCGCTGCGCGTTTGCGTCAGCGGGCTTGGATTTCCTATCAGTGCTTTAGGTTGTTATCCGTTATTCTCCGCCGACACGCTCATCGCATGGTGATGGTGGTGGTGCCGATGATGGTGCAGCGAAACCATAACGTTGTCATCTTAGGATGACCGGCATTTCCGTGTCAATTGTTTCCTACAAGAACCTTCCAGCTGCTACTGCTCGATGATCATCTCCGCTTTCGCCGGCTTCTGCGTAACCTGCGAAGGGCTGGGCAATTGCGAACGATCCCAGCCGCCGCCCAAGGCTTGTACGAGGGCCACCGCGTAGGTCATCTGTTGCACCTGGAGAGCATTCAGCGTCTGCTGGTCGGCCAGGACAGTAGTCTGGGCAACCAGCACGTCGACGTAGGGATCGATCCCGGTCTCGTACCGTGCCTGCTCCAGCTTCAGATAGGTTTGCGCGGAATTCACCGCCTGCTCTTCCTGCTGGATTTCCTTGGACAGGATACGAACCTCGGCTAGACCATCTTCCACCTGCTGGAACGCGGTCAGCACGGTTTGCCGGTAACTTGCAAGATCTGCATTGTAGGTGGAGACATATTGCTGGACAGTGGCGCGGCGCAAGCCGGCGTCGAAGATGGTTTCCGAAATCGATGCGCCGACGGACCAGAATCGGCTCGGCCAGGAGAGCCAATTGCCGATGGCTGAGCTTTCAAAGCCGCCTTCCCCCGTCAAACTCAAGTTCGGATAATAAGCCGCGTGGGCTATACCGATTTCCGCGTTAGCCTCGGCCATGGTGCGCTCGGCGGCAGCGATGTCAGGCCGGCGCTCGAGCAGTTCAGAAGGCACGCCGACCGGAATCGGGGGTGGAGCAACCGTCATCGGCTTCACGGGGATGGAGAAATTTGAGGCGGCCTTGCCGAGAAGCACGGCGATCGCGTGTTCATATTGCGCTCGCGCAATTCCAACATTCGTTGCTCCTGCTTGCGCGCTCTGCAAGGTAGTCTCGGCTTCGACCACCGAGATCTGGTCGTCGATGCCGGTTTCATACAACCCACGCGTCAGCTCGAGCGCTTTCTGGTCCGCCACCGCGGTGTCGTTGTAGATTTGTTGCAGTTTATCCTGGCCGCGGATCTCGAAAAAATATTCAGCCAACGCCGCTTGTTCGGTCAGCCGCTCGTTCTCAAGATCGGCGTCACTGACCTGCGCGGCGTACTGCGCTTCACGCACGGTGTTGCGAACTTTTCCCCACAGATCCGGCGCCCAGGATGCTTCCAGAGGAAGCGTATAGAGCGTGCTTTGTGTGCTGAACGAGGTCCCGGTACCGTTCGCACTAACCGTCGTACTGCCTTTCAGGTTCTGGGAAATCCGCGAGTGGCTGACCGAGGGCGCGGCTGCCAGCGTGGGGAAATATTGCGCGTGAGCCTCGCGCACGATTGCCCGAGCCTCCATGAAGTTCTCAAAGTACAGCTTTATATTCTGGTTGTTGATATTCAGTTGTTCTTCGAGAGCATTCAGTTCGGGATCGTTAAAGATCTCCCACCACTTGCCGCGCAGCATGGCGTCTGACGGCTGCGCTACAGTCCATCCTTCATTCTCCTTGAATTGGGTAGGGGATTCCTTATAGGCCGGCGCTGGTGCCTGCGGCGCGGGGGCATGGTATTTCGGTCCAACCATGCAGCCCGATGACACCAGCAAGAGCACCGCCGTACCCAGAGAAATCGCCCATTTTGCGAATTTTCGTCGGAGAATCGTCATAACATTCTTCCTACTTATCACTTGTTTCAATGCAGCATTCAGCCCCCCGCGCTAACTAACCTCCGGAGCTGGGGATGAAATACTGCCCTGCGGCTTTTTCGAAAACCTGAGCCGCAAGCGATCCAGGAACAGATACACCACCGGAGTGGTATAGAGCGTGAGCATCTGGCTTACGATCAGTCCACCCACGATGGTAATGCCGAGAGGCCGTCGCAGCTCCGAGCCTGTGCCCGTGCCGAAGGCGAGTGGAATCGCTCCAAACAGGGCGGCCATGGTCGTCATCAAAATGGGACGGAATCGCAGCATGCAGGCTTCAAAGATCGAGTCCGCGGTGCTCTTGCCTTCCTGCCGTTCCGCAACGAGCGCGAAGTCAATCATCATGATGGCGTTTTTCTTGACGATGCCGATGAGCAACACAATTCCGATGATAGAGATTACATTCAAATCAATTTTGAACAGCATGAGTGCGAGCATTGCGCCGACGCTGGCCGAGGGCAGCGTCGAGATGATGGTAAGCGGATGCACCAGGCTTTCATAGAGGATGCCCAGCACGATGTACACGGCTAACAACGCAGTCAACACCAGCATGGGCTCGGTGCCGAGCGACTGCTGGTAAGCCTGCGCCGTTCCGGCGAAAAAGCCGCGAATCGTGGGAGGCGTGCCTAATCTCTGCTGCATTTCGCTGACCCGCAACGTGGCATCGCTCAACGAAACTCCGGGCGCCAGGTTAAAAGATACGGTCACCGAAGGAAACAAGCCGGTGTGGTTTACAGCGAGCGGCGTAGTGCTGGATTCCGCGCTCGAGAGGGCGATCAGCGGGACGTTACCAGTGCCGGGCAGGTTGCCGCCAGTCGCGCTGCCAGTAGATTTGGTCCGCAAGTATATTTGCTTCAAGCCTTCCGGGGTTTGCCAATATTGAGGAGCAATCTCGAGCACCACGTAGTACTGATTGAGTTGCGTGTAGATGATTGAGACCTCGGATTGACCAAACGCGGCATAGAGAGAGGAATCAAGGCTCTGCGCCGTGATTCCCATCCTTGCGGCGGAAGTGCGGTCATAGGTCAGCAGCTCTTCGAGGCCGCCATTTTGCTGATCGGAATTCACATCCTGCAGTCCGGGAATCTTCTTCATCTCGGCTAGAAGGATGGGGCCCCAGTGCGAAAGATCCTGAACGTTATCCGACTGGATGGTGTATTGGTAAAGCGCAGCACTTGACCTGCCCCCGATGCGCAGATCCTGAGATGCTTGCAAGAACGCCGACGCCACCGGTAAGTGATTTAATTTCGGGCGGAGCCGGTTAATGATGTCCGGAGCGCCCACCTTGCGCTCGTCAAGCGGCTTGAGAGCGATATAGATAAATCCCGTATTCGTGGCGCCACCACCGCCCGTGTAGGCGTTCACATTGGCGACAGCAGGATCACTCTTAATCACTCTCACCAATTGACGAACTGAATTATTCATCGCGGGAAATGAAGAATCCTGTGGCCCCTGCACGGCTCCGACGATTGCCCCCGTGTCCTGCTGCGGGAAAAAGCCTTTTGGAATTCTTATGATGAGCACGACATTCAATGCGATCGTGATCAGCAACACCACCAGCATCAGCGCCGAGTTGTCGAGCGCCCATAACAAAGTGCGGCGATAGGTTTCAAGCATCCAGGCGAAGAACTTCTCGCTTACCCGATACATTCTGCCGTGCCCATCCGGCTTCTCTTGCTTCAGCAGGTACGCACACATCGTTGGCGTCGTGGTCAATGAAATCACCATCGATACGGCGATCGCCGTCGAAAGAGTAACAGCGAATTCCCGGAAAAGACGGCCAACGATCCCTCCCATCATCAGGATGGGGATAAAAACGGCGATCAGAGAAACGCTGATGGAAAAAACAGTGAATCCGATTTCGCGCGCGCCCAGCAATGCCGCCGCGAAGGGTTTCATCCCCTCTTCCAAGTGGCGCGAGATGTTCTCCATCACCACGATGGCGTCGTCTACTACGAAGCCGGTGGAGATGGTGAGAGCCATCAGGGAGAGGTTATCGATGCTGTAGCCCAGCAGATACATCACTGCGAAAGTGCCGATCAGCGATACCGGAACGGCGATGCTCGGAATCAGCGTGGCTCGCGCGTTGCGCAAGAAAAGAAACACCACCAGAATGACCAGAATCACCGAGAGGATCAGGGTGCGCTCCACGTCGCTCACGGAAGCGCGAATGGTAGTGGTGCGATCGAGAACGATGGTCGCGTCGATACCCTGTGGAATCGATGCCTTGAGAAATGGTAACTGGCTGCGAATGTTGTTGACGGTCTGAATAATATTTGCGCCCGGCTGGCGGAAAATAATGACCGTGACCGACGGAATGCCATTGAGGTACCCAGCAGAACGGATGTTCTGCACCGAATCGGTGATCTGGGCTACGTCCGAGAGCCGGACTGCCGTTCCGTTGTGATAACCGATGATGATCGGTTTATAGTCCTCGGCTTTCGAGATCTGATCATTGGCGATGATGTCGGCAGTCGTTGTGCCATCGGAGAATTGGCCTTTGGCAATATCGGCATTCTGAGTGCTTAAGACGGCTTGAATGCTGGACATGGTCAAGCCGTAGCTATTGAGTTGAGTAGGATCCACATCCACTCGAACCGAAGGCAGCGAAGCGCCGCCGACCACTACCTGACCGACACCCTGGATCTGAGAAAGCTTCTGCTCCATGATGGTCGAAGCTTCGTCATACAATTTGCCGGTGTCGTACTTGGTTGACGTGAGGCCAAGGATCATGATCGGAGCGTCGGCGGGGTTTACTTTCCGGTAGGTAGGATTGGCGGGCAGATTTGTCGGCAAGTAAGTGCGCGCCGCACTGATGGCCGCCTCGACGTCACGCGCCGCGCCGTCAATGTTGCGGCTGAGGTCGAATTGAATTGTGATGGATGTGCTTCCCAGCGAACTTGCGGAAGTCATCTCCGTAACTCCCGCGACATGGCCGAATTGTCTTTCTAGCGGCGTGGCGATGGAGGATGCCATGATCTGGGCGCTCGCTCCCGGCAGCGACGCAGAGACGGAGATGGTTGGGAAATCGACCTGGGGCAGCGGGGAAACCGGCAGCACAGTGAACGCGATGGCCCCGGCGATGGCAATTGCGATGGTCAGCAAAGTTGTTGCCACCGGCCGCCGGATAAATAGTTCGGAAGGGTTCATGCCTGTTCTGCCGGTTGTGCAGTGCCGCTCGAAGTTTCGCGCGAACCTCCGCGCGAGAATCTCTGCCCCAGATTGTCGAAGAAGATATAAATGACGGGCGTGGTGTACAGCGTGAGCGCCTGGCTCAATAGAAGTCCGCCGACCATGGCAATTCCCAGGGGGCGACGAATCTCGGAACCAATCCCTGTTCCTAAAGCCAAGGGAATGCCGCCGAGCAATGCAGCCATGGTGGTCATCATGATCGGACGAAAGCGCAGCAGGCTGGCTTCGTAAATTGCCTCCGTCGCATTCTTGCCGTGCTGCCGCTCTCCCTCCAAAGCAAAATCGACCATCATGATTCCATTCTTCTTCACAATTCCAATCAGCAAGATGATGCCGATGATGGCCACGACGCTCAGATCCTGACCGAACAGCATCAGCGCCAGCAGCGCACCCACACCGGCGGAAGGAAGAGTGGAAAGGATCGTGACCGGGTGAATAAAACTTTCGTAGAGGACGCCAAGCACGATGTAGACCGTCACCAGCGCGGCCAGAATTAAAAGGGCCTCGTTCGAGAGCGAGTTCTTGAATGAAGCCGCCGTGCCCTGGAAATCCGCCTGCAGGCTGGCAGGCATGTGCATTTCTTGCTGTACTTTGTCGATCGCGGTAATCGCGCTTCCCAAGGCGGCGTTGGGAGCCAGATTGAATGACACAGTTACGGAGGGAAACTGGCCCTGATGATTGATCGACAGATTCTCCGTCGCGTGCTGGAAGTGAGTAAATGCGCTCAGAGGTACGGCATTGCTTGTCGCAGAGGTGGTAGTCGTGTTCCCGGAGGAGCTCGATGCAGTGGAACTGCTCGGCGACAGCGCATTCGAAGGAGGGGTACGCACACTCGGGGAAGCGGTCGGCGTGTAGAGCACCGAGGTGGTGGTGGCATTTGATCCGGCGGATGCCGATCCAGAGGACGAAAAAGAAGTCGAGGCTCCCGGCCCTGACGTTCCTGAGGACGCGTTGGCCTGAATGTATAGCTTCTGCAGGATGCTCGGGTCTTGCTGGTATTGCGGTTGCGTTTCCAGGATCACGTGATACTGATTGAGTTGCGTATACATCGTGTTGATTTGGCGCTGCCCGAATGCGTCATACAGGGTGTTATCGATGGTGGCGGGAGCGATGCCCAGCCTTGAAGCGGTAACGCGATCGATCATCAGTGAAACCGCTAGTCCTCCCGTCTGCTGGTCCGTTGCCACGTCCTCAAGCTCCGGTAAACTTTGCAGTTTCGCGACAAATCGATTGCTCCATTCGTTCAGTTCGTTCACATCCGGATCTTCCAGCGTGTACTGATATTGGGTGCGGCTGACGCGATCGTCGACTGTGATGTTCTGCACGGGCTGCATATAGAGAGCGATTCCCTGCACTTTTTGCAGATTTGATTGCAGCCTGCGCACCAAATCTGCCGCGCTGATGTGCCGATCCTCAAGCGGCTTCAGATTGATCGACATGCGTCCGCTGTTGAGAGTCGTATTCGTGCCATCGGCACCGATGAACGAGGAAAGGCTCTCGACGGCCGGGTCCGCGAGGATCACCTTAGCCAGTTCCTGCTGCTTCTCTGCCATTGCGGGAAACGAAATAGTTTCGGGAGCCTGAGAGATGCCCTGAATCACGCCGGTATCCTGGACCGGAAAGAAACCCTTTGGGATCACGATGTAGAGAAAGATGGTGAGAAGCAGAGTGCTGAGCGCCACCAGCAGCGTAATCGTTTGATAGCGCAGTACGAACTTCAAGGTCCGCCCGTAAAAGGCGATCATGCTTTCGAAGACGCGCTCGGAGGCGCGGTAGATGCGCCCCTGCTGTTCCTTCGGCTCATGACGCAAAATGCGCGCCGACATCATCGGAGTGAGGGTCAGCGACACCACAGCGGAGATCACGATGGTGACCGCCAGGGTGACGGCAAACTCACGGAAGAGCCGGCCTACTACATCGCCCATGAACAACAGCGGAATCAGCACGGCAATCAGCGAGACGGTCAACGACACGATGGTGAAGCCGATCTGTTCCGCTCCCTTGAGTGCTGCATCCATCGGCCTGTCGCCTTCCTCAATGAAGCGCGAGATGTTTTCAATCATTACGATGGCGTCGTCCACCACAAATCCGGTGGAGATGGTAAGTGCCATCAGCGAGAGGTTATCCAGGCTATAGCCGAGCGCGTACATCGCCGCGAAGGTCCCCACCAGCGATAGCGGCACGGCGACGCTTGGGATGATGGTGGCATAGAGACTGCGTAGAAACAAAAAAATCACCATCACCACGAGTCCGATCGTCAACAGCAATTCAAACTCAACGTCGGATACTGAGGCTTCGATCGCGGTAGTTAGATCGGTCAGCGTGGTGACTTGAATCGAGGCGGGAAGATTGGTTTCGAGCTGCGGCAACAGCTTCTTGATGCTCTTGACCACGCTGATCGTATTGGCACCAGGCTGGCGTTGGATATTCAGAATTACAGCAGGCGTCAGATTCATCCACGCCGCTTGTTTGTTATTCTCGACGCCATCGATTACCTCGGCCACGTCTGTGAGCATGACCGGCGCGCCGTTGCGGTAAGCCACCACTACAGACCGGTAATCGTTGCTGCTGATGAGCTGGTCGTTGGAGTCGATCTGGTAGTCCTGTCGCGGTCCATCAAAATTGCCTTTCGCGGCGTTCACACTGGCCTGGGTCAGAGCGGTGCGCACATCCTCGAGATCGATGCCATAGGAGGAAAGCGCGGAAGGGTTAACGCGAATTCGCACCGCCGGCTTCTGGCCACCGCTGATGCTCACCAGACCGACTCCATTCAACTGTGAAAGCTTGGGAGCCAGCCGCGTGTCCACCAGGTCTTCCACCTGGGACAACGGAATCGAATCTGAAGTAATCGCAAGTGTGAGCACGGGTGCATCCGCGGGATTGGTCTTGCTGTAGACAGGAGGTGTCGGGAGGTTGGATGGTAAGTAGCTTTGTGAGGCATTGATCGCGGACTGCACTTCCTCTTCAGCGACGTCGATGTTGAGGCTCAGATTGAACTGCAGCACGATGACCGACGTGCCACCGGAACTGGTGGAAGTCATCTGGCTGAGTCCCTGAAGCTCGCCGAACTGTCTTTCCAGCGGTGCGGTGACGGTAGTCGCCATCACGTCCGGACTGGCGCCGGGATAAAAAGTGAGGACTTGGATGGTTGGGTAGTCGACCTCAGGAAGTGCCGACACGGGCAGCTGAGTATAGGCAACGATACCAACGAGCAGGATTGCCGCCATCAACAGCGCGGTCGCGACCGGCCGCATGATGAATGGACGGGACGGGCTCACGGGGCCTGACTCTCGCTTGAGGCAGCGGGCAGAGGCTGCTTGGAGACTACGATCTTCGAGTTGTTTTGCAGCTTGTCAAAACTACTGTTGGCTACAACGTCTCCCGGGTTGATGCCGGTTACCGCCGTGTTGCCACCATCGGCGACGCCCGGCTTTATGTTGCGAATCTGGGCCGTGTCATTCTGAATGACGTAGACGAAGGCAGTCTGGCCATTGTGCTGAATGGCAGAAGTCGGAATCAGCGTGACACCCTGCAAAGTGTTAACCAGCAATCTGGCGTTCACGAACTGGTTGGGGAAGAGGGCATCGTTTTTGTTATCGAAGAGCGCTCGCATCTTAACTGTGCCAGTAGTGGTGTCGATCTGGTTATCGAAGGCCAAGAGCTTTCCGGTGCCCAGCTTGGTCTGCTGCGCCCGATCGTAAGCATCTACCGTGAGCCGCTTTCCGTGCTTCGTCTGCGCCTGGACCTGCGCCAGGCTATCTTCGGCGATGGTAAAAATCACGGTGATCGGCTCCAATTGAGTGATCACGGCAAGCGTGGTGGTGCCGTTCGCTTGGACTACGTTGCCGGGATCTACCAGCCTTAGCCCTACCCGTCCGTTGATCGGCGAGGTGATATGGCAGAAAGCAACTTGGACCTCGTCGTACTGAACTGTGCCTTGATCATTTTTTACCGTGCCTTCATCTTGCAGCACGATTTTTTCCTGATCGTCGAGGGTCTGCTTTGGAATGCCGTTTCTGGCCCATGCGTCACGGTAGCGTTGCAGATCCATCTGCGCTTGGGCGAGCACGTTGGTGTCGCGCTCGAGCGCACCTTGAGCCTGCAAGAGTTGTGCCTCGAAGGGTCGAGGGTCGATTTCGATCAGCGGTTGGCCTTTGCGAACGAGTTGGCCTTCCTGGTAGTGCACCTGGGTTACGAGCCCGGTGACTTCGCTGGTGATGGAGTCGGTGTAAACCGGAGTGACGGTGCCTATCGCTTCCAGATAGACTCCGATGTTGCCTTTCTGCGCGGTGGCGATGGTTATTGAGACCGGGCCGGTCGCGCCACGCCGGGAGGGCGCCGCTGCAGTCTTGCTATTGTCGTGCTGCCGGAACACCAGCACCAGAATTACAACCAGGACCAGCAGCATCAACACCCAAACGAGCAGCCTTCGCCACAAGGGCTTATGCGAATTACTGGCAGGCGGCAACTGATGCTGCGGATCAATGGGGGAAGCAGGAGGTTTGGTTTCCATCCGAATTTTCTTGCATTTCTCTATCTAGAATTGTGATCCCCGACATCCACATCGAAAGCGTACCTCTTAGCGCCCGTGTCGCGGACAACGCGTCGCCCGCGAACCCCAGGAGTTGCGCGGGCTATTATAGAACCACCGTACACAATCGGATTCTCAGTTCGCGACGAATCTCCCCGTAATTCATACATCGCATCGCCGACCAACATCCGTGCAAAGTCTGAAAGCCGTCAAATACTTACTTCCCACCGGGCCCCCAAACGACATCCATGGTTTGTTGCTTTCAACTCGCAATTTGTTGCCGAGCCACTTGTTACACCAGATTACATTGCTCCTCTGATGGAAACACGGTCGAGGGTTCAAAAGCGTAAAAAATCGGTAATGGAAGGTAAATGTTCGTAAGCAGAAGAAGTGCCATTCTTGGTCAGGAGAGCCACGCAACAATGGCCACGGTCGGGCGTCAAACCGTGGCCATTTTTAAAGAGTTGCGAGTATCTCGCCCGGGCGGATATGGCTCGGGAAGTTCGTCGAGCTAGTTCTGGGGTGGTGCGCTCGGTGGACCGGAACCCGCGTCAGGTCCGCCTGAATGACGATTTCCCATACGCTGCTCGCGCTCGGCTTGCATCTCATCCCACTTCTTCTGCTGGGTCGAGTCCAAGAGCCCGCGAATCTGGGTGTCGGTGGCCTGCCGGATGTCCATCATTTTGGCGCGCCGATCCTGCTGCGAAAGAGAAGTGTCTTGATGCAAGCTTTCCATCTGCGACTTCTCGGATTGCAGGGCCGCCAGTACTTTAGATTGCTGATCGGACGTGAGCTTGAGGTGTTTGGTCAGTCGCGCCGTGCGCTCGGCGGGATCCGGTGGGCCATGATGTCGGCCACCGTTTTCCTGCGAGGGCGGCGGAGCCTGATCGTTAGATTGGTTATCTTGTGCGGACGCCAAAGGCGCAGCAATTGCGAGGGCGCCGGCCGCAACTAGAACAAGCACATATTTCTTGAGCATGGAATCTCCTTTTTGCAAGCAATCGATCTGAATCTATAAACGGAATTATGCCCCCTTAGTTGCGCAAAAAACCGAGATTCCCAAATCTTTGCATAACTTTACGAAACATAACTTGGGCCTCGAGACCCGACAAAATGCCACAAAATTTTACAGTGGCGGCCGGGCGAGGAACGATATGATCCCAGCAAGATGGCAGCAAACGCCTCCGCAAAGCTATGAGGATTCCAGGCCTTAATTTTCCAGTGCACAAGGCTAGGCGGCGGCCTCAGTATGTTCTGCCATTTGTCTTCGTGCTTTATCTCGTGGAGCTAGGTCTGCCTATGCTGTGGGCGCAGCCTGCCGGACAAACTTCTGCTCCCCACACCGCGACGTCCTCCGCCGGAGGAAGAACGATTCAGGGCCTGGTGAAATCGGGAAATATGCCGATTCCTGGCGCCACCGTTTCCGCAGAGAATACGGTGACAAAGGAACAAATCAATACATGGACAGATGTGGACGGTACTTACCGATTAGGGATTCCTGCCGATGGACGTTACACCGTGCAGGCGCAGATGGCGGCATTTGCCACGAACTCCAAGGAAGTTGTGCTGGATTCAGCCCACCAGAGCGTACAGATAAACTTTGAACTAGTCCTTCTTTCGCGGGCAGGCGCACCGCACAACGAGCAACAACGCGCGAATGCAGGCGGAGGCGGACGCGGCTTTCAGAACCTCTCCGTGTTTCAGAATGCAACCGGGCAGGATGCTGCGGGTGCGTCGATGAACGATGTTGTGCCCGCTGGTATGCCGGTTCCTGGAATGGCAGCGGACAGTGCGACGGAATCGGTGGCAGTTTCTGGAAACACTTCGAATTCATTCAATACGATGAGCGCTGCCGAGATGCAGCAGCGCTTCAACGATGCCCGCCAACAGGGTGGAGGATTCGGTGGCGGATTTGGTGGTCCCGGAGGTGGAGGGTTTGGGGGTGGAGGCGGAGGCGGGGCAATGGTTTTCGGACGGCGCGGCTTTGACATCAATCACCCGCACGGCTCCTTGTATTACAGCGTAGGCGATGCGGCGCTGAACGCCTCGCCATTTTCGATTACCGGACAGCCGACGGAAAAACCGGCCTACCTGCAGAATAGTTTCGGCGGCTCGGTGGGTGGGCCGCTGAATATACCCCACATCTACCACGGTGGCAGCAAGACTTTTTATTTCGTTAATTACAACGGGAAACGCGGAGAAAATCCATTCGACCAGTTTTTGACAGTGCCAACGCTGCTGGAGCGGCAGGGAAATTTCTCCCAGACTGTGTACACTGCGGGGGCGGAAGCGGGACAACCGGTAAAGATTTTCATTCCTGGGACAAACACCGAATACCTTAACAACTCGATTCCAAAGATCAATTCGGCAGCACTGGGATTGTTGCAATACATACCTTTGCCGAACCTTCCCGGCGACTATCAAAATTTCCACTACGTTACTTCCGCCAACAGTAACAGCGACGATCTGAACATACGTTTGAATCACACGTTCGGCGCGGCGCCCGTGCGCGGACGCCGTGGTGGAGGCCGCAACACTCCGCGCAACAACCTTACGTTTGGCTTCCACTATCACGGATCAGGCACAACTTTGACCAATCCGTTCCCCAGGGTGGGTGGCAACACGTCGGTTCGCAGCTTTGATATTCCGATTTCGTACACGCGCAGCATCAGAAAACTCACCAACATTGTCCGCGCGGATTTCAACCGCAGCCGGGCGCGCACGCAGAATCTATACGCGTTCAGCAGCGATATCACGGGTGCACTGGGAATCACGGGAGTGTCGCAGAATCCGTTCGACTGGGGCTTGCCCAATCTTTCCTTTACAAATTTCGCCAGCCTGCAGGACACGACCCCGCAACTGAGTCGGCCTCAGACTTACACGTTCTCCGATAACGTAATCTGGAACCACGGCAAGCACACGGCGCGCTGGGGCGGCGACTACCGCCGCGTACAAGTGAACACGCAAACGGATGGCAATCCGCGCGGCTCATTCGTCTTTACCGGAGTCAACACTTCCGTAATTATGAATGGCAACCCGGTGGCCGGCACTGGATACGACTTCGCCGATTTTCTGCTCGGGCTCCCCCAACAGACATCCGAGCAATTCGGGCAAAGCGAACATTTCCACGGCAACTACTGGGATCTGTATGCGCAGGATGAGTGGAAGATGCGCGCCAACCTTACGCTCAATCTCGGAGTGCGCTACGAGTATGTTTCGCCACTCACCGAAGAAAACAATCGTATCGCGAATCTTGGCTTGTCTCCGGGAGTGTTGAATCCCGCGCTCCCGCTGGGCCCAACGCCAGTCACGTTGATTCAACCGGGCAGTGCCGGTCTGCCGGCCAGCCTGGTTCGGCCGGATCGCAACAACTTTGCGCCACGATTTGGTTTCGCTTGGAAACCGTTTTCAAAGACAGTTGTCCGAGGCGGCTATGGCATCAACTACAATACGGGCGCGTATCAAGGCATCGCGCAGCAACTTGCTTTGCAGCCGCCCTTTGCCACCACGGCAACGAATATTCAGACAGCTCCGGGAGAATTGACGCTGCAGAACGGATTCCCGGCGCAAACCGGCATCACCAACGATTATGCGGTGAATCCCAATTACCGAATGGGCTATGTGCAGATTCGCAATCTCGATATTCAACAGCAGATTCGTCCCACTCTGCTGCTGAATATCGACTACACCGGGACCAAGGGAAGCGATCTCGACATTCTGGAAGCGCCGAACCGGACGGCGACTGGGATTCGTATTTCTGGGGTTGACGCTTTCACCTACGAAAATTCCGTGGCAGATTCGGAGGCGAACGCGGGCTCCGTGAGGTTGCGCAAGCGGCTGGCGAGAGGATTTTCTATCGGCGGGACCTACACTTTTTCCAAGGCGCTGGATGATGCGTCTTCGATCGGCGCTGGAGCGACTTCGGGAGCGAGTACTCCTGGACTGGGTGCCGGCGGCACTGGCGCGGCTGGAAGCACAGCCATGACGAACGCGGGTGCGTCCAACGTCGCGCAGAATCCTTTCAATCTATCCGCGGAGCGCGGGCTCTCCAGTTTCAATCAGACCCATAAGTTCACCGCGGATTATTTATTGGAGCTACCTTTCGGTCACGACAAGCGTTGGCTCACCGGGAATACTCCCTGGCGCGCGGTTCTTGGCGACTGGCAATGGAGCGGTGATTGGACGATTGCATCCGGGCTTCCGTTTACGCCGCGGATCCTGGGCGACGTCAACGACGTCAACGCAGGAACGAATGGCACTCTGCGACCCGACCTAGTTCCAGGTCAATCGGTGAGCCTGGCAAATCCTTCGATTCGAGAATGGTTCAATACCGCCGCCTTTGTTGCTCCTCCCGCCGGACAGTACGGTAATGCGAGGCGCAACAGCATCATAGGTCCTGGCACAAGAGTGTTTGATATGGCATTCACAAAACTCGTGCCCCTGAAAGAGTCGCGGATGCTGGAGTTCCGCGCGCAGGCCACCAACATTTTCAACATACCAAACTATTCGTCGATTGATACGAGCGTAACTTCGCCTACCTTCGGCCGGGTTACGGCAGTCGGAGCCATGCGCCAGCTCACTATGACCGCCCGCTTTCGCTTCTGAGGAAACGTTTGCTGAGAGCGTTTACAAAGAGAATCGTCATGAATTCTAAACCAAACCGATTCACTCATAATGCAGCAGCCCTCTTGCTGACATTAGCGCTCCTTTGTGCTGCCTCGCCCTCGCAGCAGCAATCGGACTATCTGATCCACGTGCAGTCGGAACTCGTGCTGGTAAATGTGACGGTGAAAGACAAGAACGGTAATTTTGTGCAGGGATTAAAACCGGAAAGCTTCATGATTCTCGAAGACAACAAACCGCAGAAGGTTGTTTCCTTCGATGTGGAGAACGTGGATGCCGTACCTCCCGCAGATGTGGCCCAGGCAAAGCCGCTGGAGGCGGCGCCGTCTGCGGCGGCAGCCCCCACTGTTCCAGATAAATCATCGCAGCTCGCAGCACAATTCAAAGACCGTCGCCTGATTATTTTGTTCTTTGACCTTTCCGCCATGGAGCCGGACGAAATCGACCACGCGGTTACGTCGGCTGAGCACTACGTCGATACTCAAATGGCGCCTGCGGACTTGGTGTCGATCGTTTCTTTGGAAAGTTCGCTCCAGGTTAACCAGGACTTCACCACGGATCACGAGCTGTTGAAAAAGCAGTTGGAGCAGTTCAGTTCGGGCAGCGGCCAAGGCTTCGAGGAAGGGACCACGGGCACGACGGAGGGAACGCCCGATACCGGCCAGCCATTCACCGCCGACGATACGGAATACAACATCTTCAATACCGACCGACGACTCGAGGCGTTACGATCGGTGGCGGAGAAGCTTTCCTACGTGCAGCAGAAGAAGTCACTGATTTATTTTTCCAGCGGCATGGACCGCACCGGCATTGAGAATGAATCAGAGTTGCGGGCGGCGGTAAACGCGGCAGTGCGTTCCAACATGGCGATCTACACCATGGATATGCGCGGCCTGCAAGCGCTGGTGGCGGGAGGAGAGGCGCAGAACGCCAGCCTGCGCGGCGTTTCGGCCTATTCCGGACAGGCCACGCTCAACGCGTTGAATTCGAATTTCACTACTCAGGAAACGCTGGTAACCTTGGCCAGCGACACTGGCGGACGCGCGTTTCTGGATTCCAACGACTTTACAAAGATCTTCAAGGGCGTGCAGCAAGATACATCGACTTACTACCTGCTTGGCTATCACAGCACAAACCCCGCGCGCGACGGGCATTACCGGCGCATTGTCGTAAGGTGCAACGTGCCCGGACTGAAGATGGAATACCGCCGTGGCTACTACGCTCCCGCCGACTTCAAGCATTCCACGCAGGATGACAAAGAGCGGCAACTGGAGGAGGAACTCGCGTCCGAGCTGCCGGCTACGGATTTGCCGTTGTATTTGGGTGTTGCTTACTTCCGTCTGGAGAGCAACAAGTTTTTTGTTCCCATCTCGCTGGTGGTGCCGGGATCGCAGATTCCATTTGTTCGCAGCAGTGATCGCGACAAGGCAACCCTGGACGTAATCGGCATCGTGCTTGACAACGAACACCATCCACTAAATCGAATTCGCGATACTGTGAAACTTGCGGTGAACACGTCAAGCGAAGTGCAGAAAAAGAATGTGCAGTATGACACCGGGATGAGTCTGCTAAGTGGCAAGTATCACGTGAAATTTGTAGTGCGCGAGAATCAGACCGGCCGGATGGGATCGTTCGAGGCTGATATCGATGTGCCGGATCTGAAGGCACAGCCGCTAAAGATGAGTTCCGTGGTGCTAGCGAGTCAGACTCAGACGGCAAAGAAGGGCGCGAACCTAAACCCGCTGATTCACGACGGTTCGGAGATCGTCCCGAACATCACCCATGTGTTCTCAGCCGCGCAACATCTACATCTTTACTACGAGGTCTACGATCCGGTACGGGGCGCTGTTACGAATTCCACAGCAACTGGAGGCAAGCCGACGATCCGGCTGCTGAGCAATGTTGCGTTTTTCCGGGGCAAAGCCAAAGCCTACGAGAGCTCGTTGGTAGAGATGACAGAATTGAACGCCAAGGAGCGGAAGGCGGCTGTCTTTCAACTCGACGTCCCACTTGCATCCTTCAAACCCGGCTTCTATACCTGTCAGGTTAACGTGATCGATGACGCCAGCGGACACTTTTTGTTCCCACGACTCGCTTTGTTGATCCGCGCGGAACCAGCAGGTGCCCAGCGATAACGCTAGTCTGGATTGATTTCTATCTGCCGCGGAGGCAAGGCCAATATCTCCGGATGGTGCTCGTCGCGCCATATGATGTTGAAGCACTCGCCCTCGCTTTGTGCGAGCCATGTGGTTCCGTCTTCGTACTTCAATGAGTGCGGGAAGAAGACCCAGCCCATGACACCTTGTGCGCTTTCTTCACGAACACCGGGCTTCTCGAGAGTCTGTTCCTGCCCAGGCGAGATCGATTTGGTCGATGACCACTCAGAATTGTAGGGTCGTCGCAAATCCTGCGGCGCCAGAAACATCTCCGCCGTGAGGGTCAAACTGCTAATGGTTTTGCTGCCGGTGTTCTTCACCGTCAGCGAAAACTTTTCCGGATGCTTCCAGAAATCTCCTCCAATAAACGCAACGGGGCACGCACGCACAGACGGGACGTAGATGGTGTAGACCGCCATCATTCCCGCCTCCATGTGATCTTCCACATGGCAATGGAACATCCAAGTCCCCGGGTTGTCAGCGACCATATCGACCGTCTTCATGCTTCCCGGAAGAAGCTCGATCACGTCAGTATTTCGCGTTCCATCGCTGACGGTTTCGCCGTGCCAGTGCGGGGTATGCACATCGATTTCATTTCCCATCCCCAGCAAGTACCAGCGCACTTTCTCTCCTTGCTTCATGGTCAAGCCAGGAAGGTTGCCGAAGATGAAACCATTAATTGCATAGAATTGACCGGCAGGCTTACCTCCCATTTCGTCGAATATCATGAAGGAGGCGACAAATTCGCGGTCGACATCTTTTGGAGACCCGTCGGGATTCGCTTTACCTTTCGCCGTGACGATGATTGGCCCTAATAATCCGGCGTTGATTTCGATTCCGGGATCGACGTGGGAGTGGTACCACCACACGATTGAACTCGGCTGGCCGGGACCCGGACCACTGCCCGGGTTGGCGAACCAATGATAGGTAAATCTCCCGCCGGGAGGAACGCGGTCGCCTTTGCCGAATGGAATGTAGAAAGAGCCTTCATTATTCTTGTCGTAGCGTAAACCGTGGGGATGCATATCATGCGCGAGATGTCCGCGATTTAGAAAGTCGACAATAACTTCGTCGCCAACTTCCGCTCGAATGACGGGGCCGAGAATTCCAAGCCAGTCAGGTTGTTTCTTCGCAGTAGTGAAGGTGTTGTCGGTGTATTCAATGAAGCGGGTTTTCGGCCATTCTAGTTTTTGTGCCCATGGTTGCCGAATGGGTTGGGCGTTGAGCAGATTGTGGCCACTGGGCGCGTAATTCCAAGGAACATCTTCGGCGGCGATGTAGTAATGCCGGGTCGCTGCCAGGCATGAGGAAGTCAAGAAGAAGGTAATCCACAGCCCAACCGCCAGCTGGATTCTCACGGAGCCATTATCCCATCGCGAAGATGGAAAGCTAAAGCGATTCGCTCTGCAGACGTGCTCGCACCTTCGCGACGTTTTTCCATCAAGGCGTTGGATCTCCCCAGGAAGCGGGAGGCGTCAGAGTACAACTTCCCGTCGTGATCTGAGCCGGCGGCGTTGGAGGAGTAGCCCATGGTTTGTTCACAAAGTCGAAGAAATCGTTCTTGCTCATATCGGCCTGTGCAAGGTCACGCTGGGTGAGATTGGATAGGCCGAAGCGCGTCTCAACCAGCTTCAAGATGGCCGTGTGGTCGTAAACCGTGTGGGAAACGTAGTTTTTCTTGGCAAAGGGAGAAATCACGATGAGCGGAACGCGATATCCCGTCCATTCGAAATCACAAGTCCCGGTTCCGAGCTGTCCAGGCGCGTCGCATATGTCGCCGGTCTGCAAGTCGATCGGGCTAACAAATTGGTCGGGAGCCATCGCCGGTTGCGGTGAAACGTGATCGTAATAACCGCCAGCCTCGTCGTAGGTGAAAATCAAGGCGGAATCGCTCCAGCTCGGGCTGGTCATCAAGGTATTGATCAGGTTTGCAGCGTAACTCGCCCCCGTCTGGACGTTGGAGGGGTACTCATCAGAATCGGAAGGATGTTCGTCCAGGCCAGCATCGGACGCAGGCTCAATCAGAGCGAACTGGGGTAAAGTGCCGTTCTGCGCATCTATTGTGAATTGTGAAACCGGGACGATGTTCTGCAACAAGGTCGGGGTATTGAGAATGGTGGTTTCGTAAGTGAACATATTGATGTAAGAGTGCGAGATCAGGCACGCAGAATCGGTATCTGTACAACCCGTACCCTCTGGGTTCACGTAGATCTTCCAGCTGACACCGGCATTTTGCAACGCTTCGAAAATAGGAGTAGCTGTGAGCGGCGATTGGTCATTGCTGTCACTACCGATTGGATAAGCATAGCCCTGCGAGGTAGCAGCCATCATGTACATGCGGTTCAGCTCAGTGCGAGACATGACCGGAGAGAACCACCGATCCGAGGTCGCAAAGTTCGAAGCCATGAAGTAGTAGTAGTTCAGATCGGTCGAGTCAAAATAACCCATGGCTCGAACGCCATTGGCGTCCATGAAAGCCGGTGAGTTCTGACGAGCATCATTGGCGGCAGAGAGCACGAATCCATTGAGCTGGGCGGGATTGGCTCCGGTCGGGTCGGTATAGTCCCAATCGTTATGACTTTCATTCCAGAACGGGCTCTGATTCTCCTGGCAGACAGACGCGAAATGAAAAGAGCTAATAGGATTGGCAGCGTCCACGGCGCAGTTAGCCGGAGGTGGCTGAGTTGGGTCACATCCCGGGATCGCTGGCACGGTTCCCGGCGATGGATTAAATTGCGGCAGGCCATCGAAGGTCTGACCAGAAGTGCCATATCCATTCGCCGCCCAGTAAGCCTCCATCGCGCCGAAGTAATGATCCAGAGATCGATTTTCCTGGGCGAACAGAATAATGTGATTGATGCTTTGCAACGATCCGCCAAAGGTCGCGGTGACGGAGCTTGATGCGTCCAAGGTGAGACTGCAGCCAGCAGCCCCGGTACAAGCGCCCGACCACCCCGCAAAAGTGTTACTCGCGCCAGCAGTTTCGCTGAGCGTGATCTGAGTGCCCTGAGGGAAACTCGCAGAGCACGTAGTCGGACAATTGATTCCAGCGGGACTGCTGCTGACTGTCCCGGTGCCGGCTCCAGCCATGGCCACGGTCAATCCATAACCGATATTGAAATTAGCGGTAACGCTGGTAGCCGCGGTCATGGTGACGCTGCACGTGCTGGTTCCTGAGCAACTGCCAGCCCAGCCTCCGAAAAAATAGCTTGTGCCCGCAGTCGCGGTAAGCGTGACTTGCGTGCCCTTGGTAAAGCTGGCGCTGCAGGTACCGGGACAATTAATTCCCGCCGGGCTGCTGGTGATGGTTCCCGCACCAGACGGCGTTGGGGTGACGCTCAGTTGGTAAGTGGGGGGCGGAGACGGTTGCGGTTGCGGCTGAGGCGAACTTGAGCTCGTGCCCCCTCCACAACCACTCAGAATCAGAGTTGGCAGTGCAAGCAGAGATAAGAACCGGGACGAAGATCGAAACTCCATGCGCGTTCCGCTCCTGACAGACCGCGACATAGGATGACAGTTTCCCGACGTGCGGTTGTTTTGGTCTCGCTGGAACGTGGGTAGAAAGGTATGGTGGAGACTTAAGGCTTAAAACCCGCGCCGCAGCGTAGGTCACCGGAGCGCGTTCCACTTTGCAGAGCCGCGATGGCTCACGCGACCAATGGAGTATCCGTGATTCCCGCCGTACCGAACACTCGTCGATAGCGTTCAATTTCCTCCGGCGGACCGAGTGCCTTCGAGTAATTGTCGGAGAGCTTGACCGCAGGCTTGCCCTCGGCATCGGAGACCTTGCAGATCAGACTGATGGGATCAAAGCCGCTGCCGCCGGTGGGATCGCAGCCGCGGAAATCGTTGGTGAGGAGAGTACCCCAGCCGGCGCTGAACCGAATCCGGCGGCCGGGAGTCCACTTTCGCGGATCCAGGAAGTCGGCAGCGCTGCGAAAGTCTGCAGCAGTCACGCCAGGATGGAGTGCCCCACCAAAATAAGCGTGCAGTCCAAGTATCTCGTCGACGTCGAGTGCGTCGGAGGCGATGATGAGTTTATCGTGCGGCTCTCGACCGCGCGCTTTCAGCCAGTCGATATACTCGTCCCCCGCCACGAACGGATTCTTGCTGTCGATGCGCTGGCCGGTCCAATCCGCTGTCCAATCGGGAGCGCCTTCCAGGAATTGGGTAGTGCCGAAGGTGTCAGGCAACATGATGCGGAGGGCGCCTTCATAAGTCTCTTGCCACAGTTTGAGAACCTGGTATTGAGAAAGTTTCAAAGCTGCGGCGTCCGGAGCTAGCGCAGCCAGAACCATGGGGATCTCATGCGCGTTGGTGCCGATGGCCTCCAGATCGTGTTTGTGCGCGAGAAATGCGTTCGAGGTTCCGATAAAGCCGCGGCCAAGATTGGAAGCCATCGCCTTAACTACATATTCCTGCCACAGAAAGCTGTGGCGCCGCCGGGTTCCGAAATCTGCAACGCTCAGACCGGGGACGCCGCGCAGGCGTTCAATCTTGCTCCATAGTTTCGTCTTCGCCTGCGCATACAAAATGTCAAGATGAAATTCGCTGAGTCGCTTTAAGTTTGCCCGGGTCCTCAGCTCGTCAAGAATGGGGAGCGCATAGAGCTCCCACATGGTCGTCTCGGTCCACAGGCCGTCGAAGGACAGAAGAAACTGGCCGTCTTTGACCGACAGCGAATATTCCGAGAGCTTGAAATCCCGTTCCAGCCATTCCAAAAATCCAGGCTCGAAGATCCCGCGACGGCCATAGAATGTGTTGCCGGCCAGCCAAACCAGCTCAGATTTTCGAAATTGGAGTTTCCGAACATGCTCCATCTGCTGTGCAATATCGTGAGTTGGAATCAACTCCGCGAGACGCACCGCAGAGGAGCGATTGAGAAGCGAAAAAGAAGCGTGAGTCTTCGGGAAGTGCTTCCACACAAACTGCAACATCAGCAGTTTGTAGAAATCCGTATCGAGCAATGAGCGAATGACCGGGTCGAGTTCCCAGTTGTGGTTGTGCGCCCGCTCAGCGAAATTGACAATCATCGGGCGGCTATATCTCTAGAACTGCGTCTTCACTCTGCACCCATATTTATTCAAACGGAAGTCGCGAGAACTGTCAATCACGGCAGGCTCGGCGAGGGTTCGCCTGATTTATTGAACTTGACCAAACGCCTTGGAGTGAAAGATGAGCACTTCTTCAAAGTGAGCGAGAAAATACGTCAGGCTGTGATCGCCAGGGTAAGGGCGGTACTCGTGCTTGACTCCCTCCTTCAGCAGTTGCTCGTGGAGCGCGGCCGCGCCCTTTTCGAAGCCGTAATTGTCTTCCTGGCCACAGTTGAAGTAGATCGCCACATTTCGCAACGCAGCCGCATTCCTCTGGGCCAGCACAAACGGACTATTGTTTTTCCAGTGGGACACGTCGATCGGATTCCCGAAAACGGCGGCTAGAGTTTTCCCGAGCGGAGCACCTGAGCGGTCAGCAGCGTCGAGTTCCTGGGGAGACTCGGTAATCAACGCGGCGCTTTGCGCGCTGACTGCAGAGAATAATTCTGGATGGCCGAACGCAAAGCGAAGGGCACCGTAGCCACCCATCGAAATGCCACTGATCGCTCTATTCTTACGACCGCTACTGATCCGGTATCTGTTTTCAATCGCGGGGACGAACTCCTGCAGAAAGAAATCGCTGTAGCGCACAGAGCCATCCGCGGAATTGATATAGAAACTCCGTCCGCCTTCCGGAGCAACGATCAGAAAATCGCCGACCTTATGTTGTTGGCGAAGGTCGTCGAGCAGCGTCCATCCGCCACTATTGAAGAGGGTCTGCTCGTTGTCGCCGAGGCCGTGAAGAAAGTAAAGCACGGGATAGCGTTGCGGAGGCTTCTTGGTTGCGCCTGCGTCATAACTGGCGGGCAAATAGACGCAGTAATGAACCGGATGGTTGAGAATTTTGCTGTTTAATGCGTTGCAATCGATCCGGCTCTGCGCACGGGCTGGAAAGGAACAAATCGAAGCCGCCAGCAGAATAATAACTTGCGAACGAAGACGCATTTCTTTCAGTTTACTCGTAGCGCAAGGCCTGCACGGGATCCAGCCGGGCTGCGCGTCCCGCGGGGTAAAGGCCTGCTGCGAGACTTACAACAAAAGAAAAGACTATGGCAAAACCTACCAGCCACCACGGCACAGACCAAAAATGCTCCGGCGGGAACGACTGGCGCTTGAGATAAACATTGGTGCCCAGATTGATCGCCTGCCCGATCGCCCAACCGAGCGCGACTCCGACAATGCCGCCGAGAATGCCCATTGCGCCAGCCTCTGCAAAGAAAAGCCGCTTCACATCGCCATCACTGGCGCCGATCGCCTTCATGATGCCAATTTCGCGGCGCCGCTCGAGAATAGCCATCACCAGCGTATTTACGATCCCAATAAACGCGACCGCCAGGGCGAGGCTGCCGAAGATTCCCAAGAAAACGTCCAGCACTTTGAAAAACTGCTGAATGCTGCGACTGGCATCGAGGATCGAGAACGTATTGAAACCCATTTTCTTGATTCCGTCTTCGACCGTTTGCACCTGGCTGGGATTTTTCACCCGCACATTCACGGAGGAATACACCGGCTGATCGTTGGCAGCGCGCGAAATTTCACGCAGATCCGTTGGCTGCATCACGTGCAGGCTCTCCGCCAGTTTGAGCGGAAGAAAAACTCGGGCGCGCGTAGGGCCTCGCATACTCTCAGGGTCAAGATCAGCAACGCCAACAATCTTCAGCTTGATTTCGCGCGAGACTACCGAGTAGGCCGCGCCCAACAAATCCTGGCTATTTCCGTCGTCGCTCGCTGCGGCAGGAACCGCGGGCTGTGGCGCCGCACGCTGCGCGTAGCGCATGGTCAACTCCTTGCCCAGAAGCGGAGCCGCCAGAGTCGCAACATTGGTTTCGTCGACACCGGACTTCGGTGTTTTACCTAACAGTTCCTCGGCGAAGGTTTTCTGAATAACAACTTCGGGAGCCGTGTCGGATGAAAAGAAATGTCCCTGCAGCGCATCGAACGCGTCGGTTGACTGAGCCGAAGGAGGCAGCGCGGCAACCATGGTCAAGTGTGGCTTGTCTTCGTATCGCAGTTCCGTGATAAAGCGAATATCAGGATCGGCCTCAAGCACGTTGGGCATGTGCTCGATTTCCTGCCGCGTAGGCTCGTCGAGAATACGGCTTTCGCCCGGCGCGGGTCCATTGCTTTCTTGTTCGTGGTTGAAGTTGCGCAGGTCGCGCCGGGAAGTGACCACGACGGTATCGAACAATCCGGACTTCATCAAACGACGGGAAGCGAGCTGCTGCAGTCCGATACCCAGCGAGAGCATGGCAACCAGCGAAGCTACGCCCACGGAAATGCCGATGGTAGTCAGCGAATTTCGCAGCACAGATTCGCGCAGATTGCGTACGGCCAGTTCAGCCAGATCAGGAAGCTTCATGGTTGCTATTGCTCCACTCTCCCGCTCGAGACGAAGGCTGGGTTTGCATCATCGCTAACCAGCTTGCCGTCCGCCAGGAAAACAAGCCGCTGGGCGTAGCGCTCCGCCAAAGCACGCTCATGAGTCACCATCACGATCGTCATCCCTAATTGCTGGTTAAAATCGCGAACCATATTCATGATTTCAGTTCCGGTGTGGCTGTCGAGATTGCCGGTCGGTTCGTCGGCGAGCAGAAGTTGAGGCCGGTTGATGAGCGCACGAGCCAGCGCGGCCCGTTGTTGTTCTCCGCCGGAAAGCTCGCTGGGGCGGTGGTTCATGCGCGTTTGCAAACCTACACGCGCGAGCGCTTCCCGGGCCAGACTGTCCCGTTTCCCGCGCTCGATCTCCGCAAAGCGCATGGGCAATTCCACGTTTTCTATTACGTTCATGGTCGGGATCAAATTGAAAGACTGGAACACCATTCCGACGGTGTGCAGGCGATAGTGCGCAAGCTCTTCGCGGGAGAGTTGTGCGAGATTTCGATCGTGAACAATAACGTTTCCGGATGTAGGCCGGTCGAGACCAGCAACCAGATTCAGGACGGAGGATTTGCCGGAGCCCGAACTCCCGAGGAGGGCAACGAATTCACCGGCGCGCACTTCCAAAGTCACGCCGTCCACCGCGCGGATCACCGTTTCCCCCATGCGATAGTGGCGGCAAAGCTGCTCGGCACGAATTGCCGGGGAGTGATTCTGTTGGGAGCTGCTCGCGCTACTCATTGGCTAGCGAACCTCTCCCTTCAGAACACGCAATGCGTCGGCCGGATTTCCGTCGCCGTTTCGCGCCGGGCCAGAGCCATTTCCGGGCGCATCCAACTCAGGTAAGTCTCCCTCGCCGGGAGCCAGGAAAAGGTTCTCTTCGATACCATGCTGTCGCGTGTAAAGGTCGTAATAACGGCCTCGCGCCGCATAGAGTTGCTCGTGCGTGCCGCGCTCCACGATTTCTCCTTGCTCCATCACCAAAATTTGATCGGCACGGCGGATGGTCGAAAGCCGGTGTGCAATCACGAAAGTCGTCCGGCCTTTCATCAGATAAGAAAGTCCCTGCTGGATCATTTGCTCGGATTCGGAGTCCAGACTCGAAGTTGCCTCATCGAGAATCAGGATGCGCGGCTCGGCCAGAATGGCGCGGGCAATCGAAATCCGCTGCCGCTGGCCTCCGGAAAGTTTCACGCCGCGTTCTCCAACCACCGTGTCGTACTTGTCGGCGAAGGTTTCGGCGAATTCGTCGACTCGCGCGATCCGGCAGGCACGCAAGATTTCTTCTTCACTCGCATCTGGACGAGAAAACGAAACATTCTCGCGAATTGTTCCATCAAAAAGAAAAGATTCCTGCAGTACGACTCCCAGACGGGTGCGGTAAGAGTCGAGGCGAACGGTGCTGAGGTCGATGCCATCGAGCAGAATCTTGCCTTTGGTGGGCACATAGAAAGCAGAGATCAGGCCGATGGTGGTGGATTTACCGGAGCCGGAGGAGCCCACCAGCGCGGTCACCGTACCCGGGTCAGCGCGGAAAGAAATGTCCCTCAGCACATTGTGGATTCCATCGTAGGTAAAACTCACATGGTCGAACTCAATCTGTCCGACAATGTCGCGCAGTTGGACGGAGCGATTGGGATCCTGATCCTCGGGCCGCTCACGCATGATTTCCTGCGTACGTTCGAGACCGGCCAACGCTTCGGTAAGCTGGGTTCCGATGGAAACAATCTGCATGATGGGCGCAACCAAAAAACCCAGCAACAAGGTGTAGGAAACAAATCCGCCGACCGTCAGCGTGCCGGAAGCGATCTGGTGTGCACCCACATACATGGTGACCGCGCCCACACAGCCCAACAGAACGCTTGCCGAAAGACTCATCACCGAGGTTGCGGTGAGAGTACGCATCACGTTATCGAGCAGGCGTCGAACGCCGGCTGCGAACACTGCCTCCTCGCGCTGTTCGGCATGATAGCCCTTGATCACGCGCACTCCGCCGAGTGATTCGGTGAGCCTGCCCGTGACCTCGGCATTGATCTTGCCGCGCTCGCGAAAAATCGGGCGGATGGTCGCGAAGGCCTTATTGAGTGAGATGCCGAAGCACACGAGCGAACCGACCGCGATCAAAGTCATCTGAGGACTGGTGCGCAGCAACAAAACCAGCGCAATTCCGGAAGTGACCAAACCTCCAGCGAAATCCACCAGTCCGGTTCCCAAGAGGTTCCGCACACCCTCCACATCGCTCATGATGCGGGAGACCAGGGTGCCGGTCTTGTTGACGTCGTAAAAGGCTACCGGGAGGCGCGAAATGTGGGCCTGCACTTGTTGGCGCAGTTCTGTGATCAGCCGTTGTGCGGCCTTCGACAGGGACTGCGTCAGTGAAAAAGACGTGACGCCCTGCACCACGGTAGCCCCGAGCACGACCAGGACCAGCGGCACCAATTTGTCCATGCGGTGCTTGTTGATGACCGTGTCGATCAGAAATTTCGTGGAGTAAGGCAGGACCAAGGCGGCCACGCGGTTGATCACCATCAACCCGAAGCCGAGCGCCAGAAGGCCACGCCGCGGACGCATCAGCTTCCAGACTTCCGGCAGGATGGCGCGGAGTCTCTCGACTTTAGGTTTCTTCGGGGCTGTTGTAGGGTCAGTACTCAATCTAGTGTTGGACTCCCGCCAGGCTTGATTCGCTTCATTAATTGCTGGCTTGTGGCTAGAGCATTGTGACATGTCCAGGCCAGCCGTTGTATCCTCGGGGCGTGTCTCGCCCGTCTTCGCCGGAACGCTCTCCCACCGCAGGTTTGTTGCTCGGCCTGGTCATCACACTTGCGGCAGTCGTGGCCTATTCAGCGTACATCACCTGGCAGGTGGCTGGGTTGCGCAAGCTCCAATCTGAACTGATCGACCGCAACCGCAAGGACTCCCTTCAGTTGCTGCGCATCCAGAACGACCTTAATCTGCTCGCGGTCGCGATGCGCGACATGATCGACAACGACGAACCGTATCCACTTACCGCCTGGTCGGCGCAGTTTCAGCGCATCCGCACCGATTTGGACGATGCCATGCGCCTGGAAGCCGGCCTGGCCCCGGCCGGTCGTACGGCTGAGCAAAGTGCGTCCCTAAGCGCGTCGCTGGTGCAGTTCTGGGATGCGGTGGACCGCGTCTTTGCTCTGGCGGGTTTGGGCAGGGAAAAAGATGCGCGGGCGCAAATCCAACTCTCGCTGCAGGCGCGGCAGGCGGCGCTAAGTACGACAGTGGCTCGATTCCTGGTACAGAACAGTGAAAACGAAGAACAAGCCGCACAACGCATCATCCAGATCTATGATCGTGTGCAGCGGCAAGTGTATGTATTCCTGGCCGCGACGTTGGGCGCGATTTTGTTGACCGGATTCTCCATGATCCGGTGGAACCGCCGGCTGTTCGCGCGCATGGCTGAACTTTCAGAGCGGCGCAGCGAACTCGCGCAGAAACTAATTGCCACCCAGGAGTCGACGCTAAGGCATATTTCGCGAGAGTTGCACGATGAATTTGGCCAGATCCTGACGGCGATGGGAGCAATGCTCGGCCGCGCGGGCACTCACGCTCCAGAAGGCTCGTCTCTGCGCACCGATCTGCAGGAAGTCCGCCAGATCGCTCAGGACACGCTGGACCGCGTCCGAAGCCTATCGCAGGCGCTTCATCCGGTTATGCTGGATGAGGCCGGGTTAGAGACCACGCTCGATTGGTATATTCCAACCGTAGAACGACAGACCGGAATTGCCATATCCTATGAAAAGCAGGGTGTGCCGTTCGCCGTTGATGCCGGAGCAGCCGTACAAATCTATCGCGTGCTGCAGGAGGCGTTGAACAATGTGGCACGGCACTCCGGCGCGAAGCAGGCTTGGGTGCGATTACGATTTCTCCCTTCGGAGCTCGAATTGGAGGTAGAAGATCACGGCGCTGGCTTTAACGGGCAGACCGTGAAGCAAGGCATTGGACTCGTCGCCATGCGTGAACGCGCCGAGCTGATGGGAGGACGGATTGCGTTTTCGTTACCAAGCGCCGGAGGCACAATGTTGTGCCTGACGGCCCCGCGCGAAAAAATCGAGACGGTTGCTTCTGAAACTAATCCCCATGACAAAAAAGATTACGGTATTGCTAGTCGATGATCACGGCCTGGTGCGCCGGGGGTTCCGGCGGATGTTGGAAGATGAGCCGGACATGCAGGTGGTGGGCGAAGCCGGCGATGGGGAAGAAGCCATCCGCCTGGCGCAGGAGTTGCGGCCGCAGGTAGTAGTCATGGACTGCGCTTTACCCAAGACAAACGGCCTCGACGCGACGCGGCAGATTCTTGAAGATCTTCCGGAGACGGCGGTCCTCATGCTCAGCATGCATTCCGAGAGCACATGGGTACGGCAGGCCATCGAAGCAGGCGCCAAGGGATACATTCTGAAGAATGCAATGAACCTGGAGCTGGGACCGGCGGTGCGGCGAGTCGCCAGCGGAGAAACGATTTTCGATCCCCAGGTGGAACAGCATTCCGTACTCCGCGGCGAGCGCAGCAGTGGGCTGACTCCTCGCGAACTCGAAGTGCTACAGATGATTGTGGATGGAAAATCGAACAAAGAGATTGCATCGGCCCTCGAGCTCAGCGCCAATACGGTTGCCGTTCATCGCGCCAATATCATGAATGCGCTGGGAATTCACAAGACTGCGGAGCTAGTGGTTTATGCCATTCGCGCAGGGCTGGTGAACGTTCCGTGAATCGCAGATCCTTTCTGCGCAACGTGGCGGGGCTGGCATGCGCATCGCAGCTTCCCTTGCTGCGCGCTCTCGACGTGCAGGCCGCTGTGGCCTCTCCAGGCTTTCGCTTTGTCGACGTAAGCTCCAGCTCCGGTCTCCAGTTTCAGCACAACAGCGGCGCCTTTGGAGGAAAATTCCTGCCGGAAACCATGGGCTCCGGGTGCGCCTTCTTCGATTACGACCGCGACGGCTGGCAAGACATTCTTCTCGTCAATGGAATGGATTGGCCCGGCCACAAGCAGCGGCGCTCCACCCTTCGGCTGTATCACAACAATAGAAACGGAACGTTCACCGACGTGACTTCCCGCGCCGGACTCGACGTTGAAATGTACGGCATGGGCGTAACTGTCGGAGACTATGACAACGACGGCTTTCCCGACATTTTCATCACTTGCGTGGGACAGAACCGGCTCTTCCACAATACCGGCAAGGGGACTTTTATTGACGTAACCCTTGCGAGTGGGTTAGGGAAGCGTCAAGCCTTCAGCAGCTCTGCCTTGTGGTTCGACTACGACCGCGATGGTTTGCTCGATCTTTTTGTTTGTAACTATGTGAAGTGGTCGCCCGAGCACGACGTCTTCTGCAGTCTCGATGGAAGGCACAAATCTTACTGCACGCCGGAAGCTTACCGCGGCGAGACGTGCTGGCTGTTTCATAATCGCGGCAACGGAACCTTCGAGGATGTCACCGCCTCGAGCGGCATTTTCGATAGCAGTTCGAAATCCCTTGGCGTCGCCATGCTTGACGACGACCAGGATGGTTGGCCCGATCTGCTGGTCGCGAACGACACTCAACCCAACAAGCTCTACCGCAACCAGCACAACGGAACGTTCAAAGACGCAGCCGTCGAGGTTGGATTGGCCTTTAGCACCGAAGGAAAGGCTCGCGCTGGTATGGGCGTGGATATTGCCGATTTCACGAACTCCGGCAGATCAGGTGTGGCCATTACGAACTTCGATAACGAGATGACTGGCCTGTACGAATTCAGCGGGAAAACCTACGAAGACATCGCCGCCCAAGCGGGCGTGGGCATGGCTTCCAAGAATAGTCTCGGCTTTGGATGTGTATTTCTCGACGCCAATCTCGATGGCTGGCTCGACCTTGCCGTGGCCAACGGTCACATTGATGAGACAGTGCGCAACATTCGCGGCAACGTGGGATACGCCCAGCCTCCGCTTTTGTTTCTCAACGACGGACGCAGCAGGTTTCACGACGTCGCTGGCGAACTCGGCGGAGGCTTCGACCAAGCCAAGGTCGGACGCGGGCTCGCGTATGGGGACTTCGATCGCGACGGCGATCTCGACCTGCTGCTGACCACGAACAACGGCGCTGCCCACTTGTATCGGAATGACCAGCTTGCCGGAAATCACAGCATCCGCTTCCGCCTGGTCGGCACGAAATCCAATCGCGACGCAATCGGAGCCACCGTCCACCTTTTTTCCGGCGGATTGAGCCAGACACGAATGGTGAAGAGTGGATCGAGCTATTTGTCGCAATCCGAACTCCCGGTGACGTTTGGCCTGGAGAAGCGCGACCGTGCCGAGCGTGTTGTGGTCATTTGGCCCAGCGGCAGAACAGAAGAGTTCACGAATCTTGGTGCTAGCCGATGCTACGAATGCACCGAAGGCAAGGGAATCGCTCCGCAAGAAGGATACTGATAGAGTGACAATCGGCCAATCAGATTAATCAGATCACGGTTGAGTCAGGTTTCCCGACGCAGTCAGGTCGATATCGACCGACTCACTGACTCGCAAAAACAACGTACTCGGGTTCTTGATCCCCCACTGCACGTAGGGCACAGCGAAATGCAGCATCGCGGTCCAATAACCAGGAGCCATCTTGACTTCAGCTGGGACCGTCAGCTCGTGTTCCGCACCGTGGATTGCGAAAACTCCGTGCACGCGGACAGACGACGTTCCTGACAGTGATACCGCTCCGTCGACGCGATCCGGACGGAAAACCATTTCTGGATAACGATCGCTCTCCAGCACTTCGCGATGCATTTTCCGGTCGCGCATTCCGTTGCCACTTTGACCGCTCTTGGCATCGACCACGATTTCGCCTGAGAGCTTCCCCGAGGCCGGATCGAGATGCAATGCTCCGCGCTTCAACTGAAATGTTCCACGCACCGTGTGGAGCACGTCCCCGAGCGTGAAATTAATGGTTGTGTGTTGCGGGTCCAGCTGCAGTCCCACGTTTTGCGCGGCTGCCGCGACGCTTGATGTGAGAAAGAAAACGGCCAGGATAGCCAGGCGCACCCGACTTCGCAGAAAAGCCTGAGCGTCTTCTTTCATGGATTATGTGGTCAGCAGTCCCCATCCCAAGGTGAGCCCATCCATAGCCAGATGCATGGGACTGAAGTTCCCTACATGTAGAGCCAGCAACCTGCGAAAAACATCGGGATGCTTGCGAAAAACTTGCAGAGTACGACGCTGAATGCGCGGACGCCCATCGAGCATCAGCATCAATCGAGCCATCCACAAGGGACGAAATGACAGGCGGCGGTGCGCGGCCTGGTAGCCGGTCAGATCGCCCCGACTGAGACAGTTCGCCAGCACTGCGGCCTGGCTGAAGGAAAGACCCAGACCATCGCCAGTAATCGCGTCAACCGTGCCGGAAGCGTCGCCGACCAGCGCAACATTTCCCCGCCAGACACGTTTCAGTTGGCGATTCGCTGTGATCGCGCCTTTTTCAGTCGAGGTTGCCACCGCCCCGGACAATCGTTTTTTGAGATCCGGAAAATCGGGCAAAGATTTTTCCAGGCGCAGTCCGGGATTTTGCGAAGCCACAGCCACGCAAATCTCATCACCGCTCACCGCTGTCATATATCCCTGACTGTGTTTTCCCCAGTAGATTTCGATGCGATCAGTCCAGGGTCTGACGCGATAATGTCGACGAAAGGAATATCGGGCGCCTGTATCGGAGCGAGGCTCGAGATTGGCCCACGTACGCACCCGTGAATTCGAGCCGTCGGCACCGATGATCCACGATGCTCGCACGCTGCAGCTTCCCAATCGCACACTTTCCCCTGAAATCCCGGTGACCGCGCATTGCCACAGCAGATCGACGCCCAGCCCTGCGGCACGTTCAGTCAGGACACGATGCAGGGCCGTTCGGCGAATTGCGAGCCCGTCATGGCCGGAGGGAAAAACTGCCTCTGCGGACAACCCGGAACTGAGAAAACGCACACCCCGCACCGGACATGCGTCTGCGGCGGACAGCGTAACTCCAAGCTTCTCCAGCGCGACAATTGCGTCCGGCATCAGGGCTTCGCCGCAGGCTTTATCAATCGGCGGTTTCGCCCCGTCGGCGACGACCACGCGGAATCCTTGCTGCCGGGCGGCGATTGCTGCGGCCAGTCCTGCAGGGCCGCCACCGATGACAAATACGTCCGTTGAGTTCGGCAAATATTCACTCTCACCATTGCAGAAGCAGAAGCTCGGAGCAAAATCCGGGCCCCATCGCGGCCAGCAAGCCCAATGTGCCAGGCTCAGGACGCCGATGCTTCATCACGTCCTCAAGCACGCACAGAACGGAAGCCGACGAAAGATTCCCCACTTTGCGCAGACAATCCCAAGAGGCATCCAGTTCTCCGTTGTGCAGTCCCAGCGCAGTGGCCGAAGCGTCAAGCACTTTGGGCCCACCGGTGTGCAGAACGAAGCTTTTTAGATCGCTCCGCTGGTGACCGTTGTCGGCCAGAAAAGCGTCCACGTCCTTACCCAGGTTCTCCCGGATCAGGGTTGGGACCTCTGTAGAAAGTATGATGCGGAAACCCTTCTCGGAAATGTTCCAGCCCATCATTTCTTCCGTGGCAGGATAAAAAATCGAGCGCGTGGCGAGAATCGTAGGCCCGGAATTGTGCCCATTCGACGACGCGAAGTCCTCGCCGGTCACGATCACGGCGGCGGCACCATCCGCGAAGAGTCCAGACGAGATCAGGTTCGCGACCGACAGATCCTCGCGCTGCAGAGTGAGTGAACAAAGTTCAACTGACACCAGCGCAGCTGCCTGCGAAGGATAGGCACGAACGTAATCGTAAGCGCGAGCGATTCCCGCCGCGCCCGCTACGCACCCCAAGCCAAAAATCGGCGTGCGGCGAATGTTCGGGGGAAGGCCCATCCGATTGATCAGCAGCGCGTCGATCGAAGGGCTCGCAACTCCAGTAACTGTCGTGAACAACAAGGCTCCCAAATCCTGGGGCTTCATCCCGGCATTGTGAAGCGCAAGGCAAAGAGCTTGCTCTCCCAGTTCCTGCGCCACTTTGATCCATATGTCGTTGGCTTCTCCCCAGGTCTTGATGTCCACATACTGTTCGGCGGGAATCGCGAGGTAACGCCCATCCACGGTCACGTTGCGGTGCAACCGCGCCAACAGCAAAGGATTCTTGAGTTGAGCTCCCCAATAATCTTGCAGGCGTTCTAGGAGAACTTTCTGGGTGTAGTAATTCTTGGGGAACGCGCTCGCGGCGCTTGCGATCTTCATGGGTTCTGAGTCCTGACCTTGGTCTCGGCACGGAACCCGCCCCCAAGCCGACCGAATCTGAGAAACCTTTCTCGATTAGATGGCGGGGATCCCCGTCGCGGTTGCAACGAACTGCCTTGTGCCGGCGTACGTATTGTCGCAGAGTTGAGGATTTTTGTTTGCTATCCCTCGTAAAAAGCAATACCACACTCACGCCCGCAGCCACACACACCGAGGCGAGCGAGGAAAGTCATAGTATCGCTTTGCTTCGGCTACGGCAAGATCGCAATTGAAGTGGGAGTGTTCCCTACATTATAGGTTGCGATAGTATTCAAACTCCCGCTGGCAATGCCAAACGCTTGAATACCCGCGGATCCTGTCTGGTTCCCCACATACAAGTATTTACTATTCGGATCTACAGCCAGGAAGCTCGGCTCCGTTTCGGTTGCGAACGGAGAGTCCGTAACTTCGACGGGAAAGCCGGTGCTGGACGTAATCGAATAGGTCGCGACATTGTTGGATCCTTGATTCGCTACGTAAAGATAACTCCCGGTAGAGTCCAGGACGAGTGATACCGGATGCTGAAAGGCGTCGGCAAGAGGAGACTGGGGGACCTCGGTTATCAGTCCGGATGAAGCGATCGAGTAGATAGAGATGGAGTTGGATGCGGAGTTTGCCGCGTAGAGGTACTTACCGCTGGGAGCGATTGCTATGCTCGCAGGATTATTATCCGCGGTGAAGGTGAGTCCTCCAGTAATCGGACTCGAGGAAAGTACTCCAGAGGTTACGCTGAACACGGCGATGAGCCCAGTCGGGGAACTCGGCGCGCTGACGTAAAGAAAATTGCCTGACGGTGACAGCGCCATACTCTTGGCGGATAAGCGAATCTGAAACGGCGACCCGGCCACCGCGGTAAGCACGCCGCTGCTGGCATCGATCGAGAAAGCCGAGATGTCGTTCGATAAGGCATTCGCGCAGTACAAATACTTGCCCGCAGGGTCCATGGCCAGAAGAAACGGCTGCGTCCCCACGGGAGTTCTTGGCGTCACTTCGCTCACCGTTCCATCACTGTTAATGTCGAAGAGCGAAACGTCGTTTTCCCCCTGTCCAGGATTTGCGACGTATAGGAATTTTCCGGATGGATGAATCGCAACCGAGTAAGCTCCGCTGCCCACGGTGTAGGGACTTTCCTGCAGTTGCGTCAGCACACCGGAGTAGGGATCTTCCCGAAAGACCGCCAATTGGCTCGCGGCCGGGACGGTCGCGTAGACGTAGTGACTCGCGTTACTGCCACAACTTACACCACCGGCAATCACCGCAAAAACAAATACCAGCCAAAGTGCTTTCTGAAGCATCCGTGACTCCTGCGAGAATTTGAAGGCGAAGAACAATAATACCCGGCTGCCGGGAAATCGGCATGGAAACAACACATTGTTTATCATATGGTCAGAGCAAGAAAAAGGGGAACCGCATACCCAAGCCTCTTCGACGACCGTCCCATTGACTCCTGCGATGCACCGCTTCTGAAATCAGGTTGCACGCGTCCGGGCTGATTCTATGTTTGGCTGAGTTTCTTCCGAGTGCTTAGTCCGCTGAGTGCGCCGGGTTTGGTTGAGCCGGGCCGGCCAACGACAGATTCTCTCCACCGCGCAACGCCAACCGCAACCGATCCAGATAAACATACACGACGGGGGTGGTGAACAGAGTCAGCGCCTGGCTTACGATGAGTCCGCCAACAATTGTAATGCCCAGCGGACGATGGAGTTCAGAGCCGGTTCCGGTACCTAACGCCAACGGCAGCCCGCCCAAAAGAGCCGCCATAGTTGTCATCATGATCGGACGGAAGCGCAATAAACAAGCCTCGTAAATGGCGTCTACGGGTTTCTTCCCTTGCGTCCTCTCCACATCCAACGCGACGTCGATCATCATAATGGCGTTCTTTTTCACCAGGCCAATCAGCAGGATGATGCCGATCGTGCCGATCACATTGAGTTCGTTGTGCGTCAAAATCAAGGCCAGTAGGGCTCCCACGCCAGCGGACGGCAGCGTCGAAAGAATTGTGATGGGATGAATGTAGCTCTCGTACAACATCCCCAGCACGATATAAACCGTGATCAGCGCCGTAAGAATAAGGACTGGTTCGCTGGAGAGCGAATCCTTGAAAGCGGCTGCCGTGCCCTGAAAAGTCGCTTGAATCGTACTTGGGAAGCCAATGGAGCGTTGGACTTTTTCGATGGCCAGCGTTGCCTGTCCCAGAGAAACTCCGGGAGCCAGGTTGAATGAAATCGTTACAGAAGGAAACTGGCTCTGGTGGTTCACGGCTAACGGTATGTTGGAGGGCGTGAAGTGAGTGAAGGCTGCCAAAGGAATTGGCGCGCCGTTGGAAGAGCGCAGGTAAATATTCTGCAGGGCTTCGGTCGTCTGCTGGAATTGGGGCGCAACTTCCATCACCACGTGGTATTGATTCAGCGGACGGTACATGGTGGAAACTTGCCGCTGGCCAAACGCATCATAGAGCGCGTTGTCGATATCCTGCGCGGCAACGCCCAAGCGACTAGCAGTATCGCGATCAATCACCAACTGGGCTTGTAGTCCCTTATCCTGTTGGTCGGTATTCACGTCGCGGAGTTGCGGCAGGGCCCGCATTTTCTTGAACAATTGCGGCGCCCAGTTATTCAGCTCGTTCAAGTTCTCCCCTTGCAGCGTGAACTGGTACTGCGCCGCGCCGAAGCGCCCGCCAATCGTCAGGTCCTGCGCCGATTGCAGGAACAGGGTAGCTCCCGGAACGACCGCAAGTTTGTCCCGCAGACGATTGATCACATCGTCGGCGGTGACGTTCGGGCAGGATTGCCAGAAGTGGCGAGTCTGGCAGTGACTGCGCTGGGCAAGCGGCTTCAGCATGACGAAGAACCGGCCCTGATTCGTCGCAGAACCGCCGCCAGCGAACCCAACCGCCGTGTCGACTGCCGGATCCTTCAGCACGATTTTCACGAACTGTTCCATCTTGCCGCTCATAGCCTGGAACGAAATATCTTGTGCCGCCTGCACCGACCCCATGATCCGCCCCGTATCCTGCTGCGGGAAAAATCCTTTGGGCACCTTGATATAGAGATACACGCTAAGGCAGGCTACGAGGATTGTGACTGCCAGGGTAATGGGCTGGTGCGCCAGTACCCACTTCAGCGAATGCCGATAGGCGGTCAGGAGAGTGTCGAAAAACCATTCACTGGTGCGATAGACAAAGTTGTGCTGCTGGTTCGGTTGCGATGGCCGCAGGAATTTCGCGCACATAGTCGGAGTGGTGGTGAGCGAGACCAGCAGCGAAACTCCGATCGCAATACTCAGCGTGACGGCAAACTCACGGAACAGCCGCCCCACAATTCCGCCCATCAAAAGCAAAGGGATAAACACGGCCACCAGCGACGTGCTCATGGAAACGACGGTGAACCCGATCTCGGCCGCGCCTTTGAACGCGGCCTGCACCGCATCCATCCCCTGCTCTACGTAGCGCGTGATGTTCTCCAGCACCACGATGGCGTCATCCACGACAAATCCGGTCGAGATGGCCAGCGCCATCAGCGACAGATTATCCAGGCTGTAACCCAACAGATACATCCCGCCGAAGGTGCCCACCAGCGAAAGGGGCACGGCAATGCTGGGAATCACCGTCGCCCTCACGGTGCGCAGGAAAACGAACACGACGAGAATCACCAGCACGATCGAAATCAGCAGCGTGGATTCAATGTCCTTCACCGAGGCACGGACCGTGACGGTGCGGTCCATCACTACTTGCAGCTTGATCGCCGGAGAAATCGAGGACTGGAGATACGGCATCAGAGCGCGCACCCGGTCTACGGTCTCGATGATGTTGGCTCCCGGCTGCCGGAAAATGACGACCAGCACTCCGGGTTTGCCATTGGCCAGCCCGAGGTTGTGCACATCCGCGACCGAATCGTGCACCTCCGCAACGTCGCTCAACCGCACTGGCCCGCCATTGCGGTAAGCGACAATCAGCGGCCGGTACTGATCTGCAGTGAACAGTTGATCATTGTCCTCGAAGGATGTTGAGGTCGTTTCATTCGAGACCTGCCCCTTGGCTTGGTTCGCGTTGGCCAAGTTGAGAGCATTGCGCACCGTGTCCAAGCCCACTCCGAGCTTGTTGAGCAGCATCGGATTTACTTCCACCCTCACGGCTGGGGGCGCCGAACCATAAGTGAAGACCTGGCCCACTCCATTCACCTGCGCGAGCTTCTGCGCCAGAATCGAGTCCGACGTGTCATACAAGCGCGCCACGGGAACCGTGTCTGAAGTGAGCGCCAGAATCAGGATAGGGGCATCCGCGGGGTTGATTTTGCGATAGGTCGGATTGCTTGGCAGGTTCGCGGGAAGCTGACTGCGCGCCGCATTGATGGCCGCTTGCACATCGCGCGCCGCGGCATCAATGTTGCGGTTTAAATCAAATTGCAGCGCGATGGCGGTCGAGCCCAACTGGCTCGATGAGGTCATCTGGTTCACGCCGGAGATGCGTCCGAACTGCCGCTCCAGTGGCGTGGCCACAGCGGAAGCCATGGTCTGCGGGTCGGCGCCCGGCAGCTGTGCACCCACAGCGATCACGGGAAAATCTACCCGCGGCAACGAAGCCACAGGAAGATAATTGAAGGCAAGGATCCCCGAAAGCAGCAGGGCCGCTGCCAGCAGCGACGTGCCAATCGGACGCCGAATAAATGGAGCCGAAATACTCATGCTTGAAATAGCAAAGCTTAATCGGCCGAATCCGCCGACAGTTCGTGCGGAATCGGATTGCCGATCCTGTACTTCTCAAACCGGTGCGCCAGCCGGTCAAACCACAAATAGACCACCGGCGTGGTGTAAAGAGTAAGCAACTGGCTGAGAATCAATCCGCCCACAATGGTGATGCCGAGCGGGCGCCGCAACTCTGCGCCGGTTCCCGATCCGAGCGCCAACGGCAACCCGCCCAGCAGCGCGGCCATTGTCGTCATCATGATTGGCCGGAAGCGCAGCAAACAGGCCTGAAAGATCGCTTCCTCCGGCGGCTTATGTTCTTCGCGTTCGGCCTCAAGAGCGAAGTCGATCATCATGATGGCGTTCTTTTTGACAATGCCAATCAGCAGGATGATGCCGATCAGCGCCACCACAGTCAGATCGTTGCCCGTGATCTCCAGAGCCAGAATCGCGCCTACACCTGCCGATGGCAGAGTGGAGAGAATCGTGATGGGATGAATGTAGCTCTCATACAACACGCCCAGCACGATATACACCGTGATGATGGCGGCGAGAATCAGAAAAGGCTCGCTCGAAAGGGAATTCTGAAATGCGGCGGCCGTTCCCTGGAAAGAGGCGTGAATGCTGGCCGGCAACTGAATGTCCTTCTCTACTTGCTGGATGGCCTTGGTGGCATCGCCCAGAGAAGCGCCCGGTGCCAGGTTGAAGGAAAGCGTAACCACCGGGAACTGCCCCTGGTGGTTCACAGCGAGCGGCGTGCTCGTCGATTGCATCCGCACAAACGTGGAAAGCGGAACTGGTGCTCCGCTGGTGGTTGACGTGGCTGCATTGGCGGTCGGCGCACCCGAATTCGCAATGGTACTGGCCGGGCGAACATATATGTCATTCATCGCATCGGGCGTCTTGGCAAAGGTAGGCAGAACTTCCAGCACGACGTGGTACTGATTCAACTGCGTAAAGATGATTGAAACCAGTCGTTGCCCGAAGGCGTCGTAGAGAGTGTTGTCAATGGCCTGCGGAAGGATTCCCAGCCGCGACGCGGTATCGCGGTCAATCGTCAGATTGGTCCGGAGGCCGCCATTCAGTTGGTCGGTAGCTACGTCGCGCAGTACCGGCTGGGCGCGCAATTTCTCCACCAGCTTGGGAGTCCACTGCGCTAACTCCTGCGCGTCCGCATCTTCAATGGAATATTGGAACTGCGTGCGGCTTACCCGGTCTTCCACCGTCAGATCCTGCACGGGCTGCATGTAGAGGGTGATTCCATCTACCTTGGCGAGTTCGGGCTGCAGCCGGCGAATGATTGCGGAAGCATCGTCGTCGCGTTCATCTCGCGGCTTCAGGTTGATTTGAATGCGGCCGCTGTTGGGCGTCGTGTTCGTGCCATCTACGCCGATAAAAGAGGACAGGCTCTCCACATCTTTGTCCTTCAGGATCACCTTCGCCAGTTGCTGTTGGCGCAGCGACATCGCATCAAAAGAGATGTTGTCTGGGGCTTCCGAAATCCCCAGAATCACGCCCGTATCCTGCACCGGGAAAAATCCCTTTGGTACAACCACGTACAGAACCAGCGTGAGAACCAGAGTCCCGAAGGTGACGAACAAGGTAGCGGTCTGGTGTTTCAGCACCCACTTCACGGTGCGGCCGTAAAACGCGATGACACGGTTATAAAAATCTTCCGTCACCTCGTAGAAGCGGCCCTTCTCCCCTTCCTTGCGATGCTTTAGCAGCTTGGCGCACATCATCGGCGTCAAGCTCAACGAAACCGCTGCCGAAACCAGGATGGTCACTGCGAGCGTGACTGCGAATTCGCGAAAGAGCCGACCGACAATATCGCCCATGAACAATAAAGGGATCAGTACGGCAATCAGCGAAACCGTCAGCGAGACAATGGTGAATCCAATCTGTCCCGATCCCTTCAGCGCCGCGTCCAGCGGAGAATCTCCAGCCTCCAGATAGCGGTCGATGTTTTCGATCATGACGATAGCATCGTCCACCACGAAGCCTGTGGAGATGGTCAGCGCCATGAGCGTCAGATTGTTGAGGCTGTATCCGAGCAGGTACATCACGCCGAACGTTCCCACAATCGACAATGGAACCGCGACGCTGGGAATAAATGTGGCCCGCAAATTTCGCAGGAAAAAGAAAATTACGACCACCACCAGGACGATGGTCAACGCCAATTCGAACTCCACATCTTTTACGGACGCGCGAATGGTGGTAGTGCGGTCGGTAAGAATCTGCACTTTGACCGCGGATGGCAGCGAGGCCTGCAGTTGGGGCAGCAACTTCTTGATGCGGTCGACTACGCTGATGATATTCGCCCCAGGCTGGCGCTGGATGTTGACGATGACTGCCGGAGTCTGGTTCATCCACGCCGCGAGCCGTGTGTTCTCCGTACCATCGATTACGTTCGCCACATCGCTGACCCGCACCGGAGCCCCATTGCGATACGCGATGACCACCGGCTTGTATTGGTCTGCGGAGAAGAGCTGGTCATTGGCGCCGATGGTGTAGGACTGGCGCGCGCCGTCGATGACGCCTTTGGCCTGATCCACGTTGGCTTCGGCCAACGCGTTGCGAACATCTTCCAGGCCCAACCCGTAGGAAGCGAGCGCAGTTGGGTTGACTTGCACTCGCACCGCTGGCTTCTGTCCACCGCTGATGGAAACCAACCCAACTCCCGGCAACTGCGAGATCTTCTGCGCTAAAGCCGTGTCGGCGAGATCCTCCACCTTGGATAAGGGCAGCGAATCCGAAGACAGGGCCAGCGTGAGGATGGGAGAATCCGCGGGGTTCACTTTGTTGTAAATGGGAGGATTCGGCAAATCCGCCGGCAGAAACGTAGACGCGGCATTCACGGCAGCTTGCACCTGCTGTTCTTCCACATCGATATTCTGATCAAGGCCGAACTGCAGAGTGATGACGGAACTGCCAAATGAACTCGTCGAGGTCATCTGGCTCAGTCCAGGGACTTGTCCAAACTGGCGTTCCAGCGGAGAAGTCACCGACGAAGCCATCACGTCGGGATCCGCTCCCGGATAGAACGTTACAACTTGAATGGTCGGGTAATCGACTTCAGGCAGTGCGGAGACCGGGAGTTGTAAAAACGCGACCCAGCCTACCAGCAGCACGCCCACCATCAACAGCGTGGTGGCCACTGGCCGAAGAATAAATAGCCGTGAGGGACTCATGAAGCCGGGATTCCTGAAATTGGGGCACTGCCTTTACCACTGGCGCTCGGAGTGTTGATGGGGCTGCTGTCGCGGGGCTCGATCGAGCTGCCAGTTTGTAGTTTGTCCTGCCCGTCAGTCACCACCGTTTCTCCGGGCTCGACTCCGCTCGTCACTACCGTCATGTTGCCTTGTGCGATTGTTACCGTTACGGGCCGCGCCTCGACGGTTTTGTCGCTCTTCACCGCATAGACAAAAGCTCCCTGTGGGCCACGCAAAATTGCCGCTGTGGGCAGCACGGTGCTGTTCTTGCGCGTCTCCAGGAGCAAGTTTGCATTCACAAATTGGTTCGGCCAAAGTTGATTGTCTTTGTTGTCGAAGACAGCTTTCAGTTTGGCCGTTCCAGTCGTCTGATCGATCTGGTTATCGATGGTCAACAACTTGCCCGTAGCCAGCTTGGTCTGGTTGTCCCGGCTGTAGGCTTCCACCAGCAGCGTGGAGTTCTTCATGTGCTGCGCCACAGTCGGCAGTTGATCCTCAGGCAGCGTAAATACCACCGCGATGGGCTGCAATTGGGTGAGGATCAGCATCGGATTGGTGTCCGCTGCATGAACGATGTTTCCCGGGTCCACTTGCCGTAGTCCCACGCGGCCAGTGAATGGCGCCGTGATGTTGCAATAAACCAGCTGTAACTTGGCGTTGTCGATCTGCGCCTGGTCTGTCCGCACTTGGCCATCGAGCTGATCCACGGTTGATTTCTGGGTATCGACTTGTTGCTGCGCAATGCTTCCCGAGGGAATCAGCGTGGTATAGCGGTCCAGGTTCAATCTGGCATCGCGCAGCGTTGCCTGGTCCTTGAACAGCTGAGCCTGCATCTGTTCCAGCTGAACCTGGTAGGGACGCGGATCGATGAGGATCAGCAAGTCGCCTTCTTTGACAATCTGTCCTTCCTGAAAATTAACCCGCATGATCTGCCCGTCGACGCGACTTTTTATATTCGCCGTGTAGAACGCAGTCACGGATCCCAGTCCAACCAGATAGACCGGCATGTCCTGTTGTTGCACTTTGGCGATTGCGACCGATACCGCATGCGGAGCTGCGGCTTGCGCCTTCTGCTGCTTGTCAGCACTGGTACAGCCGGAAGAAAATGCGCACACACCCATGGCGATGGCCAGAAACAGCGAAAGCCAAGGGCGAGGAAACAGCGGAGATACTCCTTGATAAAAGTTCATAGAATTACATTCACAGTTTCAATAACTTGTGGATCTCGCCAGAACGCCCGGAAAACTGCCATTTATTAGACGTTTTCATTTTCATTCCGTCGCGGCAATCTGCTGGAGGAATATCGGTTTACACCACGTTCGTTCCCGCCGAAGGCACACTTAAGGTTGGGACCCGACGCACTACCATCATAAAGCCGTACAACACAGCATCAACCGTTCGCCCAGGCGGGTCAAGGTAACGCCGAGTGTTTTACAAATCTTTACTCGCTTTTACCGTCGGTCTACGGTTGATCGGCGCACAGCCCAGAGGGCGCCGGATGCAGGGCTTCGTAGGCGGCAATCTCCGCTTCATGTTGCAGGGTGAGGCCGATATCGTCGAGTCCGTTGAGCAGGCAATGGCGAACGAATTCATCCATCGGGAACTTCGCGGTGAAGCCCTGGTCGTCGCGCACCTCACAATGTTCCAGGTCAATCGTCAGTTGATAACCATCGACCTCACGGGAACGCTTCATCAACTCCGCGACTTCCCCTTCGCTGAGACGAACCGTCAGAAACCCATTCTTCGTGCTGTTATTAGCAAAGATATCCGCGAAAGACGGAGAGATTACGGCGCGAAATCCGAAATCCGATAGCGCCCACACGGCGTGCTCGCGGGAGGAACCGCAACCAAAGTTCTTCCCTGCTACAAGAATGCTGGCGCCCTTGTAGCGCGGCTCGTCAAGAACAAAACCCGCGCTCTTCGACCCGTCCGCAGCGAACCGCCAGTCGTAAAACAGAAATTGGCCAAAGCCAGTGCGCTCGATCCTCTTCAGAAACTGTTTGGGAATGATCTGGTCCGTGTCCACATTCACCCGATCCAGCGGAACCACGCGGCCGCGATGTACGCCAAACGGATTCATCGCGCGTTCCTCGAGACCACCGTTGTTGCGATCATTTTCGACGGAATCATGCTCATTGATATTTCCAATTCCGAATATCTGTGAAGTGCCCCGCAATCGCCGCCGCTGCCGCCATCATCGGGCTCACCAGATGCGTCCGGCCACCGCGTCCCTGCCGCCCTTCAAAATTCCGGTTGCTGGTCGAAGCGCAGCGCTCTCCGGGTTGCAAGATGTCAGGATTCATGCCCAAGCACATCGAGCATCCCGATTCTCGCCACTCGAACCCCGCATCGACAAAGATCTTGTGCAGCCCTTCCTGTTCCGCGGCGCGCTTGACCGTCTGCGAGCCCGGTACCACCATCGCGCGCACTTTCGCGCTCACGTGATGGCCCTTTGCCACCCGGGCCGCGGCGCGCAAATCTTCCAGGCGAGAGTTTGTGCAGGACCCGATGAAAACCCGGTCCACGGCAATGTCTTCAATGCGATTCCCCGGCTCCAGCCCCATGTACTGCAAAGCCAGCTCAACCGCCCGTCGATCGCCATCTTTCAAACTGCTGAACTCCGGCACGCGGCCCGTCACCGGAGCCACCATGCCCGGATTCGTCCCCCAGGTTACAAACGGAGAAAGTTGCGAGGCATCAATCTCCACCACTTTGTCGAATGCCGCACCCTCGTCCGTCGGCAATCGACGCCAGCTCTCCACGGCTTGTCCCCAGTCGCCGTTGCGCGGTGCGAATCGCCTTCGCTTCACGTATGCAAAAGTTACTTCATCGGGCGCGACCATGCCCGCACGCGCCCCGGCTTCGATGCTCATATTGCACAGGGTCATACGCCCTTCCATCGAAAGCCCGCGAACCGCTTCGCCCGCGTATTCAATTACGTAGCCAGTAGCGCCGTCTGTGCCAATCTGTCCGATGATTCCGAGCGTCAGATCTTTTGCTGTCACGCCGTCCGCCAGCCGTCCGTGCACGTCGATCTTCATCGTCTTCGGCTTCTGTTGAGCCAGGCACTGCGTTGCCAGGACGTGTTCAACCTCCGAAGTCCCAATGCCAAAGGCCAGCGCCCCGAAGGCGCCATGCGTGCTGGTGTGGCTATCACCGCAGACGATCGTCATTCCCGGCTGGGTCAGCCCTAGTTCCGGGCCAATCACGTGCACGATCCCCTGGTCGGGCGAATCCATATCGAACAACCGGACACCGAACTCTTTGCAATTGGCCTGCAGCGCAGAGATCTGTTTGGCGGCAATGAGATCGGTAATCCGAGTTCCGCGCGGCTCGGTCGGAATATTGTGGTCCACGGTGGCCACGGTCCGTGAGGGCTGACGGACTTTTCTACCGGAGACTCGCAAGCCATCGAAGGCCTGCGGCGACGTCACTTCATGCACTAGATGCAGATCGATATAGATGATCGGGGATCGGCCGCTCGGTTGCGCCACCAGATGCGCGTCCCATATTTTCTCGAAGAGTGTTCGCTTGGCTGACATCGCTGTATAGGCTACTTCTTCCTGGACAAAAATCCCAGCACTCGGCTGGCAAAGGCATCGGAAAAACCAAACCGCGCCTTGGCTCGCGAGTAAAGGTCAACCGCCTTCTTGTCCAGCCAGATCATCAATGTTTTCCTCCAGCCGTCCTGCGGCCGGGCAAAATAATCGGTGGAATGTCCCGTGACTTTCTCACCCTCTTCGACCGTGTAGTAATACAAAGCCAGGCTCTTTCGGGACTGACCTTCGGGACAGGTGAGGGGATCAGGAAAGCCATGCAAGGACCGCTCGTCAGTCGTGAAAATGAGCGCATGATTCAGCAGCGGCGGATACTTCGCCCCGCAGCGCTTCATTTTCTGCTCCCACAATTCGAGCGCTCCACCCCATTCCTCGCGCCATTCCGAATTCAAATAAAGAATCAGATTGACGCGCCTGCGCCACTTCGCATGAAAGTGGTGCATCGAGAAATCGGTATGCACATTTAGATAACCGCCCGGACCCGACTGATGCAGGCCCCCACCCTCCAGCATCGGATCGGCCATCAGGCCGGGGATTCCGGTCAATTCTGAAATCCAGGCCACAAATTCTGGCGAGTTCAGTTCATCGGTAACCGCCGCAATGGCAGGTGGAAAGAGCTGGCGCTTGGCCAACCCCAACTTGTTTTCGTTGGCGTGCTTGTACTGCGTCCAGGCGTCGCTGCCAGCCTGCGGAAATTGCGCCGCCAGATCAAGCGCAACCTCTGGATAGAGGAAATCCTTCAGGAGGATGTGAGGGCAAGGCAAGTTCTCACGGTACTGCCCAGCCAAAACGGGCAATCGCGCTTCCCATTTGTGATACGGAAATAGCCGATCGCTATCCTGAACAGCGTCGCGAATGGGTTGCGCAGTGGCCACTCTAGAAAAATTCTCCCGAGTTTACGATTGTAGCTGATCATGTGTGCGCTCGGGTGCATTGGCCATACCGCTGAAAGGCCACAGTGCTGCACTTCCCGCTAGGGAAGCCGGCAAACACGCACCACTTTGTTTTCGTATACGCAGTCAAGTGCCTCAGCTCCCGGCTGCTCTACCAGCACCCAACCGACTCCATATTTATTCTTCAGTCGCTCGAAATCTTCCAAACGAAATTTCTTCCAGGGCGTCTGGTCCTGCACCTGCGCCCACCATTCTTCAGCCAACCGAGGGAACATGCTCACCACGCCATTGTCCTTGTCTCCGTCTGCCAGACGGCTCCTCTCGGCAAGGCATCGAAAGCCGACATTATCTTCGCCGGAAATATCCATGTAATAGGGATCGAGCGCGAACACCGCGTCGTTTGGCGTATTTTGCCGGACCCAGAGGAACGCCTGCTCCCACGGATTTCTTGGAGCGGAGCCGGGCCATTCCACGTGCGCACTCGCGGGAAAAATCGCCCGCTGTGTCAGGAACATACCGATACTCAATGGCACAAACAGCACCAGCCAACGCCACACGCGCTCTCGGAGCACGAACTCGCCGAGAAAGCCGCCGACCATGACGAACATCACGATGTAAAGGAAATGCAAGCTGCGCAATGGCTGCAGACGAGCCAGAGCTTCGAAGCGGGACGGAAGATCAACCACCAATGCACCAGCCAAGTAGATCAAGCCGTAGACAATGAACGCACGGCTAACGCGCTCGAGCATATGCCATTGTCGGCTCCGCGCGATGCGCCCGAACCAACAGAACAATACCAGCGGCGCAACGATCCCCAGCAACTCGTACCACGCCCAGTTCTGAATGTAGTGATAGGAGTGCCGTTTCGCGGCCTCGTGGTAGGCCAGGGCAGGCGCAGATGCCAGAGGCATCCCCAGCCACACCAGGTTCGCGAACCCTCCTGTTTTCGTGTTCTTCAAATAACTTTCCAATCTGTCCATGACCACGAACAAGAGACAGAATGAAAATGGAAAAACCCACATCAGGGGGTGCATGCAGACCGCGAACCCCAGCCACAACAACGCCCGCACATACTTCTTTTCCAAGGTTCGCGCCAGCATGAATACCCCCGCGAACGCCGCCAGATTCCGCGGATTCAAATACTGATCCATGATGTAGAGCGCCGTCCCTGCGACCGGTATCGACAAAAGCGCCGCGACCAAACACACTCCGCCCCAGCGCGCTCGCGCCGTCGAAAAGAACAGACCGGATAATTCCCAGCATGCAAGGAGCAACAAAAAAATAGACGCCACATGCCACAAGAACAGCCCGGTTTGCATTGGCAAGTGCGTAGCGCGGAGAAAAAGAGCGACAGCGTTGGGAAACAACGTCATGCTGGCGTGCGCCAGAAAAAATTCGCGCCCGAAAGGAAATAACTCAGGATGTAAGATCTTCTCCACACCGGGGAGGTAGATCTCCGCATCTTCTGCGAAGGGATGGTATCCCTGCACCAGCAGCGCGCCCGCCGTCAGCAGCAACAGAAGGATCTGCGGTTTATAGTGCCGATAAAGAGTGTTCAATCGCCTGTTGCCATCGCAACCCGCGTTGGGCTCGCGGACCGTCGCTTGCGCTCCGAAACCCATGCGGTAACCGCACAGGCAGATAAAACAACATACTGAGGATCAATCGGCCGCCGATAATAATCTTCTAGATGCGTCAGATAATAGATCACCGGAAAGAACAGGAATACCAGCAGATATGGGACGGCAGCAACGGGGTCGGTCTGCCACGCCCGCCGAAATCCCAACCACGTCAAGATCGTGAGCCCCGCACAGAAGATCATATTAAATGGATCAGCCGGCTCTTCTTCCAAATAGCGCGGATTGAAGCTCCAAAATACACTCTCGCCTCCAAATCGCCAGTGGTCGCGAGCCGGGTCGGTGCTCTCGGGATACAAGAAGGACATCACCACCAACCGCAGCGCGAGCGCGACCAGCACCATCCAAAAGAGCGAACTCCTTACGTTTCCCCCTGCCTTCGGTTCACGCATGTCCGGTTCAGATGCTGTATTTCCAGGAAACGCCATTCGCTCCAATCGATCCCGAACTCCCAAGAAGCTTCTACTTTGCCACAACAAACATTCGGAAGTCTGTCTTTCTTACGGTTCTTTACTTTCTCCCGGCAGTCACGACTTGGGTCCGCCAAACTTGCGAGTTCTTGTTCTCCTACGTAGCATCTACATACCAAGATGGCTGCAGCCCTGATGCCCGATCGCCTCCGGCCCAACATGGCCATCGGCGAAATCATCGCCTTTGCCTACGACACTTTCTGCAGCAACAAAGTGCGCTTCATTTTGACCGCGCTGGGGATGGTCATTGGCACGGCATCTCTTATCCTTGTCGTGACCATCGGAATGACGGGCCGTCAGTTTGTCCTCAACCAGATCCAGGCCATCGGCACAAATGAAATCTGGGCCGAGTACCTCGGTGGCGCCCCGCATATCAGTAACTCCAACCCCGACCCCCTGACCGTCGACGATCTCCACGCCGTCCAGGAAGTCGTACCGGGCATAGTTGCGTCTTCTCCCGTGACCCAACTCTCAGACCGCGTCCCGGTTGGTAACGGCCGGGAGAGAGATGTCACGATTTTGGGAGTCAATCCCGAGTACGTCATCGTGCGCAATCTGGTGATCCCTTCGGGACGATTCTTTGATCACGAAGATTCCCAAGCCCACAACAAGGTTGGCGTGATCACGGAGAAAATGGCGATAGAGGTTTACGGTTCGCCGCAAGCTGCTGTCGGTAAAGTGATCAAGCTCACTGGGTTGCCCTTCACCATCATCGGGACGTTCAAGGAGCGGGTAGAGACTTTCGGCCAATCGGAGATCGTCGACAATACCATGCTGATCCCCTACTCGGTCAGCCGGTACTTCATGGAGACCCCCGGCGTCAAACTCTTGTATTTTTCCATGGAAGATCCCTCCATGGTGATTCCGGCGTCGGCGCAGATTAAGCGTGTCCTGCAGTCGAGGCACCGCTCGGAGTCCGTTTACGATGTCTCCAACCTCACTGCGCTGCTTTCCATGGCAGACCGCATCGCCACCGGCCTGACCTGGGTTCTGCTCCTGATTTCGATGGTGACCCTGCTGGTGAGCGGCATCGGCATCATGAACATCATGTTGGCGACGGTTACCTCGCGGATCCGCGAGATTGGCATCCGTAAGGCCGTCGGCGCGACCAACCGCGAAATCCGCTTTCAGTTTCTCGCCGAGGCGATCCTCATCTCTCTGATCGGAGGCTTCGCCGGAGTCGTCATCGGCCTGGCGATTCCTTACTCCGTCCGTTTCCTCACCGAGTACCGCATCCCGATCTCCGGCTTATCGGCCATCATTGCGATTGTGGTCTCATCGGTGGTGGGTGTGATCTTCGGCACCGTTCCCGCCGCTCGCGCCGCTCAACTGGATCCGGTAGAAAGCCTCCGCTATGAGTGATTTGCTGTCTTAATTAGGCGGACTTCAGTTCACCTGAAACACCACCCCGCAGCCGCTCCCGCCGCAGCCAGTGCCACCACCCGCATAGGCCGTCCCGTAGATATGGCCTTTCGAGTCCAAAGTCACACCAACATCGGAGCGGCTCCCATCCTCACGGCCGGTAAAGGAATGCAACGTGGTCTGGTTCCACAACCCGCCTGTCTCGGGAGCGAGTTCGAAAACCGAACCCATGAGAGAACTGCCGCCATCGAGTGTTGTTCCGTAAAGATTGCCCTCAGAGTCAAACACGAGAGTCGACTCGGCGCCGCTTCCAACCATCGCTAGAGTGGTCTCAGTCCATTCGTGACTGGAGCCAGGTATCAGTTCGAAAACCATGCCGTAGAATATATTCCCATACAAGTTGCCCTTCACATCGAAGATCAGCCCACCAACGGAACCGGCTCCACTGAAGTTATAGAGGACGCTTTCATCCCACGGGCCGCTCGGCTTGGGGCTCAACTCAAAAACCACTCCAGCATTGTTGGCGCCTCCAATCCAGGTGGTGCCGTAAGCGTTTCCCTCCGCGTCAAGAGTGACTCCGGCGTATGGATTGGCTCCATCCGATGCCGCTCCAAAAGTATGCAGGGTTTTGGATATCCATCCGCCCTTGCCATTCGGCGAGAGTTCCCAAACCGTCCCCTTGCCGTACCTTCCGCCATAGAACGTTGTTCCATACAGGTTTCCGTCCTTATCGAAGACTATGTTCCCCTGGGGAGTGTTTCCGACAGTGCCAAAATTGTGGATAACCGTCTCTTTCCAAACACCCTTCGAAGAGAGCTTCAACTCATACACCGTGCCCGATCCATGTGCCCCACCGAAAGCCGTGGAGCCGTAAATATTGCCTTCCGCATCGAGGACCACGCCGCTGTATGGACCATCTCCGTCCTTTCCGTCGAAGCTGAACAGCACTGTCTCTTTCCATCCATCGGCACCGGGCGAGAGCTCGTAGACCGTCCCGGCTGCGTTCGCGCCGCCATTGAACGTGGTGCCATAGAGATTTCCGGAGCTATCCAGAGTCAGAGTGGAATAGGGAGTTCCACCATCCGATCCTCCGCTGAAGGCATAGAGAATCGACTCAGTTTGGGCTGAGGATCTGGCGCCGAACAAAAGCACCACTATCAGGGTTACGACTGCAATGCGAAACTTCATGATGAATTCTCCTGGGACACAGGATCGAACGATAACTGAAGGGGGAGAGACAGATTAAGCCAGCAGAATATACCCGAACCCGCTACCACCGGCAACCCTTAGCCGCAGTATTCCGAGGACTCTTCCGACCAGACAAAATCCTCAGCGATGCTGCTTGCTACAAAAAAGTTGCATTTTCCATTCAAACCGAAGTAATATGACTTACGGGGCTTAACAGTTGGCTACCCAGTATTTCGGACCCTGTACCGCTAAGTAAACTTCCAGACTTGCAGTTCAGCTTTTGCAAAACAACATAAAAGAGGTGGCTGGTCCGCCTCCGTCCCGGTTCGGAGAGTTCAATATGTCTTGGTACGCTTACTGCCTTACCGAGCACCAGACCCTTCCCAACGGCACCCGTTCCCGACGTCCTTTTGTAATCGAAAACGTCCAGGGCGTGAACGGGGCCCCAGTCCTCAGCTATCCCAGCGGCGAGTTTGCTGTGATTGTGAGCGAATACGACCCCAATAGTGCAGAACTTGACCAGAAAGCGGCCATCGACCACGCCCGCGTGGTCAGCGGCTGCTTCCGAAACTCCACCGTTTTGCCCTTCCGCTTCGGAACGATCTTTGAAAGCGACGACGCGCTCCGTCAGGCTGTCCGGGTCAACCGGCGCGCCTTCGGAGTCAGCGTAGCCAAGCTCCGAGGCAAGTCCGAAATGCATATCAAGCTGACCGTCAGCGATGGCTCGTTGCGCGAGGCCATGATCGACGTCGTCCTGCCCGACACTGTCGGCGGAGACTATCTTTCCAAGCTGCGCGTCAAGGCGTCCCGCGAGCGCGAGCGACAGACCAAGGCCCGTGCACTTTCTGTGCAGGTCCACAAACTGTTTAACCCGCTGGAAGAAGAAGTGAGCTGCAAGAAGGTTGCTCCCCAAGGCATGCTCATCGACATCGCCCATCTCATCGATTCCAAGTCGGTGGAGAAATACCAGAACCGTTACACCACGGCCGCCAAGCAGCTTAAAAACTGCCAGGTAGCCATCAGCGGACCATGGCCGCCGTACCATTTCCTGCCCGGCAAGCTGCGTACCGTGGCTGGAAACAGCTAGTTATTAAGTCTTTACGGGCCGCAGGTTTGGCTTGCGGCCCGTATCCATTCAGCCCTTCGACCGGCAGCGAATGTGCATGCGTCTGCATCATGGAACATTTGTTCCTTGGTTCCAAGTTCCTGTCCGTCGGCTGCGGCGTCGAGCTAAACCTATACAATTCAATCGCTTACGTAAAAAATTATTTTGCAGCCCCGTCTTGCCTCTTTTGGCTCGGCAAGTGCTTCTTCCTCATGTAACGAAAGAGGCCGCATCTAAAAGTATGACCCTCACTCTCTTCTCTTCGAAACATTTCCCGAAGTTCCGTTCCCACTGGCGGGACGACAACTTGCTTAGCCTTTCCTGAAATCGCCCACCAATTTTGCCTCTTTGAAACGTGGCCCCAGAAATGGGGCCATTTTTTCGTTCGGAAACAAAGCTAGAAAACCCTCCACACAAAATGCGCCAGCAGCGCCGCCAGAGACAGCATAAACACCCCGCCCACCCAGATCAGGAAGTTCAAGGTCATCTTGGGATCGTTAATCTGTTTCTTGTCCATGCCTCACGCTAATCCGCTCGGGAAGAAGAACACATCAGGTTCGCATGGTAGACCGGAAAATCCGGTGGACCGAGAATTTAGGGCAGGCTTTCCCAGGTAGGGGCCGTCAGATACACTTGCCTGCATCTATGACCAAGGTCCTTCGCTTCTCCATCGCGTCGTGCACTGCACTTCTCCTGCTTTGTGACGCCGTCGGAGCACAGAATCCGCCCCAGCAGCCGCAAACCATTCCTTCTTGGATTTCTGCGCCGCAAGCCTCTAAGGCCGACCAACAGAATTTTCCGCCATTACTACTGCAGCAGCTTTCCGCCATCAAAGCCGCGGCGTTGAATGACGACTATGCCTATCGCCAGCTTTCCCACCTCACCGAGAACATCGGACCGCGACCCAGCGGTTCACCCCAGGCCCACGCCGCCGCCGAATACGTTGCCGCCGAACTTCGCCAACTCGGCCTCGATGTGCGCCTCCAGCCTGTGACCGTCCCGCACTGGATCCGCGGCGCCGAAGGCGCCGCCCTCATTGAATATCCCGGTATGGTCCCGGGCACCACGCAAAAGATCGTGCTCACTGCTCTCGGTGGCAGCTCCTCTACTCCCGCAGATGGCCTGACCGCGGACGTGTTAACCGTCAACACTTTCGAAGAGCTCCAAGCCCTCGGTCGCGAAAAAGTTGCTGGCAAGATCGTCCTGTTCAACGAATTATTCGACAAGCAAAAGGCTGCTGCGGGACTCGGCTTCGCCGCCTATGGCGAGGCTGTCCGTTATCGCGGGGCCGGCCCCAAAGCTGCCGCCGACCTAGGCGCAGTCGCTGCCCTGGTCCGCTCGGTCGGCAGCGCGGATTACCGTCTTCCCCACACTGGGTTCAGCTTCCCCGCCGGAATTCCCGCTGCCGCAGTAACTGCCGAAGACGCCGACCTGATCGTCCACCTGGCCTCACAGGGCAAGATCCGTATGCATCTCACACTCACTCCGCAAAAGCTGCCCGACGAAACCGGCTACAACGTCATCGCCGATCTGAAAGGGTCCGAACATCCCGAGCAGATCGTCATCGTCTCCGGCCATCTCGATTCCTGGGACCTCGGCACTGGCGCCATCGACGACGGAGCTGGGGTGGTCATCGCCATGGAAACTGCTGAAATCCTACAGCGACTCCATCTCCGCCCCGCGCGTACCCTCCGCGTGATCGCGTGGATGGATGAAGAAAACGGGGGCGCCGGCAGCAAGGCCTATTCCCACGAGTATGCATCTGACTTCGCCCACCACATCGCCGCCATCGAGAGTGACGCCGGCGCTGCCCATCCTCTAGGTTTTGATGTCAAGGTCTCTCCCACCGCCATCGAGGCTGTACGTCCCGTACAATCGGTTTTGCTTAGCATCGGCGCCACCGTTTTCCAGCCCAGCACCTATCCTCCAGGCGCCGACATTGCGGAAATGTCCGACGCTGGAGTCCCCGCCTTTGGCGTGATGCAAGATGGCCGCACCTACTTCAACTACCATCACTCCGCGGCCGATACTTTGGACAAAGTAGTACCGGCCGAGCTCCGAGAAAACGCCGCAGCTATGGCAGTTCTGGCTTACGCCCTGAGCAACATGAAAGATCCTCTGCCGCGCTAGAGATCAGGATTACGGTGCAAGCGGAACGGGACCCCTCTCTGCATTTGTTCAGCAGACCTCTTACAGCATGAACTGTATAGAGCCCCGGCACTGACGCCCATAAAATCCGCTAAGTTCTGCCCGCAGGCTCCCGAGCTTAAGAAGGAAGTTCAGAAGTCGGCGTCCAGTTGCAATCACCGAAACTGAAAGGAGATAGCCTTGAATCCACGAGTCGGGAAAGCAGCAGTCGCAGGATTGGTTGTATGGGCACTTTTGTTCTTCGTAGCAGCACCTCGAGCGCATGCCGATGACAGGTCGCACTGCCAGCATGCAGTTGAAAAAGCGGAGGCCAACCTCGACCGAGCCATCCATGACCACGGCGACCACAGCCCTCAGGCCGAGAGCCGCCGCCGGGCTCTGAACGCCGAACGCCAACGGTGCTGGGATCAGTACCACCAATGGTGGAATGGAAAAGAGCATCGTTGGGAAACTGAGCAGAACTGGGATAACGACCACGATCATCACTAAGCGCCGTACTGTGCCGCCCGTCTATCGCATGGTCCAGTTGAAGTGTCGGCAGCGATGTTTCGGCTGGACCGTTTGATCCGTTGTCGAGCCCGCTCTCACCGCTTGCTACAATACCCTCGGTCTTCGAGCGATGAGGTTCGTCAGTCCACTCCTCAAGCACGCGGTCTATCCAACGCTGCATCGCACGGGATGTCTGGCCCGCATGACACCGCTCGCGGGTTACGCGGTCGTGAACTACCATGGCATCCTGCCGGCCGATTATTTCAGCAGCGACAAGTTTCTCGACGGCAATCTGGTCCAGCCCGAGGTTTTTCGCAAGCAGCTCCAATTCTTAAAGGCTCACTATCGCATCCTTCACCCCGAAGAATTTCGGGCCGCGATTGATCAAGGCCAACCGCCTACTCCGCGCTCCGTTCTCGTGACCTGCGACGATGGTCTACTCAATACCCTCACCGACATGCTTCCGATCCTCCAGAGCGAGCATGTCCCGTGTCTTTTCTTCGTGACCGCAGCGTCCTGTAAGAATGACCCGAGCATGCTCTGGTACGAAGAGCTCTACCACGCAATGCGAATCAAGCCATTGAACGGACTAGCGTCCCAACTTCCCGCTGATCCACTCTCCAACCTGCCGCCAGCAGAGAGTTTTCAAAGCCGTTGGTGGAACACGGTGAGGAGGGCCTCGCAACTGGATGCAGAGGCACGAGCGAATTGGATGGCCCGGGTTCGCATTCACACTGGGCCCGCAAACGCCACATCCTCGGAAAAACGCTGGCGTCTCTTGCGCCTTCCCGAACTCAAGCAGCTATCCGAATCAGGAATGACGATCGGAGCCCACACCCGGACTCATCCCGTTCTATCTTTGTGCACAGACAAGGAAGCACGCCGCGAGATTCAGGAAGGTAAAGTCGAGTTAGAACGCGCTCTTGAACGGCCGATCTGGGCTTTCGCTTATCCTTTCGGAAACCCTGCCACGATGGGTGACCGCGAATTCCGCTTGGCCCGAGAAGCCGGTTTCTCCTGCGCGTTCCTCAACGTCGAGCGCTGGGCGGCACAGCAATCCAGCCCCTTAGCCATTCCACGCAGTCACGTGACTTCGGATATGACTCTCCCCGAGTTCGCCGCCCACCTCAGCGGATTTCACGCGCGCCTCCAGCGATTACTGGGCGGCTAGCTCGGCGCTCGCTTGCGCCTACAGCCAGAATGCGGCATTCTTGAAGACGCCAGTCTCTTCGTATGAACTCTGTCCGTCAAAAATTGTGCGCGTAAGTGTCCTGAAAAAAATTCCGGAGGATCCCGACCTCTCTGCCGCGTGGAACACCCTGGTTCTCGCCATGGAGAATCCGGAGGTTTTTTTCACCTACCAGTGGGCCTTGGCCGCCAGTCGCGGCTTTCAGGGCCACCTGTCTACCTTGCTTTTTCTGGTATACGACGACGTCGATCAACTCGCCGGTGTCGCGGCGCTGGCCATCGATCCCAAAGCGCCACGGGCCGCCTTTTTCTTAACTTCGAGTACTGCGGATTACTGCGACATCATAAGCACGCCGGCCAATCGCCGATCCGTCATCCTCGCTCTTCTGGAAGAAATCCAGAAACTCGGCCTCCATGATCTCGTTCTGGCAAATGTACCTGCGACCTCAACCACCCTGCAGGAGCTTCCCAGCGTAGCCAGCTCACGACGCTTTTATGTCACCTCGCGCGCTGCCTACAATTGCGGCGTTGTTCAGCTTGGAGGGGAAGGCCAGCGAGAAACGCTCGTGCGATCGTTGGCCGGCAAGAGTCGCGAGAAGCGGGCATTGAAACGGCTCACCAGTCTTGGTTCGGTCAAAGTCATACATGTCACCGAGCCGGAACAAGTCGGCACAAGCCTCGAATCCATTGTCTCCGCACAGATTTCGCGTTTCCTCGCCAGTGACCGCGTCAGCCCGCTGGTTGGACCCGAGCGCCGCGCCTTCCTGCAGCAGTTGAGCGATCTTTTGTCCCAGTCCGGCTGGCTCAAGATCAGCCAGCTCGAGATCGATGGCCGGCCTGTGGCCTGGAACTACGGCTTTCGCTTTGGCGGAAGTTGGTTCTGGTACCTACCCACCTTCGAGATGGAGTACGCCCACGTCTCTCCGGGCTCGTGCCTGCTTCGTCTTCTGGTGGAAGAGGGAGCCAAAGATACTTCTTTGCGATGGCTCGACCTCGGTCTCGGTGAAGAGTCTTACAAAGAACGCTACGCTAACGAAATGCGGCAGACTCGCTATGTCCAGGTCTCTCGCGGGCTCCCCAGACACATGGCCCGGGTCGGGCGCCAGATGCTCAGTACCACCGCCGCCCGCTTTCCGCAATTCGGAGACAAACTTCGCGAAGCCAGAGCTTCCTATCAATCCGTGGCAAATCGCATCCACGAGACCGGATTCGCCGCCACGGCTCGCCACTCCATGCAAAGAGCGGTGCACTCGATTGCCTCGCAAGATGAGGTATTGATTTTTGAGGCCCCGGAATCTCGCCCTGCGGAATCACCAGACGAGATACACGTCGAACTATTACCCCTCACCCGGGAACATCTGGTCGAGGGCTCGATCACCAATGCCGGAGACTCACCCACCCTCCGCTACTTGATGCGTTGCGCCCATCGTCTGGCGCAACCCGGTGCATCCGGGTTTCTCCTGCAGGATCAGACCGGTCGTCCCGTGCATTTCTTGTGGATCGGAAACTACGACGGCTTCCATCTGGCGGAGATTGATCACATCATTGAGCCCTTTGCAGAAAATGCGTCGATGATCTTCGACTGCTGGACGCCACTTGCCAACCGTGGCCGCGGTCACTATGCCACTGCTATTGGTCTAGCCGCAACCAGCCTCCGAAAACAGGGACGAATCGCACGCATTTTCAGCGGGGCGACCAATTCCTCTTCCCTGCGCGGAATTCTAAAGGCTGGCTTTCAATATCGCTTTTCGTTCCTCCGGAGAACTAAACTCGGCCGCTCCGTCATCACTCGGCAGGAAATCACAAGCGCTATCTAAGGTTGCTTTTTGCCGAAGCTGCGCCATCGAGTTTTTCCTGAATTTTGCCCGTATGCCGCAGGAACTGTCCTGCCTAACGTTCCAGCCGGAACATTCGCCTCAATGCCCGGCTGGAACCATGGCCGCAGAGAGGACGCCCCCCCGAGCGGCCTCTCCACGTCGCGAGATGGGCCCACGAAGTGACAAGCCCTCCCCCGCATCCCGCTTGCTTTCTATGCCGAGATAATGTGAAACCAATTCGCGCCCGAAGTCGTCCCTTGTGCAGGTCACAGCCACCGGATTCACGTCGAAGAAAATCGTTGGGCACCGCAACACTCGTAATTTGTGCAGCGAACTTTAGATAGACACTTCAGGGCAGCACTGAAGTGGCGACCGTTAGACTTGCGCCCGAAAAAAAGGGTTGCCATGGAACCGCGCGGTAACACTTGGACAGCCGACCGGCCTGTTGACGCATCTCAATTTTGACGCTTATCATCGTGGTTTGGCCTTTACCTTACGAGCGGCTCCGTCGCCGCGGGACGTTAGAAGTGACACTATGGATAAGAAGAAGTTAGAAGCATTCAAAAAACGGCTTGAGACCCGGCAGCAGGAGTTGCGCCGCACCGTCTCCCGCACTCAGGCCGACGGCCGTTCGGCCGACGAAGACACGGCACAAGATATTGCCGATCGCGCCGCGAGTTCCTACACCAAGGAATTCCTGTTCAGCCAGAGCAACAACGAGCGACAGCTCCTGCAAATGGTGGAGAGGGCGCTGGCGCGCATCCGCGAAGGCAGCTTCGGCGAATGTATACACTGCGGCAAAGAGATCAATGCGAAGCGTCTTGAGGCTGTGCCCTGGACGCGCCACTGCATCGAGTGCCAGGAGAAGCTCGAACAAGGATTGCTGGAGGAAGCTCCTCGCTAAGCCGGGACGAATCGCCTTTGACGGTCCCATTTTCCGGCTGATAAACTAAGAGTTCGTCCCACCGAGACCGAAGCTCATCGAGAACGAGATTGGAAGGTAGTCGTGCGCGCAGAGACACGCCATCAGCTTAAACAAGACGCATTCAGCCGGGTGACCATTGGGGCTGCCGAGAAGACCGCTCACTGGAGTGTGGAACACAGGAACACTCTCACCATCGCCGGCATCGTGGTGGCAGCGATCATCGCTGTGATAGCGGGTGGATGGTATTACCAGAGCGCGCAGAATGAGAAGGCCAGTCTCGACATGACGCAGGCGGTCCGGACGCTTGAAGCCCAGCTTCGTCCCGCCGGAACACCCCCGCAGCCTGGCATTCCCAGTTTCGCTTCTGCTAAAGAGCGTGCCGAAACCGCCAAGAAGCAATTCCAGGCAATCCTCGACAAATATCCCCATACCCGTTCCGCGGATATGGCCCGCTATTTCATGGGGGTGACTTCTGCGACGGAGGGTGACAACTCAGCAGCTGAAGCCGATTTCAAGGCCGCAGCTTCCGCGGGCAGCAAAGACATGGCCGCCATCGCGAAGCTCGCGCTGGCTTCCCTTTACGGCAATACCAACCGCACCAAGGACGCCGTCGCTCTTTACCAGGAACTAATAAACAAGCCAACCACCACGGTGAGTAAAGTCACGGCGCAGCTCCAACTGGCCGATCTTTATCAAACCAGCAATCAGCCCCTCGATGCCAAGCGTCTCTACGAGCAGATCAAGAAAGAAAACCCCAGCACCGAAGCGGGACAGATGGCGACGCAGAAGCTGGCCGAGCTGAAGTAGCCGCATTAACCCCTTCCAGCTGAAATCAACGATCCGTCGTCTCCTTCTTGTCCACTTGCCTTCGTAAGTTCAATCCAGACTTTTGCAGTGAGTTGCCGTCCCGGCTCAAGCAGAATTGACGGAGAACACTCTCCGTCTCTGAGTGAGGACTGATGAAAATATCCCGGTGGCGCTGCGTCTTTCTTGGAGTCTTGCTTCCCAACTGGTTGGTGATTTCCGCGTTCTGTCAGCAGGGGGACTCGGGGCAGAGCTTGGGCGATGTGGCACGCAAGCTCCGCAAAGACACCACCAACGAAGTCAAGATGACGGATGCGGATACGAAGAAGCTGTTTGCCTCGGTCGACAGGATCTTCGCCTTCGCGGCCGAGGACACAGGCATGCCGAGGCATGCGACGGTGAAGCGCCGTCTAGTGAGCAAGGCCGACGTGGAAAACGACACTACCCGACAATTGGCCAAAGAAGAATTCGCCAAGAGTTTCGCGCAGGAAGAGCTAAGCATGAAAAAAATGGGCTTCCTGCCACGCGATTTTAACTTGAAGGAATTTCTGGTCAAGTCTACCGGCCAGGAGATCGCCGCTTATTACGACGACGAAACCAAAACCATCTCCATGCTGAACTGGGTGCCTTTTGATCAGCAGGAGCCGATTCTGGCCCACGAACTTACGCATGCGCTGCAGGATCAGAACTACGACTTGGCGAAGTGGATGAAGGCTACGCCCAAGCCTGAGATAAATCAGTCAAGCGGTACGCTCAAAATTAACGGCGACAGCCAAATCGCGCGCAAGGCCGTGGTGGAAGGGCAGGCCATGGTCGTGCACATGGATTACCTGCTCAAGCCTCTGGGGCGGAGCGTGGAAGACACACCCGAACTGATCTACCAGATGGAGGACCCGGCAGTAAAGGCGGTGATCGATTCTCAGCTCATGCACGAGGCCCCAATGATCCTGCGCGAAATGGGAACATTCGCGTATCGCGGAGGCCTGATTTTTGAAGGTGAGCTACTGCACAAGGGCGGAAAGAAGATGGCATTTGCGGGGGCATTCGCGCGTCCACCGCGAAATTCGCACGAAGTCTTGCAGCCGGAGGCTTACATTCGTGGGGAAAAGCTACCGCCTCTGCGCATTCCCGACCTGGAGGAAGTGCTGAAAAACGAGTATGACACCTACGACTCCGGCGGAATCGGAGAACTGGATGTGCGCGCGCTGTTGAAGCAGTACGGCGAACGCAAGGTTGCGGATGAAGTCTCTTCCGAGTGGCAAGGCGGAACTTATGCAACCTTCCGGCGGAAGGATAAGGCGGTTGCGGATGTTCCTCCTGGCACTGCGGATCTGGCGCTGCTGTACATCTCGCGATGGAAGACTGCAACCGTAGCCGAGTGGTTTGCTGGCTTTTATGCGCGTACGGTATCGGAGCGCTACCACAATGCGACCGCGCAAGCCGTTCCGGCATGTTCAGGAACGGACTGCCCGGTATCGATCGTCCGGATTGAGACCGAGGAGGGTCCAGTGATCGTGGAGCACCGGAAGGATAACACTGTTGTCGTCTCGGAAAGCTTTGACCCGGCGACGGCAACCAAGTTACGTTCGGCGCTGTGGGATGGAGCGGGCACGGTCCAGGGACAGAGTTTGCCGCAGGAAGAAATAGGATCGAAGCTGTTGGAACTCCCTGCGTTTCGAGCCTTTGCGGATCAGATTGGCGAACAGATCGTGGAAGAGATGAATCGAGAGGCCAGTCGCTAGCAAGATTCGTAAGAAGTTTCCGTCACAGTAAGCAAAAAAGCGTTCACCGCGCATGTCTGAGCGACTGTTCAAGCTTGAGGTGTCGACAGGTGGCCTGAATGATCTCATGCGCGGAATGGGATTCAACGAACTGGAAGCCATAACGAAAAGCGTTTCGTTGACGAACTGTGGCATACACCCTGACTGGGCCAAATGGAAGCGTAAACTGCAACTCGACAAACTCGCCTAGGGGAACTTCGAGCTTTAGCATGGCTGCGATTCCCGATCCGCTGATGTCCACGGTCCGTCCCATCACCACACCGGCCGCCCGGGAATCAATTCTTATATCAACATCCAGCCGAAAGCGAGGCTCGCGCCGCGCGTCGGCCATGCCTAGGCGAGGAGCTTCTGCGGGCTGATTCTGAGCGTCCAAGTTTCCACTCCTCAATGACATTTATCGGCAACGCTCCATCGAAGCTTTAGGCGCGGCGTTTTGTCCGAGCCCATTTCGCTTTTCTCGCTGGTTCAGTAGGATGATGGTCCAAGTCGCACTCGCATTTTGGAAAATCTATGATCGAGATGAAATATCTCAAGATCGTGCGCTCCTTAACGCCAATGATTTTTCTCGTGCTCCTCGGCTCGACTCTTCTACAAGCCCAGACCTCGGGCAGTACCCCCACAATCTCACCTGTTGCCGCCGCACGGGCGGCACGGCTGCGGCATGGCATCAACGCCAGTAACTGGTTCGCGCAGGTTTATGACAAGCGCGGCTATACGAAGGAGCACTTTCAGGACTGGACTACCGCGGAAGACATTGCTCTGATTAAATCCATGGGATTCGATCATGTGCGGCTGAGTGTGAATCCGCAACCGATGATGGTGACCCACCGGCCCGACGAGATTCCTGCCGAATATATTGGTTATCTCGATTCCGCGGTGAAGATGATCTTGGATCAGGGAATGGCGGTGGTCATCGATCTCCATCCGGAGAGCGACTTTAAGGCGAGGCTTGCGAAGGACGACAGCTTCGTGCAGGAGTTCTCCGACTTCTGGCGCGCGCTGGCACGGCATTATTCCTCGTGGGACACGGAACGCGTATTTTTTGAAATTCTGAACGAGCCGGAGTTTTCCGATCGTTATCGCTGGTACGGCGTGCAGGCGAAGCTCGCGACGGCGATTCGTGAAGGCGCTCCGCAGAACACCCTGATCGCTGCTGGGGCGCGCTGGTCCGACGATGACGAACTGGTCTTCATCGAGCCCCTGCGCGATCCCAATGTGATTTACAACTTCCACTTCTACACGCCGCACCTCTTCACTCACCAGGGCGCAACCTGGGGCACATATTCATGGCATTGGGTGAAGGGGCTGCGTTATCCGTCGTCGCCGGAATCGGCGGCGAAGGTTGCGGCGGCCGTGCCAGATGCGGTGGACCGGCTGGCGGTGATCCGCTACGGACAGGATCATTGGGATGCGGCACGCATCGACGCTGAGATTACGCAAGTCGCGGAATGGGCGCGGCAGCACGGCGTTCCGGTGGTGTGCAACGAGTTCGGCGTCTACCGTGAATACGCCGACCCGCAAGACCGTGCCGCATGGATTCACGATGTTCGCACCGCGCTGGAACGGCATGGTATGGGATGGGCAATGTGGGATTACTCGGGCAGCTTCGGCGTAGTCACAAAAAAAGATGGCCGGAGCGTCGCGGATGAAATCACTCTGCGTGCGCTGGGATTGAAATCGGAGCCGAAGTGAGTTGTGTTTCCGGTACGGCTTCAGGCATCGGCTGGCCTACTGTCAGCTTGAAGAGTTTGATGTTGTCGCCGAACGACTCGAAGTGCAAATCATGAAACTCCGCGTAGTGCTTGCGTAAGTCTTCGGGGAGCGCTACGCCCCATCCTGATTGAAAAATCCAGACGGTATCTCCGGGCTTGAGTTTGTAGGCTTGCTCCAGTTGCAGCCAATGCCTGAGGAAATTGTTCGCCCAGAATTGCCATTCCGTTTTGTAGTCTGTGGAAACGACGCGGTAACCGGCGCAGGAAAATTGCTCGAAGTCGGCGGGACTGGGATCGAGGACAATCGGACGCTGCTGGCATAGATAGTGACCAAGAATGAGATCGGTCTGGTAATCGACAAATATGAGGTTGGGCCGGTCCACATTCTGCCGCACAAAATCAATGGCGGCCGCCATGTTCTTCCGGCTTTGATCAGCGCGGGTCATCTTCGGTGGGCGTGTCTTCCCAAAGGCGAGACACGCTAGGAGCACGATGGACGCAATCGCCACTGCACGAACCCATCGACCGGCAGCCAGACATGCCATAGCCACACTCACGCCAGCCACGCCCGGCATGATCAGGAAGGCTACATGCCGCGTGCCGCCATAGGGATAAACGTGCGCCAGGCTGGCACCGCCGGCAATTGCAAACGGCAAGATCAGGAGTATTCCCAACTGGCGCGCGGACTTTCGATCTTCCGGCAGGCCCTTCCCGCGCAGCAGCAGAGTCACTCCCACAAGGAACACAATCCCGACTACGTCGCCCACGGCAAGCTGGCCGAAAAAATATTGAAAGACTCCGAAAGAGTGTCCCAGGAGGAACAGGAAAGGATTGTCGCGGGTGGAATCGAAATAGGAGCGGCGAAGAAAAAATTCGCTCATCCATCCCTGCAACACGGTTCTTGATTCACCCACGCCCAGTTTTGAAATGTGAGTTTTGTACAGAACAATCGCGAGCGCCAAGGCGCCTGCCTGCCCAAGGGCCCAAACTGCAACAAGGCGGAAGCTGGGGCGCGCGGTAAAGAATCTCAGCAGCGCATAAAAACCGAGGGCCGCGGCGAACAAGAAGGCCGAGTAATGAGACAGCATCGCGAGATAGAGGCAGATGGTGAAAGCGGCCATCCGCGCCGAAGAATTTTCCGCGAAGGCTACATCCAGAAAGTACAGAGCGCTCGCGAGAAAGGCCAGCAGCAGAGGGTATTGCCGTATTTCCGTGGAGAGCAGAACGATCGGTGGAAGAAACGCCACGAAAAGCAGTCCGATGAAGCCTGTCAGCGTACCCGCGGTGTTGGTTAACCATTTGTAAAACATCCAACAAAAAACCACGCTCGCAAGGACTAATGGCAAGCGCAGCCAGAGTTCGGATGTGCCGAGCGCGCGCCAAAAATAAAGCACCACGGTGAGCAACGGAGGATGTGAAGCGGTCAGGCTTTGTTCGTAGGCCAGGCGCAGTGAAGGCTGATTGGCCAGGCGGAAATGGAGCGCCTCGTCAGGATTAAGGAAGGTTCCGGAGGCGACCCAAAGCCGCGCCAGGAATCCAAGCAGCGTGACGCCGACTGCGGCCGCGCGGCCGTGGCTTTCGAACCATTCATTCTGGTTTTCTTGTGAAGTCAAATTCTTCCTGCTCAGTCATCAATGCGCTTTGTCATTCTACGGGCGAGCGCGGAGTCGGCGCTCTGAAACGTGGTAGTGGCTGAATTTGACTTGCTTTGTTGTGGAGAGTGGAGAGAGAATTGCCTTGTCCGTAAGGTGTACCGGGAGGTTTCTAATGGCTGACAAACCCACGCCGCCAACTCCACCATCTCCTGATCGCAGACAAACACCTCAACCTTATTTCCCGCCGAACAACCGGAGAAAGGAAGACCCAGAACCTTACTTCAAGGAGAAATAGAAAAAGCCTGGATGCCAGTCCGGGCCGTAGTGCTGTGCTCAAGCCCACATTAGGGCAGGAGCATAGAGTGTGTCAACTCAATTAACGCCACCATTACTTTCTAAGATGCGAGGTGCGCCAAAGAACGTTACCTTGTCCCCACTATCAAGAAGTAATTCCGCTGATTCGGTATATCGTGGATCAAGATTGAAGCGGAATGTCTCTTCGGTTAATACTTTCTCGAACACAGCGCCAGAGAGGTCAACAAAGACCTCGAAAGCCACTCCCGATAACCGGAGGGTTGTCCTATCTAATTCGACAATTGCCCCAGAGCCAGAAATTAACAGCCTATTGCCAATTCCTGCGAACGATACGCGAACGTCGGCATCGCTAGTTTTCCATTTATTTAAGAGCTTGAAGCCTTCGCTGTCTGGCGATGAGTGCATGTTTCTGTTGACCTCTCTGCATGGCATCAAGCAAGCAGTCTTTCTAGCGGCCACACATCGCTGGAAAGTCCGGCGGCCATTGCGGGGGTTACTCGCAATGATGAGTGAATCCGACAGAAATTATAGTGCGCAAAGTGCAAAGCGACAGCGGCTTTCAGGTTCGCCAGCTTCTTCGAGAAAGCGTTCGTCAACCGCGTGAATCGGCGCATTGCCATTCTCATCGTCAAGTTCTGCCGTTCGACAAACGAAGTGCTGATATGGTCGGGGTCGGGATCACCTTGGCGCACTTTGGATAACACACCCGAGATGCGCGGCGGGGAGTACCTCGCATCGGGGCCGTCGAATTGCCCGTAGTCGCCAAACATCTTCGTGAGTTGCGCGAAGTCCACATCAGTCCCGAAGGATTCAGGAACGGCAACGGTGTAGTGGTTCAATCCATCCGTTGTGAGCTGCACGCGATTGGCAAGACGCCCGTTCAAGTCCCACAGGAACGCCCAGGTATCGGGCCGGACGCGCTTGCCAATGCGGAAGGCAGGAATAAGTTTGCTTTCCGCGTCAATGGCGACGTACACCCATTGATCGCCCACGTCGGGCGAATCGCCAGAGCGCACGTTGCGGCGCTTCTTTTGGACAAACGTCCAGATTTCATCGACCTGTAGGTATCGGCATTCGAGATTCCGCATTCTCTCGTCCATGATCTGCTGGCAGCGTTCGCCCGTTCGCAGCAAGAGAGAATTGATTGTGTTACGGTCTACATCTGTCATGCGGGAAATCGACCGGATGCTATTGCCTTCGACTAGAGCGGAGATTACAGCGAGCTTCTTTTCAAGCGAGAGTGTATTCATTTTGGCCTTGACCTTTCGGTGAAGGCAAGCCAAAATGTGTTTTGTGGACTGGCATTCTGGCTTGCCGGATTGTCGGTTTAAGACCTGTTAGAGACTCGAATCTCTAGCGGGTCTTGCTATTTGCGGCTGTTATCGGCGGAGGTCGCATTCGTTTCTCCTTTCCTGTTATCGCTTGAGCGAAACAAACCTGTCCCGATTCCGTGTCACAGCCCGGAATTTATCGCGGTGGGTTATGACTGCCGATTCAATAGCCCCGCGCGTGACTTTCTTTCCGAATTGCTCTAAGGTGTGCTGCAACTCGAACAGTTGAATCTCGCCCGTGTGCTCTAGTACCGAAAGCATGGCCTCCCATAGCGTTAACTGCGAAACGGGGACGATATACTCGTTAAACTCGTCATCTACGGCGTCCTCGTCGTCATCTATCAATTCGGCAATCAAGGAACAGGTGCGGTGGAGTCTTTCCGTCTTGCGCTTCTTCTCTTCCTCTAAATCGAGGAACTTTAGATACTCAGTACGGATTTTGTTCTGCTCTGTATCAATGGCCTTGAGGCTATTGAAATCGGCCTTCGATTGCTGCTGTAAAGCCTTTGCGACTTGAGATGCTTTAACCACAAAAGCATTAGAGCAGGTTGACGACAGATTGTCAATGATTATTCTATCGTCACTCTCGCGTTCTTCGGTGTTCATCGTTTTTCTCCTTTTCGGCTCGTTTAGGATTTACTTCTGTGGAAAACTTAGGGGCGATTCAAATTCAGCCACTACCTGAACGTGCCCGCCTTGACACCTCTTTCTCCGTCCCTTTATTCTTAATGCTTGTTCCTTGCGGTACTTGCGCCTTCTTGGCGTGCTTCCGCGGGCTTGATGCGGCCACAGAACGCGTCGCGGAGGTTTCCGATGTTCTTCGAAATCAAAGACTTGGAACTTCATCCGATTGAGTTTGCGGAGAAGTTTGAGCCGGGGACCATCGATCTGGGGTCGGATTACCGCCAGATCGCTCCCGTCGAGAGCAGCGGGCGAGCCGACCTGGTCGAAGAGCATCACGGCAAGCACAAGATCATCAAAGATATACGCATTCAGGGCCGGTTGACGACCAGCCTGGAGTCGAATTGCGCGCGGTGCCTGGAACCGCTGACCCAGGATGTAAAGCGTGAGTTCGATCTCCTGTATCGTCCGCTCGGGGCGGATGCCGGGCGTGACGAGATCTCAGTGACCGACGCCGAGGCGGAGATCAGCTATTATGAAGGCGAGGGAATTCTTCTGGACGATGTTGTCCGCGAGCAGATATTGCTCGCCGTCCCGTTGAAAGTCACGTGCCGCGAGGATTGCAAGGGTCTGTGCCCGCACTGCGGCAAGAACTTGAATCAGGAACAGTGTTCGTGTGCGGTGACTCAGGAAGAACCACGCTGGGCCGCATTGAAGGAGATCCGCAGCAAGCTGGCGCACTAAGATTGGAATCTCGAGAGGAATTTTTAGACCATGCCGAATCCGAAACGCAGACATTCTCAGAAACGCACCTCGACCCGGCGGGCCCATGATGCCCTGAAGAGCCATTCGCTCTCCGAGTGTCCGAACTGCCACGAAAAGAAGATGCCGCATCGCGCCTGCGTCAAGTGCGGTTACTACAAAGGCCGCGAAGTTCTGGAAGTTGAGGAAGCCAGCTAACCCCTGCCACCATGCCTAGCGTGATCGCGCTGGATGCGATGGGTTCGGACCGGGCTCCCAAGCCTGAAATCGAAGGCGCTATTCATGCTGCTCGTCAATACGGCGTGCGCGTGTTGCTCGTCGGACCGGAAGCCACCATCAAAGCAGAACTCGACCGTCATCCCTCCGCATTGCGGCTGCCCCTCGAAATCGTCCATGCCAGCGAAGTGATTACCATGGAAGATAAGGCGGTGCAGGCGGTGCGTTCCAAGCGCGATTCCTCCATGCACGTTGGGCTGCGGCTGGTTCGCGAGGGGCAGGCGGCGGGCTTCGTGACGGCGGGCAACACTGGCGCTGCGATGGCTTCGGCCAAAATGGTGCTGGGTGCATTGCTAGGCGTGGACCGTCCGGCGCTGGCGGCAGTTTTTCCTACGGCTCCGGGTACGGCTGCGATTCTGCTCGACGTCGGCGCCAATGTGGATTGCAAGCCGCATAACCTCGAGCAGTTTGCCGTGATGGGCGAAATTTATTTCCGCGCCATGTTTGGTAACCCCAAGCTGGGCCGTTCCGGCTTCGGCGCCAGCAGATCGCCGCGCGTGGGGCTGCTTTCCATCGGTGAAGAAGAAACCAAGGGGAACGAACTCACGCGCGAGTCGTTCCAGTTATTGAAGCGCCTGCCTCTGAACTTCGTCGGCAACGTGGAAGGACGCGACTTGTTCAACGGCCACGTCGACGTGATTGTTGCCGATGGCTTTGTCGGGAACGTGGCGCTCAAAATTTCCGAAGGTGTAGCGAACCTCGTGCGCACGGTTTTGAAAGAGTCGCTGAAAACGACGATCACGCGGCAGGTAGGTTATCTGCTTTCGCGCAGTGCGTTTTCCGACTTCAAGAAACGCATCGACCACACCGAATACGGTGGCGCGCCGCTGTTGGGGCTCAAAGGCGTTTGCATCATCACGCACGGCTCTTCCAACGCGAACGCGATCAAGAATGCGGTACGAGTAGCGGCCGAGTTTGCCGAGAGGCGCATCAACGAATCGATCGAGCGAGGACTGGCCGAGATTCGTCCTGCACTGGCAGAAGCGGAAGCTGCTCCGGCCCAATAAATTTTCCAGCACATCATGATGGAATCGAAAGACGTTCCTCAGACCAACACAGCAAAGTCCGGCGCAGCAAAGATCGCATTCATCTTTCCCGGCCAGGGCTCCCAGATCGTTGGGATGGGCAAAGACCTAGCCGAAAAATATCCCATCGCGCGGCAGACCTTTGAGGAAGCCGACAATGCGCTCGGTTATCGATTGTCGCAAGTTTGCTTTGACGGACCGGAAGATCAGTTGCGCCTGACCGAGATCACCCAGCCGGCGATTTTAACGGTATCGATCGCGGCGCTCCGCGTTCTTGAGGGACGCGTGCCCAAGCCATGCTTTGTGGCAGGGCACAGCCTGGGAGAGTATTCGGCGCATGTGGCCTCGGGGACGATGACATTTGCAGACGCAGTGCGCACCGTGCGCAATCGGGGAAAATATATGCAGGAGGCGGTTCCGGTCGGCGTCGGAGCGATGGCGGCCATCCTCGGCATGGAATTGGAAAAAGTTTCCGCGATTTGCGCGGAAGTGGCGCAAGGCGAGGTCTGCTCTCCTGCGAATATTAACTCCCCGGAGCAAATTGTGATCTCCGGTAACACCGCAGCCGTGGAACGCGGCACCAAGCTCGCGGACGAGCGTGGCGCGAAACGCGCCAAATTGTTGCCCGTAAGCGCACCCTTCCACTGTTCACTGATGAAGCCTGCGCAAGACCGTCTGGAAGTGGATTTAAATGCTTTGAAAATGCAGAAACCCGTGTACCCAGTCGTTTGCAATGTCGAAGCATCTTTGGTTTGCGACGAGGAGCGGGCGCGCGAAACTTTAGTGGCGCAGGTGACGGGCTCGGTGAAGTGGGAGCCCAGCATGCGTTTGCTGATTGAAAAAGGAGTAGAAACCTTCATCGAGATCGGTCCGGGAAAAGTCCTGTGTGGGCTGATGCGACAGATTGACCGGTCGAAGATTTGTCTGAATGTTAGCGACGAGGCATCGCTGACCAAAACGATCGCGCCGTTCGAAAGCTAGCGTTGAGGAGCTTGGAGAGGAAGGATCGCCGCTCTCATTCCTTAGGCCTCAAACACCTAGCGAAATTCCAGATCGCAGGGCGGCGAGCTGATCGTCTTATCGCTCTTGTCCACGTACAACTGGGCATGTTGCGCGCGATCGTTCACGATCAGATCGATTACCACGCCGGTTCCGCCGCCGGGACAGTTGCTGGTGCCATAAATCTTGAAGCTCTTGACGACTCCCCACTGGCCGCCCGGTCCCCAATCCTGCCAGAATTCGTTGAAGGGATACTGCGCGTGATTCTGCGGGTGCTGCTTCCATCCGGGATCGGCGTAGTAGATGCCGTAGGCGGTTTCGAAATCCTGTTTTTGCAGCGCAGAAAAGAATTTGTTCGCCACGCGCTCCTCCGGCCAGAAGCGATTCCACCAGCCCACAAAAGCCAGGATCAGAACCAAGACGATGATCGAAATGATCCGCGCCCTTTGCTTCCGCTCTTTTTCCGGATGGTACTCTTTGGCGTCCAGTAGGGTCATCGCTCTCTAGGATAACGGACGCGGCCGGTAAGTCAAAAGTTCCAGTAGCAATCGGGTGATCCGCGATCGGTTCATCGAGTGATTTTTTCCGATCCGGCGGCCCAATTCTGCTTACAGTGTGCGCTTGAATAGCGGAATCGCGATTCCCAGAGTCATGACGGCGAAGATCGAAAGAAACAGCATGTCTCCCCACACTGCGGCCAGGGTGGTCTGTTTCAACAACAAACACTTGAAGCCATCCACGGCATAGGTGAAAGGATCGACTTTGGCGATGGCCCGCAACCAGGGGGGAAATGCCTGGATGGGATAAATCGATCCGCTGGGGAAAAATAGCAGTGTATTCAGAATGCCGAACATGGCCCGCGGCACCAGTGGATCTTCAATCCGTACCATCAACAGAAACATCATCGTATTAAAAGCCAGGGACGTCAGCACGATCATGATTAATAGTCCAAACATCGTCACCGGATTGAAGATCGTACTTACTCCTGAAATCAGCGCGCCAATTACACAAATAATCACACCAGTCATCACCGCTTTGATGGCGCCAGCCAGGTTAAGGCCGAGCACCAGTTCGAGCTTGGTAATGGGCGTAACCAGATAGCCTTCGTGCACTCCGCGCGCCTTGTCATCGATATATAACATTCCACCGCCGATCATTACCGAGACAAACATTGCCAGCGTGAGCGAGCCGGGCAGCAGATATTTCATGTATTCGATGTACGGGTAGAGTTCCACGATATCGAGCGCGGTCTGTTGCAGGATGCGGGGCTCGACCGTGGGTTGATTCAGCGAGTTGACCAGGTCGGTCATCTCCGACTCCAGCGCGGAGCTCATGAAGTTGTCGCTGTTGTCTACGACCAGTGCGACCTGCGGGTGATTATCCTCGTAAACACGGCGCGAAAACTGCGGCGGAATGATCACCGCGCCGTCGAGCTTCCCGTTGCGAACGTCCTCCATGGCCTGTTTTTCGTTGTTATAGTAAATCGGCACGAAGGTGCGAATGTTGGCCCGTACGGAATCGAAGGCTTCGCGAATCCGCAGAGCTTGCGTGCCTCCGTCCTGGTCGACAATGGCCATCTTGGCATCGCGAATCTTGCCGCCAAACGCGTTTCCCAAAATGATCAGCTGCACCAGGGGCATGATCATGGACGCCATCATCAACGCCGGAGAACGAAAGAACTTGCGCATTTCGCGCTCGACAATCGCCATCATTCGGTTCATAACTTCATCCCCGTCCGGCTCATGGCTGCAATCCCCGCTGCGGCATGGTGAAGGCGTAGGCCTTCTGGAGTTCGTCGCGCAACTGCCGGCCCGTGTAATGTACGAACACGTCATCGAGGGTGGTGTTCTGCACCGAGAGCGATTTCACGGCAACCCCCGCTGCGACGGCCATTTCCACCAGTTCCGTGGTGGTACGCGAGCCGTTGCCGGTAAGCACTCGATACATGCCCGCGCCTTCGTGCTGCACGGAGGTGACATCGTCGAGCGTGTGCAGGCGCTCCTCCCAATCGTCAGGAGGATTCTCGAACTGCGCTTCAATCACATTCGACCCCGGCACGCTCGCCTTCAGCGCCATCGGCGCATCGAGCGCAACCAGCTTGCCGTGATCGACGATAGCGATGCGATCGCAGAGACGGTCCGCCTCGTCCATGTAGTGCGTCGTGATGAGAATCGTCAGTTTTCGCTGGCTTTTGATGTTGCCCAGCATTTCCCATACCGCGACGCGCGATACCGGATCCAGGCCGGTGGTGGGCTCGTCGAGGAAAAAGATTTTCGGATGGTGCACCAGGCCGCGCGCAATCTCCAGCCGCCGCCGCATGCCACCAGAGAGCGTCTTAGTCTGCGCATCGCGCCACTTCGTCAGATCCACCAACCCGAGCAATTCATCTATGGACCGTTTTCTCTCTTTCGCCGGCACGTCATAGAGTTTGGCGTAGATGTTCAGGTTCTCTTCCACCGTAAGATCGAGATCGCTGGTCAGTGCCTGCGGAATCACGCCAATCATCCGTCGCGCCGCATTGGGCTCTTTGGCGACATCGTGTCCCGCGATCAAAGCTCTCCCTGAAGTAATTGGGATCAGCGTCGTCATCATACGAATCAAAGTCGATTTCCCCGCGCCGTTTGGACCGAGAAGACCGAAGATCTCACCCTCCTTCACGTTGAATGAAACATCGTCGACCGCGGTGAAGTCTCCATACTTCTTCACGATGTGCTGCACCTCGATCGCGTAGGGCGCTTCGGCCACGCCCGTAGCAGCACCGCCTCCGTTCGATTTGTCGGTTAGGTCAGCCATTACTGCTGCCCCGACGCCGCGGCTGCGCTTTGTGGATTGCTTTCGCCCTTCATCTGCTGTGGCGAAACCAGCACCTCGGCGGTCATTCCCGGCACAAACGCACCTTTCGGATTGTCCAGACGGACTTTCAGAATGATGGTCCTGATATCCCGCTTCATTCGGCTGACATCGCGTTGCGTAGCGAAGTCGCCTTCGACTCCCTTGAAGAAAACTTTGCCGCTGGTAATCATTCCACCCGGCATTCGAACCCGCATCACATCGCCGTAGCCGATGTGGTCGGCATAAGTTTCCGGAATCGCTACCCGGGCCCAGGTGTCGGTCAAATCAACAATGGTTACGATCGGCGCACCAATGTTGACCACTTCTCCTTGCCGCGCCGCGCGTACGGAAACTGTGCCGGTCACCGGCGCGTAGACATTGGTGTAGCCGAGCCGTACCGCGGCCTGATTCTTTTGCGCGATGGCATTCTTAAGATCAGCCTCTGTCGATTGCACGGTACTTTTCGCGGCATTGGCTTGCTGCGTACGCGCGATGGCCGAAGCCAAATCGGCCTCTGCCGCCTTCACCAGTTCCTGTTGAGCCTGCACAGTTGCCTGAGCCGCTTGCAAATTGGTCTCTGCCTGCACGCGATCTTGATCGGACTGCACGCCGGCCTTGGCCAGTTCGATCATGCGCCGGCTGTCGCTCTCCGTGCGATCGAGCGTTGCCTTGGCCTGCAGAAGCTGCGCCTTGGCCGAATCAAGTTTGGCCCGCGCATTGGCCACATCGCTCGAAGTCGAGCCAGAAGTGGAACGTTCGGTATGCTCCATCTCGGCTACTTTGTGCTGAAGACTCGCGATATTTGCCGCCGCGGCGGCTTCCTGGGTTTGCAATTCGGAGGGGTCGAGCACGGCGATCAGGTCTCCGGCTTTTACCGGAGTGCCTTCATCCACCAGCAATCTTTGGATGCGGCCTTCCACCTGTGCGCTGACGATGACCTGATTCGAGTCGACCGTACCGATGAGCACCAGGTCTTTCGAGTGGTCGGTGGAAAAATAATAGTAAGCCGCGGCAATCACGAAGATGACGCCCAGAAGAATGGAAAACTTGTTGCGAGCACTCATGAACGTACTCCTGATTTTCGAAACGACGGGGTGGTATTGATTCGAGGCAGAAAAAGCGCAGCAGAAATGAAATCCAGAACCGCGGCCCGGCGCTCGGCAATGCGCTCCGGCGCGAGCGGATTGAAGTGCACAATGCGCCGCATCACCGGAGCGCTGCTGAAATAGAAAACGATCATCGAGATCATCGAGGGAACAAAGTGTGCAGGGTCAACCTTGCGAAATTCGCCCTCCGCGATGCCTTTGTGCAACAGTTCTCCCAAGCGTTGGTAGATCGGCTTGAAGTAAGTCTTGACCAGTCGGTCGATATGAACCGAATCACCCTCGCGTGCTCGCATCATCTCGCGCTGCATCAGTTTGGGATAAATCTGGTTCGAAGCGATGAAGTCGAAATACGCGCCCACGTAGGCCAGAATCTTCTCGTGTGGCGGCAAGTTGCTGTCGAGCACCCGGAATACGCTGGCCCTCATACCAGAAAACGCGTGGTCCAACACGGCGCTGTATAGCGTTTCCTTGTCCCGGAAGTAGTAATAGAGCAGCGCCTTGTTCACCTTCGCGGCGCGCGCGATGGCATCCGTTCTAGCCCCGGCAATGCCGTGTTCGGCAAATTCCTGCGCTGCCGCCTGCAGAATGGCGGCGCGGCTTTCCTCCGGCTGGCCGCGGGAGCCCATGCGGGGAGGGCGATGACGAGGATGTAACAGATGAGCCATTGACTAATTAACTGGTTAGTTAGATCTAATTATACAGCACGGGATAGGATTTGCAATGGACTGGCAGGGTACTACGAGAACTACCGGCTTCCGCCCGCGATCGACGGTACGAGGAGAATTTCGTCGCCATCGTGGAACGCGTAAGCAGGCCCGCCCAGGAAGCGAATATCTTCTTCGTTCACATAAATGTTGAGGAAGCGGCGTAGCTGTCCCGCTTCGTCGCGCAGGTGCGGCTTCAAGTCGGGAAACTTCTCATCGAGGACGGTGAACAGTTCTCCCAAGTTTGTGGCGGCGCATGCGACCGAACTTATTCCTGCCGTGTGCCGGCGCAGCGCAGTCGGAATTTGTACCGTGATCGCCATCGTTTTCCCTCCGCTTATGCGCTAACCGCGTCCGCCGCTTGGCTAGCGACCTCGACGGTATCCAGCGTTGTGTTCAGATACTTTTCAAACTCGGCCAGCTTCGGCGCGATCGGCCGCTCGATTTCATAGACGCCAGCCAGCACGTCGGTCGTCTTCAAGCCATTGCCGGTGATGCACAGCACCGTCGTTTCTTCCGGCAGAATGCGGTCCTGGCGATAGAGCTTGCCCGCCGTGCCCACGGTTACGCCACCAGCGGTTTCCGTGAAGATGCCTTCGGTTTCCGCCAGCAAACGGATCGAATCGATCACCTCCGGATCGCTCACGTCCTCACTCCATCCGCCGCTGTGCTTGATGGTCTTGATGGCATAGTGCCCATCGGCAGGATTGCCAATGGCCAGGGACCGCGCGATCGTGGCCGGCTTCTGCGGATCGATTTCCGCGCTGCCGGTCTTCACCGCAGTTGAAATCGGAGAGCATCCAGTCGCCTGCGCGCCAAAGAATTTCACCGGCTTTTCTTCGACCAACTCGAGCTTGATCAGTTCGTCGAAGGCCTTCTTGATCTTAGTAATGAGCGACCCGCCAGCCATCGGCACCACGACGTTGTCCGGCAGACGCCAGCCCAGCTGTTCGGCGATTTCAAATCCCACGGTCTTCGATCCCTCGGCGTAATACGGCCGCAGGTTCACGTTGACGAAGCCCCAGCGGCGCTCCTCGGCAATCTGCGAGCACAGGCGGTTCACCTGATCGTAGTTGCCCGCGATTCGCACCACATTTGCTCCGAAGACTTGCGTACCAAGAATCTTCGCAGGCTCCAGATCGGAGGGGATGAAGATCCACGCTTTTAGTCCTAGCCGCGCCGCATGTGCCGCCACCGCGTTAGCAAGGTTGCCGGTGGAAGAACACGCCACGGTATCAAAGCCGAAAGCCTGCGCTTGGGCCAAAGCCACGGCCACCACACGGTCCTTGAAGCTCAACGTAGGCAAGCAGACCGCATCGTTCTTGATGAAGAGATTCTGTGCGGCAGAGTTCGCGTCGCGTTTATTGCCTGCCAGCCGAGTTGCCAGACGCGGCGCCTGGAAGAGCGGCGTGAACCCGACCGGCAGCCGGGGCTCAAAGCCCGCGGGCAACGGCAGCAATTCGGAATAGCGCCACATGTTCGGCGGCCGCTGCGAAATCCGCTCACGGTTGAACGCTCCCTGGGCAATGGAAGCCCGGATCGCGTCATAGTCGTAAGTGATTTCGAGAGGAGAGAAACACCCGTCGCAGATGGAGCGAGGCTGGTTCCCCCAGGTTCGTCCGCATTCCCGGCAGCGCAATTCGTAGTGAGCTTGACCGTCGTATTTCGACATCGGGCTACTCGCTTTCTTCTTAGCAGCGAATAGCTGTGGACGAGCCGGGAAAAAGCGCCCTAAAACTGAAAGGCCCCTTTTCCAGGAAATAGGAAAAGAGGTTATCGGAATGCAAATAGAAATAAGCTTCGCATCCGAATCTCATGTTCCCCGTTTCCGGGCGGGAGTTGGCACCTGGCGGTCGGCATAGATGATACCGATCCGGTTGCCGTGGCGTCACAGGGCTCGTCCCTCAGCCACTCTGCATGAAATTCCGTTTGCCCCGAAGGGCAAACTTGTCTTTATGATGCTACATGCGCGGGAGGGGTTCGTCAAGAGGCTCGGTCGTGGGCGTTCCCCTTCAGCCAATCGACGCTAGGACGAGCCGCACCCGTTCCTCGACTGGCTCGAGCGCCAGCGGAACAAGCTCGTAGCCCAAGCCAGAGTAGGTTTCGACCATGGCTTCATAAGTCGCCTGCGCTTCCTCGAAGCTCTGCTTGCGCTCCGCATCAAGCTCGAAGATCTCCTTCCAGGGCGGCGCGATAAAGACTCGAGGATGATAGCGAAACATGTGCGCCGCGCGCTCCACATGGGAAGGGATGGGCAGATTACTCAAACGCAAATAGCCGAGCACGTCAGGTACGCCGCGATCGAAAATCACGGGACCGCTCACCCTTAGCGCCTGCCGATACGATCGCATCTCCCAGCTCAGCATCAGTTCAGCGAAAACACGGCGATCGGACCAAGGCAAAGCCTCGCCGCCAATGGCTACCTGATCCTGAATGATGGCGCGACCGGCCTCCGGCATAGTGCAAAGACCGCGGGCCGCCAGCGCTTCGACCAGCGTGCTCTTTCCTGAACCCGGACCGCCGGTAATAACGAACAAACGATCGAAATTCACGCCCTCCATTTCTTCCTCCTTAAGCTTGTGCGTCCGCCAGTACCCCAGTTGTCCCGAAGGCTCTCCATCAGTACACTCTTCATTCGCGAGGTGAGCATGGGGAAACTGAAAATGACTGTTGATTTCAGCACACAAGATTCGTGGCCTAAGTTTTTCTGGTTCCGCAGTGTACTTATTCCCGCCATTATTATCGGCGCCCTCTTTTCCTTCACACCGTGCTCTGCCCAGTCTGGCGCACCGGCTGATCTGCCCAGTGAAACGCCGGCCATGTTCACGCCGGTCGAGACCGGCTTCGATTACGTCAAGCGCGATGTGATGATCCCCATGCGCGACGGCGTAAGATTGCACACCGTCATCGTTCTGCCCAAAGGCGCGAAGCATGCGCCGATCCTGCTCACGCGGACGCCATACAGTGCCACGGCACAAACCAGCCACGCCGCGAGCTCACACCTCGGACCGATCCTGAGCGGCTATGACAACGCCACCGATGTGATCGTCGAAGGCGGCTACATCCGCGTGGTGCAGGATGTTCGTGGCAAGTATGGCTCCGAAGGCGATTACGTAATGACTCGCCCGCTGCACGGTCCGCTGAATCCCACTCCGGTCGATCACTCCACCGACACCTATGACACCATCGATTGGCTGGTGAAAAATGTTCCTGAGAGCAACGGCAAAGTCGGCATCCTTGGAATTTCCTACGACGGTTTCACCACGCTCATGGCGCTGGTGAATCCGCATCCCGCGCTGAAGGTCGCAGTGCCCATGAATCCCATGGTCGATGGCTGGATCGGCGACGACTGGTTCCACAACGGCGCCTTCCGCGAACAGAATATGAATTACATCTACGATCAGGAGGCCACGCGCTCGTCAGACGAAAAATGGTGGACCGACCACTTTGACGACTACGACTTATTCATGGAAGCAGGCTCGGCGGGTGAACTGGGACGCCGCCATGGCCTCGATCAAATCGGTTTTTGGCGCAAGCTTCTTGCGCATCCCAGTTACGATTCCTGGTGGCAGGAACAGGCGATGGATCGCATTCTTGCGGCGCAACCTCTAAAAGTTCCCACCATGCTGGTCGACAGCCTGTGGGATCAGGAAGATATCTACGGCGCGCCCGCCGCTTACAAAGCGCTCAAAACCAAAGATGCGAACAAGGACAAATTATTCCTAGTGCTCGGCCCCTGGCATCACGGCCAGGAGATTGGCGATGGCAGTTCCCTGGGCGCCATAAAGTTTAACAGTGATACCGGTCGTTATTTCCGGCAGGAAATTCTGCGGCCCTTCCTGGATAAATATCTCAAAGACGGCGCGCCCCAGGCCGATATCGCGCCGGTCATGGCTTTTGAAACTGGAACGAACACGTGGCGTCGTCTGCCCACGTGGCCGGCTGGTTGCGCGAGTGGCTGCTCAGTGCAGCCGACGCCGCTCTATCTGGGCTCCGGTCTAAAGCTCAGTTTGGCCGCTCCCAAGGCGAGCGATGCGGCGTTCGACGAATACATCTCTGACCCGGCGAAGCCTGTGCCCTTCCGCGTGCGTCCCATTCAACCCGTTGGATACGGCGGTCGCTTCACATGGCCTGAGTGGCTGGTCGACGACCAGCGTGAAGCCTCCGGACGTCCCGATGTTGCCGTGTTCACCTCTGACGTCCTGACGACTCCGATGAAGATCAGCGGACTGCCGGTCGCCAATCTCGTCGCTTCGACCAGCGGCACGGACTCCGATTGGGTAGTCAAGTTGATTGACGTATATCCTGACGAAGTTGCCGGAGACGAGGGCATGGGCGGCTACCAGTTAATGATTTCTGCCGACATCTTCCGCGGGCGCTATCGCGAGAGCCTGGAGACAGCCAAGCCGATTGCGGCCGGCCAGCCGCTGCTCTATCGCTTCAACCTGCCCACGGCGAACCATGTCTTTCTCCCCGGGCACCGCATCATGGTGCAGATCCAATCCAGCTGGTTTCCGCTGTATGATCGAAATCCGCAAACGTTCGTGCCAAACATTTTCTGGGCAAAGCCGGACGACTACCGCAAGGCTACGCAGCGCATTTATCATGCTCCCGGCCAAGCGAGCTTTATTGAACTGCCGCTGGTGGTGTCGCCATAGTCCTGGAATAGAGGTCGCGCGGCGAGTGTTATTTTCCGCCTCGATCCCGCAACGTCATCTCGCGGGCCAACTCCTTGGACGTTACTCGCAGCCGTTGCGCCAGGATCACCGCCAGCGAGAGATAGAAGCGGGACGCCAGGCCGGGAAAGGCCTTAAGGATCGCGCGCAACTCCCGCGCTCCGACTTCATCGACTTCCACTACCTCGTCGCTCGCTATCACCGCCGCAGTGGCCCTGCCCTGTTCCAGAAAAGCCATCTCGCCGCAAATATCCTCTGGCCCCAGCGAAGCCACGATCGTCCGGGTACCGGTTCCAGCAAGTTCCACGGAAGCTTGCCCGCGACGGATGATGAAGATCATGTCGCCCCAGCCACCCTCCTGAATGATCTCTTCTCCCAGCTTGAAGGTGCGCCGCGATGCTTTCGCCTGAATCAAGACCCAATCATTCTGAGTCAGAAATTGCAGGCGATTACCGGCCATACCTTGCCATCGGCAAAAATAGCCGGGTTGCGCAGTTACTTCTGGCTGCTTCTATGGGTGACGTTGGTCGAATACCGGGAGCGTGTCCTCACCGGCTGTACTGATTCCGTTTTTTGTCTGCGTGCCGCTCCAGTCCCAACTGGATCAGTTTGTCGATAAGCTCCGAATACTCCAGCCCCGAAGCCGCCCACAACTTGGGATACATGCTGATGGCCGTGAAACCAGGCATGGTGTTGATCTCGTTAAGATAGATTTTGCGCGTCTTCTGCGGACCAGGCTCCATCAAAAAATCGACCCGCGCCAGCCCGGAGCAGTCCACGGCTTTGAAGGATCGTATGGCGAGTTCTTGAACCTTCTTCGTTTCCGCTTTGGTAAGCTTGGCCGGAATAATCAGCTCGGACCCTTCATCAAGGTACTTGGCGTTGTAATCGTAGAACTCTTTCACGGGAACAATTTCGCCAGGTAGCGAGGCGACCGGCTCGTCGTTGCCCAGCACCGAGCACTCGATCTCCCGCGCCCTGTTTTTCTTTCCGCCTACCCCTTGCTCGATGACGATCTTGCGGTCGAATTTCGCCGCTTCCTCAATGGCAGGCCCAAGTTCCTTGCGGTCGTGCACCTTGCTGATTCCCACCGACGATCCCAGATTCGCCGGCTTCACAAAAACCGGATACCTGAGCTTGGTCTCGACAAGTTTCTGAACTTTCTTCGGCTCTTTTTCCCAGGCATTGCGGAGAATGGTTACGTGCTTGACGATCGGAATCCCGGCTGCAAGGAACAAAGATTTCATAATGTCTTTGTCCATGCCCGCGGCGGAGCCCAGTACCCCCGCGCCCACGTAAGCGATGTCAGCCAATTCGAGCAGCCCCTGAATGGTTCCGTCCTCGCCGAACGTGCCGTGCAGAACAGGAAAGATGATATCGACGTTAATCGCGCGATCGCTGGCGCGCCGGGTGAGCGCGGAATCGGTCTGAAAAGGTACCAGGCCGCTCTGCCGGTGCACCGGCTCCGGCGGAACAACCACCGCTTCACCCCGCGCCAGCACGGCCGCGGGCTGCGTAGTTTCAGGATCGCCCGCGCGCAAGTGGCGCGGCTCGATGATCAGTTTGCCCTGCAACAGATTCTCGGCATCCGCCGCAGTCAGCCAGTGCCCTTCTTTGGTAATGCCGATGGGCACGACCTCATATTTATCTTTATCGATCGCTTGCAGAACAGACGCCGCCGAGAGCAGCGAAACTTCGTGCTCCCCACTGCGCCCGCCAAAAAGAATTCCCACTCGAAGCTTTTTCATAATCGTTCACAAAATTTTTTTCCCGAACGCCGACAAGGCCAACTCCACTGCCAAGTCGGCCGTCTGGTTGTGTTCGTCGATCACCGGATTCACTTCGACGATCTCGAAGCTCAGCATCCGTCCGTGATCGGCAATGATCTCCATTGCCAGATGAGCTTCCCGATACGTAGCACCGCCGCGCACCGGAGTGCCCACGCCGGGCGCGTCCTCGGGATCGATCCAGTCCATATCCAGTGAAATGTGATAGCCGGCGGTCCCGCGCCCGGCAATCCGAAGAGCCTCTTCCATCACAGTGCGCATGCCGCGCTCATCAATGTCGCGCATGGTGAAGACACCAATCCCGGCGCGGCGCACATTTTCTTTTTCAATCGCGTCAATGTCGCGCACGCCCACCAACACACAGTTCTCCGGCTTCACCTTGGGAGAGAAATCGAAGATATGCGACAGCTCCAACGGCCCCAGCCCCATCAGCGCCGCCAACGGCATGCCATGCACATTGCCGCTCGGCGAACTCTCAGGCGTATTGATATCGGTGTGTGCATCGATCCATATCAACCCGATGTGCTGGTTTTGACGGCGGTAAAATTCCGCCACTCCTGAGACCGTGCCCGCGGCCATCGAATGATCGCCGCCAAGCGCGAGTGGAATTTTCCCGGCTTCGAGCGTCTTTACCACCAGTTCCGCATGTTTAGTGCAGGTCGCCGTGATTTCCTTTAAGTACTTGGCGTGGGTGTCGCCTTCTTTTTTTGCTCCGGAATGGCGACCGCAACGTTGCCGCCATCTTCCACTTCGTGTCCCAACGCCTCCAGCCGCGCCTCAAGCCCCGCCACGCGGACGGCCGAAGGTCCCATATCGACGCCGCGACGCGACTGGCCAAGATCCAGTGGCACGCCAATGACGCGAATCTTCTTGGGAGCGATGGTTGTTGAAGCCATGGTGGTCATAGGATCTTGTAATTTCGCAATCGGGTAATTTGTAAATTGAAAACCCAGCCACAGCCGTTCTTGAATTGTCCGATTACTGAATTACCCAATTACTAAATTCCCTTCAGGGGTAGAGCCGATGCAGCATCCGCGGGAACGGAATCGTCTCGCGCACATGTTCCAGTCCGCAGATCCAGGCAACGGCGCGTTCAATGCCCATGCCGAAGCCGCCGTGTGGCACGCTGCCGTACTTGCGCAAATCCAGATACCACTTAAACGCCTCTTCCGGCAATCCGTGCTCGTGAATGCGCTGCACCAGCAATTCGTGCGATGCCATACGCTGCGAGCCGCCAATGATTTCGCCATAGCCCTCCGGCGCCAGCACATCCACACACAAAGCCAATTCCGGACGCTGCGGATCGGGCTCCATATAGAAAGCCTTCACCTTCGCCGGGTAGCGATGCACCATCACGGGCTTGTCGAACTGCGCCGAAAGATAAGTTTCGTCGGGCGAGCCCAGATCACCGCCCCACTCGAACTTTGCTTCCAGCGCGCCCTTGGCATGGCCTTCCTGCAGATTCTTCACGGCATCGTCATAACTGATCCGGGGAAAAGGCGGCACAATCTTTTCCAGTTTGGAAATATCCCGGCCAATCGCCTGCAAGTCGACACGCCGCCGCTCAACGCAGCGCTGCACTACAAAACTAATCAGTCCTTCGGCCAGTTCCATCAGATCGTCGAGTTCCGCGTAGGCAACCTCCGGCTCGACCATCCAGAATTCGGTGAGGTGACGCCGGGTCTTCGATTTCTCCGCGCGAAAGGTGGGACCGAACGAATAGACCTTGCCCAGCGCCATCGCCGTGGCCTCGATATAAAGCTGGCCGGATTGCGTCAGATACGCCTGCTCGTCGAAATAGTCGACCGGAAAAAGTGTGCTCGTGCCTTCGCAAGCCGCCGGAGTGAGAATCGGTGGATCGGTGAGCGTGAAGCCGCGTTCGTCAAAGAAATCGCGCACCGCTTTTACGATCTCGGCCCGTACCCGCAAAATCGAGGCCTGCCGCTGCGACCGCACCCACAGATGGCGGTGCTCCATCAGAAATTCTGTGCCGTGTTCTTTCGGAGTAATCGGATACGGATCCGATTCCGGTACGCGCTGCACCACTTGCACGTTCGTCACATCAAGCTCGTAGCCGCCCGGCGCACGCTTATCCGCGCGCACCTTGCCTTCGACGATCACACTCGACTCCTGCGTCAGCGTCTTGATCGCCTCAAATACTTCAGGCGTGACCGCATTCTTCGGCACCACGCCCTGAATCACGCCTGAGCCGTCACGAAACTGCGGGAACAAAAGCTTTCCACTCTCCCGCAAGTTATACAGCCAGCCGCGCAGGGTGACGGACTGCCCTTCGTGTTTCCCAACTTCAGCGATCGTAGTTAGCGTTGGCATAATTAAGAAATTCGTTCACCGCCGAGAGCGCCGATAGAAATGGGCTTCGCTAAATGCGGAGGAGTTTAACTCCCCCCTTTCTGAAGTTCTTCGCTCAGCGTCTTTTGTGTACTCGGCGGTCAAAGCACTCACGCCGTTTCCAGCTTCTCGAACGTTGCCTGCAGCTTTTCCAAAGGATTCACCTTCGGGTCCTCTGCCAGCTCGAGCAACAAAGCCGGCGTTTGTGGCGCGGATCGGAACAGGTCCATCGCTTCCTTCCAGTCGATACTTCCCTGTCCCGGCCACAAATGCGAATCCTGAACCTTGGCATTATCGTGAACATGCGTGGAGCAGATCAGCTTCCGCACGATCTCAAAAGCCTCGCTCACCGAGCCCATCATGTGAGCATGGCCGAAATCAAAACAGATTCCCACATCGTCAAAATGGGCGGCGTGAATCATCTCCACTAATTTGTCCGGTGTGGAAAGCTCGTTGGGAATATTTTCCAGCAGAATGCGCACCCCCAGCGGCTTGGCGAACGCTCGCAAGTGCTCGATCGCGGTCATTGCCGATTCAAACTTCTTTTCGCTGAAAGTCTCGTTGGGTACGCCAAGATGCTGCACCAGGAAACGAAACGGAATCTGCTCCGCAATCTCGAGCGCCCGCTTCACTTCGTCCATTGCTTCGACCAGACCGGCGCGATCGGTGGATGCAATATTCACCGGCGGCGCCCCGGCGCGACCCCACTCGTAGTCGGCATAGAGCGGCGAGTGCACGGAGTTCAACGGTACGCCGTTGCCGCGAAACCACTCGGCAATTTCTTTCACGTGGGCCTTGCGGTTGGCATAGTCGAGATGCTGCCGCGCTGCGAAAATCTCGACTGCCTGCACCCCGCTGCGCGCCAGCCCATCCAGAATTCCCGGATGCAGCCGCTCCTTCACATATAAATAGGTTGATACGGCTTTTACCATGCCCGGTCCTTGATCAAGAATTGCGGAACAAGTTTTCTAGTAACCCACTGCCCTTCCATTCGTCCTGTAATCGCTGGCGCCCAGACGCTCGCCCGTCTTGGGGTCGATGGCGATACACTCCGCTTCACTCCAATAGGGAGAAACGTCCTCACCATCATGCAAGCCGAACTCCACCTTATATCCCATCTTCTGCAGCAGTTGCACGGTATCCGGAGAAAACCATTGCTCCACGTTCAACACATCCGGCAGCCATTGGTTGTGGAAACGTGGAGCGTCCACCGCTTCCTGAATGTTCATTCCATAATCCACAACGCCCAGCAGAACATTCGCTACGGTGGTAATAATCTTCGAACTCCCGGGCGAACCCAAAACCAGGAACGTTTTTCCATCATGTACCACAATGGTCGGCGTCATTGAGGACAGAGGCCGTTTCCCCGGCCCAATGGCATTTGCGACGCCTTGAATCAAGCCATCGGCATTCGGTACGCCGGGCTTGGCGGAAAAATCATCCATCTCGTCGTTCATCAGGAACCCCAACCCATCCGCCGTCACCCGCGACCCGAACCAGTCATTGATCGTGGTCGTGACCCCGACCGCGTTCCCCTCCGCATCCACCACTGAATAATGCGTGGTGTGCGGCGATTCATGAAAGCCCAGCGGCTGCGGATGCGCCATCGCGTATTGCTCCAGCTCAGTGAAGATCGCCGGTCGCTTTAGGTCCTTGCTGGCGGTGGCGCGGGCATTGTCGATGGAGTCTCGCCATGCCGCACCATATTTCTTGTCGATCAGTTGTGCCACCGGAATTTTTGCGAAGTCCGGATCCCCCAGGAACTCGGCGCGGTCGAAGAACGCCCGCCGGAACGCCTCGGTCGTAAAGTGAATCGACTCCGCCGACCGGTCTCCAAGTTTCGCCAGATCATATCCTTCCAGAATGTTCAGCGCCTCCAGAAGAACCGTTCCGCCCGAGGAGGGCGGCGGCGCGCTGATGACTTCATACCCGCGATAGGTTCCGCGAATTGGCTCCCGTTCCTTTACTTCATAGTGAGCCAGGTCATCCGCCGTGATCAGGCCTCCGCCATTCTGCATGGCAGCGGCCAGTTCTTGCCCCAGCTGGCCATGATAAAAATCGTCGGGTTTCGCGGCGATTCGCTGCAGCGTCCGGGCCAAATCTGGCTGCCGAAAAATCTCGCCCGGCTGGTAATAGTTGCCATCACGCTGGAAAATTCGCCGCGACTCTGCGAACTCAGCCAAATGCGTATCATGCAGATCGCGCGCCTCGGCCCAGCTCAGCGCATATCCTTCGCGAGCCAACCGGATCGCAGGAGCCATCACCTGTTTCAGCGTCAGCTTCCCAAATTTCTGCTCCGCATAGACCATGCCTGCGACCGAGCCCGGCACGCCGATCGCCTTGTATCCGTACTCGCTGGCGCCTTCTACCACATTGCCTTGCGGATCCAGATACATATCGCGCGTGGCCGCCGCTGGAGCCTTCTCCCGGTAGTCGAGGAAATGCGTCTTCCCATCGGCCATGCGAATCAACATGAATCCACCGCCGCCTAAGTTTCCCGCTGCTGGATGAACCACCGCCAGCGCGAATCCCGCAGCCACTGCGGCGTCCACGGCATTTCCGCCGGCCTGCATGATCTCGACCCCGGCCCGCGAAGCCAGCTCATGCGCGCTGACCACGATTCCATGCTGTGCATGCACCGGCTGCACGGACCCGAAGGTCGGAATGATTCCGAAGGCTGCCGCAGTCACCATCAGCAGCAAAATCAATGATTTATGCCGGAGTCGCATGAAGACGTAAGGTTGTCCAGGAATGGGCGGACTCTTGAGGCTAGCCGACCGCGGCAAGCGGAGTCAAATTACAGGCGGTCAATGCAGGGTGGGCAATCCTGACTGCTGACTACCGCTGCGGAATCTCAAACCCTCTTCTTACTCTGCGGATGCGCCAGCCGAGAGACGCTTTTCGTTTTCTTCACCGTCTTTCCCGGCGCCTTCGCCGCCACCATCTCGTAGGACTTGCGAATCAATTCGCGCAATTCGTCCCAGCGCACTGCATCCAGCCGATCCAGCATCACCCACCTGTAGCGCCCCACATACGGCGCTGGGCGAATATCCTCCCGCTCAATCAGCTCCGCAAAACTCTCCGGAGTGCATTTCAAGCAAAGCCGCGGATTATCCAGGCCGACGATAACAAAAATCTTCCCTCTGATTTTGAAACAGAGATCGTCGCCCCACTGCAGGTTCTCCGTGGAATGGGGAAAGGCAAGGCAAAATTCGCGAATCGCATCCACTTTCATAGCGTCTCGATTGTGAATCGGATCATCTAGACATTAATCAAATTTCTTGAGGAGATTTGAAATGCAAACCCGCAATCTTGGCAACTCCGATCTGAATATTACCCCTGTGGGCTACGGCGCCTGGGCCGTCGGCGGTTCGGGCTGGCAGTTCGCCTGGGGGTCGCAGGACGACAACGACTCCATCGCCGCCATTCATCGCTCCCTCGAACTCGGCGTTAATTGGATCGACACGGCCGCCGTTTACGGCCTTGGACACTCGGAGGAAGTTGTCGCGCGCGCCCTCCGGAGCTGGCAAGGCCCCAAACCTTATCTCTTTACCAAGTGCGGCCTGCGCTGGGATGGGCGGGGGAATGTCCAGAAAGTGTTGAGTGCCGATTCGATCCGACGCGACGTAGAAGACAGTCTCCGCCGTCTTTCCGTTGACGTGATTGATCTCTACCAGATCCACTGGCCTCCTGATCCCGATTCTCCAGCTCTCGAAGAAGGTTGGTCTACCCTCGCCGACCTCAAACGCGAGGGAAAAGTACGGTGGATCGGCGTATCGAACTTCAATGTCAAACAGCTGAAACGCGCCAAGTCCATCGCGCCCGTAACTTCTCTTCAGCCTCCGTATTCCCTGGTGCACCGCGACGTCGAAGAGGACATCCTGCCCTACTGTCTGCGTGAAGGGATTGGAGTGATTGTTTATTCGCCGATGGCTTCTGGCCTACTGACCGGCGCTATGACTCGCGAGCGCGCGGCCAGACTTCCTCAGGATGACTGGCGCAAAAACAATCCTGACTTCACGGAACCAAACCTCACTCGCAATCTGGAGCTGGTCGATCGCCTGCGAGAGATTGCCCAACGTCACAACCGCACTGTCGGCGAAGTCGCGATTTCATGGACGCTGCGCAATCCCGCCATCACCGGCGCGATCGTCGGGGCTCGCAATGCGAGGCAGGCCGACGGCGTGATGCGCGCTGGTGACCTGCGCCTCAACGATAAAGAAGTTGGCGAAATCGAAGACTTCCTCGCTGAGGCAGCGGCATAAGAGGATTCTTGCCTCGGAGGCACGTACTCACTGAGAAGGCGGATTTTCTCCGTGTCTCCGTGGTGAACTCGCTTCGACCTTCCCTAAGTCCTTAATTACGGTCACCTTGCTGTAGGCCACGCGAAACCCCAGCCGCTCGCAGTTGCGCTGCGAAGCCGAACCACCGTTCGTGATTACAACGGCAAACTCGCATCCTGCTTTCGCTGCAGCCGCCAAGCGCTGACGAAGCAGTGCGGTCTGCAGCCCGCGACCACGAAATTCCGCGGCCGTTCCGGCTCCGCACAGCGCGAATATTCCGTGTTCCGGAATCACCAGCCCAGCTCCGCAAGCCACCATCTTGCCCTCAATGTTCGCAGCAAAGGTAACCGCTCCGTGCATCTGGTAAAGCGGCGTCAGCAAGTCCCTAAATGCCTCGGGTGCGCCATCTGGAAAAAAGGCTCGCTCCACGATGCCGCCCAATTCTCGGGCCTCCTCGGCCCGCCCGCGGCGAATCTCGCAACCCGCGGGAGCGCCAGGAAACTTCTCCTTCGGATCCAGTCGCCGGTAGAGCACATTGTTCAACTCGGCAACGCTGTACCCGCGCTCTTTGAACATCTCGAATACGGCCGGATCGTGCAGTGGACAAAGATCCACCTGCGATGGAGCCTTGTGCAAACGATAGAAATCTTCCACGCAATCCAAATCCTCCGCCGGGAAGGCCCGGTCGAGGCCCGCGCCGGTTGCCCGTCCGATGGGTGATCCCAGACCGGCAAATGTCATGTGACCGCCGCAGATTTCTTCTTCTGCAGCTCCAATCTCCGGACGTATCTTCTGAAACGCCCGTGCATACAGCACCTGCGGCATTTCCTCTGCAGCCTCAAAACGGCGCGCCAATGCCTTATCCACGAATTGCATGTCAGGAATCCTCCCTGGATTGAACTAGTTGTGATCGAAGCAACAAGAAAAGAGAAGCACGAACTGTTCGGAGCGCTTCCGCCACAGTCGCAATTTGCGGACTTAGCGAACAGCAGTCATAGGCAGGAAATCAGCATATCGGGTCCAGCAACTCTGCGCAATCCGAATTCTATTCTCGCGGCGGCATTGCGAATCAGACGACCTCTCTACTCACACCTGTTCTCTAGCTTCGCCAAGAGCTACGCTCACATCCATCTTCTTTTTGTTGCGGTAGATCGTCACTTTCACGGTGTCGCCAGCGCGGTGATTGTTCATGATTTCAGATAAAGTTTGTTCGTCCTCAATTTTTTCGCCGTCGATCGCGACGATCAAATCTCCTCCGAGCATGATCGGAATATTTCCCAGATAGGCTCTCTCATTGCCTGCGCGTAGCCCGGCCTGATCCGCTGCACTACCTGGAACGACTTGAACAATGAGCAAGCCGTAATCGGAAGGCAGACCCATTTCATCGGCTAGTTCCGCGCTGATGGGAATCGTGCGCACTCCCAAAGCCGGACGCCGCACACGCCCCACGGTCATCAAATCGTTAAGCACGGCTTTTGCGGTATTGATCGGAATGGCGAAGCCGATACCCGCGTTCTGGCCGGAACTCGAAAGAATCATTGTGTTGATGCCAATCACTTCTCCATGCCCATTCATCATGGGGCCGCCCGAATTCCCCGGATTGATCGCGGCGTCAGTTTGAATGGCATCCTCAATGGTCGCGCCGCTGGGCTCGCGCACCGGGCGAATCGAACTGACGATCCCCCGGGTCATAGTTCCCGCCATACCAAATGGGTTCCCGATCGCATAGACCTTTTGCCCTACCTGCAGATTGCGCGAATCCCCAAGCACCGCCGGAACCAGGTCCGTCGCCTTGATCTGAATCACAGCTAAATCATGGGCGGGGTCGGTGCCCACCACGGTTGCCTTGTATTTCTTGCGGTTGTGCAGCGTCACTTCCACCTGCTGCGCATCTTCAATGACGTGGTAGTTGGTCAGGATGTGCCCATCCTTGTCGATTACAAATCCCGAGCCTTGCCCTTCCTGCGGAACCGGCCCGTAAAAGAAATCAAACTTCATGGCTCGTGACGTGACATTCACGACCGAAGGAATATTCTTGCGATAGACGAGAATGTTGTTCTGCTCTTCGCTGTCCAGGCTCTCGTTGCCGGCAGCTTCTGTGATCTCCACTTGCGCGGGATGAGTTAACCAATCCGTGGGGTGAAGAAGGCTCGAAGGCGAGTTCGAGCGCCAAGTGGTGAAGTAGAAGAAAGCACCGGCGAACAGCAGCGCGAAGATCGCGGGTCGTATGAGTTTCATAACTGCAAGCCCTATTGGAAACCAAGTGGACCAATCCTGATCGATCGAGTCCTAATCAATCGAGACTCCATATTCGATTCTAAACAATGTTTCGCTGCGAGGCACGCTGGGCTGCTCTAACGCCTGGTCGTCGCTTCGGCGCTGAGCTGTTGCCAAACCTGTTGTACTTGCTCTCGGGTCTGGTCGAGCGAGCCGGAGTTGTCGATCACGAAGTCGGCAGCTTTTATTTTGTATGCTTCGGGTAGTTGCGCCGCCATGCGGCGTGCCACCTCTTTACCAGCGGCATCGAGCGACAGTTTCTGCCGGGCAGCAAAGCGGGAAACACGTTGCTCGTCGCTGCAGGTCACCACGACCAGGCGGTCGAAGCGTTTCGCAGCGCCGGCCTCGAGAATGAGTGCAGCCTCCACAATTGCGACTGCATTCGGATCCTGGCTTCCCATCTCCTCCATCCACTCTTCCTGGCTGCGAATCACCGCGGGATGAACGATGCGGTTCAATTCCTCAACCCTGGAAGGGGTTTGCGATGCAGAGGAAGAGTCTACCGCGGGTGAGGATGAAGTGCTTGAACCAAAGGCAGCTTCGGCAAGCTTGGAACGGTTGACGCTGAGGTCAGGATTGAGAATGCCTCCACCGAAATGCCGCACTACTTCGTTATAGACTGGCTGGCCGGGGCGCATGAGCTCGTGCGCAATCCGGTCAGCCTGGACCAGATGGGCGCCCAACGCGACAAACATTTCGCCGACTACCGACTTGCCCGACGCGATGCCTCCGGTGAGGCCAACTTTCAACAATCCGACCCCCGACGAAGAAACGTCACCACAGAAGCACGGAGGCACAAAGGGAAACTTTCTCTTTTCTGTGTTTGTTTTCTTTGTGTCACGGCGCCTCTGTGGTGAAGGCTTTTCATTTACTGGCAAGTTCCGGCACTTGGTTGCCGCGGCGCATTTTGGCGGCTTTGACCGTGTTATACATCAACATGGCGATGGTCAGCGGGCCGACGCCGCCTGGAACGGGCGTCAAGGCTCCAGCCACTTCGGCGACTTCGGGATGCACATCGCCAATCAGGGTCGATCCCTTCGCGCGGAAAGTTTGTTCGCGCTGCGAATTGCCGGCGAACAGTCGCTGAAATTCGGCGTGGTCCGTCACCTTGTTCATGCCCACGTCGATTACGGTGGCTCCCGGCTTCACGAAATCTCTCGTAATCATTCCGGCGCGGCCAATCGCTGCCACCAGAATATCGGCGCGCTGGCAGACTCCCGGCAAGTCATGCGTCTTCGAATGGCAGACAGTGACGGTTGCATTCGCGTTGATCAGCAGCATGGCAGCGGGCTTGCCAACGATATCGCTCCGGCCCACGACCACCGCTTCCTGGCCGGCGATCGGAATCTGGCTTCGCTTCAAAATCTCAATAACCCCAGCTGGGGTGCACGGGACCAGCCCAGGACGCTGCGTGGATAGGAAACCTACGTTGACAGGATGAAACCCGTCAACATCCTTCGCCGGATCGACCGCCATCAGCACCCGCTTCGCGTCCACCTGTCCGGGCAACGGCAACTGCACCAGAATGCCGTCGATTTCCTCGCGGTGGTTCAGGCTGTCAATCAAAGCCAGCAATTCGGCAGTCGTCGCCGTTTCGGGCGGAGTGTGCTGTTCGCTATAAACTCCAACCTGTTCGCAGGCTTTAACTTTTCCACGAACGTAGATCTCTGATGCCGGATTGTGACCGACCAGGACAACCGCCAAACCGGGACGAATTCCGGCCGCAGTCAGGTTCTTCACTTCCGCCGCCACCTCGCCGCGGATGTCGCTGGCGATTCTCGTGCCGTCAAGAATTCGAGCTGTCATATTCGATTCCGTTGAGATTCTATCGCATGCGCACCAGCCAGAGAGTTGCGAGTACCGTGTACCAAGGGAAACATCCTGCGGCTCGAAATTCGGTACGCGCTACTCTCGGTCCTCCTGTGGTCTCTCTGGTGAATTGATTTTGTCTTGGGGTACAATCCGTTTCATGATTGCCAAGGAGTTGCTGGACATTCTGGTCTGTCCCGCATGCAAGCAGGCTCTTGTGTACCGGGAGAAACCAGAAAGCTTGAAATGTACCAAGTGCCACCGAGTGTACGCAGTGAAGGACGATATTCCCATCATGCTGGTGGACGAGGCAACGATCGAGAGCGCCTGATTCCATTCCCCGATCAGGAAATCCCGGAGGGCTGCCCTCTATTCCACAGCTCCGCGAGATTCACCATTTCATCGCCTCCAATTTTCATATCCATTTCATATCCTCGACACATTCCCTCGGGTATCTTCGTTCCGGAACTTCGGACGGCCAGAGACCGTCAGGTAGCTCGTCGTATTCCTGACCGAAATGACACTTCGTGTCAGTTTTGAGACTTTCCAGGGTACCAAGGACACCTTACGAGGGTCCGGCCGGGCTGCTAGGTTCGCTGCAACTTCTCATATTCAGAGGGGTTTATGAATCTAAATCGGCTTCTCTTACGTATTTGAAACTAGAGGGCAGCTACGGCAGCTGAATTGCATGCAACTTCAATGGCTGCCGATGAGTCTAATAGCTACAAGTGGTAGGTAGGTCGGAATCGGAGGTGATGACGGCCATGTTGGAAAACGTGACGAACCAGAGAGTTAACAACGATAAGGACAGATTTACGGCAACTGAACTTGCGGCCTTGCGCAGCGATCTGATGCAGGGCGGCATGATCGATTCTTACGAGGCCGCCGAATTGCTCCAGGTGTTCTTGATGGGCCGGGGATACGGGGTTTCGCCCAAAGCGGCGCTCGATGCAGCTGGCCGCGTCGAAATGGCTGGGTGCGCTATGCCCGTCCTGCAGTATGAGCTGGAGAACCTGGCGCTGGTCATGTAAGAGAGGAGCTCCTGTGGGCCGGTGAACCCGCAGAATCGAGACTTTAGGCTCCAGGGCGAACGACGAGTGAAAGCGTCAAAGTTCGCAGAGGCGGGCACGAAGTCTCAAGTAAGTGGCAACGTTTCGGGAATTTTTGACATTCTGGATCGGTGAATCGAAACAAGATTGACTGAACCAGTTCCACGTGAAGAGAGCCGGGCCAACCAGCCCGGCTTTGTGGTGTCTGGTGGAAATCGCCCGCTATTTTTTCTTCGCCCCAGCTACCCTCGCAGCCCGTTCCTGCAGTGCTAGCGTCACCACTTGCAACATGTCGTCCTGGGGGGCCGGTTTCCCGGTCCAGATTTCGAACTGGCGGGCGGCCTGATGTACGAACATTTCAATTCCGGGAATGATCTGCGCGCCCCGCTCTTTCGCCAGTTGCAGCAGGCGCGTTTCCGCCGGATCATAAATCATGTCAAAAACGTAGCGCGCGTTGATTTCCTTCTCCTGCAGCGGAGTTTCGCGCATGTTGCCCATGCCAACCGGCGTGGCGTTGATGATCACGTCAAAGGCGTACTTCTTCAGGTCAGCCCGTTTTACTGACCGCGCATGGGCACGCCGGGCGAGTTTCTGGGCAGGAGCGGCACTGCGGTTCAGGATGAAGACTTCCGCGCCGCGTTCCTTCAGACCAAAAACTGCCGCCCGAGCTGCGCCTCCCGCCCCCAGAACCAGGATTTTCGCGTCCTGTAGCGTGCTCAGCCGGCGCTCCAGGGGGCGCACCACTCCTGAGGTGTCAGTGTTGAAGCCGTAGAGTTTTCCATCCTGCGCGCGGACCACGGTGTTGCAGGCGCCGATCTTCGTAGTGTGCGAATCGGTGTTATCGAGGAAGGGCAGAATCGCTTCCTTGTACGGCATGGTGATGCTGAGACCGTGGATGGGAATCTCCCGCACGCAATTGAGAAGATCTTTAAGAGTTTTGGCGTGCAGCGCGAGATAGACGGCATTGACGTTCTCGCGGCGGAAGGCCGCATTCATGATGGCGGGCGAAAGTGAGTGCGCAACCGGGTCTCCGGCCACGCCGTAGACGCGGGTGGCCACATCGACCTGTTCAATGCGGTAGACGCTGCGCAACTCCTGCGCCGTAACCTGTCCCGGAGCGGTCTCTTCTCCGGGACTTACCGCAGCAAAGGTGAACACGCTGCCAGCGCGGACTCCCAGCACGCGGCTGATTATTCCTTGTTCGCCCATACACAGGCCGATAATGGAATGGTTATCGCTTTCGCGTCCCAGAAACTGGATCATGGAAACGTTGTCGGAGAGGGTGGTCGCCGTGCCGACTACTTTGTAGAAGTCGGCGGGAAAATGACGCATCTTCTCCAAAGTTTCGGCGAGCTTCTTCGTCCCGCGAAAATCGTGGAAGGAGAGAATCAAAGCCGCGCGGCCGCGAAGTTTCTGCAACTGCTCGGGCTTACACTTCTGCGCAGTCTGCAACTCCACGTCGACCAATTGACAGCCAGCGGCCGCAGCTTTCCCCAGGATATCCAGTTGCGAGGCGATCGAGCCGCGGAACTTGCCCCCGCTGGCCGCGCGTCGGCAGGTGGCGATCAGAGTCACGCCAGAGTGTGTTTCCAGAAAATGCTTGACCTTCGGAAGCGCTAAGGCCGGCTTTGAAATGTGGTCTAACCGAAACTCCAGAAAGGGGTTGTCCCGAATCAAGCCCTCAGCCTTTTCCACCAGTTCACTAGGGTCGGAGGCCGATACCGCAACACAAACCCGCGGCAGCCGCAAGGGCAAGAGGCGGGGCGAGTAGCTTCTAGGAGCAGAAATCATCTTGAATCAACAGGTTCGCATTAAAACAATAGGGTCGGCGCGAATCTTACAGGGGTCGAATTCCAGATGCAACAGGGATTCGCAAAATTGTCCCGAAAAACTGTTTTCACATTCCGTCTGACACCCTCGTAACCTTGACCCCCACTTACCCCCTTGTTACCTTCCATCTGGAGTAATGCTTTCAATGGGATGGGATTGTGGAAGGGTGCCGACGGGTGCCGCTTCTGGGAGGTAACATGAAGAAAATAGGAGTTTTATTGTTGTTGGCCGCCACGGCCACCTGGGCTCAGTCGGCCACCGACGCCGGTGCAGCGGACTCCACCGCGCCGCAAGGCGTGGTTGTGACCACGGCCAATTTCCCCGTGCAGCGGGTGCAAATGCCCACTTACGCCGATGTTTACTGCGCTGGTTTCATCAGCCGCCAGACATTGCCCGACGTCAACTTCGTGGCCGGTGGACTGGAGACTCCCGGAACCACCAAGTTTGTTCGTGGCGACATCGTCTTCCTGGAGGGCTCAGGCTACACGGCCGGCGCGGAGTATGAGATTGTCCGCGCTCTTCGCGATATTAACGAATATGAAATGTTTCCCGGACAGCGCAAGCTTATGAAGGATACAGGACAGGCGTACGCCGAAATCGGGCGTGTACGCATCCTCGATACCCGTAGCAGAACTGCCGTCGCCCACATTGAATACGCCTGTGACCCCATCAATCCGGGCGACACCGCAATTCCTTTTGCCGAGAAGACAATGGTGGCCTTCCATCCGCCGCTGCGCTTCGATCGCTTCCTGCCCACCGGCAGCAAAGTCTCAGGACGCATCGTCATGGGAAGAGACTTTGACTCCGAGCTAGGCACGGGCCAGAAGGTTTATATGAACGTTGGCACAAACCAGGGCGTCAAGGTCGGAGATTATTTCCGCGCCGTGCGCTCCTATACAGCCGATTTGAACGATCCCGTGGACTCACTCTCCTTCAAGGCCGCCATCAGTGAAGACACGCAGCTGAAGTCACCTTCGTTCGATCCACACATGTTCACCAAGGGGAACGGCCCGGTGATCCACGTCCGCGATCTGCCACGGCGTGCGGTAGGCGAGATTGTTGTCATCGGAACGACGCCAACCACGGCCACTGGCATGATCGTGTTCGCCATGGAAGACGTTCACGCCGGCGACGGAGTGGAACTGGACGAACAGACGCAAGCTCAGGCACAGCAGCAATAATTCTCGGAAGCAATAAGAAAGTCAGACTGGGGACGGGCGACCGTCCCCAGTTGTTATTTGGCTTCCGTCGTTCTTGTGTTTTCGGCCGATGGTTGCGGACGAACTCATGACAAAATAGTTTTTATGTCGGCCCCGCAACCGTTCATCCCCGGTTTTCTCTACGGCACCGCCTGGAAGGAAGAACGTACTCCAGCCCTCGTCGAACTGGCGCTGGGCGCGGGTTTTCGCGGCATCGATACGGCCAATCAGCGGCGGCATTACTTCGAAGAGGGAGTCGGACAGGGATTAGCCGCCGCCTATCGTGCCGGAGTGGTCACCCGCGCCGATTTGTTTCTGCAAACGAAATTTACCTACCGGCCTGGCCAGGACCACCGTCTTCCCTATGATCCCGCGGCCAACCTTTCGGATCAGGTGGCGCAGTCGCTGGCCAGTTCGCTTGAGCATCTCGGCACGGACCACGTCGATAGCTTCGTGCTCCACGGTCCTTCATCGGGTTACGCCTGGAGCGACGCCGACGCTGAAGTCTGGGAAGCGATGAAGAAGGAACGCGATGCCGGCCGCACGCGTATGCTCGGAGTGAGCAATGTTTCCCCGCGGCATCTCGAGCAGATGATCGCGTTGCAGGGAGAAGTTCCGTACTTTGTGCAGAACCGCTGCTACGCCCGCTTCGGCTGGGACCGTGAAATCCGCCAATTCTGTCGAACACACAAGATTATTTATCAGGCGTTTTCGCTGCTTACAGCAAATGCAGAAATCCTGCACCATCCGTTCCTCGCCCACGTCGCCAAGAACGCGAACGTCACTCCGGCACAGATTATTTTCGCCTTCGCGCGTGCAGTCGGAATGCTTCCTCTCACCGGCACTTCCAACGCTGAGCACATGAAGCAGGATCTGGCGAGTTCGAAGTTGGTTCTCCCATCGGATGCGGTGCAGGCAATTGAAACCCTGTCCAGCTAACAAGTGATCGGGCTAGCCTATGCAGAACGGTGCTACTTCAATCCGGTCACGACGTAAGCTTCAGAGAGTGTCCGAACGTAGACGTATGCATACGCTGTTCCATCGGCGGAAAAATGAGGCGCGCCCGTTGATGTGACCCCCGCGCCAGCCTCTCCTCCGAATGTTTTCCATAAGTCCATTTTCCCAGTCTGCGTGTTGACGCGATAAACCTTGGCAGTCTTCGCGCTCCGGCTGGAGGCCACATATAGCGATATTCCGTCCGGAAACCAGCCGGCAACATAGTAATTCGAATCCAGGCCGGGAATTGGATGAACGCCGCTCCCATCCAGGGGCCAGATTCCCCATTTTCCATCTGGCTGCAGCACAGCGGTGCTCCTGCCGTCTGGTGCGAGGTGCGTCCCGGAAACGCCTTCCGGCGTAATGGGCTTGGAATCGCCATTACTTAGATCGATCAGGTAGTCGCGCCGGCCATGTCCGTTTTCAATTCCGCTGGCCAGCAGATGTTTGCCGTCAGGGAAGAAGCGAACGGCCCCGTAATCAACCGCATCATGCGTCAACGTCTTGGACTCACCTGCTCCGGTAGGGACCAGGCTCTGGGGCCCGCCTTTCGCCGGTCTCGTGATCACCCATTTCCCATCCGGAGAGATGGCTCCCGCCAGCCCCTCGCCGATCTTCGCGGGAGGCGACCCATCCGTATCGCGAAGGAACACGGTGTAGTTTGGCCCACCGCCATTGCCTTCTTCTTCAAACAGAACCTTCCGGCCGTCTTGACTGATATCGCGCGGAAGCGACCATCCGAACCAACCCAGTTCGCGCTCCTCTTTCCCTCCCGGTTCCAGTCCTCGTATTCCAATACGCTCCTGATGCCTCACCATCAGCGCCGTCCCATTCCTCATGTCTTCCAGCCACACTCCACCAGGGACGTTCGTGATCGTCCTCACCTTGCCGGAGAGGGTTACCGCCCGAGGGTTAAGGGCACTTCCACTATCGCTGGATGTGAACCAGATCTCATCGCCAGTTGGGGACCATAGAACACCTTCCAGAGATTCCCACCCGGAGGAAAGCTTCTCCTCTTTCTCCTTTCCGTCGGCGCCTATTACCGCTACCGAACCTTCGTCGTCTCCCCCTTGATTCTCATGATCGGCGAAGGCCACCCATTTGCCGTCCGGAGAAATCTTGGGATCGCTGATCCAGCCAATGCTGTCAAACAGCACCTTGCCGATGGGATATTCCAGGCGCCAATGACTGTTCTCCGGAACGTAACGGACCACCGCCATGCTATCGCCGCTGGCGGACCAGTCCGCGTCCTGCACGTTATCCAACACTTCCCGCGGCGTGCCTCCGCTTAGTGGCAGGCGCGCCAGTGTTCCGCTCCGGGCATAGCCACCGTAGTGCACCGTATTCAGGCGAATCGCGAGTTCTCCACTCTTCGAAATCGATAGCAGCTCGGCATCTTTTAGACCAAGCTCTCGCGCCCCCGGATCATCTGTGCGGGATAAATAAAGCTGATCGTCGCCGCCATCCCAGGATGCGCTGTAAACGATGCTGCCGTCGGGCGTGAATCTAGCATTCCCCATCGAACCCGTGCGAAATGTGATCTGCTTATACTCGGCCTGAGGCGTAGCACCGCTGCCTCGGCCAAGCCACCAACCGAGAGCAAGCATCGCCAGCGCGATTGCAGCAATCCCCGCGATCGGCAGCAACAGCCTGCTCCGAGGCGGCGCACTCGCTACTGCCGTCACCCTGGTGCTGGTGCCGGAAATTCCCGTGAGATGTTCCAGATCAAACGCGATATCGCTCGCCGAATGGAAACGTTGCTCCGGATTTTTCTCCAGGCAGTGCTGCACGATCCGCTCCAGCGCCGGAGAAACATTGCGATTCGTCTCGCTCAAATCTGCGGGATCTTCCTTCAGAATCGCGCTCATCGTATCCGCCGCCGTCTCGCGGTGGAAAGCACGTTTGCCGGAGATCATCTCGTAGAGAATTGCGCCAAAGCTGAAAATGTCGGAGCGCGCATCCACGGCCACGCCGCGCACCTGCTCCGGCGACATATAACCCGCAGTTCCCATCACCACGCCCGCTTCCGTGGCGTGCGTCATGGTAGGCAGGGAAGTGTGGACGCCGGGTTCCGTCTGAGTCAGCTTCGCCAGACCGAAGTCAAGAATCTTGACGCGGCCATCTTTGGTGAGGAATATATTCTCCGGCTTCAGATCGCGATGGATGATTCCTTTGGCATGAGCCGCGCCCAGTCCATGCGCAATTTGCAGGGCATAATCCAAAGTCTTACGCACGGCAATCGCCCCGCTGCGTAGTCGCTCGCGCAGCGTCTCGCCCTCGAGCAATTCGGAGACGACGTAAGGAGCGCCTTCATGCGTGCCGATATCGAATACCGCCAGAATGTTGGGATGGTTCAAAGCCGCAGTAGCCAGCGCCTCTTGTTCAAAACGGCGCAGCCGGTCAGCGTCGAGAGAGAGTGCTTGCGGCAAGACTTTGACCGCGACATCCCGTTTCAGTCGCGAGTCGCGGGCTCGATAAACCTCGCCCATGCCTCCCGCGCCTAACAGGCTGACGATCTCGTATGGCCCTAGTTTCGTGCCAGAGGTCAGGTTCATCGGTGGGGCGGATTATAACCTACGTGGGAACTGCAGCGGGCTATTTCTAGTGATCCAGCAGCGCGAGGGCTTCATCCGTCGTTAGAAATCTTGCGCCCAGCCCTTGCAGCTCAGCCACCGTCCGTTGCCCATCTTCCGCCTTCAAAGTTTCAATCGCATCCCGAACCACAGAGACGCGGCGGCCACGATCCAGCAATCCTTTGGCAGCGAAACGAACGCAATATTCCGTCACTACGCCAAAGACTACGAATTCAATATCGTCCCCAAACTGCTTCAGCAATTTTGCGGCGTGGCGGCTCTCAAAGATGTCGAGGGTTTGTTTTTCCAGAACAATCTGCTGGTAATGTGAAAGATCGCGCGGCAGCATTGCCGAAGCCTCGTTCGGAACGGTCACAACTTTGTCGGTCAGTGCTTCGGGAACAAATGCGGATCCTCGGGTACCTTTGATGCAATGCGGTGGGAAAGTCTTGAATTCAGGATCGTCCTTCGTGTGGTAGCAGCCATGCGATACCAGAAAGACACGGCCCTGTCGCGCCGCATCCGTGAGCTTTCGAATGTTCGGCAGCAGCCGTTCAGCGCCGGGTACATAAAGATTTCCGCCGGGCAGCATAAAATCCGCCTGCGTATCAACTTCCCAGAAAACAACTTTGCGAGAAAGCATGCCCTCCAAAGGATTCCTTTCCTGAGAGCAAGCTTATAACAAAGTTTGCCAGCAATGGGATATCCGTCAGACCTTGGACCTTTTAGGCGCAACGCCCCGTAGACGCCCCCGCTTCGTAGGAAGAGATCCGGACAATGTCAGTTCACAAAGACCTTCCACGAATTCCGGCGTCAAACTATCGTGGCGAATCAGAAACCGCATGTAGATTGGGCCGTAGAGCGAATCAAGAAGCAGATCCATGTCTATATTTTTGCGCAGTTGCCCGCGTTGGATGCCCCGGTGGAGTGTCGCGTAAGCCTCCCGGCGCCGTGGCATCATGAAACGTTCCCGAAACGCCGCAATGACATTTCTGTCACTTTGGCCGGCGGCAAGGATGGCGGAAACAATGCGGCCGCGGCGGCTGCGAAATATCTTGATCAGCTGGCGCATCTGCTGGCTCATGTCAGTTCGCACGGAACCGGTATCGGGGAAGTGAAGTTTCCGCTTCGTGCTGCAGGCAAACGCGTCGGCAATGAGCGCGGCTTTATCGGGCCACCAGCGGTAAACGGTTGCCTTGCCAACCCCTGCGTGGTCCGCCACGGCTTCGATCGTCAGATCCGAAAAGCCTTTGTCCGCAAGGAGTTTCAGCGTGCTGCGCAGGATGGCCAAGCGAGCTTCTTCACTCCGGGGGCGACCCGGAGGACGCTTTTTTCTCGCCGGGTCACCACCCTTTTGAGCAGTAGGCTTCTGGCGCATGGTGTTACCCTATCATATAATCCTCCTATGGCTTTAGAATCCAATACGAGCAGTATCGAATCTAGAGCTAAGCGATGGGTTCGCTCCGCATCCATGCAGGGACCCCTCCTCCTTAATTTATTCGAAACTTGCATTTGAACTCCGGTGCCTAATCGATGTGGATTGTTGCGTTAGCTCTAAGACGTCCCTACACCTTTATTGTGATGGCGCTCGTCATAATTATTCTGACGCCGATCACAATCTTGCGAACGCCTACCGATATTTTCCCCGACATCGATATTCCGGTGGTTTCAGTAGTTTGGTTCTACACGGGCATGTCGCCACAAGACATGGCCGACCGCATCGTGGCCAATTCGGAGCGCGGCATTACCACCACCGTCAACGACATCGAGCACATGGAATCGCAGTCGGTGTACGGCCTGGGAGTCATCAAGGTTTTCTTCCGCCCTGGCACGAACGTGCAGGGAGCCATCGCGCAAATCACCGCCATCGGGCAAACCACGGTGCACAGCCTGCCCGTCGGTACCACGCCCCCGTTAATCATTTCCTACAGCGCCTCGACTACGCCCATCATTCAACTTGGCCTGAGCAGCAAGACTTTGCCCGAGCAGCAGCTCTTCGACCTCGGTCAGAACTTCCTGCGTAACTATCTGGCCACGGTACCAGGAGCCGCTACTCCTTATCCTTACGGTGGCAAGATTCGTCAGATTCAGGTGGATCTGGATTTGCCAAAGTTGCAATCGTACGGCCTCCAGCCCGTTGACATCGTCAACGCAGTCAACGCGCAGAACCTTGTTCTGCCGAGCGGAACCATCAAGCTCGGCCCGCTGGAATACAGCGTGGAGATGAATGGAACGCCACAGACCATCGCGGAGTTGAACGACTTACCAGTCAAGACGGTCAACGGTTCCACCTTATACATGCGGGATGTCGCGCACATTCGCGACGGCTTTTCGCCGCAGACGAACATCGTGCGTGCAAACGGGAACCGCGGCGCGCTGATGTCGATTTACAAGAATGGCAACGCGTCCACGCTGCAGATCGTCTCCGGGGTCAAGAATATTGTTCAACAGGCGGCGCAGGCGTTGCCGCCGGCTCTCAAGATCACATCGCTGTTTGATCAGTCTTTGTTCGTGCGCGCGTCGATTGAGGGCGTACTTCGGGAAGGTCTGATTGCAGCAGCTCTCACCGCTGTCATGATCCTCATCTTTCTGGGCGATTGGCGCCCCACCATCGTCATTTCCATTTCGATTCCACTTTCGATTTTCGTGTCGATCATCCTCCTGGGCGCGATTGGGCAGACCATCAACATCATGACGCTAGGAGGATTGGCGCTCGCGGTCGGCATCCTGGTCGATGATGCCACCGTGGAAATCGAAAACATTGAGCGGAACCTGGCCATGGGCAAGGAGATGAAGCAGGCCATCCTTGACGGCGCGCAGCAGATCGCCGTGCCAGCGTTCGTCTCCACGCTTTCCATCTGCATCGTTTTCGTGCCCATGTTCTTCTTGACAGGCGTAGCGAAGTTCCTATTCGTACCGCTGGCGGAGGCCGTGAGCTTCGCCATGCTGGCCAGTTACCTGCTTTCGCGAACCCTCATTCCAACGCTGGTCATGTACATCATGCGCGGGCACGAACATCGCGCCGAAGCACCGAAGTCCTTCCTCGGTCGCTTCCAGCGCGGCTTCGAGCGGAAGTTTGAGGATTTCCGCCGTGGCTACGAACAGTTGCTGGAAACCACACTCGAGCACCGCGGCATCTTCGTGATCTGCTTTCTGGCTTTTTGTCTACTGTCGCTCGGACTGTTTTTCTTCCTGGGACAAGACTTCTTCCCGCAGGTGGACGCCGGCCTGTTGCGTATGCATGTGCGGGCTCGGGCCGGCTTGCGTGTGGAAGAAACTGCGCGGCTCTGTGACGAAATCGAAGCTACCCTGCGGCAGGAGATTCCGAAGGGGCAATTACAAACGATTCTGGATAACATCGGACTGCCGAATTCAGGAATCAATCAGTCTTACAGCTCGAATGGAACCATCGGCACCAGCGATGCCGAGATTCTGATCGCGCTCGACCCTGAACATCACCTGCCCACCGCCGGTCTTACTAGACATCTGCGTGAGGTTTTGCCGCGGCGCTTTCCCGGAACTGAGTTCTTTTTCCAGCCTGCCGATATCGTTACCCAGATTCTGAATTTCGGCCTGCCTGCACCCATTGATGTCCAGATCATCGGCACCGACATGCAAAGCAGTTATGTGATCGCACAGCAGATCGCCAACAAAATGCGCCATATTCCCGGCACCGCCGATGTGCACGTGCAGCAGTTGCTCTCTCTGCCCACGCTACACATGGATATTGACCGCACGCGCGCCACGCAGGTGGGCATCACGGCAGGCAACGTAGCGCAGAGCGTTCTGGTTTCGCTGAGCGGCAGCTTTCAGACGTCGCCAAATTTTTGGTTGAACCCGAAAAACGAAGTTACCTACCAGATGGCAGTGCAGGCGCCGCAATACCACATGACCAGCATGCAGGACCTGATGACGATTCCGGTAACCTCGCCGCAGGGGCCGCAATTGCTGAGCAACCTTGTGCAGGTGTATCCGGTATCGCGGGCGGCCTCGGTAAATCATTGGAACGTCGCGCCTGTGATCGATGTCTACGCCAGCACCCAGGATCGCGATCTAGGCGCCGTGGCTGCGGATACGGACAAAGTACTCCGGACATTCGATGGTCATTTGCCGCGCGGCACTCGCATCGTCGTGCGCGGGCAGGTGGCCACTATGCGCTCCTCGTTTTTCGGCTTGGGCGTAGGATTGGTTGGCGCGATTCTTCTGGTCTATTTGCTCATCGTCATCAACTTTCAGTCCTGGCTCGATCCTTTCATCATCATCGCCGCGTTGCCGGGAGCGCTGGCGGGAATTTGCTGGTTCCTGTTGTTGACGCGCACTACCCTGAGTGTGCCCTCGCTCACCGGAGCGGTCATGTGCATGGGCGTGGCCACGGCGAATTCCATCCTGATGGTGAGTTTTGCGCGAGAGCAACTCGATGAAGGCATTCCCGCCGCAAAAGCCGCTGTGGCTGCGGGATATACGCGTATGCGTCCAGTGCTAATGACGGCGCTGGCCATGATCATCGGTATGGTGCCGATGGCGCTTGGTTTTGGAGAAGGTGGTGAGCAGAACGCCCCGCTGGGCCGAGCCGTAATCGGCGGGTTGCTTTTTGCCACGGTTGCCACTTTGTTTTTCGTGCCCAGCGTATTCGCCATTTTCCATGGCCGCCGGGAGGCGAAGCGGGCACGCGAACAGGCTTAAGAGTTTTCGGGAGAATCGGAGTCGAGCATGACTGCAGAAGGCAAGGCGAATTCTATGGCGGATGAACAGCGGCCCTCACCAGACGCCAGTGCTCCACAATCGCCGCAAGAGCAAGGCAAAGAGCATTATGCTCTAGGCACTCAAGCTCAGCGGGATGAGGAGATCGAAGCGATCCGGCAGCATTCCCGGCATCAGCCGCCCGGAATTCAGAAACCTCCTGAGCTTCCACCCGCGCCGCCGCGCAAGGCTTTAACGCTGGTGGGAATCGCGCTGCTGTTGCTGCTGGCGGCCGGTGGTTTCACCATGTTGTCGCGGATGAGTCACGAGCGCGCTCTGGCCAACGAAACCGAGCGCGAGACGGTGCCCACTGTCGCCGTTGTAAATCCAGTGTCGGAAAAGCCCGACGAAGATCTGATCCTCCCCGGCTCGCTGTTGGCCTATGAAGAGTCTCCCATTTATGCCCGGACCAACGGCTACCTGGTGCGCTGGTACAAGGACATCGGCAGCCGCGTAACCAAAGGCGAATTGTTGGCCAAGATCGACACGCCTGAGGTCGATCAGGAATTGAACCAGAGCCGGGCGGCGCGTCAGCAGATTGTCGCGCAAATGGAATTGGCGAAAATTACCGCTGACCGCTGGCAAAACCTGCTCAAGACTGACTCCGTCTCCGCTCAGGAAGTGGACCAGAATACGAGCGGGTACAAGCAGGCGCAGGCCAACCTGGCTGCCGCCGACGCGAACGTTCGTCGCCTCGAACAGCTCGAAGGATTCAAAGAGGTCTACGCGCCGTTTACCGGTGTGCTCACCAGGCGCAATGTCGATCCCGGCGCGCTAATCAACGCCGGCGCTCAGGCCGCGGGCCGCGAGCTGTTTGACATTGCACGCGTCGATCCTCTGAGGGTTTACACCAGCGTTCCACAGGCCTACGCACCTTTCATAAAAGTCGGCGCCAAGACCTTTGTCACACTGCAGGAATTCCCCGGTCAGAAATTTGTCGCAATCGTAGCGCGAACCGCGGAGGCGATCGATCCCGCCACTCGCACGCTGCTCACCGAAGTGGACGTACCGAACAAGGATGGGCGGTTGCTGCCGGGCTCGTTCGGCGAGGTTCACTTCGCGGTCGGCAACGGCGTGAACAAGGTGACGATTCCGGTGAACGCAATGTTGTTCCGCGCCGAAGGTCCCCGGGTCGCGGTCATCGGCCCCGACAACAAGGTGCAGCTGCGCCCCATCAACATCGGACGCGACTACGGCACCAGTTTGGAGATTCTCGGCGGCGTCTCCCCCACGGATAGGATCGTGATCAATCCAGCCGACTCGCTAGAGGATGGCCAGCCGGTAAACGTGGCGCAACCCCAACCTGGTCAAGCACAGCCAGCTCGACCGAAGGGCGGGGCGTCGTGAAGCGAACCGCATTCCTGGCCGCTCTGGTTCTGTCGGCGTTTACGGCGGGATGCGCCGTTGGTCCACGTTATAGCCGCCCCGCGGCTCCAACCCCCGCGCCGGATGCGTGGAAGACGCAGCCACCATGGCAGCAGGCTGCTCCCAAGGACGCCATCCCCAAGGGTGAGTGGTGGAAAATTTTTAACGATGCCGACCTCAACACCTACGAACAACAATTGCTGCAGGCGAACCAATCCTTGGAGGCGGCTCGAGATCGCTTGAATCAGGCTCGTTCTTTGGCGCGTGTAGCCACCGCTGATTTTTTCCCTCAACTCTCGACGGATCCTTCCGCCGTGCGGGAGCGCGGTTCCGGCAATCGTCCGCTGAATGGCGAGCAGCCAGTCATTGTCAATGGCGTTACGCAGGCAGTTCCGCCTTATACCCAGAGTGTCTACACGATTCCGTTCTCCATCAACTATGAGCCCGATCTCTTCGGACGCGTGCGGCGCAACGTGGAAGCGGCCAATGCTTCTCTTCAATCCACGGCTGCCGATCTTCAAAACGTACAGCTGGTGCTGACCGCCGAACTCGCGGCTGACTACTTCAGCTTGCGCGAACTGGATGCTGAATTCAATGTGGTGCAGGAATCCGTGGGCTATCAGCGTAAGGGCCTGGATCTGGTGAACCACCGTCACGATGGCGGCATTGCCAACGGACTCGACGTGGCACAGCAGGCGGCTCTGCTCGATGCAACGCTATCGCAGCTTGCGCTGGTGCAGCAGACGCGAGCTCAATACGAACACGCCATCGCCGTGCTGCTGGGACAATCGGCCTCCGCTCTCACCGTGCGGGTTGCGCCGCTGCAGGCCACGCCTCCGCCCGTCCCGCTGGGAGTGCCTTCGGACGTGCTCGAGCGGCGACCGGATATTTCCACCGCCGAGCGGCAAATGGCCTACCAGAATGCCCAGGTGGGGATCGCGCGCACGGCCTTCTATCCCAACATTACTCTTAGTGGCTCGGGAGGCTGGCAGAGTACCGAACTCGGGCCTCTATTGAACGCGCCCAGCCTTTTCTGGTCGCTGGGGGTGGATGCGCTGGAGCCGATCCTCGAGGGCGGACGCAATCGCGCTAATCTGGCGGCCGCGCGTGCAGCCTACGATCAATCGGTCGCGAACTACCGCCAGGCGGTGCTGACCGCCTTCCAGCAGGTTGAGGACGGCATCAGTAATTTGAGCACTCTTTCGCAGGCGCTCACCACGCAAGGCGCAGCCGTCGAAGATGCACGCCGCGCCCTCGCCATCGCCAACAATCGCTACATCGGCGGAGTCACTAGTTACCTCGATGTCATCACCGCGCAGACTACGTTGCTGAGCAGCGAGCGGTTGGAGACGCAGTTGCTGGGTGAGCAGATGGTCAGCTCCGTCTACCTGGTAAAGGCTCTCGGGGGCGGCTGGGACGCGAGTGAAATCAAAGATGAGCAGGTTCATCCCAAGGCAATTCAGACCTTGCAGCCATGACCTCTTAACTAGTTGACAAACACCTCCCGCAAGCCTAAAATCGACATTAGATCTTAATCTCCTCTTATTTTCTTTTCTTTCGGCTATTTAGAAGTAAGACCGGTCCATCATAGCCTTATCGTACTCAGCGACTTCTGAGGGGAACGACGCTAGCTCAATTTTAACCTGGGATATTTTCGATCGTATCCCCGTTGTTGGTGTGCGGTTACCAACCTGAGCCAAAGGGAGCCCATGAAAAATACAAAGTTTCTCGTAAAGGTGAATCGCGGCGGTGCGCGTGCTGCGGAGTACGTTCTGCGAATCGATCGTAGCCCCATCCAGACCACAACCAACAAAAAGCTGGCCCTGGCCATGGGAAGATTCACCGCCGAAGACGCCGTCAAACTGATGCAGAATTCCCGCTGCACTCCCGAACTGATCTCGGTACAGGTCTAACCGATCGAACCGGCCCCAAACGCGACTCGACACTGCCGAAACATATCTTGAAGTTGCCCGTGGCTAGCCACGCTAGCTATGGGCGTGGCGTTCACTGTTGGGCTTGGAACCGCTGAGAGCGAAGAACAAGATATACAGATAGCAAACCACTGGGAGAAAGAACGCGTGGTGAATTCCGATCCGGTCGGCTATCGCTCCCTGCACAAGCGGAATAATCGCGCCGCCGACAATCGCCATAATCATGATTCCCGAGCCGTCCCCCGTCAGCGGGCCAAGCTCCGCCACCCCGAGCGTGAAAATGCTGGGGAACATGATGGAATTGAAAAAGCCCACCAGGATGATGCTCCACATGGCGAAGTGTCCCGTGCTGATCATGGAAGTTGTCACTAGGCCAGCCGCGCACACCGCGCAAATTCCAAGCAGTCGCCCGGTGTTCATCTTTTGCAATAACCCCGACCCGATGAAGCGTCCCACCATCGCTCCGCCCCAGTAGAAGGCAACGAAACTCGCCGCAACTTTTTCGGTCAATCCACCGATGTCCGGCTGACTGAAATAGTTGACGAGGAAACTCCCGATCGCGACTTCTGCTCCGACATAGACGAAGATGCCGATAGCCCCAAAAATCAGGTTGGGATGTCTCCAGATCGAGTCATCCACTTTTTCGCCGACCTTGTGCTGCGCCTGGGGAATTTTCGGCAGCTTGAAGCTCCCGATGGCGATCGCCAGAACCACCAGCGTGATGCCTAGACCAACGTACGGCGTCTTGACCGTCGCCGCTTCATGCAGTCGATATGCCTGCAGAGCATCCGGAGCCATCGCGCGGATTTCGTCCATGGCTTTCGGAGCTGAGCTCAGAATCAACAGCCCGCCGAAAAAAGGCGCCAGAAAAGTTCCCAGTGAATTGAATGCCTGCGTCAGATTCAATCGGCTGGAAGCGGTTTGAGGCTTGCCCAGCACGGTTACGTAAGGATTGGCCGCGACCTGCAAACACGTAATTCCGGCCGCCAGCACAATTAGCGCCATCAGGAACAACGGGTAGGACGGAACGCTGGCCGCCGGCACGAAAAGAAACGCGCCCGCGCCCATGGTGAGCAGGCCCAGCACCATCGATCGCTGGTAGCCGATCCAGTCAATGATTTTCGCCGAAGGTATGGAGAAAAGAAAATATGCTCCAAAGAAGGCAAACTGAATCAACATGACCTTTGCGTAGTTCAGGTCGAAGATCGATTTCAGATGAGGGACGAGAATGTCATTCAGGCAGGTGAGAAAACCCCACATGAAGAACAACGTAGTCACCACCGCCAGCGGTCCTTTGTAGGATGCTGGCGCATCGGGAGAAACTGCAGCAGAACTGCTCGGCGTCGCGATTGACATAGTGAAGGCTTCCGCTCGGCATCATAGCACCGCGAGACGCGACGAAGCATTTCCGTGCGCACGAATTTCTGGTGGACAGACTCTAGAGAGTCACACCGTATTCCCGCTCAGATCCTGCAACTTCACCAGCCAGTTCGGGGGCTCGGGGAGAATAGCGAACGTAGGAAGCTTGCCGCGCACCATCGCGACTTCATCGCACTGATGAAATCTCGGACAGACGTGACAATCCTTGTAGATTTTGTCAGGAAGATCTTCGCGCTGCGCGATCTGGAATCCCTGGCGCGCAAAAAATTCGGGCGCGCGCGTGAACAGGCAGATGCAATCCACCTGATGCCGCTTGGCTTCGGCCATCAAAGCCTTCATCAGCCGGCTGCCTCCGCCCTTGCCCTGCGTACGCGGCGAAACCGTGATCGAACGAATCTCAGCCAGGTGTGTGCCATAAAGGTGGAGCGCGCCGCACCCAATGATGCTTCCTTCCTCTTCCAGGACGACAAAATCTCTGACGTTCTCGCAAATCTCCGCCAGCGTGCGCGGCAGCAAAGTGCCGTCCCCGGAATAAGACGAAATCAGATCATGGATGTGCTGAGCATCCGGCAAAATGGCTTTACGCGTGCGCATGAAAGTTGGTCTCCTCGCGCAGGGACTCAATTTTCTTTCTCGCCGCCGCAATCCCTTGCCGCACCCGAGCCGGCGCCGTACCGCCAACCACATCGTGGATCGCCAAGACAAACGTCGGCTTCAGGCAGTCATAAAAGCTCTCGTCGAACGCAGGGCGCAGAGCTATGCAAATCATCTAACGTCAGATCTTGTAGCGGACAATTTTTTTCCAGACATAATTTCACGGCTTTGCCGATCACTTCGTGCGCCAACCGTGACGGAACGCCGCGATTTACCAAATAAGTTGCGGCCGCCCATGCGTTCATAAATCCCGACTGCACGGCCTCGTCCATCCGAGCATAGTCGAAATCGATCGCCTTCATGAAACCGGCAACCAGCGGCAACAGGCCAAGAACAGTATCGGCGGCATCAAACAACGGCTGCTGTGTCTCCTGCAAATCCTTGTTGTAAGCCAGAGGCAAACCCTTCAACGTCACCATCAGCGCCGTTGCGTTTCCGATCACGCGGCCGGCTTTGCCCCGCACCAATTCCAGGAGATCAGGATTCTTCTTCTGCGGCATGGCGCTGCTGCCCGTGGAATAAGCTTCTGGCAGCTGCACAAAACCGAATTCCTGCGAAGAGAAAACGATCATCTCCTCCGCCCAACGGCTCAGGTGAAGGCCCAACAACGAAAGTACATTGACGAACTCAAGAATGAAATCGCGATCGCCGGTAGCGTCGATACTGTTCGCCGTGGGTGCGGCAAAGTCGAGCTCCTCGGCCATGAAAGCCCGGTCCAGCGGCAGAGTGGCGCCAGCTACAGCGCCCGAACCCAGCGGACATAGGTTCACTCGCTTGCGGCAATCGGCCAGCCGATCCGCATCTCGCAAAAACATCTCGACGTAAGCCAGCAACCAATGCGCCACCAGAACCGGCTCCGCATGCTGCAAATGCGTATAAGCGGGCATGGCGGCAGTGCCCGCCTGTTCGGCGCGATCGGTGAAAGCCGCGCAGACTTCTGCTAGTTCCTTTCGCAGCTCGTCGATCGCCGCTCTCACGTAAAGGCGTAGATCAGTAGCGATCTGCTCGTTCCGGCTTCGGCCGCTGTGCAATTTGTATCCGACTTCTCCGATCCGCGTGGCCAACTGCCTCTCGACGAAATGATGCACGTCCTCGGCTTCGTCGTCCTTGACGAACCCCTTGGCGGCAGCGGCCATCTCTCCGATCTGCTGCAATCCTTCCAGAATGCTGATGAGTTCATCTGCAGAGAGAATTCCGGCATTCTTCAAGGCGCGCGCATGCGCTCCGCTGGCCGCAAGCTCGTAGCTGAGCAGCCGGCGGTCGAAGTCGAACGAACGCTGCCAACGTTCGAACTGCGGATCCAGCGGCTGCCGGAACCTGCCCGACCACATCTTCATCGCGCCACCTCCTGACGCGCACGAGCGCGTGTACGCGACGGCAGTCCGAGGATTCTAATAAAGCCGGCCGCATCTTTCTGGTCGTAACTTTCACCCATGGTGAACGACGACAAATCGGTGCGGTACAGCGAGTGCTCCGACTGGCGGCTCAGCACTGAGACATTTCCTTTGTACAACGACAGCGTCACGCTGCCGGTCATCTCACTCTGGGTGCTAGCGACGAAAGCATCCAGCGCTTCGCGCAGCGGTGTGAACCACAAGCCAAAGTAGACCAGCTCCGCGTATTTCAGTCCGACGTGCTGCTTGAAATGCGCCACTTCACGCTCCAGACACAGCGCTTCCAGCTCGCGATGCGCCGCGATCAGCAACGTTCCGCCCGGCGTTTCATAACACCCGCGCGACTTCATTCCCACGAAGCGATTCTCCACCAGGTCCACGCGGCCGATAGCATTGCGCGCGCCGATCTCGTTCAACAATTCGACCAGCGATACCGGATCCAGCTTCATCCCATCGACTGCGACAGGGATCCCTTTCTCGAAACCAATCGTTACCTGCTCGTCTTTGTCTGGCGCGTCTTGCGGCGACCGCGTCATCTGCCAGGTTGTCGAGTGCGGTGCATTCGCGGCGTCCTCCAGCTCTCCACCTTCATGGCTGAGGTGCCAAAGATTACGGTCGCGGCTGTGAATTTTCGTGCGGCTTGCCTCCACCGGAATCCCATGCTGCTCCGCATAGTCCAGGCAATCTTCGCGGGACTTCAACTTCCACTCCCGCCAGGGCGCAACCACCTTCAACTCAGGTGCCAGCGCCTGATAGGTCAACTCAAAGCGAACCTGATCGTTCCCTTTTCCCGTGCAGCCATGCGCCACGGCCGTCGCACCCTCGCGCAACGCGACTTCAACTTGACGTTTCGCGATCATCGGACGCGCCAGCGACGTACCCAGCAAATACTTGTGCTCGTAAACGGCACCGGCTTGCAGGGCCGGAAAAACATATCCCGTCAGGAACTCTTCGCGCAGATCCTCCACGACCACCTTGCTTGCCCCCGTGGCGTAGGCCTTCTCGACCACGGCTTCGATGTCGTCGCCTTGGCCTACATCGCCGACCATCGCGATCACGCTGTACGAGTAATTTTCCTTGAGCCACGGAATAATGATGGAGGTGTCGAGTCCTCCCGAGTATGCAAGAACAATTTTTTCAGACATGAGCACTCCTTGCGGGCAGGCGGTCACCGCCGCCCATCAATAAATAAAGAATCGCTTTCTGCACGTGCAGCCGATTTTCCGCCTGCTCGAAAATCAGAGACTGCTCGGAATCCATAACCGCGTCGGTCACTTCTAAGCCACGATGCGCCGGCAGACAGTGCATGAACACCGCATGCGGCGCAGCTTCCGCCATCAGTTCCTCATTCACCTGATACGGCGGAAAAATCCTCGTTCGTTCGTCCGTTTCCCGCTCTTGCCCCATGCTGACCCACGCATCGGTGTAAATCGCATCGACTCCCGCAACCGCTTCGTGCGGATCCGTCAGTAATTCAATCTCGCCCCCGGTCTCGCCGGCAATTTCGCGCGCGGCCGCCACAATCTGCGGATTCGGTCCATAATCCTCTGGGGTTGCGATCCGAATCGATGATCCCAGGCACGCACAAGTAAGCAGCAGCGAGTGCGCCACATTATTTCCGTCGCCTACGTACGCCAGCGAGCGGTTCTTCAAATCTCCGAAGCGTTCCAGCAGCGTGAAATAGTCAGCTAGCGCCTGGCACGGATGTTCGAGATCACTAAGCGCGTTGATCACTGGGACGCGCGCATGCTTCGCTATGCCCTCGATGGTTTCCTGCGAAAACGTGCGCAGCACAATCACATCCACCCAGCGTTCCAGGTTATGCGCCACGTCGCTCAAAGTTTCCCGCGCGCCCAGCCGTTCTTGAGTCTGGTCGACGAACATCGCCGAACCACCCAAGGCTGTCATGCCTGCCTCGAACGTCAACCGGGTTCGCAGTGAAGCTTTTTCAAAGAACATCACCATCTGCTTGCCGGTGAGCGCCTTGCGAAAATCGGCCGGGCGAGCCTTCATAATTCCGGCGAGATTCAACACTGCGTCGACGCCCACAGGTCCGAGATCGCGAGTCGAGACCAGATCCGGACACCAGAACGCTTGCGGCGCTCTGGCCGCGGCAACAGCGGCCCTGCCGTGCACATGACTATTCAACTTTGACTCCTTCTTTTGCGCTTGCGCATCAGCCGGTTGCAATTTGTACCCGGCAGCAATGGATGGACTCATGAATACGTAACCTCCGTACCGCACGACAGCTTGGTCAGATAAAACTGGGGCAGCGCCTCAACTTCGGTCGCCGGCAAGATTCTCACTCGACCGACGCCGTGTTTCAGCGCGAGCCCGCAAGCTTGCAACTTGGGTAACATCCCCCCGCTGATCACAGAATGGGCCGCGAGTTCGGCTGCCTGCTTGGTCGTCAGCCAAGGCATCACGCTCCCTGACGCATCTTTCACCCCGGGGACGTCGGTGAGAAATATCAAAGTATCGGCATGGCACGCCGCCGCGCAGGATGCCGCCATCTCATCGGCGTTCACGTTGTAGTACTCGCCATCCGCGCCTAATGCCAGCGAAGCCATCACCGGAATTCCTCCCTGCTGCCAGAGAGCTTCGATCCAGCACGGTTCGGCGAAACAAATCTCGCCCACAAATCCCAGATCGCGGCCATGAACATATTTCTTTCGTGCGCGGAACGTCATCCCATCGCCGCCGCAAAATCCAATCGCCGGCATGCCCGTGGCCTGAATCGCCGCAACTAAATTCTTGTTAACGATCCCCGCCAATACCATCAGAGCCGCGTCCCGAGTCTCCGCATCGGTAACGCGCAGCCCGTCCACGAACTCACTCTTTTTCCCCAGTCGCTCCAGCATGCGAGTCAGCGCGCCACCACCACCATGAACCACGGCAATGCGGTGGCCGTCCCGTGCCAGCTCTGCAATCGACTGGGCGCACCGGCGCAGCATGCCAGCATCCTCAATCGCCGCTCCGCCAATTTTCACGACAATCGTCACTGCAACCCCTCCCGCTCTTCCCACTCGTACATCAGATTCATGTTCTGCACGGCTTGCCCTGCAGCGCCTTTCAGCAGGTTGTCAACGCACGAAACCAGCACCAGCCGCCGGCCGTCCTCCGCCAGGCAGAATCCAAGATCGCAGTAATTCGTGTGCAGCGAAAACTGCAACTGTGGCAATTTCGGTGTCGCAAATACCCTCACCCAATGTTTGCCCGCATAGAAATCGCGCAGACAAGATTCCACTTCCTTGGACTTCATCGCCCGCTTCAGACGCACGTAGATGGTAGATAAAATTCCCCGTGGAATCGGCAGCAAATGCGGCGTAAACGTCAGCTCCGCATCGTCCAGACCCAACTGCTCCACAATCTCTCCCAGATGCCGGTGGTTGAACACCGCGTAGGCAGAGAGATTATCGGCGACCGAAACAAAATGAGTTCGAGACGTGGCCGCCTTGCCCGCTCCCGACACTCCCGACTTCGAATCAGAAATAATTCCGTGCGCCCGGTCTATCAGTTCGGCCTTCAGCAGCGGCGCCAGCGCCAGAATCACCGAAGTCGCGTAGCACCCTGGATTCGCCACCAACTGTGCTGCCGCAATGCGATCGCTGTTCAACTCTGGCAAGCCATACACCGCCTTGGCCGTCAATTCCGCCGCCGTGACTGTGTCCGCGTCTTCAAATGAGTAAATGGAGCGATGCCGCGCCTGCTTCAGCCGCCATGCCCCGCTCAGGTCAATCACGCGCAATCCCTGCGCGATCGCCTCTGGCACGAGAGACCGCGACGCTTCATGCGGCGTCGCCAGAAAAAGCAGCTGCACCCCTTGGCGCTTGAGCTCAGGCCAGGACAATGTTCGCAACGGATAACCTCCATTGCCCGACAACTCTGGAAACACTTCCGCCAAATCCGTCGCGCCATCACTGCCGCCCTCGCGCCGCAGCAAAACAGGCCTATCCAGCCGTGGATGGCGCTCCAGCAGCCGCGTCAATTCCAGTCCGGAATAGCCGCTCGCTCCGAGCAACGCGCTTTTCAGCTTCGCCACCATCAGCCCAGCATCTCCTCGATCCGCATCGCAACCTTTTTCGCGATCTCTTTGTCCGGACAAACGATCAGAATGGTGTCGTCCCCCGCGATCGTTCCCACCATTTCTTCCCATTCCTGTTCATCCAGCGCCGCCGCCACCGGCTGCGCGCTGCCTACAATAGTTTTCAGCACCAGCAGGTTCTGCGCTGTTCGCACATCCAGCACGAACTCGCGAACCAACCGCTGCACCGGCGGCAGAGCCTGGCCTGCCGCGCCTTCGCCTTGCGGCAGCGTGTAACCCGAACCCGTCTTGCTGAGGTTCAGCTCATGAATATCTCGCGACAGCGTTGCCTGCCCCACCTTGAACCCCCGCTTACGCAACGCTCGCTGCAGGTCTTCCTGGTTCGCTACTGGCCCGTGCTTCAACGCTTCCAAAACCGCTCTCTGACGAAGAACCTTATTCATTATGAATATTTATTCGTACGAGTGAATAAATATTCTCCTATCTTACAGTCCGTGCCAGCCCTGTCAAGGGAAAACCTTGCCGGCTCTTGCACTGTTGGTAACTCCGGTTCGCGGTGCGGCGCGCGCTTCTGTCAGGAGGAGAGCGAAAACACGACTTGAAATCCTTGCTAGACTACTCGCGGCTTGGAAGCTCGCTGCGACTCAAGCCTCGGAGCAACACAGCATGAACAAGAGCCCGACTTTGGTTGCCGAGCTGATTGCCGAGTTCCTTGGAACCTTCGTCTTGATGCTTTTCGGAACCGGTGTGGTCGCTATGGTCATTCTGTTTCCGTCAAGCGCTCCCGCGACCGCGCACGGAGGCTATACCAACATCACTCTGGGTTGGGGACTGGCTGTCACCATGGGTGTTTACATTGCGGGAAAAGTTTCGGGTGGCCATCTCAACCCCGCGGTCACCCTCACTCTGGCTGTGTATCGCGGCTTTCCCTGGCGTAAAGTGCTGCCTTATTCCGTCGCGCAGACTGCAGGAGCATTCTTTGCCGCAGCGCTCGTCTACCGAAACTATCTGCCCGCCTTTCGCCAGTTCGACCCGCTCCTGGAAAAAACCGCCGGGGTGTTCACAACCTTTCCTGCTTTCCCGGCGCAGCCACAAGCGGGATTCCTCGATCAAGTGATCGGCACCGCCCTCCTCCTGCTGATGATCCTGGCCATCACGGACGAACTAAACGTGCCTCCCGGAGCCAATCTCGCGCCCCTGATGATCGGGTTAGTGGTGGTCGCCATTGGCATGAGCTTCGGCGGCATGCACGGATACGCGATCAATCCCGCTCGCGATTTTGGGCCGCGCCTTTTCACAGCTGTCGCTGGGTTTAAGAACAATGGACTCACCGATGGAACCCGGGTGTGGTGGGTGCCAGTGTTTGCACCGCTGCTGGGAGGACTGGTCGGCGCTGCCGTCTACGATTTTGGTATTCGACGTTTCTTGCGCGCGGCTCCGCCCTTGTCCTAAGCTCTCGCGCCGGAAAAACAGGAGGCTCTTTGTCCTACATCCTCTCTCTCGATCAAGGCACCACCAGTTCGCGGGCAATCTTGTTTGACCACGATGGTGTCGTCCGATCGGTCGCCCAGCGAGAATTCACGCAAATCTTTCCTCAGCCGGGATGGGTGGAGCACGATCCGGAAGAAATCGCGGCATCGCAAATCGCAGTCGCATTAGAGGCGCTAGCCAAAATCAACCTGCAGGCTAAGGATGTAGCCGCGATCGGTATCACCAACCAGCGGGAAACAACCATCGTCTGGGATCGCACGACCGGAAAACCGATCTGCAATGCCATTGTCTGGCAGGATCGCCGCACCGCCGCATTTTGTGAGGAACTAAAAGCCCAAGGTAACGAACATTTGATCCAGCAGCGTACAGGCCTTCTAATCGATGCCTATTTTTCCGGCAGCAAGATATCCTGGATTCTCGAACACGTGCCGAACGCTCGCCAACTCGCCGAAGCAGGCCGCTTGGCCTTTGGCACCGTCGATACTTGGCTGCTCTGGAAACTGACCGGCGGCCGGGTCCACGTCACCGACGCCAGCAACGCCTCCCGTACCATGCTCTTCAATCTTCACTCCGGAATTTGGGATAGCGAATTGCTCGATCTTTTCCAAATTCCCGCCTCGATGTTGCCCACAGTCCGGCCGTCTAGCGAAATTTATGGCGAGGTAAGTTCCGTCCCAGGGCTCAACGGAATACCGATCGCGGGAATCGCTGGCGATCAGCAGGCTGCGCTCTTTGGCCAACGATGCATCACGCCCGGTCTCACCAAGAATACCTATGGCACGGGTTGCTTCATGCTGCAGAGCACGGGCACTCGCGCGGTCGCATCGAAAAATCGCTTGCTCACAACCGTAGCCTGGCGAATTGGAGACGCTACCAATTACGCGCTCGAAGGCAGTGTGTTTGTGGGCGGAGCCGTGGTCCAGTGGCTGCGCGATGGCCTGGGCATCATCCGCACTTCGTCCGAAGTCGAGGCTCTGGCGAATTCTGTCTCCGATAACGGCGGAGTTTATTTCGTGCCCGCATTCGTGGGCCTCGGCGCTCCGCATTGGGATTCCTACGCCCGCGGCGCCATCTTCGGTCTCACTCGGGGCAGCACCGCTAGCCACATCGCGCGAGCAGCAGTCGAAAGTATTGTTTATCAGGTCGCCGATCTCATGGACGCGGTGCAGACCGACACCAACACTCCGCTCGTCGAGTTGCGCGTAGACGGCGGCGCCTCCGCCAACGATGCTCTCATGCAATTTCAGTCGGACGTTCTCGGCGTGCCCATGGTGCGCCCCGCGATGACGGAAACAACCGCGCTGGGCGCCGCATTCCTGGCTGGTTTGGCCGTTGGTTTCTGGAAAGACCTGCAGGTGGTTTCCAGCCTGTCGCGTGAGGAACGTCAATTCGATCCGCGCATGCCACGCTCTCAAGTGAATAAACTGCGTGAGCGATGGAACGAAGCCGTTTCGCGGACCAAAGCCTGGAGCGCCTGAGCCCGGGCGGAGCAGCGTCAAAAATAGCGCTGAAAACCAAAAATCGACGGCTTCCTTTTGAATCGGGAATACATCCTACTTCGTCTCTGATCCTAGAGGAGTCTTATGAAAAAAGCGGTTTCGGCATTTCAAGTGGTAACCACGGTGATGGGAGCGGCAGGCTTGGTATATGCGGGATACATTTTTCTCAATGCGCTCCCGGACTTGCGCCGTTACATCAGAATCAGCACGATGTAGGACGAGGCTTATATCTGCAGGCCACCGCCTACTTGCTGAGCTCGCCGATGAAGACTCCGAACGGCTGCAGTGAGATTTCGCCTCCTTGGGCTGCAGACTTCTCCGTAACCAGTAAATCCTTCACCGAAGTGAAACCGTTGCCCTTCAGGTCCACGGTTATTTCTCGCGGTGCGCCCGACATATTCAACGCCACCACTACCGTCTGATCTCCATCCACGCGCATGTAAGAAAGCACATTCGCATCCTCCTCATTGATCACCTTGTACTTTCCGTCGAGCAACGCGCGATTGCTGTGCCGCAGCTTGAGGACACTTTTATAGAACTCCAGCACCGAATCCGGATCTTTCGATTCGTCCGCCACGTTGTGCGTCTTGTAAGTTGGAGGAACTGGAAGCCAAGGCGTAGCTTTCGAAAAGCCGGCATTCACGCTGTCATCCCACTGCATCGGAGTTCGCTCACCGTCGCGCCCTTTTTCCTTCGGCCATCCCTTGCGTCCGATGGGATCCTTCACATCTTCCCGGCGCGTCGGAGGAGTCGTCTTCATTCCAATCTCTTCTCCGTAATACATGATCGGAGATCCACGCAAAGTCAGGTACAGAGCCGCCATGAGCTTCGCAATCTGGTCGTTGTGCTTGCCATCTCCATAGCGATCGTAGGAGCGCGCGATGTCGTGGTTGCTGATTACAAACGTGGGCCAGCCGGAAGCCGCGTCCACAGCCGCAATCTGCTTGCGGAATTCCGCTGGCGAAAGCTTGTTGACCATGGTGAAAAGAAAATCCATGGGCAATTGCAGTTCGTTATTCCCCTTCCCGTAATACTGGTTGAGCTCGGCTACGTCTGCGGTCCACGTCTCGCCGATCAGTACCGCGTCGTATTCATTCGCTACCTGGCGTAACCCGCGCAGCACATCGTGTACCTCGGGCAGCTTTGTGTTGTACTTGTTTTGCTCGAACGGGTCTCCATAAGCATTCTTGCCCGGCTTTGCGATCGGATTGTCCCGCAGATTTGGATCCTCAAACAGCGTTTCCACCGCATCCAGCCGGAAGCCCGACACGCCGCGCTTGTACCACCAGCGCGTCACATCGAACATCGCGTCTTTCACCGCCGGATTGCGCCAGTTCAAATCCGGCTGCTCGGGATAGAAAAAATGGTAGTAGTACTGATCGGTCGTCGGATCGAACTTCCAGGCTGATCCTCCAAATAGCGAGACCCAATTGTTCGGCGGCTCTCCTGGCCCTTTTCCATCCCGCCAGATATACCAATCGCGATAGGGCGACGTTCGCGATGATTTCGACGCCAGAAACCACTTGTGCTGATCCGACGTGTGATTCACCACAAAGTCGAGGATGATGTGGATGTTCCGCTTCTTCGCCTCACTCGCCAGGAAATCAAAGTCGGCCAGCGTCCCGTACATGGGATCGATATTCTCGTAGTCGGAAACGTCGTAGCCGAAATCGACCTGCGGTGAAGGGAAGCAAGGCGAAATCCAGATCGCATCCACACCGAGATCTTTCAAGTAATCCAACTTCGACGCGATCCCCCGCAGATCGCCGATACCATCATTATTGCTATCGGCAAAGCTTCGCGGATAAATCTCATAAAAGACAGCGTGCTGCCACCAGGGGCGACTTCCATCCACAGCACCAGGGGATGTCTGCGCCAGAGCCATTGATGCTGCTAAGCAAGCTCCGGCCAGCAGCGCAAGCAGTCGCAAAGTAATTTTCTTCATGCCCGACCCTTTCCAAAACTAGTGTCGCCGCAGCGTCTTTGCCCTCACATCCTTCCGACGGCAGCATCTCTACGGAATTATTGGCGCCTCCGCCACTCCCACGTTCGTATCCGCGCCGCCATAGTAAAACAGATACCGCTTTCCTTGCTGCACCATGCCTTCGACGAACACCACGTTAGGCACTTGTCCCACCTTTTCCCACGGTTTCTCGGGAGCAAAAACGGGCGTATCCGTTCGCGCGATCAGCCTGCGCGGGTCATTCCGGTCGAACATAGCAACGCCCGTCCGGTAGACAAGCTTGTCGTCGGCGCCGTTGTAGATAAGAACAATTCCTTTCGGGGTAACGATTGGCGCTGGCCCCGGCTCCGCGACTCGAGCATCAAACATACCCGCGCGCACCGGCAGTACCGGCGCATCAGTCTCTTCCGACCAGTGCACTAGATCCGCGGAAGAGGCCAGCCCCACCTGATCATTATTGTCCTTGGCCGTTCCCAGAAAGTACATCCAGTACTTGCCGGCAATCTTTTCTGGCACGATTGCTCCAGATTTCGTCCAGCGAATGTTCCAGCGTCCTTTGTAAGCAGGAAGAATCACGCCTTTTCGCTCCCAGTGCAGGAGGTCCTTCGAAGTCGCCAGGCATAATTGCGCATCTTTTTTGTTGTAGCCGGTATAGGTCAGATAGTAAGTGTCGCCGAACTGAACCAGCCGCGGGTCTTCCACCCCGCCATCCTTTTCATAGTCTTTCTCCGGGGAAAATACGGGCTCGGTCCGCCGCTTAAAGTGCACGCCATCCGCACTTTCTGCGTATCCCAGCCGCGAAGTGCCCGCCTTGTCCTGCGCCCGATAAAGCATAACGATTTTCCCGTCGCGCAGAACCACCGAAGGGTTGAACGTGCCTGCCGACTCCCACCCGTCTCCCTGTGGCGAAATCACCGGCGTTTCGGAAACCCTCTGCCACGCCCCAAAAGGCCAACTTGCGCTATCCTGTGAAGCCAGCGCCAGAACCAGCGCCAGAACTTTTGCCCAGCCTTTGAGAGGAATTAGATGGATCATTGTCACTGTGCCCCTTGACGTCCGATGATTTTGCGTCGATCAATCCTATGCCGCGACTGCAATGTGTGCGAACCGATTCTCTGCCACTTAACTCGTTCCTGCAACCTTCACCCGCGTCGGTGAATTTTCCATGTCGAACACGAAAAACACGATCGTCGGTCTAGGGGAGTTGCTTTGGGATATGTTCCCCGCCGGAAAGCAATTGGGTGGCGCTCCGGCCAACTTCGCCTACATCACCTCTCTACTCGGTGACAACGGAATCCCGGCCAGCCGCTTGGGCGAGGATCCCCTGGGCCTTGAAGCAATCCATCGTCTCGGAGAGCTTGGGCTCTCAACCGAGTTCATTCAGCGGGATGCGGATCATCCGACCGGGACCGTGAAGGTGGAAGTCGATCCCGCCGGCCAGGCACGGTTTAAAATCGCTAAGCCCGCCGCGTGGGACTTTTTCGATTGGACACCGCAGTGGCAACAGTTGGCGCAACGAACCGATGCGGTTTGCTTCGGCACTCTGGCACAGCGATCAGAGCACAGTTGCACCACAGTGCGCAGCTTTCTGCTCGGCACTCGTCCGAGCGCCTTACGAGTTTGCGACATCAATCTTCGCCAGACTTTCTTTACCGCGCAGGTCGTAGCGGAATCGATGAAGCTGGCAACCATCGTCAAACTGAACCATGAAGAACTGCCCAGAGTGATGCGATTAGTTGAGTTAGAGCATCGGGGAGAAGAAGATTCAGCGCGCCGCTTGCTTGCTTCTTATGATCTCAAGCTCGTCTGCATCACTCGCGGCACCAACGGCAGCTTGCTCGTATCCGCAGACGAATGCTCGGAGCATCCCGGCTTCAGAGTCAAGGTCGCCGATACTGTCGGCGCCGGAGACGCATTCACCGCGGCCTTAGTGCACGGATATCTTCGTGGCACACCCCTCGATGCGATCAACGAGACCGCGAACCGCGTCGGCGCCTGGGTCGCCAGCCAGCCGGGAGGAACGCCGGCGCCAAAGGATGGCAACCTGAATCAAAACCTTGCTGAGATCGGCTAATAACGAAACAATTTGTTTCGCATTAGCATTTGTTAGGACATTCGCACGAAAAATAAAATCGATGCGCCGAAACTTTTCTCGAAAATGAAAATAAACAGTCCGCCTCTTCCCCATCACTGCAATTTTTAGTTTAATCTGTCAGGTTTGGCTTTTGGTGTCTGAGGGGGCCCAAGTGACCATACCGCAAGTAGTCCTTCGTCTGCTCGTTTGCGTTTCGGTTTTCTTGCCGATTGCATCGAGCAGCGCGCAGCAGATTCCCGAGAACACTTATGAGGAGCTGCATTGGCGAATGATCGGCCCGTTTCGCGGCGGCCGCACGCGTGCCGCCACTGGTGTTCCCAGCCAGCCGAACGTGTTCTATATGGGCCAGGTCAATGGGGGAGTCTGGAAATCCGATGACTACGGGCGCACCTGGAATCCCATCTTCGATCACGAGTCCACGCAGTCGATCGGTGCGATCGCCGTCGCTCCTTCCAATCCGAACATCATTTATGTCGCCAGTGGCGAAGGCCTGCATCGCCCCGACCTGTCGGTCGGCAACGGAATTTACAAATCCACCGACGCGGGAAAAACCTGGACTCACCTCGGCCTGCGCGACGGTCAACAGATCCCCGCGCTTGCTGTCGACCCTCGCGATCCCAATCGTGTTTTCGCTGCCGTGCTCGGCCATCCCTACGGGCCCAATGAAGAGCGCGGCCTTTTCCGTTCTACCGACGGTGGCCAGTCGTGGCAGAAAATTATTTACAAAGACGCGAACACCGGCGCCTCCGATGTAGAAATCGATCCTTCGAATCCCGACGTTATCTACGCCTCGATGTGGGAAGTTCGCGAGGGCCCTTGGGAGGACAACAACGAGGTCAACGGCACCGGTGGCGGATTATTGAAGTCCACTGATGGTGGGAACACCTGGCATCCTTTAACCAACGGCCTGCCGAAAGATCTGTCGCAAATTTATGTTGCGATCGCTCCCAGCGACCCGCGTCGCCTTTATGCCACGCTCGGAATGGCCTCGGGCGCACTCGCCGTTTATCGCTCTGACGACGCCGAAGAACGATGGACCAAAATAACTGACGATCCACGCCCCGCTGGCCGCATCGGCGGCGGAGATCTTGCCATTCCCCGCGTCGATTCCAGGAATCCAGATATCGTCTACAGCGCCAGCACTGTCACCATGAAGTCCATCGATGGCGGCAAAACCTGGTTCGGCTTTCGCGGTGCGCCCGGCGGAGACGACTATCAGAATCTCTGGATCAACCCCAACGATCCCAACATTATTCTTCTCGTCAGCGATCAAGGCGCCCTCGTCACCGTCAATGGCGGAGCTTCCTGGAGCTCCTGGTACAACCAGCCAACCGCGCAGATTTATCACATTTCTATCGCACCAACTTTTCCTTACCGTGTTTGCGGCGGCCAGCAGGAGAGCGGTTCCGTCTGCATTTCCAGCCGCGGCAACGATGGCGCCATCACCTACCGCGAATGGCATCCCGTCGGCGTGATCGAATACGGCTACGTCGCCCCCGATCCGCTGGACCCTGACATTATTTATGGCGGCGGGCGAAGTGAAGTTTCGAAGTTTCACTGGTCCACCGGTCAAGTCCAAGACGTTACCCCGATCCCGCTTCGCGACGCAAAATATCGCACCGACCGCACCGAGCCCACGATGTTCTCTCCTCTCGACCCGCACACTCTTTATTACGCCAGCAACGTGCTCTTCAAGACCACCGACGGCGGCAACTCCTGGCAGACCATCAGCCCAGATCTCACTCGCGAAAATCCTGGAGTGCCCGCCAGCGTCGGTACTCTCGTCCCCAAAGGCGCCGAGAAACAGCGTGGAGTCATTTATGCTCTCGCGCCATCTTTCAAGAACATCACCACACTGTGGGCTGGCACCGACGATGGCCTCATCTGGCAGACTCGCGACGGCGGCAAGAAATGGAACGACATCACTCCCAAAGAGCTAACGCCCTGGAGCAAAGTCACGCAGATCAGCGCCTCGCACTTCGATGACGACACGGCCTACGCGTCCGTGAGCCGATTCCGCATCGACGACGAGCATCCCTATATCTATCGCACTCACGATGGCGGCAAGACGTGGCGCCTGATCACGGCCGGCCTTCCTGACGGCCCGGTCGACACGGTGCGCGAAGATCCCGTTCGCAAAGGCTTGCTGTTTGCTGGCACGGAAAATTCCGTCTGGGTTTCGTTCGACGATGGCGATCACTGGCAATCTTTGCAACTGAATTTGCCGCACACCTCCATGCGCGATCTCTGGATTCACGACGATGATCTCATCGTCGCCACGCACGGCCGCTCCTTCTGGATTCTGGATGACATTGCTCCGCTACGGGAAGTCGCGAACCTACCTGCTACCGAGGCGCATCTCTTCACTCCCGCGCCCGCTTTCCGCATCCAGCGCGATACCTACACTGACACGCCGCTTCCCCCGGATGAGCCTTTCGCGGCGAATCCGCCCGATGGCGTGGTGATCGATTACTATCTGCCGCACGCCGTTTCCACTCCCGTCACGCTCGAAATCCTGGACGATCGAGGTCAACTCGTTCGCAAATTCTCCAGCACCGATAAAGCACCGGTCACGGAAGAGGACTTGAAGAAGCAACTTATTCCTCTCTACTGGCTGCGCCCCTTCCGTTCTATGGCCTCGGATGCCGGCATGCACCGGTGGGTTTGGGATCTGCACTATCCCACACCGGAGGCAACGCGCCACGAATATCCGATCTCCGCGATTCCCGGAGACACGCCTCGCCTGCCGCTCGGTCCGACGGCTTTGCCCGGCACGTACACCGTGAAGCTCACCGCAGAGGGAAAAAGCCACACGGCCTCGTTTGTTGTGAAGATGGATCCTCGCGTAAAGACTTCCACTGCCGGTCTCGAGAAAAAGTTTGCGCTCGAAACCCATCTGGCGTCACTCTTGAGCCAAACGTCCCAAGCCGTGCTGCAGGCAGGATCGATTCGCGGACCGCTGCAAAAGCTTAGCGAGCAATCGAGCGGAGCAGTTCGTGCTTCCGTTCAGGCCTTCCAGAGCAAGCTCGTGGCAGTTCTGGGAGTGCCTGCAAGTTTCGCTGCGCCGCCTTCCAATGACATGACACTATCCCGCGTCAACGGGCAAGTTGCGATCCTATACGGTCAGGTGTGGCAGGTGGACGCTGAACCAACAACTTCGCAGTCAGAAGCTGCTGTGACGATCGATCACGACGCGGCTGATGTGATGAAACGCTGGGAAGCGCTCCGCACTACGGATCTTTCCGCTCTCAACCGCGCCCTCGGCGGCGCAAATCTGCCAGAAGTAAAGATCGATTCGGACCCTCATCAGGAAGAAACGAATATGGACGAAGAATAAAACTCGCCGCTTGAGGTCGCATCCTTCCGCGACTACAAAGCTTCTACAGCGCTTTGCAGCTGCCTCGCGATCTCCGCAGCATCGCTGTCAACCGCAAATCGCATCGGCCGCCCGATCCGGACGCCAATCCTCCAGGGCCGCGCAAATTTCCTACCCGCCTGCTTGATTTCAAATAATCCCACTATCCTCATCGGCAGCACGGGAATGTCCAGATTTTTCGTAAGCAATCCAATCCCCGCGCGAAACGCATTCATCTTTCCATCCACCGTGTGCCGCCCCTCGGGGAACACCAGCACGCTGTATCCCCGATCCGCAGCCCGGCCCGCATACGCGAAGCTCTGCCGAAAACCAGCTTCGCGCGGCAGAGGAAATAAATTCAGCAGCGAAACCCCCAGCACCCACTGCATTCGATCGTAGATCTTTCCGAAGAAACTGCGGCCGGGCGCGGGTGATCGCAGTTTCTCCAACGCCTCTCCGCCCGCCCCCGTCGCAATGTGGTTCCGCAATCGCGCCGGCAGCGCCATCTGCACGAACCCCACGTCTACATCGTCAATATGATTGCAGACCACCAGCAGCGGTCCATTCACTCCTCGCAGATTCTCGCGACCTTCAATCCGTGGCCAGCCCAGCACTATCACGGCCGGCATCATCAACAGGTACTGCGCCAGCCATCGAGCCCAAGTCACGGGCCAGCGCAACACCCAGTCCGGATAGTGATACTCCGCCCGCGGCCGCGCTTCTCCACTCAACATTCTTTCCACATCGCCCACGGTGCGCGCCGCACTAAAGCGAGTCTCGCTCAGATCCACTTGATACCGATCCTCCAGCGCGCTGATCAATTCCACACGGTCCAGCGAACTCAGCCCTAAATCGGAAGAAAGATCAGACTCGCGCCTCGCCTCGGCGTTCGCCCCCATCGCCTTCCGTCCCGTGATGCGCCCAATGAACTCCATCACCGGACTGTCGCTCGCCACATTTTTCTTCCCCTGCAAAATTTCCCGCGTCGCAAATTCCGCAATCAAATTCCGTCTTGGCTTTTGCGTGCTCGTCCGCGGGAAATCTTCCTGCGGCCATTGCACCCACATCCGCATGCGCTGAAATTCCGCCAGGGACTGATTCGCACGCTCCACCACTTCCTGCATGCGAGTATCATCACGCAGAATCACCACCGCGCAGGGCTCCGCATTTCCGCCGCGCTCAATGCCCACCACCACGCAATCTTTCACCTCCGGCTGGCGCCGCAACGCCACTTCTAAATCTTCGGGATAAATATTCAGCCCCGCGGGTGTAACGATTACTTCTTTCTTGCGTCCTTTGAAATAAAGATTCCCGGCCTCATCCAGCGCTCCCACGTCGCCGGTACGATACCAGCCGTCTTTATCCGTAACCTCGCCAGGCGTTTCGCCCCGCTCCGCTCCCCAATATCCCGCGGCCACTCCGCCCCCGCGGATCAGGATCTCTCCATCCTCCGCGAGCTTTACTTCCCGCCCCGGCAGCACCTTCCCGATCGACCCCTTCCCCAGCTTGAATGGATGGTTCACGCTGATCAGCGACGTCGTCTCCGTCAGCCCATATCCCTGGATCGCCGCGTAACCCAGCCTTCCCCAGAATTCTTCTGTCTGCGAATCCAGCGCCGCGCCTCCGGAAATAAACGCCCAGAACTTCCACCCAAACTGCCGGTGAACGTCGCGGAAAATCCACCAGCGCCGCAGGAAGTGTTTCCCTTCCGACGCTCGCAATCGCACTCGAAAGCGTTCGATCTTTTTTCCGCCATCTGCACCGCTTTCCAAATCACGTTCGATCTTCTGCTTCAGCGACTGCAAAACTCTGGGCACACTCACCAACACTGATACCTGCTCCCGCTGTATCGTGCTCACGATCTCCGAGGGCTTCAGCTCCTCCTGAAAAATCACCGTCCCACCCAGCAGCGGAGGCAAAAACATCCCCAGGAATTGTCCGAACACGTGACTCAGCGGCAGTAAATTCAAAAACCGCACCGGGTGCACCCACCGCTCATACTTCAAATATCGCTGCATCTCCTGCTCCAGCGGAGCGATATTGGCCAGCACATTCCCATGCGTGATCACCACACCCTTAGGCTCAGCAGTAGTCCCGGAAGTAAAAACAATCTGTAACGTATCGTTGCGCCCGACCAACGGTCCGCGGGTGCCCCGTTCTTGTCGCGTACTCTGCGACAGGGCGGGGGTTTTGATGTCCTCAAGAATCATTTGGGAACCTGCGCCAGTAATCTCCGCAGCGTGTCTCCGCGAGCAAACCCACAGCTTCGCCTGAACCTGCCCCGCAACCCGCGCCGCAAAATCCGCCGTCGCGCCATCGTCCATCGGAACCACAACCACGCCGAGCATCGCGCATCCAAAGAACGTCGCAACCCACTCCGCGCAGTTCTCGCCCCACAGCATCACCCGCTCGCCCTTGCCGATCCCTCGCTCCTCCAGTTCGTGGCAGAACCACAACGCCATCTCCAGAACCTGCGCGTAGGTGAACCACTCCATGCGGTACCCACGCCGCTGCCCGTAGGCGCGTTCACTGCTGTGCGCCTGGAACTGGGTCGAGAAAAGTTCTGCTAAAGATTCAGCCATGAGTGAACCCATCGCACTCGGGTTTCGGAAGCAACACCGTTTATATACACCAAGGCGTCGAAAGCTAAGTACGGTAGGCGGTTCTGTGAGTGCCGGGCTTCCCCTTAAGTATGTCCGCGTAGATAAAAACGGCCGCTCTTGTGAACGGCCGTCTCATCGAACGCGCTTCGCTTTCTGACTTCCAGTCTACTGCCGTTTCTTCTTCTCTTCCTCCGCCTTCTTTTTCTCCGCAGGAGTTTGCGGCTTTGCCGGCGGATGCTGCACCTTTTGCGCCGCCGGAGGATGAGCCGCGGGTTTCGCTTCCGGTTTGGGTGCTGGCGCTGCCGGCTTCGGTGCCGGCTGCGGATGAGCCGCCGGTGCTGGCTGCGCCTTGCGTTCCGGCGCGGCAGAAGGTTTCGCATTCGCCGGCCGCGCAGGCTGATTGGCAGGTCGTGCGGGTTGAGCTGCATTTCCGTGCGGTTGAGCTGGCCTCACCGGCGGCGTAGCCGCACGCGCGGGCGGCGCAGGAGCACGGTTAGGCTGGGCACTTGGCGCTGATGGGCGAGCCACCGGTTGGGGAACTGGGCGACCCGCTGGCGCGCGCCTCGCCGGTATCACGGGAGCCACCGGCTTTCCTGCTGGGATTGGTTTCGCCGCCGCCATCAGGGCAGGGCGTCCGTTATTCACGGAAGCAAGCTGTTGACGATTTTGAGCTGCCTGCTGCCGTACCTGCACTTGCGTGGTCATAGGCGGAATGCGCTGCTCCCGCGTGGCGGCGACTTCCGCGGGTAGCGGCGCCCGCGTTATCCCTCCCGGCCCGTTGTAACTGGCTCGGCTATTAGTCACGTTCACCGTGGTGTTGTTGATGATCACCGTATTCGTCACCGTGCGGTTGTAGACCTGCACGTTGCTGATGTTGACGTTGTTCACGGAGCGGTTGTAGTCGAAACGGTCTCCATTCCAATATCCACCCTGATACCCGGCCCCAACATATCCAAAGCCATAGTTAACGCCGCCGTAGTAACCGATGTGACGTCCCCAGTATCCGGAGTGGTAGCGATAGCGCCCGCCAACAAACCCCCAATAGCCGGGCGTCCACAAGTAGCCCACTTCCGGCGGCCGTGTCCAGGCGCCGGGCACCCAGTAATAGCCCTCGGAGCCGTAACTCCAATACCCAGGAGTCCATAGATAGCCGTCTCCAGGGCAATCCGGCTGCGAGTATTCCGGCAGCGGCGGCGGCGGATCGGGTGCCTGCAGCGGCGCTTCTCCGTAATCGGTATCTTGATCTTCGGAATCGTAGTCTTCATTCGTATAATTTCCGCTCGGTTCGCTGGAGCTGCCGGTGGCAGCGGGAGCGGTGGCTGGCTGAGTTGCTGGCTGGACATCGCTGGCCGGGGCCAGGTTCGCGGCAGCGGCAGGATCTGGCTGCGTTTGATCCGGCTGCGCCGCTTGATTTTGCGCGCTGTTATCCGCGGGTTGACTCTTGTTGCATGCGGCAAGCCCCAGCGTCATTACCACGCCAGCAGTTGCCAAAAGAATTGAGGAGCGGAACTTGCAAACCTTTTTTTTCATAGGTTATCTCCGAATCTCGGATGCAGAATTCGTCCTGATCGTCAGAACGAAAAAGTCCTGAAGCCGAAGGGTATCAAGCTCATCCCTGTTCACCACGATCTTAGCTAGTTTAGTGGTCGAAGCTGCGTTTTTGCATTGTCATGGTTGCCAGTTCAAGATCTACTTCGCCTGGCTTGTAGAGGAACACCAGAACCAAAAGGGCGATGTTCAAGATCGCTTCGTCAATCGTTTTACGTCACCCAGTTTGGCCCGGCCACGCCGGATGCCGGTGTGGGCTTTGCCGCGGCATCCTGGCTGAATGCATCCACCAGCGAAATCACCTTCAAACCGGAGCGTAACGCGTCTTCGCTCGCCGCCGTCTTAATCGCGATCTCGACCGTCTGGCCGGGTAGCAGGTCGAAGTAGTTGTCGGAGACCTCCGCATCAACTTTGTCGAAGCTGATGTAGACGCTCCTGGCCAGTACCGGAGATGACACTTTGAGCCGATACGAATCGCCGCTCTTCGCCAGTTCAGTCTTAAGTGGCGCGGGAGGCAGATGGATCTCAACCGTGGGCGCCAGATAGATGAGGTTGGACGAAACCACGCTGCCCGCCACGGTCAGTTCCGTTGCAACTGCCACTTTCGCCGGGTCGATTCCTTTGGCGATCAGGGATTCCTCGATCGGCAGTTGCAAATAAATCTTGCTGGATAGTGGCGCGACCTGCACGCTCTCCTTTTTCTCGATCAAAACTTTGCCGTCGAACGTTATGACCCGCAGCCGCAGATCGCCAGCGACCGGCGTGGTTTTGTCGGAAACGACGTACACGGCCAATCCGCCGTTTTCCTGATGCGGTGAAACGAGAACGTCGTTGTAGAAACGTCGGGCATAATATTGCAGCGCTTTCCATCGGCCGTAATAATCGATGCTCGACCACGACGCCACCGGCCAGCAATCGTTCAACTGCCAGTAGATGGCTCCCATGGTGCGTGGGCGATTGCGGCGCAGATGCTCGGTTCCGATCTTGATTCCTTCCGCCTGCAGCACCTGACTCGCATAGAGGAAGGAAGCGAAATCCTTGGGCTCGGGATAGTCGCGCAACATGTAGTCGTGAATAATGGCGTTGCCCGCCGTGTTCTTCTGATGCGCCAGCATCACCGGCGTGAGAATGCCGGTGCGATCTTCCGGCACGGTGAACGCTTCCACCGTGCGCATTTCGGGGAACGACTGGAATCCGTATTCGGTCATGAATCGCGGGATCGATTTTTCGTAATCGCGGAAGGGAAGCCTGCCGTGCCAGACGCTCCAGTTGTGCATGTCGCCCGACTGGTGGCTGTCAGTAATGTCTTCGTAATCGGCGCTCGGCGAACTGGGCCAATACGGAGTCTCCGGGGCGAGTCGTTGAACGGCGCTGGCCAGGACGCCGCTGAAAAGTGTCAGGTAGTCCTGCCACATCCGCCGCGCGGCGTCGACACTGAGCTTGCTGGTGATGTCGCGGTGCCATTCCCACGAGGCTTCGGTTTCGTTGTTGCCGCAGAAGATCACGATGCTCGGGTGATCGCGCAGGCGCTTGATCTGGTATTCGGCCTCTTGCGCGACATTCTGCTTGAAGTCGTAGGTGCCGGGCTGCCATTCGTTGCCGAACATAAAATCCTGCCAGATCATGATGCCCAGTTCGTCGCAGAGGGCATAGAACTCGTCGGTCTCGTAATAGCCGCCGCCCCAGTGACGGATCATGTTCATGTTGGCAGCTTTGGCCGACTCGAGGACGCGGCGATATTGCGCGGTGGTGACGCGTGTCGGAAAACTGTCGAACGGGAATGACGTCGGCTCCTTTGGCGAAGACCGGAATGCCGTTCACGACGAACTCGAACGAGCGTCCCCACTGGTCAAGATCGCGGCGCAAAACAATCGAGCGGAGTCCGCTGCGGACGGTCTGATCATCCTGAACGCGGGCGCCGGTTTTCAGTTGCGCGTGAAAAGCGTACACCGTCTGGCGGCCGTATCCGTTCGGATACCACAGATCGGGATGCGCGATGTCAAGGGGAAGGTCAATGTGGTTGACGCCGGGGCTCAGTTCCACATCGCGCGAGGTGCTGCCCTTCTTGCCACCTTGCTCGTAATCGACAGTAACCGTTGCCGCGCCCTTCTGGGCGGATGTGATTTCGGTTTCCACCACCAGGTGAGCGCATCTCCGAGCTGATGTCGCAGTTGACGGATATGAAGGTTCGAGATTTTCGCATCGTCCCAAACATCAAGCTTCACGGGACGCCAGATTCCACTGAGAACGAAGCGCGGTCCCCAATCCCATCCATACTCGTAGGCCGCCTTGCGCAAATAGGATTTCTCAGGGGTCTGTGTCTGTTGGCGCCAGAAGTCCTTGGCAGCAATTTTTCGTCGCCTCCTTGACTCGGTGAAGGGAAGACGACGAGCAAGCTGATTCGCTCCTGTCTTCAATTGCGACTTAACCTCAACCCGCCACTCACGAAACATGTTGTTGGCGGTTAGGACTAGCTTGTCGTTGAGATAAACCTCGGCGGGACCATCCAGGCCTTCAAATACCAGCTCGACATGGCCGTGTTTGAATGCCTCGGGCGTGGCTTGAAATGTGCTGCGATATTCCCAATCGGCATTTTCAATCCACTGCAACGTGGATTCGTTGGAGCGGAAGAACGGATCGGGCATGAGCTTGTTGCGCAACAGATCGGTGTGGACCACGCCCGGTACCTCGGCTGGATGCCAAGCTGCTTGAACGGCGCCAGCATCCTCAATGCGCTGGCGAAATTCCCAGCCGCTATTGAGAGATACAGTCTCCACGCTCTGCATTGGCCGCATGGGCAAAAACGTAACGCTAATCGCATAGTAACAGCATCCACGAAAATACGCAGTGACACTACGCCGACAGGAATACCATGAATGCACTCCGGCACAGGGATTTAAAGAACGACATCGAAGCTCGATGATCGCCCCAAGCACATGGATCGGTCAACGCCGTCGAGAAACTTGAGGCTGCTTCCGCCGGGATCTCCGCCGCTTCATAGGCTGCAAAGACAACCGGCCCGGCGCTTTCAGGCATAAAGCACATTCCGTACAAGAGCCCAAGCGCGTCCCCCGAGCGCCGGCTCCCACCGTAAACTCCGGTTCCACCTCCTGATTCCCTTCGTAACCCTTTCGTACACTCCCTTTTGGTAACCCTTGGTAACCATGCGATTCACACCGTCCAGCCGTACAATTGCTGTTGTCCAACCGGCCATCTCCAGAAATGGAGTTTGGCCATGTGACGTTTCCCCGGGTAACACTTCCCAGGAGCCGTCATCAGGTTCGCGGTACAGAAGTTTCTCGGTTCAGGCAGTCTTGGTGCAGCAGACCAGGGGCTGGAGTTCGTAACCTTATGGCGTTCGGTTTCGGGTTCAACAAACAAAAAGTTCTCAGCGCTGCGGAGAAGTATGTCCAGCAGGGCAAGATTCAAAATGCCATCGCTGAGTACGAAAAAGTCACCAAGGCCGATCCTAAAGATCTCACTGTTACCAACACCATCGGCGACCTTTACTCCCGTCTCGGCGAAGCCGATAAAGCCACCGAATGCTTCAAGACCGTAGGCGATGCCTACGCTGCGCAAGGCTTCACGGTCAAGGCCATTGCGATGTACAAGAAAATCAGCAAGCTCAAGCCTTCTCTCGAGAGCGTGCTGAAGCTGGCCGAACTCTACACCCAGCAGGGCCTCTTCAATGACGCCCGCGCGCAATATCTGCAAGTGGCCGAAGAGTTCCTGAAATCCAACGAGCTCGATAATGCCGTCCGCATCTTCCAGAAGATTCTGGAGATGGATCCGGAAAACACCAGCATGCGCGTCCGCCTGGCGGAAGTTTACGTCCGTCTCGGCAAGAAGGAGGACGCATGGCAGATTTTTTCCGCAGCCGCCGAAACTCTTCGTGCCAAAGGTTCGCTCAGCGGCGCCGAAGAAGTTCTGCAGCGCATGCTCACGCTCGATCCCGGCAACGGCTACGCGCTGCTCATGCAGGGACGCAACCTGCTCGAAGCCGGAGATTCCGATGGCGCGATCGAATGCCTGCAGAAGGTTTCCGATCTCGACTCCAATCCGGATGGGCTGCGCGATCTGCTCAAGGCCTATTTAAAGAGCGGGCGCCTGTCCGATGCAGGCACGCTCGCCAGCAAGCTACTCACCGTACATAACGATCTCGTTGCCATCTCCACTTTTGCCGATGCCCTCATGCAGGCCGGCCAATACGAGAACGCGCTCCAGGTTTATGACCAGCATGCCGACCGCCTGCTGGCGGAAGATTCCAACAAAGTTCTGAAGAACCTGCATTCCATCATCGGGCATGTGCGCGACAATCCCGCCTCGCTCGAGAAGCTTCTCGAGCTCTTCCAGAAGGCAGGAGAGTCTACCCACCTTACCGAAGTCATTGAATTGTTGGCTCACGCCTCCGTCCAGGCCGGCGATCTGCCTCGCGCTCGCGATCTTTATCAAAAGCTCGCCACCATGGAGCCTGGCAATCCCCTGCACATGAATAATTACCAGCAGGTGGTAAGCCAGCTCGGAGGACCCTCCGCCGAAAAGTTGATTTCCGCGGAAGAAGCCGCTGTCATCGTCGACGAACTGGAAGCCACTTCTCCGTCGGTTCACCAACATTATTCCGACGCAGTCGCTCTCGCCGTCCGCTCCGCGCTGACGGACGCTGAACTTTTCATTTCCTACAACATGCCGGCCAAGGCTCTGGGCCCGCTGATGGCCGCTCTGCCGCAGGCGCCGAACGATCTCCGCCTGAATCAGCGCCTCGCCGCTCTGCACACCCGCGCCGAGCGCTTCGCCGAGGCGGGCGTCTGCTGCCGCACCTTGCAGAGTGTCTACTCCGAAGCCGGGTATCCCGAGGAAGCCACGCGCTACGGCGAACTTGCCGATCGTTACGAATTACGCTCGACCGCTTCTTCGACGGATTCCGTTGTCGAGTTGTCCCCAGCCTCCGAGGAAGAAGCTTCTGAAGAGATTACAGTCGCCGAGGAGCCCGCGGCTCCCTGGCCCGCGGCTCAGGCCGAGCCCGCGGACGCTGAATTCTCCGTAGTCGCCGAGCAGGACAACAACCAAGACCAGGCGGCTGACGAAGTCACTCCGGCTGTGACCGCGGACGAGCCCACCGCTGAACCAGAAGCTGCTCCCGCGGAGATCGATCTATCTTCTGAGTGGGATGATGCGATCACCATCGAAGCCGAGGAGCCGGTTGCGGAAACAACCGAAACCGAAGTTGCTCACGCCGTCGGCGACCATGACGTTCCCGGCGCGCACGCAGCCGAGAAGCCCGACGACGCAGAGTCTGGTCCGGAGAAAGTCGCCGAAACCATCGAGGAAGTCCGTTTCTACCTCGAGCATGGCATGCCCGAGCAGGCTGTAGCGGCTTTCGAAAAGCTTCAGACTCTCACCAGCGACGAATCCATCTTGTCCGCGCTCGAAGCCGAAATCCAGGCCGCCTCGCATCCCGCTGCGGAGGAAGCACCCGCTGTCGACGTTTCCTCTGAATTCACCATTGACGAGCCGGTCGCCGAAATCACTGTCGATGAAGTACCAGCCGCCGCTCCCGAAGAGCCTGCCGCAGTCGAAGAGATTTCTGTCGAGCCGCCAGCTCCGGCTGCGCACGTCGAAGTCAGGCACGGAGAAGCTCCTCCCGTGCCCCACGTTGAACCTGCAAGGCCGCCCATGGTTGAGCCTCCAGTCGAGGCCCCCGGCGTCCTGCAGGAATTCGTCTCCGATCTCGAGTCTTCTCTGGGCGACAACTTCCTTCCCGCCACGGTCTCGCGTGAAGCCGAACCGGCGGTCGAGCACGCATCCGCAGCTTCCGCGACCGAACACTCTCAGCCTGAACTTGAACCTGTCGGCAACGCTAAGCCAACCACCTTCGGCGTACCTCAAACCGAAGTCATGGGCGAGTTTGTAGCCGATCTCGAAGCTTCCTTGGGTGACGACTTCCTCAAGGGCGCCCCAGTCGCGGAACCTGCCCCCGCAGCGCCGTCCCAGCCTGTACTGGAAACCAAGCCGCCCGTTGCGGCAGCGCCCGCGCAACAGTGGCCTGCGCCCGCACCAGCGCCCGTTAAACCGGTCCAAGTCCCTGCCGCCAGCGCAGCCGCCGCTGCCGCATCCTCTGGTACGCCAGCAATTTCTTCTCAGACCTCGGTCGCACCACCAAGGCAGTCTGCCGTCGCTCCCGCTGCCGCCACTTCGCACGTTTCTCCGATCGTTCCCGGCGCGCCAGCCCCAGCCAAGTCGGCTGTCTTCGGCGAGGACGCCGGCGTGGATTTGGCCGAGATGTTCGGCGAGTTGAAACAGGATCTTGAATCCGGCACTACCACCACCGAAGAGGATCCCGAGACCCATTACAACCTCGGTATCGCCTTCCGCGAAATGGGCCTGCTCGATGAAGCCATTGGCGAGTTGCAGAAGACCTGCCAGGCTGTCGACCGCGGACATCCTTTCCCGCAGGTCATACAGACCTATACCTGGTTGGCGCAGTGCTTCCTCGACAAAGGTGTCCCCGAGGCCGCGATCCGCTGGTATCAGAAGGCGCTCGATGCCAAGACCATCGATGAAGAGACTCGCACCGCTCTCCACTATGAACTCGCGGCCGCCTATGAAACTGCCGGCGATAGACCCTCCGCCCTCAAGCACTTCATGGAAGTTTACGGCCGCAACATCGACTATCGCGACGTCGCCGAGCGCATCAAGCCCTTGAAGTCGTAGAATAGCCCGATGGGTTTTGTCCCTCACTTTTCCGGGCAGGCGTGCCACGAACTTTTGAGCGCGTTTCCACGCCTGCGGCAGCGGAGCTCCCAGTGACCGCCGATCCCAAACTGCCCATCGAAAGCGGCCCCGTGCCCGTCCGCCCGGAAGCCCAGCAAACCATTACCGGGCTCCTGGAGCCGAAAGCGTTGGATCCCGACGCAGCTCCGCACTCGGGGTTGCAACTCTGGCTGCATCGCACCTCGGTCTTCCTGTTCGTCCTTATCAGCGCCGTTGCCGGAGTCCTGCTCGTGATTTTGCCCTGGACCCCGGAGTGGACCGACAACTATCTTCTGCTTTCCTATCCCTGGCTTCGTACCTTGATCTCAACCGGATTTTTTCGCGGCCTGTGCAGCGGCTTGGGTTTGCTTGATATATGGATCGGCTTCTGGGAAGCCCTTCACTATCACGATCGTCAGTAGCTTCTGAAGTAGTGTGGTAGCCTGCACAAACGGCTTAGGGATTAACAACATCAAAATCAGAACGTGAGTCTTCTACATGGTCGATAAGCTCAAATCCGCCCCGCTGGCCTACGAGAATCAACCCTTTATCAACAGTCCGGATGGCCGTATTCTCCGCATTCTCGCGGAGTACCAGGAGCCACTCTCGCGCTTCCGCCGCGAGCAGATTCAGGACACGGTCGTCTTTTTCGGCTCTGCCCGCTTCCAGGGAGGCGATGCCGCTAAGAAAAGTCTAGCTGCCGTGGAAAAAAGCGATACGAAAACCAGCGCCACAGAGCAACAAGACAGCCTCAAGCGCGCCCGAGCCGCCGTCGATATGGCCCGTTACTACGAAGATGCCCGGCGCCTCGCTTTTCTTCTGACCGAGTGGTCCATTCAAATCCCAGCTCGCCGCCGGCGTTTCGTCGTCACCACGGGCGGTGGCCCCGGTATCATGGAAGCGGCTAATCTAGGCGCCCACGAAGCCGGTGGGAAAAGCATCGGCCTCAACATCAATCTGCCTTTCGAGCAGAATCCCAATCAATACATCACGCCCTCACTTAATTTCGAATTCCACTATTTCTTCATGCGCAAATTCTGGTTTGCTTATCTCGCCAAAGCTCTGGTAATTTTCCCCGGCGGCTTCGGCACCATCGACGAACTCTTCGAAATCCTTACCCTCGCCCAAACCGATAAACTAGCCAAGAAAATTCTCGTCGTCATCTACGGCAGCGAATACTGGCATCGCATCATGAACTTCCAGGCCTTCGTCGACGCTGGCACCGTTGCCCCGCAAGATCTCAACCTGTTCAAGTTCGTCGACTCCCCGGAAGACGCCTTCAACTTTTTGCGTGATGGCCTCACCGAATACCATCTAGGCGGCCCTCCCAAGAAAGAAAAAGAACAAGAAGTCCTCCCCGAAATCGCGAAGACGCGGCCGTAGCCTGGCAGAATTATGTTTGTACGTAGGGACAGCCCCCTCGGCTGTCCATCGAGCTCACCTCGACGCCTTTTGACCATCGGCAGCGCGGCTTGTTGGTGATAGGCGTGCGGATCTTAATCCAAGGGTGGTCAAGGTTTTTGCTCCTGGGTGGCGCAGCGCTTCAGCGCTGCGATATCAGCCTCAGATAAGTTCGGGCTTTAGCCCCTGAGGTCCCTGCTCCATCCTTTTCCTCTAGACTAGAGACCGATGCCCGAAAGCTGCCTCCTCTACTACATCACCGACCGTACCGCCTTCCCGGGCGACGAACGCGCTCGCCGCTTCCGTCTCCTCGACAAAATCGCCGAAGCCGCCTACGCTGGCGTCAACTACATCCAACTCCGCGAAAAAGATCTCTCCATCCGCGAACTGGAATCGCTAGCCCGCGAAGCCGTACAAATCATCCTTCAACTGAGAACTAAGAACCGAGAACTGAGAACTGATTTACTCATCAATTCCCGCACCGACGTGGCCCTCGCCATCGGCGCCGCCGGAGTTCACCTTCCCGCGAACGATGTTTCAGCGGAAGACGTACGCAAAATATGGAGGTGTGGCGCGGCCGATCTTGCCCGCGAAATCTCAACAGAAAATCCGCGGATCTCCATCTCTTGTCACTCCCCGGAAGAAGTCTTTCAAGCCGCCGCCAAAGCCGCGAACCTGGCCCTCTTCGCGCCCGTGTTCGAGAAGAAAGATGCGCCGGGAACCAGCCCGAAAGGCCTCGACACTCTGCACGAAGCTTGCCAAGCGAAAATCCCTGTTCTCGCACTCGGAGGCATCGCTCTGCAAAACGCCCGCTCCTGCCTCCATGCCGGAGCAGCCGGCATCGCGGCCATCCGCCTCTTCCAGGAAAACGACATCGCCGCCATGGTGCGCACCTTGCGCGGACGTTAAGTTGTCTGCTTATCATGCTCCGGCAGCGCTGCTAGACTTTATCCAGGTCGCTCATATTCGGCAACTTTGATTGAACAAATGTCGGCAGCCCATTCGCACTTCCAATCCGCCCACGCCGCCTGCATCGAGCCTCAATCGGTCTCGATCCCGGCAGCCTGGTTCTTCATGGGCTCCGCCACCGGTCAGGATTGCGAACATCCCGTCCACCGCGTGTGGGTTGATGCCTTCCAGCTTGCCGCCACGCAAGTCACGAATGCCGAATACGCTCATTTTCTGCGATCCACCGGATCGCACCCTCCGCCGTTCTGGAGCGACAAGAATTTTGACGATCCCCAGCAACCAGTCACCGGCGTTTCCTGGTTCGAGGCCGACCATTACTGCCGCTGGCTCTCCTTACAAACCGCCCGCGCCTACCGTCTCCCCACCGAAGCCGAATGGGAGCGCGCCGCCCGCGGCGATCTCGAACAACAAGATTTTCCCTGGGGCAACGATCCGCCGCAATCGCTCCCCGACTATGCCGCGCGCTGGCAGACGGGCCCTGAGCGCGTCGCCATCTACGCCCCCAACGCATTCGGTCTTTACAACATGTGCGACAACGTCCACGAGTGGTGCAGCGACTGGTACGATCCCAACTACTACTCCGTCTCTCCCGACCGTAATCCCCGCGGCCCCGAACCTCGCCCAGGACTCGCTCAGCGTAAAGCTTCCCGTGGCGGATCCTGGCGCCATCACGTGAAAGTCTCCCGCTGCTCCACCCGCTCCAGCATTCCTCCAGACTTTCAGTATGCCGATTACGGCTTCCGCGTGGCATGCGATCCGTAGCATCCTTAGCCGATGTAATTTTGTCAGTCCGAACCGGGCGCAAGCCCGGTGAGGAACCTGCTTTGCTAACATCTCCTAGAATCGAGGCAAGCTCCCATGTTCCACAACGATCTTCTCCGCGACAAGCGCATCCTCATCACTGGCGGCGGCACAGGCCTCGGCAAAGCCATGGCTCATCGCTTCCTCGAACTCGGCGCCACTCTCCACATCTGCGGTCGCCGCGAAGATGTCCTCGAGCAAACCGCCGCCGAACTCGCCGCCGCCACCAAAGGCACCATCCACGCCCTTCCCTGCGACGTCCGCAATCTCGACGCCGTCGAAGCCATGATCGATTCCATCTGGGAAGAAGGCCCCGCTCGACATCCTCGTCAACAACGCTGCCGGAAATTTCATCGCCCGCACCGAAGAACTTTCCCCGCGCGCCTTCGAATCCGTCATCGGCATCGTGCTCCTTGGCACCCTCCACGCCACCATGGCCTGCGGACGCCGCTGGCTCAAGTCCAACCTCCCCGGCACCGTCCTCAGCATCTCGGCAACCTACGCCCCAGTCGGCTCCGCCTACGTCGTTCCCTCCGCTATCTCGAAAGCCGGAGTCGAAGCCCTCACCCGCAGTCTCGCCGTCGAGTGGGGCAATCGCGGAATCCGCATGAACGCCATCGCCCCCGGCCCCATTCCCACGCAAGGCGCGTTCTCACGCTTGCTGCCGCGTCCCGAACTCGAAGCCCTTGCGCTGGACCGTAACCCGCTGCACCGCTTCGGCACTACGGAAGAGTTGGCGAATCTCGCCGCATTTCTGGTAAGCGACGGCTCCGGCTACATCAACGGTGAAGTCATTCGCATGGATGGCGGAGAATTCCTGCAAGGCGCCGGAGAATTCAGCAATCTGGGCCGCGCCCTGACCGAAGAAGATCTGGAAGGCGATCAAGCCCAGAAAGTCAGCCCAGGAAGCCGCAGAGCCCCACCAAGGCTTGACGACCAATTGTGACGAATTAGCGACCGTCCCTGGAAGGCATCACGATCGCCTTTCAGCACCAGGTTGACCACGCTCAACACGATCGCGCCTACAAACGCCGCAAAAAATCCGCGCACGTGAAAACCCGGAGAAAGCAGCGCAGACGCCAGTTCGAGCATCAGCGCATTAATCACAAACCAGAACAACCCGAGCGTCACAAGAGTCAAAGGAAACGTCAAAATTTTCAGCAACGCGCCGATCGTTGCATTGATGAAGCCGATGACGAGCGCCGCGATCAACGCCTCCCTGATCCCGCTCACAGAAATTCCCGGCACCACTCGCGACACGATCCAAACCGCCAGCGCACTCAGCACCCAATTCAGCAGCATTCGCATAGTCGCTCCTCGCTCAACGCGTGACCACGAATAATCCTCGCAAGACTATACCAATTCCCAATCCCCTGTCCCCGGGTCATACGTTCACGATAAATTCACACTTCGCCTTCGCCGTCTTTACGCCCCATTGCGTTACACTACACAATTCAACTTGCTCTTCAGGAGAAACTTAGCATGCCCGAACCCGCGCTGAGCGGTTCCGAATTCAAGAAGCAGTTGCATCAAGGCACGCCCAAGGTCGGCCTCTTCCTAAACTCGCATAGCCCCACCGTCGCCGAACAAATCGCCCACAGCGGCTATGACTGGCTGCTCGTCGATACCCAGCACGGCCCCATGGACCACGAAAAACTTTCATACATGCTCTGCGCCATCGCCAGTGGCGGCGCCAAGTCGATCGTCCGCGTCGGCGGCTACGACGACCGTCCCGGCATCCAGCAAGCTCTCGATCTCGGCGCCGACGGCGTCCTCATCCCCTACATCAACACCGCCGAAGAGGCCCGCCAGGCCGTCAGTTGCACCAAATATCCCACCGTTGGCACGCGCTCCGTTTATTTTCCCCAGCGCAGCATGAACAAGGCTGGACTCCTCGGCTACGCCGGGAATTTCAATAAAGAAGGCATCATCTGCCTGCAAGTCGAAACCGCCTCCTGCATCGAAAACATCGCCGAAATCGCCGCCGTTCCCGGTGTCGACATTCTCTTCCTCGGTCAGAACGATCTCTGCATGTCCATGGGCCTCTATAACAAATACGAGTTCCCCCACATGTACACTTCTCCCGAACTCGATGCCGCCACGAAAAAATTGATCGAGCACGCCCGCAAGAACAACGTAATCCTCGGCCTCTTTTTGTTCGGCACTCCGCGCGTCGGCGAATTTCTCGAGAAAGGTTTCACCTTCTTCAGCCTCGGCAACGATCTGCATCATCTCGTGACGCAAGTCGGAACCTACGTCAACGACGTGGAAAAAGTTTCCCAGGAAAAAGGCAAACCCTGGAAGCGCCGCCCCACCGCTCTTTTCTAGAATGCAGCGGGTGCCCCACTCTTGTCGCGCACTTCGCGACAGGGTGGGGCCTTTGACTTTCGGACCTCCTCGCACGAAAATCTCGGTCTATGCTCTTCGTCCTCACCGAAATCGAAGTCCGCGTCCTCGGCGCTCTGATCGAAAAAGACATTACCACTCCCGATTACTACCCTCTGTCCCTCAACGCTCTGGTCAACGCCTGCAATCAAAAAAATAATCGCGATCCGGTGATGACCCTTGAAGAAGATTCGGTTGCCGACGCGCTCGCCACGCTGCAGGAAAAGCGTCTCGCCGGCCCCGCCAGTGGCGCCGATAGCCGCGTCACCAAGTACGAACATCGCCTGCAGGAAGTTTTCAATTTCGATCGCCGCGAGATCGCCGTTCTCTGCGTACTTCTCCTCCGCGGCCCGCAAACTCCCGGCGAACTCCGCGGCCGTACCGAACGCATGTATCACTTCGAGGCCCTCGACGATGTGGTCTCCACCCTCGACCGCCTCAGCCAGCGCCAGCCTCCGCTGGCCGCTGTCCTCCCTCGCCAGCCCGGAACCAAAGAATCGCGCTACATGCACCTGTTCTCCGGTGACGCGCCGGCAACCATAGATGCGGATGTAGTCCGCGCCGCCTCGCGAGCGCCGGACCACGCGAGCCTCGCCGCCGACCGCCTCTCCCATCTCGAAAACGAAGTCGCGGAATTAAAAAGGGAAGTCGCGGAAATCCATCAACAACTCTCTGCCTTCCGCAAACAATTCGAATAACTCCGGCTCTCCGATTCGCCCAGTGCTACTCTACGCCCCCTGTGTTTGGGGTTCTTGCCGTCGTCCAAATTACTTCCGCGCAACCCGCTGGTTTGATGTAATCTCAGTCGAAACGCGCGTACCGAAGCCGCCATTGGAGGTTCCCATGCATCGCCGCGAATTCCTCATTCGCTCCGCCACTGGTCTCAGCGTCGGCTGGCTCACCTCGAAAAATCTGTTGGCGGCTCTCGCCAACACCACTCTTCCTGCAAAATTTTCCGCTTCCGACACCGTCAGCCTCGGAAGTACCGGCATCAAAACCAGCCGCCTCGCCATGGGAACCGGTACGGTCGGCTCCGGCCATCATTCCAATCAAACCGCGCTCGGCGTGAAAGGACTTTCCGATCTTCTGCTCAACGGCTACGATCACGGCCTTCGCTTCTTCGACGCCGCCGATTCCTACGGCAGCCATCCTCACGTCGCCGAGGCGCTCAAACACGTGCAGCGCGACAAAGTTACCGTACTCACGAAAACCTGGGCCCGCGATCCCGCCACTGCCCGCGCCGATCTTGACCGCTTCCGCCGCGAGCTCGGCACCGACTATCTCGATATCTGCCTCATGCACTGCCTCACCGAAGCCGATTGGACCACTCGCTACCGCGGCGTCATGGATGTTTTTGAAGAAGCCAAGCAGAAGGGAATCATCCGCGCTCACGGCTGCTCCTGCCACAGCATCGAGGCACTGCGCGCCGCCGCGAAATCTCCCTGGGTTGAAGTCGATTTCGCCCGCATCAATCCCATCGGCTCTCATATGGACGCCGACCCCGAAACCGTGGTTGAGGTTTTGAGAAGTATGAAAGCCGCCGGCAAAGCTGTCGTCGGCATGAAGATTCTCGGCCAGGGCGATCTTGCTCATCGTCAGGATGAAGCCATCAAATACGCGTTATCGCTCGGCATCCTTGATGCCTTCACCATCGGCGCCGAAAGCAAGTCAGAACAGGAAGACCTGATCCGCCGCATCGCCGCCGCATAGATGGCTTTGAAAGGGCGCGGCTTCAGCCGCGCCGTCGTGACTTATGTTTACCTCGCAGCCAATTGGCTATGTAACCAGCCCCTACAAAAGCACCAGTGAGATTCCCAAAGGCCTCGGCGCAAGGCACGAAGCCGAGGGCATCCTCAACATCCTCCCTGAGTTTGAGCCCGGACTCACTGACATTGAAGGCTTCTCGCATCTGATCATCCTCTGGGAGTTCGACCGCTCCCAAGGCTTCGAGTTGCTCGGCACTCCACCCTCCGATAATCGTCCGCACGGCGTCTTTGCCACACGATCTCCCCGCCGTCCAAATCCAATCGGCATGACTATCGTCGAACTGCTCCGCCGCGAAGGCGCCAACCTCCACGTCCTCGGCGTCGATATGCTCGATGGAACGCCGATCCTCGATATCAAGCCGTACCTATCGAGCATCCCCGCCGAAAAATTACGCCGCGGCTGGCTCGCCGAAGCTGAGGCGTGCCAGGGGAAATAACTGGATGAAACTTTAGGCGAACGCGGCGGCGTGTCCCGCGCCCCACACAGTGTCCACGTCGCCACGTCCGCAGCCTCCTCAACTTGCTCTAACCCGCGCAAAATCAATACCCCATGTACTGGCCCCCTCCATGCACTCTCCAAAGCGCTGCTCCGCAGCAGGAGGTGACCAACCATGAACCATATCAACCTGTTTCGCTCGACCCCACCCACTCTGAATTCCGTGACTTGGGGTAAGAAGATTTTCGACAACACCAGCACGCTGATCTTCGCCGCGCTTCTGATCGTTTGTTCAGTTGCTGTGGGATGCTCCAGCGATAAACCCAAACCCGTAAGCTCTGCCCCCGAAACTCCAATCGTGCAACCCACGCCGCCCGTTACAACCAGTTCCACACCGGCTCCGGTAATGCCCGTGCAGCAAGCCGCCGCCAAACCCGCGCACAAAAAAATTGTCCACAGAGCTCCACCGACTTTGACCTACGCCGACAAAACTACCGGAGTCTCCTTCCAATATCCCCGCAAGTACGCGCTCAAGACCGGCGGCGCCGCCACCGAACTCGTTTCCTCCGGTCCCATCCCCATGGATTTCGTACAGCCCGGCGGAGTTGCGCTCGCAGCGGTCTCTCTACCCGACTCCACGTATCCCAACTCGGACCTGGCTTCGGCGTACTTCAACGTCAGCGTGAACAAGACTCTCACTGCTGACCAGTGCGGTGAATTCTCCGTCCCGCAGCCAAACCCCGCAGCCCCCGCGGATCCTACAGTCGAAGCCACCGCGCAGCTGGCGACTCCGCCGATTTCCAAATTGATGATCGGCGACATGGAACTCCAATCCAGCGAAACCACCGCCGCTGGCGAAACCACCAACGGAACTCGTGAAGAAGCGTCGAAGTACTATCACGTCTTCCAGAACGGAGCCTGCTACGAGTTCGCTCTGAAAGTCGCGACCACCGAATCCAACTCTTCGCCGACAACGGACTCGACCACCAAACCGGTCAACCGCGATGAAGTCTTCCAGCGCCTCGAGAAGATCCTGGCCTCAGTGAAGATCAATCCCATCACCGCTCCCGAAGTGAACGCCGAAGTCAAGACCAACACGCAACCCACTGAAACCCCCGCTCAGTAATTCACGAAATGGCGCCGGTCATCCCTCAAGTAACGATGACCGGCGCCCGTCTTGGGACAAACACTCGCGTAGCTCGCCTATGCCTCCCAGCGGCCCTCTCGAATAGGTCATGTCATTCCGAACTGGGCGCGGCCCGCTGAGGAACCTGATTTTTCTCCTTAGGTTTAGCCACTGCCTTGCCCTTCCAGCGTGGAGTCCAAACGCACCCTCGTGCATCCAACCCTCGAATGGAGGTTCCTATGCACGTGATTCTTGGAGCAAGCGGTAATACCGGACACATCGTGGCGAAGACGCTCCTGGCCCGCGGCCAGAAAGTTCGCGCTGTCGGCAGAAACGCGACTCACCTTCAACCTCTCGCGGCCAATGGCGCCGAGATCTTCATCGCCGACGTCAGCGACGCACCCGCACTTACCAAAGCTTTTCAGCGGGCAGATTCCGCCTACGTCATGGTTCCACCCAACAACACCAGCACCGACTACCGCGCCTTTCAGGATCGCACCAGCGACGCCATTGCCGCCGCGCTCCAGACAGCCGGAGTCCAAAACGTGGTTTCACTCAGCAGCTTCGGCGCTGACAAATCCTACGGCACTGGCCCTGTCGTCGGCCTTCACAACCTTGAGCAGAAGCTCAATCAGATCGCGTCCGCCAACGTTCTGCACCTGCGCGCCGGATATTTCATGACGAACACCCTGGGGCAAGCCGCTGCCATCCGCGTGATAGGCTCGGCCGTTGGACCCGTTCGTCCCGATCTCAAGCTTCCCATGATCGACACTCACGACATCGGCGCCGCTGCAGCTGACGCCCTCTTGCGCCTCGACTTCCAGGGCAAGCAAACCCAGGAACTCCACGGGCAGCGCGACCTCGACTATACCGAAGCCACCAGCATCATCGGCAAGGCCATCGGCAAACCGAACCTCGGCTACGTTCATGCACCCGACGATCAGATTCGCGCGGCCTTCGTTCGGATGGGTATGTCCGACAACATGGCCGGCCTCATCCTCGAAATGGCCGCGGCACTCAACTCCGGACATATGCGGCCACTCGAACCTCGCACTCTCCGCAGCACAACCCCGACTCCCTTCGAAACCTTCGTTGCCCAATCATTTGTCCCTGCCTATCAGCAGCAAGCCGCAGCCTAAGCACAAAAAGAGAAGGCCACGCTCATGCAGAGCGTGGCCTTCCCCTGACTACAAAAACTGCACGACTCGCGTTTCTATGCCTGCTATACTTTTGCCCGTCCGAGCTGGGCGACTGTCTGGAGACTTGCGCGATGCCTCCACCGCCGGAGCGACGAAGCGATCCCCGCGTTAAAATCAAGGTTCCCGTTGAGATCTATCTCGAGGGCAACGACACCCCTCTTCGCGGAGCGACCTCCGACATCGCGCTGCACGGCTGCTACATCGAGAGCGTTTTTCCTTTTCCTGTCGGCACCGTTCTGGATCTCAAGCTTCAAATAGATGGCACGCTGCTCGTGCAAGCCAAAGTTGTCACCTGCGATCCGCAAGTCGGCAACGGAATTCACTTCGTCAAGATGCTTCCGGAAGATATCGAAGAGCTGAAGGCTTTCATAGCCGCGGCGGAAAAGGCCGACGGCGAGAACCCGAAGTAGCCGGCCAAGAGTTTCTGCGCCCACGTTACAATTCTCGCGTGACGCATAAAACCAACGCAGTGCGCCTGCTCGATCAACTGGGAATCCGCTATGAACTGCGCGACTACGAGGTCGACGAGAACGACCTGGCCGCGGAAAGCGTGGCCGCCAAAATTGGACTCCCACCCGAGCAGGTCTTCAAAACGCTGGTGGCGCGCGACGACCGTGGAGGCGTTTGCTTCGCCGTCATCCCCGGTGACGCCGAACTCGATCTGAAAGCCCTGGCTGCGACTTCAGGAAACCGCAAGATCCAACTCGTTCCAGTGAAAGAACTGCAAGCGCTAACCGGATACATTCGCGGAGGCGTCACCGCTCTCGCTGCGAAAAAAGACTATCCCGTGTACGCAGACGAAACCATCGAGCTCTTCGACGTTATTTCCATTTCAGCCGGCGTTCGGGGCATGCAGATCCTTCTCTCTCCGGCCGACTATCTGACAGCAACCAAAGCCACCGTGGCCGCGCTGGCACGCGCAAAACCAATGTGAACGCCCCGACCCGACCGTTGTCATTCCGACGCGCGAGCGCAGCGGGACCGGAACCTGTGAGAGACATGGAATTTCATTTCTCAAAGTGATTGTCGAAGTAATAGATTCTGTGATGCGCTGTTTTCAGCTCCGCCGCATTCAGCGTCAAATCCGCGCGATCGAGGCGACGGACATCCGCATGAACCTTCTCCTGGTCATTCACCCATCCATCGGCCGATTCCAGACCCGAGACGGTGGTCGTTAGACCGTTAAGAAAATAGTGGGACGGAATTACCGCCTTGGGATCATATTTCTGCACGATTCGATCTACCTCGGCGCGCGTGAGTACGGTCTCGATCGGCAGAATGAGCACATCAACATTTTTCAAATAATGATCGAGAGATGGATCAGGCTCTGCGCGATTGTCGCCCCAGATGGCGATCCGCAATCCCCCGGTCTGAATGATCTGAATCGCGTTGTCGAACCCGATCTCATTGTTTGGCGGGCAAGTCTTTGCAACTGAATCTGCTGATGTCCGATCACACTGGTGCTTGTCGGCGAGGCCGGTGATTTCGATATCGCCGAGCTTAAACTGTCCGACCAGACGCTCGAGCACCACCAGCCCGTTCGGCCGCTCGACGGCATCGTGATCGAAATGAGCGTGCGTAGAAAGAACGATGCCGACCCGGACTGCCGGAAACTCATTCAGGAACCACTTTGGGTAAAGCCCGGTTGAATCATTTCGCCACGGGTCGGTAAGAATCGTCAAACCGCCCGGCGACGTGATCTTGAATGCGTCGTGTCCATAGAACTCGATCCTGACATCGCCGGAGCGAGCCGGATCACCACCGTTTTTCTGAACGGTCATTAGAAAATTGTCATTCCACACAGGGGAAGGACCCGTGGACGTCCCAGAGCGTTGGGCGGACGCGCTGCAGCTCGCGGCCAACAACACGATCGGGAGAAAGATTTTGAGCCGCATATCATCCTTTCGCGCTTTTGCGAATTACTTTATCAGGATGTCGATCTCTTTCCACGGGCGGGTGCCCCATCCTTGCCGCGTTCTCCGTAGCCGAAATTTTCCCGGCACTCAAACGGCAGGGTGGGGATTTTGACTTCCTATTTCGCCGCGAGAAGGCGAACCAATAGAAACCGTGAGTGCGCGCCTTGTGCGCGCGGGAGCCTTCTGCCGAAATGCTCAGCGTATTTTGCGAAGGAGGTCTGGGGCAAAAAGGAAAAGGCCAATCTGATTTCTCAGACTGGCCTTTATTTATGCCGGCAACGACCTACGCTCCCACACACTTGGCGCGTGCAGTACCATCGGCCCTGCGGGGCTTAACTTCCGTGTTCGGGATGGGAACGGGTGGATCCCCCGCGGTAAGATCACCGACAACTTGAGGCGCTTGCGCGGCGTCTGAGCCGCGCGCCGAAATCCTGAGCGCTTTTCAGCGAAGGATCTCTACGCCATCTCGTTATCGCTTTTCAGCGACGAACTTTCAAAGATCGTGAGGACGAAACCTCACAACTGAATAGATTGGGTGTGGCTTACTTTCTTGTTCTTTTGTTTCCGATTTCTGCCACCGTACTTCGGCTTTGCTTTCTTTTCAAAAGCGTCGGCGCAACAGTTATCAGTGTTGCATCTCAGTCATCCAGGTTCGAACGACCTCAACAACCTTGCTGGATATAGTTCAGGTTCTAACTAAGGCACGGCCAAAGCCGCGCCCTACCCAACTGAGAACTGACAACTGTTTTCTGCACCGAGTAAATTTTATGGTCAAGCCGAACGGGCGATTAGTACTGGTAAGCTACATGCATTGCTGCACTTTCACCTCCAGCCTATCAACCAGGTAGTCTTCCTGGGCCCTTCTTATCCCTTACGGGTTGGGAGATCTCATCTTGAGGAGTGCTTCCCGCTTATATGCATTCAGCGGTTATCACTACCGAACTTCGCTACCGAGCGGTGCCATTGGCATGACAGCTCGAACACAAGAGGTTCGTCCATCCCGGTCCTCTCGTACTAAGGACAGGTCCTCTCAAATCTCCTGCGCCCACAACAGATAGGGACCGAACTGTCTCGCGACGTTCTGAACCCAGCTCACGTACCGCTTTAATAGGCGAACAGCCTAACCCTTGGAACCTTCTACAGCTCCAGGATGCGATGAGCCGACATCGAGGTGCCAAACCGGAGCGTCGATATGAACTCTTGGCTCCGATCAGCCTGTTATCCCCGGCGTACCTTTTATCCGTTGAGCGATGGCCCTTCCATGCAGAACCACCGGATCACTAAAGCCTACTTTCGTACCTGCTCGACTTGTAGGTCTCGCAGTCAACCACGCTTATACTTTTGCATTCAACGGCTGATTTCCAAACAGCCTGAGCGTAGCTTCGCGCGCCTCCGTTACCGTTTAGGAGGCGACCGCCCCAGTCAAACTACCCGCCTTAGTATGTCCTTCTCCCGGATTACGGGAGTAAGTTAGAACCACAGATCTCGCAGGGTGGTATCTCACCGTTGGCTCCTCCAAGCCCGAGAGCCTGGAATCAAAGCCTCCCACCTATCCTGCGCAGCAAGGGCCATAGTTCATACTAAAGGTATAGTAAAGGTGCACGGGGTCTTTCCGTCTAGTTGCGGGCAACCGGCATCTTCACCGGCACTACAAGTTCGCCGTGTCAGTCGGCAAGACAGTCGCACTTTCGTTACGCCATTCGTGCAGGTCGGAACTTACCCGACAAGGAATTTCGCTACCTTAGGACCGTTATAGTTACGGCCGCCGTTCACCGGGGCTTCAGTTCGAAGCTTCGCTTGCGCTGACCTCTCCCTTTAACCTTCCGGCACCGGGCAGGCGTCAGCCCCTATACGTCGTTTTCGACTTTGCAGAGACCTGTGTTTTTGTTAAACAGTCGCAGTGCGCATTTCGCTGCGGCCCCCTCGAGCTTGCACTCTACCGGGGCACCCCTTCTCCCGAAGTTACGGGGTTATATTGCCGAGTTCCTTACCAACTGTTCTCACGAGCGCCTTTGGATATTCTCCTCGTCTACCTGTGTCGGTTTGAGGTACGGTTCCCTTACTTTCTCCTTAGAGGTTTTTCTTGGCAGCGTGGAATCGGCAGCTTTCACCCATACGGGTTACTGCTTTGCGCCTCAGTGATAACTCTCTCGCGGATTTGCCTACGAAAGACACCTTACGCGCATCGACCGTCATAGCCATAGGACGGCCTGCTTATCCTCCTGCGTCACCCCATCGTGATAACGAAAACAAGGGAGGTCCGGAATATTAACCGGATGTCCATCGGCTACGCCTTTCGGCCTCGCCTTAGGGACCGCCTGACCCTGAGCGGATTAACCTTTCTCAGGAAACCTTAGACTTTCGGCGCGGAGGGTTCCCACCTCCGTTATCGCTACTTATGCCGGCAGGGTCTCTTCTCAACCGTCCACCAGTGCTTTCGCTCTAGCTTCAAACTGTTGAGAATGCTCTCCTACCACGCACACCATAAGTGTGCATTCGCTGCTTCGGTAATCAGCTTAAGCCCCGTTAAATTGTCGGCACCGGACCGCTTGACCAGTGAGCTATTACGCTTTCTTTAAAGGATGGCTGCTTCTAAGCCAACCTCCTGGCTGTCTGGGCGTTCCGACTTCCTTTCCCACTTAGCTGATATTTTGGGACCTTAGCAGGCGATCTGGACTGTTTTCCTCTCGACGACGAAGCTTAGCCCCCGCCGTCTGACTCCCGTATTGGTTGTTCTATGGCATTCGAAGTTTGATTGGATTCAGTAAGCTGGAAAGCCCCCTAGTCCATTCAGTTCTCTACCACCACGACAAATCATACGAGGCTAGCCCTAAAGCTATTTCGGAGAGAACGAGCAATCACGGAATTTGATTAGCCTTTCACCCCTACCCTCAGCTCATCGGAGCTTTTTTCAACAAACACCCGTTCGGCCCTCCAGTGGGTGTTACCCCACTTTCAGCCTGGCCAAGGGTAGATCATCCCGCTTCGCGTCTATTCCTGCCAACTGATTCGCCCTATTAGGACTCGCTTTCGCTGCGGCTCGCTTTCGCTTAACCTTGCTGACAAGAATAACTAGCCGGCTCATTATGCAATAGGCACGCGGTCAGACTTTCGGCTTGCGCCGCATAGTCCTCCCACCGTTTGTAGGCACACGGTTTCAGGTACTATTTCACTCCCCTCGCAGGGGTTCTTTTCGCCTTTCCCTCACGGTACTGGTTCACTATCGGTCAGAAGCTAGTATTTAGCCTTACGGGATGGTCCCCGTAGCTTCCCGCAAAGTTTCTCGTGCTCCGCGGTACTCAGGTATCGACTTCGAGTCCAGTTCGTTTTCACCTACGTGGCTATCACACTCTATGGCCCCTCTTTCCAGAGGGCTTCGGTTAACGACTGGATTGGTAACTCTACTGTTGTCGACCCTACAACCCCGGTCACACCCGAAGGTGGGACTGGTTTAGGCTGTTGCGATTTCGCTCGCCACTACTTTCGCAATCGAGGTTTCTTTCTTTTCCTCCAGGTACTGAGATGGTTCACTTCCCTGGGTTTGCTCGTGCCCGACTATGGATTCATCGGGCCGTACGGAGGGTTCACCTCCGTGGGTTTCCCCATTCGGAAATCCCCGGATCAAAGCCTGCTTGCGGCTCCCCGAGGCTTATCGCAGCTTGCCACGTCCTTCATCGCCTGCTTCTGCCAAGGCATCCACCATGCGCCCTTAGTAGCTTGACCACAAAATTTACTCAGCACACTCGAGCTTCTAGCTCCTAGCTTTTGGCTACTAGCTAAACCACTCAAACACGCCGCTTAAACTCTATGGGCCTTTATTGCTGCTCATCGCGCGCTTAACGCCTATCAACGTTTACGCGCACCAGCAGCTTCTCTCAGGCACTCATAAAAATTTACAACGCCTTGTATTTTGCCCAATCTATTCAGTTGTCAAATATCGTCCTCATCAGCTTGCTGGTTCACAGCGAAACTGATTTACCCCGCTTCTGCGGGTATGGGTCTTACTCAGTTCGGGGTGTGCAATCCCCTCACTTCCTCCAACCCAATGTTCGGCGCCAATCGACTTGCATTAAACCGTGATACGGATTCGGTTGTCGTATTGACGCCCAACATCGGGCTGACCACACTCAAAAATCGGAGCATTGATGCTCCTTGAAATCCTTCCGACTTTTCTCGCGAAGTCGATTTCGTTCAGCCCTGTCCGACGGATTCACCTTCTTTGGCAGTTGGAGAACCCTGGGCAGAAAACCACCGGCCCAACTGCAACCACTACATCTCGCTCGCAGCAGCGGCCAACTCAGAATGCACTCCCTTTCCCGAACCCAGATAAGTTTTCTCATCCGGCAATCCCACCGATTAGCTTCGCGGCGGAGCGTCGGGATCCATGCCGCGCTCGATCTTGGCGAGTCGCTCCTGGTGGCGGATGACCATCGCAGTGATGGCGATCGCCCCGCCCACGATAATCGCGCAGATCGGAACCAGCAAGCCGCCCAAACCAAAGATGGAATCGATCAGTCTATTCATCTGCTGCGCGCTCCCTCACCTACAATTAGGAGTGATATCTGGTGGAGCTGACCGGGATCGAACCGGTGGCCTCCTGGTTGCAAACCAGGCGCTCTCCCAGCTGAGCTACAGCCCCACGGCAGTTTCCAGTTTCTATTTTCGCGCTTCCAGCAAAATACTGGAAACCCGAAACCGGAAACTAGAAACCTGATTTCTGGTGGGCCTGGATAGACTTGAACTATCGACCTCACCCTTATCAGGGGTGCGCTCTAGCCACCTGAGCTACAGGCCCGGTCTTGCAATTTTGATTCTGCAATTGTAACCCGGAGCCTTGCACTTTCTCTTCTTCGATCAGTTCGGCTCCCAGCTTTCTAGCCGCTAGCTTCCAGCCAAATCGGGCGTCGATACGATAAAAGCCGTGATTCAGCCAGGAGCTAGAAGCTAGTAGCCAGAAGCTCAAATTTTATTCGAGGACAAGGTTGAACGTGCGCTCCAGCTAAGCCGGAGCTGACCATCATGGAAATTACGATTCGAGAAAGAGAGGTCCGAACGAGACTCCCTTGCCGCATCCTCAGGTTAGTGGTGGACTTGGCTTGGGGTACATGGCAACGTCCCACGCATTTTTAATCCGCGTTATTCAGAAACTCGAAATCTCTCGCGAGACTTGCG
>CAVZPC010000026.1:0-250572 GCA_963777005.1 uncultured Acidobacteriaceae bacterium | reverse complement strand
CTCATTGAGATTAGCGGTCATTTCACCACAGAATGGGGTGAGCATCTTGGGCGCAAGAATTCTCATGGTTCTTAGTGCGAGCATTATCTTCACGCTTGGAGTCTTCCACCTCGTCTATACGTTCTGGGGGCCAAACCTCATGCCTCGTGATCCTGCGCTGCAAATCAGCATGAGCCAGATTTCACCCGTCATCACGAAGGAAACAACTATGTGGCGGTGTTGGGTGGGCTTCAATGCGAGCCACAGCATGGGACTTATTTTGTTCGGCTTGGTTTTCGGTTTTCTCGCATTGGCTCACGGTCAACTCCTCTTTCGGTCGCCATTCCTGCTCGCCGTCGGGCTTGCAATGCTGGTTGGCTTTGTTGTGCTCTGCAAGGTTTATTTTTTCAGTGCGCCGCTCAGGGACATCAGCATTTCCTTGGCCTGCTATGTGGTCAGCATTGCGCTATCGCGGATCTACCGGGTGTAACTCGGCACCCGGGCAATGACTTTAACTGGCATATTTCAACAGTTAACTCTGGTCCGTCTTTGCGCTACGGATTCTGGCCATTGCCGCACATCGAGACGTGACCGATTTCACTGACAGCACGCGACCATCGGTGTGCCATGAGGACTGTCTAATCGCCTTCCGAGGAGGGAATCCATGTTAGGAGGTCTGCTTTTCGTCGTGTGTGTCATCCTGCAATTTCATTATCACGATGCCATTCCGTGGTACATCTGGCTGCTTGCATTCATCGCACAGTGTGTTGCGTTCGGCGAACCAGCGATGACAGCAGCTTCTAAAAAGAGCTGAGCATGTAAGCGGAGACCGGGCCGACTCGATGGTTGCATCGCTTACACCTTGGCAGCTTTTTTCTTTTCCAGCGAGGCGTAGATGGCCGGGTCGGTGCAAATTTCGTAGTAGGTACGGTCGGTCCAGCCCTTAACTGAAAAATCTTCCAAGTTGATACGCGGCACGCGGCTTTCGCGAACCACAATTTTGCGGAAGATATCGCGATCGACGGGGACGGTTGCGATGGAGAGGTTGTACTCGCCTTTATCCGACGCCAGCGCGGGCGGAAGCTTTACGGTGAGCGGCACCAGGGAAATTTCCTGCTCCAGCTTGCGGAAGGCGGCCTGGTTCAAGCGAATGCCGCCGAGGTTATAGCTGAGAATGGAATCTTCCGAATTTTTCGGCTCTCCCTCCGAAGTCGCGCTTAGATCCGCAGCCTCGAATACATAGACGTGAAACGGGCCGGCTTGCGATTCCATCTTCTTGCGGATCCGCTTGTTGCAGGAGGAAAGGCGATCACTCTCGTTGAGCGCTTCGGAGATCATAATCTGGCGTTCGCCATCCATCAGGTAGAGCGGGGCAGCTTCCTGCAACGTGATGCCCACGCCCAGCTCGAGTTCCGGCATGCCGGAGCGCAGCATCAATTCGTTATAGCCGCGCACGATCTCGATGATCTCGCGGGCCAGCACGCAGGCACGGCTGACGGCGAGTTCAGGCTCGCCGGCGCGCTCGAGGATGGCCAGAATGATGGCATCGCCCTCGAGAAAGACTTTCTGCGCCCCGTACTTCGCAAGCAGTTTATTTACGGGATCATAAAAATTGAGGCTGAAGTAGGAAGCGGGATTGAGGCCTTTCTCCATCAGCGTGCGAGTAAGCCGGGTGGAGTCGCGAACGTCGGCCTTGAGAACAACATGGCGCAGGACTTTTTCTTCCTCGGGCTGCTGAGTTTGCTCATCGGGCAGCAAGAATTCGTAGAGCGTCCCGTTCATACGCGAAAGCTCGCGCAGCTTTTCGGTGGCTACCACGTTGACCGAGTCGAGCGCAGCGTTCAGGGTTTCCAGCCGCCGCAAATCGCGATGGTAATGAGAGAAGTCCTGAAGGAATCTGGCTGCGACTTTGGCGCGCTCCACGCCACGGCAACCGGCAACTTTGGCGACCGCTGTGTACAGGCTGGCCGGCGAAAGTTTGCCGTGTTCCTGAATCATGCGTTCGACGCGGTCGCATTCAGGACGAGAGATCAGCGCATTCTTTAATTGTTGCGGGTTGATGCGCGGCGCGTACTCGCTGAGCAGTGGCACGGTGTGGTAGGAGGCGATAACGCACTCCATCACTTGCTCGTCTTCGAGCAGGCGAACCCATGCCGTCAAGCGCTCTTGTTGGGCCACACCTTCCGCGGTGGAGTCATCGGGAGTTCCCGTGCCGACGAGGGCGCGAGCATTTTCCGGCGCGCACAACCAGGAATCGATAGTCTCGGTGGTAGTTTCCTCGCCGTAGAGCGAACGCATGAAGCCCCAGACGAGATCTTGCAGACGAGGGTAGCGGTCGGGGTCGCGATCCCAGTTGCCCAGCATGACGTAATGCTCGGCGCAGAGATAGTCGTCGCGGCCATCTTCGGAGAACGCCAGGCGGTTGATGAAAAGCCCGTGGCTGCTGAGGGCGGCACAGCCAGGTTCCGTGGCCTTCGGCTCACCAAAAAACGAACGCCGGGTTCGGGCAAGAGTCTCTTTCTCGATAGCGCGTAGAGTCTCGAACAGTTCCTGCCCAGTTTTTCGAAGAATGATCTTCTTGCGTACCTGGAAAGCGGCGACACGCTCGCGATATTCGACCGCTTTGCCCTGCCGGATGCCCTCGTAGCTTTTGAGCAGAAGCCGGCAGCGCTCTAGCACCTGCGCGAACTGCTGGGACATCTCTGTACGCAGAAATTTGGTAATCGCCAAGCGCGCGAGGAGGTCGATGGAAATCTTTTCTTCTTTCTTGGCGCGATTCAGTGCCGCGAGATGCAGTTCCGCCAGCAGCGGTTTCCAGTCGGAAGGTTCGGCTCCGGCGCGTGCGGCAGCGCGAGTGGGTCCGGCGGCAGCGGTTCGCATCCACGACGGTGCCTGGCTGCGCTGAGGCGCCTCGGCGGCGAGTAAACCCTCCAGCTCACCGTGGCGCACAATCTGGCGCATGATCTGGGCGCGGGCGGCTTCCACGAATCGGGGACTCAGAGCCACGTCGTGCCGGAGGTTGTCAACGCCGACCGCCAATCCTTCGAGCGCAATTGCCGGGGTCGCAGCAACCATCTTCGGCAGTGCCAGTTTTTCTGGCTCCTTGCCGAGGCGGAAGATGGGAAATCGAGGCATTCGTGAATTTCTTAAATTGTTGGAACTTGCTGATTACACATGTACATATGGAGGCTAGCATGGCTGGACCGGGGGCTAAAGTTACCGAGGTTATCGGGGGCCTCATTGATTGAGGAGGTCAGAAGCTGCGCAAGAGAAAATCTCTGGTGCTGGCCAGCACTTTTTCTCGCATGGCGGGATCTGGTAGCAGGCGAGCGATTTCGACTGCTCCGATCATCGCTGAAAAAATCGCAAAGAAAGCACGTTCTTTATCCCCGGTTCGCCGCCCGGGCATGAATGGCAGCATTTGGCTTTTGTAGTTCACCAACTCGGCAGCGATCTGGCCTTTCATTCCCTTATCCGCCCGCGCCAATTCGGGTGCAAGTGCAGCCAAGGGGCATCCGTGCTCCGGATGTTCGCAATGCTCCGGGCTTAGATAGGCTTTCACGATCTCCTTCCAAGCCGCTCCAGGGGGCGACTGTTCAGCGGCATGAACCAGTGTGCCGGCGATCTCCTTGAAAGCCTGACTGAGGGATTCCACGAGCAGTTTGTCCTTGCTGCCGAAATGCTTGTAAAAGCCTCCGTGGGTCAGGCCGGCGTCCTGCATAACGGCCGAAACCGCGGCCCCAGTCAAGCCTTTGGCGCGAACGCGCCGCGAAGCGTCTTTCACGATTTTCTGATGGGTCTCAACTTTATGCTCGGGTCGGTAACGCATGGCTCATTATAGGATGCTGGCCATCATCTCACAGTGCGACCCAACCACACTTGGCCGCGAATAAGATTTGAATCCATAGGATGATGAGTATCATCCTAAGCGAAAAGAAAGCATCACTCGATAAGGAGACATACATGCCGCCCCAACTCTGCTTTTTCGTGAGCATCGCATTCAGTTTGATCGCCTGGGGGATCGTCACCGCGCGATACATCTGGCCCAGACTCCGCGTCCGGCAACGGACCGAAGCGTTGCGGCCTCTGCTCACCCTGCACAGCTTCCGCTTCATGGGATTGGCATTCCTGGTGCCGGGCGTGGTGTCTGCCGATCTACCTTCTGCGTTCGCGCATTCCGCGGCCTATGGGGACCTCATTGCTGCGGTACTCGCGCTGCTTGTACTGCTATTGCTGCCACGTGGGGCTGGCGTTGTCATGGCATGGATCTTCAATCTATGGGGATCAGCCGATCTCCTGAACGCTTTCTACCAGGGCAATCACGCCGGCCTGTTGGCCGGGCAGTTGGGAGCCACTTACTTCATTCCAACTCTTGTTGTGCCATTACTACTGATCACGCACGGACTCGCTTTCCGAATACTCCTGCAACAAAAGAGTGAGTAGCGTGGGAAGGCATCCGTGGGTGTTGGTCCGCGACAACTTTGGCGGCATGGACGAATTCGCGAGGCGGTGGTCCTCGCTTAACTGACTTCCAGCTACACGATACTCACTACTGGCTTTTGATCCGCGCGGCCTCGAACTCATCTCCTTTTTGCCAGCCGATCAGGCGCGTAAAGCTTGCGGCTTCCCAGCCTAGAGCGAAGCCGAAGCGTGCCATCGCCGAATCCCCGGTGAAATCCATCTCAGGACGGTACTCATCGGTCGGCTGGTGATAACGCTTCTGCGTGTATTCCCTGTCCTGCGCCAGACCCCAGGCCTCGTCGTGACCTTTGAACTTCATGCCTTCGTTGATCGAGAACGATGGAATACCCACGCGGGCCAGACTGAAATGGTCGGAGCGGTAGAAGTGCCCGGCCTCGGGGCGGGCATCGGGACGGATCGCCAGCCGGAATTCTTTGGCCATCGCCTGCACCCAGGGATAGAACGTTGTTCGTTCTGCGCCTGAAACTTCAACTTCTTCGGGCGCTCCGCGGGGCTGCACGTCGTCGTAATTCAAATCCAGTGCAATCTTACCGGCGGGGATCGGGGGATGCTGGCCCAGATATTCCGAGCCCAGCAGGCCCTGCTCTTCTGCCGTAACCGATGCGAAAATGACCGACCGCGCGGGGCGTTCCTTCGCGACGCTGAAGGCTCGCGCCAGCTCGATGAGAATGCCGCAGCCTGTGGCGTTGTCGGCCGCGCCGTGGAAAATATTGTTGCCAGGCATGTCGGGACGGATGCCGAAGTGATCGTAGTGCGCCGTATAGATTACCGCTTCGTCTCTTAGATTGCGGCTGGAGCCGGGCAGAATAGCCAGCACGTTGTTCGACTCAAAATTTCGTATCTTGCTGACCATGTGCGCCTTCAACTTCGCGCCCAGGTTCACGGGATGGAATTCGCGGGTGCGCGCATCGGCCATCATCTTGTCGAGATCCATGCCGGAGCCGGCAACCAATTTTTTCGCCACGTCCAACTGCACCCAGGACGCAACTTTGAGCGCCGGGCCTTCCAGCTTCAACGCTGACTTCTCACCCGAATTGGAGTTCCGCACGACTTCCCAGGGATAACTTGCCATGTCTTCCCGGTGAATGAGCATTACGCCAACCGCGCCTTTGCGCGCCGCTTCTTCGTATTTGTAGGTCCAGCGACCGTAATAGGTGAGTGCCTTGCCCTTGAAAAATTTGGGATCATCGGAGGGCGGCTCGTTGACCAGCATAAGGAGGACTTTGCCGCGCACATCTGCACCCTTGTAATCGTCCCAGTTGTATTCCGGAGCTTCAATGCCGTAGCCAACAAAAACAATGTCCGCATCCACATCGGACTGCGACTGCTGGGTCTGGTCGTAAGCAACGTATTCATCAAGCGGCTTAAGATTCATAGCCGCGCCTTGCTTGGGGAGGAGCGAGAACTGCGTCTCGGGGAGGGTGGTAATTCCTACGAGGGGTACTTTCTGCAGGTACGATCCGTTATCTCCGGCAGGCTTTAATCCATATTCGGCGAACTGTGTGGCGATGTATTCAGCGGCGAGGTCCCCGCCACGCTGCCCGGTGCCGCGGCCTTCCAGAAGATCATGCGCGAGAAAACGTACATGCCAGCGAATGTGGTCAGGACTGATCGTCTCCATGGCGGCGAAGGCTGCGGAGGGCAGGCGTACCGACACCGCCTCGCGCTTGGCCCCCATTGGCGCTGGATCCGGCGGAGCGGCTCCTTCCGCCCAGACCATCAGGCTCACCGTCGCGACCACAGCGGCAAGAACACTTCTCCTAACGATTGCTTGCATAGATCAGTCTTCTCCCCCGGCGAAGTGGCGTATCGACGCAGGAATGCTTTTTGTTTTTGAGTCTGAATGAATTGTAACGGAGAGGAAGAGTTTGGTTGTAAGGAAGTAGTAAGGGTTTGCAGCACGGCAGGTCAATTAGATAGCAGGACCTTCAGACCAACTGCGGAGTTGTACCTGTGGAGAAGTTTTCCGCGTTTAGCGCTGCGATTTCTACTGGTTGGACATCCCGCGACCGCGGGATCAGTTTTTCGAGCCTCAGCCCGCACGAAAGTCGCGGACATCTTCTCCCGGCTGGAATACCGCAGCTGGCGCGGTCTTTCCCGACTCGGCCATCTTGCGATTGATCTCTGCGAAGTCAGCCTTGACCCAGCCGACGCTGGAAAGTTCGATCTCGCCATCCGCCGCGATCCAGAAGATGGTGGGAACGTTGGTCAGGCCATAGGCGTTCGACACCGGATACTTGTGGGTGTCATCGAGCAGCACCGGGAAGGTGATGCCAAATTCTTTGGTGAATGCTGCCGTCTCTTTGGGGTCATTCTGCGAAACGCCGATGATCCGCACACCCTGGTGCCCGTAAGCTCGCTCCAGTCGCTCGAAGAACGGAAACGCGTACTGGCAGGTGGGGCATGAAACTTTGAAAAATGCCAACACCAGCGGGCCGTGCGCCAGTTCACCGCGCAACACGAAGCGCTTGCCATCCATTGCTCTCAGTTCAAAGTCGGGCGCTTTGGTGCCCACGGGTAATGCTGCCATTAGCGGTCCTCCGGTTCGTTTTCAGGATGCTTCGCAGGTCAGCGTATGCTGCATACTCCGACCTAGCTCCATATATTTTAGATGATGCGAGGCACTGACGGCGATCAGCTGCTCACTGCATCAGACTCGCGCCGGAGCGACGTAGTGAAGAATCGCGACGTAGTGGAAGGCGCTTCCGGCCAAAACAAATCCATGCCAGACGGCGTGACTGTAGCGTACCCGCGGCATGGCGAAAAAAATGACTCCGGCGCTATAGGCGACGCCGCCCGCCAGCATCCACAAGAGCGCCGGAGTGGGCACGGCGTGCAGAAGCGGCTTCAACGCGATCACGACCGACCATCCCATCAAGAGATAGAAGATGGTCGAAGCGATGGGATAACGGTCGACGAACCAGAGTTTGAAGATGATCCCGCCGAGGGCGAGAGCCCATACCACACTGAACAGAGTCCATCCCCAGCTTCCGCGCAGGGCGACCAGAGCGAACGGCGTGTAGGTGCCGGCGATGAGCAGGTAGATACAACTGTGGTCCACGATCTTCAAAACCCGCTTCCAGCGCGGCGACCAGACAGCATGGTAGACGGTCGATGCGGCGTACAGGCTAACCAGGGTTACGCCGTAGACACTGCAACTCACAATGGCGAGGAGGCGGCCATGCAACGCGGCAACCACGATGAGCACCACGAGTCCAGCGAGACTCAGCGCCAGGCCGAGTCCGTGGGTGAAGCTGTTGGCAATTTCCTCCGCAGACATCCGCATCTTGCCCACACGCTCATGCTAACAGCGCGAACGATTATTTTTAGAGAATTGAGGCCTTGCGCAAAATCTTTCGTGCCAGTCCCGTGAGTGCGACTTGCTTCAGGCGGCTGACTGGAATCCACTTTCCGCCGACGCAGGGTGAAGTGTCGCGCCAAACGCGCACAGCGTAATCGGTCACAGTGATCGAGTGCCGTAGGGTAAACTCTGGACTCGCGGATCCGTTCTTTTCTGCACGTTCCGGCAACTCCCACATGCCGGGCATCAGCGACGCATCGCGGGAACGCTGAATGAGAAAAATTTCGCTGTCGCGGACAAGCATCGAATAATTGATCTCGCGCTTCTTCTGACGTTTTAGCTGGGCTGTCCTCGCCAACTCTCCGCGCGTGCCGCAGAGTTCGATCACGGGACACGTCAAACAGCCCGGTGCACGCGGCGTGCACACCACGGCGCCCAATTCCATCATCGCTTGATTGAAGTCGCCGGGGCGCTTCGTATCTAAGCAGACGATTCGCAGCTTCCCACAATTCTTCACCCGTCAGCCGCTTGCCTGACAGGCGCTGCAGCACGCGTTCGACGTTGCCATCAACTAGGGCGACGGGCTCGCCAAAGGCAATGCTGGCAATTGCGGCCGCGGTGTAGCGGCCGATGCCGGGAAGCTTTCGCAATTGCTCTTCGGTCGTTGGAAATTCGCCACAGTGCTCGCGCACGATCACCTTGGCCGCAGCATGCATCATGCGTGCGCGGCGGTAATATCCCAAGCCGCTCCACGCCGCTAGGACGCTGGCCTCGCGCGCCGCCGAAAGCTTTTCCACGGTAGGAAACCGTCGCAGGAATTCGTGGTAATGCTCGATCACCGCTGCCACGCGCGTCTGCTGCAGCATAATTTCGGAGATCCACACGCGATAGGGATCGCGGTTGGCGCGCCAAGGGAGGTCACGCCGGTGCCGGGCGTACCAGGCAAGCAACCGCCGGCGAAATTTTATCGTCTCATTTCGCATCTCTCTCTTCACTTGCGAACCCATGGCTGCTACCTTCATCAAACTCCGGAGTGCGATTCTAATGGATCGATGGACGCACCGCCCCATTGACCTGCCATATGCCTCGCCATTGACCCGACCCTCCGGGCAGGAAATAATAGCGGAGCCTGGCATCCGCAACATGCGCGTGAAGTGTTTCACGCCCAGCAGCAACGAGGAGCATTATGGACGACTTCAACCGCAAGGTGGAAGACGCGTCGGCGCGCGTCAGCAAGACCGTGGCCGAGGCCGCCGAGAAGATCGAGAAAGAGATTCCAGAGTTCATCAAGTATTTGAACGACGAGGTGGTGCCTGCGGTACGGCAGCACTCGACGAAGGCGCTGCGCGTGGCTTCGGAAAAGCTTTCCGAATTTGCCGACTACATGGAGAAACACCCGCATCCTCCGAAGTAGCCTTCTTGAACTCAACCGAGAACTCCCGTAGATCACGACAGCGCAATCAACTCGTCCAGCGGGCCGTGATTTTGCCCCTGCTGCTTGCCATCTGGTTTCTAGGCGGCTGTGGCCATCCCAAACAGGCTCGCACGAATGTTCCGCCACCGCCCTTGCCTGAGCCTTCTTCCACCGAGACGAACTCGCCGCCCGAGGGTGCCGCAGAGAACGGCCGTTTGCCGGCTTCCGCCGAGAACGAACTGGCCGAGCCGACCATTCCCGCCGATGCTAAACCTCTGGCCACTGAAATCGGTAATGCCAGTTGGTACGGTCCGCCGTATCACAATCACGTGGGATCGAATGGCGAAGTCTATAACATGCACGCCATGACGGCGGCGCACCGCACGCTGCCGCTGGGCACGATCGTACGTGTAACGAATCTCAAGACCGGGCACACCGCGCTGGTTCGGATCACGGACCGGGGACCATTCATTCCCGGGCGCATTCTCGACTTATCACTTGCCGCGGCGCGCAAGCTTGATGTTTACCTGCCGGGAGTTGCGGAAGTGAAAGTGGAAGTGATGCAAACTCCGCTGCCGCTTGCGACCGGAGGAAAATGGGCGGTGCAGATTGGAAGTTTTGCGCACGAGCGGGAAGCCAGCCAATTCGCGGACCATCTCACTCGGCGCTATCGAACGGCGAAGGTGCAGCACTTTGGCAGTCCGATCGGAGACTGGTGGGTGCGGGTGCACGTGCTCGACGACGATCGCGAGCGCGCCCAGAAACTTGTCTCCGAAACCAAAACGCCCGAGGGCGCTGTGTTCCTGGTACGGCTCGATTAAACTTCTGAGTTCCCTGTTTCGAGTTATTTAACGTATTGCGACGGAGGCCTCAGTGCAATCCGTAGAGGTGATTCCCGGACCCACGCGCCTGCGCGGCCTAGAGATGATCGCGGGCGCGGCCGCACTCTATTTTGTGTTGCGCCTGCTGGGATTTCACAAACTGTTCGGGAATGACGCGGAGGGGATCGGAACGCTTCTGCAGATCATAGGCACTCTCTATAGCGTGGTCTACGCGTTTGCCATCTATGTGATTTGGGGACAATTCACCTCCGTCGAGAATGAGATTCTGAAAGAGTCTGGAGCATTGAAGGATTTGCTGGTTTTCAGCCAGCGGTTAAAGGAAACAGCACGCGAACCAATGGTGCGCGCCGTAAAGACCTATGCCAGAGGCGTTGCGGAGACGGAATGGAGGGCGCTGTCGGCGGGCGAGCAGACGGACAAAACCGACAAGATGTTTGTCGGGGTCATTTCCGGAGTCACGGAAGTGAAACCGGAGAACGATGCGGAGCGCATCCTCTACCAGCGACTACTAGATATTGCGAACCAGGCGAGTTCCCACCGCGATGAACGACTTTCTGTCAGTGCGAAGCGAATGCCGGGGACGCTGCGACTGTTCGTTACGCTGACGGCGTCTATGATTCTGTTTCTGCTTTTCTTTTTTCCATTTCGCAACGTTACGCTGGGCATGGTATCCGTCGCGATTACCACCATGCTCTTGTTCTTCGCGCACTTCGTGCTCACGGACCTGGACAATCCCTTCGAAGGCACCTGGAATGTGGATTCCGCGCCGTTCGCCGAACTGGTCACAAAGTTTCGCTAACCGCTTCCCGCTGACAATTGTTCTGGTTCGGTGTTATCTTTCCGCCATGGTGACCGATTGATGAGCGACGCGACCAACAATTGCCTATTCTGCCGCATTCTCCGCGGCGAGATTCCTGCCAAGAAGGTTTACGACGACGAATATGTCTTTGCTTTCGAAGACATCAACCCGCAAGCGCCCACGCATGTCTTGGTGATTCCCAAGAAACACTTTGCAGGACTGAAGGAAGCGCAGGCGGAAGAAGCTGAACTGATTGGCCGCTGTCACCTGGCGGCAGCGGAGATCGCGCGGCAGCGGAAGATCGAGCACGGATATCGAACTGTGTTAAACGTGGGCCCGGGAGCGGGACAGTCGGTGTTTCATCTCCACGTGCATCTGCTGGGTGGACGGACGTTGAGCTGGCCACCGGGATAGGAAGAGCGGTTCTCAGTTCTCGGTTTCAACACCGCCGCTTGAGACGGGACAATCAATGCTGAAGGAGTTCCCAGACTCTGCCGACAAGGATGTGGGACGCCCGTTGCGTCCTGACGAGCGCTCCCTGATTAAAGCCTTGCTTGCCAATCGATACCACAAGGGGAATTTGGAGGATGAATTAGCGACCCGTCGCGTTGCGGACATGGAAGACGGCGGGATGGGGAGTATTCGCTTCGTGGCGCTTACCCAGGAGAAACGATCCCTAGGGAAAACCCTGGGCCAAGCCGAGTATGTCGATGAAGACGGCGTGCTGGTAAGCATTGTCCTTAATGCCGACCAGGATGACGACCTGTACGAAGTGGACTTTGGGAAGGTCGATTTTACGTCCCTAAAGCGTTATCCCGGTCCTTCCGACCTGAGGTTCACGAAGTAGGAGTTGACGGCTCCAACCGAAAATGGATGACCGTACCGAAGTGGTTAGTTGTTCCCTTGTTCCCAACATCAGCTACTGCACGGTCGGATTCTCGTCTTCCGGCGCTCCATGCCGGCGCAACAACTGCGGCAGGTTCTGCGAGAAGGCGGAGCGCGGCAGCACCATGTCGCAGCCCACTTCGTGAGCTTTCTGCTTCAGATCACCCTGCACATGAGAAAGGAATCCGATGATGGAGGTTCCCTTCTTCAGCTTTGACTTCAGCTTGGGAATAAGCGTGAGAGGCTTGGCGTTGGCATTGTTAAGATCGAAGATGATCAGCGACGGCTTTTCTTCGCCATTCTGCAGCATGCGCTCGGCCAGGTCTTTGTCATTCTTGGCGAACTCGACCTTGACGTTCAGTTTGCGCGCGGTCTCCTGAATCTTGGCGGCAAAGAACAGATCGTCCACGAAGGCGAAGATGCGCGAGTTGGAATCTTCGCGCAAAGCTGGCAGAGGTTCGGGATCGGCAGGCGCGAAGGGCGCAGCAAAGCCGGGACGCGGTCCGCGGCGACCGTTCTGGCCGTTGTTGCCATTACCGGCCAATGCGGCGCGATAGCTGTGATCCATGGGAGCGGTGTAGATGCCGTCCTGATTGTGGCGAGCCTGGCTGGGGCCGGCGGGGCGGGCTCCGCGCGCATTGTTGGGCCGTCGTCCGCGGCGTCGTCGGTTTCTGCCTCCGCCACCGGAGGGCCTTCCTGGTCCTGCGTTCATAGTCCTCTCAAAGCTGCCTCTGCCGGATCCTGGACCCGGTGCAGTGTTGGACAGTTTTACTGTTTAAGATTCCCCAAGTTCAGGTTTTACAATCTCAGGCTTCCCTTGGTTGCGGCAGATTCTCGCAATGTTGGCGTACCGGCAATTTTTCGTGCTCGGTCTACCGCTGGCTAAGAGACGGCCTTCACTCGGCACGCTCCGCGTGGGACATTCAGCTACATGCGGACCGGCGAGTTGAGGTGATGCAAACTCGTAAACAAACCGTTATCAACCGTTATCAGATGAAGCAAACTCGTATTGGCGACAAAATATAAACGTTTGCGTATCGGTTATCCGTTGTCGGATCCGTCGCGCCGCCGGGAACGGCCTGGGGCGCGGAAGGCCTACGCGGGAACGAGGCCAATGAGAACAAGCTAATGGTACTCGTCCGGCTGCAGGCACGCAAGTGGCAAAACGAATAGGTTTTGCACAACAGGACATGACTGGTGGACTGCGGGCTCCAGGCTCGCAGTCCGAAAGCCGCTTTCACGCTCCGCTGGAGACTTCGCGGGCCCACTGCTGGGACTGCCAATAGAAGCCCGCGACGGCGTCGGGATCAATCTGGAGGCTGTCGCAGATAGCGCGGGCCGCGTCCCACTCACCGCTCTCGTGGGCCAGCATCAACTGGTAGATAGGTCGCAGCAAACTGGGCTCGCCTCGCAGCACGGCCTTGGTTTCGGAATCCAGCGGAATTTTCTCCAATATTTCGGACATGGGCATTTCCAGCATGACATCGAGCATGGAGAGCAGCCCGAGCAGGAAAAGATCGGAGTCGCCGTGCCGCGCCAGCGGAGCCAGCAATTCCCCAAAGCGGGCGCGAACCAAAGCGCAGAGTACGAGGTCGCTGGTTTTATCCTGACAGGCGCCGACTGCAGCGATCAGGCGCACCCAGCGTCGCACCTCACGGTCGCCGAGAATAGCAAGAGCGTGACGCACGGAATGAATTTCATTCCTGAATCCAAACCTGGCTGAGTTCATGTAGCGCAGCAGCCGGTAACAGATGGAGGCTTCGGTCTTGATCAGATTGTCGATTTCGGGGACGTCCAACTCGGGTCGGGATACGGCCTGTAGCATTCTCATGTAATTGATGCGGTTGGCAGGGACGTCGTGCGTGGTCATCATTTCTGGGCGGCGCAGGAAGTAGCCCTGAAAATAGACGAAGCCTTGATCGCGAGCGGCCACAAACTCGGCGTGGTTCTCGACTTTTTCGGCCAGCATGCGGCAGCGCCAGGGGCCATGCTTTTTTACTAATGCGGCACGCTGCTCGAGCGTGGTAAGTTTCAGGTCCACTTTGAGGATGTCGGCCATTTCGGCCAGCGGCTCGCGGGGATCGTCGCTGACGAAGTCATCAAGAGCAATCAGGTATCCGGCTTCCTTCAGGCGCTGGCATGCGTTCACCACGTCGGTATCGACGGGAACGGTCTCGAGAATTTCGACCACCGTTGAGTGCGAGGGAAGCAGCGTAACCAGACCACCAATCAAAGTGTTGCGAGTGCAGTTCAGAAAAGCGCGGCGGCCATCGCAAAGCACATCGAGACCCACCAGGAGCGAGCTATCGAGGGTTGAGCGGGAGGCCACGTCGGCATCGCCGCCGTGAAAGGCGTTCTCCATGTCGTCGCGGAAAAGAAGTTCGTAGCCGAATACCTTTTCCTCGCGGTCAAAGATAGGCTGTCGGGCCACGTAACGCAGCTTGACGCCCTGGGTATTATCGCGGGCGGACGCGGCAGAGGAGTTCGACACAAACCAATCATCGGCTCAGGGAGGGAAAACTCCAGCGGGGCGCAAGGGAGTGGGCAAATGGCGGGCTGTTCACGGATGAGACGAATCTAATCGCTTTGAAAAAAAGCGCTCCGCAAATGCGGAGCGCCTTTCGCCGTACCCCAGATCAGTTTGTGACGTTGAGCGTGATCTTAAGCGGAGTGGCTGTGAGTGCGTTCGGGCCTGCCGTGGTGGCGTTCACGACCACGGTATAGGTTCCCGCCGGTGTTCCCGGATTGCTCTGGCCACCAGTGCTGCTATTACTGCTTCCGCAAGAGCCCAACCCCAGCGTGGAGAGGCCGAGAACCACGATCAGGCCGAGCAGGCGCGCACTCCGGTTGCGCGATCTCGCTCCGAACACAATTCCGAAGAGGCCGGGCAACAGTAGAGCGTAGAAAACGCGGCTGCCGCGCCCCAGTGGCGGACGCAGCTGGGCCGAGGGGGCCGCAGTCGCGATGCTGAGTGTGAGAGAGGTTGCGCTGACCGCATTACCGCCGCTGGGACTGAACGTGCAAGTCGCCTCCGACGGAATGCTGCTTTGCAGACAACTGTACGTCACCGGCAAGGCGGTGGTGTTGCTGCTGCTGTTGACAAATGGGATGGGCGAGTTCGCGCCGCTGGCGATCGGAGCGCTAACTGTAATCGGGACCGATGCAGTCGCGCCGGCAGCCACGGAGAAAGTTGCTCCCGTTGATGCGATGCTGAAGCTCTGATTGGTCGCGGTGATTGTGAGGGTGACTGAAGCGGTGTGAGAATGGCCCCCAGTGCCGCTTTCCGTTCCTGTAACCGTAATGGTTTGTGCGGTAGTCGGTACCGTCATGTTTGCAGTCGTGCTGATGGTCAGCGTGGTAGTACCGGTGGGCGAAACCCCTCCGAACGTAACCATTGCGGGGCTGAAGCTGCAGGTTGCACCTGTGGGAAGGCCGGAGCAGTTGCTGGGGGTGAAGGTTATCGTGCCAGCGCCGGCGACGGGGGTGATGGTCAGGACGGCGGTCGTGGACTGACCCGCGGGGACGGAAACCGGCGTCAACGCGGTGGCCGACATGCTGAAGTCGGCTGGCGTGACGGTGACCGTGACAGAGTTCGAGGTTGAGCCCCCGTTGTTCCCAAAGTATGAAGCGGTGATGTTGTCGGTTCCGTTGGGCAACGCCGTCGTCAGCAGTGCAGCCGTTCCTCCAGACACGGTTGCCATGCCGATCGGTGCGTTTGAGCCGCTCACGTAATAGTTCACGTAGCCGAGTGCGGTCGTGGGTGTGACGTTCGCGGTGAGAGTGACGCCGAGCCCACCAACACTCGTAGTCGTAGACGACGAAAGCAATGTAGCGGTGGTGGTAGCGGATGCCGCCCAAGCAAGAGCCAACTGGTTCACGTCGACCGATCCCAGACCGTTGACCAGATTGTAGCCGGTGGCCGTGTCGGAATTCGCCGCGCTGTAGCCAATGACGCCGGAAGACGGGCAAACGACGTTACTGGGGAAGCCCACGGGATCTCCCGCCTGGCAATAGACATTATTATCCCCGGTTGTGACGTGGTGGAATGCGGGGTAGAAGTTCGCAGTGGCGATGTAGTAAAGCGTTGAGTTGATGTTGCTGAGACCACCGCTGGCAGCGAGATACTGATTTAGCAGTGTTACGATACCGGCAAAAACCGGAGAAGAAACGGACGTGCCTCCGATGATGGACTGATTGGGGTCCACGGCGGTCGTGATTCCGCCGGCGCACGTGCTCGTAGGAGTAGTCGGCGGAGTGGTCTGCGCGTTTTCCGGCGTGCAAAAGATGTAACCGGGAAAGTTCGGCGAAGCCATTATGGAGACATCGGGAACATAGCGGACCCCGGCAGGGGCGCTAGGGACCGACAATCCCTGCTGCCACGTGGGCTGAGCGAAGCCGCCGCCGGATGGGCCGGCCCCAGCACCCAGACAAATGCCAGTAGTCGCGTTCAAGTACCAGCAGTTGCTCGCACCGCCGCCGCCGGCGGAAATCCAGATATCTTCCTGCACCTGCTGCGCGGTTGCGGTGGAAGTAAGCGGGACCCAGCCGGTCACGGCAGGACTGCCACCCTGTTCACAAAATAGATTCGTGGCATTGGTCTGGCAAAACTGGGCAAATTCCTCATCATCGTTCCAGGGAATTTCAGGAATGTAGCTTAGCGCAGAGCCATCATTAGTACCGTTGCTGGTGCCCCAGAAAGCGTTGGGGGGGGTAGCATCGTCGGCAAGGGAGATCTCAGTGCCGCCGACTCCCGTGACCTCCGGGCTGCTGGCCGGATAGCTTACTGCCAACCCTCCAACCGCCGCGCTGTACGGCTGGCTGGCGTTCGGCGGATTGAAGTCGCAACCCGCGGACCCTATATCGTCGGATGAGTTCAAAATGGTGACGCCTTCGGCGTTGCCCTGCGTCAGAACGGTTTCGAGGTCCTCGGCCTCCAACTCACAAATCCCGTAGCTCATGCTGACGACGGGAGCGGCTACTGGTCCGCTCGGAGGATCGACGGCCGCGGTCAGGGCTGCATTGACGCCGCCGCCGCTGAGCACGTTGCAATTCGAGTCGTAAGTAAGAGGGGAGTTTACAAATATGATTTGCGCGTTCCGTGCAATCGCCCCCGACCACTCGATATCGAGGTCTGCCTCACCTAAGTCGTTGCAATTGTAGGTTGTGCCAGGATCGGTGCTGCCGGCCACTAAGCTGTACTGGAAATACGTGGAATCACAGGCTGTGATGATGCCGGTCTTCGTATTGGTGGTACAGCCGGTGAACGGATTGAGCCCAAAACCGGAGCGGAAATCGTTGAGGTCAGCGAGATAAACGTCAGTTTGCCCGATGATAGCCAGCTTTTGCCCAGCTCCATCAATCGGCGTGGAAGCCGTGTAGAGCGGATTGATATCGTAGATTGTGGCCACGTCGCCGGGAGCCAGAAAATTCATGTTGTAGCCCGAGGAGTAATAGTCAGGACGGGGATTGCGCGCCCCTGCTTGGCCGCGAATCCGATTGGCAGGATGCGGACCAAAGTTATGCACCCCCATCACAGTTCTCACAATGCCGCTGAGCGCGGCGGGGATCATGAGCGGAGTGGAGTTGGCGATGTGTTCTTCCCCGTTAACATTGTAGCGATGGAGTTCGCTGTTAAACGCATGCTGCACCTGGGCAGCCGTGCCGCTGAAGGCAATGGAATTACGTCCGCCTCCTACGCTGATGATCTGGAATCCCTCCGACTTGAGCCACGCGGTAACTCCGTTCACATCATTCTGACTGAGGCCGAACTGATCGGCGAACTGCTGGGGTGTAAGCCACTTGTGGTAGTTGGAAGATTTGGGGTTCTGCTGCTGGGCGAGCAGCTGATCCAGAGCCTTCTGCTGAGTCGGCGAGGGCGCCATCAACATCGTCATGTAGCTCAACTTCAGAGACGGGTCTACCATGCCCTGATCGTATTCCGGCTTCGCCTTAGGATGCAGGCTTCTTGGCAGTGCCACCATCTGACCAGAATTGATCGCTCCGGTGATTCGGTCGGGTTGGGCGGCGAAGCACAGGGATGTAGCTAGAAGCGGCAGAAGAAACTTCCAGGATCGCATTGAATACTCCGTCTGCAATTCAGGTTGAGTTGTTGATTGTTTCCTTAAGCTTATACGGCTTTCCTGCACTGTGATCAAGTTACAGGCGACACAGGTTGTATGTTTACAAGAACTTTACAAACCCGGCACAACGAAATTAGTCGTGGAATTACAAAAGTAATCCCAACTCCCGATTAAATTCCCAAGAGGTTAGGGTGGAGTTTGGCGTATCCGCGCTCTTGCGCCCAGAGATCGAGCGGGATAGAAGCGAGTTCGTCGACGAGAGGATCGGCCAGACCGTTCTTGCTGAGGTCGATGGATTTGAGGTACGTGTGACAGGCATCACAACACTCCACACGAATGTAGGGGAACTCCGCGGCGGTGTAGACAGGAAGCTTGGCGTGGTCTTTTTCATCGCAGCCGGGACAGACGATGCGGCGGAACTCCCACTCGCAGAGACAGAATCCGCAGAGCAGGTTGCGGCGTGCACCGTCTCCCATCTGGCGCAGCACACCGAGCCCGGGCTTGCGGCTGCAGAACGGACAGAGCGAGTGAGTGTAACCCTCGAGTTGGAGTGGAACGCGGGAGCGTATGAATTCCGCATAGGGCTGAAGGAAAGCGAGTGCGAGAAATTCGCCGGGTTCCGAGGGTTGATCCGGGATGGACCAGGCCTTGTTCAGCAGGTCGCTCCAGGAAGTGGAAGACGCGTGGCTGAGATTGTGCGCGATCTCGCCCAGACGTTCCGGGGCTTGATTTTCCACGAGCGCTAGGAACTTCGGAAAACTGGCCAGAAGCTCGGGCAATTCTGGTGGGCTGGACGCAGACGCTGGAGTCGGGCTTGCCGAAGCCAGTTCCAGACGGCGATAGAGATCGTGCTGGAAACGCGCCATCTGAATATAAAACGTCAGGATCTGCCTTGCGAAACTGTGCTGAGCGGCCAGAGTTTCGGCGCGCCTTATGCGCTTTTGCCAGACAGTCTCAGTCACCGGCCGATTATGCGGCTTCGGGATGGCCGCGAGCAACCGCCCCTGCAGGAGCTGATCGCAAAATACAGCCTCTCCGGCATTGACGGATCGCGCCGGGCGGCGTTATAGTTTTCGAAATTTGGGGCGCAGGCCCGACCGCGCGTGGGTTCGGCGGTCGACAACCAGTAAGCAGGTTCACCGTCGGAGGCAAGAATGGAATTCTCCCGCCGGACCTTCCTCAAAGGCGCGCTCGCCGGTGGTGCGGGCGTCTCTCTCCTGGGATTCGATCTGACTCCCGCCTACGCGCAGACCGAGACTTTGAAAATTTCGCGCGCCACGGAAACGCGCAGCACCTGTCCTTATTGCTCGGTGAGTTGCGGCATCATCATTTACACGCTGGGCGACAAGGCGAAGAATGCCATCCCGCAGGTGGTGCACGTGGAAGGCGATCCCGACCATCCCATCAATCGCGGGACGCTTTGCCCCAAGGGCTCATCGCTGGAGCAGGATATCCTGAACGAGCGCCGGCTGCTGAAGCCACAGGTACGAAGGCCGGGCGCGACCGAGTGGGAAGACATTTCCTGGGATCAGGCGTATTCCGAAATCGCGCAGAAGGTGAAGAAGACGCGCGACGAAACATTCATCGAGAAAGACGCCTCCGGCAAAACCGTGAACCGCTGCGAAGGCATCTCCTTCACCGGCGGTTGCACCGATACCAACGAATTTAATTATCTGGTCGTCAAGACCATGCGCAGCCTGGGGGTCTGCTACCTGGAAAACCAGGCCCGGGTTTGACACGGCCCTACGGTCTCCAGTTTGGGGCCAACATTCGGACGCGGGGCGATGACCAATGGCTGGATCGACATCAAGAACACCGACATGATGTTGATCATGGGCGGGAATCCAGCGGAAAACCATCCTTGCGGCTTCAAGTGGGCGATTGAAGCCAAGATTCACCGCAATGCCAAAACCATCGTGGTCGATCCCCGCCTCACGCGGACCGCGGCGAATGCCGACCTGTATCTGCAGATTCGCGCCGGAAGCCGATATTGCCTTTCTCGGCGGCGTGATCAACTACGCCATCGCAGAACAACCGCATCGCTCACGAATACCTGGTCAACTACACCAACGCGGCGTTCATCATTAAAGACGGATTCAAGCTGCCCGAGGATGGTCTGTACTCTGGCTTTGATTCGGAGAAGAAGACTTACGACAAGTCTACCTGGAACTACGAAGAAGGCGGCAATCTAACCGGCAAGCCGGCAGCAGCCACACCGCTTGCCCATCCCGTCGCCAACGGAGCCGCGGCTCCGCCTCCGTCGCTGCCGCCAAAGGTTGCCTTCGATCTTTCCCTGCAGCATCCGCGCTGCGTCTTTCAGTTGATGAAGAAGCAGTACGAGCGCTACACGCCGGAGATGGTGGAGCGCATCACGGGAATTCCGCAGGACCGAATTTCTGAAGGCTGCCGATCTGTTCACTTCCATTCGCAAAGACGGCGACATGAAGAAAGTCGCCACCATTATTTATGCCGTGGGCTGGACGCAGCACAGCTTCGGCACCCAGATCATCCGCACCGCCGCATGCTGCAATTGCTGATGGGCAACGTGGGGCGCGCCGGCGGCGGCGTGAATGCGCTGCGCGGACACTCGAATATCCAGGGCGCAACCGACATGGCTGGAATCTTCGACATTTTGCCCGGCTATTTGAAGATGCCCAACCCGAGCGATGTCGATCTGGCCGCGTACCTGAAACGCATCACGCCGAATGTCTCGAAGCCTGATCCCTGGGACTCGTTCAACTACTGGTCGAACACGCCGAAGTTCGCGGTCTCGTTTTTGAAAGCGATGTATGGACCGGCCGCAACCAAGGAAAACGACTACGCCTTCCACTACCTGCCGAAGATCGACCGCAACTATTCGTGGGTGAACATCTGGAACGACATGTATGAAGGCAAGGTCAAGGGCCTGTTCGCCTTCGGCATGAATGGGGTGATGATTGGGCCGGACTCGAACAAGAATATCGATGCGCTGAAAAAAGCAGACTGGCTGGTAGTTTGTGAAATCTATCCTGATGAAACCAGCGAATTCTGGCGCGCGCCCGGCATCACGGCCGAGATCAGAAAAAAATCAACACCACCGTGTACCGGCTGCCGGGAGCGGGTTTCGCCGAGAAAGATGGAACCTTTGTAAATTCGGCGCGCTGGCTGCAATGGAAAAATATCGCCGTGCCGCCTCCCGGCGAAGCCCGGCTCGACCAGGAAATTCTGGCCACCATCTTCCTGAAAGTGCGCGACCTTTATCAGAAGGAAGGCGGCAAGTTCCCCGACCCGGTGCTGCATGCGGCATTCGCCTACACCAATCCTTATAATCCGTCGCTCGCGGAGGTGGCGAAAGAGATCAACGGCAAAGCGCTCGCCGATCTCACCGATCCCAAGACGAGCGTGACCATCAAAGCGGGACAACAGCTTCCCGGCTTTTCCTGGCTGAAGGATGACGGGACCACTCTTTCGGGCAACTGGCTGTACTGCGGGTCGTGGACCGAGGCAGGCGCGCTGATGCAGCGCCGCGGAACCGACGATCCTTCAGGCCTGGGTATTTATCAGAACTGGGCGTGGTCCTGGCCGATGAACCGGCGCGTGCTCTACAACCGTGCTTCCTGCGACGTAGACGGCAAGCCGTGGGATCCGCAGCGGCGGCAAGTCTGGTGGGACGAGGCCAAGCAGATCTGGGTGGGGAACGATGTTCCGGATTTCAAACCAGACTCGGCGCCGAAAGATCACATGGGTCCGTTCATCATGAATCCAGAGGGCATCGGACGGCTGTTTGTCCCGCTGGGACCAATGGCGGACGGGCCGTTCCCCGAGTATTACGAGCCCATCGAGAGTCCGATCGCGAATCCGCTGCATCCCGGCCAGTCGAACAATCCGGTGGTGAAGAAATATAAAACCGACATGGACAAGTACGGCACGGTAGATCAGGGATTCAACGTAATTTGTACAACGTATCGGTTGACCGAGCACTACCACTATTGGACTAAGAATAATCCGATGAATGTAGAGCTGGTGCCGGAACCGTTTGTGGAAGTTCCCGCCCAACTGGCCGACCGGATGGGCATTCGCGGCGGCGAGAAAGTGAGAGTAACCAGCGCGCGCGCCCAGTACATCGCAAAAGCCATGGTGACGCGGCGCATCCGGCCCATGAAGATTGACGGCAAGGAAACCTTCCAGATCGGCATTCCGATTCACTGGGGATTTCGTGGAATCGCTGAAGACGAAGGCAAGACAGCGAAGACGCTGGCTAACCAATTGACGCCGACTGTGATTGATCCCAACGCGTTTACCCCAGAGTTCAAGGGCTTCTTGGTGAAGATCGAAAAAGTCTAGACAAGGGACCGCCCGACCATGACCGACCGCAAGACGTTACAAGCCGAAAAGATCTCGGGCCATTCCGGCGCTTCTCCCGGCTTCGGGATGCAGCGCGACTACGAAGTTTGCAAGCTGGTCGATACCACCACGTGTATCGGATGCAAAGCGTGCGAAGTGGCGTGCGTCGAGTGGAACGACATGCCGTTCGGCGTGACCACCTTCGATAACACTTACCAGACGATGCCGGAGACGCGCTGGAACTTCTGGAATCTGATCAAGTTCAACGAACACCAGCGCGAAGACGGGACGATTCAGTGGCTGATGAGAAAAGATCAGTGCATGCACTGCGCTGATCCGGGATGTCTGGCGGCGTGCCCGGCCGACGGCGCCATTGTGAAGTACACCAACGGCATCGTCGATTTCAATCAGGAAAATTGCATCGGCTGCGAGTTTTGCGTGTCAGGCTGCCCGTTCGATATTCCGCGATTCAATCCGGCGACGAAAAAAGTTTACAAGTGCACGCTATGCTCGGATCGCGTGGGCCAGGGGCTGGAACCGGCGTGTATCAAGGCGTGCCCCACGGGATGTTTGAAATTTGGCAGCAAGGAAGACATGAAGTTCATCGCCAACGAGCGCGCCCGGCAGCTGAAGGAAAATTTTGGAATGGAAAAGGCCGGCGTCTACGATCCGCAATCGATTGGCGGCACGCATGTAATTTACGTTCTGCACGATGCTACCGATCCGGAGCGCTACGGCGGGCTCCCGAAAAATCCGACCATCCCGTGGAGTTACACCATCTGGAAGTGGCTGTTTAAGCCGGTTCTAGGCACGTTCGCGCTATTTGGTGGGTTGGGAGTATTGCTGCATTATGTCGCCGCCGGTCCGCGTCGGGCACAGCCGGAGACACCCGAGAAGGAGGCCGCACATGGGAACGGCGATTGATCGCTTCGACGAGAAGGCGCGGCGAACTTTTGATTCGATCGGACGCACGGAAGTGTATAGGGGCGAGTTGCTGCGACATCCGGTTTACACACGGTTGCTTCACTGGATGGTCGCGTTGTTTTTCTTTCTCGCCCTGTTCAGCGGCTTCGGCATTTACTTGCCCTGGCTATTTCGCTGGTTCACTCCCATCTTTGGCGGAGGGCCGCTGAGCCGCCAGATGCATCCCTGGTTCGGCTTGGGATTCGTGTTTTTCTTTTTCCTGCAAATGCTGAATTGGCTGGCTCCGATGACGTGGACCCACGCGGACACGAAGTGGATGAGAAACGCCCATAATATTTTTTTTGGAAACGAAAAACTCGATCCACCCGACACCGGATTCTTCAACGCTGGCCAGAAAGTGCAGTTCTGGGAGATTGTTGGCGGCTGCGTCGTTTATCTGATCACTGGAATCATTCTGTGGGGAGGCACGCGCTATTTTGGCGGCATTGCCGTTGCCATCAGCTATGTGCTGCACGACATTTCCGCCATAATCATGCTGGGCGGAATCTTTATCCACATTTATTTGAGCACGATTGGCGAGCCCGGAACGTTTCGCGCTATGACACGCGGGGCAGTCAGTGAAGCGTGGGCGTGGACGTTCCATCCTGCGTGGTACAAGAAAGTGACGGGACGCGATCCTCGCGAGGCGTATGAAAAAGCTCTCGAACAGCAACGTGGCACTCCACCCAAGACAAGCTAGGCAGACATACGCAATCCTAACGCCACGCAAGTGCATCCAAACTTTCAATTAACAACCTCATTAGTAATAGATCTCGGAGAGGATTCATGCGTCTATTCGCCCTTCGCTACGCCCCTGTCGCGTCGGCAATGCTTTTACCCATAGCCCTGCTGTTCGCGCAGAATGTAGATGCGAACTTTCATAACGCACCGCCTTCGGCCCAGGCGATGAAAAATCCATACGAAGGCCAGGATGCCGCGGCGCAGGCTGGCAAGCAACTGTATGCACACAATTGCCTCTCCTGCCACGGCAGAATGGGCCAAGGCACCGGCAATGTGCCCGCCCTGGCCGGCGGGAAGCTCGATTCTGTCAAGCCGGGTGAAGTGTTCTGGTTCATCACCCGCGGCGACAAAGATAACGGCATGCCTTCGTGGGCATCCTTGCCCGTAAAGCAGCGCTGGCAGATCGTTACTTACGTTAAGTCGATGGGGAGAACGCAGGCCGCGCCAGAGGCAGGTGCGCCTGCGCCAGCTGACACGAGCACGTCGAAATTGAAGGCTCCGCCGCCGACGCCGCCATTCACCGACTTCCGCTACGAGAAGCCAGGCACGACTCGCAAGATTACCGTGAACGATCTGCCCCGGCCGTATGCCACTCAATCGGCGGAGAACGGTCCTGATTTAGTAGCACGTCCGGAGAACGCATGGCCAGTAGCCCCCGCTGGTTTCAAAGTGGGGATGTATGCCGCTGGTCTTGAGAATCCGCGCACGCTGCGCACCGCCCCGAACGGCGATATTTTTCTGGCGGAAAGCGATCCCGGACGCATTCGTGTATTTCGCGGGCTCACCAACGACGGCAAGCCTGAGCAATCCGCTATTTTTGTCAGCGGCCTGAAACGCCCGTATGGCTTGGCCTTCTATCCTCCGGGAGCTGATCCGCAATGGTTATATGTGGGCAGCGAGCGCGAGGTTGTTCGATTTCCGTATCACAACGGCGATCTGAAGGCGAGCGGAGCGCCGCAACACATCGCCGATCTGCCGGGGCCGGGCGGACACTGGACTCGCGCTGTGACTTTCTCGCAGGACGGAAAGAAAATGTTTGTCGCGGTAGGCTCGGGATCGAACATTGATGATCCCGACTATTCGCTGCGAGAAAAAAACCGGGCAGACATTTTAGTCTGCAATCCCGAAAATTGCGTGTTGAGTGTGTATGCCTACGGCATTCGTAATGCGGGAGGCGGAATCGCGGTGAATCCGCAGACCGGCGAACTGTGGTGTTCGGTGAACGAGCGCGACGGACTGGGCGACAATCTTGTCCCCGACTACATCACGCACGTGCAGGAAGGCGGATTCTATGGCTGGCCGTGGTGGTATATGGGCGGACATCAGGATCCGCGGCACAAGGGCAAACATCCGGAGTTGAAAGATAAGGTGATCGTGCCGGATGTGCTGTTGCAGCCGCATAACGCGTCGCTGGAGTTTGCGTTTTATCAAGGCCAGCAGTTCCCGGCGGAATATAAGGGAGACATTTTCGCCTCTGAGCACGGCTCCTGGAACAAAGCGGTGCGCGTGGGTTATGAGGTGATTCGCGTGCCTCTCCACCAGACAGGCGATGCCAGCGGCGACTATGAGGATTTCCTCACCGGCTTTGTATTGCCCGATGGCAATGTGTGGGGGCGGCCGGTAGGCGTGACCGTGGCTCCGGATGGCTCCCTGCTGGTGAGCGATGATGGGTCGAACTCGATCTGGAGAGTGAGTTATAGCGGGAAGTAGCAGAGTTTAGGCTTGTTCCCAGAATGATTCGGGCCTTAGCTTGACAATCTTACCCGCCAGGCGCACAATTCATCAAGGCGAATAAAAAGCGAAAACGCCTACGGAACCTTCCCGGCTCCGTGTTCCCTGAAATTTCCTGAGGAATTTATGTCTTCCGCAGTGTTTTCCACTTCGGCGGCCCAAGGCCGCCCTTTTGTCTTTGAGAGTGAGAATAAGGCCGAGGTTTGCCCACAGGCCGAACTTTTCACTGAGGCGCGGCCGCCCCAGCGAGTCGTCTCCGCAACTTTTCCCGGGGCCTTCAACTTCCAAGACGCGAGGCTTGCCGGCGTAACTCCGGCGTCTCGCTTGGCGGTGCATCCTGCGCCAGAAATGGTATCGAGCGGCATTGCCGGGATGGACGCGCTTACCGGAGGATTGCCCCGCGGTTGCCTGACAGAAATTTGCGGTCCCGCCTCTTCCGGTCGCAGCACGTTAATGCTGGCCGCTCTGTCTGCAGCAACCCGGCGTGGAGAATTTTGCGCGATCGTGGATGCCAGCGATGCTCTCGATCCGCTGTCACTCGCCGCTGCGGGGATTGAGTTGGATCGGCTGCTATGGGTGCGTTGCGGAGAGAATTCGCATTCGGCCGAGCATCGCATGGAACAACTTCTGCGTACTACGGATTTGCTGCTCGAGAGTGGAGGCTTTGGAATGATCGTCCTCGATCTGGGCGATCTGCCGCCACAAGCGGCGCGCCGTATTCCGCTGGCTACATGGTTCCGCTTTCGCCGTGCCGTAGAACCTACGCCCACCGTACTGCTGGCGGTAGAGCGGCAGTCCATCGCCGGAAGCTGCTCGTCCTTATTGATCAAGCTGGGATCGATGAAACTGGGCGCATCAGAAAATCAGGCCAGCCCGACGCCCACCCACGCACAATTGCTGACTGAAATGAAAATCACGGCGGAACTGGTGCGCTCGCGCATGGATCGTAAACCGGTTCGCTCCGCTGAGATTACTTTCGCCAGCAAAACCGCATGGGCGGGATGACGGAAATCATCCGATGTTTCAATGACTCAATCGCTCAATGGATTTATGTCATGCCTTTTGCCTGCATCTTCGTGCCGAATTTTCCCGTGGCCGCGGTGTCGCGCGCCGAACCGGAGTTGCGCGCGCTGGCCTTGGCCATTTTTGAGGGCAAGCCTCCGATGGAAAAAATTTTCGCCTTGAACGAAAGCTCAGCCCGCAGCGGCATTACACCCGGCATGACCAAAGCGCAGGCAGAACTTTGTTCGGAGTTAACTCTGCGTCCACGTTCTCTGCTGCAGGAATCGGTGGCACACGCCGTCCTGCTGGATTGTGCGCAATCGTTTTCGCCTTGCGTGGAGGATGCTGCAGCCGACACGGTAATTCTTGATCTGGCGGGCATGGAATCTCTTCTGGGCTCGCTGCCAGAAATTACTCGCAGCATTTTCCGTCGCACTGCAGAACTGGGACTGGATGGCAATGTTGCCGTGGCTTCGAATCCCGATGCCGCTGTACTGGCCGCCCGCGGATTTTCCGGCGTGACCGTAATTTCGCCAGGGAAAGAAAGCGAGTCTTTGGGATCTTTGCCACTGGAAGTTTTATTCGCCAATCGTGTATTTGCCAATCAATGTGCGAGTAATGAGGGTGCAGAAAAAGCAACCGATAAGGAAAAAGAATCAGCCAGTCTGCTCGAAACCTTAGATCGTTGGGGCATACGAAATTTGCGGGCCCTTGCTGCGTTGCCCGAAATTGCGCTCAGTGAGCGCTTGGGCCAGGAAGGCCTGCGTCTGCAGCAACTGGCACGGGGCGCGGCTTGGCGCACGCTGGTTCCGGTGGAAGCGCCTGCGGTTTTTGAAGAAGCGATCGAGTTGGAATATCCCATCGTGCTGCTGGAGCCTCTAGCCTTTCTGATGAATCGTCTGCTCGAGCAGATTTGTGCGCGTTTGGCCTCGCGCACTCTGAACACGCAGGAATTAAGGCTCACACTGGAACTGCAAAATTTGACGCGAGGCGATTCTCGGCTCGATGCTTCCGAGATCTCCTGGGAGAACGATCCCTCTCGCATCTCATCGCAATCACCAGCTCAGCATTTTGTTTCCGGACGGCAAAATAAATTCTGCAGGACTCTTGGTCTTCCCCTCCCTATGCTGGATCCGAAACTTTTTCTCAAGTTGCTGCAACTGGATTTAAATGCGCATCCGCCGGGCGCTCCCATCCTGAAGATTCATCTTGTGGCGGAACCAGCAAGGCCCCGGTCGGCGCAAGGAGGTTTGTTTCTGCCTCCGTCGCCAGAACCGGAAAAACTGGAACTCACGCTGGCGCGTATCGCAGGTCTGGTCGGTGAATCGCGCGTGGGAACGCTGGAATTACTGGATACGCACCGTGTCGAATGCTTCCGCATGCGACGCTTTTTGCCTGGGGGCGCGCAGGAAAGGCTCGTGTCGAAAGAACTCGCATCGAAAGATCGGGCGCGAAAAACTTCTACGCTGGCAGAAGAAAAATCTGCCGTCGCCGCGCTTCGTAGGTTCCGTCCACCGCTGGGGGCCACGGTGACCATGGAGAACTCAGAACTTGCACGCGTGGTGTGCGCGAAGAAAAAAGAAGTACAGGGTAGTGTGCTCTGGAAGGCCGGCCCCTGGCGCAGTTCCGGCGACTGGTCGGAGCGGGAAGCCTGGTCGCGCGACGAGTGGGACATCGCTTTGCAGAATGCGGAAGGGATCGCTCTCTACCGCCTCGTGCACGATCTACTCGGCGGAGGCTGGTTCGTGGAAGGTACTTATGACTGAAAAATAGTTGTCAGTTGCCAGTTCTCAGCTCTCAGTAAAAACATTTCACTGTGTTCAACGTTTAACTGATAGCTGGGAACTGAGAACTGAGAACTGGTTTCCGATGTCCTACATTGAGCTTCATGCCCGCTCGGCTTTCAGCTTCCTCGAAGGATCTTCCTTGCCGGAAGATCTGGCAGGTGCTTGTGCCCGATTAAAAATGCCCGCCATGGCATTGCTCGATACCGATGGCGTGTACGGTGCGCCTCGTTTTCACATGGCTGCGACAAAACTCAAGATCAAGGCACACATTGGCGCGGAAGTCACGTGCCAGTTCTTTGCTCCTGTCATCCTGAGCGGAGAAAGTGTTTCACGAAGTGAAGCACTTGCGAAGTCGAAGGACCTCTATAGTCGACAATCCGCACAAAGAATAGGGATTCCTCGCTCCGCTCGGAATGACAAAGTAACTTGGAATGGCAATCCATTTCGCCTTCCCCTTCTCGTTTCCTCTCGCGCGGGCTATCAGAATCTATGTCGCCTGATCACCAAAATGAAGTTACGCGCGAAAAAAGGTGAAGGATCGATTCAGAAAGAAGAACTGGAAGAGCACGCCCATGGTCTGATTTGCCTGACCGGCGGCGCGGATGGAGCTCTGGCAACTGCTTTGCAGCATGGCGGCATGGAAGAAGCCCGCCGGCAGATCGAGCAGCTGATTTCATTATTTGGCCGCGGCAATGTGTACATCGAGTTGCAGCGCCACTTCCATCGGGAAGAAGAGACCCGCAACCGCGCCGCGGTCGCCATTGCACGCTCGCTGAATCTTCCGCTGCTGGCGACCAACGGCGTCTGCTATGCAACGGAAACAAATCGCGAACTTTGTGACGCATTCACCGCCATCCGGCATCACCGCACATTATCGACAGCCGGTCGTTTGCTGGCGCGCAACTCCGAACGTTATTTGAAATCGCCGCAGGAGATGCAGCAACTCTTCTCTGATCTGCCCGAAGCGCTCGCCAATACTCTCGAACTTTCCTCGCGTCTTGAATTCACGCTCAACGATCTTGGCTACGAATTCCCCCGCTATCCCGTTCCCGAAGGCGAGACGATGAATTCGTTCCTGCGCGACCGCGCATGGGAAGGCTTTCGCCAGCGTTATGGCCGCGCCAAAGATGACGTGCAAAGCCGCGCCCGTAGCCAGATTGAACGCGAACTGGCACTCATCGAAAAACTTAAACTCGCGGGATATTTTCTGATCGTATGGGATCTGGTTAAGTTCTGCCGCGAGCAAAAAATTCTGGTACAGGGCCGCGGATCGGCCGCCAACAGCGCCGTCTGTTATTCGCTGGGCATCACCGCCGTCGATCCCATCAGCATGGAACTTCTCTTTGAACGCTTTCTTTCCGAAGAACGCGGCGAGTGGCCGGACATCGATCTCGACCTGCCCAGCGGCGACGAGCGCGAAAAAGTGATTCAGTATGTCTACCAGCGTTATGGCGAACGCGGCGCGGCGATGACGGCGAATGTCATCACCTACCGCAACCGCATGGCGGCACGCGAAATGGGCAAGGCGCTGGGGCTCGATCCGGAAACACTGGCAAAAATTTCCGCCGCTGTCGCTACCTGGGAATTTCGTGACGAAAACGATGCACTCGACCGCCGCTTTCGCGATGCCGGACTTGATCTCAAACATCCGCGCCTGCGCAAATATTACGAATTGTGCCTCGCCGTGCAGGACATGCCACGCCATCTCGGCCAGCACTCCGGCGGCATGGTCATTTGCCAGGGACAACTCGATTCGGTCGTTCCGCTCGAACCCGCGTCCATGCCCGGCCGCGTGGTAGTGCAGTGGGATAAAGAAGATTGCGCCGACATGGGCATCATCAAAGTCGATCTGCTCGGGCTGGGCATGATGGCCGTGCTTAAGGATTCGATCGAACTGATCCGCAACCACTACGACGAGGAAGTCGATCTGGCGCATCTCCCAGTAGACGATCCTGCGGTCTATTCCACGCTGCAACAAGCTGACACCGTCGGCATGTTCCAGGTGGAAAGCCGCGCGCAAATGTCGTGCCTGCCGCGACTGCGCCCAAAACGCTTTTACGACATTGTGGTGCAGGTGGCCATCATCCGGCCGGGACCGATCGTCGGGCAGATGGTCAACCCATTTTTACAACGCCGCCAAGGGCGTGAAGAAGTTACATATCCACATCCTTCGCTCGAACCTGTTCTCAAGCGCACGATGGGAGTGCCGTTATTTCAGGAACAGTTGCTGCGCATCGCCATGATCGCCGCCAACTTCACCGGCGGCGAAGCCGAAGATCTGCGCCGCGCCATGGGCTTCAAGCGATCGCAGGCCCGCATGAAAGAAATCGAAACCAAGCTGCGCGCCGGCATGACGCGCAACGGAATCTCGCATGAGGCGCAGGAGCAAATTGCCCTCTCCATCAGTTCTTTCGCGCTCTACGGATTTCCCGAATCGCACGCGGCCAGCTTCGCGCTGATCGCTTATGCCAGCGCTTATTTGAAGTGCCACTATCTTGCCGCGTTCACCGCCGCCTTGCTCAACAACCAGCCGATGGGATTTTATTCACCCGCGACGATCACGAAAGACGCGCAGCGCCACGGATTGAAAATGCTGCCGGTGGACGTGACGCGTTCGGAATGGATGTGCACGCTGGAAACAGTTTCCAGTTCCCAATTTTCGGTTTCCAGTCATGCGCAGGAATTGCCGATGTGTTTAATCGGCGAGGCAACGGGAAACCATAAACTGGAGACCGGAAGCCAGATCGCATTACGCCTGGGCTTGCGTTATGTTCGCAGCCTGCGTGAAGAGGGCGCCCAAGCGCTGGTACGCGAACGTGCGCGCGCTCCGTTTGCTTCTATTCACGACCTCACCCGCCGTGTTCCAGAACTACGCAAGGACGAACTTACTACGCTGGCGGAGATCGGCGCGCTGAATTCAGTTTCGAGTTTCCAGTTTCAAGTTTCCAGAAAATCAGATACTCCAGCGAGCTCTCTCTGGAAACCGGAAACTGGAAATCAGAAACTACAACTTCATCGCCGCGACGCTCTCTGGCAGGTGGAACGCGCGGTGCGCGGCTCCGGGCCGCTGCTGGAAAATCTGCCAGAACCCGATTTGCCTTCTCCGCTCCAGCCCATGAACCACGAAGAGCGCCTGGTTGCCGATTTTCACGGCACCGGCCTCACTGTGGGACCGCATCCCATGGCGTATCGCCGCGACTGGCTTAATGCCATGGGCATTCGCCGCGCCAGTGAACTGCGCGAGATTCCCAGCGGAAAACGTCTTCGCATCGGAGGCTGCGTCATCACACGCCAGCGCCCAGGAACCGCGAAAGGTTTTGTATTTCTCAGTCTGGAGGATGAAACCGGAGTAGCCAACGCGATCATCGCACCTGATCTTTTTCATCGCAACCGTCTGCTGCTGGCCTCGGAGCGATTTCTTGCGATTGAAGGGATCCTGCAAAATCAGGACAATGTGATCTCGGTGAAGGCTGAACGCGTACTGCCGCTGTTCGTTACCAAGGCTGAGACTGTGTCACACGATTTTCACTAAAACTAGAAATTGGAAACTTCGCGGCAGGCCTGAACAAGCTGCAGAAAGTGTGCCTCAGCGCGGGCTCATTTTTCAGCGACTTAACGGCACGAATAAAATTCGTGCCCTTCCCAAAACGATTTGCGGGATAACTTCCCGAGACCAGAAACTGCCTCACCTTCAACTGCAGTTATTCTTCGGGTCTGCCATTTTCCGGAGGCGCCAGCGGCAGCCGAGTGGCTCCGCGCATAATGTCGCGCTCCTCAGGCGAGAAAACGCTTTTGAAGCGGTTGGAATCGATGATCTGCTCGCGCTGGCCCGGTGGCATGGCGCGCAGGTCGCGGATGGCAGTGCTCACCATACGCCGGCGGTCGGGGGTAAGCTGTTGCATCCGCCCGAACAATTGCCGTGCCTCTTCTTTCTGTCCAGGCGTCAAGTGCTCCCAGGTTTCCATGCGGTTCAGCATGCGCTGCTGCTGTTGCGGCGGAAGACTCGAGAAATGCTGCAACCGCTGCCGTAACAATTGCTGTCGCTCTGGAGACAAACGCCGGAAGCCGGGATCGTTCTGCAGCGCTCGCTCGCGCTCGGCCGGTGATAAACCCTGATAGCGCCGCAGCCAGTCGCCAGCGTGGTGCCCCTGGCCCGGCGGATGATTGGGGGACACTTGCCGACCCTGCACTGGCCGGAAATCATGGCGCTGAAAGTTGTTACGTTGCGCCAGGCAGGGAACGACCATAACGGACGCCACACACAGCGCCGCCGTCGCCATCCATCCCGTGCAATTTTTCAGCCGCATTCTCCCCGCCCCTCAGGGTCATCCAATCCCACCACGTACAATCTGCCGCAGGCCTCACTTCGCCGCTTCCCGCTGCTTCGTCCTACGGATTCGCCACCACATCCTGCTGCACTTCCAGGTCATCCAGCAGATCGAAGTCAGAATACAAATCGTGATTCTTTTCCAAAGCCTGCAGATCGCTTACCGCCGTACCTGGTTCAGCCTGCACCTGAGAGTCCGCTACAATGTTGTTCCTCGAGTTGTAAACTCCGTCCCCTTTGGTAAAGAACAATCCCACGCCAATTCCCATCAGCACCGTGAGGGACGCGGCCAGCACCGGACGCCGGAACCACGTCAACCAGCCTGCCTGAGGCTTGGCCATCTCTTCCCGCAAACGAGCCTGCAGACGCACGTCAAAGTAGGGCGACGGCTCCGGCGCCTTCCATTCATCCAGCAACGCCATCGTCCGCCGGAATTCTTCCATCTTTCCGGCGCACGCACTACACTCCGCCAGATGCCCATCCATTTCCGGCGTTACTTCCATCAAGCCAGCGGCCAGGTCTGGCATCACTTCCCGAATTTCCTCGCACTTCATAACCATGTCCCCTTAGATTCTCTTCGCCAATGCTCACTCTTCCCAAACCGAAAGTGGCTTTCCTATACAAATTCTTTTAACTGTTCCCGCAAGGTCTCATAGGCCCGAAACAACAACGATTTCGTTGCCGATTCGCTCAACTTCAATACTTCGGCAATCTGTTTGTAGTCCATCTGCTGATACTTGTGCATAATCACGGCCAACTTCTGCCGCTCCGGCAGGGCTTCCACTTTAGCCCGTATCGCCAGCGTTCGCTCCCGCCGCACCAAGGCCTCTTCGGCCGTAACCGAGCCGTCGGCCACATCCAGCGTTGTGCCCGTTTCCTCATCCGGTTCGTCCAGGCTCACCGTAACCTCGGGCCGCTCGTGGCGGGTATCGCGGGCGTGATTCACCGCCAAGTTGGTGGCGATGCGGTAGAGCCAGGTCGTAAACTTGGCGCTGGCCTCGTAGGTCTGGCGCGAGCGGTAGACCCGCAAAAAAACTTCCTGCGCCAGATCCTCAGCGGCCGTCGTGTTGCGCGCCATCCGATACATAAAGCTCACCAGCGGACGGCGATACTTCTGAACCAGATAGTCGAAAGCGGACTGATCCCCCGCCTTCACCCGTAGCATCACTTCCGCGTCCGTAAAGTTCTCGGCGCCGACAAACGCTGGCTGTAAACCGTTCGCCGGACGAGGGCCCGCCGTCGCCATCAGAACGCTCCGGTCAATGGCCGCAGTGCCCACACTTGATCGAACCCGGCTCAGGGTGGAAAGTTGCTCTTCTTCTTGTTCGGACGAATCCCCAGAAATCCCCTGGGATGAGGAGGATACGGCGGGTCGCAGGGGTCTGATTTCGTCCGGCATGGAGGTTACTTTGGGCATGCAGAGTACCGGCGACCCGATCCCGCCTGTGCCCCTGCCGCCGATAGGCTACCACGCCCGCGCCACTACTCCAAAACCCGCCTGCAGAGCCGAAGCACCGAGTTCATCGGCTTCGCATCCGCCAAGTAGAGTTGCAGGAACTGCGCACTGATGTTTGAATAGAAAGCGTTGGGCGCTTAACTCAGCGGTAGAGTGCCATCTTCACACGGTGGAAGTCATAGGTTCGAATCCTATAGCGCCCACCATTTTATTGAAAATAAAGAGTTAACTTGATTTTCTGAAGCCAGTCTCAGACTTTCACTTCTTCTTTGGAATAAGTGACATGCCGTTCTGCAAGGCCCAGGTGTGAGCCGTTAAGGCCAAAACCGGATCGATGCTGAACGTTTTACGATATGTTTAGAAGCGAGCAGGATTGACTTATAGACCGGATCTCAATGGTCCGCTTTCTTCATTACATCGCAGCTGCCAAGACTAGGATTCCAGCAGGGCGCGTAACTTGTGAGCGTATCTGCGGCTCGAGGTGACCACCGTTCCTTCTGCCAGTACGATGTCATAAACCCCATCGAACATCGGACGAATCTCGCTAATCGAGGCACCGTTCACGATGGCCGATTTCCGCACGCGGATGAAGTGGTGTGGCGCCAGCTTCTCTTCCAGGTGTGCCAGGGTTTCCCGCAAAAGGTGACTGTCCTTGGCGGTGTGGATGCAGGCATAGTTTCCCGTGGCTTCGATCCACAAAACGTTGGGAACGGGAACAAAGAAAATCCGCTTCTTGTCCTTCACCACAAAGCGTTCCAACGGGCGGAGACTACGGAGGGATTGGAGCAGTGGTTCGAGACCTCGATTTGCTTTCCCGCGCTGTTCGAGGACCTGGAGTGCGTGCGCTAGCGCCTTGGCGAATCGCTCCTTATCATACGGTTTCAAGAGATAGTCAACAGCGTGCACTTCGAATGCACGAATGGCGTGCGCATCGTGAGCGGTGACGAAGACATAAACGGGAGCCGGGCTGGTCGATGGCTCCACATTTTCGATGACTCCAAAGCCATCCAGATCAGGCATCTGCACATCGAGAAAAACGATGTCGGGATGAAGTTCGTTTATCTGCTCCACCGCGCTTATTCCGTTCGCTGCCTCGCCGACAACTTCAATGTCGTTGTGTTTGGCCAGATAGCGACGGATACCGCGGCGGGCGATCGGTTCGTCATCGACGATGAGGACTCGCGTCTTCATGCGGACTCCTCAGTGGAATGGTGATGATGGCCTCACAGCCTCGACCGTCGACCTTGGTGAGTTCCAGCGACGACTCGTCGCCGTAGAGCTGTTTCAAGCGTGACTGGACATTGGTGAGTCCAACGCCGAATTGCAGGCGCGAACCCGGTGCCGGACCCGGGCCATCGTCACGGACGCAAAGCCAAACTCTGCCGTTCTGGCGTTGCGCGGCGATCTCCAGCCGGCCTGCGGCGGAATCGACACTGATGCCGTGCTTGATGGCATTCTCAACCAGTGGCTGAAGTGCCAGGCTCGGTACATAGACTCCGAGAAGGTCAGGTGGCACCTCCATGTGGACTTTCAAGCGGTCGTGAAAGCGTGTCTGTTCGATCTCCAGATACTTGCCGACGAACTCGAGTTCGCTCTGCAAGGTGATCTCGTTGTCCCGCCGTTCGAGGGCCATGCGCAGCAAGTCGCCGAGGCTGACCAGCAGATGGCTCGCAGCGTCGACGTCTTCCTGCATCAGGACTCCAATAGTATGAAGACTGTTGAACAAAAAGTGCGGATGTAACTGGCTCTTAAGGTTCTCAAGTTCGGCGTGGGAGAGCTGCGTCTCCAGTTGCGCCGCTCGAGTCTGGCGCTCCATCGCGGCCTGGTAAAAGTGGATCGACTGATACAGTCCTACCACTAACCAGTACGTAAGCACGCCAGTCAAGCTCATCGATACAACACTGCCTGTGAACGTCGGGAGAAGGCGCGGAGCACCAGGATCGGTTATGCGAAAAACTAACCGCAGAAGTCCACCGCTCAGAAAGTATTCGGTGACAGATGCCAGGGGAGCCATCAGGAGCGACGCGATTGTGTGGATCGCTATATGAGACACGAACCTCGGCCCCGTCACAGGGAACCGTTTGGCTAGACCAATCACAAGCGGTGTGTACGCCGCCCATACGTTCCAGTAGACGAGTTCGATCGTACCCACGAACAGCCAGCTGATGTGCCCGCCGTGAACCTTTGCCAGCACGATCTCCTGCACGGTGAACAACAGTCCTACAATCGTCCACGCACATACGATCAAAATCCATCTCGTCCGTCCCATATATGGTGTGGCCTGCAGTAATGGGTGTGTCGACCTCTCCGGGACGGATTATAGCCGAGCTTTCGCAGGAGACATCACTGAGGACGGACCGCTTGTCTCACTGCGGACGCCGCATGTCACTTTTCCTGCAAACGCTGGTTCTTCGCGGCATATATGTTTCATGCCCGCTAACCCAGTATCCACAGGAGTTTGCTATGAGCAAGACCGCAATTACCTCTCCGGAACTCACGCCGCCGGTCGGCCCATTTTCCCAGGCGGTCGAAGTCGGTGGTTTCCTCTACCTCAGCGGTCAGGTCGGCCAAGACCCGGCCACTGGCAAGCTCGTCGAGGGGGGTATTGTGGCCGAGACGGAGCGCGTCTTCCAGAATCTCTCGGCGGTTCTCAAAGCGGCCGGCAAGAGTTTCGATCACGTTGCGTGCGCCCGCGTGTTTCTCACGAACATGAGTGACTACGTCGCGATGAATGGCATCTACGCAAAGCATTTTAGTCCGCCCTTCCCGGCCCGCACGACGATCGCGGCTGCCGCGCTACCGCTTGGGGCCTGCGTCGAGATCGACCTCGTCGTCAAGGCTTGAGACGACACACGGGGGGTAATCTCATGAAGTACGCATTTCAAATCGTCGATGTTTTCAGTTCGACACCGTTCGGTGGTAATCAACTGGCGATTCTGCCTGACGCGGCCGGCATTTCGACCGAGGGCATGCAAAAGATTGCTCGCGAATTCAATTTCGGCGAAACGACTTTCGTCCTGCCGAAGAACGATTCTGTAAACAACTTTCGGGTGCGCATCTTTACACCTCGGGTGGAGCTCGATTTTGCGGGACATCCCTCGGTCGGCACAGCCTGTGCTCTTGTGATGAAACAGCACGTACGGCTTGGTGATCCAGTCCGGCTCATCCTGAAGGAGAATGTCGGTCCAGTGACGGTTGACGTCGCTCAGCGAAATGGGGGATTCTACGGCAAGTTGACGCTATCGGGGAAGATCGAGACGCCGACCGGCGCACTTACTCCGGCTGAACTCGCCGCCGTACTATCCGTCGAGCCCGCCGAGGTGAGCCAAGTCTTTTTCGCGGGCGCCGGTGTTCCATTCTGTTTTGCGCAACTGAGCTCGAACGAGGTCGTCGACCGGGCGACGATCAATCGGGCTGCCTGGGCGACAACGCTCTCACGAGCGTGGTCTCCCCACATCTTCTTCTTCGCGGGAAATCTACGGGATGGCGGCAAGCTCTATGCTCGCATGTGGGCACCCGCGCTGGGCATCGAAGAAGATTCCGCGACAGGCGCCGCTTGTGCCGGCCTCGTCGGGACAATGGCATCGAAGCCCGATTTTGGCGGGACGGCCTATCGCCTTTCGATCCAGCAAGGCGTCGCGATAGGGCGCCGAAGCGAAATCGACGCCGAGGCGCGTAAGAGGGGAGGCGTCGTGACCTCTGTCAGCGTTGGTGGCGCCACGGCCTACATCGCAAGCGGCGAAATCGAGGTGCCGCCCTCCGCGCTCGTGTCATAGACCCGTCGAGAGCGCCCACATGCGCGGACCAGACGCCAAAGCTACACCATCCGGACCTCGGACGATTGGATCGCCCGGGTTTCGACGCCTGGGCCATGGCTTGTTCGGAGCAAGTCGCAACTGGCGGGATTCAGTCTCATCGCGGGCATCTTGAGCCTTCAAAATGCAAATACTGATCGTGGGCATCGGCGCGTTGGGCGGAACAATTGCGGCGCGTGCGATCCGCACAGGACTGCCCGTCCGGCTTGCGGCTCGCAATACCGATTCCGCGGAGGCATTGCGCAGATCGGGCCTGCGACTGTCCGGCATCGGAGGAGAGGTGAGGGCAGACGCTATCGACGTTGCCGCACTCGAGGACTACGGAAAGGGAGACCAGTTTGACATAATCCTGCTGGCCACCAAAGCGCAGGACGCGCTGGAAATCGCGCCCCATGTGGTGGACCTACTTGCCCCCGAAGGAGTCATATTGCCTATACAGAATGGCGGCGTTGCACGGGTGCTTGCGGACCGTCTAGGCGAAGATAAGATCCTTGGTGGATTCTCAAATCTTGGTGCCACGATGGTAGAAGCCGGAGTCTACGAGCAGAAGAATGCAGGGCATCTACTGATAGGGGAACTTGCCGGCGGTGCCAGTGAGCGCATCGATCGGGTTGCGCTCACGTTGGGTCAAGCGATTGAGGTCAAGGTATCTTCAAACATCACCGGCGCCATCTGGTCGAAACTCCTGATCAATTGCTCGGTTACAACCCTCGGCGCGCTCTGTTCGCAAACCATGCGTCAGTACATGGAAACGGAGGCAGGCAAGAAGGTCTTCCGACGGACGTACGAGGAAGCGTTGACAGTGGCACTTGCCATTGGCACTCGACCGGAGCCCCTTGCTGTGGATTCGATTCCACCCGGCTGGGCGAGCAGCATCGCGGTAGAGGAGCGCTATGAGTCGTGGGTCGAAGCAATCGTCGCCTTCTATGGGGATGTCAAACCCTCGATGCTTCAGGACTTCGAGCGTGGCCGGAAGACTGAAGTCGATTTCATCAACGGCTATGTGGTGACGTTAGGCCACGCGTCCGGAGTGCCGGTACCTATCAACGCGGCAATTACAGACCTTGTACACCAGATCGAACGTGGAGTTGTTCAGCCAATACGAGAACGGATGAACGACCTAGCTGCTCAAATTGCGGATTGAGGCCGGCGGAGAAGAGGCAGGTACAAAGTCTTTGGCCGCCAACCGCCCAGACGTTGTGCTGGATACCGCTGCCACACTTTGAATTCCGGTTTTGCCCTGTGAACGGCTCGATCCAGGGCAACAGTATTCGACTGCCTACTCTGACCGCTTGTCTCGTTTTGGACGCCGCATGTCACTTTTCCGGCAAACGCTGGCTCTACGCAGCATATTTTCCGGTGAGCAGGACCATCGCCAATAGGGGTTCCACATTAAGAGGAGTTTCACATGAAGAAGATTCTGACTCAGTATGGAGTGCTCGCTCTTGCGGTCGCTCTGATGGCGCCGTTGACGCAGGCGCAGCCGGCAGGAATGCAGGCCGCCTGGGTAAAAGATGCCGAAACGCTTTCCGACAAATTTACCGGACTCGCGCGCGTTATGTCGGGCAAGTACGACTGGAAGCCCGGCCAGGGCGTTCGTTCCGTCAGCGACGTGTTCAACCTGATCGTTAAGGAGAACCGCCTGCTCGCCGGCGTGCTTTCGGGCACACCGAATACGGGGGCAAAGCCCGCGCCCATCACCGATCCTGAGAAAATGCAGGAAGCTCTGAAGGCTTCTTACGCCAATCTGCAAAAAGCGATTACGGGACTTTACGACAGCGACCTGCAGACGCCGGTGAAACTGTTCGGAGAAGACATGACGAAGCAGGACGCGGTGATGCTGATTCTCGAAGATCAACACGAGCATCTGGGGCAGTCGATCGCGTACGCACGCACCAATGGCGTGGTGCCACCCTGGTCTAAGTAGGGGCGCCGCGCAATGGCACACCCAGTTCGCGTCGTTTTAAGGAAGGATTATCGATGACATTCAACTGCTGGAAATTCAAAAACTGGAAATCCAAGGGATGCAGTGTTTGCGCCATTGCCCTCCTTTCTTTCGCCGCCGGATCGCTCATTACTGCCCGCCTTGCTCACATTGACCACGTGAGGGCCGACAGTAACCGGGTCTTCGAGCTTCGCATTTATCACACTGTACCCGGCAAATTGCCGGCGCTGGAAGCGCGCTTTCGAGATATCTATTCAAAGCTGTTAGCCAAACACGATCTGCAGGTCGTGGGTTACTGGGTACCGGAGGGGGCAGCCGATTGGGACAACACATTCGTCTACCTGGTGGTTCATTCCAGCCGGGAGGAAGCAAAAAAGAACTGGGACGCGATGCTGGCTGATCCGGAGGTTCAGGAGGCAATCAAATCCGAACAGGGAGCCAACAAGCTGGTGGAAAAGATAGACCGGACGTACATGCGGCCGATGGATTTTTCGCTGGCGAAGTAGTGTCGTATTTCGCAGAGAAGAGTAAGAAATGCCAGGTCCGCCATCAACCTGAATGGCTCAACGGAGCGTCTTCGCAAAGTGTTGCAGTGCACAAGCTCAAGTCGACGTCTGAATGGAAGATGCCATATGAATAAAAAAAGAATTAGCGCGGTATTCGTTGCACTCCTTATTTGCGGCTTTGCCTCTCAAGTGTTGGCCCAGGACGCGGAACCCAAATTCAACTCCAATACCGATGACCTCGCGAAGATTCGCGGCGTATTGGAGGAGTACCGTCAGGACATTATCCGCAAAGACGGCTACGCCATAACGAAGCTCCTGCTGAACCCCAATGTGCTCTTTCACCACATCAGCACCCAGGAAGAGGTTGATCGTCCCGCAAACTTAACGCCCAGTTCGATGGGATTGGCCCGAGCCAGCTCGACGGATTTGTGAAACTCCTCGCTACGTCGAAGGACAAACTCGAAGAAAGATTTCAGAACATCGAGATTCGCCAGGACGGTCCTCTGGGGATGGTGACCTTTAATTACGATTTTGTCGTCAACGACAAGGTTACCAATTCAGGCATCGAGCATTGGCAGGTGTGCAAGATTGATGGGCAGTGGAAGATCTTGTCCGTTACCTGGACGAGCTATGCTCGGAACTGACTTCTGTGAGCTTGTTCCTCTCGAAGCCGCTTCCGAGTATTTAGCGGATAGCGGCACCAAATCGACGCCGCCGCAGTGGAAGTAAAAGAAAAATACTTGGGCTTGTCTCAACGGCAATGTCACGGTTTGATGTTCCGGCCACCTTCGTTGCCACTTTTCAGATGGGCATGAGCCCGTGATCCGTTTGTGAGCCGTTAGCACTGCTTACCACTGCCTTCCACTGCTTTAACGGTGCCCGCCGTGCCTCTATGTTGTCGAAACTACGTCTACCCCAAAATTCGATCCTATAGCGCCCACCATTTTTTCAGTAGGTTAGCGGGACTCGCGCTCTGCCTGCGACGCATCTTGCCTCTCACGCTCCGGCGGTAACGCCACTGGTAATGCCTCCGTGGTGCCGTTCCCTCACACAGGGATGATGCGTATCCTCGGGACCATCATGAAAACATTCTCCGGACCGGTCAGCCAACTGCCTAAGCCCCTTTCGTGCTATGCGGAGATCGCGGCCGCAAGCCGCGCAATGGGACTGGACATCGCGGACACCGATTACGAACGGATCGAAGCTCTCCTGGAAGGTTCGGGCTCACCGAAGACCACTCTCGAGAGTCATCAGTTCGCCAATCCGGGAGATGCGTTGGTGGCCGGCTTCCTGCCTCGCGAATACGAAGCGCCGTTGGAGAACTAAGTTTCGGTCCACTCTATTACCGTGCGGGAGGTTCATCCTCCGAATCTAGAGGTGGCCGGAAAGAATACAGCAAATTGTAGGTTTGCTGGAGCATTGCCGTGGTCGGCGCATGGGTGTAAAACCTTTCCGATGCTTACCTTCGCACCGCGTGCGCGTCTAAGCCCAACAGCACAGCGGGTTAGGCTCGCATAGTCCCCAATTGTCTGTCCAGGTTGCGGCCAAAACAGCTGTCCGATTCCCACCAGAGAAGAGGAGTTTCCCATGCACAGAACTCGTCTGCTTGTTTTGTTATGTGGTTTCTTGTCGGTGGCAAGCTTTTGCCTCGGCCAAACGGTAATGCTCGATCTCCCGCTGCAGAGCCAGCATGCCGTAGTCACCCAGCGGATTGGCCTCACCGACATCACCGTCAACTATCACCGGCCGCTGGTCAATGGCCGCCAAGTCTGGGGCAAGCTCGTTCCTTACGGGCAGGTATGGCGCGCGGGAGCGAACGAAAACACCACCATCACCTTCACCGATCCGGTCACCATCGAAGGCCAGGCGCTCGACAAGGGAACTTACGGTCTGCACATGATTCCGGGAGAAAGTCAGTGGACCGTGATCTTCTCGAAAATGTCCACTGCCTGGGGAAGCTTCAGTTACAAACAGGATGAAGATGCGCTTCGGGTTACGGTGAAGCCGCAACCTGCCGAGTTCCACGATGCACTCACTTATGATTTTGATGACGTCAAACCCGACTCCACCGTTGTTACTCTGAGTTGGGAGAAAGTCGCCGTACCTTTCAAAGTCGCAGTCAACGTCAGCGACGTTGTTGAAGCCAGCCTTCACCGCCAAATCCGCGGTCTCAATCAATATTACTGGGACACATGGGACGATGCGGCCGGTTACTTCCTCGCCGCCAAGACGAATCTGGACGAGGCGCTGAAAGATGAGGACCAGTCGATTCAGGTGGAAGAGCGCTTCGACAACCTGATGAACAAGTCGCGCATTCTCGATGCCATGGGCCGCAAAGATGCAGCTACGGAATTCCGCAGCAAGGCGCTGGAAAAGGCGTCCGCACTGCAACTCTATTTCTATGGCCGCCAGCTGCAGGGAGAGAAAAAGCAGGAAGAAGCCTTCGCGGTTTATCGCTCCAACGCGAAGAAGTTCCCCGATTATTGGACCTCGCACGTCGGTATGGCCCGCGTCTATAGTGGCCAGGGTGATTTCGATAAAGCCGTGAAGGAGATGCAGGCTGCTCTCTCAGGCGTGCCGGATGATGCCAACCGCACTAACCTGGAGACCTACGTAAAACGTTTGCAGTCGAAAGAGGACATCAATCGCTAGAAACTCAGATCAAAACATGTAGGGAAAAACTGGGCCAGCCCGCGCTGGCCCTTTCATTTGTAGCCCTCGTCACCAAACTCGGCACGCGTTGGCTCGAACCATCTTTTGCCCCGGCTTGCAACCAAACGCGCGAGCAAACTCGGGCATATTCGAAACCACGTTGTCGATGCGGAAAATCGGCAAAGAATGCGGGTTCGTGGTAACGATCAAACGAGCCACTTCAGGCCGCACGTTCGAGCACCACGAGTACGCGTTGGCAAGGTAAAAGCGCTGGAGATAGGTCCAGCCGTCCGGACCTTTTTCATCGAGCGATTTCCCTTCCTTCTTCAGATCGGCTTCCAGCGCCATCAGGGCCAGATGGATGCCGCCGTTATCAGCTGTGTCCTCGCCTTGGGTCAGCAAGCCATTCTGCTTGACTCCGCCGCCGGCGTCGGGAACTTCCTGCGTGTACTCATCGGCGATGCACTTGCCGCGCTCGTCGTACTGCTTGGCATCTTCCGGAGTCCACCAGTTGCGCAGGTTGCCGTGAGCGTCGAACTTGCGTCCCTGGTCGTCGAAGCCGTGAGTGAGTTCGTGGCCGATGACCATCCCGATGGCGCCGTAGTTCACCGAGTCGTCCATGTTTTTTTCGAAAAACGGCGGTTGCAAAATGCCGGCAGGAAAGTTGATCGTATTCAATTGCGGATCGTAGTAAGCGTTGATGGTTGGCGGCGTCATCGTCCACTCGCTGCGGTCGACGGGTTTGCCGATCTTGGCCACCCAGCGCTCGAATTCGAACGACGATGCCTGCTCCACGTTACCAACGTTGCTCTCGCGCGTGATTCTTACGCTGGAATAATCGCGCCAGTGCGAAGGATATCCAATCTTGTCTTCGATTCCCTTGAGCTTCACGATCGCCTGCTCCTTGGTAGCAGGGGTCATCCAACTCACACTTTCAATGTCGCTATGCATTGCACTCTCGATGGCATGCACCATTTCAACCGTGCGCGCCTTGCTCTCCGGCGGAAAAGCCCGGTCCACGTAGGCTTGGCCGAGGGCCTCTCCCAAATCGCGGTCGGCCCAGTGAGTGCAGCGCCGCCAGCGAGGTAGCTGTTCCTCCTGGCCGGCTAAGGTGCGCGAGAAAAAATTGAAATCTTCATCAGCAATCGCCTTGGTTAGATAGGGCGCTGCGCCGTGGATCACCTGCCAACGCATGTACGTTTTCCAATGCTCCAGCGAATGTTCCGTCATCAGCTTGTCCTCGGCGCGAAAGAAATCGGGCGAGGTGACGATGTAGTGCTCACTGGCCGGAGCATTGACCGCCTTCAGGTAAACGTCCCACTGGATGTTTGGCGTCAGGTCGCGAAGCTGGGCCAGGCTCATTTTGTTGTTGATATTCTTGGGATCGCGGCGCTTGATGTTATCCATCTGCGCTTTGGCCATGGCGGTTTCCAGTTCGATTACGGTCGCTGCATCGGCACTGGCTGGCGCTTCCGCTTCGCCCGCGAGTACGAGCATCTTCTGAACATGAGCGCGATATTTCGTCAGAGTCTCCACTGACTTCTCATCGGTATTGAGGTAGTAGTCGCGATTGGGCAAGCTCAGACCGCCCTGATCGATCTGCGCTACAACTTTGGAGGCGTCGTCAAAGTCTTGCGCTCCAGTGAATCCGAAAAACGGTGCGTTCGTTTGATTGTCGGATTGCTCCCATGCGCCGGGAAACAGATGATGAAGATGTGCGATTTCAAGGGTAATTTCCTGCCTGGATTTGATCGCCGCAATGCGGTCGAGCTCCGGCTGCAGAGCTTTCAAGCCAGCCGCTTCAATGCCGCTCTCGTCCATGCAGGCAGCCCAATAGTCGCCGATTTTCTGCTGCACAGCGCTACGGTTTGAATCGTTCTTGCTCGCAGCTTCCAGAGTCTCGCGCAGGACGTTATCGTTCCAGATTTCCAAACCACCGCCTGTGCTCCAGTACACCTGGTCGGCAGGAATGGGATTAGCGGCAATCCATTTGTTGCAAGCATATTTGTAGAAGTCGTCGCAAGGGTTCAGCGATTTGTCCACCAGATCCGGATTGAAGTGATCGAGTTTAGGGGTGCTTTCCTGGTTGGCCGCGGCGGCTGAGGCAACGGAATGAAGAGTCGCTTTTTGTGCCAGCAGTGTCAGCGGCAAAAGGAACAATGCAAAACCTACAATGATTCTGGAAATAGACATAGGGCCTCTTGGATGGATCGGACGAATTTGGAGCGGGAATGGCAATGTCGACTGAGACGCAACCACAAGCTCACATGCGCACGAAGAAAAGCAGGTTCCACAACGCGAAGGACGGGAGAATAGTGCGCGCGTCCTTCCGTAGAACAACATACTACAGACGGGCTTTGAACCGCTTGGTTAGCTGCCACCGCCCGCCCAGTCTATCCTGTGTTGTGCAGGCCAGCAGCGATGCCGTTGATGGTCGCGCCCAGAGGATATTCCAGCTTCGCCAAATCCACGCCTTGCTGCTTTCGCCGCAATAGTTCAACCTGGATCAGGCTCATGGGATCCACATAGGGATTGCGCAGATGGATGGAGCGCGCCAGCACGCGGTTGCGCGCCAACAATTCGCGCTGGCCGGAAATGCTGAGAATCATACTGCGCGACCGCAGAAACTCTTCCTCTAGCATGGTGAAGACGCGTGTGCGCAGCGCCGCGTTCTTCACCAGCCCGGAATAAAGCCGCGCAATGTGAAGATCGGCTTTGGCGATGCCGAGTTCGACGTTGCGTACCAAGTCGGAGAAGATGGCAAAGTGTTTCAACATTTCGCGTAGCAGCTTCTCCTGGCTTCTTCCTTTCTTGGCGAAGCTCTGCAATCCGCAGCCTACGCCGTACCACGCGGGAACGGCGTGGCGGCTTTGCATCCAACCGAAGACCCACGGGATGGCACGCAGATCCTCTAACCGTCTGCCCTTCGTTCGGCGCGATGGTCGTGAGCCGATGCGCGCTGCATCCAGTTCATGGACCGGCGTGGCCTGCTCGAAATATTCCAGCACGTCGGCATTCTCTGCAATATCGCGGCGATACACGCGGTAAGCAGCTTCGGACATTTCATCCATCGCCTCTTCCCAGCGCGCCTGATCTTTGGCCGGCTGCGAACCCGGGCGCGTGAGCGCTTCAAGGCTGGCGGCAATCATCAGTTCCAGATTCCACTCCGCCAGTACTGCGTCGGCATACTTCCAGTTGAGAACTTCTCCTTGCTCGGTGATGCGGATGCGCCCAGAAAAACAGCCTTCCGGCTGCGCCAGAATTGCCGAATGCGTGGGCCCGCCGCCGCGTCCTACCGTGCCTCCGCGCCCATGGAAGAGGCGCAACTTCACTCCACATTCCTGCGCCGCATGATGTAGATCGCGATGCGCTTTATACAATTCCCAAGTGCTGGTCAGCATTCCTCCATCTTTGTTGGAGTCGGAATAACCCAGCATCACCTCCTGCCAACGCCCCCAGGAATTGAGAAGCGGTTGATATTCCGGATCCCGCCACAGACGGTGCATCACGCCGCCCGCGGCGCGCAAAGAATCGATCGACTCAAATAGTGGCACTGGCATTAGTCCGGGGTCGTCGTCAGAACCAGCCAGATTGACACCGCAAGCTTTTGCGAGGCGGAGCACGTTGAGCACGTCATCTTCGGACTCCGCTCCGCTGATGATGTACTGCCGGATGGACTGGGCAGGATAGGTTTGCTTGAGTTGCTGAATGGTGTGGAAGGTATCGATCAGCTCCCGTGTCTGCGCAGAACCACGTTCGCCGCCGTCCGGTAAATGGGCGCCTGCCGCCAATGCCGGTGCAGTCTCGCGTAATTCAGCCTTTCTTAATTTTGTCTTTCTCAGTTCGGGATTTCTGGGCTCGATCTTTCTCGCATCAATCTTTTGTGCCGCGATCTCCTCGAGAACTTCGGCGTGAACGCGGGCGTGCTGGCGAATATCCAGCGCGTGCAAATGAAAGCCAAAAGTTCGGAGTTGGCGCAGGAGGGGATCAACAAAAGTCTCTGCCAGCCGCTGCCCGCGATTCGACAGTAGGCTCTTTCGCAACAGAATCAGATCGGACTCAAATTCCGCCGCATCGTGGTACGAATCCTGCGCCTTCGCGTCTTCCCGGCTACGTTGCAAGCGATGAACCACGTAGGAAAGAAATCGGCGGTAATGCTCCTCCGTGTTGCCCGGCCCCCACAGGATGAAGGCTCCAGGCATCGACTGCCTATATTGCACCAGGCGCGCGAGAATCTCCGGCGAGGCGGCGGTTTGCCGTGACGACGAACTCAGGCAATCACTTAGGAATTCCACCTGCCGAATGTATTCCCGGAGAATCATCGTTCTCGCCAGTTCCAGCGCATCTTTCATGCATTCCGGCTTCACCAGCGGATTGCCATCGCGATCCCCACCAATCCAGGATCCGAAACTCAACAGGCTCGGCAACTCGGTCGCATCGAGGACAGTTCCGTAAACCTCGCGAATCGATTCCGCAACCTCGGCATAAATGCGCGGCAGCGTTTCAAACAACGAAAGCCGGAAATAACGCAGGCCCATGCGAATTTCGTCGTCCACGGTAGGCTTGGACTGTCGAACCTCGTCGGTCTGCCAAAGCGCGGAAACTTCCGCGTGGATGATTTGTTCGCATCTCAAGGCTTCGCCGGAAGTAAGAGGAAGACGATCGAGCCGCTCCAGTTGTTCGGCAATACGGCGGCGCTTCAGCAGCACGGTCTGGCGCGCCACTTCCGTGGGGTGAGCCGTAAATACTGGAGTCACGATAACTTCACGAAGAGCCGCGAGCGCCGCCTCAGCCGGCATTCCTGCTTCTTTCATGCGCAGCAGGGTTCCGTGAAACGATCCGGGCAGCGCATGCTGCCGGTGCAATTGCCGGGCACGGCGACGGCGCTTGCGATGGTTGGTCTCGGCGAGGTTGGTCAGCTCAAAATAAATTGCGAAGGCCTTCGTCACTTGATAGGCGCGCGTCAGATCCATCTCTGAAATCATCGCCTGGGCGCTGGCCATCAGTTTGCCGTGAGACTTAGCCGCGGGACTGTGCGCGACTCGCTCGCGATGACGAATCATGAGTCGCCTCAGTGCTTCGACGGTATCGAACAGTTCCTGTCCCACCTGCTCCACCAGCACGCGCCCGAGCAATGCTCCCAGCGAACGTACGTCCCGACGCAGCGAGTGATCCTTGGCGGAATCGTCTGACTGCGCGGTAAGTTCGAGCAAGCGGGCCTTTTGATCGTCCGCTTTCCACAGTGATTTGGATCGGGTCATGATGGGGCGCGAATCAAGATGCGTTAAGACGACAGGATAAATCAAGACACCAGTTCTCAGTTCCCGGTTCTCCGTAAAACCGAGCCTTCTTCCCCAGAAGTGAGAATTTGGGTGGCGAATGGCGAATAGAAATCAGGTTGGATGGAAAACTGACCCCTGACAACTGGAAACTAATCCCCTACTTCGGGTTTTCGAAGCGATAGCCGATGCCGCGCAAAGTTTTCAGATATCGCGGGTGGCGCGGATCAGTTTCTATTTTCTCGCGCAGTCGGCGCACGTAAACGTCGATCGAGCGCGGCGTCACAAAGGGAGTCTCTTTCCACACCGCATCGAGCAACTGGTCGCGGGTTAGTACGCGACCCACGTGCATGGCCAGATACTCCAGCAAACGAAACTCGCGCACGGTCGTAAGAATCGCCCTACCCTGCACCTGCACGGTCATTGAAGAGGCATCGATTTCGAGATCTCCCACACGAAGCACTTCCGGCGCGACCGCCGGCTGACGAACGCCCCGCAGCACACTGCGAACCCGGGCCACCAACTCGCGTGGACTAAAGGGCTTGGTGATGTAATCGTCCCCGCCCAGTTCGAGTCCTCTGACGCGGTCGGCCTCGGCAGTTTTGGCAGTGAGAAAAATAATCGGTGTGGCTGAGAGAGTTGCCGTCTGGCGAATCTGGCGGCAGAGGTCGAAACCGTCGGCGCCGGGCAACATCACATCTAAAAGAAACAGCGAAGGCATTTCGCGCAAGGCTTCGGAGACCACCGATGCGCCACTGACAAAGCTTTGCACGTCGAAACCGGCGGCCTGCAAGTTATGAGAGATTAGCCGGGCGATGTCTTCTTCATCTTCGACCACGAAAACCAGGCAGCGAGACACTCCGGTATTTCCCGCCTCGCCTCGCGGTTCGTAAGATCCCATGGGAAGCTGCATCGTTGGTTATTTCAGGTTCAGTCGGCTCCAGACCGTGCATGTCCGGGTTCCTAAAATGTATGTTGGAAATGTTGCGAGAATGTTTCCCGCGTGTTAACGAATGATGAATTTCGGGAAGGCATGTCGTTTCTGAATTTCCTAAGGCCAGATTGGTGTTTCTGGAAAACGTTGAGCAGGGCTAGGATTGAGAAGCTGAAGTTGGAGGTGCACCGTGGCTAGGTTCCGCTTTCTCTGCTTTTTCGTTCTCTGTGTGATCACTTTGGCCTCGACCACCGCGCGCGGACAGGAAGGCAGCAGTTCTGTATTTCTTCCCAATCAAGAAATCCGCGTCGCGAACCTGCCCTCGCTAACGGCACCCTCGGCGCACCGATCCGCGGTGTTCGCAACCGCACTGGAGACCGTGCTCCACGACAAAGCCGTGTGCTGCGGAAAGGATTCCGCCCTGGAAGACGTTGCGCTTTACGCCACACTGTCAACGCCGCTGTCGTTGAAAGAACTCAGCACCAAGTTGCAGGGTAGACATCTCTTGAGCGATGGCCAGCCGGTCATGGTAAGCGCGGACTATATTCCGCACGACTCGATTAATCCCTCGCTCATTGTCAACACTCTGAGGGAACAGCACGCCCCGCTGATTGAGTGGAAGTCTCACCTGTACGTGTTGTACGGAGCGCTTTTCGACGAAACACGCGACTCGTCGAGCGGAGTACGAGCTTATGCAATCCACAAACTCTTTCTGCTGGATCTGCGATTTTCTGACCAACGCAGAGAAGCCGTGTTCGACCGCGAGACTGACGATTGGGGGCAGATGCAGGGGTTGCTGATGGTCGGATTCGTAATCCCGCCGTCTGCGTGGAAGTAGTCGCTGGGCTTAAGGGGGTAAAACTGAAGGGAGCGCTTTGGTTAAGTGGCCGCGCGCTTCTTAGGAGCATGCCGCAGGCTGCGGCCTTCGATCAGGCTGTAAAGATCTTCGGCGAGATTGGTGGTATGGTCTCCGGCACGCTCCAGTGCCTGCGCCATGAGGAGCACTTCAAAGCTGGACGGATTGCTTTGCGCGCCATGGTCGGTGAGGTGTTTCTGGAACAATGCGTGACAGACGCGGTCGATGTCCTTATCCATTTGCAGGACCTTGCGGGCGCATTCCAGGTCGAGATCAACAAATCCGCGATACACCAGATCGAGCATCTCGCGCAGGATCGTCGACATCTCCACCAACTGTCGCACATCGGAAGGCGCCGTCTTCGCCGTCCGGGCCTGCACTCGCAAGGACATGCTCATGACCAGATCGCCGATGCGTTCGAGGTCGGTTGTACATTTCAGGCTAGTCAAAAGTTGGCGCGCTCGAGCTTCATTCACGCGCGTGATGGCCGCAGGTGTCCGCTCGTCGATGTAACGCTCGATTACGTCGAGTTCCTGCTCGCACTCCTTGATGGCAAGAAACGCCATGCGCGAGGATTGCGTGAACAAATCAGGCACATTGGCGGCGGCGTCGCGAGCGATGAGAAATGCTTTTAGCGCCGTCTGCGCCAGATCATCGAGTGATCCTGTAGCTTTTTTTGTGGCTTTCTTCTCCGCTTCCGGATTCTCGCGCGAACCACCGGACGTGTCCGCCTCTTCCAATGTCGTTCGAGATGTGGAAACTTTGCGGATCATATTCAGCCAACTTCAAATAGACAACACTCAGCCGCCTATCATTCAGAATAATTCATTTGACGAGTCAGGGAGGAGTCTAACTGAGAAGTGTGAACGGACGGTTAAAAAACCGGGTTGCCGTACGCGCCGCGCGCCGACTAAATTATTTTGAGGCCTTGCTCGCGGCCTTGCGTCAACGGTTCGAAGTCTTCGATCAAGGGGTCTGCATCGTGGAATTGCTGGAACATCTGCGCCGTCAATTTCTCTACGATGCTTGGGCCAACCGTGAGGTCCTGGCAGCAATCAAAGCTGGATCAGGTTCAGCGCCTGCGCGGCCTCTGCAGTTGCTGGCGCACATTCTTTCCGCCGAGCACCTGTGGCTCGAGCGCCTCTGGCGCCAACCGCAAAGTCTGCCCGTCTGGCCGGAGTTCAGCCTCGACCAGTGCGAAGCACAAGCCAACAGGCTATCCAAGCTCTGGCGCGAATATTTCGCCGAGCTTCCCGCCTCAGCTCTCTCGGAGAACATCACTTACAAAAACAGCAAAGGCGAAGCCTGGTCGAGCATGGTGCAGGATGTGCTGACCCACGTTGTGATGCATTCGGCGTACCATCGGGGGCAGATCGCCAGCGTGATGCGCCTAGGCGGACAGGTTCCCGCCTATACGGATTTCATTCATGCTGTGCGGCAAGGGTTCATCGAATAGTCAGCGAAGGGGAAGGCAATCGATGGAAGGTCGACAGTTTTATTTGTTTACCGTGGTTCAGATCGTGGTCGTTTGCGTACTGCTGTGGTTCATCTTCACGATGCCCGGCCCTTGGGATTGGCAACGGAGCCTGGGAACAGCATTACTACTCGCGGGTGTGGCGGGAATTGCGGTTGCGCGCTACCAACTGGGCAAGTCGTTCGCCATCAAGGCGGAGGCCCATCAGCTGGTGACCCACGGAGTCTATTCGAAAATTCGCAACCCGATTTACGTCTTCGGAACGGTGCTGATCGCCGGTTTTGTGCTACTCATTCACCGCCCCAAGCTATGGCTCCTCGTGCTGGCCGTCATCATCATGCAGACGCTGCGCGCCCACCGCGAAGCCCGCGTCCTCCAAGCGGCATTTGGCGACGCCTATCGCGAGTACCGCCGCAAAACCTGGTTCTAACGCCTGCGGTTAGCCCACTAACATAGCGCGCAAGGTGAGTTAATATCTGTGCCATGAAAAAGATTTCGTTCCTCACCCTGCTGGCGATTTGCGCAGTGGTCCTTCTGGGCGCAGATGAACCGAAGTTTCCGCCGATGCCCGCCGCGGTTTCCAGCAACGCTGTCGCCACGCTCAAAGGCGGCTTCCAATTATTTTCCATGATGGGGGTGGGGCCGAAGAAAACCTGGGACGACGTTACCAACCAGGTCTACGTGATGACTTTCTCCCACGCCGGAAAATGGAGCCAGGGGCGCGCAGTTCCCGGGCCTGTAGGGCGTTTGAATGCCGCTGCTGGAGGAGTGAAGGGAGTGGTAGTTCTGATGGGCGGCTATGTGGTCGACAACCAGGGCGGTGAGCTCACCGTGCCGGACGTAAATGTTTATGAGCCCGGTGCGCGCCGCTGGTCTCGCGGCAAAGATATCCCCGTACCGGTCGATAGCGCGGTCACGGGTGTCACTCATGATCGTTTCGTTTATCTGATCGGCGGCCGCTCGCCCAATGGCCCGGTGAACAATGTGCAGGTTTACGACATTGACCGAGATGCGTGGAGTCAGGCCACGCCGTTTCCCGGCACTCCTGCCTTCGGAATGGCCGGTGGCCTGGCCGACGAAGAGATCGTTGTCGTGGATGGCGCGAAACCTGGGCCATCCGGCGGCCCGCGCTACATCGCTTCCGACGAATGCTGGCTGGGCAAGATCGACCGCAAAGATCCCGGCAAGATTGAATGGACCAAGCTGCCGCCGCATCCCGGAACAGCTCGCTTCGGAATCTCTGCCGGAGGTGCCGAGCGGGAGCACAAGATTTATTTTTCCGGTGGCACCGCCACTCCTCACGATTACAAAGGCGCCTCATATGATGGCCGGCCCGAAGATGTTTCCAGCATCACTTTTGACTACGACCTGCACAGTCATCGGTGGGAAACGATTGACGAGAATACCTACGACCCTCGAGCCGACGGCCGGGGCCTGCTGGAGACGCCTCTCGGACCTGTAGTGTTGGGAGGGATGGTGAAAAATTTGGCGGTCACATCGCGAGTAACGCTTTTTGCGAAAAAGTAATTTGTGATCTGCCGAGCAAACTCTGTGATCGCGCGTTTGCTAGGTTTTTCTACTGACTAGCGCCGAGGGTTCGAGGGTATTTATGGATGCCACGTGATTTTCCTCGGCGCGGTTGGTGCGATCTTCACATTTTTCTCTGAGCCTATCGTCCGCTTATTCACGCACGATCCGGCAGTCGTCCCCCTGGGTGCGGCTTGCCTGCGCATCGTGAGCTATGGAAATCTCGGCTACGCTTATTTCATGGTGATGATGCAGGCCTTCAATGGCGCTGGGGATACGATCACGCCAACCATCGTGAATTTCTTTGGCTTCTGGCTGTTCGAGATACCGCTAGCCTATTGGCTCGCTCTCCCGCTGCATATGCGCTCGAATGGCGTATTTGCCTCCATCGCTATCGCCGAAAGCTCCATGGCCGCCGTCAGCGCGATTTTGTTTAAGCAAGGGAAGTGGAAGAAGAAGAAAATCTAGGCTTGATCAAATAGGGTGTCCCACTTCTCGCGAAGGCGTCGAGAAGCGGGACACCGGCAAGAAAGAACTCGGCCAGAGAGTACAATCGGACGTGCTTACAGGAATTCTTGTATACGTCAATGTTGCCGCGCTCGCCTGTGGGTTGATTGCTCTTCCGCTCTTCATCGGCGCCAAGCGCCAGAGTTTCCTTGACAAGAATAATTTGCTCGGATTAATTCTGCTGGGGATTGCTCTGCTTCTGCATGGCGGCTTTCAGACGCTCCTTAGATCAAGCCCACATGCCACGTTTAGCGGTTATGTTCAAGGATGGGAGGGAGGCAGCAACTCCAACGACAGTTCGCTTTGGATTTATGATTTGGGGTTTCCTCCGGCTGCGCCGCCCTTCTACGAGGTTCCGTATCGAAATCTCCACTTGAGCACCTCGCGAAGCAATCGGGTGCCCGCCTCATTTTGGAACACCGATGGCAGCGAATATATGAAGTGCGAATATCGCGTTTGGGACCTGGAGATGACCCGCATCGACGCGAGTCCGGTTCCCAACGCGGGCCTGCCTGGTTCCACCACCGCGTGGCAATGGAAGTCAGATACTGGGGAACGTACTTGGCCTTTCCTCGAAGCACTGTTGGGACTACTGGTAGCCTGCAGGTGCGCTTGGTTGCTTGGAAACAAAGAACCGTTGCGTCAGCAACTGCCTTCTCCCCACACAGTTCGTCGCTTTCCGAACAAGTGGGCGGCCCGAATCTACATGACCTCAGTTCTCCTCATACTTGCGTGGATTATTTTCGTCCGCCTTTCGGACAGGTTCTTTCAGCATCGGGCACAAGTACTCCTAGAGGATATTCAGCGCCTCGAACTGAGAAAGAGCACGTGGCAGGACGTGGAGCGAATTCGGAAAGACTACCGGAAGCACGTGGAAGGGGACGCGGGCTGTTCGCCAGAGCGTTGTGACTTTACTGTGACACTAAATCACTGGTCCCCAATGCAGCTTTCCAAGCTGGGAGAAATTGCGTGGTACGCCCGGGATTTACTTGGGGGACGGTGGACGGAAATTCACGCCACCGTCCGCGTGCGCAACGGAGTGGTTTGGGGAAAGGACTTCACCGCGGTCATTCCGCATCGGGAGGGCTATCCACTTATCGCAATTGCCCAGACGACACGGAACTCTGGCTCGGGATCGTGTGATCCGCGAAACCCGCACCCCGACATTCGTTTTGGATCGCCAGGAGGCTGCGAGATCTGCCAGGAGCTTTGGGCCAAGGTTACGCCGTATGCCAGCGCCGACGAGATGCGGGAGGCCTTTGCATTTGATCTGTCTTGCATAGGTGCAACCTTAAGACGCTGCACCGACATGAGCCAGATTATGCCGGCCGCGGCGCGTCGGAGGGAAGGGAATTCCAGGTCGAACCCGGAAACGCGTCCGGCGTTGGTCTGGTCGCCAGCCATGATCCGAGCCTGCGGTCGGAATGCTGACGTTGCTGCCATTGCGAGGGTGTCGCGAATCGACCACGAGCAGTCGAGCGATACACACGAGAGAATCGACTTTGTGGACTACAAGGTGGTTGAACTCCTGAAGGGAACGTTGGAGAAGGCCGTTTTTCACGAAACCTTGTATCCGAAGGCCACAGGCGAGGCCCCGCTTCTGGGTGAGCAAGTGATTGTGTTCGGCTCCGGGGGAGGCGATGGTCAAACCTTCGTACCCCTCAGTGACAACAATCTGGAGGAGGTGCGGCGTGGAATCGCTGAGGATGCCGTCGACATCCTGGGGGTTGGAGGGTCACGCTAACGCGCCCGCGCCAGCACCAGCGTGATGTCATCCGGCTGCTCGTTGTCGCCGATCCAGTCATCCACCGCGGATGTAACTGCCTGGCTGATCTGCACCAGTGGCAGATGGCGATTCGTGCTCACCAGATCGATCAGCCGCTCCTCGCCAAATTCTCCGAACTCGTTCTCCGGCTCGGTTACGCCGTCGCTATAGGCGATGAAGATTTCGCCGGGATGCATTTCCACCGATCCCTCGTCATACGTCATGTTGTCGAACAGGCCAACCACCGTCCCGCCCGCCTCCAACCTTCGCACCGCGCCGTCCCGGCCAATCAGAATTGGGGGCAGATGTCCTCCATTGCTGTAGGTCAGCTGATGCGAGCGTCCGTCATAAATTCCTAGAAATAGCGTGGCATATTTTTCCGGCGGAGTGCTTTCGTAGAGCTGATGATTGAGCAGTCCGAGCAACGCCCCCGGAGAAACTTCGATGCCCTCCGGCCACGCCGCCATGATCCTGCCCGCGCCGGCTACGGCGCCAACAGCCACGGGCTCGCGCATCTGCGGCAGGCTCTCCACGCTGTAGGCGCGCACCGCCGAGTGAATGGTCGCCATCAACAGCGCAGCGGAGATTCCCTTTCCGCTGATATCGCCCACCGCCAAGATCAGCTTGTGGGAACTCGCCGTCAGAAAATCGTAGTAGTCGCCGCTAACCGTTCTCGCCGGGCGGCAGAAGCCGTGCACTTCAAGCGACTCCAGTTCTGAAACCTGTCGCGGAAATAGTTGCGCCTGCACCTCCTGCGCAATGGCGAGTTCGCCCTCCAGTCGCTGCTTTTCCTTCTGCTCCTGAATCAGTTTCTCGATGGACTCGGTCATCGAGTTGAACGACAGTGACAGCTGGGCCAGTTGGTCCGAGGATTTCACCGGAATACGATGGCTGAAATCGCCGCGATCAACGTTTCTGGTGGCGTTGTAAAGTTCGCCGACGGCGCTGGTCATAGTGCGCGTCATGCGCGTGCCGATGATCAGCGCAATCAATTCAATGACGGCAAAGAAAATGAGGATCCCGAGCAGAATGTATTCCACGCCGCGGGCGATATCTCCCAGCGCGGCGAACAGATGGCTGTAGAGCACGGACGGCCTGGTGCGAACTCTAACCAAGGCGCCAGCTCGCTCCCGTTCACCGGTCTTCCAATCCACCACCGGGAGCGGCGTGCCAAAAGTAATCTCGCGGTCCATCGTGCCCGCAGGTGCGGCGAGAGAACCAACGGTAAACGTCGGACGGAAAACCCGCTGATCGCCTTCCGGGCTGGGAGCAGTCTTCGCGTCGCTGGTGGCGCTTTCGACCTTACCCTTATTGGGATCATCAAAAAGGCGCGTTTCAAAACCGTTTCCCTTAGCCGCACTCGGGTTCTGGTTTTTCTTTTGCGTGTCGTCGAACTTGATCCCAGCCGCATAAAGCGTGATTTCGCCCAGATTCGCCGCGATGTCGGCGATCATATCTTTATCCAGTGGTTCGCCGGTAACGACCGTAAGCTTTTCCGGACCCACCACAAACACGGAAGCCACGCGCAAGTACAGCCCGTCGTTGTCGCGAGTAATTTCTTTGAAGGGCTGGCCTTCGCGAATCGCCTTGGCGAACTCGCCGTCGTCTTTATTGAAAAACTCGGGAAAACTCATCGCCGACGAATTCTGCGCTCCGCCGCTGAATAACAAGATCCGCGCGCCGTGCCAGGCACAGACTCGCCTTCTTCCCCAGGCGCGGTCCCGCTTCCTGAGGCCCTCCAGTGAATCCGCCGTTGGCGCTTCGCCTTTTTCGATGCGCGCCGCCAGTTCATTGCCAACCGCAGCATTCACCGCCTGCATGCTGCGCAGCTGAGCGTTGATCTCCGAAGTCACGACGTAACTGGCAAACTGTCCGGCGAAAAGGTAGATCGTGATAAGCGCCATCGCGATCAACAAAACGGCTGGAATGACGCCGATAAAAACGTAGGTGACGATCAGCCGGTTGCGCAGTCGCCACAGAAGCTTTCGCTTCAACCCGCGAAAGGCAAGAATAGAAAACAGCAAAGCCGCGTCGAAAAGAAGAAATCGGACCCAACCGTCAAGGCTGTTGCTGGCTGCCGGAGCGAATAACTTCAGCAGCATCTCCAGAATGAAGAGCCCGAACGCCAAACCCAGCGAATACCAGGCGCCGCGCGCAATCCAGCCCTGCGGCCACAAACCAGCAGCTGCCATTCTTGCGCGCAATTTCCAGTAAGCGTCTCGCATGACTTCGACTTGCCGCGTGCGGTCGGGCCTTCGGTAATAGGCCTCAGGTCTTAGGTCATAGGAAAAATCGACATCTCAAGACCCAACACCCCAAGACCTAACACCTGAGACCTTCTTTGTGAGACCCACCCCACTCGTCCCGAAAACACCTAGATTTCAGGATAGAGATCGAAGAACGCCTCCAGGCTGGTGCGCAACTGTTTTTCGATTTCTTCTTTGCTGCCTTCGAGGACGTGCATGGTGACGTGGGCCTCGCGTCCGTTGGTGAGCTTCACCGGAGCTTGGCCGACTTCGGCCACATCTTCCGAGAGCAGTAGCCGCATGCCGTAAACCAGCGTAAGATTCGCCATCCTCGAATTCTAACCGCCTTCCTCCTCTGGGCAAAACCTTCTACACGCTTTGTGGTTTAAGTTTTTCCGCAGTCATCATTTAGAATTCCGCAGTGCTCCCAAAAATCATCGTTATCTTCGCCAGCGCGTTGTCCGCCCTTCCCGTTTTCGCCCAGCAGTCTACCGAGAGTCCTTCGACCCAGCCACAGGTGAAGGTCAACGTACTGAATGTCTGCACGCCTTCGGCCGAGGAGCAGAAGGAGATATCTGCGGCCCTGGCACGGATTCCGAAGCAGCCATCGTTCAGTACAGACTTTGAGATCTCCCATGGTGTCTCCACCTTGAGCGATGCGCCGAACTTCCTCCAGCCGGGACAAACTACGCAGATTTCTGGGGAGCCTTCGGTCGCGCACTACGTTCGCATCCGCCGTGAGTTCCCCGCGCAGGCCTGGTTCTCGAGCGTACAGTACTCGTTCAGCAATGATGGCCAAAACATGGTTGAGACTCTGGTGCTGCATGTCCGCGATCCCAAGGATTTGATCCAGGTCTCGATGGAAGATAGCGCTTCGGCCATTAGCAGCGTTGCCACCATGGTGGCGGCCAACACCCCTGCCAGCCGCATCCGGCTCGAGAGATTCGGAAAATCTTCGGTGGCACTGGCCCGCTGCGCCGGAGCAGAGAACGGACCGGCGCCGGATCAAAGCGCTTATGAACCGCTGTTCCGCAGCGCCTCCGAGGTGCTCGCTGATTATCGTCGCCAATTGGGAGTTAGACGCACGGTGCCCGCCGAACTGGCACAGATTCCCAGCGCCGGACCGAAGGCCGCGTCAAAGTCAAAGTCGGTAAAGCCAGCACAAGAAAAGCAGTGACCAACAATTCCTTCGGGTAGGTCAGTTGTGCTTAAGTTTTACTCTTGGCGGCACGAAGGTGCACAATGCATCGAAATCTAAAATCCGCAATCTAACGACTACATTTGGAAAATCATGAGTGAAACTCGGAACGTCGTAATTATCGGCTCCGGTTGCGCCGGACACACTGCGGCTCTCTACACTGCGCGCGCCAATCTGAAACCTCTTGTGGTAGAGGGCCATGAACCCGGTGGGCAGCTCTCGATGACCACGCTGGTCGAGAACTTCCCCGGCTTTCCGGAGGGAATCATGGGACCGCAACTGGTCGAGAACATGCGCAAGCAGGCGGAGCGTTTCGGCGCCGAATATCGCATGGCGCATCTCACCAGTGCCGACCTCAGCCAGCGTCCATTCCTGCTCCATCTCGGCAAGCATCAAGTGCACACTCAATCACTGATCATCGCCAGCGGCGCTTCAGCGCGGTGGCTGGGTCTGCCTAACGAACAGAAGTTAATCGGCCACGGCGTATCCTCCTGCGCCACTTGCGACGGCTTCTTTTTTTCTGGAAAAGAGATCGCAGTGATCGGCGGAGGCGATTCCGCTATGGAGGAAGCTCTGTTCCTCACTCGTTTTGCCTCAAGAGTCACCCTGATTCACCGGCGAGACAGTTTCCGCGCCTCCAAGATCATGCTGGAGCGAGCCCAGCACAATCCCAAGATTCAGTTTCTCACCGACACGGTGGTCGAAGATATTTCTGATCCCAGTAAGCATGAAGTAACCGCCCTCAAGCTGAAGAATTTGAAAACCGGCGTAGTTTCGGACTTCCCCGCGAGCGCGATGTTCCTCGGCATTGGCCATGAACCCAACGCGAAGATGTTCGGAGGCCAACTCGAAACCGATGCGGACGGCTATCTAAAGACGCACAACTACGTGATGACCCGCGTCCATGGAGTCTTCGCCTGCGGTGACGTGCAGGACCGCCGTTATCGTCAGGCGATTACCGCGGCAGGGAGTGGTTGTATGGCCGCTATCGAGGTTGAGAAATTTCTGGAAGAACACGGGAGCTGAAGCGCTCCTGACATCTGAAAGCGGCTCAATCCCAGTTTTTCTCCGGTTTTGACGAGCCCCGAGCATGGACTTCCCGGGATTACCGACGTAATCTTCACCGCGTGTTAGATTGCCCTTACTCTGCCTTCAGTCCCATGAAACTCCTCCTCAGGCAAAGCTTTGCGCTTGTGGCTCTTGCGCTGTTACCAACCCTTGCAGCCGTGTCCGCCGATCTTTTCGCTCAAGACCACGCTGAAGGTGTTCGCAAGATTTTAGTACGGGTAGCCCCGCAATATCCCAGCCTGGCTCGCTCAATGAACATTCAGGGTGTCGTAAAAGCGGACGTTCTGGTTGCGCCAAACGGCACCGTGAAGTCGGTGGAAATAAAGGGAGGTCATCCCTTGTTTGTTCAATCTGCGCAGAACGCGCTGCGAGAGTGGAAATGGGAACCCGCTCCTCACGAGAGTCACGAGATTATCGAACTGAAATTCACGCTCTGAGTTTCGAGCCGTCAAGTGATCTTCCGTGAGCTTGTGACCTCCGTCCTATCTAAGCCCCACCCACCTTGTGATACAACTTTCTGTGATCTTCCTGCACCAATCTGGATCGGCCGCTTACCACTTGTCAGGTGAGGCATGTTAAGAGCGTTCTTCGTCCATCTTTCTGAAAACCAATCCTTACGCAATTTTGCCGAGCGTTCTTCTCTGGGCCGCCGCGTCTCCGGCCGCTTCGTTGCCGGTACGGAAATCTCTGACGCCGTACGCGCCACGCAAGCCATCAATCGTACCGGAATGAACGTCAGCATCGACAATCTGGGGGAGAATGTCACCAATCCGGACGAAGCCCGCCACAGCGCCCAGCTCTATCATCAAATTCTCGACGCCATCGCCAGCAATCATCTCAATGCCAATATCAGTCTGAAGCTTACTCACATGGGCTTGGACGTGGATGAGAAATTGGCCCGGGAACTGGTCAGTGGACTCGTCGCCAAGTGCGCCGCCATGAAGCCTCCCGGATTCGTGCGCGTCGACATGGAGGGATCGCCCTACACGCAGCGCACCCTTGATTTCGTCCACGAACTGCACCGTACGCCCGGCAACGCCAACTCCGTTGGCACAGTGATCCAGGCATATCTGAAGCGCTCCGAGAGCGATATTGAAAAACTTCTGGCCGATGGGATCCGCATTCGTCTTTGCAAGGGCGCGTACAAAGAACCCTCCGAAATCGCGTTCTCTTCCAAGCACGACGTAGACGCCAACTACCTCAAGCTGATGAAAATCCTGATGAAGAGCGGCATCTATCACGGCCTGGCGACGCACGACGAAAGCATCGTTCAGCAGGCCCAGGCCTTTGCGAATGCCGAGAAGCTTCCGCGCGGCTCCTTCGAGTTCCAGATGCTTTACGGCATCCGCCGCGACCTGCAGCAGAGCCTGGTGCGCAATGGCTGGCGCGTCCGGATCTACATCCCATTCGGCACCGAGTGGTATCCGTACTTCATGCGGCGGCTGGGCGAGCGCCCAGCGAATGTCTTATTCATCGCGCGCAACCTGCTGCGGGCGTGATGGCAAGGAAACTGCTTCTCACGGCGGCGATTCCGCGCAGCAGATGCCTTATCAGTTGCTAGAGTCTCTAGTCTCCATCGCTACATTTTTCGGCTAAATCCATTAAGATGCTAAGGCCCCCGAGCCGGGATGCGCCATGGATACACCCTCCGCACCAAGAAAATTAGCGGGCCGCTATGAGGTTCGGCAGATCCTCGGCCAGGGTGGTATGGGCCTGGTCTACCGCGCCTACGATACCGTCGTCCGCCGCGAAGTCGCGCTGAAAACCATCCTCGACATTCCCGATCCCGCATCGCTTCAATTGTTCTACAAGGAGTGCGACGTGCTCGCCTCCATGAGCCATCCCAACATCGTCGAGATCTTCGACATCGGAGAGTTCGAAGAAGACGGCAAGAAGAAACCTTATTTCGTGATGCCGCTTCTTCCCGGCACTACGCTGGAATATTTCATCCGCAAAGCCAGTCATCGCCTCATCGTCGAGCGCACGATCGACATCATCTCCCAGACCTGCCGCGGTCTGCAGGCTGCGCACGAACGTGGCCTGGTTCACCGGGATCTAAAGCCGAGCAACATCTTCGTAATGGAAGACGACTCGGTGAAGATTATCGATTTCGGCGTGGCTCACATGGCCGACGCTCATACCACGCGGGCGCAGAAGGGGACGCTGCTCTACATGTCTCCCGAGCAGATTGAGCTGAAGCCCTTATCGCCCGCCTCCGATATTTTTTCGCTCGGCGTGGTTTGCTATGAAGCCATGACCGGCCGCAATCCTTTCCAGCGCGCTCGCGCCGATGAAGTGGTCGACGCCATTCTTCGTCACATTCCGCCCCTGGCCGCAGAACTGAATTCGACCATAAGCCAGCCGGTGAGCCGCGTGCTGCACAAAGCGATGGCGAAACAATCGTGGCATCGTTTTGCCAGCGCTCGCGATTTTGGCGACACGCTCAACAAAGCGCTGCGGAATGAGCCGATCGAGTTTTTTGACCCCGAACGTACTCGTCCGCGTCTGCAGCGCGCCACAAAAGCGCTGGACGAGGGCGATTTCCAATTTGCCGGAGAAATCCTTGGCGAACTGGAAGCCGAAGGCCACATGGATGAAGCCATCGGCTCGCTGCGCAGGAGACTCGATGGCGCTGTGCGGCGCAAGACTCTCTCGCAATTGCTCGATGCCGCCCGTGCGCGCTTCGAGGAAGAAGAAGATCCGCTCGCCCTGCAAAAATTGCAAGAGGCGTTACAGATCGAACCAGACAATGCCACCGCATTAGCTCTGAAGAGCAGAATTGAAAACCGCCGCAGTGACCGACAGATTGACAACTGGTATCGTCTCGCCCGTCAGCACATTGACAATCACGCCTACGGGCATGCTCGTGAAGCTCTGCAGAATGTGCTCCAACTCCGGCCGCAGGAGGCGCGGGCGTTGCAGTTGCTGGCCGAGGTCGATCGCCAAGAGCAGGAATACAGGAAACTCCGGCAGGAGAAAGAGCAACTCCATCGTGCCGCCATGGAGGCCTGGCAAAAAGGCGATGTGAGCAACGCGCTCTCGAAGCTCGGTGTGGTTTTGGACCTGGACCGCCGCGCCCCGGACTCCATCAACCGCGAGAGCGGCGCCAATTACCAGAGCTTCTATAACGAAGTCCGCTCCGAGCATGACGCGATGAACACCGCGTATGCCGAAGCTCGCAGGCAACTCACAGAGCACAATTTCGCCAAGGCCATGGCTGCCTGCCAGGCGTATCTCACAAAATATCCGAATAACGCGATCTTCCAGGCTCTCCGCTACGACATTGAGGAGCAGCAGCGGCAGGAACTCTCAGCCTTCATCGCCTCCGTCGATCGCCAAGTCGAAACGGAACCGGATTTAGACAAGCGCGTCAACATTCTCCGCGAAGCGCTAGATCAGCATCCTGGAGAATCGCATTTCGAACGCGCGTTGCGTTTGGTGCAGGACAAGCGCGATCTCGTCAACTCCATCGTCGCCCGAGCTCACCTGCACGAAGAGCAGGGAGCATACAGCGATGCGCTGAACGACTGGGAAATCCTGCGCACGATCTACAGCCAGTATCCCGGATTAACTTTCGAAGTCGATCGCTTGCAGAAGCGGCGCGAGCAGCAGACTCGGATCGAATCGAAGACGCGGCTGGTCGAACAGATCGATACTTGCTTGCACTCCAGCGACTATGCTCGCGCTCTCGATCTCCTGCAATCGGCGGTGGCAGAGTTCCCTAACGACGCGGAATTGACGGAACTCGAGAAGCTCGCCCAGGATGGCGTCAAGCGCAAATCGGAAGCCCACCGCCTGATGACCGAAGGCCAAGAGCTGTTCGGTCAGCAAAAATCCGCCGACGGAATCCAATTACTCCGTCAAGCCTACGAGCTCGATGAAAACAATTCTTTGTCGCGCGCAGTTCTGGCCAATGCGCTGGTCGAACTAGCACATTCCGTTGTAGAAACCGACTGGCGCGAAGCCGAGAAACTTGCCAAAGAAGCCCTCGACCTGAATCCAGCGCACCCGATGGCGAAGACGATCAAGACTCTCATTCTCGACCACAAGAAGGAAAACTTTGTCGAGGAATGTGTCTCGCAAGCACGCAAGTTGCAGGCTGCCGCTGATCCGGCCGGCGCTCTGTCGCGAATCGAGGAAGGATTATCGGTTTATCCCCGCGACCCCCGGCTGATTCAGATTCAGGAAACCGTGCAGCGGGATCTGCAGACGCAGCGCCGCCAGCTTCGCCGTCGCGATGTGGAAGAACTGCGCCGCATGGAAAGTGAAGTCGAGGCGGCCACGGATGAGGCTTCAAAGCAGCCGTTGGCGGACCGTGTCCGCGCGGTGGCCGCGAAATATTCGAAAGATGGAGAAGTTCTCTCCATCGCAAATGGTCTTCTACACCGCCTGGGCATGCTGGAGGTGAGCCGGGTAGTCACCACCGGATCGCCCGACAGCGATAGCGCGACCAAGACTTACCACACTCCCCCTGCCAAGTCGGCCGAGCCTTCGTTGGAGGGGACGAACAACGCGGCCTCATCTCCTCTGCCCGAAGCTGCGCCAACTCCGGCGCCAGCTACACCGCCGCCATTGCCGCCGGCACCAGTCGCCGCGGGGGTCGCCAAACCTCCTGCACGCGCGCCCAAGGCACCATCCTCTTCCCGTCCCAAGCAGCCCACGAAATCGCCGCAGCGGTTCGCCACGGCAATGCTGGCGTCGGCCGCCGTAGTTATTTTAGTGATCGCGATTGTTCTTTTTGTGCGGAAACATCACGCCGCGCCCGTGGCTTCGGCGCCCGAACCCGCTGCTGCTCCTGCCACTCCTGTTGCGGTTTCTCCCGAACCGGTGTCGCCACCTGTCGAGCCACCTTCCGACACGAGCGCAGAAAAAACAACCTCCGACGGCGTGGGCACGCTCGTTGTGATCGCGGGTCAAGACAAAGCGAAAGTTTTTCTCAACGGAAGGCTTCAGCCCCAACTCACCCAGAACGGCCAACTGCGCATCCCGAATCTCGAGCTCAAGGATTACGTCGTCCGCGTCTCCAAGACGGGATTTCAGGATCTTCCTGAGCAGAAGATTCGAATCCGCAAAGGCGAGCAAGGCAAACTGATTTTCAATCTGCAACCTATCCCGCATCTGGCCTCGCTGACCATCCAGGGTGGAGTGCCCGGTTCCACCGTTCTGATCGACCAATCTTCGGTAGGAACCGTTCAGCCCGATGGCACGCTCATAGTTGCGACGGTGAATCCTGGAGACCACACGATAGAAGTCCGCAAAGATCGGTTCAAGCCCAAGCAGATCAAGAGACACTTCGTCGCCGGCACGGCGGTTTCCCTGACCGCTGCAGATCTGGCCTTGGAAGCCGCTCCCGGCGAGTTGAAAATTACATTCACGCCTGCCGATGCTCAGGTGACGATCGCCAAAGCGGGCGAGCCTCCCGCGAAAGTGAGCAGCGGCAGCGCGATGAGTCTCGCTGCCGGTTCTTACACCCTCACCGCGAAGACCTCTGACAATTTCACGCGTACGTCAACCGTGGAAATCGCGGCGGGCCAATCCCGGAACCTGGATCTATCTCTTGCGCCCGATGGCATGTCGAAGTGGGACGATCCGGCCGGCTGGAAGCAAGAGAAGGGCTCGTTCGTTCGCAAGGGCGGCGACTTCGTGATGTATAACCTCTCTCCCACCTCGGGCACATTCGTTTTTTCCGCCATGCTCGCCAAAGGACATCGGCTGCGGTGGGTGCTCAACTGCACCGACGTCAACAACTACATCCTCTTCGAAATGGATGACAATAATTTCTACCGCACCGTCATCCGCAACGGTCAGAGGGGAGACGAAATTAAAATTCCCCACAAGACCGACAAGAAAAGCTTCCGGACTTTGCAGATACGCGTGACTCAGAATGAGATCGTCCACCAGATCCGGCAGGGAGATAGTTGGGTCGCCCTCGACCGCTGGTCAGTACCCGGGAGCAATTTAAGTCTCGGCCGGTTCGGCTTCTACCTTCCGGGCGGCGACCAACTCGCCCTCTCCAACTTCGGCCACTATGTTGACTTGACCATTCGATAGTCTTAGTCTGCGGGACAAGAGAGAAAGGGTCAGAATGCATTCCTTGACGCGTCGCGATTTCATGCGCATCGGCACGGGCTCCGTAGCTGCAGGAGCCGCGGTAAAATTCACTCTCCTGGAACCCGCTGCGCTGTGGGGCGCAGGCCGCGCCGTGGCACCGAGCGATCGTGTTCGATTCGCATCGATCGGAACAGGCACGCGCGGATGCGAATTGCTGCAAGCCTCGCTCGCCGTGCCCGGCATCGAATGTGTTGCGGTCTGCGATCTCTACGATAGCCGCCACGAAGCGGCTCAGGAGGCGGTGCAAAAGCAAGTTCCGGCCACGCGCAATTACAAAGAAATCCTCGACCGCAAAGATGTCGACGCTGTTATCGTCGCCGTCCCCGATCATCAGCATCGCCGCGTCGTGGTGGACGCTTGCGCCGCTGGCAAAGACGTCTACTGCGAAAAGCCCATGTCGCACACCGTGGAAGACGGCTTCGCCATGGTCGAGGCAGTACACAAAGGAAATCGCATCATGCAGGTGGGCAGCCAGCGCGTGAGTTCCATCATCTATGAGAAAGCACGCGATCTCTACGCATCCGGCGCGCTCGGCGATGTGTTCTTCATCGAAGGTTCATCCGATCGCAACTCGCCCAGCGGCGCCTGGGTCTATCCCATTCCGCCGGACGCGAGCGAACAGACTATCGACTGGAATGAGTTCCTCGTCGGTGCGCCGAAGCGCCCGTTTGACGCCGCCCGATTCTTCCGCTGGCGCTGTTTCTCGGACTACGGCGAGGGACTGGCCGGCGATCTGTTCGTCCACCTGCTCTCCGGAATTCATTTCATCTCTGGAACGAATGAAGCCGCGCAGCGCGCACAGTCGAGTGGCGGACTCTTTCGTTGGAAGGATGGACGCGATTTTCCTGATCTCATTGAGACTCTTTACGACTACCCAAAATTCCGGGTGGTGCTGCGCTGCAACCTGAATAACGCAGGCGGCGAGCCGATCAAATTCCACGGTAGCAAAGGTACGATGGAAATCATTGGGCAAACGTTGACGTTCATTCCACAGGACATCACGCCCAAGCCGGAAGAATATTCCACGAAAGGCTGGCCGGCGCGACTTCGCAAAGAATATTTGGCGCAGTGGACCGCCGAACATCCGGAGCCCGGTCCACTCGACTATCAACCAGTCGAGGCGGAAACTTTCACTGCGCCACAAGGCTACAGCGATGTGTCTGCGCACCAGGCAAATTTTTTCGATGCAGTTCGAACTCGCAAGCCCACGGTGGAGAACGAGGTGTTCGGCAATCATGCGGCCATCGGCTGTCACCTCGCCAACTACGCCTATTTCAAGAACACCATTGCTACCTGGGACGAGCACGCGAAGACGATTCGTGGATAACGGCCTACGTCGCGCCGTTCTATACGAGATCATTCAGAATTGAGGTTTTACTATGATTCGAATTTCGAGAAGAAGTTTTCTGAAGACTGCCTCCGCCTCTGCCGCTTGTGCAGCTCTATGGAATAGCACGCCCCGGCTGATGGCTAACGCTCTCGGCCTGCCGCTTGGCTTGCAGCTTTACTCTGTTCGCGATGTGCTTCCCAAGGACTATGACGGAACACTCCATCAACTCGCCGCGCTAGGCTACCGCGAAGTCGAGGCTGCCGGCTTCTTCGGTCATACACCAGCCGAGGTAAAACAGTCGATGGATCGCGCTGGCCTGCATTGCGTAAGCGCCCACTATCCTCTCTCCCAACTGCTGCCCAAGGTCGATGAAACCATTCAGTTCGGCAAGGATTTGGGACTCAGCTACATCGTTTGCGCCTCGCCCATGTTGAAGGATCCTTCGCGCGTGACGGATCCAGCATCGCGAGCGGCTAGAGAATCGATGACGCTCGATGACTGGCGCTGGAATGCAGATCAGTTCAACCGCATCGGCGAAAAGGTCAATGCCGCCGGCATGCGCTTCGCCTACCACAACCACACACCGGAGTTCCGCTCGGAAAACGGCGTTGTCTTCTACGACGAACTCCTGCGACGGACCGATCCAACGAAAGTCAGCATGGAATTGGATTGCGGCTGGGCCGCGGTGGCCGGCCAGAAGCCCGCGGAGATCCTGTCTCGCAATCCCACGCGCTTTTCCATGCTCCACGTGAAGGACTTCAAGATGGGTCATGGAGTAATGCCGCTACCGGAGCCGCCGTCAACCGAGATGGGGCACGGCGTGATCGATTACCGCCCCATATTCGAAGCGGCGAAGAAGGCCGACATCAAGCACGCGTTCGTGGAGCAAGAGGAGTTTGATATGCCCCAGATGGAAGCGCTGAAGATCGATGCCGACTACATGCGAGCAATCACGGTGTAACCGGTACCTAGCGCAACGCGCTTCGGATGGCCAGATCGAGGCCAACCATAATCACGGCAGAAGCGGGAATTACCAGCAGTGCTGTTTTCAAACGCCGCGGATCGCCACCGGCGATGGCGCCGATGATGCGCGAACTCACGGCGAGGCCTGTCCATCCGCACGTAATCACGAAGCCAATCGCGGTCCCGGTCATGCGCGGGAAGGCGTCGCCGACAATCGCCAATGTGGTCGGAAAGACTGGCGCCATCGAAATCCCCGCAAGAAACACCAGCACCGATGCAGCAACCGTTCCCTTGGCCCGCAGCATTAGAAAAGTTGTAACCGCCATAGCGACGGATCCCACCAGCGTCACCGTGATCGCGGGCACGCGGTTGAGAATCGGCAGAATGGCCCCGCGGCCGATCAGCATGCCGAGTGCAAAGCCGAGAGAAAGAATATTGAGCGCCCGCGATTCAGGAATGCCCTGTGCAATTAAGTGACGCGGAAGCCAGTTCCACATGCCGACTTCGCAGGTGATGTAAAGAAAAACAAAAAGTCCAAGTAGGAACAGCAGCGGACGTCCCAGCACCGGTACCGCTTCCACCAGCACGAATCGTCCGGCTCCCGTAGGCCCGGGCATTCTAGTGACGATTTCGATCACCAGCGTGACCACCGTCAGTGACGCAATGGTGTAACACAGGCGCACCGAGTTCCGGCCAAAAAGATTCGCGGCGATCAACGGCGTAGCCAGCGCGCCGAGTCCAAAGAAAAGATTGGCCAGGTTCAGCGCCGTAGCGCGATGCGCCTCGCCCACATCGCTGGCCAGTGCATTCGCGCCCGTCACCATGATGCCACCGCCCACCCCGAGCAGAAACAGCAGCAGCACGATGCTGCGAAATCCCGGCGCGCGTGGCAAAACGAATAGTGCGATCGCGATCAAGGCAAGTCCGAGAACGATGCCAAGTTTTTTCCCTTCGTTATCGAGAACTGGGCCGGCAGCAAGCGAGGCAAGAATGAGGCCGACCGCTTGTGCGAAGGCGATGGTGCCATTCTGACTGGGCGAGAGATGGAAGCGATCCGACAGTTCGGGCAGGATGGTGCCCAACATGGCGGCGATCATCCCATAGATAAAGATGGCAATAATTGCGGCGAGAATTAACACGCGTTCCTTTCACTTGTTACTTGCCAGTTTCGGCTGTCGGAAGATCAATCCACCCTCGCGTTCGATGGCTCTGGAGCTCGGCACTAAGGATGGTCAACTGCCGCAGTCCATCGACGAACTGCGGATACTCGATCGCACCACTCGGGTCGCTGATCGAAGCATAAAAGCGCCGAAAGACCTGCTTGAACGTGTCGTCATAACCTTCGCTGTGCCCGCCGGGAAGATCGGCATAGCTGCGAGCCGCAGGCTTGAGCAGAGAAGGATCTTTAATAACAATCTCATTGCCTGCGTCGCGATGCCCGATCCATAGTTCGTCAGGCCGCTCCTGATTCCACGCCACGGAGGCTCGTGTGCCGCAGATCTCGATGCTAAGCCGATTTTTCCTTCCCGCCGAAACCTGACTTGCTGTAACGCTGCCGCGCGCACGCTCGCCCAGGCGGAAAATCACAGAGCCGAAGTCTTCCGTATCTACGGAGGTCTCGTCATAGTCTTTCGGCCCGAGCAGTTTATTGGAAAACGTCTCCACGGAATGTTTCGGCTTCTTCCGGGTGGGATGAAATGTCTGAAGATCGGCGCAAAGAGAAGCCACGCGCAGTCCGGTGGCATGCTCAGCCATATCGAACCAGTGCGAGCCGATATCGGCCATGCAGCGCGAAGGGCCGCCAGCCTTGGCATCTACACGCCAGTTCCAGTCGGTGTCATACAGCAGCCAATCCTGGAAATACGTCCCTTGCGCGGCGAGAATTTCGCCCAGGTCTCCGTCCTCGCGCATGCGCCGCATCTGCTGCACCATCGGGTAATAACGCAGATTGTGACAGACGCAGTTCCGCAATCCCTTCCGCTTCGCGAGCGCGACCAGTTCTTCGCCTTCCTCCACGCTCGTCGCCAAAGGCTTTTCGCAGATCACGTGCTTCCCTGCCTCGAGCGCTTCCTTTGCCATCGAAAAATGTTCCGCGTTCGGCGTGCAGATGTGGACTGCATCGATCGCCCGGTCGCGCAGAAGTTCGCGATAGTCTCTTGTAATCGCTGGGATAGAAAAGCCGGAGCCCAGGCGCTGCGCCGCGTCCGCATTTCTGCCCGCGATTGCGGCTACCTCAACATGTTCCAACCGTCGCACCGCTTCCAGGTGCACGCGCCCCATAAAGCCTGTGCCGATGATCGCGGTTTTGATTTTTCTCATTCCCGTTCGCTCTGCGTCACACCCACCAGGCCGCGCCCGGCTGCTCGCGGATCACAATGCGGTTGAGAAAATTGGCTGCCTTCGTCAAGCCTTCCTCCGGTGAAAGCAAGCTGTCCTCGTGCTCGATCGAGAGCACATGATCATAACCAAACATCCGCAGCGTCGAGATAAATTCGCTCCACCACTCCGCACCGTGACCGTAACCACACGTTCGAAAGATCCAGCTGCGTTCTCGCTCATTGGTATACAGCTTGGTATCGAGCACACCCGTGCGCGGCAAGTTTGCGGCGTAAATCTGCGTATCCTTGGCGTGAACATGGAAGATGGCATCCTTGAGCACACGGACGGCTGCAATCGGATCGATGCTCTGCCAAAAGAGATGGCTGGGATCGAAGTTGCAACCTACGCTCGGCCCCGCAATCGAGCGCAGCCGTAGCATCGTCTCCGGACTATAGACCACGAACCCCGGATGCATTTCGATTGCAATTTTCACACCGTGGTCGGCGGCGAACTTCGCGTGCTCAATCCAATAGGGCGCGACGACCTCGCTCCACTGCCACTCGAGCACTTTCAAATATTCCGGAGGCCAAGGACACGTCACCCAGTTCGGTGCCGTGGCATGCGCCGAATCACCGGGGCAACCAGAGAAATCGATCACCACAGAGACGCTTAGTTTCTCCGCCAGCAGGATCGTCTTCCGACTCACCTCGCGGTCGTGCTGTGCTCGCGCACGATCAGGATGCAACGCGTTGCCGTGAGAACTCAAGGCGCTGATGGTTGCGCCATGATCCGCCAAGACTTTCTGAAACTCGGCAAGCGCAGTTGCGTCTTCGAGCATCGACAATTTGCAATGCGCGTTGCCGGGATAGTTGCCCGTACCTAGCTCGACGGTGTCGATCTGCAGTGTCTTCAGTTTCTCCAGAACTGCGGCCAGCGGAAGCTGCGAAAGCAAAGGCGTAAACACTCCAACGCGCATACAATTTCTAGCTCCTAGTTGGTTCTTTGAAGATTAACTGAACTCCGAACCTTGCACACGACCGACAGCGCTCACTTGATTGCAGCGTCTGCGGCGGTCAGCAGTTCGTAGCTTACAAATGCTAGCTTCGAACTATCCGGCGACCACGAGGGAACATTCATTGTGCCTTGGCCTCCGAAAAGCTTGGCCAGGACCGTGATCGGGTTGTCGATCTTTCCTCCGCTCACATTCATGATCCGTAGTCGCACATCTTTATTGGGCGGATGACCGACCACGTCGCTCCCGTACGAGAGGAAAACCATCCACTTGCTGTCCGGGGAGATGTGGGGAAACCAATTGTTGTAATCGTCGAATGTGATCTGTTCCTGTTCGCTTCCGTCCGCGTGCATGCGCCAGATCTGCATATGTCCGGTGCGCTCAGAGTTGAAGTAGATGTACCTTCCGTCGGGCGAATATTCGGGCCCATCGTCGAGGCCCTTCGCCGTGGTCAATCGCGTTTCATCACCGCCGCTGAAGGGGATGGTATAGATGTCGAGGTCGCCGTTCCGCTGTCCGACGAAAGCGAGCGTCTTGCCATCCGGCGACCAGCCGTGCCAGTACGATGGAGAATCCTTAGTGACCAGGCGAGGCGCGCCTCCGGAAAACGGCACGATGTACACGCTCGATTGGTGGTCGGGCTGCGACGAATCGCTAATCGCCAACCATTGCGAATCCGGAGAAATTCCGTGATCGTTGTTGCAATGGATGGCCGTGCCGGTATCGATGGTCGTGGGCTCTCCACCATCGACGGCCAAACGCAGAATCCGGCCCTCGCGGTTGAAGAGAAAGCTAGCCCCATCATGCGTCCAATTGGGCGCCTCAAAGTGGCTGGCATCGGTGTAGACGACGCGGCGATCTGTGGATTCAATCGCAACAGTCTCCAGCGTGCTGTAAAGCACCGGCGGACCGGCGCTGATTGAGGGCGCCGCCAGGCCAACATTGGTGAAGATCGCCTTCTCGACCGTGTCCTTGTCGTGCGAGCAAACGCCGATGCCCACATAAAACGATCCCTGCAGCGGTAGCTTGATGGAAGCGCCCGAGGGCCGCAACGGTTCGCCAGCGGCCGCGGCTAGAAACACATAGATGAAGTCGCCACGCTTCTCAATTCGCAAGCGATGCGGGGCGGAGATGTTCGACTGAATCTCATGTGTGGTGGCGCCTTTGGCGTCGCGATACTGCAGGGAGGTAAGTCCGTCGCCGTGCAACGCCACATCAGCGTAGGGCGAATCCGCATCCAGAGTCTGGCGGATCATCAGCACCGCCTTACGATGCTCATTCCCGCCCTTTTGCGGAAACGCCACGTCCGCGGTCAATGCGATGTCGCCAGAAATCTGCTTCCAGGCAAACTGAAATGCGTCGGAGGTGAACCAGATGTTCTCGCCGCTGCCCGTGAGGATGTAGGCGTGCTGCGCGGAATCGTACTGCGTAGAACCGGCATGTAGCGTGATACCAACGTCAGAGTGATTCTGAAAGAGGCCTAAAGAAGAGGAAGCGATTTGCGCCGGAACCACAGGTACCACAGAAAATGTGAACAGTACGATGAAGCTTAAGAAGAAGAACGTATCCCTCAAGACTATTCTGCGCACGTGACCACGCCTCCACAACATCCCACGAAAAGGTAGGGCGGTCGAGCACAATTGTCAATCGAGCGAGATGGCGGATAAGTTCGTCAATTGAAAATTGGACGGCTAACGTGGGTGCAGTAAGAAGACAGGAAGTTTTCAATGTCGCGGTCACCGGCCAATCTGCGAACCGGAACATCCGGCCCGTGAGAGAGTCTGAGCGTCTCAATCCGAGGCCGGTTGACTCTGTCAAATTTCCAGATGAAGGCGAGTACTTGGGGAAGTCGACCGACTTGGTGGGCCTCGCCGCGGCGAAACGCGCGGGTGGCTATACGCCAGATGCAGGACCATTTTGAGCACTCGAGCCAAATCACGAGAGTGGCGCGAGGCAATCGTATATCGAAACTCGCCAGCGCAAAATTCCCATCACTGATCCATTCCTCCCCCGCATGCGCCTTCTCGATCAGGCTTCGGAAGGCTGGAACATCTTTTTCCTCCCAATCTCGCCGCCATATGTCATCGAGACAAACGACGCGCGCTCCGCTGCATTCACCCAACCTCCGCGCCAATGTAGTCTTGCCAGTGCCAGCAGAACCCAGGATTACGATTCGCACCATAAAGGCCCAGGGCATGTTCCCACCACGGCTCCGCTTTCAAAGCATCGATACGAAAATACGATGCGTCAAATCGAAATTTTGCATTTCTCAAATTTCGAAGGTAATTTGACGCGTTCACTGGCTTCAGGCTAGTATCTCTGGAGCATGTCAAGTTTCAGCAATTTTCGCCGGGAGTGCATGTGTGCATGTTGTTGTTGTGCATGCGTGTGCTCTGGTGCGGGTAAATTGCTGACTTAAGACTTTCATAACATCGGCACTTATACCCACCGCCAGAGAGCATCTGGCGGTGGGTTTTTCTTTTTGGCGGCAAATATGACCAATACAGTAACGGAAACCAAAGCACAGAAGTCCGAACGCCTGAAGCGCGCCATGAATCCGTGGGAGGGTCTGGCCGAAATTCGGCGCTTCGCGCGCGAAGGCTTCGACTCCATTCCTGCCGAATGGATCGGAACCTACTTCCGCTGGTGGGGAGTTTACACGCAAGGCGATGGAGCCGGCGTCGTAGGTGGCCAAGGCGGCGTAGGGCGTGCCTTGCCGTTCTTCATGCTCCGCATTCGAATTCCCAACGGTCTTCTTCGCTCCGATCAACTGCGAACCATCGCCAGTCTCACCCGACGTTATGCGCGTGGCACCGCCGATCTTACAGTTCGGCAAAACATTCAACTGCACTGGATCACGATTGAGGCCCTCCCCGAAGTGCTCGAAGAATTGTGGCGCGTCGGCCTGAATACGATTGGCGCCTGCGGCGACGTGACGCGCAACATTACAGGTTGCCCGGTCGCCGGTGTCGATGCGGACGAAATCTGCGATGCATCCTCGCTGGCACTTGAAGCCGATCGCATGCTGGCCGGCAACGCCGAGTTCTATAACCTGCCCCGCAAGTTCAAGATTTCCATCACCGGATGCCGCGTCTGGTGTCCCTACCCGGAGATTAACGATATCGGCCTTACGGCGGTCCAGCGCACCATTGGCGGCAAGTCTGAGATCGGTTTCGCCTTGCGCGTGGGTGGTGGGCTTTCCACCGAGCCCTACCTCGGCGCGCCGTTGAACGCGTTCGTCCGCTGGAATCAGGTGCTGCCGGTAATCAAAGGAGTTGCTGAATTGTTCCGCGACTCCACTCAGCTTCGTGAGCACCGCGAGCGAGCGCGCCTGAAGTTTCTCTTCCTGCACCATGGCTGGACTCCGGATGACTTCCAGAAAGATCTCGAGCGCCGCATCGGATTTCAACTCGATCCTGCCGAACCCGAGCGCGCGCCCTCCGACGTTTACCGCGATCACGTCGGCATCCACCCGCAGAAACAGCCGGGCTACTGCTATGTAGGATCCGCGGTTCTTCGCGGCCGAATTACTCCCGAGCAAATGGATGCCACCGCCGATCTCGCCGAACGCTTCGCAGCCGGTGAGCTGCGCACCACCAATATGCAGAACCTGTTGATCGTCAACGTCCCTCGCTTGCAGGCTGACGAGCTCGCTAAGGAGCTGGGTGACATCGGACTGCCGGTAAGCGGCTCGCCGTTCTTCCGCGGGGCCATCGCTTGCAGCGGCAGCGAATTTTGCAAACTGGCGATTACCGAGACGAAAGCGTTTTCCCGATGGCTGGTTGAAGAATTGGAAGAGCGCTTGCCCGGCTTCGATCAGCATCTGAAGCTGCACGTTACCGGTTGCCCCAACAGCTGCGGGCAACACTGGATCGCCGACATTGGAATCGAAGGCAAGAAATTAAAAGTTAACGGACAAATGTTGGACGCTTACTACTTTTGCCTGGGCGGAGCCGTCGGTCTCCATCAATCGATCGCCCGGCCAGTCGGCTATCGCTGCCTCTCGACCGAAGTTCCGGAAGCGATCGAGCGTCTTCTGCGCCGGTATCTCGCCGATAGCAACCCGGGTGAGAATCTGCGGCAGTTTTTTTCTCGCCACAGCGGTGCGGAATTACGCGACTACCTGGCAGGACAAACCATCGCTCCAGTTCCACGCGATCTTCCCGAGGGACGCGTGCCCAGCGGGGTGGAAGGCTGACACGATGAGCAACCTGTTTCCCATGTTCCTGAAGCTCGAAGGCAAGGGTTGCCTTGTGGTCGGCGCGGGCAAAGTCGGCGAGCCCAAGATCGGCGGCCTGATCGACACCGGTGCTCGCCTCCACGTGGTCGCCCTGGAAGCCACGGCCGCAGTCCATGACTGGGCGAGAGCGGGCAAGATCACACTCAAACTCCGCGCCTTCGCCGCAGACGATCTCAACGGAGCGTACCTTGCCGTCGTAGCCACCGCCTCTTCCGTGCTCAACGAATCCATTTATCGCGAAGCGCAGAGGCGCGGAATTCTGTGCAACGTCGTAGACGTACCGGAATATTGCGACTTCTATTACCCCGCGGTGGTGCGCCGCGGCGATCTTCAAATCGCCGTCTCCACCAGCGGGCAAAGCCCATCGTTGGCGCAAAAGATTCGGCAGCAGCTCGAGCGGCAGTTTGGCCCCGCGTACGCGCAGTGGGTTGCGGACCTGGGAGCAACACGACGACTCGTACTGGCCAGCAATCTTGATCCACAACGCAAACGTGAGTTGCTGCAGTCGCTGGCGAGCCGGGAAGCTTTCGAATCCGCACTGGCACAAGAGTCCCAAAAGAATGCGTTCGCGGAAGACGACAGGAGAGTAACCGTATGAATGGCAAAGTGTACCTGGTGGGCGCGGGTCCGGGTGATCCCGAATTGCTCACCCTAAAAGCTCTTCGGTTGTTACGAACCGCGGAAGTTGTGCTTCACGACGACCTCGTCTCGTCCGAAATATTGAAATTGATTCCCCACACCGCCGAAGTTCGAAATGTCGGCAAGCGCTGCGGAGCGAAGACCATGCGGCAGGAGGAAATCAATTTTCTGCTGGTGACGCTGGCTGCCTCCGGACGGCAGGTGGTGCGCCTGAAAAGCGGTGATCCGCTGATCTTCGGCCGCGCGGGAGAAGAACTCGAAGCGCTGCGGCGATCGAACATCGCCTACGAAATAGTTCCGGGCGTTACTTCCGCTCTGGGAGCCGCCGCAGCAGCCGGCATTCCGCTCACCCATCGGCAAACATCTTCCACCCTCGTATTAGCAGCTGGTCATCGCGCCTCTGAACACGCCGATGGAAATTGGAGCGGCTTCGCTGGATCAGAGTCGACGCTGGTGATCTACATGCCCGGCCACGACTACGCCGCAATTTCCAGCCGGCTCGCAACCTCCGGATTCGCCGCCGAAACTCCCTGCGCCATCATTTCGAGGGCAACTACTCCTCAACAGCAAGTGCACCAAACCACAATTTCGCATCTCCATCAGGCGCCGAAACTCGCGGCCCCAACTCTGCTGGTGATTGGCGAGGTTGTGAAATTTTCCGACCGTAACGCCGATCAGATCGAAGCCAACTTCCCCGTAATGGAGACCGCGCTCGGCACCATGCTGGCGCAGAGTTTCCCTTCCCTGGCTGAGTCGAATCAAGAGGAACCGCTGTCATGAAGAAGAAGGAAGAAATCGCCCATTTACAGAATGCCGCTGAAACCTGGACACCGGAACGTGTTCTCCGCTGGGCCTTCGAAACTTTCGGCAACACTGTGGCAATCTCCTCCGCCTTCGGTGCGGAGGGTATGGTCCTCATCGACATCGCCTCCCGTACCCGCCAGAATTTTCGCCTCTTCACTCTGGATACCGAATTTCTTTTTCCCGAGACCTACAACTTGATGGACCAGGTGGAGCAAAAATACGGCATCACGATTGAAAGAGTCTATCCACTTCTCTCGCCGGAGGAGCAGCAACGCGTACATGGTCCGGCCCTGTGGCAACAGAATCCTGATCAATGCTGCAACCTGAGAAAGGTCGAACCACTGCGGCGCAAGCTCAGCGAACTGCGGGCGTGGATCACCAGCATCCGCCGCGACCAGACCGCCGCGCGCGCCGCCGCCGGCAAAATTGAATGGGATGAGAAATTTGGCTTGGTGAAAGTCAACCCGCTCGCCGACTGGAGTTCCAAGCAAGTGTGGCAATACATCCGGCAGCACGACACGCCGTACAACGTGCTGCATGACCGCGAATATCCCAGCATCGGTTGCACTCATTGCACACGGGCCGTGCGTGCGGGGGAAGACTCCAGGGCCGGTCGCTGGTCTGGCTCAGCCAAGACTGAGTGCGGTCTTCACGTCATACAACCGCTGCCCGATCCGCCCGAGGCGGGCGCTTGAGGGAGCGCCCCCGGCAAGTCTGAGTGATTCAGAGTGTCCCGCAGAGGCCGCAGGGGGACATTTGGTAGCGCTACCGGGAATCGAACCCGGGTTTGAAGATTGAGAATCTTCCGTCCTAACCCCTAGACGATAGCGCCATCCCGAGAGCATCGATTATAGCAAAGCGGCCACCACCAATTTCTTCGCGCGAAATCACTTTCCACAGCCTCAACAGGTTTATACTGGCTTCAAACATTACAAACACTGTCCTCTCATACTAGAAATTGGCGGGCAAGGTGTATGTGGTTCGCTCAACAATTCAACTCATTCCTAAATTTAGGTATCTGTAAGGAGTATCCGAATATGGCGAGAACAAAATCTACCTCAGGCAGCAAGTCCAATCGTACGAGTAAAGAGCAAACTGGCGTCAGCAATCCCGCCGGCGTTCCCGAAGTAAACGCAGTCGCAGCACCGGAGGTCGCACCCGCTGGAACCACGCCGGAGTCGAAAGTTACTCCACAGTCGAGAGCCGCGACGGAGCCAAAGAAGTTCGAACTCCGGAAGACTGAGCCGCGCAAGAATGTGGTTCCCATCAACCTGGAAGACGAGATCCGCCGCCGCGCCTACGAACTGTACCAGCAACGCGGGGCCGGCTCGGGCAGCGAGGCTGAGGATTGGCTCGCGGCGGAACGCGAAGTGATGCAGCGCTACCATCAGCAGAGCGCCTAGTTGCTCCTGGAACTTATCTGCACAGGGGCGACTGAACCGCGGTTACGTGCCCGATTGCAGTTCTGTGGCTGCAGATGGCAGATTGGATTTCGTACCTACCATCGATCCGATCATGTGGTGGCCTGAGCTATTTTCCTGATGCCTTGCCATTGAGAGACTGCATACAGGCAATCGTCGCTGACGGTTGCCTCGCCGGGGCGTTTCTGAAAAAATAGGCTGGGGTTCCCGAACATGGCGGAAATAGGCAGTTTTGCGCTTCTCCTCGCTTTGGCGTTGAGCGTTTACTCGTTCCTCGCCGGAATCATCGCGCTAGCCTTCCAGAACCGGGCTTCCTCGCAACCGGCGGCAGCCGCCGCCCGCGTTGCGGCTGCCGGAGAAGACAACCCATTCCTCTCGACTCTGCGCCAGGGTTCGGAGCGCATCGGCGAAACCGCGCGTCGCGCTGGCATTGTCACTTTCGCAGCCGTTCTTCTTGCTTCCGTGGTCCTGGTAATCTGCGCCTTTCGCGACGACTTTTCGATTGCCTACATTCTTCACCATAGCAATCGCGACCTGCCTGGTCCTTATAAGTTCGCGGTGCTCTGGTCCGGCCAGGAAGGTTCGCTGCTGTTCTGGTCGCTGTTGCTCGCCGCCTACGGATTCGTTCTGCGTTTGCGTTACAAAACCGACCCGCGCCTCTTCGCCTACGCCTCGGTAGTTCTTTCCGGCGTACAAATATTTTTTCTTTTGCTGCTCAATTTCGCCGCGCATCCTTTCGCCATCGTGCAAGGAACAATTCCCCCCGACGGCAACGGCCTGAATCCTCTTCTTCAATATCCCGAGATGGTGATCCATCCCCCCATGCTTTATCTGGGCTATGTTGGCTTCACCATTCCCTTCGCCTTCGCGCTAGGCGCGCTCATCATGAAGTATCCCGGCGAAAAGTGGATCCACATCACGCGCCGCTGGACCATGGTGACCTGGGCTTTCCTCACCTGCGGAGTTTTTCTCGGTGCGCACTGGGCCTACTCCGTTCTCGGATGGGGCGGCTACTGGGGATGGGATCCCGTCGAGAACGCCTCGCTGATGCCATGGCTCACCGGCACTGCCTTTCTGCATTCGGTGATGATGCAGGAAAAGCGCGGCATGCTGAAAATGTGGAACATGTGGCTGGTCTTCGCCACATTCTGGCTGGCCATTCTTGGAACCTTCCTCACGCGCAGCGGCATCATCAGCTCGGTCCATGCCTTTGCCCAATCGTCCATCGGAGACTGGTTTGCGTGGTTCCTCGCCATCACATTGATCGTGTTCCTGTTTTTCTTTTTCAAAAACAAGTCGCACCTGCGCAGCGAGCACAAGCTCGAATCGCTGGTCTCGCGCGAATCCAGCTTCCTGTTCAACAATCTGCTTTTTGTTCTGCTCTGCTTCACGGTGCTTTGGGGAACCTGGTTCCCGAAGATTTCTGAACTGGTGCAGGGCAACAAAGTCACAGTCGGCGCGCCTTTCTACAATCGGGTCGCGATTCCCGTCGCCCTGCTACTTCTGATCCTCACCGCCGTAGGTCCGCTCCTGGCGTGGCGCAAGACTTCTCTGGAAAGCCTGAAGCGCAACTTCATGTGGCCGACCATCGGCGCGATCGTAGTTGCCATCTTCCTGATGATCACGCCGCAAAGCTGGGGATCAGCCTTCGGCTTGAAGCCCTGGAAAGATATTTCCTACTTCTATTCGCTGATGGCCATCGCACTCTCGGTTCTTGTGACCCTCACCGTGGCTAGCGAGTTCTACCGCGGAGGGCGCGTCATCTCCAAACACACCGGCCAGGGCATGTTCGCCTCCATGGTTCAACTGACGCATCGCAACACGCGCCGCTATGGAGGATACATCGTCCACTTCGGCGTCGTTGTGGTCATCATCGGTTTCGCCGGAGCCGCGTTCAATCTGGACAAAGAGATGGAGATGAAGAACGGCGACAAGATGACCATCGGCGCCTACACGCTGATCTGCCGCTCCTCCACCGAAGACGACAACCCGAACTATTACAGCCAGTGGGCGATACTCGACGTTTTCAAAGGCGGCAAGCAGATCGATACGATGACCCCGGTGCGCCGTTTCTACCATGCCAGCCAGCAGACCTCGACCATGCCCGACATTCGCTCCGGCCTGAACGAAGATCTCTACGTGGTGTTCGAGGGGGTCAATCCGGATAATGGTCGTCCCATTCTTCGAGCGCATTTGAATGCGCTGGTCATGTGGATATGGATGGGCGTTTGGATCATGCTGATTGGAACCGTGCTCGCGCTGATTCCCAATGCGCCCGCACCGGTCCGACTTCCCGCTCCTGCGCGTCTAGAGCCCGCCCACGCCCGGCCCATGGTCACAGGAGACTGATGTCCCGTTTGAATCGATTCTCGAAACTGGGTGCCCCATTTCTCGCGTCCTTTGCGAGAAGTGGGAGATTGCGCTATAAGACTGGGGGCATTGCTCTTCTGTTGCTCGCCATCTTCTTCCTGCTCGGTGCCGGAGATCCCGCCACGCGCTTCTCTGAAATCGGCCACCGGATGATGTGCACCTGTGGATGCAACCAGATTCTTTTGGAATGCAATCACGTCGGCTGCCCCGCGTCCGATGGCATGCGCAACGAACTCATGGCCGCAGTCACGCGCGGAGACAGCGACAGCCTGGTCGAGCAGGGATTCGTGCAAAAATATGGACCTACGGTACTTGCCGCCCCCACCATGCAAGGCTTCGATCGCGCGGCCTACATCATCCCGCCGGTCGTTCTGATTCTCGGCTTCGGTCTGATTGTGGTTGTGATTCGCACCTGGAAAAATCGCCCCGCCCCCGCCATCGCCGACGGGCTGACTCCCGTCCGCGGCGCCGAGCTGGAACAATTTCGCGACCAGGCCCGCAAGGAGACTGATCTATGACTTGGATTCCTCTCTGCGTAATGCTTTTCGTTGCGTCTCTTTATTATGTCTTCTATCTTCCCGGAAGACTTTTCCTTGGCCCGGAAAAAACTCGCGCCGGTTATCTGCGCGAGCGCAAGGACGCAGTCTACGAAAATCTCCGCGATCTCAACTTTGAGTACAAGGCCGGCAAGGTGCCCGATGTCGACTATGCATCGCTGAAGTCTTCCTTGCAGGATGAAGCCGCCACCATCCTGGCCGAGATCGATCGCCTGGAAAAAACTCCCGCGCCGCAAAAAGGAAAAAGATCTTGAAATCTTCCATTGTCATCCTGAGCAAAGTGACTGCCTCGCGAAGCGAAGCAGTCGCGCAGTCGAAGGATCTCTTGTCGCGCAACGTCTGCGTGAGTCCTTGCAAGGCGTTCTCTCCTCATGTCGCCTGGGTTCGAGCAACATTCGCCCTAGTCCTTCTCCTCGCCGCCTTCGCCTCCGCTCAAACTCTCACCGGCACAGTGAAAAACTCCACCACCGGCAAGCCCGCAGCTGGCGACGATGTCGTCATGTTCAAGCTCGGCCAGGGCATGGAAGAATCCGGCCGCACCAAAACCGATGCTAAGGGTCAATTCAGTTTCAAGCTCGACGACGCGCAAGCTCCGCACTTAATTCGCGCCATCCATCAGGATGTCACCTATCACCGAATGGCGCCTCCGGGAACCACGTCGGTAGCGATCGAGGTGTATGACGTCGCGAAGAAGGTCGACGGCATCCAGGTAGTCGCCGACATCATGCGAGTGCAGGCCGGTCAGGGCCAGATCGCAGTAACCCGCGAATTCGGGGTGCAGAACACCTCCAGCCCGCCGCGCACGCAAATGAACGAACGCAATCTTGAGTTCTACGTTCCCGACGGAGCGCAAGTGATCGACGATTCCGCCACGGCCACAACCGAAGGCGGCAATCCACTGAAGTCCGCTCCCGTGCCCGAAGGCGAGAAGAACCGCTACTCGTTCATCTTTCCCCTGCGGCCTGGACTGACGCGCTTCGAAGTTACCTATCAGCTTCCCTATAGCGGCAGCGCCAATATCGATCCCAAATCGATTTATCCACTGGAGCATTTCGTGGTTATGCTCCCCAAGGCGATGCAATTCACCGCGGCCGCCAGTTCGGCGGGATTCAAACTGATTAATTATCCGAACGAACCCGATGCCAGCGTTCAGGTTGCCTCCAACACGACGCTAGGCCAAAACCTTGCATTCAAAATTTCGGGGGAAGGCACACTGGAAGCCGGCCAGGAGAGCGGCGCTCAAGGCTCTGGCGGACAAAGTTCCGCTGGCGCGCCCGGCGCGCAGTCGAACAACCGTCCCGGCGGAGGACTTGGTCCGCCGATCGATGCTCCCGATCCGCTGCAGAAATATCGTTGGCAAATCCTCGGAGGCTTCGCCGCAGTCCTGATCATCGGCGGCGTCTACGTAGCATCGCGGCAACAGTCTGCGGCGCGCGCTCTGAAGCGCCAGCAAGCTGGCTCTTCCATGCCAGCCGCCATGCAGGAAGAAGATGATTACGCGCCCGCCGAAGTCGCCGCAGCCAGCGCTGGTCGCGGCCCCGTCGGGCGTTCCTCTTCGATGCTGATGGAGGGAATCAAGGAAGAACTTTTCCAGCTTGAAGTGGAGCGCAAGCAGGGGCTGATCTCCCAAGCGGAATACGAGAAAGCGAAATCCGCTCTCGATCAAACTTTGGACCGCGCGCTGAAACGCGAAGCCCAGAAAGCATAGCCTTCGCTGTCACAGTCGCGAGTACCGAGTACCTAGCATCGAGCGATCACGGAAGAAAACCAAATCCAATTTATATCTTCTACTGCCTGAAGTTCGTCCATTCTTGCCGGGTTCGCGGGCAGACTTTGCCTATCTGGAATCATTGAATGAACGAATTCTTAGGTGAGCGGCCAACCACGTTCCACTAAGTGTTTTGAATGTGGTTGATCTGAGTTTCGAACCTCTATGACGCCATTGGCATGGGACTTGCCTGACTGCATGGCATCGGCGACTCAAGCTCGGCGGGGAAACTGCCGATAGGCACCGATGAGCATTTTCTTTTAAGGAGACCATCTCATGTCCGTGTCGGGTATTTCCAGCAGTAGTCTCTATAGCACCCAGAATGTTGAGAGCAGCGCGCAACAATTTCGCCAGGAATTTCAGCAACTCGGCCAGGATCTGCAGGCTGGGAATTTGTCGGCGGCGCAGTCGGATTTTACGACCTTGCAGAATCTGAGCGCACAGAATTCGAGTGCGAGTTCGCAGAGCAACAGTCCCATCGCGCAGGCGTTCAGCCAATTGGCTAAGGATCTACAATCCGGCAACCTTTCGGCGGCGCAGCAGGATTTTGCGACCATCCAGCAGGACTTTCAGAATCAAGCTGCGCAGAATCAAACTCAGTCAACACAGGGACACCACCATCATCATCACGGCGGCGGCGGATCGAGTGAGATTAGCCAACTGCTCAGCCAGCTTGGCAGCGCGCTGCAATCGGGCGACCTCTCGACCGCGCAGCAGGCTTATAGCTCGCTGGTGCAGCAGTTCCAGGCGTCGTCCTCGACCAGCGCAGTGCAAACCGAGTCGGCATCGCAGACCGGCACAAGCGGCGTTTCGCTGACGGCCTGAGCTTTTAGCGCCCGGTTGCGGGGGATTCGTTCGGCGGGCGGAAGACGCGGCGGGGTGGGCGGCTTCGGAGGCGCTTCGAATTCGGGAGACTGGCGGATCATCTGTTCCTTATCCCAATTGAAGTGGACGTTGTGGGAATTTTTGACCGCGATGTGAAGGGCTTTGATGATGAGCTCGGCGCGGCGCAGATCGATTTGATTGCGCACGATGGCATTGATGGTTTCCATGAGGGCAACCTGGATGGATTCCTCGGTCTCGATGAGAGCCATGGGGACAATGCGGGAACGTCTGGGGGTAGGAACGCCGCGGATCATGCGCTGATGGAAGTAGCAAAATTCTTTGTCGCGCAGGGCGGGCGAGCCGCACTGGACTCCGGTGACCCTGATGTGGGCACAGATTTTGACATGGGGATTGATGGACATAAGATTGATACCGAGTAAAAAAGCGTACCTTCCAGTTAAGATCCCTGCTTTGTGAGAGTTGCGGGAGCCAAGCCCAGCCGCACCGAAGCAAAATCTTTGGATCCAAGGGTTTGCGGCCAAAATATCGGAAAGAATGGAGTTAGCGATGCGATCGAATTCGACAGCGGGATCGGGTGAGCCGTCGTATTGCTTTTGGCTAATCACTGTTACTACATTATAGCAGCGGTGGCGAGGTGCTCGGGGTCGGGCATGGGTGTAGGAGGTTCGAGGGGAAGGGGTTAAATAAATTGGTTGACGGAAGATTTGCACTGGGTGGAAGGGGTTGGATGTCACGCGGGCACGGGATCGTGGCGATGATGCGTCTTAGCTGGCTCCTGCGACGACGATGCGTTGATCGGTAAGCGCCACAGATTCCTCATCGCATGCGAGGGGTGCGGAGCGGATGGTAACTGAATTGGGAAGAATCGCTTTATGGCCGATATCGCGGGTTATATCGCGAAGCAGCGAGCTCCTCCTCCAGCCGCAGGTGTGTTCATTTTTTGTCCTTGCCTTTCGGGTTAAGAGCAAGCCAAAATGAAGTTGCGAGACTGGCATTCTGGCTTGCCGGATTGTCGGTTTTTAGGGGGCCGCTTGAGATTCTAGTCTCAGCGGCTCTCAGTGTTTGCGAATGCTATTGGTGGTGGAGGCATCTTTTCTCTCCTTTCCTCGGACTCAAAACCATCTCTCCGGCCATCCGATCTCGGTTGCGATCCATCTGAAATCCTGAGACATGCTAAATGATCGGTTCTTGACCTTGGCGGTCCATTCCACCTGCGTACTGTACAGATTCCAAGGTTTGACGCCGAGCTTTTTTAGCTGTTTCGATAAGCCACTCAATACGCCAGCAAAGGCCATCTCGGAATCCAATGACAATTTTTTTATAGCTTTGTCGCTGGTGACCGTACCATCGTCATACAGCATTCGCAGAAACCGCTTTTGGCGATCGCCCGCATTCTTCAACAGTTCCATTGCCATATCTGGCGTCCAAATGTTCTCGCTTAACGCGTCCGGTTCCTCTCCCATCTCAGCGGCAAGGACGTCGCGGTCTTCTAGCTTCTTTCTCAGACGAATAGCCTCGTCCTCGGTATCGGCCCGCCACATTCTGCCGTTATGCATGAACTCAATTCCCATAAGAGACGCACCATCATGGTGCCTTAAGGCATAGTACATACGCCATGGGGTATCGTCAAGACAAAAGTCGAGTCTGTTTTGCCGGCTAACCGTGGGTTTTGCATAGCCTGACTTTTCGGCTGATTCAGCCGCGACCTGCGGAATGTCGAGGTTTCAGGGAGCAAGCAAGAATCAAAATCAAAGGCAGCGGGCAGGAGTGGCCGCTCCACATGAGTTGGGGTGATTGATGGGACAGCAGGTTCCTCACCGGTCTCGCCGCTTCGCGGCTGCAAAACGTTCGGAATGACAAGGGGTCGGGGGCGGGCGGGCCTCGGCAAAAATCAACGTCAATGGCAGCGGACAGGAGTGCCCGCTCCACACAAGAAGCTGCCGGGCTTCGCCCGGTGGACAGCCGAGGGCGGCTGTCCCTACATTGCCCTGTCCCCACTTAACACCTGTACAAGTACAGGTTTGGCGGCGGGTCCAGGGTACGTGCATCGCCTTAGGGGGCGTAACATCTAATTGGGTGAGAACGATTATGGGAAACACATTTAAGACCGCGTTTTTGCTGACGGCATTGACGCTGCTGCTGATGATGATTGGGCGGGCGTTTGGCGGGGAGAATGGGATGCTGCTGGCGCTGGGGATCGCGGTGGTGATGAACTTCGTCTCCTACTTCTATTCCGACAAGATTGCGCTGGCCATGTACCGGGCGCAGCCGGTGACGCGCGAGGAGCTGCCGCGGGCCCACGAGATTGTGGAGCGGCTGACGCAGAAGATTGGCATTCCGATGCCGAAGATTTACGTGATCCCGACGGAGTCGCCGAACGCGTTTGCGACGGGGAGAAATCCGGCGCACGCGTCGGTGGCGGTGACGCATGGAATCCTCGGGCTGCTGACCGATGAAGAGTTGGAAGGCGTGCTGGCGCATGAATTGGGGCACGTGAACAATCGCGACATTTTGATCAGCTCGGTGGCGGCGACGATTGCGGGCGCGATTACGATGCTGGCCAGCATGGGGCGCTGGGCGATGATTTTTGGTGGCTTCGGGCGCGGCGAGCGCGAGGAGCGCGGAGGCGGAGGGCTGGCGGGATTGTTGATGCTGATTGTGGCTCCGATTGCGGCGAGCCTGATACAGCTGGCAGTGTCGCGGTCGCGGGAGTACCAGGCGGACGCGACGGGAGCGCGTTTTACGGGGAATCCGTATGCGCTGGCGAGCGCGTTGCAGAAGCTGGATGCTTACTCGCGGCGGGTGCCGATGGCGGCGTCGCCTTCAACGGCGCATCTGTTTATTATCCAGCCGCTGTTGGGAGTGAATTTTGGGAACCTGTTTTCGACGCATCCTCCGATTGCGAAGAGGATTGAGCGGCTGACGGGGCGGCCGGCGGAATTTATGCAGTAAAACCGCTTCTAGCAGCTAGCTCCTAGCTTGAACCCATGCAAGACGGCGTCGTGACGGCGTTCTGATTTCATGGCCGGGCTGACAGGGAGGTTCGCGCATATTGGGCTGAAGCTAGACGCTGGAATTCAGTAGCTCGAAGCTGAAGTCCTATGACATCGGTAACTCTGCTGCCTTCATGCCTGATAGTAGAATCCATCCAATGCCGCCTGAGACTGCGATTGCCGTATCCCATAAAGCTGCCGAGCTGGAAAAATCCCTTCGCCGCGTGATTCGCGGGAAAGACGATGTAGTGCGGCTGGCGCTGGTCAGCATTTTTGCCCGCGGGCACTTGCTGATTGAAGGCGTACCGGGCGTGGGCAAGACTACGCTGGGACAGGCCCTGGCTCGCGCCATTGATTGCACGTTTCAGCGGGTGCAGTTCACCAGCGACATGCTGCCTTCCGATGTGCTGGGAATCTCGGTGTATTCGGCGATGGAGCAGGAGTTCGAGTTCAAGCGCGGGCCGGTGTTCACCAACGTTCTGCTGGCGGATGAGATCAACCGGACGACGCCGAAGACGCAATCGGCGCTGCTGGAGGCGATGAACGAAGGCCAGGTCACGGTGGATGCGCATTCTTACGAATTGCCGCAGCCGTTTCTGGTGATCGCGACGCAGAATCCGGTGGAGCATCATGGGACGTATCCGCTGCCGGAGTCGCAGCTGGACCGATTCCTGATGCGGGTGAGGATGGGATATCCGGATGCGGCGGCGGAGCGTGTGATTTTGCGATCGGAGGCGGGGGCGGCGCACTTGCAGGATTTGCGGCCGGCGCTCACCGGCGCGGATGTGCTGGAAATGCAGGAAGCCGTGAAGGCGATTCGCGTGGATGAGTCGCTGGTGACGTATGCGCTGGAGATTGTGCGGCGGACGCGGGAATCGGAATATCTGTCGCTGGGAGTTTCGCCGCGCGGGGCGCAGGCGCTTTACCGGGCGGCGCAGGCGATGGCGTTTCTCGATGGCCGGAGCTTCTGCACTCCGGAGGATTTCAAGCCGCTGGCGGTGCCGGTGTTCGCGCATCGCGTGGTGGTGAACGGGCAGTATGCTTCGACGGTGAAGAGGTCGGAGCAGGCCGACCAGGTGCTGCGCGAGATTGTGGAGAGTGTGGCGGTGCCGGTGTAGAGGCAGTGGTTAGTGGGCAGTTCTCAGTTGTCAGTTCTCAGTTGTCAGTTCTAGTTTCCAGCCAGCCTTTAGTTTCTGAGGACTATAATTCTCCGCTATGTCTTTCCTGCGATTTTTGATGCTGTTGTCGCTCGTCTGCTGGATTGGCGGGCTCATCTTTTTTGCGTTCGTGCTGGCGCCTACGGCGTTTTCTGTTTTGCCGACATCCCATCTGGCTGGAAATGTCGTTGGACGCGCCTTGGGGAAGCTGCACTGGATCGCGATCTTTTCTGGAATTGTTTTTCTGGGTAGTTCCCTGCTTTACAGCCGTCTCACGGATGGAACGGCGCATCTGTTTGCGACGCGTCATCTGCTGCTGTGCCTGATGCTGGCGCTTACGTTGATCTCGCAGTTTGGGATTATTCCGCGTATGGATGTTTTGCGGGCGTCGTTGGGTGAAGTGAGATCGGTGCCGCTTGATAATCCGGAGCGAGTGCAGTTCGATGCGCTGCATGTGTGGTCAACGCGCGTGGAAGGCACGGTGTTGCTGTTGGGATTGGTAGTGGTGTATTTGACAGCTGCTAGTTTCTAGCTACTGGCTACTAGCTCAACCTTCCCGCATCGTTGGGCATTTACGTCTTCAATGATTTATCCTGAAATGTTCCCCGGCGGCCGTTGAGGCTACAGTACGCCTGCACACCATAATAGGTCAGCAATCGCATCCGCTAAAAGCCAGGAGCGGTGGTGCGAGTTCCACTGGGAGCCGCTACTTGGGCGGGCAGACAAAGGGATTCTTCGCTTCGCTCAGAATGACAAAGTGAGAGATTATGAAAACTGGAATCATTGGCCTGCCGCAGGTGGGCAAAACGTCGTTGTTTCGAATATTGACCAAGGCACATCTTTCGGACCAGGCGCGGGCGAATCCGCGGGAGGCGCATATCGGCGTGGCGAAGGTTCCGGACGATCGACTGGACCGGTTGGCGGCGCTTTACAACCCGAAGAAGCTTACGCACACGTCGGTTGAGTATGTGGATGTGGGTGCGATCGGGCAGGAGGCGCTGAAGGACAGCGCTTACGCGGCGCATCTGCGCAATGTGGATGCGCTGGCGCACGTGGTGCGAGTGTTTGACGATCCGTCAGTACCGCATGCGGGAGAGATCGATCCGCTAAAGGACATCAAGAATGTGGAATTCGATCTGCTGGTGAGCGATTTGGGGCAGATCGAAAAGCGGCTGGAGCGGCTGGAAAAAGATCTGAAGAAGATGAAGACGGCGGAGCTCGAAAAAGAATTCGAGTTGCTGAAGCGGGCCAAGACGCAGGTGGAATCCGACAAGCCGCTGCGCGAGATGGAGATGACTCCCGAGGACAAGAAGCGGATCAAGGGCTTCATGTTCCTGAGCGAGAAACCGATTTTCTATGTGCTGAATATTGGTGAGTCAACGGAGCTGGGGAAAGAGCTTGAAGAGGCTGTGAGCAAATACAAGCTGACCGACATTGCGGCGCGGCCGAATGCCGCGGCCACGGCGATCTGCGGCAAGGTAGAGGCGGAACTCGCCGAGATGAGTGACGCGGATGCGGCGGAATTTCTGTCGAGCTACGGGCTGACCGAGAGCGGGCTGGTGCGGCTGATTCGGACAACTTATAAGCTGCTTGGATTGATTTCATTTTTTACCGCGGGCGAAGACGAGTGCCGCGCGTGGCAGGTTCCGGCGCATTCGCGGGCGCAGGAGGCGGCGGGAGCGATCCACTCGGATCTGGAGAAACATTTCATACGCGCGGAGACGATCCGCTGGGATCAGTTGCTCGAAGCCGGCTCGGAAGCGAACGCCCGCGCCAAGGGGACACTGCGACTGGAAGGCAAGGACTACATTGTGCAGGATGGGGATGTGATGCACATACGGCATTCGGGCTAATCTCACAACAGAGGCACAGGGACACGGAGAAAGGCAAGAATCGGCTCTCCTCCGTGTCTCCGCGGTGAATCCGCTCTGATATGATCCTCGCCAACTGCACATGAGCGCCATTCTCATCAGCATTCTGCTCGGCCTCACGGCCGCTGCCGCTAACGTGTTTGGCGGGGCGATTATTGTGCAGCGCAATTGGGAGCGGCGGTATTTGCGATACTTTGTCGCGCTGGGCGCGGGATTCATGCTGGCGACGGCTTTGGTGGAGATGGTTCCGGAAAGTCTGGAGCTGCGAGGGCGCAGCGCGGCGTTCCTGATCCTGCTAGGTTACATGATCATTCATTTTTTTGAGCACACGGTTACGCCTCATTTTCATTTTGGCGAAGAGACTCACAAAGATGAGTTCATGCATTCGCACAAGGGATACTCGGTGCTGCTGGGGCTGATCATTCACACATTTTTTGACGGGATCGCGATCGCGTCGGGATTTCTGGTTTCGAACGCTCTCGGGTGGCTTATTTTCTTCGCGATTTTCCTGCACAAGATTCCTGAGGGCTTCACGGTAAGCTCGGTGATGCTGGCTAGTGGACGCAGCCGCGGGACGGCTTGGTTCGCGTCGGTAATTCTCGGCGGAGCGACGCTGGCGGGTGTGCTTACGATGGCAGTGTTCCGCCATCACGTGAGCGCAGGGCTGCCGCTCGCGGCAGGCGTAACTATTTATGTGGCCGCTTCGGACTTAGTGCCGGAAGTGAACAAGGAACCAGCGATGAAGATGGCACTTCTGGTTTTTGTGGGAGCGGGGATGTTTTTTCTGCTGGAGACTTTGTTTCACGCGCATTGAGAGCAGTTCTCGGCTCTCAGTTCTCAGCTCTCAGCTCTCAGGTCTCAGGTCTCAGGTCTCAGGTCTCAGGTCTCAGGTCTCAGGTCTCAGGTCTCAGGAAAGGCAAACTCGAGCTGGTTATTGGGGCAAGATAATTTCTTCATTTGTGCTCCGGGAGCGCGATCCGGAAAATACCGTTGGCGGCTTTTGCGTGTGACGAAAAAAGGCGCGGGCAAGAGTGCCCGCGCCACAAGAAACGTTACGATCTACGCATTGGCCAGAACGGGCTCGACGCCATAGATCGAATGCCAGGAAGTTGCGGCTTTGAGTTTGCCGTTGACGTTGTTGATGTTCTTCACGCCTTCGGTCTCGAGCCACTTGCGGAAGGCAGCTGCGCCCTGCTTGGCGTAGACGGGGATTCCATCTTTCCACGTGGCTCGGCCACAGAGCACGCCGTTGAACTTCACGCCCGACTCGCCGGCTAGTTCGAGGGTCTCACTGAATTCGGCGTTGCTGACGCCGGCAGAAAGATAGATGAAGGGCTTGGTTGCGACGTTCGCGGCCGTGTGGAAGAGGTCGATGGCTTCTTTCTTGGTGTAGGCTTTCTGGCCGCCGAAGGATTTGGTACCTTCGACAAACTTCATGTTGACCGGCACTTCGACTTTCAGAACATCCACGCCATAGCGGTCTTTGCTGAACTCGCGCATGCTCTCGGTGACGATGTGGGGCTTTTTCTTGGCGTAGTCCAAACCTTTTTCGTCGGCGCCTTCGTCGTAGCCGACGAACTCGAGGAAGAATGGAATGTCGTTGGCGCGGCACTCGTCGCCGATGCGCTCAACCCAGGCGTGCTTCTTGTCATTCACTTCCTTGGGATCGAACGGGGTGTAGTAGAGGAGAATCTTGACGCAATCCGCACCGGCTTCTTTCAGACGGCGGGCCGACCAATGGTCGAGGAGATCGCCCAGGCGTCCGGGACCGGTTTTATCATAACCAGTTTTTTCGTAGGCCAGAAGCAGGCCGGCGTTCTTGGCGCGGCGTTTGGAGGCGGGCAGTCCCCACTCGGGATCGAGCAGGATGGCGCTGGCATGCGGCGTCAGGACCTCCGTGACCAAGGTTTTAAATTCCTCCATCATGGCGTCGCTGACTTCTCCGCCTTTTTCTTTGCCCAGCGATTTTTGCAGCGAGCCGCGTTGATCCATGGCTGCGGCTGCGATCACACCGTGCTCATTCGAAACTTTTCTGAGACCGGCAAGTTTTCCAGGGGTGAGCTTCATAGATTCCTCCAGGACTGCATGAATGAAGATAAGTGCGCGGAACGTTCTATTGTAACCCCTAAGGAGGGGGCTCTCCGAGCCTTGATCAACCACAAAAATAAGGATAGGGATCTCCGTCGGCAAATTCTTTCCCAAATCGACTCCCTACCTACGTTTGAATTCTGCCCGTTCGCAGTCCGAGTGAGCCTGGGCACGCTCGAGCGAGGCGATGAGTTGGTCACCGCCATCTGCATCAATCAAGTCGTACGAGGTAAACGAGCCACGGAAGTTCTCCTCAATCGATCCGAACACCTTGCGAATGTGCTGCAGCAATGTCTCCATGTCCGCACGACTGGGTAACGTCTGGTCTTGATAGCTCAATATCGTAGTCAGGTCGCGGTGGGCTAGAAATTGATTTCGCGCATCCCTCAGCGGTTTAGCGAGGGCATTCAAGATTGCCAGCGCGGATCTCCAATCGCTCAGGCGGCTGGCGTCGATATGTGGCTCGAGCAAAACGACTAATCGCTCCAAAGACAGATTTTCGTGTCCAGCTGTGTTCGAAGGGTCTGTTAGCCGAGTAATCGCCAGCACAACGTCGTGCCGCATGATCCGATCCAGATGAACAAAGAATGCGGGTGCGGTTCGGAACAGGAGATCGAAGCGCTCCTGCGACGTGCCAAAAAGTTGGCGATAGAGCTTCCACTTCAGGTGCAGATACGTAATGTCGTTCGACAACTCGAACGCTAGTTCCCCCGACCCTGCAGGAAACGACCGTAGGAATTCGGCTTTCACCTCGTCCGCTGATAGATGCATCAGATCTTCCCTAAAGCCCACGAAACGTAGTCACACATCACTCAGCCCAGTTCTGCACCTTCAGTCCACGCACCCGACGGAACTCCTTCTCATTATTGGTGACGAGCGTCAATCCAGCTGCGAGGGCGTGGGCGGCGATCCAAAGATCATTGTTGCCGATCATTTCCCCTTTCGCTTCCAGGTCGGCCCGCGTCGCACCGTAGGTCTCAGCCGCGCTTTCTGGCAAAGCAAGGGCGGGCAGCACATGGACTAGCTCGCGCAGTATCTCCAGCGCCTCTACGCGATGCGCGCTTTTGGCCGCTCCATATAAGAGTTCGCCATAGGTGATGACCGAAAGGGCGGCTTCTCCCGGGCGGAGTTTACGGAATCGCCGCAAAACCTGCTCGGGCCGTTTCTGACGGATGTAAATACAGATGTTCGTGTCCAGAAGATAACGCGCTTCCATCACAGGCCCTTGCGCTTCTGCGGCCAATCCTTTTCGCGACCGGCCAGTTCGACATCATCAGGCAAGCCAGCCAGAAGATCGAATGCTCGAACCATGGTTCCGTCTTTTTCGCGCAGAACAATCTCATCACCGCGCCGAAAAATCTCAACCTCTTCGCTTTTCAGGCGAAACTGCTTCGGCAATCGAACCGCCTGGCTGTTTCCGGACCGGAATACGCGCGCCGTGCCCATGGATCCTCCCCGTATATACGCTAAGTATATACGATCAGCAGGGATTACGTCGACAAAATTTCGCTGGCTAGTCCACCGAGTGCTTGGCAGTGTAGCCGTCGCGGGCGACGACGTCGATTTTCTGTTCCTTACCTTTCTGGTCTTTCACTTTGAGCGGTCCGCCATCGGGGGCCACGACCTGCACTTTCAGCTTGCGATAGGTGCCATCGAGCTTGTCGTTGGTGGGACGATAGGTGATCGAATATTGATTGCGGATGTCGTTGGAGATGTCGCGGAACAGTTCCGGCATTTCGCCTTCGAAGCGGGGGAAGTAGGCGCGACCGCCGGTCATGGCGGCGAAGGTGCGCATTTCGTTATCGGCTTGGAGGTAATCCATATTGCTGACGGGAATGCCCATGCCGTGAGGCGCGGCGCGGCCCCTCGCTTCATACATTTCGCGGATAATCCATCCCACACTGACCGGGAAGATGGTTACGTCTTTCGTGTCCTTTATCTTCTTCATGATCTTATCCAGCGTGAGTTTGCTGAAGGTATCAACGCCGGTGGTCACGAGGATGATGTACTTCTTGCCTTCGACCCGGTCGAGGCGATCGAGCGTGTCATACAAGGCGTCAAACAAGTTGGTCTCGGCAAAGCCGGGAATGCGCAACTGGTTCAAGGCTCCGTAAACGGCCCTCTTGTCCTGGGTGAAATCGACGAGGATGTGCGGCTGCATGTCATAGTAAGCGACCGCAATCCAGTCGTCTTTCTGGAGCGTATTGGCGAAGGCGTAAGAAGCCTGCAGCGCCTGGATCATGAACCCGTAATTGGTGGAGGCGTATTCGACCAGCAGCACGGCGGTGATGGGGGCTTTCGAAATGTTGAAGGTGTTGATGGTCTGCGCGGCACCGTCTTCAAACAGGCGGAAATTTTCCTTCTTCAAGCCGGGGACGAACTCGCCGGTCTTGGTGGTGACCAATACGTCGACATTCACCAGGGGCGAGTTCACCTTGATGGAATAGTCCGGCAGGCCTTCGATTTTCTTTGGCGTAGGAGGAGGGGGCGGCGGGGGCGCTTCGTCGGGATTCTTCTTGGGAATAGCATAGGGGCCGATGTCGCCGCTTGGGCCACCAGCCTCAGCAGGAACGTCCTGCTTGGGCTTACCGTTGTCGTTGGTTTGCGGCGGGGACTGGGTCTGATCCTGGGCGGATGCGGGAGAGACTGCGAGAAAAAGACTGAGCGAGAAGGCCAGTGCCAGCATCCGGATGGTGAGGCTCGGCGGGTGTGAGCGGCGGTTAATAGCTAAAAAATCGGCGAACATAGAAACCCCGAGGAGGAAAATACACCATTGGGGGCGAAATGCCCCTGTGCTAGTATAGACGCAGGGATTCGCGATTGGGATGTTTTGCCCGGCTCCCTGGTTCCCCTCCTGGCAACGACTTACAATCTGGCGAAGTCTAACCTAAACATAGCAGGGCTCACGCGGTCCTGCCGGGCTCAGTTCATGAAAAATTCAGTTCTCGCTTTCCTCATTGCTTGCCTGTCTTTCCCTTCATTGGTTGCGGCGCAGAAGTCTGATCCGGCGCCAAATCCGCCTACGATTCCCGTCAACCAGATTCACGCGGGGATGCGTGGGGTGGCCTACACGGTTTTTGAAGGGGTGAAGCCGGAGGCCATGGAAGTGGAAGTGCTGGGCGTGCTGCACAACGTGAACGGGCCGAAAGGCGACGTGATCCTGGTGCGGCTGCACGGGCAAAAGGTGGAGTATACGGGCGTGGTCGCGGGCATGAGCGGGAGTCCGGTGTATCTGGATGGGAAGCTGGCGGGGGCACTCGCGTTTCGTATCGGAGAATTTTCGAAAGAGCCGATTGCGGGAGTGACGCCGATCGCCGACATGCTGGAGATCAATGCGCTGGATCGTTCTCCGGCAGAAGAAAGTGCTGCGGTCAAGCCTGCCCTAAACAACGTTGCTGGAAAAACCGGAGCTCCGGGTGAAATTTCCGCGCTGCCGGGTTCGGCGCAAGATGGCGCGGGGAGCGGTTTCGCGAATTATCTGAAGCCGATCGAAACCCCGCTGGTGTTCAATGGATTCTCCGAACAAGCCATTCAGCTTTTCGCCGGGCAACTCGGATCGGCGGGAATCGTGCCGGTGATGGGCGCAGGATCGGTGAGCGACGATAAGCAGCCGGAGCCAGTCGTAGCAGGATCGGCGATCAGCGCGATCCTGGTGCGCGGCGATATGGACATTGAAGCCACGTGTACCGTGACCTACGTGGATCCGCAGCGATTGCTGGCGTGCGGACATCCGCTGCTGCAGTTCGGCTCCGTCGATCTGCCGATGAACAAGGCGGAAGTTCTGGCTACGCTGGCCTCGCCGCTGAACGCATTCAAGATCATCAACACTACCGAGCCGGTGGGAACGTTTGTGCAGGACCGGCATACCGGCATCATGGGCGTGTTCAACCGGCAACCGGAGATGATTCCAGTTGCATTGAGCATCCATAGCAGCACGGGCGTGAAGCAGTTTCATTACGAGGTGCTGAACAATCCCAAGCTGACGCCAGTTGCGCTGATGGTGACGGTGTTCAACGCGCTGCACGGAGTGAACGAGTTCGGCGAGGAGATCACTTACCGGTTGACGGGAAGCATTGGGGTAAAGGGATTTCCCGAGGTCACGATGCGCAACATGTTTGCGCCGGGCGAGAGTGCGCAACCGGCGGCAATGCAGGCGGCAATTTCGCTGGGTGAGCGCTTCGAGCGGATCTATGACAATCCTTATAGCGCGGCGGCTGTGGCAGGGGTGAAGTTGGATTTTGACTTGGTGCGCGAACGGCGCTGGGCGCGGCTGGAGAGCGCTCGCACCGATGTGACGGAGGCGCGTCCCGGCGAAGAAATCATGCTGGAAACGGTGCTGGCACCTTACCGCGGCGAGCGGATTGTGCAGCAGATTCCGGTGAAGATTCCGACTTCCGCGAGCAAAGGAACTTTACGGATTCTGGTGAGCGACGGCGATACGCTCGATCACCTCGGGCGCTCGAACGCGGCCTTCGGACGCAAACTTGATCTGGCGTCTACGATTTCACTGCTCAATAAAGAACATTCCAACAACCGGGTTTACGTTTCGCTACTGGAGGCCGACCCGGAAGCGCGCGTCGCCGACAAAGTGATGCCGACGCTACCTATCTCGATCATGAACGTGATGGATGGAATGCGAGGCAATCAGGAGATGATTGTGAGCGGAGAGTCGAACGTGGATGAAACGGCGACGGCTCCGCTGGACTATGTGGTCTCGGGAGCGCAGTTGCTGACGGTGACGGTGAAGTAGGGAACGAGTACCCAGGATCTCGAGTACCTACCGAGCGATCCAGGATCTATTTCTCTTCTTCGTTCTCGCCCATCTGCTGGGAGAGGTAGCGCTCGTAGCCGAGTTCCTTGATGAGATGCATCTGGGCTTCGAGGAAGTCGACGTGCTCTTCTTCGTCCTTGAGCAGGGTCACGAGCAGATCGCGCGAGCCATTATCACCTTCGCGAGTGGCGATAGCGACGGCGTCGTTGTACTGCTTGACCGCGCCGACTTCCAGAGCCAGGTCACTTTCCAGCATTCCCTTCACCGTCCCGCCAACTTTCAGTTCCAGCGGCATCATGGACGGGCTGCCATCGAGAAACAGGATCCTTTCGATCAGCACTTCGGCGTGCTTCATTTCGCCGATGGATTGTTTCTTGATGAAGTCGGAGAGCTTGTGATATCCCCAGTTTTCGCACATCTCGGCGTGCAGAAAATACTGGTTGATCGCGGTGAGCTCTTCACGGAGCGCCTTATTTAGTTCAGCGAGGACTTTCGAGTTACCTTTCATGGCGAAGCGAGTATGCCAGAAAGACAGACACAGCGGCAAGGACCGCGATCACGCTGTAAACACAGATCGTTCAGAACAAAAGAAGCCCGGCCTTTTCCATGTGACGGAAACCGTCGGTGGCTACCGCGGCCAACACCATAAGGGTTGCGTTGTAGCCGACGTGCGCCAGAAAGCTGGAGCCCACAGACTTGGTCACAGCACGGACCGTGGTGAGCACAACGCCGACCATAATTACGATCAGCACGGCCGACCAGGAATGGTATTGCGGGTAATGCATAAGGCCAAAGGACAACGCGGTGAGAATGATTCCCCAGACGGCGCCCATGCGACGCGCGATCACGGGATAGAGGAAGCCGCGGAAGAAAAGTTCTTCCATGAGCGGACCGAGGGTGATGGCGAAAGCGACGGTCAGATACGCGTCCATGGGACGCTCGAAAAATTGGTCGAAGGGGGTGGTCTTGGGCATGGGGAGAAATCGGCCTAACGCGTCGAAGCCAAGCATCAGAACGCCGACGCCGAAGATACTCAGTCCGGCCAAGCCCGGCCAATTCCAGCGGATGGCTTGCCAGAAACGCGTGTGATATTTCCCTTCCAGCAGCAGAAACATATAGAGCGCCACGGCGATGTAGGCGACCAACTCCGCGAGGAGCGCGAGGACGGGCTTTTGCGCGACTTCGATCCAACTCCGGTGCGGATAAGCGAACTGGCGCGCGGCGAGGACGATGACGAGTTGGACGACGAAGAGAATGCCGAGCGTAAGGATGGCAAGGACCAGGACGTCCCAGCCGCTCCAGACAGGGTCCTCACCGGCTTTGGGGGCAGGAGCGGGCGGCGCGGGCGGAGGAAATGAGTAGGTGATCGGCGGAGCGGATAGCTGCGGCTCGCAGGGTAGCGGCTGCGATCCGGGCTGCGGGTTGTCGGGTGATGACAAAGAGATCCTTTTTGATTTATGACCAGTCTACCGAATAGACCGAAAATATTCTGCATGGGCCTGGCTCGGATTCATTGAACGCTCCATTGCTAACCTCCGTTTCGGCGACCTCGAACGACTCAAAGAGGCAGTGGGCATTCGTGGGGAGATCTCTTGCCAGACTGCTGCAGGAAAGGCCGGAACATTCCGGGGAGGTTCTGGCGGTGAAATTAACTACGTCGAAGCCCTCCAGTCGCTTGATGGGAGGCCTCACCACGTTGGTTGGAAACGACGGCTCAGGCGACCAGGTACCCCAACGTTCCCCATCAAATTCCATTTCGTATGCTTCGTAATAAAACAGCGAGGTCCCTTCAAGGGGAATTGAGTTTTCCTGAGCGACGGTCTTTATAATTTCAGGCGAGTCAAAGAACCAATAGCCATTGTGCTTCCAGAAGGGAATGTAATCGGCAAAATTCCCGCACTGGCAGTTGCTGACTGAATAGATGTCAACGACTTGAGGCGCCTGGAGCCAATCCGGCTTCGTTCGCACGCGCTTCGCCATGTAGCCTACCGGAATCATATTGGCGATCCCCTCGATGGCTACGCGCTCCGTTTGCCGTTGCCTGCAAAATATACAGCCAATGCCTGGCCCGTGTACGACTTCTTCGCGCGCGCGACCTGCTCCGGCGTGCCCTGGGCTACGATGCGGCCGCCCTCTTCGCCGCCTTCGGGGCCGAGGTCGATGATCCAGTCGGCGTTGCGGATGACGTCCAGATTGTGCTCGATGATGATGATCGAATTGCCCAGGTCGGTCAACCGGTGGAGGACGTCGAGCAGCTTTTTCACGTCGTCGAAGTGGAGACCGGTGGTGGGTTCGTCCAGCAGGTAAAGAGTTTTGCCGGTTTGACGCTTGCTCAGCTCGCGGGCCAGTTTGATGCGCTGGGCTTCGCCGCCGGAGAGCGTCACGGCAGATTGACCAAGATGAATGTAGCCCAGGCCGACATCAACCAGGGTTTGCAGCTTTTGTTTTACTTGTGGAATGTTTTCGAGAATGGGCAGCGCGTCGGAAACCGGCATCTCCAGCAGATCGGCGATGGAGTTGCCGTTGTACTTTACAGCTAGCGTTTCGTGATTGTAGCGGCGTCCGCCGCAAACCTCGCAGAGGACGTAGACATCGGGGAGAAAATTCATTTCGATGCGGCGCTGGCCTTCGCCCTGGCAAGCCTCGCAGCGACCGCCGGAAACGTTGAAGGAAAATCGTCCAGCTTTGTAGCCGCGCTCGCGCGATTCCGGCAGCATGGCATAGAGATCGCGGATCGCGGTGAAGACGCCGGTATAGGTTGCGGGATTTGAGCGCGGAGTGCGACCGATGGGGGATTGGTCGATGCGAATAACCTTGTCGATGTTCTCCGCACCGACGATGGCTTTGTGCTCGCCGGATTTTTCTCGAGAGCGGTAAAGCTGGCGGGCGAGGGCGCGATAAAGAATATCGTTGACCAACGTGGATTTGCCGGATCCGGAAACACCGGTGACGACCGTCATCACGCCGAGGGGAAAGGTTACGTCGAGATTCTTGAGATTGTTCTCTTTCGCACCAAGAATCGTAAGCGCGGCGCCGTTCTTCTCACGGCGTTCGGGACGCATCTCGATCTGGACTCTGCCGGCGATGTAGGCGCCGGTGAGCGAGTTGGGCTCGCGCATGATTTCTGCGGGAGTGCCGTGCGCGACGAGGCTGCCGCCGTGGCGTCCGGCGCCGGGGCCGAGATCGATGACGTAGTCGGCGCGGCGAATGGTTTCTTCATCGTGCTCGACGACCAGGACGGTGTTGCCGAGATCACGGAGATTTTCGAGCGCAGTCAGTAGACGCGAGTTGTCGCGATGATGAAGGCCGATGGAGGGCTCATCGAGCACGTAGAGGACGCCCCGCAGTTTGGAACCGATCTGCGTGGCCAGACGGATGCGCTGGCCTTCGCCGCCGGAGAGTGTTGCGGCAGAGCGATCGAGCGAGATGTAATTCAGTCCGACGGCGTTCAGAAATTGCAGGCGCTCGACCACTTCATGCATGACGCGGCCGGCGATTTTTTCTTCGCGGCCAGCCAGTTTGATGCTCTGCGCGACTTCGAGCGCACGGGAAATGGGGAGCGCGGTGAAGTCGGCGATCGACATGCCCTTCACTTTCACGGCAAGGCTTTCTGGGCGCAGGCGCTTGCCGTGGCAGGCGGGGCATTCGGTCGCGGACATGTGGTCCATCAGCCAGTCGCGATAGCCTTCGGAGGTGGATTCTTCGAGGTTCTGCTTCAGGTATCCAAAAATTCCGCGGAAGCCAGTTTTGCCGCGGCCTGATTCGCCGTTCAATAGCAAGTCCTGAATTTTCTCGGGAAACTTTTCGAAGGGCGTATTGAGATTGATGCCGTGGGCTGCGGCCGTGATCTGCAAACTGTGGATCAGGCCCTGGGAAGCCGACCCAGGACCGAGACCGCCATCGAGCAGGGGCTTTGACCAATCCGTGATGACTTTTGCGGGATCGAAATCGTAGCGGCTGCCGAGGCCGTGGCACTCGGGACAGGCTCCATACATGCTGTTGAAGGAAAACGAACGCGGCTCGAGTTGCGGGACGCTGATGCCGCAATCGGGGCAGGCGAGTTTCTCGGAGTAGAGCTGCTCATCGCCGCCGACGACGGCTACTTGAACCAGACCGCCGGCCAACTTCATCGCCAGCCCGACCGACATTTCCAGACGGTGCTCAATGCCCGGTTTTACCAGCAGGCGATCGACGAGCACTTCGATGGTGTGGTTCTTGCGCTTATCGAGGTTGAGGTCGTCCTCCAGATTGACCAGTTCGCCGTCGACGCGGGCACGGGTATAGCCGTGCTTGAGCAGGGTCTCCATCTCCTTCTTGAATTCGCCCTTGCGGCCGCGCACGATGGGCGCGAGGACCATGACGCGATCTTCGGGAGTGAGGGCCATAACGCGCTGGACGATCTGCTCAGCGGACTGGCGGCTGATGGGGCGACCGCACTTGGGGCAATGCGGAATGCCAATGGAGGCGAACAGTAGGCGAAGGTAGTCGTAGATCTCGGTAATGGTGCCGACGGTGGAACGGGGGCTGCGGCTGGTGGTCTTCTGCTCAATGGAGATGGAGGGGCTAAGTCCATCAATTGCATCAACATCCGGGCGTTCCATCTGGTCGAGAAACTGGCGGGCGTAGGTGGAGAGGGTTTCGACGTAGCGGCGCTGGCCCTCGGCGTAAATGGTATCGAAGGCGAGCGAGGACTTGCCGGAGCCGCTGAGGCCGGTGACGACGGTGAGGGTGTTGCGGGGAATCTCGACGTCGATGTTTTTGAGGTTGTGCTGGCGCGCTCCGCGCACCGAAATCTTGGTGATGGCCATTGGTTTGGGCTGGATAGCCCTTCCGTAATCTCGACAGGTCTACTGGATTGTTCGAGATTAGGAGTGCGCAGCTCTACTCCGTATCTTAGTCGTCAATAGCGGCGGGCGTCAACGCAGGTAGATTGAAGATGCCGCATAGACGGAACTCGATACGACGGCATCTGAATACTGCAATCTCGAAGTGCAAACAGACAGGGTGGTAGACCGTGATTTCGCTTTTCATGCCTCTGATTCTCTGCGTTACGGTGGTCGCTTCGGTCGGGATTGGCGTCATTGCGGCTTACGGCGCGGTGATCGGCATCCTGCAGGCTTGCGGCCGAGCGTCGCAACGACCCGCAGAAGGAAGAGCGCGACTCGTTCTGGTGCCCACCCAGAACCACGCCAGCGGCGATTAAGACTTACGAGCTTCGTTTCGCCGGCAATTGATTTCCCCAGTCTTTCATTCGCCTACTGATCTTCAGTGTTTCGTATTCGCCCTATCACCATTCCGCGGCTATCAGCCCATCACCACTCCAGCCTTCATCCCCTTTTGTCGACTTTGGTCCTCTAGCAGGCTGCGGAAAAACCTCGATTTCGACTGCGAGTGCGAACCCGATGCGGTTATCAAGACTCAAGGATGGTGATCTGCTACCGCGGCGTCCTCTGCCGCATAATCGAACTGCGACAGTAGCGCCTCGGCAGGCGGATTCTCCCGCTCCCAACTTATAGTCTGTCGGATCGCATCCTCAATCCCTACCGGCTCCGCGTAGCCAAGCTCGTGGCGAATACGCGCCGAACTCGCTGTCCAGTGCTGCGCAGCGTTGCCGAGTTTCAGCAAATGACGCGGCGTACGCTCCGCCGGCAGGACGACGAACTCCCCTTTCCACCGCATCTCGCTGGCGATCTTGCGGGCCCATTCCAGTTCGCTGAACGATGGTTCCTCGCACACGTTATAGATACGTCGCTCTGCGCGATCATCTGTGGCAGCCAGGGCAACGGCTGCCGCCACGTTTTCCACGTAGCCCCGCGGCGAGCGCCAGTCGGCCATGGCATCGGCAAAAATAATGTGATCCCGTTCGTCGGCGATGCGCTTCACCACGGGGTAAAAACGATGGAGCCGATCGCCCGGTCCATACACCATGGGCAGGCGGAGCACCGTGCCCGGAAGTTCAGGGTCGTTCATCACGATGCGCTCCGCCGGGATTTTGTCGTAATCGTCCGTCACCCAAGGGAAAGTCTTGCGCAGGAGTTGCATGCTCTCTGCCGGGTAGGGATGCAGATTGTGCCGCAGCTCCGACTCTTCCGTAAGAGGGACCGCCTGCAGCGGACCACTTTCCGAGCCGTGCGAAACGCCTATCGCGCGGTATACGTCGATACTGCTCAACATGACCACGCGTCGAGCCACCCCACGGAAGATGTTCATGAGTTCTTTTGCCTGCGGGCCCGAACTCATGACCAGGTCGATCACGACATTGGGAGCAAAGCGCCGCAGTTCCTGAGCACTGGAGTTGAGTTGATGACGGTCGCCCCGAATCTCGTCCACGTCTGAGGGCGCGGCCGTCGTGCCACGGTGAAACACGGCCAAGGTGTGCCCTTGCCGCTTCAGTGCGGCCATGGCGAACTGTCCGATGAACCCATTCCCGCCGATTAGAAGAATGCGCATGGGGACAGTCAAATAATCACAGGAAAACACTCGCTGCACCAGAACATTCTCTTGTCTCCAAAACCACACCTGGCAAGAAAAGGAACGCCGCGGTGTACGACCCTTCCGCATTGTTCGACATCGAACATACACGCATAGCGGAAGTTCGTAATACTCCGGTTTCACCATGAACATTTCACTATGAACAAGGCAGAGAACGAGCGCATTCACAAGTTGTGCGCGCAGATTGCCGTGGAGCAGGATCGACAAAAATTCCTCGAACTGGTGAAGGAATTGAATCGCATCCTCAGCGCCAAGGAGCAGCGACTCCCGGGCGGGAAGCCAGACGACCACGGCGACTGCTAATTCGAAGGGATTCTGATTCGTCGTGCCGGTTTTTGTTTTGTTGGATTTCGTTGCAAAAGGAACACCCGGTGGTGTAAAGCCACGTTCTTGTGGAGAACTGAAAGGATATTTTCTCCGTACCTTCGCCTCTTAGTTTTCCCCGGAAATACATTAGATCACCGTCAGGATTACAGGCTCTCAGCGCAAACGGAAGCGACCTGTCGCATCTAATCGATGATGTGCCTGGTCACGGAAAACATAATTACCGGAAAGCAGACAAGACGGGCCAAGCTGACTCCATTGCAACCCGGCGCTCGTTCCGACGCAGATGGGAAAGCGGTGAGCAATGTCATTCTGCTTTCGCTCCCGGATGATGAGTATGAACTGCTACGGCCGCATCTGGAGCCAGCGGATTTGTCTCAACACCACATTCTGCATGAGCCGGGAGAGAAGCTTGAGTTCACGTATTTCCTGAATGAAGGAATGACTTCGCTGGTGGCTCTCAGTGGAGACGGGAGAAGTGTGGAAGTGGGAATTGTCGGTAAAGAAGGCATGGTGGGGATGTCGTTGACGGTGGGGCTGCGGCGGGAGATGTTTCGGGCCATCATGCAAATGGCGGGCAGCGGAGTGCGGGTTCGGTCGCGGGTATTTCAAGGCGCCTTGCCGTGTACGCCCGTCCTGCGGTCAGAACTGAGCCGCTTTGCCCTAATGCAAGGAATGCAGGTTGCGCAACTCGCCGCCTGCAACCGACTGCATGAGACGGAGCAACGCCTGGTGCGCTGGCTGCTGATGTGCCAGGATCGTGTCGACTCCAAATTACTGCCCCTGACGCACGATTTTCTGGCGCAAATGCTGGGTACTGGGCGTCCTAGCGTGAGCCTGGCGGCGGCTGTTCTGGAGGATGCCGGACTGATCGAAAACCTGCGCGGAATGGTGAAGATATTAAACCGCAAGAGCCTGGAAGCGGCGGCTTGCGAGTGCTATGGAGTGATTCAGCAGTTCAATGGCGGGCTGGGGTTGAAGTGAATACGGCCTAGACGTCACAAATCACATTGTCAGCGAGCGTGTTGCAGGGTGATGGACACGAGATTGTGGACCCAGCGCGCAGGACGTTTGTCGTCGGAGACGATCAACTGGAAAGGGCCGTAATTCCCAAGCGGCTGTTCCGTCGCGAGTGTCGACTACCAGCACCTGACCTTCGTGGAAGCTGGGATCAACCTCGGCGAGAGAAAGAACCACAGAATATCCATCAGAACCAGCGGCGACGAGGTAGGTGGTCATCGCTTGTCCATGGAGTTCTTTGCCGAGGGGCGCGTTAATCTTGGCCAGCAGCGTAGCGAGCGGAACGCCGGCATAGGTTTCGGAAGCGTTGGTGTGGCCGTTGTGCACGGTGATAGCGACATGCGGCAACGCGTGAAAATCCGCAGGCGTGAACGCCACGGGTGCGTGGTTGGAGTCGGCCGAGAGTAGCAATCGACTGCCTTCGACGGCGGGAGTCGGTGTCGTCTGCTGGGCCAGCAGAGCGGGAACGCAGAATAACGCACAGAGCAGGACGTCTCTTAAGTTTCGTTGGCGCATGATGGAAGCATAGCGCGGCGACAGATCGATGTCAGCAGGTGGCGACGTGACCGACGGCACGGCTCGGCGGTCGCACTCCGTGTTAGCATTTTGGTATTGTCCGCGCCCCGGCGGAATGCGCATGGCCGGCACTCGTCCCATCTCGATTACTTTCATCGCCGTGATTTTCCTGGGCGTTTTCCTGTCTTCCTCCCGCGCGCGGGAAACTGAGCCATCTCCATGGCTGGAGATTCATTCCACGCACTTCACGGTGATTACCGACGCCGGGGAAAAGAAGGGAAAGGAAGTTGCGCTGCGGTTCGAGCAGATGCGGGCGGTGTTCGCCATCCTGCTGATGAAGGATCGGCTGAACGAACCACTGCCGCTAACGATTCTCGCCTTCAAGAACGACAAGAATTATTACCAGAGTGCGCCACTGAAGCAGGGACAGCCGATCGACGTTCCGGGTTTCTTAGTCCCCGGCGAGGATCAGAACTTCATCGTGCTGAACTTGTTTGAAGTGGAACCCTGGCGCGCCGTAGCCCATGACTATGCGCACCTGCTGATGAACTACAACTATCCTCCGGTCGAGGGATGGTTCGACGAAGGCCTGGCGGAATACTTTAGTTCGCTTCGCGTCGATAACCAGCAAGTTGAGATTGGCAGCGATCCGGAACTAGGCTCCAGTTTCACCCAGGATCTGGTGGGCAATCAGCGGGAGATCAGCGGTGCTCCGAAGTCCTTCACAGAACTGCTCGGCGCCCAGGTCTGGATCGCGCTGCCCGATCTGCTCACCATGAAGCATGACACTTCCACGTATGTGGAAGGCACGCACCACACGCTGTATTACGCGCAATCGTGGATCACGGTGCACTACCTGCTGCACGAGAAGAAGCTACCCGAGACCGGAACGTACTTTGATCTGGTGGAGAACCAGCGGCTGCCGGTAGGAGAAGCGATCCAGAAGGCCTATGGAGTTACGCCGGATGAATTCGACAAGGCGGTGAAAGACTATTTTCACTCGCTGACCTCGCTGTTCGCTGCGCTCGATGCATCGAAGCAGCAAAATTCCCAAGCCGATCCGCGGCAGGTCTACCACTTTCCTGTGCCGGTAAAACCGGAAGACAGCACCATGACCTCCAAACCGATGCGCGAGAACGATGCGAAGGCTATGGTTGCTGAGGTGATGACAAGGATTCCGGAACGCCGTAACCTCGGGCTGCAGGAATTGCAAGCGCTGGCGACGATCCCCGAGACTACTGCTTCCGGGAAACCCGTCGAGCGAAAAGCGGCGAGGGAAAGTATTGAGGACGCGCCGCTAGTAGCAGCGGTGGGTAATGAGATCGCCCATCGAGCGCTGGCGTGGGATCACCTGCGACATGGGGAGTTCGATGCGGCCGCGGAAGAGCTGAGCGACGCGGCCATCCTCGATCAGCACGACATGTGGATCCGGTATTACCTCGCCGTGCTGAAATACCGTATCGCCAAGGCCAAGCATGCCAACATTCAGGGACTGCCCAACATGATGCAGGATCTGCGGGCGGTGCTGGACTGGTATCCGGAGTTCGCCGATGCATACGACTTGATGGCGATGGCGCGCAAGGAGGGCGGTGGTTCAATCGCAGCCATGCAGGCGGAGCGGGCAGCGATGCAACTCAGTCCGCGCAATCAGGAGTATGTTTACCATCTAGCGGAAATATATATTGAGGGCAAGAAGTGGGAAGCGGCGCGAGCGCTACTGGATCGCTTGAAGACGAGCAGCAATCCGCTGGTAGCAGCGGAAGCGCGGGAGCAGCTAACCCGCCTGACCAACGAACAGAAGTATGGTCTGTCGACGGCCTCGACGGCTCCGAAACTGTCTCCGCAGAGTTCGCCTTTTGACGTGCTGGAGCAGGACGCTGCAAAACGTGCGGCGGCGGAACAAGCGGCACAAAACGCCGGAGTGGGCGATCGGCGCGCAGCCAAATTTCTGTCGGGGCGGCTGGTGAGAGTGGATTGCTCCCAGTCTCCGGCCGCCGTTCTCACGGTGGCTGTTGGGGGAACGACTCTGAAGCTGCGCACTGCGGACTATAACTCCCTGCTGCTGATCGGCACCGATACGTTCTCCTGCGGATGGAGCGATCGATCGGTATCGGTGAACTATAAGCCGGGCGGCTTGTCGGATGGGGATTTGGTGTCGTTGGAAGTGAGGTAATTGAAAAACCCTCCCGATGGGGGCGGGAGGGTAGCCATTCACAATGATCGCGGCTAGGCGCGGACGACGTTGCCCGCCTGAAAGCCTTTGGGACCTTTCAGCAGATCGAACTCCACGGTCTCGCCCTCGTTGAGCGAGCGGTAGCCGTTCTCCTGAATTGCGGAGAAATGTACGAAAACGTCCTCCCCCGTGGAGCGCTGGATGAAGCCATATCCTTTCGCCCCGTTGAACCACTTCACTGTTCCCTTCTCTCTCACGGAAAAACTCCTTTCACTATCGTGAAGAATTGTTCCCCGAATCTCCAGTATTGTTGCCCCGGCGAACCGGGACGCCCCCTCAAGAAAGACGGTGGAACTCGGCCGCGCCTGATAGTGTTGAAGAAATCGCCCCAAAGCAAAAGACTCCTCGGGTTAACGCCGCGTAAAGACATTGCGACGCGAACTTTCGGAGCCCTGGACCATCGACGCTGTTTCTACGACACTACGCAAGACGTCAACCTGCCTAACACACTCATCACCCGGTAAGCACCAGACAATGAGCAGACGATAATAAGCACTACTAAATCGTTTGACAAGAAGAATTAGAGGGTGAGGCTTAAAGATAACCTGCGGTCATATCCAATACTTTAACGAGGTATAAGAAAAGGCTTCTCGCGGGGACTTAAACTTTGGTTTTCCGGGAGCCCCCGACAAGCGGGCAAACCCTTGGTAGGATTAGGCTAAGACCTGTGGCAGAGCAGACAACAACTACCGTTACCGCAGCGGAGGGAAGCGCCCCCGTCAGACCGCCAATCCCCCGGCGCGCGCGACGGACCGGGGTGGTGGTTTCCACGGTGAAGTACCTGCTGCGCACCGATGTGCACACTTTTGCATTTTCCGTCGCCGCCAATTCGATCCTGTCGTTTTTTCCTTTCGTCGTTTTACTGATGACGCTCATCCGGCGCGTTTTCCATTCGCGGGTGATGTATGAGGTGGTGGTGGAGTTGCTTCGTGACTATCTACCCGCAGGACAGGAGTTCGTCATCCGCAACCTCAACGCGATGGTGAACAGCCGCCACAGCGTGCAAGTGGCTTCGTTGATCATCTTGCTGGTGACATCTTCGGGCGTGTTCATGCCCCTGGAAGTGGCGCTCAACCGGATCTGGCGCTTCCCGAATAACCGTTCGTATTTCGGCAATCAGTTGATTTCGCTGGGGCTGGCTTTTGGTTGCGGGATGCTGGCATTGCTATCCATCGCCATGACGGCGGGCAATGTGGCTTTGCTGGAGTTTTTGCTGCGCGGTCACGGCAGTGGATTTATTCGGCTGGTGGGTTTCATGGTGATGAAGCTGTTCGCCATTTGCGCCAGTATTGCCATCTTCTTCCTGATTTACTGGTTGTTGCCCAACGGAAAGGTTCCGGCGCGTGCGGTGCTGCCAACGGCCGTGATCATGGGATTGCTGTCGGAAGCCTTGAAGTATGGCTACATTCTGGCGCTGCCCTGGCTGAATTTTGCCGAAGTTTATGGGCCATTCGCACTGTCGGTGAGCCTGATGTTCTGGGCATTTCTTTCGGGGTTGCTGCTGCTGGCGGGGGCCAATCTTAGCGCGGAGGAGCACATCCGGCGCGGCCTTTAGGGAAAGTTTTTTCGGCGCCTGTTTCTTGAGGAGAGAGATTGGTTCGTCCGGTGGAACGCGCGTTTTTCACTTGTTGGGGATTGGGACGTCACTGAAAGCGACTCCGCGTTTACGGTTGATGCGGCAGATCAGATTCTCCAGTATTTTCGGCAAGACGTTCACCCCGGGCATCGGCATCAGGGAATTCTTCTCTACGTAATCCTCGGCGCCGGCTTCAATCAGTTTCTGCCGGTTCTTTTCGGTGAGGCTGCTAAGCACGATCACCGGGATGTCGGCGGTTGCGGCGTCCTTCTTCAGGCAAGCCAACACCTCGGGGCCGCTGATCTTGGGCAAGATCATATCCAGCAAGATCAGGTCGGGTTGGCGCTCCCGCGCCAGCTTCAGGGCAGATTCGCCGTCTTCGGCACAAATCACCTCATATCCAGCCTTATGCAGCACCCGCTCGTTTTCATGCAGAATCGGTTTGCTGTCATCTACTAAGAGAATCTTCACGCAGTCTGCCGTCCTTATGTTGTTAGCACTATCGGCAGCGCGCCCCAATGAGATTAGAAGACTGGTCTCGTCACGAACGTATAACCGTTCCAGAAGTTACCGATAGTTACTTGGTTGATCGCTTCGGTTGGTTTAATTCTTCGCCGCGCTCAAGGCCGCAAGTTCGCGACGCGCTTCCTGAGCGGGAATGAAGTCAGGATCGGCGTCCTTCCAGAGGTCCAGCAATTGCCGGTAGGTGCGGATGGCTGCAGCATGGTCAAACTGAGCCTGGGCGCGAGCCGTTCCCAGTAGGCAGAGAATATAGTCGGGAGCCTGAGCAGCGCCGGTACCTTCCTGGAAAGATAAACCGCGATAGCGAAGCCCGGGTTCAAAGTCGGTGACGGCCTGCTGTCCGTGCTTCATCTCCAAGGAGGCGCGGCCGAGCAGTTGAGGAATCTTGGTCACCAGCACGTAAGGAACGGCCGAGGTCAGCAACGCCGCAACCTGTTCGGGATGGTGCGCCGCCAGGGCTGCGGCAGCCTTTACCTCAGGCAAGTAAATGTCATTGACCAGGGTATTCGTGGGTGCTTCCGCAGCCACGCGTTCGATTTCCTTGAGGGCGTAACCCTCCTCACCGCAGAGTGCGAGAGCCAAAGAAGCATCGGGAACGGTGGCCATCGAATGGTCCAAAGTGAGGCCATGGTGGGCGTCTTCGCGGGCAGCGGAACAATTGGATACCAGCGCGTCGTGGAGGGCTTTGGTGGCGTAGAGGCCACCGGCTGCGTCCGTCAAGTGCTGCTGCTCAGCTTTTTGTGCGCCTTGCGTCCACTGCCGGTCCGCGTCGTGCATCCTTCCCAGATAAAGATAAATTGCGGCCGCGCTCGTCTGCACGATAAAGCCGTCGGGGCGACCGGCCGCCCACTGCGCATGTTTCTCCCAGTCCGTGCGGCCAGAGACGAAATCGTCGAGCATAGCGTTGCTGTGATATGAGGTGTTGTCCGCGCCGCCCTGGTCCAGCGCTTCCTTTAAATAACGCTCTCCCTCCGGCATCCGGTCAATTCCCATCAACGTGCCGGCGGCGTTGTCGGCTGCGACATCATCCCAGCGGGCGATCTCCCAGGTCTTCTCGAAATCCGCCGCGGCCTGCTCGTAGTCGCCAATGGTTTGATAAGCGGACGCGAGGTTATTCCACGCCGCGGCGTCGCGTGGGTAGGTCGCCACGAAGAGCTTGTAAGATTCCAGCGCTTTGGGGAGATCGGACTGCTGCAGGGCGTATTGCGACTCGATGTACATGCGCTCGCGCTCGGTAACTCGCTCGCGCAGTTCGTAGGCCCTCTTCAAATTCTCAATCGCCTTGGCGACTGCGCCCTGGTTTCCATAGGCCACACCCAAGCGCGCGTAGGCCATGGCGAAGCCTGGGTCCAGCCGGATTGCTTCCTGGTAAAAGGAAGCCGCCTGGGGAAAATCGCGCCCGACACGATGTTCATCCTCCCCCAATGAAAATGCGTGGAAGGCTTGGAGAGAGGCGGTGGTGACATTGGTATACGGCGTCGTCAGCTTCTGGATGGAGGACATTGACTCGCCCAGCCTCGCCCGCATGGCCGTGGCTGCGTTCGAGACAGCTTGCAGCACTCCGGTTTTGTCGTTGGCGGTGACTTGCTCGCGCGCGAAGATCTCGCCCGTACCACAGTTCACGGCGTTGATCTGAATCACATAGGATGATCCGAGATTGGCGATACTGCCCGCCAGATACGCCTTCACCCCGAGACGCTGGCCCAACTGCTGCGCCAGTTCCGGTGTAATTCTCTGGTCGCGCGCCTGTCCCAGATATTGCAGGTTGTTGTGCAGCTCGGCATCGCTGACCAACTGCAGCAAGGGCGACTGCTCCAGCTGAATCGCCAGCGCTTCTTTCAAGGTCGAGTCAAATACAGCGTCGCCGGTTTGATTGGTGAAGTCGGCCAGGATGAGCTGATCTTTGTCCGTCAGTTTCGGCACCTGATGCTTGCGCCAGTAGAGGCCTCCGGCAACCAGCGCAATGGCCAAAACGGCGACGGTGGGAACTGCGAACTTCCAACGCGACTGCGTAGGAGGTGAAACGGGCACCGGCAACACGCTGCCTGAGCCAGAAGAAGACGAAGAAACTGCCGCGGCTCGCCCGCTTGTTTTTGCCGGAGCCGGCGTCTGCGATTCGGCCTGCGAGTTTCCAGCTGCTACCGAGACGGAAGGCGAAGAACCGACGGCCGATGAGCGGCCTGACTCAAGATCACGCTTGAGGCGAAGCAACTCCGACTTGATATCTACGGCGTGCTGATAACGGAGCTCACGATCTTTTTCGAGGGCGCGGTTAATGACGTCCTCGAGCTTGACCGGGAGTTCGGGATTCAGACGGACCGGCGCCACCGGAACTCGGTTCATGATCGCGTCAAAGATGACTCCGGAAGTTTCTCCGCGGAAGGGCACTGCGCCAGTCGCCATTTCATACAGCACGATGCCGAAGGAGAATAGATCGGTGCGCGAATCCAGAGGCTTGCCCCGCACTTGCTCGGGCGACATGTAGGCGACGGTTCCCAGCGCCGAGCCCGGGCTGGTCAAGTGCTGAGCGTTGGTTCCTTCGGTCTTGGTGGCCTCGGACGGATCCAGCACGCGGTTGCTATCCTGCGTTACCTTGGCCAAACCGAAATCGAGGATTTTGGCCGTTCCTCGCGCGGTCACAAAGATATTCGCGGGCTTGATGTCGCGGTGCACAATGCCCTTGGAATGGGCTGCGTCCAGAGCATCCGCCACGTCGATGGAGATGGCCAGTAGCTTTTCCATTTCCAGAGGGGTATCGCCGATGAGGTGCTTCAGCGTCTCGCCCTCCAGATATTCCATGACGATGAAAGCGAGGCCTGATTCTTCACCAATGTCGTAGATGGTGCAGATGTTGGGATGATTGAGAGCGGAAGCGGCCTGGGCTTCGCGGCGAAAGCGGCTGAGAGCGGCCGCGTCGCGGGTGACGTCCTCGGGCAGAAACTTCAGCGCGACGAAGCGGTGCAGGCGCGTGTCCTCGGCCTTGTAGACCACGCCCATCCCGCCACCGCCGAGCTTCTCGATCACCTTGTAGTGAGAGATGCTTTGCCCAATCATATTTTCGGAGACGTTCCCCGCAACGTCTGGGCCAGAGATCTGGTGAGCCATCTTAGGGGTGGAACGGAAGCAAAGTCAACGGAAACGCGCCAATCCTTGCACTCCACGATATGCACAGGCCGGCTGTGACATCGGTCACCGCGCCATTTGTACCCCGGCTACTAGGATGTGCATGGTTTCCCAAACCCTCTGAGCAGACATTCATTCCCAGGTGATAGCCATGACCGGGAGTTGCTGGCGTCTGCTCGCCGCGTTCCTGCTGGTTTTCATAGTCGAGCTTTCGGCCGCTCAAGATGTAAGTCAGGATCGCACCGCAGCCTTCGTTTCAAGTTCGACGGCCTCGCGGTATTCCCCGATCACTGATGCGGCACGGCTTCCAGAGCTTCCACGTGCGCCCCGGCATGATCCTCTGATCCCGGTCAGGATCGCCCTCCCGCAAGTCGTTCGGACGTCAGGAATCATTTTTTCCGGCCGGGTCACGTTTGTGGGGCGAACTGCTACAGAGGCCGCTCTAGTCTTCGGACGCGGCAACGCCTTCACTACGATTACGTTCCAGGTGGAGCACGGCATTCGTGGAGCATCGACTGGCCAGAATCTGACCATCCACGAATGGGCGGGCCTATGGGCTCGCGGCGAGCGCTATCACGTGGGCGAACGCTTGCTGCTCTTCCTCTATTCGCCGAGCCGCTTCGGCCTCACCAGTTCGGTAGGCGGAGATAGCGCCAGATTCGGGATTGATCCGGTGGGAAGGGTCGTAGTGATGGCACGGAATGTCGCGACGGTGGCGTCAGATCCTCTGATCCGCGGAAAAACCAGCATCCCGTATGCCGATTTCGCCGAGGCGGTCCGGCGTGCCGGCGGAGAGGAATGAATCGGCCGTGAATATAAAGAAGTGCGCGACCTTCAGCGAAAACGCATGGTTCCAGCTGATGACGGTTCTGACCCTGGTTCTGTCTTTCGTCGGGATAACCCGCGCAGGCGGTCCCGAATACGTTGCGGGCTCGAGCTACTTCAATGCTTCAACGATGGGGCAGCCACTTACCTGGTCGGAGGGCCAGGTGAACTACTACACCGATCAGGGAGACCTGAGCCCCATCCTGCCGAACTCCGCAGCCAACGCCCTCGTCGCCAATGCATTCCTGCAGTGGACCTCGGTTCCCACTGCGGCTGTGGTGGCAAACGCGGCTGGCGAGCTCGCCGAAGACGTGAATGGAAGTAACATTGTTGTCGACTCCAACGGAATCATCACCGCTCCCGCCGACATCACTTCTGCCGCCACGCAAACGCCGGTGGGAATCGTATACGACTACGATGGCTCAGTCACGGACGCGCTGCTCGGCGCAGGCGCGGGGGCGCCTTCGCAGTGTTTTGGGAACGCGGTTTATGGAAGTGTGGATAATTTTGGAGTGGGTGCGAACTTTCTGCACGCGCTGATCGTGATCAACGGACAATGTGCTTTGCAATCCTCACAACTGACGGACGTGGAATACCGTTTGGTGCGGGTTCTGGGCAGTGTGCTGGGACTGGGTTGGTCGCAGCTAAATCTGAACGTAATCACGGGGACGCCTCCAGCTACGCCCGATGATTTCGCCGGCTTCCCCGTGATGCACTACATGGACTCGGCGAATTGCGTTCCGATTACGCTTTGTTACGCAAACCCTTACCAACTCGCGCCCGATGATGTGGCTTCGCTTTCGCGCCTGTATCCCGCCGCAGGTAAGCCAAGCGCGACTGCGCGCATTTATGGCTCCGTGTATTTCGAAAATCATTTTGGAGCGCCGGGCCAGCCGATGCAGGGCGTGAACGTTTTTGCGCGCTGGATCGATCCTTCCACCGGCCAGCCCTCCCACCGATACGCGGCCTCGTCGGTCTCCGGATTTCTCTTTACCGGCAACGCGGGCAATCCGATCACGGGCCTAGCCGATCCTTTGGGAAATCTTTACAGCGAGTTCGGATCGATAAATCAAACGCTCGAAGGATTCTTCGATCTTGCCGGCTTGCCCATTCCTAATGGAGCAAGTACCGCGCAGTATCAGCTTTCGGTCGAGGCCTTGGACCCTCTGTGGTCGGCCGGCGTTTGCCCCTACGATTTTTCGCAGGTCGCTCCCTCGGGAACTTTCGCGCCGACTGTGGTCACGGTGAGTGCGGGCGGCGAGTTTGAGCAGGATATTCCTATGTCCGGCAGCGGGCAGGCTGTGCCTCCGTGGTCCGCGACGGAGACATGGAGTGCGCCCGCTACGATTCCGCCGCCGGGCGACTGGATCGGATCGCTGAGCGGGTACGGCGACACTGCCTATTTTCTGATCGCTACTCAGGCCAACCGCACCTTGTCAGTGGCCGTCACGGCGTTGGACGAGACAGGGAAGCCTACCGAGTCAAAGGCTGCGCCGGTTATAGGCATCTGGACCCTGGGCGATCCACAGGGCACAGCACCGCCAGTGCTCACAACAGCTCCGTTCAATGCTGAGAGCTTCGGCATGAGCCGTCTCGACGCGCAGGTGCTGAGCACGAACAGCTTTATCGTCGGCATCGCTGACCTGCGTGGCGACGGCCGTCCCGACTACTCCTATCACGCGCACGTACTATATGGAGACACGGTCAACCCTGCGCGGGTCCCGGTGACGGGCGGCCCGATCACTCTGCAGGGTACCGGGTTTGCACCCAGCCTCACGGTCGCCGTGGGGAATAGCAACGTTCCAGTGCTGGCCAGCAACGCGAGCCAGATTCTGGTTTCTGCTCCGGCGCAGGGCGATGGGCCTCAGACCATTACGATCAGCGATCCGGTCAGTGGCGCGTTCTCCATTATGACCGGCGCACTGACTTGCGGAGCTGCTGCCACTGACGAGATTCTACCGGTGCAAGGCGGAAATCCGCAGACGGCGGTGGGAACTCAGGCGGCCAATCCGGTGACGGTGCAAGTCGTTGGTTCGAATCGCATCGCGGTCAGCGGTGCAACCATCGGCTGGACTACCACCAACGGCGCAACGCTCTCCGTCTGCGGCGGCATTTCTTCGTGTTCGGCGATCACGGATGAAAGCGGACTCGCGTCGACATGGGTTACACCCACGATAGCGGGAGTTGCAAACATAACGGCAACGCTCGCGCCCGGCGTTTACAATCCCGCGCAGTCGGTGACCGCCAACCTGTCGGCCACATCTTCGGCCACGGCGATTGCAGTGACCACTCCCTATCTTTGGATCGCTTATGACGCGAGCGTGAGCGTTCCGATAACAGCGCGTGTGGTGAGCTCCGGCACGCCACAAGCCGGGGTGACGGTGAACTTCGTGGTCGCGCAGGGATCGGGATCACTCAGCTCGCCAAGCGCAGTAACCAACAGCAACGGATACGCTTCGGTCACACTTACGGTGACGAACTTCGCCGTCAATGTGCAGCTCAGCGCTTGCGTGGGGCCGGGAAACGATCCTTGCCAAACTGTTTCCGGGAACGCCGTGGCCGCCGTGCTGCTGAATCTGCAGCCCGTGGCCGGAGCCGCGCAAATTGTCACTGGACAGGGATTTGTGCCATTGACCGTCCGCGTCACCGATTCGTCTACGCCGCCCAATCCTGTTCTCGGAGCGAGCGTTTTATTTCAATCCATCGTGCTGCGTCCGCCAGGGAACGATCTCACGCTGGTGACGGGCGATACCACTAGCACACAAACGGGTGTGCCCGTCATCTTGGGCGCAAGCCAAAGCAGCGTGACCAGCGACGCGAATGGCTTGGCGAGTTTCGTCCCAAGTGTCGGACCATTCAGCGGACTATTGGAGGTGGAGATTCAGATTTCGGCAGGAGCGTCTGCGGCGCTGGCGGACGTGATGGAAAGCTTTCCTTAGGAGGCTCACGCTCGACGCCGGCACCGCTTCGCCTCATAGCTCTGACGAGGGAGAAGCCTGCTTCGCACCAACGCAGGCAAGCAGCAGGTTCCTCCCTTCGGTCGGAATGACAAAACTTTAAATGCTTCGTTTTGCCGAGCGACCTCAAGGCCCGATAGCGGGACCCGAAGCCGTTACTTACTTCTTTGTCCCCTGATCTTTTATCGGCTGATCTTTCGTCCACTGATCGACCCAGTCGTTGACGGTTTTGTACCAGAGCTGGGAATTTTGCGGCTTCAGCACCCAGTGGCCTTCGTCAGGAAAATACAGCATCTTCGACGGGATGCCTTCCATCTGCAGGGTAGTGAAGAGCTGAAGGCCTTCGCTCACGTCGAGGCGGTAATCGAGCTGGCCGTGGATGACCAGGGTCGGCGTCTTGAAACTTTTCGCGTACTGGTGCGGCGACCACTTCTCATACATCGCGCGGTTATCGTAGGGAGTGCCTTTGAACTCCCAGTCATTGAACCAGAGTTCTTCGGTGGTGCCCCAGGCGGATTCAGCGTTGAACATGCCATCGTGCGACACCAGGCACTTGAAGCGGTCAGTATGGCCGAGGATCCAGTTGATGGCGTATCCGCCGTAGCTGGCGCCCAGAGCGCACTCCCGGTCTTTATCGATGAATGGGTAAGTCTTCTCGGCGTAGTCGAGACCCTTCATCAGGTCTTCAAACGGAGCGCCACCCCAGTCGCCGTTGATGGCGTCGATAAACTTCTGCCCGTATCCAGTCGAGCCATGGAAGTTGATCATGATGACCACGTATCCGTTGGCGGCAAAGAGTTCGGGATTCCAGCGGTAGCTCCAGTCGTCTCCCCAGGAGCCTTCGGGGCCGCCGTGGATGAGGAACTTCACGGGATATTTCTTGCTGGGGTCAAAGTTCGGCGGCTTGACAAGGAAGCCTTCGACCTCGTCGCCGTGAGCACCGGTGAACCAGAAGGACTCGAGCGGGGACATCGCGACCTGCGAGAGCACGGGGTCGTTGAGGTGGGTGATTTGCTCAGCTAGATGGAGCAAGCAGTCGCGTTTGGCTTTATAGGGTGGCTTACTCGTATCGTAATGAATGTCAACGCATCCCGGCATTCCTGTTGCGGCCCTGAAGATTTCACCGGGTGACGAAATCGACATTCGGCTGAAAATCAACCACCGCGCGTCCGGCGTGGACGTGACATCATCATTGAAGCCACTGACATCTTCGGGAGGCCACGGCGAATACGTCCCTCCGCCCTCTTGATCGGACTGCAATGTGTAATAGTAGAGCGGAGAGTCACCCTCGTTCTCGGCCGACAACATGATCGTCCTACTGCCGAGCCACGCGAAGGTTCCCACCCACCGATCAAACTGCTCGGAGAGATTCTTCTTCTCGCCCGTCTTGCGGTCGTACAGCATCAGGCGGAAGCGGTCGCTCTCGTATCCTGGACGCTGCTGGGCGCGGTAGGCAATGTAGCGACCATCGGGTGAGTAGAGCGGCGTCGAGTCGCTGGCGGGATTGTCGGCAGTGATGTTCTTTGCTTGGATAGATCCGGCCGGGCCTCCGCTGACTGGGACGATCCACAGATCGTTGTTGGTGGAAGCGGCCGGGTTCTTGTCGTGATTCGAGGTGTAGCAAATCTCCTGGCCATCGGGCGAGAAGGCGTAGTCGTCCTGCCCGCCGAGCGAGAAGACCGGGGCGTCGTAGTCGCCAGGGGTGAGGTCGCGGGCTACGCCCGCGGGACAGCCGGGGGCGGCTGTCCCCACACATGCATCTACGGCTAAGACCAGGATGTGGCTGCGCTTGCCTTCTTTGTATGCGTTCCAATGGCGATAGAGCAGATGGGTGAAAATCAGCGCCTTGACCTTCGACTTCTCAGTTGCTTCCAGTTTCTTGGCGTTGCACACGGTCTCATCCGCAGGCGCGCCATCGCATTCGGGATAAACATCCGAGGTGAACAGAATGTTCTTGCCATCGGGCGACCACAGCTCGCCACCAGCTTCGGTTGCAATGGAAGTTAGTTTGTGAACACCGGTGACGGATCCCGCAGCGCCGTCGAAATCCGCAACCCAAACCTGCGACTTACCTCCTTTAGTTGAAATGAACGCGAACCGCTTTCCATCCGGCGCCCAGCGCGGACGGTCGGCGTCCTGATCGGCGATGATTTCTTTTTCTTGACCACCAGCGGTGGGCACGATCCAGATGTGCGGCGTCCTGGTGTTGGCGGCGAGATCGACATCGACCACGTTGAAGATCACCCACTTGCCGTCGGGCGAAACTTCCGGTTCGCCGACGCGCTTCAGTTTCATCATGTCTTCGAAAGTGAAGGGATGCTTGGCTTGGGAAAAGACTGGGAGAGTAAGGGCAAGAACAAGAAAGGTAAGAAAAAGACGGCGCATGAAGGGACCTCCTCGGCAAACGGATGAGTGTAGCAGGGGGACGCTTCCGGCTTCTAGCGGCTGGCTTGGTTTATCAGATCGCGACGGCCGTCTCGCTCGCGGCCAACTGCATAGGTCCTTCGCTTCGCTCAGGATGACAGCCAAGAGGGGTTGGCAGGCGCACGGCGGAACCGGCCGCCAGGTGGGAAATCTCGGAATCTTTCCGACGGCAACCCCCTGATTGATATGGCATCCAAGGTAACGGCAGAACTGCAGCGCCCTACCCCCGGCCTCACTGAGCGGAGAGGGGTCGGGGGAGGGTTGCCGCGGTCGCCGTTCCCGTGGCACTTAGCATTGGTGGACGAAGTTGGGGGACTTGCTTCGTCGCAAGCCCATCCTTCCATCGATCCGTTATTCGACAAGATCAGTTATTCGATAAAATAGGTTCATGACCCGGCCGCATCGAATTCTTTTGTCTTTTGCTGCCTTCGCTGTATGCGCCTTCCTGGCTGCGCCCGCGACGGCGCAGGAAGGGCCCCTGGAAAATACCGCGCCGAAGGGCGTTACGCCTGACGAAATCATCACGCGTTTTGCGGCGAAGGAAAAACTGTTTAAGGAAGCGCGCGATCAATACACCTACCGGCAAGACATCAAGGTGCAGACGCGCGACGGCGACACGGTTACCGGGGAATATCACGAAGTGTTCGACGTGCTTTACGACGACAAGGGACACCGCATTGAGAACGTCGTGTTCGCGCCGCAGTCGTCGCTGGAACAGGGAGGGTTGTCGCTCGACGAAGGCGACATACAGGACTTCCGCAACCGCCTGCCCTTCGTGCTGACCACCGATGAGATTCCGGAATACAACATTCTTTATGTGGGCCAGCAGCAGGAAGACACGCTGCACTGTTACGTCTTCGATATTGCGCCGAAGGCGATTGTGGGCAAGAAGCGCTATTTCCAGGGCCGCATATGGGTCGACGATCAAGACTTCCAGATCGTGAAGACCTACGGGCAAGCTGTCCCGGAGATTAAGGATACAAAGAAGAAAGGGAAGGAAGAACATCTTTACCCGAAATTCACCACTTGGCGCGAGCAGATCGATGGCAAGTATTGGTTCCCCACCTATACCCGCGCCGACGATACGCTGCAATTCAACACCGGCGATATTCACATTCGCGAAATTGTGAAGTACGAGGATTACAAGCGGTTTGGCTCGAATGTGAGGATTCTATATAACGGCCAGGAAGTACCGAAGGCGGATCAGAAAGCGCCGCCGGATCAGAAGAAGCCGCAGTAGGAAAGTTTCAAGGTTTCAGAGTTCCGAGGTCAGGTTTCCAGTTTCCAGTCGCGAGAACTGACTTCTGGAAACCAGAAACCAGAAACTAGAAACCTCAATAAAAGAGGTACTTTCTCCACTTATCATCCGAGCGGCCCATCAATCGCATGATGTGGCGGCTGGTGTGGAGGTTGAATGCGCGGGGCTCACGCATCAGCTTCATGCCGGCTTCGGCGGGGAACTGATTGCCCTTGCGGCGATTGCAGGCGTGGCAGCAGGCGACAAGATTCTCCCAGGTAGAGGAGCCTCCGCGGGAGCGGGGAATGACGTGGTCGAGGGTCAGCTCGCCGGAAGGCAGCACGGTGGCACAATACTGGCAGGTGTTGCGGTCGCGCAGCAGGATATTCTTTCGCGAGAGAGCGCGGCTCTGGTGCGGGATGCGACGATACTCGAGAAGACGAATGACCGAGGGCACACGCATGGCGATGCGCGCGGCGTGCAGGAAGTGTCCATTCTCTTCTTCCGTCATGGCCACGCCCTTCAGCACCAGAACCAGGGCGCGGCGCGCGGCGCAAACATTGATCGGCTCGTAAGAAGCATTCAGGACGAGCACGGGCGCATGCAGCGCATGACCGTTGCTATCGCGGTGCACAGCCGTCCCGGCAAACAGGCCAGCGGCGTGCCTGCCTATCAATCCTCCGCCTCCGTCGGCTTCAATCCTTGCTGACATGACGCTCGTTTGTCTCCTGGAGACCGCGCTTATTTTCCCTTACACTTCTTGTCTTACACTTCTGCTACTGCGACTCGTACATGGGACGCCGGATCGCCCGGCGCACACGCTTTACTTAGATGCCGACAGCCCGAGCCACGCGAATATCCTGCATCTCGGACGAAGCATCGCCACTATCCTCCTCATCTGGTAACCGAATCTCGACATGCTGATCGGAAGCCTTCAGCGTGCGGGCGACGGTTGCAACCCAAACTTTGGCGGCTCCGGCACGGAGCAGGACACGTGCGCATTCTGAAACGGTGGCTCCGGTGGTAAGAACATCATCCACAAGCAGGACTTCGCGACCGTGAACGGCTTCAGGCCGGGTAACGCCGAACGCGCCACGCACGTTCTCGCGGCGCTGGTGGCGGGTGAGGCCGGTCTGGGAAGGTGTTTCGCGCTTTCTTTCGAGCGCGCCCGGAAGCAGATGCAAACGCCCCGACGCCGGCCGAAGTTTCAGGGCCGCGCGTGCGATCAGTTCCGCGTGATTGAACTCGCGCCGGCGAAGGTTGCCGCGGTGCAGCGGCACCGGAATGACGACGAGTTGATCGGCCGTGAACCCGGGTGAGAGATCCTCGACTGCTTCCGCCAGCATGCGTCCCAAAACATTTGCGGCGGGATAGACTCCCGAGTACTTCAGCAGGTGAATCAGCTCGCGCAGTCCACCTTCATAGCTGCCATAGGCCACGGCGCGCTCGAAGACGGGGGCGATTCGCTCGCACAAACCGCATCGAGGCTTGCCGTCAGACACGGTGAGTGCGTGGGTTGAAAACAGGCGCTCGCCGCAGACGAAGCAGACTCCACCCGCGGTGGGATGCATCGCGGCAAGACACTCCCGGCAGACGGGAAGACGGGAGATTTGTACTAGAGGCTCGCCACAGATACGGCAATCGGAGGGAAAGAGAACGGAGAAAATACTTTCAGCAATTTGAACGGAAACTCGAACGGGCCAAGCATTATGAAACCAGGATCGCCTGCCTTCAAAAGCAATAGAGGGCCCTGCCACTGCGGCTTTGGCCTGGATAGCCCGAATTCGGTCTCCACTACTGCTGAAGACGGCCTCCGTGATGCCCACGAAAATGGGGCGCTTCCGCGTTGCCCGCGTATCGCCAGTATAGCGGCGTCGGGCTGACTAGGCAACGTTACGAGTGTCGCGATGTGAAACCGATGAGACCGGATGCTTCCCAGTCACGTCCGAAAGCCGCTCGCGGACCGGTATAAAAATCAAACGATAGTCCCTCCGAAAACATTCCGCGCAGCGTACCGGCTGCAGCAGAAAGATCGGGAGAAGATAGCGTTCGGAAAAGGTGCGGCGCCGGGAACGAAAGCCGGTTTCGCAGCCACAATCGTCGCAATGAAATTCGAAGTACTTCTGAAACCAGAGCTGGTCAGGGGAGTGACGTGTCACACTGCACCTCGGAAGAACAAGACTACGCAGGGGTGAACGACTTATTGTCCTTATTTTACCCTAAGTCGGGTCGCGCGGATAAGGCCAGCATCTGCCCGGGCACTGCCGTTCTGGAACGCGCGCCGCACTTGTAAAGCAGCCTGCCCGCGTGCTAACGTGCGCCGTTCCGATGTTTCGCATATAAAGTTGGAATATCGGGACTTATCCCATTCCGCGAGGATCTCGCCCATGAGTACGATCGCCCCACCAGTTCGGAAGAAGCACACTCCCTACGTTCCCGAAAATATGGAAATGAAAGAGTTCACCTTCCGGGCATTGCTGATTGGGCTGGTGATGACGGCGATTCTCGGGTCGGCCAATGCTTATCTCGGTCTGAAAGCCGGAATGACGATTGCGGCAACGTACCCCGCGGCGGTAATCGGGATGGCGCTGTTGCGGCTGATGAAAGGATCCCTGCTCGAAGAGAACATCGCACGAACCGTGGGCTCGATCGGCGAATCAGTAGCGGCGGGTGCTGTGTTCACCATTCCAGCATTTGTGATGGCCGGGCTATGGCCGGGTTTGACAAGAGAGAAGTATTGGAACTCGGTAGCGTTGATGGTGATAGGAGGAACGCTCGGGATACTTTTTGTGACGCTTCTGCGACGCGTGATGGTGGAGGACCCCGACCTTCCCTATCCGGAATCGGTGGCGGCTTCGGAGATCCACAAAGCGGGCCAGCAAGGCGCGAAGGCCGCGAAGATTCTTTTTGCCAACATGGGCTTTGGCGGATTTATGTACCTGCTGGGCGCGGTGAATGTTTTCTCGGCGAACAATACGTTTCCGGTGACCATCAGTGCGCTGGGCAAGAAGTTGTTGCTGCGCACGGGCACGAATCCGAACGTCGCGACTACTATCACCGGAGGCGCAACGCTGCTGACTGCCCCCGATATCAGTCCGGCTTACTTAGGAGTGGGCTACATCATTGGTCCGCGGCTGGCGGCGCTTAATTTTGCCGGAGGAGTGCTGGCCTGGGGTCTGCTGGTTCCGCTTCTAACCTTCACCATTGGTCCGTACATTCAGGCGGCGCAGCCTGCGGGACAAACGCTGGCATGGCCGCTGCTGGCGGGAGCCATCTATTACTCCATCGTACGGCCGATTGCGGTGGGCGGCATGCTGGTGGGAGCCTCCTACACCTTGTTCAAGATGCGGAAGCAATTGGGCGCGGGTATGGCGCGTGCGGTTTCCGACCTGAAGAAATCGGCCGCTGCGCACGAAGCTACGAATCGAACCGATCGCGATCTTCCGTCGAAAGCGATTTTTGCTGGTGTGGGTATCGTCTTCCTGGCCATGATCGCCCTTTACTACTACTTCATTGGCGGTGCGGGAAATCTGTCGAACTCGCAGGTCATTACGGCTTCGGTGGTAGCCGCGCTGGTAATGATTGTTCTGGGTTTCTTTTTTGCTGCTGTGTCAGGAAATTTGGTGGGGCTGATCGGGTCATCGAATAACCCAGTGTCAGGGCTCACGCTGTGCACGCTGGTGATTGCCGCGCTGCTGATGGTGGCACTCGGCGTTTCCGGAACCGGGGGCGTGGCGGCGGTGCTCGGAGTTGCGGCGGTGGTTTGCGTGTCGTCTGCCGTCGCGGGCGAAATGTTGCAAGATTTGAAGGTGGGATACATTCTGGGAGGCACGCCTTCAAAAATGCAGATCGGGGATCTGTTCGGCGTCGTGGTGGCATCGCTGGTGTTGTTTTTCCCGCTGGCCGTGCTCGACAGGGCATACCACTTCGGGAGTGCGGCGCTGCCGGCTCCGCAGGCGGGATTGATGGCGATGCTTTCCAAAGGCATTGTGGGTGGGGACATGGCTTGGCCACTGGTGATCGTGGGAATTTTGCTAGGCATTGCCATGATCATGATTGAGGTGAAGAGCGTGATGCTGTTCGCGGTCGGAATGTATTTGCCGCTGGGGACGACGTTCGCCATTTTCGTGGGCGGCGTGATCCGCTGGGTCACCGACAAACTGCGCGACCGGCGCGGCTACAACGATGCGCAGAAGGCGCGGGTCGAGAACTCCGGCGTCCTGACTGCCTCCGGACTGATCGCGGGCGAGGCGTTGTGCGGCTTGGTGATCGCCGGGCTGGTTGGGTCCGGCAAAGATGTGACGCTCGTCCACTGGACACCTTCGTTCTGGGTAGCTGTGGCCGCGCTGGTAGTGCTGATACTGGTGATGATACGTGTGCCACTGGCCAATGCCGGCAGTCCCGACGAACCGGCACCACCGACGGCTATCATGTAAGCATTACGCGAAACTGAGGCCTGCCATGATGGGCTCCCGGTGTTCCTCTATGTTTAAATCAATTCGTGTCGATCGCTGAAAATATTGCTCAGATCCGCGAGCGTATCGCATCCGCTGCGCGACGTACTGGGCGCGCTCCAGATGAAATCTCTTTGATGGCTGTCAGCAAGACGCAGATGCCGGAGAAGATCCGCGAAGCTTATGGCGCGGGGCTGCGCGTATTCGGAGAAAATCGCGTGCAGGAGTTTGCCGGCAAGGTCGCGGCGCTTGGAGATTTGCAGAACGCCGAGTGGCACATGATCGGACATCTGCAAACCAACAAGGCCGCAAAAGCTGTGGAACTTTTTCGCGCAGTCGATTCGGTCGATTCGCTAAAGCTGGCCGAGAAGTTGGACGCAGCGGCAAGGTCGCTCGGAAAAAAGCTGGCCGTGCTCGTCGAAATCAATGTTGGCGGCGAGGCCGCAAAAAGTGGCATTGCTCCTGATTCTCGTGAGATAGAAGAGTTGCTGCTGGCCGCGTCGCGGTTCGAAGCCCTGGTATTCAGCGGATTGATGACGGTGCCTCCATTCACGGAAAATCCCGAAGATGCGCGCCCCTACTTCCGCAAGCTCCGCGAGTTACGCGATACGATTGCCGCTCGGAAGCTCGCGGCCGTCGGGATGGATCAGCTTTCCATGGGCATGTCACACGATTTCGAAATCGCGATTGAAGAGGGATCGACTTGCGTGCGCGTGGGGACAGCAATCTTCGGGGCGCGGACAAAATCTTAAGCAGAGAGGACGAAGAGGGGGCCGATGAAGCTTCTCGACCGGTTTTGTGCGGGAATCCTTTTCGTTCTGGCCATCGCGCATAGCCTGCTTGTGCCGCGAAATTACACTGGCAGGATCTGGATCTTCGGGACGTGCCTAGCTTTGTTGTTCACCGCGATGCTGAACATCTTGCGCATTCGCAACGGCCCTGAAGTAAAAGGTCTCAAGCTGTTTTGCATCGCGGCGGATACGACCATGCTGGTGTTGGGGATCGCCCTGATGGCGAGCATTGGAATGTCGCGTACTCTGCACAACCCGCAAGTGCCGCTGCTGACGGCCTTGTTGCTGGTTGAGACCGCCTTCTCGCTGGAGAAAAAGGCGTGATTCCCCTTCGGGAGTCGGGCGGAGGCGTGACATTTGCGGTGAAGGTCCATCCCCGCGCCAAAAAAAACGCAATCAGCGGCGAGGTTGGCGATGCACTCAAACTCTCTGTCACTGCGCCGCCGATCGATGGCAAAGCTAACCAGGCTTGCATCGAATTCTTTGCGAAGCTTTTGAAGGTACCGCGCTCTTCCGTTACCATTGCCTCCGGCCAGACCGGACGTAATAAGTTGATTCGCGTGGCCGGGCTCTCCATCGAGGAAGTCAGAAAACGTGTCGCGACGTAGACGTGAGAGACGCTGAAGTTAGCAAACAAGCGCGGGCGAGGCGTCCGCGCCACACAAGTCATAGGGAGCCTCGCTTGAGTCTTTCCGAACGTTTGCATGAGATTCGCACCGGCTTCGAACAACCCTTCTGGATCGCCAATCTCAGCGAGATCTTTGAGCGTCTTTCTTATTACGGGGCCTTTGCTTCGCTCGCTTTGTATTTACAGGAAAAGCTAAACTTTTCAGCCGAGCAGACTGGAACGCTGACCGGGATATTCGGCGGGATGGTCTGGTTTCTTGCCATATTCGGCGGCGCTGCAGCGGACCGACTGGGCTTCCGGCGGGCACTTTCGATTGCGTATCTCATCCTGGCTGCCGCGTATTTTCTGATTGGCTCGATCGGCGCATCCTGGCTGGCTCCGGTGCGCAACGCTGTGTCGCTCGAACTTTTTGTTGGCTGCATCCTAATTCTCCCTGCACTCGGAATCTCGCTGGTCAAACCATGCGTGGTGGGCACTACGGCACGCGCATCCAAACCGAATGTCCGCTCGATCGGTTACTCGATTTACTACACCATGGTCAACATCGGAGGTGCGTTTGGGCCGTACTACGCCTCATGGGCTCATCGCCACCTGGGTGTCGAGAGTGTGTATCGCGTGGCGGCGCTCAGTGTATTTGCAATGTTCTTCGTAGTCCTGTTCTTCTTCCGCGAGCCACGCAAGGCTGGAGACGCTCCTCCGCCTTCGATTGCTACCGTGGCGCGGAATTTTTGCATTGTTGTAGGCAACTACTGGCTGGTTCTTCCAGTGCTCGTGGTCGCTCTACTTCTCCGCATCGGCCTCTGGATCTATCCTGCCTACAACGTGCCAAGCTGGATTTGGGTCACACTTCTCGTGCTGACTCTGGCTGGCATCAGCAGGTTTATGTGGTTCCTGGTGCTGTTCACGGGGTACTGGGTCGTCTTCTGGCAGCAGTACATCAGCTTGCCGGGATACATCCATGGCTATATCAATCCGCACGCTGACGTCGAAATTATTCTGGTAACCGATGGCCTCACCGTGATCTGCCTTACCCTTGCGGTCAATCTTCTGACGCGCAAGATTCCGGCGTTTCAAGCAGTAATTCTCGGAACGCTGGTTACATCAGTTTCCTGGTTGATTCTCGCGATCCGGCCGACGATTTGGGGAGCGGTATTTTCTCTGTTCGTTCTCGCCTTAGGAGAAATCATTCAGCAGCCGCGCTACTACGAATACATCGCGCTGCTCGCGCCCCCGGGACAGCAGGGCACCTACATGGGCTTCGCATTCTTGCCGATCGGGATTGGGTCGCTGATCGGCGGATGGTTTGGTGGCACTCTCATGCATCACTTCGGGGAAGTCACGCACCAGCCGGAGCGAATTTGGTGGACTGTGACCACAGTCGGGGTAGTAACGACGGCGATGCTTTGGGTGTATGACAGATATTTCAGAGTCACGGCTACGGCAACTTAAAATGTGGGGCCATGCCTAAGCGTTCGGCAGGTCGATCTCGAGCTGTGCAATCAAGGCTCACGGCAGGAGAGATGGCTGCTCAGATTCGGCGTGTTTTGAGGGATGGCGGCTCCGCCGAGCATGCGGCGGGCGTGCAATGGTTCTTCAAGGAAGAGATCAAGTCGCACGGATGGTATACGGCGGATTTACGCCGTGCAGCGGTGCGTTTTCGTCGCGAGGTAAGAAAGGATCGTGGACTCGAATTCCTGATCGACGTTGCCGATCAGCTTTTTTCCGGCTCGGTGTTGGAAGAAAAGGTTGCCGCAGTATTTCTGCTGGAGAAACTCGATGCCGAGTTTGACGAAAGAGAATTCAAGCTGTTCGATTCCTGGCTCGACCGCATCAGCAGTTGGGCCGATCACGACGCGCTGGTGCATGACCTCATTGCTCCAATGATGGCTTCCAAACCTCAGCGTGCAAGAATCGTTTTCAAGTGGGCGAAATCACCGAAACGCTGGCGCCGGAGGGCAGCCTGTGTGGCGCTGATTCGCGGCGCCCGCACTAAGATGTTCTTTCCAGAAATCACTCGCCTCTCAAACTCGCTTCTTTCCGACGAAGATGACATGGTGCAGAAGGGATTAGGCTGGCTGCTGCGCGAAACGGCAAAGTTTGATGCAAAGCGGACGGTACCATATCTGATTAAGATTCGCGGACGAGCTCCGCGCCTGGTGCTGCGCACCGCTTGCGAGACGCTGCTGCCAGCGACAAAGAAACAGATTCTTGCAGTCTGAGTTGCCCGGATTCGCTCAAATCAATTCCATTGTTTACAATAGAGGTTTGCCCATGAACCTGGCCGCGATCCAATCTGCGCTGCGCGAACGCAACATCGACGCGTGGTTATTTTACGATCACCACCATCGCGATCCCATTGCTTATCGGGTGCTGGGGTTGCCCGCGAACCTGATGGTCACGCGACGCTGGTTTTACCTGATCCCGGCGCAGGGTGAGCCTGTGAAGCTGGTGCACAAGATCGAAGCCGGACATCTTGATTCCCTGCCCGGCAGCAAGCGCCAGTATTCCGGATGGCAGGAATTGTTCGACAGCCTGAAGTCGATACTCGGTCCCTACCGCGACATCGCGATGCAGTACTCGCCCAACAATATTGTCTTCACCATTTCTCTGGTCGATGGTGGGACGATCGAAATGCTGCGCGGTTTGGGAAAGAACGTGGTCAGTGCCGCTGACCTGATCGCGCAGTTTGAAGCAACGTGGAGCGAAGAGCAAATCAAGACGCATTTTGCGGCGCGCGATAGTGTGGATTCGATTGTGGCGGCCGCTTTCAAAGAAATCGGGAAGCGGGCGCGCAACGGCGGAACCACCGAACATGCAATCCAGCAGTGGTTCATGGAAGCGTTTCGTCGCGAGAACCTGCTCACGGATGATCCACCGATTGTCGCGGTCAATGCCAACGCGGGGAATCCGCACTATGAGCCGCGCGCCGATCATCCGGTTCCCATCCGCGAGGGCGACCTGGTGTTGCTGGACGTTTGGGGCAAGAAGGATGTTCCGAATGCGGTTTACTATGACATTACGTGGATGGGGTTTGTTGGCTCGGCTCCGTCTGGCACGCATGCGTGAAGTTTTCGAGATTGTCCGCGATGCGCGTGATGCCGGAGTAAAAACCGTGACCGATGCAATCGGCGCCGGACACCGGATCGCGGGATGGGAAGTGGATCGGGCGACGCGCAACCACATCAAGCAAAAAGGATACGGCGAATATTTTATTCATCGCACGGGACATTCCATTGGCACTGACGTCCATTCCAATGGAGCCAATATGGACGATCTGGAAATTCACGACGAGCGCCAGCTTCTGCCCAACTCTTGCTTCTCGATCGAGCCCGGAATTTACCTGCCGGAGTTCGGAGTGCGCAGCGAAGTCAATATGCTGGTTCGGCCGAAGGCGGCGGAAGTGACCGGCAAGATTCAACGCGAGATCGTAATCATCTGATGGCAAATTCAAGTACAGCTAAAACCAAAGCGGTTGAACCGGCGCAGCCCGCGAGCATGATGTCTGTTATCGCTCCGGCGGTGGGATGGCTCATCCCGGGCGCAGGCCACCTTATTCAGAAGCGCTGGATTCGGGGCCTTTTGCTACTGGTCTCGATCGGAGCCTTGTTCGTGCTCGGGTTGCTGATGCAGGGTCACATCTACAAGGCTAACGGCGGCGACATTCTAGACATTCTCGGATTCATCGGCGATCTGGGCGCAGGTGGGATGTATATCACGACCCTCGCCATGAATGGAGGTCAGGGAGCGATTGCGTTCGCGATTGCGGATTACGGAACCAAGTTTATGATCGTCGCCGGCTTGCTGAATTTCATTGCGGTTGCAGACGCCTACCATATCGCCATCGGGAAAAAGCAATGACCGTTCAACTCACTCACTTCAGTGCGGCGTTTGTGTTTGCGCTTTTTGCCTCCATCGTCTTCGGCATCACGCATCGTGAGACCACTCGCGACATGGTTCGCTACGGGCTGTACTGTTTTGTGATGTTCCTCGGTGGCCTTCTGGTGGCGGGCTGGGCCATGTGGCTGGTCCGAAGGTAGTTTCGCCGCCTCCTTCATTTGGCAGGCTTTGCGACGAATTCCTTTACGCTGATCTTTCCATCGGCCTCGACCCGAATGTCTTTCGGCTGTTCCGGAGAAGCGCATTGCCTTTCGTCGATTGTGCCTGTGAATTCTCCATTCGCCCAGGTGATGCTTCCGGAGCGAATGCAGTTGGAGGTCTGTTCTTCCCCATTGGGCACCGCCCACTCGGGCGGGCGCGTGTCGTCGGCTTCAGAGTATAACGTGCTGGGCTGGATGCGAATCTGAGCCGAGAATGGCTTGGCAATCTTCCCCAGCGACACAACATTCTCCGGAACGATGGAATTGCCGCAGGAGGCGTAATGCCCTCCTCCGACGAGTTCGACCGCATCGAACCTGGCGTCGGCACCATCGCCTTGAAGTCCGAGCCAATAGAGATTTCGTGAGTCCGACGATTGGCTTTCGACCACCTGCAACACAGTCAAATCCTTCTCTTTATAGACCTGACTTGCACGAAAGGAATGCGCTTCCTCGATCGTCCACCCGGGATTTTCGATTCTGTGGCTGGGATGGCGGACTTCATTGGGATCGACGATGAGTGGATGAGCTTCGACCTCAGTCGGGGATCCCAGTAAGCTCTTGGACTCGGGCACGAGATGGAAGAGTCCAGCCGATCCAAGAACGATAGTTTTGTCTCCGGAGCTCAGCGTCACCTCTGCAATCCAGGAGACGGGACCGATTCCCCGCACCTTCACGGGAGATGCTGTCCCCTTGGTCCTGAATTCGTGAATGGCGTCCGCGAGCGTTGCTACCTCGCCGGGATGCAGGGGCGCGGGCGTGTCGCTGAGCAGAAAAAAGTCGAGATAGCCATTCCCCTGGGTGGTTTGCGAACAAAGGAAGTCCTGAGCTGCCGATCGCCAGTCGCATTGCAACCCCGATCGCGGCATTTGGGCCGAATCGAAAGCTGTACAAGCTCCGCCGCCCTCGTTGTAGGCGCAATCGGCGGTAGCCAAGACGCGCGGCGGGGTAGGCCGGAAGTCCAACAGCACGCTCGCTTCCGTCCAGTTCAGGGCATTCGCTCCTCCGAGATTTTCACCGAACTTGATCACCAACAAAGGCACATTGGGGTCGGGCGTGGCCAGGGCAACGTCTGCAAAACTGCACTCGCCTTCCTGCTCGAAGCAGCCGGCTAAGCGGCTGGTGTCGAACGAAAGCGAGGTCGAACTCCTGTCATTAAACGAAACAGTCTCGGGAGGCTCGACTTCCCACCACTGTTCTCGCTTTGCCTGAGGATCATCGGCCGAATCGGTTGTCTTAGCGTAAATCTGGAGCCTTGCCTTGTTTCCTCTTCCGACCTCTGGCAGCGTAGCGAATAGATAGATATTCACAAGGTAGGGTCCCAGCGCCGGAAAGCGAAAGGTGGGCCGCTCATGACCGAAGGGCAGGGGAAGACCTCTGACCGGCGTGATGCGCAGCGACGGCTTGTTATTTACGTCTACTTCGACGGCCTGCTGAGAACATCCGAACGGCGAATGTTTATCAGCAACGTCCTGCGGATGCACCGGGAGGACACAAAGGATGTAAAGCAAGCACAAGGTTACAGTACGCATTCAGCCTCCTCTATCCCTCCCATACGAAGGCGTCAAATATCCTCTTCGTCTCGAAATTCAACCGACGGTAGAGAGCGACGGCGCGGGCATTGGCTTCGGTTACGGTGAGTGACAGCATGGAAAAGCCGCGTTTGCGAAGACTGCCCACGGTCGCGGCCAAAAGCGATTCGCCAATACCGCGGGAACGGTATTCGGGAAGGACGCAGACCTGGGTCACGTGACCCACATCGCCGCGCACGCGCGAACAGAGAATGAGTCCGATCAAGTTTTTCGCCTTACGATCCACGGCGGAAAATGAGGACTCCGCGTCGAACAATCCGCATCCCGGAAAACGCACGATGTTATTCAGGAAGCGCAGCGATCCGCCGAGAGTGTGGTACTGATCGTTGATCTGGGCGTCAACATGGCCGCGATAGGCTGCGGTAATCACGGCGGCTGCAGGCTGGTAATCGACTTCGGTCCAGCGCCGGATTTCAATCTCCGGATGGGTAGGCGGAACGACTGGCGATATCTTGCCGAGTTCGAGAACCATAAACAGCCGTGGATGGCGCTGAAAACCCTGATCGAGAAACGGCCGGGCAACGCTTCCCGATTCGTGCGCCAGCAGCTGCGCTTCCACGCGGTGAATTCCAGGAGATTGCTGGAGGGTTTCGATCACATGTGTCAGCAGCTTGAGTTCTACTTCGCGCGCGTTTGGCAGACGGCTACCGTTCGCGACGAACAGATCGCCGACCACTCCCTTGCTGCCTTCATACACGAAGAAGGTGTAGCCAAAAATGCGGCCGCGTTCGATGGCGGCATAGCCGGGAAGAATTTTGGCGTCCACATAGCGCAGGATCATCTCCGCCGAACCGCTGTAGTCCCACGAAAGGAGGCTGGCCCAGACTCGACCCTCATCGTCGAGCAAGGGGCGCAGATCCACGGAGGAAAAATGTCTGAGGTCGAGAATCTCCACGGGGCTCCTGCAAAGTCAGCCCGGCATTCCGGCTTCGTTTGCATGGCAGAACTCTGAGTTTAGTGGGTTCGAAGACGCGAGGCAAACCGGCGGAACACAAGGCGGCAATACGGACTGCCGCGAGTTAGCGTGGAGAATTTGTCCCGGCGGCAGCGACCCAATAATAGTCCACATGCTGCGGAGCATAGTGGCCAAGATAAGAGACTTTCCGCCCCGCGACCAGCTTAGCAATCTCGATCTGCGAATTCTCCGGAGCCACTAGTAAATGCTCTACCGATGGAACACTTCCCCAGTCGTAGTTGAAAGTCAGGTGGTTACGGTAAAACGTGAGGCCGTACTCGAGTTCGCGGGAGACATGATAAACAGCAAGCGGCAGCGGATGAGTTTCGATATCGGCGATCTCCTGGGTCAGTGGCCGCGCCGATAGCGTTTGGTCGATCGCCACGGAACCGAGTTTCAACACTGCTCCGACTGTGAGCACGACGGGGATCAGAGTGACGAAGCGCAACATGCGCAGACCATTTTTGCGCACGAGGGTGAGTGCAATTCCGGCGCAGAGTACAAATGCGATGGCGAGAGCGACGAGTATGGGCTGGCCGCCGGGGAGACGATGCTGCGTGATCAGGTATGCAATCAACAGGGCTGGAACAATTGGAGCCGCGGCGCACAGCGAATGCGAGATTACGAGCCAGACGGGCGTTCGATCGTCGTCACGGTCTCGCAGATGCCGTCTCAGGTAATCCGATAGTAGCAGGGCTCCGGCAGGAATGGCGGGAAGAATATAGCCGGGAAGCTTCGATTGTGAGACAGAAAAAAATGCCAAAGGTACAGCCAGCCAGCAACCCGCGAAAATAGCGAATTGGGTTTCGAGACCGTCCCGCGAGTGATCAATCGATTTTCGCGACGCCAGCCATTTACTTATCGACTGCACAAAAGCCCTGACCGCGAATACTGTCCACGGAAGGAGCGCCAACAAACTTACGGGCAGGTAATACCAGAATGGCTCGGTATGGTGATAAAGGTTCCTGGAGAATCGGCCAAGATTGTGCTCCACAATAAACTCGCGGAAGAATTCTGGATTGCGCGCCTGTACTGCGACATACCACGGCAGGGCGACGAGGCAGAATAAAGCGATTCCTGGCAGCCAGAGCGTTTTCATTACGAGTCGCAGTTCGCGAGTGGCGGCCGCGTAGAAAGCGATGATTGCGATGGCAAGAAAGGGTGCTACCGGACCTTTCGCCAAGGTCCCTAGCGCCATGAAAACATAAAAGATCGCGAGGTAACATTTCTTTTCAGTTTCGTGCCATGCCCACCAGGCGAGCATGCCAATCGTGAAAGCCGCAGCCAGTGGCATGTCGGTGGACGCGGCGCGAGCGTAGCCGACGATTCCTGCGGATGAAGCTGCAATCAGGGCACCGTCAAGTTCGAAGCCACGGCGGAAGCGGCGGAGAAAGAAGTAGACTGCCAGAACCAGAAAGGTGGCATCGAGCGCCGAAGGCAGCCGGGCGGCCCAGTCGCTTACGCCGAAGATGCGGTACGCGAACATGGCTTGCCAGTAGTAGAGTGGCGGCTTTTCCAGCCACGGCCGGCCGCCGAGGTTGGGCGTAATCCAGTCGTGATGTTCCAACATTTCGCGCGCCACCTGCGCGTATCGCGGCTCGTCGGCTCCGATCAGGCCGAACTGTCCCAAACCATAAAAAAACAGGAACGCACAGAATCCTGCGAGCAACAGCGAGTCGGTGCGTGTTCGATTCGTCATGCGGATGAGTTTCCGGGACCCGCGGGCATCAATGGGAAAGAGAACTTGTGACTATTGTATGAAAGAACCGCGGCGCAGTGATTCCAGAACCAGACGGACCGCGTGGGCCAGGGGACCATCGATGGAACAACCGCTGGCGCACTCATGGCCGCCGCCGCCAAAACCCTCGGCCACTCTTGCTACATCGAGTTTTCCCTTGCTGCGCAGACTCAAGCGAAAACGGCCGTCGGGAAGCTCGCGGAAAAAAGCGGCTACTTCGACTTCTCCGATGGAGAGGATGTAATTCACGAGACCTTCGCAATCTTCTTCCTTCGCTCCATAGCGCTCCATCTGCTCCTGCGTTACCCAGGTCCAGCCGACGTGGCCTTCGGTGTTGAGATTACGCAGCGCTTCTCCCAGCAGCCTCATCTTGGCCACGGAATGGGCAAAATAAATGTTGCGCGCGCAATGCGAGGGATCGGCACCGGCGAGCACCAGTTCGCGTGCCAGCGCGAACGTATGTTCGTTTGTCCCTTGAAACATGAAGGAGCCGGTATCGGTCATCAGCGCAGTGTAAAGGCAAGTCGCCATCTCCGGAGAGAACGGAGTCCCAGCTTCGCGAGCCAGGCGAAAAACCATTTCTCCAGTGGCAACGGCATGGGGATCGATCCAGTTCACGTGCGCGAAAGGGCGCCCGCTCACGTGATGATCAATGCTGATCAGGAAGCGATCCTCCAGACCCTCGAGGCGCGTGCGATTGACGCTATCGCATTCCAGGATAATTGCGGCTTCATAATTTCCGCCCACGCGATTCGCCTGCAGGACCTGATCCGCAAAAGGTAGCGCACGATAAATTCGCGGGACGCCGTCGCGCAGCATAACATCGGCTTGCTTGCCCATGGCTCGCAGAATCTGGCAGCAGGCCAGCGCCGATCCGATGGCGTCTCCATCGGGCCGGGCATGCGAAGTGAGCACGAACCGGTTACGCTGCTCGATTTGTTGCAGAACGTCCCGCAACATGGCTACACCTTTTCCGCGCCGGGCTTGGTGTGCGATTTCATTCTCTTTTTCGCGCGCGCCAACAATTCTTCCACACGCGCCTTCTCCCGCTCCGAGCGGTCCAGCCGGAAATATAATTCGGGCGCACGCCGCAGCCGCAGGCGCTCCACCAGTTCATGCCTTATGTATTCTTTGGCCGCAAGCAAGCCCTCGAGGCAGCGCTCCGCTTCTTGATCGTCGCCGTCTACATCCACGAGAACCTGCGCGGAGCGGCCATCGTCGGCGACATGGACCGCGGTCACACCCACGAGTCCGATGCGCGGATCCGCCAGTTCACCTTCCACCAGCGTTTCAATTTCCTCGCGCAAGGCTTCGCCTAACCGCCCGCGATGATATTTCAGCCCCCGCTTTTCCACTACTCACCTCGAGGTAAAACGCATGAGAATATCAGAAAATTGGCCGCGCGTGTTGGCTCCCTAGTGCTATTGTCGCGCACAAAAGAGTGGTTGTGGTAAGTACAGAGGTAACAGTGTGATAGCGGCGGCATTCCGTTCGTAGTTCTGGGCGTCTCTCTTTTTGGACAGGGATTCTACAAGTATTCCACGAACGAATCGGCGATTTCAGCACCGTGGTTATTGGCGATCCGCGTGGCCTGTCGCTCCACGTTCTTCATCAGTCCATCAAGGTAGTCACGCGAATCGGAGATGCTGACCACGCCAATGGTGGCACGATTCCACAGGCTGCTTGGGTCGAGTTCGGCAACAGAGACGTTGAAGCTGGAGCGCAGACGATCTTTCAGACTACGCAGAACCTGCCGCTTGTCTTTTAGCGACTGTGCTGCTTCGATGTGGAGTTCGAGGGTGAGGAAGGCGATGGGCATTCAGTTCCCAGTTGTCAGTTCTCAGTTCTTAGTGAGAACGCCGTGTTCGACGACTGAGAACTGAAAACCGAGAACTGTTTTCAAGCAATGACTTCCGCGGCGATTCTCTCGGTGGCAAAGGCCTCGATGACGTCGCCGATCTTGATGTCACCATAGTTGGAGATCGAGATGCCGCACTCCATGCCGTTCGTGACCTGGCTGGCATCGTCTTTGAAGCGCCGCAGCGATCCCACCTTGCCTTTGAAAACCTGTACATTGTCGCGCAGCAGGCGAACTTCGGAGTCGCGTTTGATCAAGCCATCGCTCACGCGGCAACCGGCAACCGTACCAACTTTCGGGATGCGGAAGACGTTGAGAACTTCGGCGCGGCCCTGATAATGCTCTTTGTAGGTGGGCTCGAGCAAGCCACTCATCGCGCGCTTGATCTCATCTTGCAATTCGTAAATGATCGAGTGCAGGCGGATATCTACTTTTTCCTGCTCGGCAATTTCTTGCGCCTTACGCTCCGGCCGAACATTGAAGCCGATGATGATTGCATTCGACGCTGAGGCCAGCAGAACATCGGTCTCGGTAATTGCGCCTACACCTGAGCGCAGCAGCTTCAGGCGAACCTTGTCGTTAGAAAGTTTCGTGAGCAAATCGGTGATGACTTCCACCGAACCTTGCACGTCGCCCTTGAGAATGACGTTCAGTTCTTTGGTGCCAGCGGCCTTGATCTGCTCGGCCAATCCTTCCAGCGATACGCGAGAACTCTTGGCCAGAGCAGCTTCGCGAGACTTTTGTTCGCGATATTCGGAGATGCCGCGAGCTTTATCGCGATCGGCCACTACGACGAATTGATCGCCGGCTTGCGGCAAAGATTCCATGCCGATAATTTCCACCGGGGTGGAGGGCGGGGCCGTCTTCAACTGTGCGCCGCGATCGTCAAACATGGCGCGCACTTTGCCATAGACGTTGCCGACTACAAAATTGTCACCGGCATTCAGCGTACCGTTCTGTACCAGCACTGTGGCGACGGGACCGCGTCCGCGATCCAGCTTGGCTTCGAGCACGACGCCGGTGGCCGCGCGTTCAGGAGTGGCTTTCAGCTCACCGAGATCGGCCACCAGGCAGATCATTTCCATCAGCAGATTGAGATTCGTTTTCTTCTTGGCCGAGACGTCGACAAACACCGTCTTGCCACCCCACTCTTCCGGCACCAACCCGCGGTCGGCAAGCTGTTTCTTCACACGGTCAGGCAATGCATTCGGTTTGTCGATCTTGTTTACAGCGACAATGATGGGAACTTCGGCGGCGTGGGCGTGATCAATCGCTTCGAGCGTTTGTGGCATGACGCCATCGTCCGCCGCGACAACCAGCACAACAATGTCGGTGGCTTTGGCACCGCGAGAACGCATGCGAGTGAAAGCTTCGTGGCCTGGCGTATCGAGAAAGACAATCTCGCGGCCGAATGCGGGTGATTCCTTGTCGGTGATCCGCACTTTGTAGGCGCCGATATGCTGCGTGATTCCACCGGCTTCGCCTTCCGCCACATTTGTCAGCCGAATCGAGTCGAGCAGCGTGGTTTTGCCATGATCGACGTGGCCCATGATCGTGACCACGGGCGGACGAATTCCGGTCTCAGGCGCGGCTTCTTCGCCAGCGGCTGCCGCGTCAATTTCTTTCGCGGTCTGTTCTTCGAACGTGATCACGTTCGTATCAGCGCCGAAGAAGCGCGCCATTTCACTGGCCAGTTCTGCGTCGAGCGTCTGATTGATCGTAGCGAATACGCCCTTCGACAACAGGCGCGAAATCAAATCCTTGGCGCGGATGTCGAGCTTCTCGGCGAGATCTTTTACGCTGATGCCTTCCGTGATGGTGATGCTGCGCGTGATCGGCTGGGGCTCATTCGACACCACCATGCGCGGCGGCGGCGTGTAGCCCTTCATCGGGCCTTCCTTCACGCCGCGCGGAACATAGCGCTGGCCGGGACGGCGCGCTGGACCGCCGGGACGGCTGCCGGGCCGCGTAGTGCCGGGAGGTGGAAGAGCTGGACCCACACCCAGCGGACGCGCTCCTGCGGGAGCTTGGCGCGTGGGATGCATGGGACGACGTTCGCCGGGACGAAGCGGCGGACGCGGCGGACCTCCGCCGGGCCCTTGAATGGGCGGACGCCGCTGAAAAATTGGCTGGCCAGGGACGGGACGTCCCGGCGCGGCACGCATTGCGCCGCCGATGGGAACCCCGGGCTGCACCGGTGGCGGAGCCGGACGCACCGGAGCCTTGTACACGGGTCGCGGGCCAGTTTGCGGAACTATCATGCGCGGCGCTGGCGGTGGCGGAGCCACGGGCTTTGCCGCAATCGGAGCTGCGGGCGGAGCGCTCGCGGAAACTGTCGGAGGCGCCGGAGTAGGAGGAGTCACTACAGGCGGTGCGACCGGACGAGCTGGAGGTGCGACCACCGGCGAAGATGCGATCGGCGCTGATTCCGCCGGAGGCTGCGCTATCGGTCTTGAAGGAACAACTGGAGCCGACGGGGTTGCACTCACGGGGACTGCTGGAGGTTCCGCCGCTGGTTTTACTACCGGAGCCGCAACGGTTGTTAGCCGACTCACCGCGGCCGGAGGCGCGACCGCTGGTTTTTCTACGGGAGGAGGCGTGACCGGCGCATGACTCACCGGCGGACGCGGCGCAACCGGCGGAGCCACGGCTTCCTTCTTCTGAGTGATTGCCTTCAGCACATCTCCGGGACGCGAGATGTGCGACAAATCAATTTTCGTTTTTATTTCTTCTTCGCCGCGGGCCGGGCGCGAACTGGATTTGCCCGCTGAGGACGAGCCTTCGGCGGCGGAACGGATGTAGACACGCACCTTTTCCGCTTCATGCTCTTCCAGAGAACTGGAATGCGTCTTCTTCTCGGTCACCCCGACTAGCGGTAGCGTATCCAGAATAGCTTTACTCTTGACTTCCAGCTCTCTAGCAAGATCGTTGATTCGAACCTTACTCATCCGGCCTTTCATCTCTCCGCGTTGTAGTTAGGTCTTCATTGCGACCTCACGGAGTCAATTTGTTCGGTCCCACGCCTGCGAAGCTATTCCAGCGTGTCATCATTCATTCTCTGGTTTCGGAAGTAGATTCCGCTTCCGCAGCAGACTGTTCTTCGGCATTCTCAGCCTGCTCTGGGTTCTCGCCTGGGGCAGCTTCGCCGCCGGCTTCCACCGTGGATTCGCCGGAAGCCGCATCTTCGCTCACCGGGATTTCCTCGGTAATTTCCTCGCCAACAGCGGCAGAGGCTTCCGCCGCGAGTTCACCTTCCGCGGCCACTTCGCCCTCAACCGCGGCACCCGGCTCCAGGCTGGCAAAGTAATTATTCACCGCCAGACTGATTTTTTCTACCGTCTTCGGACCAATACCCTCAATCGCTTCAAGCTGCTCGGGGGTCATATCAGCCAGCGCCTCGACCGTGGTTACGCCAGCGGCGCCTAACTTCTCTACCAGCCCATCACCCAAGCCGGGCACGCTCTCGAGCGGCGTGGACGTCTGCGGCACCATGGCCGACATCTGCTGCTCAACTTCCTGGCGCTTCTCTTCTTCACTCTTGATGTCGATCTTCCAGCCCAGCAACTTCGCGGCGAGGCGAACGTTCTGGCCCTTCTTGCCGATTGCAAGGGAAAGCTGGCTGTCGTCGACTACCACTTCCAAGTGCTTGCCGCCGGAATCTACCACCGTGACCTTGCTGACTTTCGCCGGTTGCAAAGCCTTCTCGGCGAAAGTGACGGCATCTTCGTGATACTCGATGATGTCGATCTTTTCTCCGTGCAGTTCGCGGATGATCGACTGCACCCGCATTCCCTTCATGCCGACGCAGGCGCCCACGGCGTCCACGTCCTTGTCCTTGGACATGACGGCGATCTTCGTGCGCTCCCCGGCTTCGCGCGCGATGGCACGGATCACGACGGTGCCGTCATAAATTTCCGGCACTTCCGTCTGGAACAAATGCTGAACCAGATCCGGCACGGCGCGAGATACCACCACGCCCGGACCTTTCGAAGCCTTCTCCACCCGTGCGATCACGACTCGCACGCGCTCGCCGATCGCGAATGATTCCAGACGCGACTGCTCTTTGCGCGGCATGCGCGCTTCCGCCTTGCCGATGTCGAAAATTACATCCGGACCTTCGACGCGCTTCACCGTCGCGTTCACCACTTCGCCGACGCGTCCGATGTATTCGTTGTAAACAGTGTCGCGCTCCGCCTCGCGCACTTTCTGGAAAATCACCTGCTTCGCGAGTTGCGCCGCAATGCGTCCGAGGATTCCTTCCGTGACCTTCGGAATGCGCAACTCTCCACCAACTTCCAGGTTGGGATCGGTCTTGCGCGCATCTTCCAGCGTGATCTGCAGCTGCGGATCTTCCACTTGCTCCGGCGTCTCGACTACCGTCTTCACCGCGTAAGCATTGATCTTGCCGGTCTCTTTATCCAACTCGGCGCGCAGATTTTCCTGCGATTTGTAGTACTTGCGCGTGGCCATAACAATGGCGTCTTCCACCGCAGTCACTACAATCTGCGGATCAATTCCCTTTTCGCGGCTCAACGCGTCGATCGTGTTGTAGAGCTCACTCGCCATAGAAAATTCCGTTATGAAGCTTCGGTCCGACTTCTCTAGATTTCCGGCACCAGATTCGCCTTCTCCACATTGGCGAACTCAATCCCGATCTTCTGTCCGTGCGCGGCCGTCGCTTCTTTCTGTTTCTTCCGCGACTTCTTGCTCGCGACGCTCAGGTCCAGCGTTAGCTGCCCTTCGCGAAAACTTTCCAGTCGCCCCTCGAAATGCCGGTTGTTGTTCAGCGGCTGCCTGGTCGTCAGCTTCACCCGGCTGCCGACGAAGCGCTCAAAATCAGAAGCCTTCGTGAGCTTCCGGTCCAATCCCGGCGACGAAACTTCCAGCGTATAGCTGCCGGGCATCACATCCTCGACATCGAGGATGGTGCCAAACTCGCGACTGAAGTTGGCGCAGTCTCCGTGCGTTACTCCCGCCAGCGGATCACCAGCGGCAGCTCCAGGCTTGTCCAGATACACGCGCAACATGCGGGCGTTGCCACTGCCGTGAAGCTCAACTTCCACTACCTCCAGCCCGCTGGAGGCGGCTACCCGTTCCGCAATCTCCCGTACGCGATCAAGCTCAAGTGCCATGCATCCAATAACTTAGAATCCAGCCCGCGCGGGCGTATTTCCCCGCAACGAAAAAGTGGGCTTGCGCCCACTGGTGTGCTTCGCCAAACGCCGGTACTACACAACAGTTCTCAGTTTTCTAATATACGCCCGGGAAGATTAAAAGACAAACGTCGGGAGGGCGGGAAAGCCGATCATCGCGCACGAGTGAATTTGCGAAGACTGCTGCACGTTTTGCAGCTTTATCTGAAGCTCCGCCCGTCAACTAGAGCGGTATATTCCCATGCTTCTTGGGCGGATTCTTGTCGCGTTTGGTTTCGAGCATCGTCAAGGCCTGAATCAGCTTCTTGCGGGTTTCGTGGGGCTGGATGATGGCATCGACAAAGCCGCGATCGGCGGCGACGTAGGGGCTCGCGAAGCGGTCGCGGAATTCTTCGATCTTTTTCTGCCGAGCCGCTTCCCGATTCTCCGCGCCGTCGAGTTCGCGCTTGAAGACGATATCGACCGCGCCCTCCGGACCCATGACGGCGATCTCCGCAGTCGGCCACGCGTAATTCACGTCGGTGCGGATATGCTTGGAAGCCATCACACAATAGGCGCCACCGTAGGCTTTGCGCGTGATCACGGTCACCTTGGGAACCGTGGCTTCGGCGAAGGCGTAAAGCAGCTTCGCTCCGTGCTTGATGATGCCTCCGTACTCCTGCGCGGTGCCGGGGAGAAATCCGGGAACATCTTCGAAGGTGACCAGGGGAATATTGAAGCAGTCACAGAAGCGAACGAAGCGGGCGCCCTTGACCGACGCGTTGATATCGAGCGTGCCGGCAAGCATGGCCGGCTGGTTGGCGACGATGCCGATGGAGCGGCCGTCCAGACGCGCGAATCCGACGACGATATTTTTCGCGTAGTGCTCCTGCACTTCGAAGAAATAGGCGTCGTCGACCACGGCGTGGATTACATCTTTCATGTCGTAGGGCAGATTCGATTGCGCGGGAACAATTTTGTCGAGTGCGGCATCGGCGCGGTCGATCGGATCATGGCAGGGCTTGCGCGGAGGATCGTCCAGATTGTTAGAGGGCATGAAGCTCAACAACTCGCGCACCATGGACAAACATTCGGCATCATCGTGCGCGAGAAAATGCGCCACGCCGGAGGTTTCGTTGTGAGTCATCGCGCCACCGAGCTGATCTTTGGTGACATCTTCGTGAGTCACGGTTTTGATCACGTCCGGGCCGGTGATGAACATGTAAGAAGTCTTGTCGACCATGAGGACGAAGTCGGTGATCGCCGGCGAATAGACCGCGCCGCCCGCGCATGGGCCCATGATCGCGGAAATCTGCGGCACGACTCCGCTGTATAAAGTGTTGCGCAGAAAAATGTCGGCATATCCGGCGAGTGACATCACGCCTTCCTGAATGCGCGCGCCGCCGGAATCGTTCAGGCCGATCACGGGCGCGCCCATCTTCGCGGCGAGATCCATGATCTTGACGATCTTTCCGGCGTTCGTCTCGGAGAGCGATCCGCCAAAGACGGTGAAATCCTGCGCGAAGAGATAGACCAGGCGGCCTTCGATGCGGCCGTAGCCGGTGACAAAACCGTCGCCGTAGGGCTTTTGCTCGGCCATGCCGAATTCGTTGCAGCGGTGCGTGACCAGCTTGTCGGTTTCTTCGAAGGTGCCCTCGTCAAGCAGAAACTCGATGCGCTCACGCGCCGACATCTTGCCTTCTTTGTGCTGGCGCTCGCGGCGCTTCGCGCCTCCACCCTCTTCGGCAAGTTGATTGCGCTTTTTCAGCTCGGCAATTTTTTCCTCAATATTCATGGCGGGAAGGATTATAGCGGGTGAATGGGCAGGCAGGTGTGAGGTAGGTCACAACGCAAGAGGTTCAGCATCGATCTGGCGCATCTTAAATCAGATCGCTCGTCTCAGCACGTAAATCACCCAGGGCGCGATCCTGGTTTCGTTCACCCAGGGATAGGGCTCGTCGCCTGTGGCCAGCGGCTTGACGACTTGGATTACCTGCAAACCCGCTTCTCGATATACGGCGCGGTACGATTCGTCAGACCATACGATGTCTTCCACCGGTCTACGGTCCTGATGGTCGGTGACGATGATGCGCACGAGGTCGCCGCTGCGGGCTGCGGCGTTCTCCGGAAAATCCCGGGTGGTGAACGAGGCCCATTCATGGGTATAAATCTCGGGCGAAGAAACTATGCTGACGATGGTCCCTGCCGGCGTCAGCAACCTTCCGAGATCGCGAAAGATTCGTGTCTTCATCACGCCGGGAATGTTGTCGAAGGTAAAAGCAGAGAGCACGAGGTCGAAGGTCCCGGCTTCGAGTCGATCGAAATTGTCGTCCGGGACGAGGAGGTACTCGCCCGAAGGGTCCACGGCTCGCGCCAGCCGGAGCATGTCCTCCGAGACATCGACTCCGGTTACATCGAATCCATGGCTGCGGAGGAAACGTGTAGACCGGCCCGTACCACAACCGAAATCCAGCGCCTTCTTACCCGACAGATGTTCTGAGAGGATCGTCGGAAGGTCGCGGTAGGCTAGGTAATAGGTGTTCGCGAACTCGAGAGTGGCGTAGGCGCCGGAGCGCTGAACGTCTTCGTAGCAGTTGATGAAGTTTGTGCTTGGGTCTTTCACAGCCGAGTATAACTCGCGTTGGTTTACCGGCTGAGCAGTTTTGCTGGCTGTCCGAAGCAGTTCCAGGGGCGAGTGTCTACTCCATATCCGAGCCGAGTATCTGATAGCGATACTTCTTGCCGTCCCAGAAGAGGACCGAGGAGGTTGCTTCGCCTTCGCCCTGTTCTTCCATGTAAATTCCGAGCACTATCTTCTTCTTGAGCGTAAGTCTTTTGACGGTCAGGGTCTTGAAGGGAAGATTGATCAGCAGAAACTTTGGCTTTTCTTTGTCGGAGCGCCAGGCATCCGGACCGACGCCGTGCACGATCAGCAGACTAACACCCTTACGCTCCGGCTCATCCGAAGCGAATGTGGAAGTGACTTTGACATCGCCGAAGCCGAGAAAGCTGTTATAGGGATCAATGACATGGAAGCCGTATTCCGCCTGGTCGGCCATAGGGTTCTTACAGCGGGCAGCGATCACGAGATCGTCTACGCCGTCGCCGTCAAGGTCGCCGACAAATTGCGGTGGTCCACCGAGTAAGGAGCAGTTCTCACCAAACTCCTTATGAACATACTCATCGGTGACCGCGGGGACGGGAGTCCTGGCATGAGCCGGGGGCGGTGGTAGCGGCTTTTTTTCCGCAGAAAGCCTGGCAGAAGCTGCAGCGATCGCCAGCACGACGAGCAAAACGCGAAGGGAGACAACTTGGGAGAACGACATGGCTCTACTCTAGTACCGTTCTTCTTGGGAGGGTATAGACAGTAATGATGACCAGGTAACGAAAGTACCCACTACTTGTGGAAGTGTTCCCATCCTTGGGGCTTGAGTTCGAGGCCGCCCCCACCAGGGTTCATCAGGAATATTTTCTTAAAACGGGTGATGTGCCCAATCTGGGTTATGGGCACTCCCGCGATTTGGGATGGGATGCGCTTGCCGCGTGGAGCTGTGAATAGCAACTCGTAGTCTTCCCCGCCGTGCAGGGCAAGCTCAAGATCGACCTCTCGAGGTGGCTTGCCGACGCTGGCACGGGGGACGGCTTCCGTCAGGATTTCCGCTCCGACCCCGCTTTCTTCGCAGATGTGAGCAAGGTCGGTGGAGAGGCCGTCGCTGGTGTCGATCATTGACGATGCCAGAGCCTTCTCACTTAGCGCCTGGCCCAGTGCGATCCGCGGCTCGGGGGAAAAATGGCGAGGGTAGTCGCGCGGATTGAGCCTGGGCCTCTTCCTCGGGTTTTTTAACATCAGCCGGACCGCAGCCGCGGATCCGCCCAGATCCCCGCTCACATAAATTCGGTCGCCGGGCCGCGCCCCGGAGCGCAAGATTGCTCTTCCCTTGCGCACGGCACCCACAACAATAATGTCGGCGAGAATTCCATCGGGTGACTCGGCCGTGTCCCCGCCAGCCAGGGGGACACGGTAATTGTCAGCCAGCCGAATCAAACCGCCGATGAAGCGGTTCACCCAACTTTGAGGCAAGTCGCGCGGCAGGGCCAGCGAAAGAAATGCCGCGACGGGCTGGCCGCCCATGGCGGCGATGTCACTCAACCCTCGCACAAGGCAGCGGTGACCGACCGACTCCGGGGAATGCCAGTCGCGCCGGAAGTGTATTCCTTCCAGGGAGAAATCGGTTGTGACGAGGGTATCCTGTTGCTGCCCGCAGACATTTGGCAGACGCAGGATGGCGCAGTCGTCTCCCATTCCAAACTGCACCGCCGGATTGATCTTGGCCCCAGCCCGGCGACGAATCTGTGCGATCAACGCTTTTTCGGCGATCACCACGACAACCAATATAAGGGACGCGGGGCCGACGCTGCCCAAATACATGAATGGCCCTAGGGCCAATGGCGTCGATTGCGTTCTCCCGGGGGTAACTCGTCCTGGGATGACTTGAGATTACCCCCCTTAAGTAACAATTAATACGGCGCGCTACCGTTGACAGGGGGAACCCGGTTTGTTACCTTTTACCAGTCATTCATAAAGATCTCTGGCCGAGCTAAGTTCTGCACTCCATAGGAATTGCAGACAAGTACAGTGTTTGTAGCTTTGGTCGTGGTTCCGGTAGGCGGGCAGGACACGTTAATTCCATTCCCAAGATGGGAACGCGTGAACCCGGAACAGTCAGGTTGTCCGAACAGGCTCTTTGCGACCTCAGAACTTTGCCTGGAGTTCCGGCCCTGATCATTCAAAACGGAAGAAGGACCGCATTTGCAAAAACGCTTCTACATACTTTTCGTGGCCCGGGGAGACGACGGCCAGCTACGCAAGATTTCGATCCCAGTCCATTATTTGTATGTATTTGTGGTCGGCGCGGCCATTGGTTTCCTCAGCCTGACGGGTATCGCCAGTTCCTACACCCGCATGCTCATGAAGGTTTCCCGCTATAACGAGCTGCGCACCGAAAAAGAGCAGTTGAAAGATCGCTATTCCAAGCTGGAAGAGGTCGCTAAGGAGCGCGACGTTCAGGTGGCATCCCTGGGCTCCATCGCCAGCGAGGTTTCGGCTCTTTATGGATTGAAATCGCAGCCGACTCTGGTTACCGCGTCGCAGCAGCAGATTCAGGACGCCGACGTTAGCTCTTCGCTAGATCAACTCAGCGCCCTGCGTTCTTCGGCTCTTACGGGTGACGCCACGGTAGGCATTAGTCTGGGGATGACACGCAACGCCACCACGGCCGATTGGTATCGCGCCAACGCCGCTCCGAATCTTTGGCCGGTTGAAGGCCAAGTCACGGGAAGCTTCGGTGAGCGTATCGATCCATTCAACGGTGAGGGCGCATTCCACAGCGGCGTGGATATCAGCAGCAATTACGGCCACCCAATCATCGCCCCGGCCGATGGCGTGGTCACATTCGCGGACTTCATGGGCGGCTATGGCAAGGCTCTGATGATCGATCACGGCCATGGCATCTCCACCCGTTACGGGCATCTTTCCGGCTTCGCCGTCACGCCCGGTCAGCACGTGCATCGTGGGGATACCATTGGTTATGTCGGCCTCAGCGGACGTTCCACGGGGCCGCACCTCCACTACGAAGTTCGCATTAACGACACGCCGGTTAATCCCTATAAATATCTTCGTCTTACAGTTGCCCAAAGCGGCGGTTTCCAGACCGGCAGCTAGAGCACTCCACTTCTCCCTTGCGCTGGTTACCCCGGCTAGTCTACGTTCATCCATAACATGGTCAGCTTCTTCCACTCCGTGCGCGAGGATGTTGCGGCGGTATTCGAGTCAGACCCGGCCGCGCGATCCTACTTCGAAGTGTTGATCTGCTATCCCGGTCTCCATGCAGTCTGGGCGCATCACGTGAGCCACTGGCTGTGGCGCCATGGCCTGCGCTTTCTGGCAAGGTTCGTTTCCCAGCTGTCCCGTTTTTTTACCGGAATCGAGATTCATCCCGGCGCAGAAATTGGACGGCGTTTGTTTATCGACCACGGCATGGGCACCGTGATTGGTGAGACCGCGATCGTGGGCGACGATGTCACTCTTTACCAAGGGGTAACGCTGGGCGGGACCGGCAAAGAGAAGGGCAAGCGCCATCCCACGCTGGGAAACAATATTTCAATTGGCTCTGGCGCAAAGCTGCTGGGCAACATCACGATTGGAGACAACTGCCGGGTTGGCGCAGGCTCGGTCGTGCTGCGCAATGTGCCACCAAATTCCACGATTGTAGGTGTGCCCGGACATATCGTTCTGCGTGACGGAAAGCGCGTGGTTATCACCGATCCCAAGGATATTCGCGATCCGCTGTCGGACGTGATTATCAAATTAGCCACGGAAGTGCACGAATTGCGGGAGCGGTTTCAGCAACACACGCACGAAATGCTGGGCGCCGAGCCTTGCCTTGCCATCGATGAAGAGACCTCGACTCAGAACATCTCTCCTCAGGAGCTTTTCCAGGACGACTATCAGGACTATCAGATTTGAAATGCAGTGGCCAGTGAATAGTGGTCAGTGGCCAGTCCAGCCTTGAAGGTTCCGCGCAACAAGTACCCCGTTTGGATTTCATTGGTCACTGACCACTAGCCACTGATCACTGCCGCAGCCCCATCCAGCTTTCAGAGACAACAAGTGAATTGCCGGGATTGTGGGGATCGTACTTCACCGACGTGGGCAGGCCCAGCCGGCAAGAATGCAAGTTGATCCACTGGCGCAAATAGGTTACGTCCTGTGAACACTCGTAGGAGACGCCGGCAACGTCATACTTGTAGATGAGGAACACGGCGTTGTGCTGGCCATCAGTCGGGGTCAACTCCTGTACATCGATGACTGTGCCATCCGTGATGCGGCCAATGCCGTCCAGCCAGGTGCGGCGTTCGCGCTCGAGATCGGCCTCGCTCTTTGGCTTACGCCGCAAAAACGCGTAGGCGCCGAGAGCAACGGCGCTGCCTACAACGACTAGTGAATAAAGACGAAGTGAATCCATACCGAGGTGAGTAAAGCGGCTGCTGCCAGCTGCGTATTCGATATCAGGATATGCCGGAAGCTGCTTGCATGGAAGTGGTCGCGAGGTTACTCAGGTGCCAGATTGGCGTGCCGGGCTGTGGAAATCTCCACCGAAGAGACGGGCAGATGATTATCTCTGCTTGCACACGTAGTCTCTCGCGATCTCACCGAAGGCGCCTTCCGCAACTTGACCGAATTGATCGTCGCGGCGAGTCTTCTTGCTGACAATCAGTTTTCCGCTGCGGTCGCGGGAGTAAAACCACTCGGAGTTCGGCACGGCGCTACCGCTCGCACAATTGAAGTGAACCCGCGCCCGCAATTCGACGAAGGGACCGCCTTGAGGGAGTTTGGTGGGCTCTTTATATTCCACGCGAATCCAGGCAGTGCGGAGGCCATTTTTCTGCGCGGTCACGGAACTGACCAAAACCTGATCGCCTCCAGGAGTGGCCCCGATCTGCCGCCAGTCTCCTGCGGCGAAAACCACCACTCCCACCAGAAGCACCGGCGCCAATACGACGGCGGCGGCAACCAGCAGACCTTTCTTCATGGGAGACAGGGACAGAACCATAAGCACGCCGCACACACTGTGGGCGAAAACTAGATTTCTGTCAACTCCGGCCGCTGATCCATAGACCTGAAATCAGGCTCTAGACGCTATCGGCTATCGACTCGGAGAACGAGCCGCAAATGGCAAACGGTCTGATATTGTTGTTTGCTGCCGGAGGTTTCAATTCTGATGGAGACTCTTCACTGCGCGAACGTGGAATCGGCGATTGGGCCTTTGTTCCTGGCGGCTTCCGACCGGGGACTCGTCGCTTTGGAATTCGATGCCCGGCTGCCGGGACAGCAAACGATTCGCCCCAACCCACGCCATCTTCGGGAAGAGAGAAATGCTTTCGCGTTCGAGGATTCCCCTCGGGCGCTGCAGCCGTATGTTCGCGAGTTGGAACAATACCTTGCGGGCCAGCGGCGTGAGTTCAGCTTTCCGCTCGATCTGCGCGGCACAGATTTCCAGGTTGCCTGCTGGCGGGCGCTGCTGGCGATTCCCTATGGAGAAACGCGCAGCTACGCGGACATCGCCCGCGCGGTCGGCAAGCCGAACGCGTTTCGCGCCGTGGGCATGGCCAACAATCGCAATCCGATCGCGATTGTCGTCCCGTGCCATCGCGTGATTGCATCCGACGGCACCCTCTGCGGCTACGGCGGCGGTCTCGATGTAAAGCGAAGGCTGTTGCAACTGGAAGGCGCGCTGACGGGAGTGCTCGCGGCATAGCCGCGTTGCGATCAGAACTTCTTGGCGACCTCGAACAACTCCGCATCTGCACTCCGCAAAGCCGGGCTCTTCTATCTCGTCTTCGTGATGTTTTCCTACACGACGGGCGGGCCCTTCGGGCTTGAGGACATGGTGACTACCTCAGGCCCGGGCATGACGCTGATCTATCTGTTGGTGCTGCCCTTCTTCTGGTGCATCCCGGTCTCGCTGGTGTCAGCGGAGCTCACCACCGCCATGCCTGTGGAGGGCGGCTTTTATCGATGGACGCGCGCAGCTTTCGGGGACTTCTGGGGATTTCTCGCTGGTTGGTGGAACTGGTCGGCGTCGTTTCTGCTGGGCGGGGCCTACGCGGTTCTCTTCACCGATTACCTGGTCTATTACTTGCCTTTCATCACAGGATGGAAACACTACCTCGTCTCGGTGGCTCTGATCGCCGTAATTACCTGGATCAACGTGCGCGGGATTCAGATGGTGGGCAAGGTTGCAACCGCGCTCGAGATATTTATTTTTGTGCCCGTAATGACGATGATTGTGATCGCGCTGATGAACTGGCATCACAATCCGTTTGTCCCGCTAGTACCGCCTCATCAGCCAACTTTCAAGATCTTCGGCGTGGGATTGGCGCTGGGCCTGTGGCTGTATTCGGGGTACGAACAACTTTCGACCGTGGCAGAAGAAGTGGAGAACCCGAAGCGGAACTATCCGCGCGCCCTTGCGCTAGTGGTACCGCTCTCGATTGCCGCGTACTTTCTGCCCACGTTCGCGGGGCTGGCTTCCGCTGGAGAGTGGCAGAATTGGCACACGGGATTCTTCTCCGACGCAGCGCGATTGATTGGCGGACCATGGCTGGGCACATGGATGACGGTGGCGGCGATGGTGGGCAATGTTGCGCTGCTGAACAGCACTGTGCTTACGACGACGCGCATGCCCTTCGCCATGGCGGAAGACGGATATCTGCCTGCCGCACTCACGCGTAGACATTCGAAGTATGGCACGCCGTGGCCGGCCATTGTCGTATCGGCAGTCATTTACGCGGTGCTTGCGTGGCAGAGTCTTGGTCAGCTCATCTCGATATACATCTGGCTACGTTCCGCGACGACGGTACTCACGGTGTTATCGGCGTGGAAACTGCGCCGGACACGTCCCCAAATGCCGCGCGCCTTTGCCATTCCTGGCGGGCGAGCGGGATTGTTCTATGTGGTGGCTGCGCCGGTGGTCATGGCTATGGTGGCCCTGTTAGGAAGCGACCGCTTCGCCCTGATCGGGGGCGCGATCGCGATGGTGTTGGGACCGTGTGTCTATTTCGCGGTGCGACACCGGCAATGATTAGCTGGCTTTTCGAAACAGGTAATTGTTGCGGGTATTGGGATGATCATGTTGCCAGTAGCGCAAGATCTCAAGACCGGCATCCTGCGCCATGGTGATGAATTCGGAGGGCGCCGCAAAAAAAGAGATCGCGGTGCCGGGACGTAGGACGGCAGGCTGTCCACGAAGCGCCCACCAAGTCATTCTCCGCAGCATTCCGAACCACGGCCTCAGGCCATGTTCGCGGTATAGATAACTCAGCGTTTCCCTCCGAGTCGTGAAGTGCGGAGTCGGATCGGGCTGTTGCGCGGCAGGGATTTCTCCGATGAATATGCGGGCACCGGGCTTGGCGATGCGGCGGATTTCGCGCAAACTCGTGGGAATCTTTTCTCGAGGCACTATCAGCAGCACGTTGTTGCAGACAATCACAGAGGCACATTCATCGGGCAGAGGAAGTTGATGAGTGAACCCTTGTTTGGCCTCCAGGCCAAACCGGCGCAGCACAGCCACTTCTTCCTCGGTCGCTAGCAAGCCAACGGCGGTCCGGGTGCCAATATGTTCCGCGATTCGAAGCAGCGTACCATCACCGCAGCCGATATCTACAAGGTCGTCGGCCGGGCTTAGTTCCACCACTGCGGCGATTCGTTCATAGATGAGCCGCGTAATTTCCTTCTTGTCCCTGCCACGAAGAGCTAAGTCGTGCGCGTCGCTGGCATGCTTCGCGGTTTCGCGGCAGTATTCTACGTAGTCATCGGAGCGGGAGATCATCGAATAGTTTGCGGATGGACGGATGTGTGAATTCTAGCTCACCCAATCCAGGAACTTGTACCACATTCCCGCGAATGGCAGAAACCAGGGCTTGCCGTTGTAGAGGCCGAGGGGCGCACCGGGGAACGGAATGCCGACAAATGGGTTCTCGGGCTTATCGCCCGAAATTAATTCCGCGATCTTCTGGCCTTGATACGTCGCCATGGCGACGCCATGTCCGGCGTAACCGACCGCATAATAGATGCCATCGATCTGACCGGCGTGCGGCATGATGTCGAAAGCGAAATCGAGCGTACCGCCCCATACATATTCCACTTTGGTGTCGCGCAACTGAGGGTAGACATCGATCATGCCGCGGCGCAGAATTTCGGCGCTGCTGCGAATGGTCTGATCGTTTTCGGGGAAGAATGCGGCGCGTCCGCCAAATAACATACGGCGGTCGGGAGTAAGCCGGTAATAGTAAAGATAATTCTTTGAGTCGTAGATCATGCGATTGCGCGGGCTGAGTTCGTGTGCCAGTGCTTCCGGCAGAACCTCGGTTGTGATGATGAATGAGCCGATAGGGATCAGTTTCTTTTGCAGAGCAGGAGTGGCTTGGCCCGTGTAGCCGCTGGTGCCGACGAAAACTTCGCGCGCCCACAGGGGACCGCGCGATGTAATAACCTTCCATCCTGATTCGCCCTGGTGGGATTCGCGTTGCACGCTTTCCACAAGTGTGTGCTCAAAGATTTCCGCACACGCTCTCATTGCGGCCCGGCCCAATCCCGCCACATACCGCGCGGGATTCAATCCGGCGCTGACTTCATCGACCATGCCGCCGTGGTAAATGGTCGAGCCAATCTCAGCCCTCAGCTCATTTTTCTGCACCACACGGAGCTGGTGGTTGAACTCGCGCGCGATGACTTCCGCTTGCTGGGCGTAGTCGTCAAAATGCTTCTGTTTGCAGGCGACTTCCAGATGGCCACACCGCGAGAATTCGCACTCAATGGCTTCTTCGCGGATAATCTGCTCCACGCAATCGATGGTCGCGAGCGATGCGGCGTACATTTGTTGCGTCAGCTCGCGTCCATACATGGAGATAAGCTTGTTCACCCCAAGCTTCATCCCGGTCAAAACCATGCCGCCATTGCGAGAACTGGCTCCCCATCCGATGGTTTCACTTTCGAGCACGGCCACTTTTGCGCCGCGCTTGGCCAGCGTGCGAGCGGCAGAAAGTCCTGTGAAACCTGCACCGATAACGGCGACGTCTGCGCGCTCGGGCAGACGGGTAACCTCCGTTTTTGGAAATTCGACAGTCGTCAGCCAGTAGTTGTGTTCCTGCATTGCCATGTTTGTCTCTAACGTTTAATTCTTTCTTACAGCACAGCCGTTTCGTGAATCAGACGGCCTTCGGCGAAGCGGGTGAGATTCAGCAGCGATGCATCGATCAGAGCCGTCTTCCCCGTTAGGATCAGATCGCTGAGGATTTTCCCAGTTGCCGGTGCGTGCATCACGCCATGTCCGCTAAAACCGTTGGCGAGGAAAAAACCAGGCACAGTAGGCGCCTCTCCCAAAATCGGATGATGGTCCGGTGTCATCTCGTATAGTCCGGCCCAGGCGCGTTTCGGATTCACCGGAAGATTGGCGAAACAAGGCACGCGGTCGGCAGCGCGGGTAAGTATCTTCTCGACAAAACCCGCGTCGAAATCCATTTTGAAGCCGGGAGTCTCTTCAGGATCGTTCCAGGCAAGAAGAAAGCCGCGAGCCTCAGGACGAAAATGAAATCCATTCGACATGTCGACGATCATGGGTGCGGTGTGAGGAAATTCGTCAAAAGGTTCACTGGGAACGAGCATGCGGCGCAACGGTTCAACGGGCAAATCGACACCCGCGAGTTTCGCCACACCCGCGGCCCAAGCTCCCGCGCAATTTACAACGCGACGCGCGGCCACGGAGCCGCGTGTGGTTTCGAGGGATGTAATGCCAGTCGCATTCCGCGTAAATCCCGTGACGGACGTGTTTTTCCACAATGTTGCGCCGTGGTCGGCCGCCCAGGTCATGAATCCGTTCATCGCGCTGTAGGGATCGACGAAGCCGTCCGTGGAGCAGAAGCTCCCGCCAATGATGTCATCCGCGCGCAGTTGCGGAAACATCTGCCGGATCTCATCCCCAGTGATTAGCCGCGCGTCTTTCAAACCCAGCTTCATTTGCTGGGCGTAGTTCGTCCGCAAATAAGCCATCTGTTTATCCGAAGTAGCACAAAACAGGTAGCCTTGCGGCCGGTAGTCACAGGGATAGCCCAAGCGCTCCTCGAACTCGGCGTAAAAAGGAATCGAGTAGAGCGACATCTGAATGCTGATTGGAGTAGAAAACTGAGCGCGCACCCCGCCCATGCTCTTGCCAGTGGACCCCTTGCCCAGGGCCGATTCACGCTCGACGACCAGAACGCTGCGGCAGCCGTTCGCCGTAAGGTGATAGGCAATGCTCGAGCCGACGATTCCTCCACCGACGATAACAACGTCCGCAGTTTGCATCTGATCTGCCGATCCAAAACGACCCAGCATTCTAGCGCACCGGCAACGCCTTCCGGCATTCCTTTGAGATAGAGAGACAACCTGACGCTCTGACGTCCCCCGGACGTACATGTACCGCGGCCCAATACGCCGTAGATTCTTGACCACCTCGGTAACTTGCCGAGGTTACCGGGCCTGCCTAGTCTGGATTAGGATGCCCTTACGCTGTCTCTTATTTTCGTCCAACGAGGAGATGGTCCAGCCGATCTGGCAGGTTCTGACTGATCTCGGGATCGAGGGAGAATACTGCCGCAATGCTGTGGATGCGGTCGAGAGGGTTACGACTCAGTTGTTCCAAATCGTAATCACCGATTGGGAGGATCAGCCAGAAGCGACTTTCCTGTTAAAGACGGCGCGAGACCAACGAGCGGCGCAGCGGCCGCTGACTTTGGCGATCGTGAACGATGAGGCCAGGCCCCAGGCGCTGCAGGCGGGAGCCAATTCGGTTTTATTAAAACCGATTCGCGCGGAGCAGGTCCGGGACACGTTGAGCACGGCGTGCGAGTTGCTTCGCGCAAAGATGCCCGCCTCCGCTCCGCTTCCAGCCGAGACCTCAAGTGCACCGCAAGTGCCGGCAGCCGCTGCGATGGCCGCGTCCGCGGGCGCGGCATCCGCTGCGTCCCCAGCGTCTTTTTCGCCAGCGTCTTTTTCGCCAGCGTCTTCTTCGCCAGCATCAGTGAGCCAGGCACCGGAGAAGACATTTCGAGCGGGAGAATTTCTGCAATCGGCCACGACAGCGCCCGGGGCGCAATTCGATACGGAATGCGATGTGCAGAAGTCGCTGGACCAAGCCGCCGCCGCCGAAGTAGACGCGCTCACGGAGCTTGAACCAATGGCCTCTGCCGTGGTGGAACCTCCGGCTGCGGAGCCGGCTGACCCTCAAGCGGCACTCACAGGCTGGGCTTCACTGCAGGAACGGCTCATGAAGTCCGCACCAACCCCGCCTGCGGATGCTTCTCCGAAAAGCGAGTTGCTTTCGTATGGAGAGACTCCATCCTTCGGAGTGCCGTCAGCGTCCCCGCCAGGAGGCAATAATCCGCCGACGCAGCAAGAGCAAAAGGAAGCGCGTCACGAAGCTGCGCTTTTCGCTTACATTGCGGGCGAAACCGACGAGCAAGAGACCAAGCCAGTTCATGAGGTCAACCCGAGGCTAGCCAAACTTATTTTGGTGAGCCTGGTGGCGGCCGTGTGTGTGGGTGTGGTGGCAGTACCTCGGACGCGCCAAGGTTTGCGAATCGTCTATCGCAGTGCAGTACGTGCAGGGGGAACCTGGCTGAATCCACCTCCGGCACCAGTACCGCAGGCTGCGCCACAGCATGAGAGCTTTGGTTCGGCGGGAGACGAATACAAGCTTCCAATCGCGGCGAACATACCGGATGCGACGACCGATCCCTCGCAGATTCGTGTGCTTCCTGTGATTGACCCGACCGCGAAGCCGGCGAAGTCGAACGATTCGAACAGCGGGCAAGCTGTGGCAGGCGAGACTGGGAACGCCCCCGCGGATCAACCTCAGGGCGGACCCACCGAGGGCGGCCCGGTGCAAGCTGTGGAAAGCCCAATCCCGGGGCAGACTGCCAGCACTGAAACGGCAGCGACAGGTGCGACAGTTCCACCGCCCAGCAGCGTCGCAGCTCCGGTTCAGTCGCAACCAAATTCCGCACCCGTCCTGCCGAGTATTCCTCAACAAAACCTGCACATCAGCCCGCCGCCGGCGCCGATTTCCGCGCCGCCGCATCCCGTTTCCACAGGGAGTAATTCAGCGATTCCCTCCAGCCTACGGTCGCAGATCGCTTCCATGACGCCGGAAGCGAGCGGGGCAAAGCCGCTCGAGGCGGCGATGTCATCGATTGAGCCAGTGAACCTGCCGGAAACCGCAGCCTGGGATCTCCTGGCGCAGAAAGTTGACCCCCAATATCCAGATGCGGCGAAACCGAGTAGGCAGCTGGGCAGCGTAGTTCTGCAAGTGCTCATCGGACGTGACGGCACGGTACAGGATGCGAAGTTTCTGCAAGGTTCGCTGGTATTCGCGAAGGCGGCCATCGATGCGGTGAAACAATGGCACTTCAAGCCTTATTCTTTGAATGGCCGAGCCGTTTCAGTACAGACTTCGATCACGTTAAATTTCAAGCCCCCGGCGTAGGCTGCTGGTAACAAACGGCCGGCTGGACCGTCTTATGCCTAGAGCGGAGCTGCTTGCCGCGAAGGTACAGCGACAACAGCAATAAGGGCAGCCGGGGGGCGAAAACCGGCATCTACCAGATATAATGGGAGCAGGTTGGTCAGGAAGTAACTCCTTTTCCAGAAACGAAAAATTCGATGTCCATGAAAACAAAAGCTGCGATTTTGCTGTCGTCGTTTACCGTGTTGTTGTTTGTAGTCGTCGGTTCCCTGGGCGGCGTGCACGCCTCCTCGAATGACGGTTCTTACCGGCAGATGCAGGTGTACAGTGAGGTACTCTCACGCGTACAAAGCGAGTACGTAGAAGATCCGAACATTCCCAAGGTAACGGACGGCGCTTTGCATGGATTGGTGGAATCGCTGGATGCGAACTCCAGCTATCTGACGCCGGAGGCCTACAAAGCCCTAAAAGCGCATAAGGCGGAGGCTAAGGGAGAAATCGGGGCGACGGTCTCGAAGCGATTCGGCTATGCAGACGTGGTTTCTGTGCTGCCGGGGTCGCCAGCGGATAAGGCCGGAATCGAAGCGACGGACATCTTCGAATCGATCGAAGGCCAGAGCACGCGCGACATGTCTCTGCCAGAGATTCGCGATGCGCTTGCCGGCACGCCGGGCTCGACGGTAAATCTGTCGGTAGTGCGAGCACGTAAGGCGGAGCCACAGAAGATGGTGGTCACGCGCGACGTGGTCAGCGTTCCTCCGGTCTCTGACAAGATGCTGGAAGATGGCATCGGCTACGTGAAAGTGGATGCATTGACCAAGGGCAAAGCGCAGGAGATCGCGGCAAAGATCAAGACCCTGGAAAAATCCGGAGCGAAGAAGCTGATCCTGGATTTACGGAACACTTCTGAAGGAGAAGAGAGCGAAGGCGTTGCCACAGCGAATCTTTTTCTGAACCATGGCACCATCACTTATCTGCAGGGCCAGAAGTTTCCGCGAGAGGCATTCAATGCGGATCCGGCTAAAGCAGTGACATCCCTTCCTGTAGCCGTATTGGTAAACAAGGGGACAGCTGGGGCGGCCGAGATTGTGGCGGCGGCGATTCTGGAAAATGCCCGGGGCGACGTGGTGGGTGACAAGACCTTTGGTGATGGATCGGTGCAGAAAACGATTGATCTGCCGGATGGCGGAGCTCTGATTCTCTCTGTAGCGAAGTATTATTCGCCCAGTGGAAACGCGATTCAGGACAAGTCGGTGACGCCCAATGTACTGGTGGCTGACGATACGGATAACGTGGTCTCGGACGACGAAGATCAGGAGCCGGCGGCTACAGAGCCAGATGAAAAACCTAAGAATTCGCCGGATGATCAACTGCACAAGGCAGTCGAAGTGTTGAAGAGCCGAAGCAGCTAGCTAAGCTCTAGATTCTTACGATTCCATCGCGCACCGCAAGGTGCGCGATTACTTTTTTGCCCACGGTACTCTTGCCCCTCCAGCCAACTTTTATCCGCAGGAGCAATCACTTCCGTCTCGCGCTTGCGACTACCGGGGCAATTGGCGCCCTGCTATCCTGAACCTATCTCGCCATGAAGTCTCTTTACGAAGATCTTCCGCCGGTAGAAATTGCCGGCAGGAAGTTTGTGGGCCGCGTATTGTTTGGCCTGCTGGTGCTGATTTCCGCCTTGGTGGGAGCGACCGCGGGATTGCTACTGGTCTACACCACGGACTTACCTCAGGTCGAAGCACTGGAGGCGTACCGGCCGAGTTCGATCACTGAGTTGTACGATGACCATGGCCGCGTGATCGGATCGTTCGCGCTGCAACGGAGAGTCGTGGTTGGATATGACGATTTTCCGCCGGTCTTGCGGGAAGCCTTGGTATCCATCGAGGACAAAGATTTCTACCGCCATTCGGGAATTAATTTCTGGCGCATTATCGGAGCGGCATACCGCGACATTGAGTCCGGCGGCAGAGTTCAGGGTGCCTCAACCCTGACCATGCAATTGGCGCGCAATCTTTTTCTTTCGCCCGACCGGTCGTTCCATCGCAAAGTGCAGGAGGCGATGCTCGCCATTCAGATTGAGCGGCGCTTCACCAAGCCGCAGATTTTTACCCTTTACGCAAATCAGATCTTTCTGGGCCACGGAGTATACGGCTTTGAGGCAGCATCGGAGTTTTACTTTAGCAAGCCAGCTCGAAAGCTTACCCTCACCGAAGCGACACTCCTGGCGGGTCTACCGAAAGGGCCGGGAATCTATTCGCCGATCAACCATCCCGATCGCGCGATGAAGCGCCGGAACCTAGTAATTAATGCCATGCTCGAAGATGGAAAGATTACAGCCGCGCAGGCGGCAGACGCCCGTTCGGCGCCGGTGGCTCTGCATCTGCTGCACGATCCCAACTCGCTGGCACCATACTATGTGGAAGAGATCCGACGATACCTGGAAAACAAGTATGGAGCCGACCAGGTGCACGAAGGGGGATTGAAGGTTTATACGTCGCTAGATGTCGACATGCAGAAGTCCGCGAACCGTGCGGTGCTGGACGGGCTGGCTGCGTACGAACGCCGCCATGGGTGGAAAGGGCATCTGGAGAACGTTGTCGCCGAAGGAAACGAGATCGACAAGTACGAGCACCCCGATTGGGAGGACGAGCCGGAAGTGAATGGATACGTTCACGCGCTGGTGACTTCCTCCGGAGTGGGAATTGCGACGTTGAAGTTCGGGCGCTACTCCGCCGCAATGGGGCAGTCCGATGTAGCTTGGACCCACGGCAAGATCCAGGACGTGTTGAGGACCGGCGATATCTGCTACGTAAGAATCATCTCGCTGAGTCCCAATGGCGCGGCGCGCGTGAGTTTGGAGCAGGACTCCGGCGCGCAGGGGGGGCTGGTAGCGATTGATAACACTACGGGCGGAATCAAAGCTATGGTTGGCGGACGTGACTTCAGCGAATCCAAATTCGATCGCGTAACCCAAGCGTTGCGGCAAGTAGGATCATCATTCAAACCCTACGTTTACACCACGGTGATCGATAAGGGTGGAAGTCCGGACGATACGATTCTGGATGAGCCGGTCACGTTTGACACCGGGTCCGGACCGTATTCGCCGCATAATTATGACGAAAAATTTGAAGGCATCATCACGCTGCGGCGCGCTCTGGCGCAGTCGCGGAATATTCCGGCGCTGAAGCTGGCCAGCAAGGTTGGCATCAAGAGTGTGATTGAAACCGCGGAGCGCTTCGGAATTACCGCCAAGCTTCCGCCCTATTTGCCAGTCGCGCTCGGCTCAGCGGAAATCACGCTGATGGAACAGACCTCGGCATACAGCGTTTTTCCCAACGACGGCGTGCGGGTCACGCCGCGCTACATCACCAAAGTGACTGACTATGAAGGCCGGGTAATGGAAGAGGACTATCCGGAGGTGAAAGATGTGATCAGCGCGCGCACCGCAAGAATCATGACCGCGATGCTGCGCGAGGTGGTGCTGCACGGGACCGGAGTTGCGGCGGCGAAAATGCCTTTCCCGGTCGCTGGAAAAACCGGCACGACGAATGACTTCACGGACGCCTGGTTTGTGGGATTTTCACCAATCATGACTTGCGGCGTGTGGGTAGGCTTCGACGAAAAGAAAACGCTGGGAGCCAAAGAGACCGGGGCGCATGCGGCCCTGCCGATCTGGATGAACTTCATGACCGATGCCATGGCGGGAAAAGATCCTGGCCAGTTCCAGCCGCCACCAGAAATATCGAGCGCCGTCGCACAGAAAGTAGATACGCCGGATACGATGCCGGGGGCAGATGAGACGCATTAGACGGATTTCAGCATTGGAGCCCGCCATCAGGACATTGCGATGAAGCCTTTCTTCCGCTTTGCGATATTGGCGCTGACGCTTGTGTTAGTAGCACTGGGGTCGGCTTTGACCGCAATGCGATTTGCGATTCACGGACAAGAAGTGGAAGTGCCGGCGCTCGTCGGGCTCTCTCCAATCGACGCCGGGCGTTTGGTTTCGGGCCTCGGCCTGCAACTGGAAGTCGAGCGACAATATTATAGCCCGCAGATTGCCGAGGGGCGGATCATGTCACAACTGCCTCTGCCGGGAGCAAAGGTACGCCGGGGATGGCAGGTGCGCGTGGCCCAGAGCCTGGGACCACAGCGAGTCGCAATTCCGGATGTCACAAAGCAGAGTGAGCGAGCGGCTGAGTGGAATATTCGGCGTCGGGGCTTGGACTTGGCTTCGACAGCGGAGATGGCGTTGCCGGGAATGCCTGCTGATCAAGTGCTGGCGCAAAGTCCTCCGCCGAATGCCAGTCAGGTGGCAGCGCCTAAGACCAGTTTGCTGATCACGGTGGCGCCCGACCCGCCGGCATATGTGATGCCAAGTTTTGTTGGACAACCCTTGGGCAGCGCGAGCCGCACGCTGCAGGACGCAGGGTTCAAGCTGGGAAATGTTGCCGTTGCCCCGCCGCCGGCGAACACGACAGCGGACAATCCAGCGCCGCCCACCTTTAACGCTCCGCCTCAACCAACGCCAGCCAGCATTATCGTCGTTCAGAATCCTCCAGCGGGACAGAAAGTACTGGCAGGCGCGGTGGTGACCTTTGAAGTACGCTGACGCGGGTTAAATTACCGAGCGAATGATCGAGTACACTCAGATCTTCTCTAAGATCGCGGCGAAGAATCCATCGCACGGATGAACCCCAGGCAATGTCCGGAGATAAGGGCCGCGCGTAAGGGAGGCAACGTTGCTCCAGACTAGCTCCCGTTGTCGCTGAAGACGATCGAGCTCTCCGCCGCAATCAACGACGCGAAATCCTGGAGTTCCTGCCAGAGCGCGCTCAACAACCTCTTCGTTCTCTTCCCGCTCCAGCGAACAGGTGGAATAAATCACGCGGCCTCCGGTAACCACCTGGTCCATGGCCGCGCCGAGAATGGCGCACTGGCGAGCTTGCAGGTCGACGAGATCTTCAGGTACAAGCCGCCATTTGATTTCTGGATTCCGGGATAGAGTGCCGGTGCCCGAGCAAGGCACATCCGCGAGGATGCGATCGAATTTTACCGCCAAGGGTAGACTGCGCGCATCGGCTGAGACCACGTTGATCTTGCTTACTCCGGCACGAACGCTTGCATCATGCTGGTGTACAAGTCTCTGCAGCAGCCGAGCACGATGCGGATGAAGTTCAGCGGCCACAACGTCGCCACCGAGATTCCGATCAGCCATGGCCAGGGTTTTGCCGCCGGGTGCCGCGCAACAATCGAGCACGCGCGTACCTTGCCCCACGAGAGCTGCGATGAGTTGGGATGCCTCGTCCTGAATAACACACAGGCCATCTCGGAAAGCAGCCGTTCTTGTAATGTCTCCGTGTCGGACTTGGCGGGCAGACGCGAGAAACGCTCCGGGAGCCAGTTCGATTCCTTCGCTGAGGAGTCGCTCTTCTGCTTCAGGCTGGCGAAGCCGAATTGTTGTCATCGGCACGGATTGATCGTGTCTACAAATATCACGCGTCGCTTCGAGTCCGTAGGCCTGCGTCCAGCGTTTGACGAGCCACACTGGATGAGCGCTGCTGACGGCCAGCGCCTCGGCAGAGTCGCCGTGGATGGCAGGCGGCCCAGCGTCGAGACTGGGAGAGAGTCCTACCAGTTTGCGCAAAACAGCATTGACGAAGGCCGCAGCAGAGCGTTTGTGGGCGCGCTTGACCAGTTCCACGCTCTCATTGATTGCAGCACGGGCTGGTACGCGGCTAAGCCAAATGAGCTGGTAAACAGCTAGCCGCAGTGCGATAAGAATCTCTGGATCGAGTTTGACGAGCGGCTGCGCCGAGCGTTCTGCCATTTGAGAATCAAGCAGCGATCTCCAGCGTAGGACACCCATCACCAGTTCGGTGGTAAGGGAGTGATCAATCGTAGTAAGTGGGGAGTAAGTTCCGGAATGAAGCAATTCCGCTGCATAAGAAGACTCCCGCTCGATGCGCAGCAGGATATCGAAAGCGGCGGCGCGGGAGGGAGACACCGCGGAGCGCGTATGTTGAGTCTTCGATTTCACTGTCGCCAGTATGACGGAAGCGGCACGCGCGGAGCAGAAATTCGTCTCCCCTTACGAGCCGAGCCTCTCTCCCAGCAGCGGACGATAGCCGCGAATGAAGTCAGCGCCGGATGTCCGCTTCTTGCCTTCCAGCTGAAGGTCTAAAATCTCGATCGCGGTACCTTCGCCGCATCCGACCAATAGCTGATTGCCGTCCACTTTCAATTCAGCCGATGGCAATGCACGATCAAATAAAGCTGCTTGCCATACCTGTAAGTTCTTGCCACGAAATTTTGCATACGCCCCTGGCCAGGGTTGAAAGCCACGGAGCCGGTTCAGAATCTCAGTCGCGGGGCGAGAGAAATCAATCAGGCCATCTTCTTTCTTCAGGATGGGGGCGAGCGTGGCTTTGGTGTGATCTTGTGTTCGGGGATGAACCGTGCCCGTCTGCAAACCCTGCAACGTCGTAATCATCAGATCCGCTCCCACAGCCGCCAACTTCGGGGCCAAGGTTTCCGCCGTGTCGGCGGGCGCAATTGGAATTTCCTGCTGCAAAAGAATGTCCCCCGTGTCCAGTCCCGCATCGATCTTCATGGTGGTGACGCCAGTGATGGCTTCCCCCTGCGCGATTGCCCACTGAATGGGCGCGGCGCCACGGTATTTTGGCAAGAGCGAAGCGTGCAGGTTGATGTTGCCGAGCGGAGGGAGGTCGAGCATCCACTGTGGAATGATGCGGCCATAGCCGACCACGATGACGGCATCGGGTTTTAGATCGGTGAGCTGACTGCGGAAGTCGCTGTTGTTCTTAATTCTTTCAGGCTGCGTGATCGGTAGTCCTAATTGCACAGCGCGCTGCTTCACGGGAGAAGCGACCAGCTCGAGGCCGCGTCCCTTAGGCCGATCAGGCTGCGTAACCACGAGAGGGACGTGGAATCCAGCCTCGACCAGCCGGTCGAGCGTGGGTACGGCAAAGCGAGGCGTACCGCAAAAAACAAGCTTGAGGGATGAAATCATTGACAAGTTGAGTATTGACTGAATCTCTCAATAACTCAATTGTCTACCATTCTCCAGCTTTGACTAGCTTGCGAATTTTGCGCTTGATCAGGTCGCGCTTAAGGGCGCTAATGTGGCTGATGTAAAGCTTGCCATTCAGATGATCGGTCTCGTGTTGGAAGGCTCGAGCTAATAAATCATCCCCAGTCTTCTCGAAAAGATTTCCCGCCAAGTCTTGAGCGCGGATCGTGACCACCTTAGCGCGGCTCACATTCTCACGGAAATCGGGAATACTCAAGCATCCTTCACTCTGCGCGTGGCGGCCCTCTTTATGAATGATTTCCGGATTGATGAGCACAAGTTTGGCTTCCGGATCTTCCTTGAAGGTCACGTCAACCACGGCGATACGCCGCGAGATTCCGATTTGCGGCGCGGCCAACCCCACACCCCGGGCTGCATACATCGACTCGAACATGTCCTCGACCAGCTTTTTCAATTCTTCGTCGAAGACAGTAATTTTTTCAGCTGGCTTTTCGAGAACAGGATTTCCGAATTTCACGATAGGATAAATCATCAGTAACTTTCCAGTTGCTGGCGGTAGCCCTGGAAGTTGCGCGAGGTTTCTCCCATGGAGTCGCCGCCGAATTTCTCGAGCGCGCAGCGTGCCAGCGTAAGTGCAACCATAGCTTCGGCTGCGACTCCGGCAGCCGGTACAACGCAAACGTCAGAACGCTCGTACGCAGCTCGTACCGGTTCGCGGGTGGCGAAATCGACCGACTGGAGCGGGCGCCGCAGCGTCGAGATGGGCTTGAGGTAGCCACGCACGCGGATCTCTTCGCCGTTGGAAACGCCGCCCTCAATTCCACCAGCGTTGTTTCGCGTGCGGGTAAATGAGGTAAACGCTGCCGGCTCGCCGTAACCGATTTCGTCGTGCACAGCGGAGCCGGGAGAGGCGGCAGCTGCGACGCCGGAGCCAATTTCCACCGCCTTCACCGCTTGCAACGACATGACCGCGGCAGCCAGCAAAGCATCCAGGCGTTCGTCCCACTGCGCGTATGTGCCAAGCCCCGGCGGAACGCCATGGGCGACCACCTCGAAGACTCCACCCAATGAATCGCCGGTCTTGAGTATCTTGTCGACTTCCTCTTTCATGCGCTGCTCAATTTCCGGATCAGCACAATTCAGCAGGATTTCTTCCTGGTTGTAAAGCGCGTTAATCTGCTCCCAAGGAACTTCTTTTTGAATGGTGACATTGCCTACGGCGACAACGTGGCTGAGAACGCGAATGCCAAGCTCACGCAAGAAAGCTTTGGAAATCGCTCCTATCGCGACGCGAGCCGCCGATTCGCGAGCGGAAGCGCGCTCCAGAACATAACGAGCTTCAGGAAAATTGTATTTGAGAGCGCCCGCCAGGTCTGCGTGTCCGGGGCGGGGAGATGCCACCCGCTTGTGACGAGCGGGATCGCCTTCGCCAACGGGTAAGGACTCCTGCCAATTTTTCCAATCTTTATTTTCGAGTTGGATAGAAATCGGCGAACCAATCGTCATCCCATGCCGCACTCCGGAGAGGATGTGCGCGCTATCCTTTTCAATCTTCATGCGGCCGCCACGGCCATAGCCTTGCTGGCGGCGCCAGAGTTCGCGGTCGATAAATGCCTGCTCCACCTTGAGCCCGGCCGGCAGACCCGAGAGGAATGCAACCAGAGCTTCGCCGTGAGACTCTCCGGCTGTAAAGTAGCGCAGCATAAGTGGTCGATTCTACCTGATACGAAGCCTCTCTGTTTTCTAACCTGAAGGAAGTTGGCGGCCGTGCGAGCCGAAGAGGTGCGAAGTCTCATTTTGATCTGCACAACCGGACGAATGATTGCTACAATCACTATTCGGTATTTGAGCGTTCTGCTCGTAACGCCATTTTCCGTAGTTCGCGTCGCTTCGCAAGTTCTCTGGCCGAAATGAGAAGGAGGAGCTGTGTGTCCCCCCGCACAGATGCTAAACCATACGTCGGATAGGAAGATTCGCTGTCTGCTCGCGCATGACCATGTTCTCTTACGGCAAGGTCTAAGGCGCTTGCTCGAAGACGAGCCTGACTTCGAAGTTACCGGCGAGGCCGGAGATGCGGCCGAATGCCTGCGAAGGATTTTTGAGAGCCGGCCGGACGTGGTGATCGCAGAGATCAACACTTTCGGACTTTCTGCCTCTGAAGCGGAGCTGCTGGTCGCACGCGAATCCCCCCATACCAAACTGGTGCTCTTGAACGAGCAGGAACGGCCCGATTCCGCATTCGACGACCCGAACACCGTTATCGAATGTCCGGCGGCCCGCCAAACCTCCGTGGAACAACTGGTCAGGATGGTTCGGAGCGTCTGCCATCGCGAAGATTCGGGACCACACCTCGCAGATGAATTACGTCACGGACCCGAATCAGCCCCGCCGCAGGAAAGCGCCCTGACGACTCGGGAGCGACAAGTCCTAAAGTTGTTGGCGGAAGGGAAAACGGTACGAGGAGCGGCAACAGATTTGGGCTTGAGCAGCAAGACCGTCGATGCCCACAAATTCAATCTGATGCGGAAGCTGGGTATCCACAACAAAGCCGAACTGGTGATGTGGGCAATTCAGAAGCGAGTCGTGAAGGTTCCTGCCTAAAGCTCGCTGCTCAGACTCATCAAGACCGGGACTGTGCAGAGGTCTCGGCCAGTTCCACGAGACTTCGAACCTCCAGGTCTGGAACTGCCTGGGATATCTTTACCGCGCCCACACCGCTCCTCGCCGATGGCCGGTTCACCCAAACCGTCGCCAAACCGAGCGACTGAGCCGGGACCACATCGTGATAGAGGCTTTGTCCCACGTGCAGGACTCGGTGCGCGGGAACACCGACGCGACTTAACGCGAGCTCGAAAATCTTCAATGATGGCTTGTAGGCTCGCGCCTGCTGCGCAGTGATGACCTGGCTAAACTCAACTTCCAGCTTAGGCCGAGTCGTAGCAAAAAGATCGTCATCTACGTTGGAAATGATAGCCAGCCGGAAGCGACTCAACAGTTTACGAAGCGCCTCGACGGTGTCAGGCCAGGGCTTCCAGTCTTTGAGCGAGTCAGGTAAAGAATGGCATTCCCGGTCCGTGGGAGTGAAGCCGAAGTGTTCGCCAAATCGTCGCACGACGGACTCGAGTACTTCCCGGTAGCTGCGATACTCGCCTTGCTCTGCGCTCGCTTCAAAGTCTCCATAAAGTCTGAGGATCGTCGCATCGTCGATGGGCTTGCCGTGGGCCGTAAGAACCGTGCGCAAGCAACTAAGAAGTCCCTCTTCCCAGTTGATGAGAGTTCCGTAGCAATCGAAGGTGAGAATTTCGAATCGGCTGAAGTCGAGCATGGTGTGGTCGCAATCTTCTGGTACTGAGATTAAGATTCAAACCCGGGCAGCGTGGGGGCTTTCTCGCGGGACTCACTGATCGGTTCCGCTTCCGGCTCAGGGGCAGAAGAAGAATCTTCTGAAGAAGTAGTCGGCTTGGGCGCAAGAAATTTCGAGGAGTTCAGAAGCGGGCGCCCGAGTGAGGCATTGTAGCTGGTCCATGGGCTCTCAAGATCGGCTTCGCGCTCAAACTGCGCGCGCATTGCCTCCATCTTCGAATCGAGATCGTCCATGTAGTGAAGAAGGAGCGCCTCCGGAAACATGGGCAGCTTGGGCGAGCCAAATTCGTATTCGCCATGGTGGCTGATGATGAGGTGCTCGAGCAGAGTTTTCAGCTGATTCGGGAAATCTGGAACCAGCGTAAGCTTGGCCTGCAACATCTCGAGCTCAATGATCATATGCCCGAGCAGCTGGCCGCGTGTGGTGTAAGAAAACGAGCGGTTGTAGGTAAGCTCGTGAATTTTTCCGATGTCATGCAGAAAGACCCCTGTCAGCACCAAGTCGCGATTCACCTGCGGATAGTTGCGGCAGACCAGGTCACAGGAGCGGAACAGGGAGACAACATGGTCAAGCAGTCCGCCAATATAGGCGTGATGCAGGGTCTTCGCGGCGGGAGCGTTGCGGTACGCAGCGGCGATCTCCGGGTCAGACATGAAGGCTTGCACCAAGGCCTTCAGATGAGGATTCTGAAACGTGCCCACAAAATCGGTCAGTGTCTGCCAGAGTTCGTCGATGTTTCTTGTGGTTTTCGGAAGATAGTCCGCGAACTCGATCTCGGAGTCGCCCAGCTTTCGCAGCTTGTGGATTGTGAGCTGGAAGCGGTTCTTGTACTTGTTTACGAGGCCTTTGATCTTAAGGAAATCATCCTGCTCGAAGATGTTGAGGACCTCTTCCACGTTGTCCCACATCTTGGCTTCGAGCTGCCCGCTGCGGTCGCCGAGAGTTAATGCGAGATATGGCTCGCCCGTTTTCTTAGGCTTGATTTGCTTCGAAACCACGACAAAGCTGGAAGTGATGATCTTGTTTTCGTGGCGTGTACACTCGCTGATATAGAAGTCCTTCATTCTCTCCATGAGTGTAAACCAGAAACGGTTGTAAACCAGAAATCACGCCACGCAGAAGGTCGGGGCGGCAGCTCGAGCGTGTCATTCCCAGAGCGCACCCACTTAAAGTACGCCCAACACCTTCTTTTTCTTCTTCTTCAGATTCTTGGCTTCGCTCTCTTTGGCTGCGCTGGTCTCAACCGGCTTGGTCTGGTTGGGGCTGGCGCCGGAGTCCGTGTATCCCTCTTTAACATCGATGTATGCCTCTTCGCGCAACTTGGTCAGGTACGCTCGCAGCGCAGGCTGCAGCTTCTCATAGTAGAGAGCGTCCATAATCTTGGGCTCGATATCTTTCATGGGAGGAATGCCCGCCATCTGATGTTCGGTGACCTTCAAGATCACATAGCCCTGCTTGGTGCGGATCACGTCCGTGACCTCGCCAGCCTTCATCGCGAATGTTTTGTCCTCAAGTTCCTTGGCGAGCATTCCGCGCTTGAAGATGCCAAGATCTCCGCCCTGCCCCGCCGATGGGCCCGCGGAATTCTTCTTGGCGACATCTTCAAAGCTTGCGCCGCTACGGATCTGCTTCAGCAGGTCATTGGCCTTGGTTTCGGCGGCAGCTAGCGCCGCAGCATCCGCAGCCTGTCTGGCGGCAGCATCGGTTGTAGGGTCCTGAGTCTTTGCGCTGTCGCCCGCGGCTGCGGCGGGGTCGGCGGCGTTACTTGTCGGTGGGCTAGAAACGGGCTTGTCTACGGGTTTCTCGGGAGCGATCAGAATCTCGCTCAACCGAATCGACTCCGGTTGCGCCATTTCATTCTTGTGCTCGTCGTAAAATTTCTGCTGCTCTTCGGTAGTGATACTGAGGTGAGAGCCAACCTGGTCGCCTATTACCTTCTGGGTAATGATCTGGTTGCGCATGTTTTGCTTGAAATCTTCGTAGGAAATTCCCTGGGCGGTCGCGGCTTTTTCCAGGTCCTCCATGCTTTCCAGCTTCATGTCCTTGCGCATCTGGTCGAGGCGCTTAATCAACTCGGTATCACCGGTAAATCCAAGGTCCTTGCCTTTTTCCAGAAGAAGTTGCTGATCGATGAGGTCGCGCAGGATGTCTTTTTCACGCTCGCTGAACACTTTGTCCGCGTTAGCCGGATCCTGCTGTTTCACGTCGTCTTTGAGCTGGTCCTTGCTGCGAAGGAATTCCGACCGAGTGATGATCTGGCTGTTGACGCGCGCGACAATTTCTTCAACCACTTGCCCCGCCGCGAAAGCTGGCACGAGGGACATACCAATGAGGATCAGAAGCATTCTTTTCATAGGATTTTCGGTGGGCCGCCACGCTGCCTGGGCTTGCGGGCGAAAGTGGGCTACGGCCTTTTCGGTATTTTACTACTTCCAACTGGATTCGAAGCTGCCTGACACCAGGTTTCGATGCGTGACCATTTTGCCAAGTTGCCGCGACAGTTTAAGGATTGCGCACGAACGCCAGGACGCTCATATCCTCCGCAACCAACGGTTCACTCGTGAACTCGACCGCCGCGTTCAAAATGGATCCGCACCAGGCTTGGGCGCTCTGCGCAGTCTCGTTCAGAAGGCGTTCCTTCACTCGTTCTATGCCAAATTCCTCATCCTCGTCGTTCTTGGAGTGGCCTTCGACCACTCCACGCGAAACTACAAGAAGAACCGCGCCTTTCGCCAGGCCGACAGTAGGAGCCTCGCATGTGGCGTGGGAGAACAGCCCCAGCGGCAAACCGGTAGAACCGAGTTCCACGGAGCCAGCGCTGTCGCGAAGCAGCGCGGGTGTGTGTCCGGCGTTGGTGTAGCACAGGGTGCCGAATTTCTCGTGGTAGCAGCCGATAAATGCGGGGCATGAGCAGACGCCGCTGGCTGCTTCCATCAAGTCGCGATTGAGACGAAGACACAACTCTGTCATCGCGTCAGATTCGTTGAAGTCAGGCCGCGAAAAAAGTTCCGCGCCGAGGGTACGAAACGCGTCTTGAGCGGCCGAAAGGATTGCCTGGTTGCTTGCGCGCCGCCCAGCCACGTCGAGCAATCCAAAGAGGACGCGCTCCGGACCGACACGCAAGGAATCGTAGAAATCTCCGGCGACTCGCTTACCGTAAGTGGAAGCGGCGATCTCCGCCCCCTGAATCTTCGGAAACTGGTTCGCGGCGGGCTCCAGGGATGGCGGAGGATCAGGCACACGAGACTGGAATAGAGGGCACATTCAAGGCGCAAGGCAAAGCTGAAGCTAGCACAAGAAATGGCAGCGGGCAAACAGGCTGCGCCTACAGATTGGGACGCTCTTGCTAGTCTCCGTATTTGTCGCTGAGGTATTTGGCAAGATCGGACTCGAGCTGACCGTAATCGGAGTGAATGGTAGCGCGCAGTGCGGCTTCGGTGGAACTTCCTTCGCTCAGGCGTTGCAGAATTCGCTGAATGTCGCCCATGCCATAAGAATCATTGATGTAGGAGACTGCTGCCAGCGATTCCGCATAGGCCACATACGCCTCAACGCCAGAGAAGCGCATGAAGCTGCCTTCCAGAACATTCAGAGGGATGTTTTGCTGCGCCTTGAAAAGGCGAGCCAACTGGTGTCCGTCACTACCCAAGGACTTCGGCTCAAGAAATTGCGCAATGCCCTCATGTAGCCAGGGAGGACATCGGCCAGCGGAGAGCTGGTTGATGAATGAGTGAGCCAGTTCGTGCTTCAGAACCCGAGCCAATTCGGGAGTCATCGAACTCAGACCGCTGATAGGGATGCGGAGTTTGCCATCGTTGAGGGCTCCCGACCAGGAGGGCGCACGGGTGACGTCAAAGAAGGCTCGTTCAGTGTAGAGCGTAACCAGAATGTTGTCGTGCGGCGGCGTGCCGAGATCGCGGGATAGGTCATCGTAGTCCGATTCGAGAGCAGCCAGGATTTGTCCACGGAACGCCTCCGAAGTCTGCTTGCCCTCGTAGTGCAAAACAAAATGACTGCTTTCGCGCTGCGTAAAGTCGGTCTCCGCAGTCTGTTCGCGCTGCGCTTTATCCAGATATTGCTGCACGGTTGGGTCGGGACGCAGTTCGAGGGAATGCTTCCATGAAGCAACCGCGTCTTTCGTACGGTCGGAAGCCTGCTGTGCATAACCCAGAACGGTGTATGCATCGGGCGAATCGGGCGCTGCGTTCACAGCGCGTTGAGCATAGGGCAAAGCCTGCGAAGGATTGCCAGTGCGCACCAGCAAGGCTGCATAGTAAATCAGGACAGTTGAATTTTCCGGCTGAAAGCGGAGAGCGCTATCGAAATAGCGGCGGGCTTGATCGATGTTGCCGTGATCGAACTCGAACTTGCCGGCAATAAAGTCCGCTGTTGCGCTCAGTTCGGCATTTCCCTTGGTTTCAAGTTTGGTAAGCGCGTCGGTATCAACCTTTCCGTCCTTGACGATGGCTTTCGGAAGATCGCCCTCATTCGCGAGGCTGTCGACGGGTGTAAAAGTGATCGGCGCTGCGCCACTCCTGCCACCGCCCGAGGAAGTGACGCTGGTAGGCATGCCTCCGGCCTCAACCCGTTCCACGGAACTCTTGGGAATGGCATACGTGTCATCCCCGATATCGTATTCGTAGCGATTGCCGTTTTCCCGAACGTGATCGGCAAGGATGGTGCGGCCGTTCTTTAAATGGATCGTGTCCGCCGATGCCGCAGCTGGGATCAACCCCAGGCACACGATTGCGAATGTAGTGACACGAAGCCCCATTCAAGCGCATTCTAGCAACTGTGTGCGCTCACCCCTATGTAACCAAGGTACTGTCCGTGCCATGCCGGATTGGCATCCCGCTGGTCATAGCGGTAGGCTTGGCCGTTTTGCCGTGTGCTCGCGCAGACACCGCGCAGTCACCTTCCGCACAGACGCATGCGCCCGGCGCGGCAGAGTCGGTCTACCTGCAACTCAGTGGCGTGGGCCTCGATCCCGCGCGAGTTTTTCGAGTGCGCGACGGTTCGCTAGATCGGCCTTCGATCCATATCACGCTGGAAGATGGCACCATCGCCTTTACACGAGACGTACTGGGCAGGATCACAGGAGCGTTTTTTGAGGGTGATGGGGAAGTGCTGCTGGTTCCTCCCAACGAGGTGGAACGTAAATCCATGAGCCTGTTCACCGGGATGGCAATCCTCGAGGAGCGCTTTTCTACCGCCTATTTTCGCTTCAATGACAACACTGGCGCGGAGCTGCACTCTGGCCTGAGGGCGCCCGAGGACGCCGAGGCCTTTGTCACCCGGTGGGACGAAACCGCGCGCAGCCTGGCACAAGTGGATGCCATGAGACTGCTCGCAAGCTTCAGCGATGCGCTACCCGAGACTGGACCAGTCTCCAAGGATTCACCCGTGGCGACAGACAATCGAATGTTGCACGCCCGGCTGCAAGGAAACACACTCGGAGTCTTTGACGTGCTCTACGATTCAGCCGCGGGAGAACAGGTGGAGGCGGGCCAGACCAAAACCGCCGGGGATGGAACGATCTACTACGATGTCTGGACTTCATTTTCCACCGACGATGCTGGCCCGGCACATTCTTCTCTCCAGCAGACTCAAGAGGCGGTGCCAGCAGGAACAGTAGCCCGCGAAGATCCGATCTTCGTGCGCAATTACACCATCAACGCCCAGGTAAAACCGCCCAAGGAACTCGACGCAGACGTTGAGATGGATCTCGAAGTCTTGCACGATGGCTCGCGGTTCGTGGTGTTCGAATTATCGCGCTTCCTGAAGATTCAAAGCGTAGAAGCGGACGGACGCGCGGTTGAGTTCATTCAGAACCCAGCGGTCGAGGGCACACGGCTGGCCCGCAGCGGCAACGACATGGTCGCGTTGCTTCTACCTCAGCCCGTGCGCCAAGGACAAAAGATCAGACTGCGCTTTGTTTACGGTGGAGAAGTGTTGGCCGAAGCGGGGAAAGGTCTGCTGTACGTTGGTGCGCGCGGAAACTGGTACCCCAATCGCGGGCTGGTGATGTCTGATTTCGATCTTACCTTTCATTATCCTCCCGGATGGACGCTGGTCGCGACGGGCAAGCCGGAGGCAGTGATGAGAAATCCGTCCAGCTCGTTGCCGAACGGTGCGCCAGGTGCCGACGAGTTCCAGGTGGCGCGCTGGGTTTCAGAAAGACCGCTCCCCGTCGCCGGATTCGATCTCGGTAAATATGTTCGAGCTACCGCTAAAGCTGGCGATATCGATATCGACACCTACGCCACAATCGGCGTGGAACGCGACTTCCCTAATCCTCCTGCGTCAGAGGATCAGCCTGCAGTGGGGCGAACGCCGCGCAAAATCCCTTTGCCACCGATAGTGGCAGCCGCACCCTCTCCTGCGAGAAACGCGATGGCCGTGGCGGAGTCCACCGCTCGGGCGATTGATTACTACGCCGAACGCTTCGGTCCGTTCCCTTATAGCAAGCTGGCTCTGACCCAGTTGCCCGGGCGGGAGAGTCAAGGCTGGCCCGGATTGATCTTTCTTTCCTCCTACGCTTTCCTGACGCGAGAAGAGCGTGAAACGCTCCACATGGGCGCCTCGCATGAATTAATGGATCAACAGGTTCCCGCGCACGAAGCGGCGCACCAGTGGTGGGGCGATCTGGTTACGTGGGCGACCTATCGTGATCAATGGTTTTCCGAGGGTCTGGCGAATTACTCCGCGCTGATGATACTGCAGGAAAAGAATCCGGAAGGCTTCCGGCAGGTGATGGAAAAATATCGGGAAGATTTGATGGAGAAGAACAAGGACGGGAACGTGCGCAAGGATGCCGGGCCCGTAACCTTGGGCAGCCGGCTGCTGTCGTCTCATTTTCCCGGAGGCTATGAAGCCATCAGTTATGGTCGAGGCACGTGGCTCTTCCACATGCTGCGTTCCATGTTGCAGGACGGCGCGACGGAAGCTCGACGAAACGATGTAAACCAAAACCGTGAGGCGGAGCCCTTCGTGCGCTCTCTGCGCAAGCTTCGCGAGCGCTATGAGGGAAAAGCAATCACTACCCGCGAACTGCTGGAAGTTTTTGCGGAAGATCTGCCCCCGTCGTTGCGCTATGAAGGAAAAGCTTCATTGGATTGGTTCCTGGATGGTTGGGTGAATGGCACATCGCTGCCCAGGCTGGAATTGCAGAGCCTTAAGTTTACTCCGAAAGCCAGCGGCGTCGCCGTGACCGGGATCATACGGCAAAGAGATGGCGGAGATAATCTGGTGACCTCGGTCCCGATCTACGCAGTCTCCGGTAGAACTCAAATTCTGTTAGGGCGCGTATTCGCCGACGGCGAGGAAACCTCGTTTCACTTGTTTGCACCGCCGGGAACCCACAAGCTTCTGCTCGATCCCTACGGAACGATCCTCAGCGCTCCTAAGTAGTCGATTCGTCAAGGCTGAAAGGGTGATTCGCGCCGTCTCGTGTTCCGAATTGGAACCGACTCGTCGGGAATTTTCCGGAAATGGCAAGGTCGTTTCAACAAGAGCCTGCGCGACCACGGCGTTCCAAGAGTTAAACGACGGCTTTTCTGTTACTTGAAGTGGGAAAATGAGCAACTCGAAGATGGCAGCCGATCTGCTGCAAAAAGGAGGCGGCATAGGAGCGAAACACTTTGGATTCCGATTTCACACTCGCAGATTCGATCCATCTTGATGGGGAAACGGCAAACTTTCTCGATCTCGACTCGCTGATTTCCTCAGGACAAATCATCAACTCTTCCTCAACGATTACCCGCCAACGAGACTGGAAAGAGACGATTCTCCTGGTCGAAGACGAAGCGTTCGTACGGAAGGCGACCAGCGAAGCCCTCGAGTCGGCCGGTTATCGAGTGTTGACGGCGGAAAACGCTACACAGGCGTTGCAGGTTCTCGGCGAATACGCTGAACCGGTGAACTTGCTGCTTGCCGACGTAGTGATGCCTGGGATTAACGGCCACGAACTGGCAAGAGATTTCTCGGCTTTGTGCCCGCAGACGCGAATCTTGCTGATGAGCGGGTATGAGGAACAGCTCACCTCGTGTGAACAATCTGTTCACCGCCGCCCCGAGTATTTGGCCAAACCATTTTCAATCCCGATGCTGTTGAAGAGAGTCCGTGAAGTGTTGGACAGAAATCCTTTTGACTTTAAAGCATTCGCTTAGCTGGCACTGGTCTTGCGGTAGCGAGTAGCTTGCATGATTTCATCGGGAATCCGCGACAGGGGTACCACTCGGTCGATGCTCCCTATTTCTGCGCAAGCGCGAGGCATCCCATACACCGCACAACTTCCTTCATCCTGACCCAGCGTGAAACCACCCTCGCGATGAATTGCATTCATTCCTTGCGCTCCATCTGCTCCCATTCCTGTCATGATGACGCCCATGGCAAGAGAGTGGAAGTTGGAGGCAACCGATTGCATCATCACGTCGACCGAGGGTATATGCAACTGATTCTCGGGTTTGTCGGAGAGACAGATCAGCGCTTGTGAACTCGTGCGCTCCACACTCAGATGAGATCCGGCAGGAGCAATGTAGACGACTCCCGGCTGAATGGCCTGTCCGTGCACCGCCTCGCAAACGGAAACTGCGCACAGGCTATTCAGCCTCTTGGCAAATGGAGCCGTGAATCCTGACGGCATGTGCTGCACAATCAGAATTGGAACGGAGAGATCTCCCGGTAGCATGGGGAGAATCTCCTGCAAGGCCTTCGGACCTCCGGTCGAGGTGCCGACCGCAACGATCGACGGAGTGGAATGTGGGACCTCTCGAGTAGCAATAGATACCGACTGTGGTGGCTTCCGTGGAATGACGTGAGGCTCCCGCAAACATCGTGAATCCGCTGCCGCCTTGATCTTCGCAATTAAATCGTCTCGAAGATGAAGTATATCCAGTGACGTGGAGGAGAGTTGTTTGGGCACATAGTCGAAGGCTCCGGCACCCAGCGCGCTGAAAGTCGTCTCGGCATCTTTCAGCGTGAGCGAACTGACCATGATGACCGGCCGAGGGAACTCAGCCATGATGCGACGAAGAGTCTGCAGCCCATCCAGGCCAGGCATTTGTACGTCGAGGGTGATCACTTCAGGATCAAGTGTAGGTATCCGTTGCAGAGCTTCGTTACCGCTGGCCGCAGCGCCAACAACCGCTAAATCGGAATCGGACGCCAACATGCGGGAAATTGCCGTGCGCATAAAGGCGCTATCATCCACGATGAGCACACGTACCGGCGAGTCTCTGCTGACTTTGTTCATGTTCGGTAAATGGCTCGCACCAGACTGTGGACTTCGTCCATGTAGGAATCGAGCTCGAAGGTCAGACGTGCCCAGTCAAACTCTGGGAGCGTGGTTGAATGTTGGGAGAGCAAGGCGAAACCGGATTCTTGCCGCAGATTAACCGCTCGCTTCTCCACGTAGCCGTAGTTCAGACTGCTCATCCGGCAAAGCAAATCGGCGAGCTGCACCAGTGCAACCAGTCCGGTATGTTCGATCGATTTTTCCGGCGCGTGGTGAAAGCTCACCACCTCGATGAGTTCAGGCGCGAGCTGCCAACGCTCCGCGAGCAGGCGTCCGCTGTCGCAATGGGTGAATCCCATGCACTGTTGTTCCGCCTCGTGCAGAGGAATTCCGCCCGCTTTGGCAGTTTCCCAGGCAGCGCGGAATTCCTTCGGCAAAACCCAAAGATTGACGATGATTCCCAGGTCATGGAGCAATCCGGCGAGATAGGCTTTTGTCGGATCACTAAAGTTGATCTTGGCCGCGAGATGCCGGCAGATCAACGCGCATCCCAGGGAGTGCTCCCAGAAGACCACCGGATCCAGGCCAGTTTTGTCGCGCGGGAGCATGTTCAACACGCCGCATGACATGGCAATGTCGCTGACCCGATGGAATCCCAGGCTGACTACCGCCCCGCGCAGGGACTGCGAACTCTGAGCCCTGCCGAAGAGAGGGGAATTCGCCATCTGCAGGCACTGCGCCGCCAATGACTTGTCCTGAGAAAGCAGGTCGGTAACCTTTTGTACCTCGAGTTGCTCCAGCGGCTGTTGCAGGTAGCGAAGTAAGGGAGCCAGCACGGCGGGGATGGTCGGAATTTGCCGCATTCCCTCCAGCCGCTGCAGTAAAACCTGTTTTGTTGCGGTTGGGTAAGTCATCGGGACTTCCCTCCGGCGAGCACTCGTTCACCCCTTACATAGGCGGTGGCTCCGGGCAAATGGACGAGGCGAAAATCATCATTCACTCCGTACAGCGACTCCGAGTGGCCAAGAAACAGATATCCATGAGGCAGGAGGTTGTTGAAAAAGTGCTGGATGACGCGGCGCTTGGATGCCAGATCAAAATAAATCAGAACATTGCAGCAAAAGATGGCGTCCATGCTCTTCATGAAAGTCATGCGAGAGTCGTCCGACAGATTCAACCGGCTGAAGCTGACGTTGGAGCGGGCGATCGCGTTTAGCTGCAGCTTGTCTTCAAGCGGAACAAAATATTTACTGCGGTAGCTGGGAGCCAGGTGACGGGTGCTGTAATCGCCGTAGACACCTTGTTGGGCATGAGCGAGGGAGCGCTCATTGATATCCGTTGCCAGAATTTCAGTGGACCAGTCTTTGAGTTGACCGCCGGCCTCCTCCAGCGTCAGCATGCGGAGGGTGTAAGGTTCTTCCCCAGTGGAACAGCCGGCGCTCCAGAAGCGGAGACGGCGCAATGGAAGATTGGATTTGGCCTGGAGGATATTTGGAATTACGACATGGCGGAGAGCGTCGAGTTGCGGTTGGTTGCGGAAGAAGCAGGTTTCACCGATCGTGATCTCGTTCAGCAGAGCCACGAGTTCGGCCTGCCGTTGGGGGTGAGTGGTAAGACACTCCAAATATTGCCGAAGGTTTTCTAACTTCAGTTCTTTCATCCGGCGGCCGCAACGATCCTGCAACAGACGGAGCTTGTTATCGGGATGAAAAATTCCCGCCGCGCGGTAAATCACGTCACGAATGTGGACGAGCTCAGGTTCAGGGGCACCGTCCATCTTCGGCATTGGGCCGAGCGAAGTTGCGGTAGTCACGCGGACGCCTTTCGGAACAACGGGCGCGCACCCTGTAAGTTGGCGAGCAGGCCCGCGGGATCGAGAACGATGCGCACCTGCCCGTCGCCGCTGATGGTGGCTCCCGCTACACTCGAGCACCCATGCAGATAATTTCCAAGAGGCTTGACAACCGTGGACTCCTGTCCAAGAAGTTGATCGACCAGAAGCGCGAAGCGCCTTTCTGCCACTCCGAGAATCACCACCTTCTGGTTTCCGGAGCCATCGGACGAAGTAATATCCGGGAGACAAGAAGGCGGAGGGTTAGGCGGTTCACCAGCGACCCGCACAGAGAAAAGTTGATCCAGGCGCAGCAGCGGCACGGTCTCACCTCGCAGGCAAAGAACTTCGCTTCCCTCCACAAGGTGCAGGTGTTTGCAATCGATCTGCGTCGTCTCTACTACCGAACGCAAAGGAAGAGCATAGATTTCCCGGCGCACACGAACCAGGAGTACCGGCAGGATGGCAAGAGTTAGAGGCAGACGAAGTTTGATGGTCGAACCCTTCGCAACCTGACTGTCGATCTCGATCGAGCCGTTCAACTTTTTGAGGTTCGTTCGCACCACGTCCATGCCCACACCACGCCCGGAAAGGTCGGTAGCCTTCTCAACCGTGCTGAAGCCGGGAAGAAAAATAAAATCCAGAATCTCGCGCGTGCTCAACCCGCGTAGCCGTTCAGCTGGAATCAATCCCTTCTCCACCGCTTTGCGGCCAATCCTTTCTGGATCCATTCCGGCACCGTCGTCGCAAATGATGATCGCAATCTGGTCGCCTTCTTGACGGGCCTCCAGGCGAATCGTCCCACGACGAGGTTTGCCCGCACGTTCCCGCACCTCTGGCACCTCGATGCCGTGATCCAGAGAATTGCGCACCAGGTGAACCAATGGATCGCCGATAAGTTCGACCATCGTCTTGTCCAACTCGGTGTCTTCTCCCACCAGCACGAGTTCCACTTCTTTTTTCAGACCGCCAGCAATGTCGCGAACCAAACGGGGAAATTTTCGAAACACCGCCTCGATCGGAATCATGCGTGTCTTCAACCCAGCCGCTTGCAGCTCTTCGGTGATGAAACTCAAGCGCGAGGAGAACTGATTGAGGGATGAACTCAATTCGTTTGCCGCCAGCCTGCCCGAAGACAAGTCGCGGCCGAGCTGCAGCAAGCGGTTGCGCTCGAGCACAAGCTCACCGATGAGATTGATCAAGTCATCCAGCTTGGTAGCTTCCACACGCATGGTGGAGGCGGCCGCATCGCGGGGCTTGGCAATCTCTTTCTGCCGGACCAGCGCGTTTCCAACCTCTGCCGGGGACGCCAGCCCCTTTTGCACCAGCATCTGCCCCAATTTGCGGGGCTCTGTGGCGGAGGATTGCTCTTCCAGAACTGCGCTCAGTGTGGCCGAGGAGATTACTTCCTGCTTGACCAGCAACTCTCCGAGAGCGGGAGGCTGCTGCCGGGAGTTTTGGGCGCTTTCAAGCGCCTTCAGTAGAGATCCCATCTCATACTGCTGAAGTCCTCCCTCGCGGACATCCTGGAGCATTTTGCCCAAGTAGTCGCGCGCGGCCAGAAGGGCATCGATGATCGGCCGACTGAGTTGCGCTTCCCCCTTGCGCAAGGCATTGAGCACATCTTCTGCGCGATGGCTCAGGCGCACGATCGGTTCGAAGCCAAGAAAACCGGAGGTTCCTTTAATCGTGTGCAGGGCGCGAAAGATGCGATTCAACAACTCGGCATCATGCGGGGCGGCTTCAAGCGCCACCATGTCTTGATCCATGCGCTGGAGGAATTCCTCCGATTCCGCCAGGAACTCCTGGATCAGCGAAGGATCGTTTAGAAGGTCGTCACTCACGAAGGTTCTGCTCCTCGATGGCGCTGCAGTTTACACACTGGCTGCGGCGGCGAGAGTCTGTTCGGGACCATCCATCAGACGGTCGGCATCCAGCAGGATGAGCAAGCGGTCACCGAGCTTCCCCACGCCGGCAACATATTCACGCTCGACCGGGCCAAGGCGCGGAGGGGGCTCGATCGTATCCGCCGGAATGCGGAGAACTTCCGAGACGGCGTCGACAACGAAACCGAGTACCGTACCCTGGATTTCTACGACCACGATGCGGTTCTGTTTGTCCGGAGGAGCCGCTTCCAGACCAAAGCGTTTCCGCAGCGCGATGACGGGGATGATCTTTCCCCGCAGATTCATCACCCCTTCGAGGAATTCGGGAGAATTCGGAACGCGAGTCAATTGCTGAGCGCGAATGATCTCCTGCACGCGCAAAATGTTGATTCCGAACTCTTCGTCGCCGACTTGGAATCCGACCAGTTGCAACACTTCCTCGTGCGCCGCTTTGGCTTCGCGCGCAAGTGAGTTTTCCTCCAACTTGTCGTGGTTTGATTTCATTGCGCCTCGATCCCTCGAACTCTGCTCCGGCCGTGACCACTTCGTCCGCAGATCGGCAGCCCGCATTACCCGTCGCGAAAAGCCGGCTAGCTGCGTTCCCCTGACGTTTCATCGGCATTGGAATTGCAGGACTTTAACTGGAATACGGGTTCGGGAGTTCAAAGTACGCCAGGGGAATTCTGGTGTGAGTTGTTGAGTCGAACCGCAGATTTAGCGCAGATGCTCGGGTGGATTTCCACTCGGCAGTTTGGCTTGAGTCGAGGCTTCCATACTATCGTGTTCGGCCAGGATCACGATATCGACGCGCCGATTCTGCGCCCGCCCTTCGGCGGTGAGATTACTGGCGACTGGGTAATACTCCGCATACCCCGCGGCGGACAGTCTTAATGGCGAGAAACGGTGGCGGACGATCAGCAGGCGGATCAGTTCGGTGGCCCGCGCGGTCGACAACTCCCAGTTCGAAGGCATCTGCGCGGTATGAATCGGAACGTTATCCGTGTGTCCTTCGATGCGTAGCCTGCACGTGCGGATTGCCAGAATCGAGGCGATCCGATCCAGCGCGGGCAAAGCTTGTGGCTTGATGCTGGCCGACCCGCTGCCGAAGAAGCCAAACTCCCGCAGACTTATCACCAAGCCGTCGGTTTCGCGGTGCAGGGACACTTGCCGCATCGCGATTTCTCCATGCAGGGCCTGCTCCAACTCGCTTCGCAGAGTGGTCAAATCGGTCTCATCAGAGGAACCGGCCAGAGAATTGGTCGGAGAAGAGGAGATACGCCCCAGTTCGGCAGTTCGCTCCACGTTCTGAATGGCCTGCACCGTGCTAAACGGCATGGGGGCGTTGATGTCGAGCGGAATTTGAGTGGTGGAGGCGGGAAACACGCCCATCTCCTGAAAAGCCACCTGGATGGCGAGAGCAAGTTTGCCAACCTTTCTCTTATCCACTTGTGAAGAGGCATAGTTAATGTAGACGTCCACCACATTTGTAGTCGTATCGAAAGTGAGGTTCCAGACGTGTTCGATGATCATGGCGCGGGAGACTTGGCGGCCGGCATTGCGCATGAGATATTCGAGCAGCGAAAATTCTTTGGAAGTGAGCTCGATTCTGCGGCCGGCGCGCTCGGCGCGGTGTTCCACGCGATCCAGTTTCAGATCTTCCACCACCAGCACCGACTCCGAGGGCAAGTGGCTGCGGCGCAAGAGCGCTCGAATCCGCGCTGATAGTTCGCTGAACGAAAACGGCTTCGGCAGATAATCATCCGCTCCAGTGTCGAGACACTGCACCCGGTCTTCCACCTTGCTTCTCAGAGTCAGCACCAGCACAGGAAGACTTGGCCGCCGCAGCCGCAAATGGCGCAACACGGCCACTCCATCGACTCGCGGCAAGTTCAGATCCAGAACCACCAGATCGTAGTCCGCTTCGCTTCCCATCGCTCGTGCCTGCTCGCCATCCTCAGCCACATCTACCGTGTAGTGTTCCGCCAGCAACCCCTGCCGCACAAAAGCAGCCAAAGCCGCATCGTCTTCCGCAATCAGAATTCTCATAAGGAGGCCTTAATTACAGCCCGATTCTAATTAGAAGGTGCTCAAACGCGACCGAAACCATCACGCACGAAAGGGAGTGTTTCCAGAAACGGAGCGCAGATTCAGAAGGGGAAGCATGCAGCTCGTCCCGTCATCTTTCACGATTGGCCGTATCACTAGAAATATTTGCGTTCCGCGAAGACAGGTATAATCTCGCAACGGAGAAGACGCCCATGTGTTTTTCGGCCACAGCAAACTTTGTTGGCAGCGGAGTGCTGGGAGCAGTAGGCGTGGTCACTTTGACGAGGGTCAAGCACCGCCGTGAAGTGCTTTTCGCCACGCTACCCTTGCTCTTCGCCATTCATCAGTTCATCGAAGGCTTTGTCTGGCTGGGATTGGACGGCATTCTCTCGTCCACAGTCGCACACGACATGGGCGCGGCGTTCATGCTCTATGCCCAGGGACTTCTGCCGTTCCTGCTTCCGCTCAGCGTTTTTCTGTTCGAGCCCAACAAGGAGAGCCGCCAGCGAATGCTGCCGTTCCTTGTGCTCGGCGGAGGGACAACGCTTTACATATTGTGGGCGCTGACCGCCTACCCGTTGCAGCTCTTCATTCGGGGAAACAGCATCGTATACATCAATCAGGCGACCAATAACACTGCAGTTGGCGTGCTCTACGTCATTGCCACTTGCGGATCGTTATTTTTTTCGAAGATCAGGATGATGGTCCTCTTCGGCGTGGCCAACCTCGTGATTCTCCTGGCGGTAATGGAGGTCAAGCGCTACGCCTTCACCTCGTTGTGGTGCGCCTACGCCGCGGTCGCGAGCGTGATCGTCCTCGCTTACTTTTGGAGAAGCCACAAAGACCGCCCGTTCCTCTATGCGCAAGCGAGAGCGATTTGAACTCCATAGAATTAAGGAGAAGCTCATGAGAACCAGACTCGCCCTAATCCTGCTGTGCATGGTGTCGGTGTCGAGCATCTTCGCTCAGACAACCAAAGACGGATTTTTTAAAACTTCCGACGGCGTCCGGATTCACTACCTCGAGGCAGGCAGCGGCCGAGCGATCGTTTTGATTCCCGGCTGGACCATGCCGGCATGGATCTGGCAAAAGCAAATTGACGAGTTCTCGAAGCACTACCACGTCATCGCCGTCGATCCGCGTTCGCAGGGCGAGAGCGACAAGCCGCCCTACGGCCACCTGCCCGAGACTCGCTCTCGGGATTACAAAGAGCTCGTCGATCAACTTGCCTTGAAGAAGCCGGTGCTCGTCGGCTGGTCGATGGCGTGCGGCGAACTCATCAAGTACGCCGAACAATTCGGCAGCGAGAACGTTGCCGGGTTCGTCTTGGTCGACGGTTTTGTAACGGACAAGCCTAGCGATCTGTTCGTCCCCATCTCGGGATGGATGAACCAACTCCAGGAGGATCGTCAGAAACAAGCCGACGGTTTTGTCCGCAGCATGTACAAGAAACCACAATCCGAGGATTACCTGAAGCGCGTCATCGAAGCGTCCACCCAGGTTCCCGCCGACACCGCGGTTCTCCTGATCTACGATATGATCGCGGTGAAGGATTTCTCGCCCGGACTCGCCCGGATGAATCGCCCGGTGCTGTTCACCTATCAACCGGAATCACAACAGAGCGCTGACTACCTGAAGTTAAAGCTCGGCGACAATCTCCGGCTTGAGCTCTTCGGCGGCGACGGCCACGCCCTTTTCGTGGATGACCCGGAGAAGTTCAACCACGTGGTGGAAGATTTCGTGCAAAGCCTGCCCAAGTGATCGTCCAAACATTCTCCTCGGGACGGCGCGGCAAAAAACTTGAAGACTGGGCATCGCGCGCAACAGCCAAGTTCAAAATCCCTGCCCTGTCTCTGCAAAAGCGCAGAGACAAGAGCGGGGCACCCGCAGATGGTTAGAACCCTCCCGGTCAATTACTCTCAGACCAGTGGTCCAGAGATAATCGAATAATCGCGGAAACAACGGTCGCGGGAACGATGAACTTCTGGACCCAACTTCGATGAAGTCGCTGCTAATTCCGGCCGTCTGGATTGTGGCTGTCGCGATCCTCTTGCACACGGGACTGTTCACGCCAAGCACCGCGCTCATCACGTTCGCTTTATACGCGGCGTTGATCGCAGGACTTCTGTTCGCGTGGCGATTCCACTCCAGCCGAATCTTCTTTGCGCTCCTGCTTCTGTTCCTCGCTGAACGCGCACTCTCCTATTTTTCTTCCGGTCACGCCGCCAGCAGCGGAACAGGGAACACTGCTGTGGCAGCGGTGGGATTGCTGTTACCACTAGACTTTGTGCTGCTCTCCGTCACGCAAGAAAAGGGATTCATCTTCTCGAACATCGTGCCACCCGCCTTGTTGCTGTTCGTCGAGTCGGTGGTGGTGGCCGTGATCTGCCGGCCGGATGCGCTGGCGACGCGGCGCGCGTTGCACCATCCTCCGGTGGCGCAGCCTTTGCCGTTCGCCACCGTCATGGCTTTCGCACTGGCGGGAATCGTGCTTCTTATTCGATTCCTGCTTTTCCGGAAGCCTGCTGAGAGTGGACTGCTGTGGGCATTAGTCGCTTCATTCCTGGCACTCCGCTTCGGAGGAGCGGGACGCATCCCCTCCGTTTACTTCGCCACCGCAGCTTTCATACTGGCAGTCTCGATGGTTGAGACATCATACCTGCTCGCCTATCAGGACGAGTTGACCACGCTACCTTCGCGGCGCGCTTTTCACGAGGCTCTGCTTCGTCTCCAACCGCCTTACTCGATCGCAATGCTGGACATCGATCACTTCAAACGATGCAATGACACCTACGGTCATGACACGGGAGATCAGGTGCTGCGCATGGTCGCGTCACGGCTTGCGCGCGTAACGGGCGGAGGGCAAGCCTACCGTTGCGGTGGTGAGGAATTTGCCATCGTCTTCCCCGACAAAACCACGGCGGACGTGCTGGGTCATCTGGAACAATTGCGTGCGAAGATTGAGGCCAGCAGCTTTCGACTGCGTGGCACCGATCGCAGACAGGAGGCGCGCGGTGCAGACCGCCGTAATCCGCGGTCCCGCGGCCACACGCAAGCCGACCTCACCATCCGGCAACTGGCACGCGGCGAGGCGCCCACTGAACTTTCGGTGACGGCGAGCATCGGAGTGGCCAGCTCCAGCCAAGAGAGTTTGTCGACAGACGAAGTGGTGCAGGCAGCCGATAAAGCTCTCTATCGCGCGAAATCCGGAGGCCGCAACAGGATCGAAACGGCTTCCTCTCCGCGGCGACGAAGCCGCAGCAAAGCTGCTGGCGAGTAGGGGTTCACGAGTATTTACCGGAATAGAACGTCGAGCCCGGACCATCCCTTCAGGGCGGGAAAGATGATGGTGCCGGGCTCGTACGTTTTCGCAAGCACCACAGGCCGTGCGGTCAGCCCGCAGTAGTAGGTGGAATTGAGTTTTTCCGTCCACTCCCCGCGCAGGCCGGACACTTCAATCGGATAAACGCGATGCCCTCGGACCCGCCACTGCTGTCCACGGGCTTGGCAACATATCCGGTACCGCCGCAGCGCGGGCAGTCCTTCGGATCCACTTATCCCCCTCAGTTGCCCTTGAGTTTTTCACCAAATTTGGTTCGCGCCGCGGAAAAGTGAATTGTGTTACGAAAGCCGAACAGGCTCGGGGTTGGACGCTTTCTAAGCGCCGCCAATGAGATCCACTCCAAGTGTCGCAAGAGCAATGTCTTCATTTGAAGACAAACCACTTACCGCGACGGCCCCGACCACTTCGCCACCTTTCCAGACGGGAATCCCGCCGCCCCAGCCGACATAGTTCGGATCGCCGTAGTAGGCAATGTCGTGGCCTTTTTCCGGATGTTTCACCTTCTCTCCGATTTCCTTGGTCGGCTTGCGCTCACGAGCCGCTGTCCAAGCCTTATTCATAGCCACGCGGATCGAAGAGACCGGAGCGCCGTCCATGCGGGCGAGACAGATGAGGTCGCCGTGAGAGTCGGCAATGGCGACAACCACAGCCTTTTGCATCTCAGAGGCTTTTTCGGTGATGAGATCAGCAGCGCGGCGGGCTTCGGAATAGTCGAGGCTGTGGAGGGTTCGCATGGCACAGCAAGAATAACTGGCTTGGCGAGGTGGAGTCGAAAAAAATAATGCTGGCCCTAAGGGCCAGCATTATTGACAAAAAATGTTCCGGGCCAGGAATAATGTTCGTGGCCCGGAGATCGTTCTAGAACACAAACTTCAAAGCAAATTGAATTAGTCGCTCTGACGAGGCTACTCCGCCTTGAACGGTCGAGTTGACCACCCCGAATCCGTTAGATACTCCAACGCCGCCGAAACCAGCTGCCGGCATGTTGAAGTACGGGTGGTTGAATATGTTGAAGAACTCAGTTCGGAACTCAACACCAACCCTCTCCGTGACCTTGGTTTTCTTGAAAATGGCAAAGTCAAAGTTGTCGATTCCCGGTCCTCGAAGTGTGGGATCGACGCGCGCTTCAGTGCCCGGACCGTAATCTGGCGGGTTGGCAAAGCAGCTGGTGTTGAACCAATTGGTAATGTGGCCACCGCCAAGCTTCTTGTCGCATCCGGGAACCACGTCGGGCCGGATGTTTGCGACTCCGAGATTGGCCGCTTCCAGCGGAGTCGAGCCGGAGTAGCTAATCTTGATTGGGAAGCCGCGTTGGAAAGTCGTGATACCATCGACGCCCCAGCCTGAAATGGCGCCATTCGCGATTCCGTTCATATTATTTGCGAATGCCTTGCCACGGCCGAAGGGGAGATCGAGAACATAGCTGACCACGAGACGCTGGGAAACGTCTTGCGACGACAGCGAGTACTCGCCCTTCAGATTATCCCAGTCCTGAACCGCGCCGACTCCACCAGTGTTGCCTTCGAGCCAACTCGTTAAGGTGTCGGTATTGCTCATGAGTTTGGCGTTGGTATAGGCAACCAACAACGTTCCACCACCCTGGAAGCGGCGGGTGACCGAAACTTGCAGCGAGTTGTAGTTGCTTTCGCAGCATCCGAAACCACCCAGGGACAATCCGTTGTATTGCGGATATGGCCGTTCCAACTGGCCCGCGTTGATGGTGCCGGTCGAAGGTGCCCCCAAGGACGGATTGGGATTATGGCCCAGCATCGGATCGGTAACTTGCGCGGTTAGCGCGGCACCCTGAGACCAATCGGTATCAGGAAGCTGGTCTACGTTCGTGTTGTACTGTTCCAGGTGAACGCCGTGCGAGCCAGCGTACGCTACGTCGGCAAAGAAGCCGGCGGGGAGTTGGCGCTGGATATCGAAGTTCCATTGCTCGACGTAGCCCCATTGAGGAGTGCCGTGTCCGGTGGCACCGTAATAGGGAGCCACGGTTGGGTTGCCGTTGAAGGCCGCGAAGCTTGATACGTTGGCGGGATATGGAGTCAAGGTGCCCGCCAGGGGTGCGTAGTTGCGTCCGGGCGGCGGGAGGATTCCCGAGTTCCCGAAAGGACCCGACTGGGTGCAACCAAAAGCGTTCGGGCCTCTGGGTGTAAATACTGAGCCCGCGGCGCCATACGAGCAATCGTCCCCGTCCAACATAGCGGCAGGAGTGACGAAAGAGTCATTCGTAGCATGGAGCGGCGTGCTGGCAAGATTTATAAAATCGTTGTCGGGATTGAGTGCGAACGAGATGTAGTTGGGTATGTAGAAGATGCCGTAGCCGGCGCGGATAACAGTTTTCGGATCCGCAGCGTAGGCGATGCCGAGGCGAGGAGAGAACGCCTTCTTATCCATGGGGATGTTATTGTTGCCGGTGTTGCGACCAGTCCCAACGAGGAACACGTCGCCGGGGCAAGCACTTCCTGCCACACCGCTGCAGCCGGTAACCGTTCCATTGGTGGCTAACGGGTCCCAATAAGAGAGCCGCTTGTAGGCGTCAGACCAAGTGCCCTGCAGTTCGTAGCGAAGACCCAGATTGAGGGTCAACTTCGGTGTCAGGTGCCAGGTGTCGTCCGCATACAAGGCGCGATAGACCTGCGAGCCCTTGGTCTGGGCAGGAACCTGAGCTACGCCCTCTGTCTGGTTGACGAAGTTGCCTTCGTTCTGCGATAGGCCGACTAGGAAGTCGGCGAAGGCGTAATTCGGATTGGCGGCCAAAAGAGGGTCTTTCGTGACTGCAATTGCGGACGGGTTTGTGGCTGGTAGCGAGGCTGCTGCCAGCGCGTATTGGGTGGTCCATTGTCCTGGAAAAGCGAATGCACCGCTGGCGATATTGGTCTGGAAGTAGTTATCGAGGCCCCACTCGACCTGGCCGCCAACCTGAATGGTGTGCTTGCCGCGAATCAAGGTGAAAGCCGGGCTCAGGTTGTATTGCGTGTTGTGATCGCCGATGGCGCTATTACCCTGGGACTTCCCAACGTCGTTCGGGAACGGGAAGGCCGGGGTGGGAGGAGTACGCATCGTGCTCGGAGGGCTGTTATAGGTTGAGGGCCAGCCAAGGCTGGTTAGATCGAAACCATTCAGAAGGGGAGTCCGACCGTAGACGAAGCGGCTACCCGCGAGGTTGATGTCAAGAATGGTCGTGGGGGTGAACACATGGTTCACACCGATCGCGAGCAACTTGCTGTGATATTTTTCCGCGCAGCGGTCAAGGCAGAGGCCGGTTCCGAAGGGATTCACCGGTAAGTCGAGTAATCCGAAATAGGCGAATCGTCCAAACACGTGCGTGTTGTTTCCGACGTTCTGATCGCCGCGCGCCACGAACTCGTTGGTGTTACCGCCACCTGGGGCCGAACTCAGAAAATTATTTACCGTGGCAGTACTCGTAGCCGCCGGGAAGTAGGTATCCCACATCTTGGTCGTGGCTTGGCTGAATTCCGCGGTGGGAATTACGTTGTTCGGGTAAGGGGTGCGTTGCAGCGTTGTCGGATTGATGCTATATGGGTCGTAGAGCTGGTCGGTCGTGTTCCCGGCAGCGTCTTTGTCTTGACAAATACCGCCTACAAATCCCGAGGTGCAGAGTGCAGCGAAATTTCCTTGGCGCTCGCCGGCGGCAGGAACGGTAGTGGTAAAGGGGGAGCCGGTGCGCTGCCGGTATTGCTCCCAGCTCACATAAAAGAATGTCTTGTCTTTGATGACCGGTCCGCCCACTTGGAATCCGTACTGGTTCTGGGTCCACGGTGGAGGGGTGTTCGAAGTGCCGCCAGCTATCTCTGACGCCTTGTTGAAATATTCATTGGCATTCAGCACCTTGTTGCGGAAGAATTCGTAAGCGGATCCGTGCCAGTTGTTGGTGCCGGATTTCGTGCTGAGGTTCGTGACGCCGCCAGAGAACTTGCCCCACTCAGCGCCTAGGTTGCTGTACTGAACTTTGAACTCGCCCACTGAGTCCTGAGTTGGGATGATGATGGGCAAATTGATGTAGCCGATGTTGAGAGGTTGACCATCCAGGTACTCCGCGCCTTGATTCGCGAAGGAACCGCCGATCTGGTAGTTGCCCCAGCTGAACGGGTTCTGGCCGACCGGCGAAGCGCCCGATCCACCTTGGGCGACCGCTGCCGGCGAAACCGTGATCAGATTGAAAATATTGCGGCCGTTCAACGGGAGCTCGTCGGCCTTGCGTTGCTCGACGACCTGACCGAGCGATGAGGTCTCAGCTTGCAGCAACGGCGTCTCGCCCGTCACTTCGACAACTTGGCTGACCTCGCCGACTTGAAGGGCGGCGGCAATGTGAGTGTCTTGCTGCACCTGCACCGTCACGTCAGAGCGGACGAAGTGCTTGAATCCCTGCTTTTCAACGTCAATCTTGTACTGGCCGGGGAACAGATTCACGAACGTGAAGAGACCATCGCTGCCGCTGGACTGCGTGCGCTTCCCCCCCGTGCCCAGGTTGGTCAAGGTCACAGTCGCATCGGTAACGATGGCACCCGAAGTATCGGCGACCGATCCGGAGACCGAACCGTAGGTGCTTTGGCCGTAGAGAGAGAGTGAGACGGAAAAAAACAAAGCTATCGAAATAAGGAGGAGCGAGAGTCTGCGCAACGACATAGTTGCCTCTTTCGGATGCAGGAATTCCTTAAATGTGATTGCGCACGGATTCTTGAACACGTCTACAACCGTTGTCAAGAATAAAATGCATAATTCCCATTTGAATAATCGTTAACCCTCCGAATTGGTGGTATGCTTCCCCGTCATGCCCGTGACCATGATGGACATCGCGAGGGACCTCAAGGTCTCAGTGGTGACGGTCTCGAAAGTCTTAAGAAACCAAGGCCGAATCAGCGAGGCGACGCGCAAGCGAGTCCTGCGGCGCGCCAAAGAACTTAATTATCAGATGAATTGGGTGGCGCGAAGCCTGGTGACCCGGCGTACCTACACGATTGGGTTGCTGCTGCCCGAATTCGCACATCCCTTCTTCGCCGAGATTGCACGCGCGGTGGCCCGGACTGTGCGGCCACACGGCTATCATGTTGTAATTTCGTCGTTTGAGGAAGATCCCGAGTTGGAAGCGAGCGAGATCGACTCTCTGCTGGCTCGGCAGGTAGACGGACTAATCATCGCTTCTTCGCAGCCGCCGCAGCGCCTGGAGATTTTCAAGAGAGTGCAACAGCGCGACACACCCTATGTTCTGATTGACCGTCCCATCAGTGGTTTACGGGCGAGCTTCGTTGGAGTCGATAATCGCGCCATCGGCAAGCTAGCCACGGAACACCTGATCGAGCGAGGCTGCTGCCGGATCGCTCATCTCCACGGTCCCAAAGTGGGGATCGGAGAAGAACGGCTGGAAGGGTTCCGCCGCGCCCTCGCAGCCCACGGCTTCCGTCCGCCTCCTGCTTACATTGTTCCAGGAGGCCATAACGATGCTACGGGATACGAAGGAATGCGGACATTGCTGAGAGCACGGCCACTGCCCGATGGAGTGTTTTGTTTCAACGACCCGGTTGCCATCGGCGCGATGAGGGCAGTTCTTGAGGAGGGGCTGAAGCTGCCCGGTGATATTGCAGTGGTTGGTGCGGGCAATGTTCACTACTCCGATGTGCTGGCAGTGCCACTGACTACGATCGATCAGGGAACGTGCAAGATCGGAATCATGGCGGCGGAACTTCTGATCGCACGGATCGGATCGAAGCGCGCCATGCGACCTCAGACGATATTGATTCCGCCCAAGCTCGTGGAACGGGAATCGACGCGGCGGCAGGCATAGGTGTTCACCTCCAGAACCTGTTTACTAGAATGGTTCAGGTTATCGCCGGAAACGCATGATTGGGGAAAAACGCTGGCAGCTGTGCGGTGTGCTAACGGACGCGATATCCTGCTCGATTGAAGGATCTTTAAGTTGCTGACCTCTTGGTTGCGCGTATCTTGTATTTTGGCCCTGGTGCTGACGGGGGAAGGCCCCGCGTCCCCGGTTTTCGACGTAATCCTGCCGCGCGGGATAGATTTCACGCTGCAGAATTCTCCCACTCCGCAAAAATATCTGATCGAGACCATGCCCGGCGGAGTCGCTCTGCTCGATTACAACAACGATGGATTGCTGGATATTTTTTTCGTGAACGGCGGACATGTGAGCAGCCCGATGCAGACGCCGGAGAATTTCGATCGTCACGATCCGAAGTACTGGAATCGCCTGTACCGGCAAAACAAAGATGGAAGCTTCACCGATGTGACGGAGCAAGCGGGACTGGCAAAGATCGCCGATGGGAACTACGGGATGGGAGTAGCCGTTGGCGATTACGATAACGACGGCTACCCGGATCTCTATGTCACGAATTATGGAAAGAACATCCTGTATCACAACAATGGGGACGGCACTTTCACCGATGTGACGGAGAAAGCAGGAGTTGCCGGGGGCGGCTGGTCGGAATCAGCGGGATTTATTGACTACGATAACGACGGGAAGCTGGATCTTTTTGTAACCCGGTACATGCAGTGGGACACGAAACATAACAAGGACTGTGGCGGCAACTATCATACTTATTGTCCGCCAGAAGAGTTCCCTGCCACGACCAACATTCTTTATCACAACAACGGCGACGGAACATTCACCGATGTAAGCCAGCGCTCGGGCATTGCGGCGAAGAAAGGGCGCGCGTTGGGAGTGGGATTCGCCGACTACGATGGCGACGGATTCACCGACATATTTGTATCGAACGACGGGATGCAGCAGTACCTGTATCACAACAACGGCAACGGCACTTTCAGCGAAGTTGGACTCGAAGCCGGCGCGGCTCTTTCCGAAGATGGACGGAGAATGTCCGGCATGGGCGTAGTTTTTCAAGATTACGACAACGATGGCCGGCCCGACATTATGGTGACTTTGCTGCCGCGCGAAATTTACGGCGTCTACCACAACGACGGCGATGGATCGTTCACTTATCACAGTCTCGAGACTGGGCTGGGGGCGCTTACTAGTGGAAGCTCAGGCTGGAGCTTTGGCCTGGAGGACTTCGACAATGACGGATGGAAAGATCTATTTGTAGCGCAGGCTCATGTGCTGGATAACGTGGAGGAAATCGACCCCTCGCTTCACTACCTTCAGTTGCCGCTGTTGGCGATGAATCACAATGGACGGTTTGAGAGCGTCAATTCAGGAAGTACCGTGCCCGTAGCCGCGCGTGGAGCCGCGTTCGGTGACCTCAATAATGATGGCTGGCAGGACGTAGTAGTGACCACGCTGGGCGGCCATCCCCAGGTGTTCATGAATCGCGGCGGCAAGGCGCACTGGCTGACGATTACCCTGCGGGGCACTCGCAGCAACCGGGATGGATTCGGCGCGAAAGTGCAGGTGAATGGACAGACACGATTTGCAACGTCAACCTGCGGATATCTTTCAGCCAGTGACAAACGCCTACATTTCGGGCTGGGCGCGGCAGACAAAGCAAAAGTGGAGATCGCCTGGCCCTCGGGCATACACCAAACTTTGAATGATGTTCACGCCGACCAGTTCCTAGAGGTGCGTGAACCGGAGAAGCCGTGATCCGCGCAATCTTATTTCTATGGCTCGCCTGGCAGATTGCTTCGCCACAAGCCGCCGAGCATATGCAAGCGGGAATTGCTGCTGATAAAGAACGGAAGTTCGATGTCGCTGTCGCGGAGTTTAAGAAGGTGACGGAGCTGGATCCATCATTCGCGGATGGCTTTATCAGTCTCGGCCAGGCTTACATGGAGAACGGGGACTACGGGTCCGCGATCGCGCCGCTCAAGCATGCATTGGAAATAAATTCAGACTCCATCCCAGCTCATCAGTTGCTGGGCTATGCGCTGCTCTCGCAAGGTTATGCCAGTGAGGCGATTCCACACTTGCAACGCGCGCCGGATAAAACCGCATTGGGCATCGCGCAGATTCAGACTGGACAATTCCCGGAGGCGGTGAAGAATCTGGAAGATTCGCTGGCCGCGCGGCCTAACGATCCTGACCTTCTTTATTACCTTGGCCGCGCCAGTGGTTTGCTGGCAAAACAATCGGTTGATACTTTGCTCGCCGCGTATCCTGACTCGGCTCGCGCGCACCAGGCCATGGCGGAAAACTACTTCGTGCTGCGCCGGATGCAAGATGCGGAAAAGGAATACCAGGACGCGTTGCGGCTGCGCCCGGCTCTGCCCGAAGCGCACCTCGCGCTCGGCGAGGTGTATGCTGGCGCCTTCCAATGGCCCAAGGCCGAAGAAGAATTTCGAATCCAGGTGAAGCTGCAACCGGGAAACGCCGAAGCTGCCTACCGTCTCGGAGACGCGTTGCTGGAACAAGGGAAAGCGCACGAAGCGCGGGCAGAACTGTTGCGCGCCGACCGCTTGCTGCCCGATATGCCGGAGACGCTCTATGCACTAGGGAAAGCGGCTTCGCTCGAGGGTGACCCCGCTGCCGCGGAGAAAACGTGGACCAAACTTCTTTCTATCGAGAAGCAAAGTTCGCTGGCAGCGCAGGCACACTTCGGGCTGGCAGGAATCTATCGCAAACAGGGGAAGATGGCTGAGGCAAAGCGCGAGATGCAGGAGTTTGAAAAGCTACAGAACAGTTCGGCTCAGCCGCAGCCTGCGGGACAACAGGACTCGCCATACTAACATTTTTTCACAACTTGAGACAGGAGCACCTTATATGAAACTGTCGTGGTCCCTTCGTCATCTGCCTGCTACTTTTTTATGTTCTTTTAGCTGCCTCCTCTTAATTTCTATGACCGTAGTGCCGCTGCAAGCAGCCGAGCCTTCGTCACGATCAATCGATTCTGGCTGGCAATTTCGAGCTGCCTCGAAAACCGATCGATCGGACGTCAGGGAATGGCATCCCGCGCAGGTTCCAGGAGTGGTTCAAACCGACCTGCTGAATAGCAAGCTGATTCCCGACCCGTTCGATCGCGATAACGAATTCCGTCTTCAGTGGATTGGCCTGGCAGATTGGGAATATCAAACTACGTTTCAAGTCGATGCGAGCACACTCAGCCGTGACCATGTCGATCTGGTTTTCGATGGTCTGGATACATTTGCCGACGTCTATCTGAATGATCAGTCGATTCTTCAAGCCGATAATATGTTCCGTCGCTGGCGAATCCCGGCAAAGACAGTGTTGAAGTCTGGACCCAATACTCTGCGGATCGTTTTCCATTCCGCCGTCGAGAAAATGATTCCGTACGCCAAGGCACAGCCGTTTATTTTGCCTTCAATCTCGACTCACAATTACGGAAACGAAGAGAACATTGCCACCGCTCCATACACACGCAAAGCCCCTTATAACTACGGTTGGGATTGGGGACCGCGATTCATGACGGAAGGCATTTGGCAGCCGGTGCGCCTTGAAGCGTGGGACGCTCTGCGCATCGAGAACTTTCATATCCACCAGCATAGCATCACCGCGGATCTGGCAAACGTGACGGCAGAGCTCGATATCGACGCAACCAAGGCCACGACCGCAACTCTCGCCTTGGCGCACGATGAGCTATCGGGACCGCAAACCTCCGATGGAACCCAGACGCTGCAACTCAACGCCGGCACGAATCACGTTTCCTTTCCCTTGCGCATCGTCTCGCCGAAGCTATGGTATCCGGTGGGTTATGGAGCGCAGAGCCGTTACCGCTTTTCTGCCGCGATCCGCATCGGCAAGGAAGCTGCAGCCCATGCTGAAACCAAAACGGGCTTACGTTCTGTCGAGATGCGTCGGGTTCCCGATCAGTGGGGCAAGAGTTTTGAGTTTGTGGTGAACGGGATTGCCGTGTTCGCGAAGGGCGCCGACGTGATTCCGTTTGACAGCTTCCCCAACCGCGTCACGCCAGAAATTCATCGCACTATTCTGCAAGCCGCTCGCGATGCGCACATGAACATGGTGCGGGAATGGGGCGGCGGTTACTACGAGTCCGACGATTTCTACGATATCTGCGATGAGCTCGGAATCATGGTTTGGCAGGAATTTATGTTTGGCGGCGACATGGTTCCCGGCGATGTTGCATTTCAGGAAAACGTCCGGCAAGAAGCTATCGATCAGATCAAGCGGCTGCGCGATCATCCCAGCATCGTGATCTGGTGCGGTAACAATGAAGTTGAAACCGGCTGGTACCACTGGGGCGACCGCCAGGAATTCAAAGAGTCGATCTCTCCCGAAGCGCGCGACCGAGTGTGGCAGGATTATGTCATTCTGTTTTCCGACATCCTGCGGAGCACGGTCACACAGTACGCCGATCCCGTTCCCTACACTCCAAGTTCTCCCAGTGCGAACTTTGAAGAGATTCCAGACAATCAGCACAACGGCGACATGCATTACTGGGCCGTGTGGCATCAGCAAGCGCCGGCGGAAGATTACACTGAACAATTTCCGCGTTTCATGACAGAGTACGGATTTCAATCGTTCCCTGAGATGCGGACGATCCACTCTTTCGCTAACAAGCCTGGAGATTTCGATATTCGGTCCACTGTCATGCAGGCGCACCAGAAGAATAAAGGTGGAAACGAACGCATCCTCACTTATATGCTGCGCGAATACCGCGAGCCCAAGGACTTCGCTTCGTTCGTGTATCTGAGCCAGGTGCAGCAGGCGGAGATCATCAAGATCGGCGCCGAGCATTTGCGCAGACAGCGGCCGCGCACCATGGGCTCGCTCTACTGGCAGCTGAATGATTGCTGGCCAGTGGCTTCGTGGGCGAGCATCGATTACTACGGCCGCTGGAAAGCGCTACATTATTATGCCCGCCGCTTTTACGACGACGTGTTGATCTCCCCTTTTTTGCATGACGACAAGGTGGATGTGTACGTGGTCTCGGACAAATTGCAACCGCTCTCGGGCACGATCCACATGCGCCTGCTGGACTTTTCAGGAAATTCTCTGCTCGATCAAACGAAGGATGTTCAAGTGCCGGCACAATCGAATGCAATTTACTTCACGGTAGACAAGGCCTCTTTAGCGGAGAAAGCCGACTTGCATCGAAGCTTCCTTGTATTCGATTTCGAAGTCGCCGGGAAAAGAGTATCGCGCAACCTCATCTTCTTTAATGTGACACACGATCTGGAGTTACCGGTCTCGCCCAAGATTGAAACCACCGTGAACAAAACTGGAGAGGAATACGCGGTAACGGTCCAATCCCCAAAGCTGGCCCGCAGCGTGTATCTATCTTTCGGAGATCTCGATGTTCAAAGCTCGGACAATTATTTTGATCTGCTTCCGGCAGAACCGGTCACGTTACATCTGAAGTCTTCTGCAACGCTGGAGCAAATCAAAGGTGCGATGAAAATAATGTCTTTGACGGACGCTTTTAATTCGAATTGAGGCGGTCCATCCACAAAGACTGCGACCAGTTCGACGGTGACCAACCAGGCTAGTTCGTGGCCGCGGAAATTCTTGCGTAGGCGGTCGAGTGAGAGCGCCGATGTGACGTGGTAAAATGAAGCTCCGCACGCCCGGAGAGGTGGCAGAGTGGCCGAATGCGGCGGTTTGCTAAACCGTTGTACGGGCTAACACCTGTACCGAGGGTTCGAATCCCTCCCTCTCCGCCAGCAAATTCAGTGACTTACCCTTGCCCTGCATTGCTGAGAATCACTTCCTTTGTCGCTCTGACAACAATTATGCAGTCGTTTATGCAGTCGATCAGTGGCACGATTCGGTCTGCTCTACGGTTCCGAGAACCCTCCGAAAACCTTGCTGGGCAGGCACTTGCGTCAGGAGAGCCCCTACGATCACAGCCGAAGCAGGCGTCAGACCGCATCACAGAAGATGACCTCGCATTCGTGACCGTCAGCAAAGCCGTGGGCATGCGGTGGGAACCGGCAAGCTAAAGATCGCCAGGTTGTGTCACTTCGCGGAGTTCCTTCAACTGCTCAGCCGTGTGGCAGCATGTCTCTTTTGTGGTTGGGCCACGAGCAAAAGGCCCAAACTTTTCAGTTTTGGGCCTCTTTGGTTTCGCGATCTTAAGTTTTGTGCTTTTGAACGTTGGCTGACTTTGACCTAGTCGTCGTCTTTTTGTGACGACGCGGTCTTGGCTCCCCCTTTGGTTTCGGGTTGTGGAGTTCCGCTGGTGCGCTTCGCGGGATAGGGCTTGTTCCCCATCATGCCTTTCCAGAGGATCCGGTTGAATTTCTCCGGATCGATCCGGTCTTCCTTGCTGAAGTCCATGCCCTTGGTTTGCGCTTCCCACCAGGCCGCGTCGTGCGTGGGTTGTGGCAGATTGTCGCCGGGTTCACGACGTATTTGTTCAGGATCGGAAGCGTGGTGTTGTAGAGGTAGTGGACGGGATGGCGGAATAGGTCCAGCCCGCTTGCGAAATGTTGAAGGCGTTCGTCATGGGCGGAACACCCGCGTCATGCACGCTCAGCGGGGGCAGGCCCAGAACTTCTTCGATCGTCCTGAGCATGCTGACCGTGGAGTAGGGATCGGAGACGACCGCTCCCTGCTTCACATAAGGTCCAACGATGAACGCAAGACTGCGGTCGCCGCTGACGTGGTCGGCGCCATCCTGCGGGATCGTCTTCAATCACGAAGATGAGCGTGTTGTTGGCGTAAGGGCTGTGGGCGATCTTATCGGCCGTCAGTCCTACCGCGTAGTCGTCGTCGGCGATCTGAAGTTCCGGCGTGTTCACACCGAAACTGGCGGTGCCGAAGTTGCCGAAGTGGTCATGATCGTAGCGCAGCAAAATCAGATTGGGGAATGTTGTTGTGCTTAACCTGCTGGTCGAATTCCCGCGCCCATTCCGCGTAGCGGAAGAAGTCGGGGTAGCTCTGATCGAAGGGCCAGAAGCAGAGATCGGTGCGGTTGAGCAGTTCCTTCTTCGCCGGCCACTCAACCTGGGTCGGAGGCTTCGTGGAGCAAGGATAGGCGAGAGTGGGACTGATTTCGCCCAACTCTTCGCGTACATCCAAAGCGCCCAGATCGGTGTAGAACCCGTAGTTGCGAACGGTGAGGTGAGCCTTGAGCGCGGCATCCCAGATATAGCCCGCGCCTTCTTCGCCCGTGGGACCGTCGGCTTCGACTTCGTTGGCGTTTCCGGGCAGCAGGTTCGGATCGGGCGGATAGAGCGGTTGTTCCGCCTGGCGAGCGGCGACGCCGGTGACCGCAACGTTAATGTTGCGGGCGGTGCCTTCGCTGTCGTACTGGCAGCCGCCTTTGCCGTAGTTGACCTTAACGCACTTCTCGTTGATATCGAGAGCGCGCGCCGCGGTCGACCATTGCCAGCCGTCCATGCTGACCATCGAGCTGTCGTCGAAGTTGTCGAAGGTCACAAAGTTGTTGGCAAAGTTGTGGAAGTTCGGCGTGACGCTGGCCGGGAACTGGGTGTAGGCCGGATCCGCGTTGGCTCCGTTGGTCAGGTCGCCGAGGATCTGGTCGAAGGTGCGATTCTCTTTGACGATGTAGATGACGTGTTGAATGTGCTGCTGCAGGAACGTCATGGTCGCGATGTCGTTGCGCGCTCAACTGGAAGTTGAAGCCGTTGTTTTGCGCGACCTGCCCGGTCAGCGTAGCGAGCTGAACAGCGTTAGGAACGGGCAGCGTCAGGAAACCGGAGTACTCGTTCTGCCACGCATACTGGTTGCCCGCGCCATCCTGCGAAAATGCGGTTTGACAGGCCGAGCCGAAGCCGCCGCCGCGGATTGTTATTGATGTAGCGGCAGTTCTGCCGGATTCGGAGTTTCTACGCTCTTGCCATTCACCACGTAGAGCGTGGAACCATCCGGACTGACGCTGACCGAATTGGGGTACCAGCCAGTGGGGATGAGCCCGAGAACCGACGGGCGTCTTTCCGGTAAGGCTGATGACCGCCACGGCGTTGGTGCCGCCGTCGGTGACGTAAGCGGTGGTCTCGTCGGGCGAAAGCGTAACGCTGTTGGGATTGCTGCCCTTGGGGACTGATTTTGCCGCTGCCCAGAACATCTGCCGGCGCGCTGGCATTGACCTCGCTCAGCACCTTGTTGGTCGCGGTGTTAATGATGATCAACTCGTCGGAGTTGGCCGCCACCACGAACAGCTCGGTTTGGGCGGCATTGAGAACCATCCTCTCCGGGTTGCCGGCGACCGGAATCCGGGTGGTGAGGGTCAGAACGCCGTTGGCAAAACTCAGCACGTCGATTTCGCGGTCGCGAACGCTGGAGACATAAACGGTGCTGCTGCCCGCGACGGCGATTCCATAGGGGAACTCTCCACCCGGGACGCCGGTTTGCGCAAGGTTGATGATGCCGGGGCGGAGATCGTACTCCTGCAGAACCACGCCGTGAACCAGGTCAACCGAGGTGATGGAGTCGGTTTCGTGGTTCGCCACGAAGAGCGTATTGCCATCGGCAGTGATGCCGAGGATCGCAGCGGTCGGACCGGTTTCGGTCTCCTCGCACATCAAATCGCAATAATGACCGAGGTTGATCGGTGTGCCGGATTCCGCCCACTGGCCGCTTTGCAGCGTGAAAGTGTGCACATTGTCGTTCGGCTCCGCCGCCAACGTAGAACGCGGAACCATTCGGAGCCCACACGATCCCGTCGAAGGTTTGTCGAAATTCAACAGCTGTACTACTTGCGTTTGCACCGGCGTACTGGGCGTGGAGATGTCATAAACGAAAACAAACTCACCGGAGTCCGCCCCTGGAATAGTTGCCGCTTGAGTCTTCGTTCAGGTTGTAGCCGCTGGTCAGGATCAGCAAAGTCTTGCCGTCCGGGCTGATGGCTGTGGTCTCGGCGCCATCCGGCGTATAGGTCGGAAAGTCCGGCAAAGAAGTTGTCAAAGGTACAAACACCGAACCCGGAGCTGCGCTCGGTGTAATGGTTGCACCGGTCGGTAGAATTTGAGCGAACGCGAAGCTGGTCACGGCCAGAATGGCCGCGAAGCCCGCTCCGCGAAGGAAACTTCTGGTTTATCTTCATACGGTGATCCTCCACGATTCGTTTTGGTTAAAGGTTCCAGGCAAGGCCGTCATCGGCTGGGTTATACGATTAGGTTTGTGCGGACGTAGGGTGGGTTCATTAACGAGCCATCGGGCTTGTGCCCCTTCGGAGAGGTGGAAGTCACGTGGTCGTACTCTCCTTCCGAATCGTCCCAGGTGGATGATGATTACGCTTCGTGAGCAACAGGGGCTGGCAGCGGTCGCGTTATAGCTTCCGCTACCATCGCCGTTAATTTAGCGGCGCGAGGATGTCGCCAGCATGACGTGAAGATTACATTTTCGTCATCTAGCCCTGTCGTCGAGCGCAAGCTGCCGACGATGTGAGGTGAAGCACGACACCCGCGGACCGATCACAGGGCTCTACACCGATGATTCGGAGCACACGAAATCTCTAGTTACAGCTGGCGTAAGATCGTCATTTATTAAATGGGAGTCGAGCCGCGCGAGAATGAAAAAGCGTCCCAGACCTTAGCTTCAGTCGTGGGACGCGAGTGTGGAGCTACCTTCGAACAGCCCGAACAGCCCTCATTTGTTAACGGTACTGTTCAACGACAGCGTAGATTTGGCGCAAGGATCGGTAAATGGCTCCGGCGTGCGCTGGATGATCACCTCCGTGCCATGGTCATTAGAACGATTGTTGACGCGTCTGTTTACCCTTGGAAATGTCGAACTGACCACGTCGAACGTTTTCACGTAAGGAGTTCCGTCCAGGAGGTTTTCTAAAATGCCCAACACTTCCGGGTAACTCTTTGAGTTGTATGCCTCCGCATGAGCTTGGTGGTCCCAGAAACTAATGGTGGCTACTTCGCGGCCGCCCGGGACGGCCAGAACAATCAAATCCAAGAAGCCGTCTTGATTTCTTAGCCAAGGGAGGATTTCGCGATCCATGAGATTCTCAAACTCCGCAAGTGAGTTCGGCTTTAGGAGAGCAGCGACTTTTCGCGCAAACATGCAAACCTCACTCCGGCGGCCGCCTTCCTCGCTGAGAATTGCTTGCACAACCCGAATCGTTAGCGGCCTAGTGAGTAGTGCGCTTCAGCGGGCAAACGTTTCATCCGAGAGCTGACTATTTGCGGCGCGAACCTTACTTAGCCGGCGAATTACTGTTCTCCTACGACGGGCACGAAAAACGCGTCGAGACTGAGCATCGCCGTACCCCAAACCACGCTTTCGGCAGCATCTGTCGTCGATCCCCACACCACGCTAAAGCCCTGCAGCGTGCTGCTTCCCCAAACTACCGACGAACCCCATACCACGGAACTGCCTGAAACATTCGTGCCCCAAACCACGGACGTACCCCACACCACGGACGATCCCCAAACCACCGAGGAGGGCGCAACCAGGGTGTTTCCGTTGGAGAGTGTGACCGTCCCGGTAGATGAGTTATAGACTGCTGTGGGCGACAGTGCCGCGCCCAGAGTGGCCGGCGCCAGATCATTATTGTTCATCGCCGCTTGCGCATCGACGTAGCCGGCCCCAATCGTGAAGATGTCGTAATAGGAAGTGTAGGTTTGTCCCGTGGTCGGATCGGTGGCCGTCGAGGAAACCGGGAACGTCTTGTATGCCGTCTTCATCAAACGTGCCTTGATCTGATCAGGCGTCATCCGCGGATGCTGTTGCAGCAGCAACGCCACTGCCCCCGACGTTGCTGGAGTCGCCATGCTGGTGCCGCTCAGAATAAAGTAATCGTGCTTGGTATCGTTGCCGGCGACTTCGTTGGCGGGATATAGGGTGTCCAGTGTGCTGCCGTGGTCGTCGAGAGAAACCACCAGGTTGCCCGGAGCAACCACGTCCGGCTTCACTACGTGGTCATACGTAGTCGGCCCTTTCGAGCTATAGCTCGCAATCCGGTCGTCGGTGCGCGGAAACGTGTCCATCGACTTCATCGCTCCGACCGTTAGAACCAGCGGATCATTCCCTGGGGCCACAACGGTTCCGTATCCGTCGCTGCCGTCTACGCTGATCCGACCATAGTTACCGGCAGCCGCAACCACCACAATTCCGCTCTTCCAGGCCGCTTCTACTGCCTGGCACAGAGGATCCTGCGCATATGGAACGGAGATACCACGGCCCAGCGATAGGTTGATAATCTGAATGTTGTATTTGCTCTGCAGGTTGATGGCCTGTTCGATGGCGGCGATCACCATGCTATCGCTGCCCAGCCCAAGCGCATTCAGCACGCGAAGGTCGACCAGAGTTACGTTCGGCGCGACGCCAGCATAGTTGCCGTTCGAGAGGTAGCCGTTCCCCCCGATGATCCCGGCTACGTGCGTGCCGTGGCCGTAGAGGTCATAGACGGTTTTCCCGGATGAATTCTTGACGCTGGTTCCAGTGAAGTCCTGGTGATAAACCACGCGCGAATAAGATTCGGTCGAGTCCCACAGATCGGGATGATTATCGTTGATGCCGCTATCAATCACGGCGACGCCAATTCCGCTTCCGTTGTAGCCCGCGTTCCAGGCGGCACTTACGTTCATCGCGGCATTGGTGTAGTCGTCCAACCCCTTCAGAGGATGGTCGATGCTGACGGAAAGGATCTCGGGGTCAGCCTCGAGCACGGGTAGCGCGCTAACTGGAATAGTCAGAGCGATGCCCTTCACGACACCGAGCCTCTGATTCAAGCGGGCGCCAAGACGCTGAACTCGGCTTTCTTGTTCCGCTTGCGGGACCTGCTTGTACTGAACGATGACCTTCACGGTCTCATCCGCCGCCGCGGCGCCTTGATGTGCTCGCGCGACCATTGGCGCGAGGTCCGGGGCGAACTTGCCAACTGGCCTGCCGCCACTTTCCAAGTCTTGAGTGAAGGCGGCTTGCGCAGCCAGGACAAGCAGCAGTAAGCAGCTCAGGCGCTTTCCCCAGGCTGCACTGTGTCGTTGGTCTCGACGGTGGCGCTTCGGTTTCAATGTCTGCGACATATGAAGGAATCAGCCTTACCAGCGAACAAACGCACGCAAAACGGAAGTCCGCTTTTAGCCCACTTTGTCGTTCGCACCTGCAAGGCCAAACATGCTTCGCGTAAGTCATTGCGATCGTTACAGATCGGAAACATCACTGGGAAAGAGTTGGGACAAACTGTCCTTCTGCGCGGGGCGTAGGACAGTTTGACTCACGCCACATACACGTTAGTCACGTAACTGGTGTGCGATCAAAAGCTGGCCTGGCAGTTTTGCTAAGGACTTTCGAGGCGAATTGTAAAATGGCGGAAGGTGATTGCGAATGGATAGGAAAGAATTTCGTGACATGGGGCATCAGGTCGTCGATCTGCTGGCGGACTACTTCGATCATATCGAGGAAAAGCGCGTATTCCCTGACGTGGAACCACAGACGGTGAACCGGCTTTTTGCCGAGCCACTACCCCAAGAGCCGAGTTCACCTGACAGCGTGCTGGATGAATTGAAGAACAAGATGCTTCCTTATTGCACGAACGTCGGTCATCCCGGCTATATGGGACTGATCACGCCTTCACCAAATCCCGTAGGTGTGATCGGAGACTTCATCTGTTCCGCCATCAATCAGAACGTCGGCGCATATTCCATCGGGCCATCGGCAGTCGCGATGGAACGAAGAGTAGTGCGCTGGCTCACCGACCTCTGCGGCTACGGCGAAAGCGCCGGCGGCAATCTCACCAGCGGCGGGATGACGGCGAACTTCATCGGACTGAAGCTTGGCCGGGATGCGGTGACGCGCGATCAGGGACAATACGACGGGATGCAGGAGCGCTGGGCGGTGTACGTATCGGAGGAGCGGCACGTTTCCATTGACAAAGCCGTCGATTGCATCGGTCTGGGAAGAAATGCTTTGCGTCCGCTGCCGACAGATTCGGCGTTTCAGGTTCGGCTCGATGCACTCGAGGAAGCGATCGCGAAGGACAAGAAAGATGGCGTCCGGCCGATGTGTGTGGTGGGCCTGTTTGGAACCACGAATACAGGCGCGGTCGATGATATCCGCGAATTGCGGCGCATCGCCGATCGCGAAGGCATGTGGCTGCACGCGGATGCGGCATACGGCGGCGGCATGCTGCTTTCTCACGAGTGGCCCATGCGCGACCGCGGGCTGGAACTCGCGGACTCGATCACCATCGATCCTCACAAGTGGTTTTATGCTCCGCTCGATGCCGGTGCCGTGCTGGTGAAAGATCAGCGCCGGCTCACCGCATCCTTCGGCATGAAGCCCTCATATCTCACCGATGAGTTCGACCAGGAGAATGAGCGTTATCAATATTACGTTCACGGATTCGAACAATCGCGGCGTTTTCGCAGCTTGAAAGTGTGGATGAGTTTCAAACGATATGGCGCCCGCCAGATCGGGGGGTGGATTGATAACAACGTACGTCAAGCGAAGCATCTCTACGCTTTGAGAGCGAAAGATCCTGAATTTGAGCCGGCCAGTACCCCGCCCATGTCGGCGATCTGCATCCGCTACAAAGGCGCAGAGCTTAGTGAGGCAGAGTCAAAAAATCTACATGCGGAAGTGGCGCAACGAGTGGAGCGGAGCGGTCGCTTTTGGATTTCGACGACGGAACTCAAGGGGAAATCGTGGTTTCGAATCAACCCGGTGAATTTTCGAACGCGCCAGGAACACATGGAGGAATTGTTCGCGCTGCTTCGACAAGAGTGTCGTACGATCGTGGTGAGAAGAACGGCTGTCGCTAATGCTTGTCTACAAACCCGCGGCTAACAGTCGCGTGTCAGCTTCGAGCTGACGGTGCGTGTTCGTCTTCATGAAAATGCGTTTCAAATGAGTTCTGGCAGTGTGAGGACTGATCAAGAGTTGCGCCGCAGCTTCCTGGATCGATTTTCCCTGTAAGAGGCATGCCGCCAGCGCGGCCTCTCCGCGCGTCAAGCCATGAAGTTTGCAAAGAACCGTCTCATCCACCACCGGGCCCGCGTTTTGATTGCACATTGCCAGCAGGGCAGCGCGATTTTGTGTGTCAGGTTCAGACCCGGGAATTCGGCCCTCCTTGGGGTCGCTGTGCCCGGGTTTGGAAGCGGCCGTGCGGCACAACTCTGTTGACGCCGGTGATGCACCGTTAAGGTTGAAAAGGGGGGTAAAAGCTTGTGCTTGCGCCGACGATATGGTTGCTACGCCTAGTCCCATGTGGTTTCCTCCTTTGGGAGATGTGGGCTGAAAACCATTTTGGGTGAAGACGGCTTCTAGGGATGCTTCAGCCGTCGATTAGAAGACAATTAGACTTTTTACTCTAGTCCTAAGTCCTTCAGACGATGACGCGGGTTAGTCCCAACGACCAGAAAGTGGAAGTAGCCTAACGTTCATTGCGGGCACTGTCATCCCTCAAACGCGGTACGTACTATGAAAGGAGATGCTGCACCGAAGCGTCGGGCTCATGCTGCTTCCGGTGCACGGCTCTGGCCAGAGACACCAATTGGGACTAGGTCCTTTTCGGCAATCCAATATTCTCATTACCTCTTGTCGCAATCGGCGTAAACCGATATAGAATGGCTGCCATTCTCCGCGGCCGAATAAGGCTGCCTGTGGGAGTTCTACCGTTAGAAACCTCAAGGTGAAATCTATGATCAAGAAGATTTGTGTCCTGTTGGCAGTCGTAGCCGTCACTCTCGCCGTGAGCTCGCGCTATGCTGCCCGTGTGCTTGGGGCATCGAGCAGCCATACCCTTATTACGGAACCGATCGACGAGACCCAGTTGGTAACACTGGCTGGTAACACTCGACCGGAAGCCAAAGCCGGGAATGATCGCGGCCGTTTGCCCGACAGTTTTCCAGTGGAGCACATGCTGCTTCAGTTGAAGCGCGCCCCTGAACTCGAGCGCGAGTTCGAGCAGCACATCGATTCGCTCACGGACAAGTCGTCGCCCAACTTCCGTCAGTGGATGACGGCAGCGGAACAAGGAGAAAAATACGGCGTGGCCCAGCAGGACATCGATACCATCAAGAACTGGTTGGAGTCGCACGGTTTCACGGTCGGCTACGTATATCCCAACCACATGGTGATGGACTTCTCCGGCAACGCCGGCGCAATCAGCCAGGCTTTTCACACCGAGATCCACGAACTCCAGGTAAAGGGTGAGCAGCACTTCGCCAACATGAGCGACCCGAAAATTCCGGCGGCCCTCGCGCAGGCGGTGGTGGGTGTCGTTTCGATGAACAACTTCAAACCCCGCGCGATGAACGAACGCAGGACGAACTACACGTTCGCCGGGTGCGGCTCCGATTGTTACGCTCTCGTGCCTGCAGATTTCCAGACGATCTATAACGTGAGCCCGGTATATACCGCGGGTTTTACCGGTAAAGGTGAGACCGTGGTGGTTGTGGAAGATACGAACTCCTATGGCACCGACTGGGAAACCTACCAGACGAAATTCGGCCTCACATCATATGGAGGAACTTTGACCACAGTCCATCCTAACTCGGCAGGAAACTGCACCAATCCTGGCACCAACAGCGCCGACATTGAAGCCGACCTGGACGTCGAGATGGTAACGGCGATTGCGCCGGGCGCGAATGTGGAACTGGCTTCCTGTACCGATGGCGCCTCGTTCGCTACTTTCGGCGGCCTGGTGGCTATCGAAAACCTGGTGAACGCCGGCAGCCCACCACCGATCATCAGCATGAGCTATGGGGTCTGCGAGGTGATCAGTGGCGCCAGTGCAAATGCCGCTTTTAACTCTGCATTCAAGTCGGCGGTTGCGGCGGGCGTCTCGGTATTTGTTTCGGCTGGAGATGACGGCGCCTCCGTTTGCGCGCGCGATTTTACGAACGGTGATCTTTACGCGTACCCCGGGATAGGCATCACCGGATGGGGCGAGAGCGTATACAACGTTTCGGTGGGCGGCACGGATTTCGAGGATGTTTACAACGCCCTGGAAGGTGGTCTCCCTCAGAGCACTTATTGGAGTTCCACCAACAACAAGTCGACTTACGGCTCCGCTAAGTCGTACATCCCTGAAATTCCATGGAACGATTCTTGCGCGAGCTACCTGGCCTACACCGTGGAAGGCTTCAGCGCTCCTTATGGCAGCACGGGCTTTTGCAACAGCAGCGCCGGTGCTGATTTCCTGAGCACCGGTGCCGGGAGCGGCGGCCCCAGCGGGTGCGCCACGGGCGCGGGCAACGCCACCTACGCCTACGTCGAGGACACGACGTGTAAAGGCTACGCCAAACCTTCCTGGCAATCGGGCATCTTCGGCAATCCGGCTGACGGCGTCCGCGATGTCCCGGACGTATCGCTGTTTGCCAGCAACGGAGTGTGGGGGCACTACATCATCATCTGCGCGTCGGACAGCGGCAGCGGAGGCGTGCCATGCACAGGCGTTCCCAGCACATGGTATGGCGTAGGCGGAACCTCGGCCTCTTCGCCCGCCATGGCCGCGATTCAGGCGCTGGTGGACCAGAAGTGGAGCATTCGGGCGGGCAATCCTAATCCCACTTACTACTCCATCGCCAAGACCGAATTCGGCAAGTCCGGCAACAGCGCCTGCTACTCGATCAATGAAGCCTCAGGTAATAGTTGCGTCTTCAACGACATTACGCAGGGCGACAACGACATCAACTGCCGCTATAACGGAACCGCATTTGAGGCCGATTGCTACCGGCCTTCTGGAACCAACGGCGCCCTGGGCACTCAAGCCATTAGCAGCTTGACCTTGAAGTCCGCCGGGTCTGGCTACACCAGCACTCCGACTTGCAAGATCAGCGGACCCTCCAACAAGTCGAAATATCTTTCACCCACCGGCACCACCATTTACGCCGGCGGTACTCAGGCAACCTGTACGGCGACCATCAACTCAAGCACTGGCGTAATCACCGCTGTGACTCTGACGAATAAAGGTCAAGGTTATACCGGAGTACCGAGTTGCACGTTATCGGGCGGAGGAGGAAAAGGCGGGAAATGCACGGCCGTCATTACACCCACAACCGGCGCAGCTGCGTATCAGCCGTCATTCGGCGCTACCCCGGGCTGGGACATGGCCACCGGCCTCGGCAGCGTGAATGCTTATAATCTGGTCACCAACACGGCGTGGCAATAAGGAAAAAATCGCGCGGACCTGGTACTTTTCAGGTCCGCGTTTTTTGGTGAGACGCGCCAAAGTTCAGGCTCGTCGCAGGGCGCGCTCTATCGGGATCCCGCCCTCGATTCTGCAAATGATTTCACGAACAGTTCTTCGATTTCCTTAGAGTCAACCTCCCCGGAGGAGTTGTAAAGAGCGTTACCGCTCGCATCCAGCACCACGACTTGCGGGATGTATCCTTTGTAATATTGTTTGACGAGTTTCTGCTGCTCGGGCGAGCGCTTGGTGTCCAGGTCAACCACCACAAAATGCACTTGATTCCGGTACTTGTCATACAAGTCAACGGTGCGACGGGCCTGGCGCTTTGAGTTGAAGCAGCCTTCCCCATAGATGATGACGTAGTTAGTCTTCCCCGCCACGAATCCAGACTGCGCATCGTCTCCCGTAATCAGGGGACCATCCTGGCTGTCACTCCTGTAGTCGAGTTGCGAGTTGAGTTTCAGATTATCGATTGCAAATAATGCCGGGCTTGTCAGTACCAGCAACAGGGACAAGGACAATTGCAGCAAAGTTTTTCTCATAACTATTTCTCCACCTCCAGTTGAAATGACTTGTCTTCGATCCTGGATTTCTCCGCGTAGCGAGCGAGCGCTTCCTCGGCAACTTCTCGAAAAGACGATCTATCTCCTTTGTGTTCCGAGGGCAGGTAGCCCGCACCGAAGAAGAGCTTGCCATCGGGCGTGATGAACGATGTGAGAGGTAATCCGGCGGGCAAGTTCAGGATGGCTTGAGCGCGTTGCAACTGCGCTACGAGGTTTGGCGAAGCGTCGAAGTCAACTTTTACCGCGACGAAATGCTGATTAATGTAATCCGTAGTGGCGGCATTGGTGTAGGTATCGCGATCCATAAGGTCACACCAAGGACACCACACCGCTCCCACATCCAGAAGGATGGGACGGTTCAGTTCCTTTGCACGCCTGAAAGCGGCAGCACCCCAAGGGTACCAATCGACGGGCTGGAAGATAGCTCGCTCGAGGTACGGAGAACTCTCGGCCGGGAGGTGGTTCGGTTTCTCTTGCGCAAAGGCAGGGGCCGTCCACGCCAGGCTGAAAGCGATTGCCAACCTGAAAATCACTCGCATGAACCATCAGATCAAGTGCGTCTGAATAAGTTTCAAACTCATCTTTTACGTCTTCAGAGGCTGGCGCACCTCGAATTGCAGAGCGGCGCGGGACTCAAGTGCTTTTCTCTTTCTGCTCTCAGCGTCTAGACTTTCCCGAGAAGCGATGATTCCATTCGTCTTCCAGCGCAATCGCGAGATCCCGAACTCCGCGACGGATCTCTTTCACATCCAAGGCTGCAAATCCCAACTGCAGCGCTTGGGACGTCATTTTGCCTTGGCTGTAGCGGTCCACTGGAGTCAGGTCCACATTGCGCTTCGCTGCTGCAGCGGCCGCCGATTCGGCATTCATCCCACCACGCAGCCAACCGATGGTCTGCAACCCAGCTTCGACTCCTGAGACGCTGTCGCCTCGCGTGGCCGCGATGGGTTTCGCTCGCGAGCGCGATTCTGCTGGCCATGTTTGCGACCGCCATGGCGATCTCTTTCGGCCTAAAGTCGCCGATGGATTATTCGGTGTATTCGGCTTCGAGTGCGGCTGTCCTGTTGACGCTCGACACCTGCAGGCGGAGCAGCAAGGCAAAATCTCTATAACGGAGGGCGGGGATTCATCATGAAACGAAAGTGGAACGTCATCGTCATTGTCGCGGCATTTTGTGTGAGCAGTCTGAGCGCAGCGAACTTGTCCGCTCAGAAACGGTCTGACGAACAATTACTGCGGGTGCGTGACGCAGTATGGCGCGCATGGTTTGCCGGCGACGCGAGAGTTCTTTCGGAATTGCCGCCCGAAACGATCGTCATGAGTGGCGGCGAGGAGAAATGGAAGGATCAGGCGGAGGTACTTCAAACGGCGGTAGCATTTCACGCCAAAGGCGGCAGGCTGATACGCCTTGAATTCCCGCGCACCAAAGTGCAGCACTTTGGCGACGTCGCTGTAGTGTGGAGCAGCTATGTCGCAGAAATAGAAATTGACGGCAAGCGAACATCCGACTCAGGGCGAGCGACCGAGATTTTTGTGTGGCAGCACGGGCGGTGGACAAATCCGGGTTGGCACACGGACGCGGGAAAATGATCCACGCCCTGGCGTTGGCACGGTCAAGATGACGTACAGGCTTCGCCGTGTGGACTCGCCGCGTTATACAACCTCGCCATTTCAACGTCTATTCGGGCTGAGTTATTTGGGCTCCGTCCACTTTGGGCAACGAACTTGAGTAGTGGCTTTGCACATACCACGCAGCACCAAACAAGACTGCAAGAAGCAGGATTCCAAGCACGCTCCTGATCGAATTACTGGCATGGGGCTCCGGCGCCTGCGGCTTCTGGGGCTCCTGGATTCGGGCCGGAGCAAGGGCTGCGGCTGCACCTCCGCCAACGGAAACTACGCCGAGTGTTTGGCCGCAGCTAAAGCAGAATCGCGAGTCATAGGGCAGATCAATACCGCACTTTGTACAAGTCATGTCCTATTCTGGGAACAATAGGCGCTCGGAACAAGGTTACTCAGGTCACGCGCGAAGGCGCGGTCACTCCGGGCGGTTGGTAACTGGCTTGCTGTATAGCGTGGACCGATTCCGCAGCGCTCTGATTTTGCGGGTTGCGCCACAGGCGAGGATTCGGCACAGACTTGTCCTGCCTACGCTCCAGATTCTTTGGGACGGCGATCAGGACTGAGCCGGACTACTGTTGCGGCTACGCCCCCGCCCCGCGGTCCAAGCTAACATTACTGGCCAACAGCGGTAGGATGCTTGTGGTCGCGATCCTCTTTGGCGGTTGGAGCTTGGGCTAACGCCGCTGAGAGTGCCTTCCCCTCAGCGGATCTTCCTTCCTTCTCGATTCTGCTCCTGAGCAACGGCCTCAATACAAATAGAGAGCAGATTGCCGCGATCGCGCACAGAATCGCCGAGATGTAGAAAGGCACGGCAAAAGAGCCACCGAAGTAAGCCGCTAGCGTTGCCGCTCCGAATCCGGCGAACACGGAAGCAGCGCCCTTAGCCGTATACACCATGCCATAGTTGGCAGAGGCGTTCTTGGGACCGAAAACGTCTCCCGTTGTGGCTGAGAACAAGGAATAGATCTCACCCCAGAACAGGAAGATGAAGGAGAACAGTACCAGGAAGGCTATCGGAGCTCCGGCTATCTTGGTGACCAGGAACACCAGGACGGCTTCGACGCCGAAGGTGAGGAACATGGTGCGTTCTCGTCCCAACCGATCGGAGACCGAGCCCCAGATGATTCTCGACAGAGCGTTACAGAGAGACGTGAGAGTTGCGGCCAGGGGAACGATTGCGAATCCCCAAATCTTCGCGTCACTCACGTGGAGAGACTTGGCAATCTGGGAAAGATTCGCGGTAGCGATCAACCCGCCGGCGGTGGCAAAGAAGAACATGGTATAGAGCAGGTAGAACTCGGGCCTTCCCAGAGTTTGAAACCAGGTAAAGTTCACTTTCGACTGGGCGACGGCCTTGCGTACTTGCTTCGCCTTCTGGTCCCAGCCTGCCGGAACCCAGCCGCTGGGCGGATGGCGCAGGATCATTGCTGCAGCAAGCGCGACAATGCCCTGGCCAATACCCCAAACGGCCATCGCATGCGCCCATCCCATGTTATGGATTGAATGGGCAATGGGCATGATGGTGAGAGCGGCTCCGCCACCGAAGCCTGCGGCGGTTAGGCCAGCGGCTAATCCACGCCGGTCGGGGAACCATTTCAAGGCATTGGCAACGCAGGAAATGTAAATGATTCCTGCACCGGTGCCGGAGATCACACCGTAATAGATGTAGAGGTCGAGCGGAGACTTGGCAACGGTCCCGCCGAGTACCCATCCCAGCGCGATGCAAATCGCGCCGAATGTCATCAGCTTGCGGATGCCGAACTTGTCAACGAAATACCCCGACACGGGCATCGGCCAAGTCTCAAAAAGTATGAAAGCGGAGAACACTGCTGCGATTTTCGCGTAAGGCACTCCGGAGAAGGTCAGCTTCATGCCTGGGGTAAAGAGTGTGAAAGCATACTGATAGTTGGAGATGACGATCATCGCGACGATGCCGCACGCCAACTGAATCCATCGATTGCCAGCGACGCTGCCGTAAGTTTCTTTCGCGCTATCTCGCTGATTGGGAACTAAGATGTGGGTAGCCATGAGTACTTTCTCCTAGTGAAACAATGCGGATTCCTCGCCGCACCGGGGTGAAGCCATGCGCTTCCGAAATGCATCGCAAATCAGACTGACCCTGCGGGATAAAAAAACCTTGGGTGTTTGGAATAGTTTCAGTGATCCGGCTGAATGTCGACGAATGAGGGCAGCGAGGTTGGTATATGGGCTTGAGGCTGGCGGATTGAGGACGAGCAACGAGGCACACAGCGGGTTCGCGATGGCAATCATCGCAAAGCTGCGACCGCTGCATCCGAGCCCAACGATTGGGGATCGTGGATTCTGTACAAACGAAGGAGGTCACATACGTGGCCACGGGCCCTCCTACCTAGCTGTCACAATTGCTCGTTACTTGCTCGTCTCAATACGCCTGGCACTCCTTGCCGGAAAGCATCCGGGTAAATGAAAAAAACGCGCCCCCTTTTCTTAGGAAGGGGGCGGCGAATTATTCGGCTGTTTCTATGTCCTTCTGGAGCGGAATGATTCCCGGCACCAGCCACTTGTTCCACATGTCATCGATTTTGCTTTGGAAGTAGTCGATATCCTCATCGATGAAATGCGCGAACCTTCCCTGCTTCAGCAAGTAATCGCGAACTGGCAGACGTTTGAATCTGCCGCTGGCGATCTGTTCGGTCTTGCCGTAGAGCTTCAGCTTGCCGTTTTCAACCTCGTACAGAGGCCAAATGCCGGTGTTGACAGCTAACTCGCCCAGTTCGAAGGAAAGAACCGGATCGAAGTCCCAGCCCTTGGGGCAAGGATTGAGGCAGTGAATGAAGGTAGGTCCGCCGATCGACAACGCCTTGCGAACGTTGTTCATCGCCTGCAGCGGGTATGAGGTGGAAATAGTTCCTACATACTTCACTGTGGGATGGCCAACCATCATCAACGGAGCCATGTTTTTCTTCCAGCGGTGATTCATGATCCGCTTTACTTTTCCTGGGGTGCTGAACGAGGTATTGACGCCATAGGGCGATGTCCCGGAAATCTGGATATCGGTATTGGCGTAGGACTCGTTGTCATACATCAGGATCAGCAGGTTGTAATCGGGGTGGCACATGGTGGCTGAGATTGCTCCCAGACCCATGTCCGCGCCGCCGCCATCGCCGCAGAACGCGATGACGTTGATTGGTTCATCTTTCATCGCGCGCTTACGCATCTGAGCGCGGAAAGCGGCTGCCGCACCGAGAGCGGCCGATCCGGAGCTACCCAGCTGTGTGTGCATCCAGGGGACGCCCCAGGGAGTGGCGTAGTAAGAAGTGTTAGCCACGTACATGCACCCGGTACTTCCCAGAACGATGGTTCTGGGACCTGCGGCCTTCGCCATCAATTTCATGATTTGCGCAGACTCGCAGCCCTGACAGGTGCGGTGGCCGGACGTGTAGTACTCCTCGTGTGGAACCTTCTTTACTCCTTTGAAGGCTTCCAGCTCTTGCGTCGGTTTTTCATCTACAAATGTGCTCATGATTGTTTGTCCTTTCCGGCTCTGGAAAACGCGTTAGCCGCGTTATCCCCGCAGCCCGATCCATTGCGTCAGGGGTTGCGACTTACCCTTTGCAGCTTGGAATACTTTCTCGGTCATCTCTTCCACGTCTGGTACGGTCACTTCGCGCCCGCCCAATCCACCGATGAAGCCAAGGACTGGCGGTCGGGTAGCGCTATTGCTGTACATGGCGGACCGAACTTCGGTCGCCACTACGCCACTCAGGTCCGGCGAACCGAACGAGAAGTCGCGATCGAGTACGCCGATGGCCTTGAAGCGCTCGAGGCACTTGCCGATTTCTTTCCCGGCAAACGGACGGAACCAGCGCAGACGAACGAACCCGACTTTCTTGCCTTGTTCGCGCATCTTGCGGATGGCCACTTTGACCGGCGTGGAAAGCGTTCCCATGCCCAGCAGTACGACTTCCGCATCTTCGGTCATGTACTCTTCGAAGAACGGATTGCCGTACTTGCGTCCAAACGTTTTCTCGAACTCGGCATAGACTTCGCGAATCACATCGCATGCGATTTCCGTGACTGCGTAGTTCTGCCGCCGAATCTCCATGACCCAATCTTCATTGGCCTGTGGGGCCACCGAAATCACGTTGTCGGGATGGAGGAGTAGATCGCCGCGGTCGTAAGGAGGCAGGAACTTCTTGACCTGCTGTGCCGACGGGATCTGGACCAAGGCTTGCGAGTGGGTGAGGAACGCACCGTCGCAGCTGATGGCCAAAGGTACGAACATGCGGCGATCTTCCGCCACACGATAGGCAATCAGAGCCGTGTCCAAGGCTTCCTGTGCGCTATCGACCCAGGTCAACAACCAGCCCAGGTCACGGACGGCCAGAGCGTCGTTGTGTTCCACGCCGAAGGCGCCGGGATCGTCGAGAGCCCGGTTGCCGACCATGGCAATCATGGGGACACGCAGCGCGGGGGTTACAGTCAAACATTCCATCGCGTACATCCAGCCCACGCCGCTTGAACCGCAGAACACGCGCGCTCCGCAAACTGACGCGTGCTTCACGATTTCGAATTGAGAATGCTCGCCCTCCGCCACGATATATTCGCAATCCATTTCGCCATCTGCGACCAGCTGGCTGATGTATTGCATGACCGTGTCGTAAGGCCGGATCGGGTAAGCCGTGACCACATCCACGTTGGCCAGCTTGCAGGCAATCGCAATGGCCTCAGCGCCCGTGATCAGAGCTTCCTGCTCAGTACCTTTTTTCTTTTCTTCAACCGGTAGTGTTAATGTCGCCATTTCAATCTCCTTGTCTTTCGGGCTAATGCTTCGAGCTGCCCGCTGGGCTGCTAGCCTTTCTTAGCGATTTCCAGGGCCTCGGGGACCTGTTCTGCGTACTGACCGCGATAACGGAATCCATGAGACCGCTTCTCGATCGGTTCGGCTTTTTCGATGGTGCTCTCCAGCCACTTCAAATAAGCTTTCTTGTCTGTCTGGTAGGCTTCCCACTGGCTGCTGTTGTCCTTGAATTCAGACTCATTCACCATGTGGACGCATTCCTTAACCGGGCAAACCTCTTCGCAAACGCCACAACCGCAGCATGCTTCGAGATTGGCATCGTAGGTTCCTTCCGGGGTGACGTCGAAAGAAGCATCCGGACAATTGAGCCAGCAGAGCGTGCACTTGGTGCAGGTCGAGAAATTAATGACCGGCCGCATAGTGCGCGTGGAGTACTTCTTGAACAGCTCGTTGCGAGCGGGCCGGAAGCCTCCGACTTTGCCCGTGACTGGATCGGGATAAGGGCCGCCCTGCGGCTGACCTTTAATCGAAACGCCGGACCGCATATCTTCCCAACCGGGCAGTTCAAACTTGAACGGCACTTCGGGATTGCCTTGTCCAGCTTTTACCGGCACGGCGGTAAATTTCTCGAAATGCGGTGCGAGCGGATGTAACTTTCACAGCGCTCTTCAACTTTTCGTTGATGAACTGCTCCACCGACTTCAGGCTGAACACTTCGGGCAGAGCCTTGGCGATGGCGCCCAGAACGCGGACGTCAGTGTGGTCATCTTTAAAGACCCACATGCCGGAGAAGCTGGCGAGACCCTTGATGATTCCCAGCTTGTAAGGCTCTTCCCGGCGGTGAATGCTCTTGAGCAGGGTGGGCGCATCCTCGAGGGAGATTACGATAAGGGTGTGCCCGGGCTTCAGGGCGTGATGGACGGGTTGCAGTCCGTACCATGCCCACGATTCCGCGCCCTTGCAGAGCGTATCGTCGAGAACCACGGTCAGATCGACTTGTTTCGGTTCGTATTGCGCCATTCCGGCTTCGAGCGTCAGTTCGTCATTGGCGACGATTGCGAAACTCTTGGCTGGAATGCCATTGCGTTCAGGAGCATCCCCGTAACGGCCAAAGGAAATGCCCAGTTTGCCTTCGTTGTGCGCGGCTAAAACGATGTCGCGCGTAATGTTTTTCGCGAGAGTCTTTTGAAAGACTCCTCGGTAGATTACTTCGACCGCGAATAACTGACCCATTTGGCAACCTCCATTCTCTTAGAGCTTTTTCAGTACGACGGTTTCAATTTCCTGCAGGTGCCGACGCATCGCAGACTCAGCGCCTGCGGCATCGCCCAACTTCAAAGCGGACAGAATCCGGTGGTGACCGGCAAGCGATTTTTCCTGCCGCCCTTCCACCTGCAACGAACTTTCTCTTGTCTCACGCAACAAATCCATCAACACATCCACTACTTTCAAAATCACGCCGTTGTCGGATGCCAAGGCAATGGCGTAGTGAAATTCGGAATCCTCTTCGATTCCGAGTTGACCTTGAAGCACCTTGGCTTTCTGGCGTGCGAGAATGTCTTCCATATCAGCGATGGCGGCGCGAGAGATGTGAAGGGCAGCACGTCCGGCCAAAGGCGGCTCGATCATCTTTCGCACGTCAATGAGTTCGGCGACCATCTTCCGTTTCTCAAGGAGTGCCGTGGCCAGGGGGTTGTTTTGCTTTGCCGTCGGATTGCAAACCACGGTACCGAAACCCTGACGCGGCTCCAGGAGCCCCATGAGCTCCAAGGTCCGGATGGCGTTTCGCACAGAATCGCGGCTCACGCCCAGCATCCGGACCAGTTCGCGTTCTGGGGAAGCAGATCGCCTGGCTTTAACTCTTCGGTGATGCGCCGCTCTAGTTGCCGGGCAACTTCCTGATAGACCTTGTTTCGGGGGATCGCTTCGAAACCGGACTTCGCGAGTGATGCGGTGCCTAGCATCTGAATGGTCTGATGACTGACCATCTCATTTCAGGCCTAATCCCAAAATGGCGCAATGATTCAAATCACGGTTCAGTGTGACATTTTGGCAAAGGAATGTGACGGGATAGAAGCAAGAGAGCCGACTTTGATTTCGCCCTTTGCTGGAATGACATTAGGCTGGCGGGCCAGAACCGGCCTGACTGCCGCATCCCTATGCTGGAATAATCTTTACAAAAGAGAGAGAATGTTAGCGTCATGTCTTGCGGGGATGACATTGTCCCCACGACAACTCAAAGCGCCGTACGAGTATACGAGCCGGTGGAATTGAGTTAAGGTCTGTGCGACGCCTGCGAGTCTGGCATCCAATCGCGGGCAATGCTCGTCGGATCCAAGTCTTCAACAACAATACCGGACCCCATCCGCGATTGTTTTACTACGGAGAGACATTACTATGGCCACGGTCACAATCGAAGTTGATGCAGCGTCGAGTAACTTCCGGCACGCCAAGCTGGAGCGTTGGGTCGAAGAAGTCGCACGGATGTGCAAACCCGATCGCATTCACTGGTGTGACGGTTCGCCGGAAGAACAGGAGTCGATGCTGCGGATGCTGGTGCTGAGCGGGACGGCAATCCCTCTGGACGCGACGAAGCGACCAAACAGCTTCCTGGTGCGCTCCGATCCTGCCGACGTAGCCCGCGTTGAGGATCGAACCTTTATCTGCTCCCGAACCAAGGAAGAAGCTGGCCCCACGAACAACTGGGAGGATCCAGCGAAGATGAAGCAGAAGCTGGGGGAACTGTTCGCGGGCTCGATGGTCGGGCGCACCATGTTCGTGGTGCCTTACAGCCTGGGTCCGATCGGCTCCGACATTGCACGAATTGGAGTGGAGATCACAGATTCCACATATGTGGTCGCGAACATGCACATTATGACTCGGGTAGGAACCCACGTGCTGAATGTGCTTGGCGAGGATGGCGAGTTTGTGCGTGGACTGCATTCGGTCGGGCTGCCGCTTGGCCCCAATCAGCCGGACGCGACGTGGCGCTGTAATAAGGAGCACAAGTACATCTGTCATTTTCCCGAGACGCGTGAGATATGGTCTTACGGTTCTGGTTACGGTGGCAACGCGTTGCTGGCGAAGAAATGTCATGCCCTGCGCATCGCATCGGTGCAGGCTCGCGACGAAGGCTGGATGGCTGAGCACATGCTGATTCTGAAGTTGATCAGCCCGTCCGGTCGAGTGAAATACATGACGGGCGCGTTTCCCTCCGCTTGCGGCAAAACGAATTTGTCGATGCTGATCCCGACGATTCCAGGATGGAAGGTGGAAACCATCGGCGATGACATCGCATGGATGAAATTCGGCGCGGATGGCCGGCTTTACGCCATCAACCCGGAATACGGCTTCTTCGGCGTGGCTCCGGGCACGAGTATGAAGTCGAACGCCAACGCCATGCTGACTGTAACCAGGAACTCCATCTTCACAAATTGTGCGATGACGCTCGACGGCGATGTGTGGTGGGAGGGAATGACCGACGAGAAGCCGGCCAAGTTGGTGGACTGGCTGCGCCGGCGATGGAGTCCGGCAACGCCCCGGCCGGCGGCGCATCCGAATTCGCGTTTTACGGCTCCCGCCTCGCAGTGCCCAGTGATCGCCCCCGAATGGGAAGATCCGAAAGGAGTACCGATCGATGCCATCCTATTTGGCGGACGGCGCGCGGGAATTGTTCCGCTAGTTACCGAAGCCTTCAACTGGCAGCACGGCACTTTCCTGGGAGCAACGGCCAGCAGCGAGACTACCGCGGCCATCACCGGCAAAGTGGGACAGTTACGTCGCGATCCCATGGCCATGCTTCCCTTTTGCGGCTACCACATGGGCGACTATTTTGGGCATTGGCTGAAGATGGGTGAGCACTCGGCCGCCTCAAAGCTGCCGAAGATCTTTTATGTCAACTGGTTTCGCCAGAACCAGAAAGGCAAGTTCCTGTGGCCTGGTTATGGAGAGAACAGCCGAGTGCTGAAGTGGATTTTTGAGCGCTGCGATGGAAAAGTGCATGCCAAAGAAACGCCCATTGGACGCATTCCCGAAGTGGCCGATCTCGACACAACCGGCCTCGACCTAGATAGCGCTCATGTGGAGGAACTGCTCAGCGTGGAGATCGAGGGCTGGCTGGCAGAAGTGCCATTGATCCGGGAGCATTTCGCCCACTTCGGCAGTCATCTTCCTGAGGGATTGAACCTTGAAGTGAAGTCTCTGGAAGAACGTCTGCGAGCGGCGAAGCGATAATTTTCGGAGTGTGCTTTGGAGTCGCGGGCTTACAAGTCAGTCGCCGCAGCCGCGCATTGAGAAGTCACCGTTCCGAATTCCAAAGATAAGAAAAGGCTCTCTTTAATAGGCAAAGAGAGCCTTTATCTATCAACCTCCATCAACCACTGTCACCGCTCAACTTCGCTACGCCACACCGCGGGCCTTTACAGGCATAGGCACGCCGGCATCTGAGATCGTTCGATCCGAAGCGCGAACGGCTCGTGCCGCAAGAGGCTTCAGCCACAGCAATGCCATGAACGCAGCGATCAGATCACACACGATCATGGCCCAGAACACCTTGGTCCACGAACCGGTTTTTGCGAACAGCCAGGCAGCGCCAGGGCCGGCAAAGGCCGCTGCGACACCCTTCGCCGTATACACGATGCCGTAGTTAGTGGTTGCCCACTTTTTCCCGTAGAGGTCGCCCGTGATTGAGGGGAACAACGAGAAAATATTGCCCCACGCAAAGAAACACAGGCCAGACAATGCCACGAACCAAACCGGATGGCCAATCAGTTGGAGCAGGGCATAGACTGCGATCGCTTCGAGGATGAACGAGATAAAGATTGCATTCTCGCGTCCAATATGGTCTGAGACCCATCCCCAGAAGGGACGCGTCAAACCATTCAAGATACGGTCGACCGTGATCGCCATGACCAAGGCGGTCATGCCCCAGAGCACCACGACTTTATCGACGTGGTATGAGGCAGCCATCGGGTTGAGCTGCGCTGTCACCACCAATCCGCCGAAGGCCAACATGGTCATCATCACGTAGATGATGTAGAACGAGGGCTGGCATAGCATCTGCAGCGGTGTCATGTCGACGGCCGAAGTGTTCACTTTGGCCTTGATCTTGGCTTCTTTCTCTTTCCAGTTGGGCGGCGTCCATCCCACCGGTGGCCTGGCCAGGAAGAGGGACGAGGCCAGCACTACGAATCCCTGGATCATCCCCCAGACGATAAAGGTGTGCTGATAGCCGGAAACTTTTAGCATGTCGGCAATCGGTGCGATCGTAGTTGCGGTTCCTATACCGAAAGCTGCTGCCGTCAGGCCGACGCATAGACCGCGGTAGTCCGGGAACCATTTCAGGGCGTTGCCAATAGCTCCCCCATATACGATTCCGGCCCCGACGCCGCCGACCCCGTACCAGAAGTAGAGGCTGCCGATGGTCTCCGCCCGGCCGGAACCGATCCAGCCGAGTCCAACCATAACGGATCCGATCCCCAGCATGAATCGGGGACCAATCATATCCACCAGAAAGCCTTCGAACGGAACGAGCCAGGTTTCCAGGGCGACGAATATAAAGAAGGTCACCTGGACGGCCTGCAAAGAGACATGAAGATGGGCTTGTATGGGTTTGGTGAAGAGAGTCCAGGCGTACTGCAGGTTGGCGATGGCCATCATCGCGACGATACCGGCAACCAACTGGATCCAACGATTGGGAATACGCGAGGGGTGAATCAGAGCGGCCGGAGATCCAGCCATAGGTGTTACCTCCATGACAGCGCGTTATACGTTAACAGCGCATTGCAAGAACGCCAGTTGCCTCGCGATTTGCTTCCTGCGGAGTGCAGGGTGTGTCCACTGACGTCGGCCAACATGTTCGGCGTCGGCTTTCCACTTCCGTCAGGAATTCAATCACATAGGAGACCGGGTACTTTCCCACAACTCATCGACTTCGACTTGGAAACTGTCGACGTTGATCCTTGGTGAAGCTCGCCGATCTCACCGAGAAATGGCGTCAGTTCACCGCCGGATTTGCCAGCGGCGATTGGCTTCAGCCTGCTAAGGCAGGCTTCAGCATCCCTTCAGCTTTCTTAGTGCAGCCACCCCACGTGGCCGGTGAACGACGAATCTTTTTGGCTCGGCGGCGAAACCCGTGATATATACTGGTCCAGTCATCGAACCACTTGCGGCTGGAAAAGTTAGCATGCTTCCCACGGACTGTCAAGAGTTCTCGAATCCGAACGGCGACGCGGCTCGCAAGACGCCCTCCCCAGATTTGGACACCCAGCCGGAAAAGCAACCGATGGACGAAAGCCTGCGGGCGCAGATTGAAACTTATCTCTCTCACCTCAATGGCCTGATTGGCCGCGGCCGTCACCTCGGGGAGCTACTTGCGGCGGATCCTTCCAGTGTGTCTGCCATCGGCGCTACAAGAGCCTGGCAAGAAGATTGCGGAGTCACTATTAATCAATTGTCGGGAGGGAGCAAGGCCCACTGGCTAGCCCGGTCATTTAGCCAGGCTTTTCTGATGCGCTCGGGGGACGGTCATGCCGTGGAAGGGGTAGCGCCGGCCGAGATCGTCCAACGGTTGCTCGGCGTCCTTGAGCAAGCAGTTGTGTCGCTCTCCCAAGCCGACAACAGACCGATCATTTCCGCGTCGTCGGAAGCGCCGGCTCCGCGCCGCTTCGAATTTGTTCACAATGCCGAGCTCCGGCCAGTGGTCGAGCAGGCTTATCTCGATAGTCGCAGCGCTCTCAATCAAGGCGAATACGAAACCGCGTTGCTCGCCTTCTGCGGAATCCTGGAAGCGATTGTGACCGATGCTCTGGAACATAAGGGACTGAGGGCGCTGATTGCGTCGGGCGCGCCCGCTGAAAAAATTACTGACTGGTCGTTCGAGACGCGGCTCGCGGTCGCAGAGAGGGCAGGACTGATTCGCGGTGGATGCGCCCGCCTGCCGGCAATCGCGCGAGCGTATCGAAATCACACCAGCTCCGAGGGCGGTGGTGGACTGGATACTGAGGTTTCGGAGCGCGATGCGCGACAAACCGGCCAGGTGCTCCATGTGGTGATGAGAGATTTGGATCCGGGGCGCTAGACGCTGACTGCAAGCGACGAAGCCCATCTGGGTCTGACGCGAATCGAAACGCGGCTTCGCGAGCGAGTTTATCAGGAGAAATAATATGGCAGTTCGAGAGGCTTGGCTTGAAAAGCGGTTGCAGGCAACCGCTGCCGCGAATGGTTCGCGGAACGTGACACAAATGCATTACGCCCGCCAGGGCGTGATTACCGAAGAGATGAATTTCGTCGCTGAGCGCGAAAAGATTGAGCCGGAGCTGGTGCGCAGTGAAATTGCCCGCGGACGTGCCATCATCCCCGCCAACATTCACCACAAATCGCTCGAGCCGATGGGCATCGGCATCGCGTTCAAGTGCAAGATCAACTCGAACATCGGAAACTCCTCGACCACGTCGAACATCGACGAGGAACTGAAGAAGCTGCACCATTCGGTGCATTACGGCGCTGACACCGTGATGGACCTCTCGACCGGCGGCGACATCCCCGCCATCCGCAAAGCTATTATCCAGGCCTCGCCCGTGCCGATTGGCACGGTGCCGATTTATGAAGCGCTCTCGCGTGTGAAACGTAACGAGGATTTAAGCATCGGCCTGATGCTCGAAGTAATTGAAGAGCAAGCCGAGCAGGGCGTCGATTACATGACGATCCACGCCGGAGTGCTGCGCGAGTTCGTGCCGCTGGCTCGCAATCGCATTACCGGCATCGTCAGCCGCGGGGGCGCGCTATTGGCCCACTGGATGAACACGCACAAGAAAGAGAACTTTCTCTACGAACATTTCGACGATCTCTGCAAGATTTTCAAGAAGCATGACGTGAGCTTCTCGCTGGGCGACGGATTGCGTCCTGGGTGCCTGGCCGATGCCAGCGATGCGGCGCAGTTTGCTGAGTTGAAAGTTTTGGGTGAATTGACGAAGAAAGCATGGGAACACGACATACAGGTGATGATCGAAGGCCCCGGCCACATTCCGATGGACGAGATCAAGCTTCAGGTGGAGAAAGAAATGGAACTCTGCCACGAAGCGCCGTTCTACACTTTGGGCCCGCTGGTTATCGACATCGCGCCCGGCTACGACCACATTACCAGCGCGATTGGCGCGGCGATGATCGGCTGGCACGGCGCGTCGATGCTTTGCTACGTGACGCCGAAAGAGCATCTGGGCTTGCCCAACGCCGAAGACGTGAGGCAGGGTGTGATCGCCTACAAGATTGCCGCGCATGCCGCCGACGTGGCGCGTCACCGCCCCGGCGCGCGCGACCGCGACGATGCACTTTCCTACGCGCGTTTCCTGTTCGACTGGAATAAGCAGTTCGAGCTATCGCTCGATCCGGAAGCCGCGCGCTCCATGCACGACGAAACGCTGAAAGATGATTTTTACAAAGACGCGAAATTTTGCTCCATGTGCGGCCCGAAGTTCTGCTCGATGAACATGACGCAGCACGCGGAGGCGTTAGACGGTAAGGACCAATCGCAGCGCGAGCAGAAATTCGTGGAGTTGCTGGCGAAGGTGGGAAGCTAAGGTGAGCCAGGCGTCAACGTCGATTTTGACGACTTAGTCTTCCAGGTCCTGCCGAAATACCGGTTGCGTGGGATCGACGCTGCCATCGATCACGGCTACCAGCAGATTTCCGAAAGCGTTCGTCGCTTCCGGCAGTGATGCGTAACCGCGTTCCCGCTGTAGCGCTCCGCCGTCCGCGTAGATCAAAGTGAAATAGCGGCCCGAGGAGTACTGCAGCTCCAGCAGCTTGTTCGGCATGTCCGTATCGCCCTGCTGACCCAGCACATCCATTAGAGCGACGGTCCACTGCCTGCCCTTGGGGTCGGTGACGACCTCGCGTTCGAGGAATTGCCAGTCGTCCATACTCCACAGAGGCATATTTATTCGAGCAACTGCGCCAGAGCTCTTCCTACCTGAGCGCCGGTAAATGGTTTCGGAACCAGCAGAACCTTGCGCGCCTTCCGCGAACGGAGACTCGCATCCGCCTGTTCGGGTGTGTCGCTGATGATGACGATCGGAAGCTCGCCGTGATTGGGATGGTGACGCAAGCTATCGAACAGCGCCTCACTCATATCAAAGGCTGTGCAATCGAGCACGACCGCATCGGCATGATGTTCAATCACCAGATCGTTCACCGTCGGCGTATAGCCCGCCGCAAAGACTTCGTAACCGAGGTCTCGCAGCGAGAACGTCAGCAGCTCGGCGATCTCCGGCGTGTCGTCGATCAGCAAAATGCGGGGCAATCTACTTCTTACCCGGACCCGTGCCAGGCAGACGCGGCTTCTTGCCCTCGCAGGGTTCCAGATCCATCATCCAAATTCGCCCGCCGGCCGTGTAGTAGGCGCGATGATCATTCTCGATCATCGCGCCCCAGGCCTCCAGCGTGCGCATGGCGAAAGTAACACCTTCGAAGTTGTTGCGCGCATGGCTCAGCACTTCATTGGTGTGCCAGTTGTCGGTAAGGATGGCGTCTCCCGGATGCACGCGCAGGACGGTGTAATAGCGGTCAAAAGCCGCTTCTGGCCGCACATCGCGGGTCGACCCACGTTTCTTGCCTTCGGTGACGATATAACTTTCCTGCGCTTCGACGTCGGCAGGAGGAGCACTTGCTTTTGTGTTCATACGGTTTCCGCCACAGTCGCGGCCTCTTCTGCAGCCGCCATGTTAACCAAGTTTTTCGCATCGGCCGCCTGGATCAGAGCCTCAGGCAGTTCAACTCCCATCATCCGCCATTGCTCATTGGCAAACTTCTGCATGTTGGCAATGTGCTCGGCATGGAGATGGCCGAAGCGACCTTGCAATTTCAAATACTCCGAAACCGGCCGCATGCTCGCCGGACGGAAGCTGTAATTGAACGCGCGCTTCTCCGGGTTCCACTCCCACATCGGATACAGCCCGCATTCGACGACCAAACGGCCAAGATCGATCGAGCGCGGTGTCTCATAGACGAAACCCTTCTGGCATGGCGTGTAGACCATCAGGTAAGCAGCGCCTTTGTGATTGAGACCCTTGCGAACTTTGTTCATCAGGTCGATGGGATATCCCACGCTCGCGGTCGCCACGTAGCAGTGGGGATGGCCGGCGGCCATCATGCGCGCGAGATCTTTGGGATACAGCTTCTTCCCTTCCGGAACCTCTGGTCCGGGAGGAGAGAATGTGGTCATGCCGCCGTAGGGCGTGCGCGACGAAGCCTGGATGCCGGTATTGGCGTACTGCTCGTTGTCGTAGCAAATAATCAGGCAGTCGTGATTCCGGTAGAGCGCGCCGGAAATCGAGGCCAGGCCGATATCGGACGCGCTGCCGTCGCCCGCCTCGCAGATAATGTTCGGATACTGTCCCTTCCATTTGCCCTTGCGGATCATGGCTTCATACGCGGCAGCCACGCCCGCTGTGAAGCTGCCAGCGCTGCCAATTTGCGTGTGCGCCCACGGCACGTTGTAAGGCGTGCATAAGTACGAGCTGTTCGCGACATACATGCAGCCTGTCGGCCCGACCAGGATGGTATTGTCGCCCGCCGCTTTACTCGTCATTCGATATTGAATGGAAGGTCCGCAACCGGCACACGTGCGGTGGCCGGGAACGAACGGTTCGGACGTCGGCAATTCAGGGTTATAAAAACGCGCGCCCTGATTCGGGTTATCCAGAATCGGCAGTATCTGCCGCTGAACTTCTATGGTTGCCATATTAATTCCTCCCAGTGGCGCGGAAGTTCCCGCACTGTCACTGTTGTAGTACGGACCTGCCGGCCCGCGGTAACAAAGCTCTACTCTTCAAATCCGACCCAGTGCGTGCGTTTTTCGATCTTCCCGCGTTTCTGCACTTCCAACATTTTTTCAGTCATCCAGTAAAATTCTTTCAGCACAATCGCCTCGCCACCCATGCCCGCCATGAATGAGAGGATCAGCGGGCGCTTGTCGCTTTCATAGAGGGCGGCCGCAGCCTCGGCATACAGCACGCCGCCGCTGCTCACGCTGCCGAGTCCCATGTTGGTCTCGATCACGCCAACCACCTTGAACTTGCTCAGCGCTTCTCTTACCCGATCCGTCGGGTAGGGACGGATGGTCCGCAGCCGTACCATGCCAACTTTCAAACCTCGGTCTCGCATGTGCTGAATGGCGAACCGCGCCGTTACCGCATGGGCACCCTGCAGGAAAAACACGACTTCGGCATCGTCGGTCATGAACTCTTCGACCCAGGGATCGTATCGCCGGCCGAAAATCTTGGCGAACTCCTCGTGAACTTCTTCAATCACGGCCATCGATTCTTCCATGGCGCGTGCCCGTTCCAATTGCAGCGGCGGACCTTGCTCCGGCATGATCTGCGGACCATGCGATACGGGATGCCGCGGATCGAGCGGGTAAGGATGCTTGTACGGCGGCAGAAATTCCTTCACCTGTCCGGAGTCCGGCAACTCAACATCGCCCGTGATGTGAGAGACGAAGAAACCATCCTGGCAAACCATTTGCGGCAGAAGGACCCGCGGGTCCTCGCCGATACGATAAGCAATTAGATGATTGTCGAACGCTTCCTGCGCATCGCAGGACCAGCCCATGATCCAGCCCATGTCACGCGTGGAAAGCGCGTCGGTATGCTCCGAACCGAAGTCGCCGGGAGGATCGAGCGTACGATCGGCGATCATCATCTGTACCGGCATGCGGCTGCCGGAAATCGGCGAATACAGTTCGTAGGCGAACTGCACGCCTACGCCCGAACTACCGGTGAAGACGCGCGCGCCAGCCGACGCAGCGCCGTGCGCGATGCTCAACTGAGAGTGCTCGCTATCAGCGACAATGTATTCGGCATCGAGTTCGCCGTTGGCCACCATTTGCGCGAGGGCCATCATGGTCGCTGTATAGGGTCGGATCGGGTAAGCCGCGATCACATCAACATCGGCGTATTTCGCGGCCTGCGCCGAGGCGACGCAGCCATTGATTCGAACCATTCTCTTCTTTGCTGCTGTAACTGTTTGCATATTTCGCTCCGCAACGTCCGCCCTCATGGCGAACGTCGCAATCTATGGACTGCGCAACTCCAACGGCTGCTCTGCGCAGTCTTTAAATGTTCTTCGCCGCGCGGTCGCCCAGGTGTCTCAACTCTTCCGCTTGCCGCCCGTGCAATCCCGGCGATATGGCAAATGCTGTATCCATGCGCACTACGCCGGTATCGAAATCAAGTTCGGGAACACCCTCGAGGCATCCCGTGGGACATTCTTCGATACACACGCGGCAACCTTTGCAGTAGTCGACCAGAATTTTGTACATGCCATTCGAACGCTCGGGCCGAGCGATGCACGGTTCGGGGCAGACCAGATAACAGTTGTCGCAGGCGTTACAGGTACCGCAACTGAAACAGCGGCCTGCCTCTTCGACTGCCTGCTCTTCCGTAAATGCCTGAATCACCTCGTCCTGCGTCTTCTTTCGGCTGGCGGGAGGAAGCAGGTCCTGGTGGACGCGCGGAAAATGCGGGAAATACGTCATGTTCATGCGATTCAAGTCGAAGATGACGTCGACCGGAATCGTGCGCGGTTGCAGAGACTCACCACGCATCACCTTATCCAGATTGAACGCGACGCGCTTCCCATCGCCAACCGCATTGACAACCATCAGCGGCTGACCTGAACCCAGTTGGACGATGTCACCGGCAGCAAAGAAGTTCGTGTCGCCGAGGCGTCCGAACTTGTCGATCTTGATGGTGCCGCGCTCGGTCTTGAATTCGTCCGGCAGCCATTTGATCGACGCATGCTGCCCCACTGCGATGATCACGTTGTCGACATGGAAGCGCTCGGGCTGGGCCTCTCGATCGACCGTGATCGGCGAGGCATTGATCGCACCGGAGAACCGCGCTGGATGCAGCTGCAAGGCTTCGACCTTGCCGTTGCCGAGCACAGCGGTCACCGCTCGTCCATGCTTCAACTCCACGCCTTCTTCGAGCATGTCGTGCAGATCTTCGGCGACGCATGGCAACTCCTTATGATTCGCCTCCACCGTGATCATGGTAACTTCTACGGCGCCTTGCCGCAGAGCCTCGCGAGCGCAATCGATGGCTGTGTTTCCGCCACCGATGACAGCGACCCGAGCGCCCAGTTTCACTTTGGATGTACCCATGCCGATATCGCGCAGGAAAGGAAGACCGTAAAGCACTCCCTCTTTATTCTCGCCCTCAGCGCGCACGCTATTGGGCTCGGTGAGGCCGACCGCTAGAACAACGGCGTCGTAATTTTTCTTCAAGTCATCCCAAGTAACGTCCTTGCCGACTTCGACATTCGTTTTGATCGTGATGCCGAGTTCAACCAGGCGTTCAATCTCGCGATCGAGCACATCCTGCGGCAGCACCCAGTCCGGAATGCCGCCGCGATTGAGGCCTCCGGCTTTCGGCGACTTTTCAAGTATGGTGACGTTGTAGCCGAGGCGCGCCAGTTGGTACGCGGCGCTATGACCCGCCGGACCTGACCCGACCACGGCGACTTTTTTGCCGTTCGGCTTTCCGGGTTTCACCACGTCATGTTTCAGGGCTTGCCCGAGATCGCCAAGGAAGCGCTCGACGGCGCGAATCGAGATAGCCTCATCGTACTTGCCGCGATTGCAGGCTTGTTCGCAGGGGTGGTAGCACACACGGCCGGTGACCGAGGGAAACGGCATGTCTTCCTTGATCAGCGCGTAGGCATCCAGATATTTACCGCGCTTCACCAGGTCGAGATAGCCCTGGATTTTTTCATTCGTTCCGCAAGCATTGTTGCAGGGTGGCAACTTGTCGCGGTAGACGGGCCGGATGGCGCGCCAGTTGCCGGTGGGAAACAAGTCCTGTCCTTTTTCTTGCGAGGGCGCAGGCGTGATGCCGGCGAACGGAATCTTCAGACGATCGGGAATATGTGTGCCTTTAGTCGACATTGAATCCTTCCTATGCAGCCACTGGGTTCAGCTTCATAATGTGCAACTGGTCAAGTGCCAAATCGAATGCGGTTTTGTTCGCGATCATCGGCTGGATCGTCTGCATTTTGACGATGCCGGTGGTCTTGACCACGGCGGCAATGAGCGGAGCGGCGATATCGGGCGCAACCAGCTTGCTGCGCTCGGCAGCGCCTTCGGTTGAAAGACGGTCGAGGCCGAGTTCGCCCAGCCGGTAGTAGAGCCATTTGTGGTCCGCAAGGTGAGCCGCATCCACGCACACGAGTTGTGCCAGGCGCTCGGGACGGGGGACGAAGCGAATCATGTAATCGGGTGTGTAGTGCGTGTTGATCACCAGCGTGCCGCCAGGCGGCATGCCGCGCATATAATCCCAGCCCTTTACCATCGTCCCTTCCACCAGCACGACGATATTGGGATTCTCGTTTTCATAAGTAAGTTCGTTCTCGAGCACGTCATCGCTCACGCGGCAGTACTTGCGCGTGGGGCAGTTAGTGCGGTCGGGATTGTCGACGTAGTTTTCCATCGCCTGCGCGTACTTGCCTTCGATGCGGGCGGATGCGGAGATGGAATTTACGATGTCGCGGCCTTCTTTGTCCATGATGATGCCGCGTGTCCAAACTGTAAGTTCCGTGTAACTCATGATCAGACCCTCGTCCGCTTAGTAGATGCGACTTAATTAGAAGCTTCGGCGCACTCTCCAGCGCCATCGCTTAATGCACTCGTCTTTTTCCATTCGTGGATGACTGCCACCTGCTTGGGATTGCCGCGATCCGAATCAAGCACCGCGAGGAAATCGCTTCGCAAAACCACGAACGGCGGTTTGCGAGTGCCGTCATGGAATTCCGCAATCGCCAGGAGCGTCGCTTTCTTGCACAAACTTTCAATATCAGCTCCGGTGGAACCTTCCATACGACTGGCAAATTCGTCGAAATCGACATCCGCCGCGAGTGGCACACGCCGGCAACAAAGCCGCATGATTGCCGCACGGTCCGCCGCGTCGGGCTTGGCGAATGGGAGGATGTAGTCGAAGCGCCCGCTTCGCATGAGCGCCGGATCGATGCGCTCGGGGCGATTGGTAGCTCCGAGCAGAATCACGCCTTTGACGTCGCGTAAATTATCGATCTCACGCAGCAACTGGCTGAGAATCCTTTGATAGACGTCCGTGCCAAACTGTTCGGCGCCGAACTTCGGCGCGACGGCGTCAATCGTGTCGAAGAAGAGAATGCAGGGCGCCGACCGTCTCGCCTTCTTGAACACTTCGCGCAGCGCCCGCTCGGATTCACCTAACCATTTCGAGTACAGCTGCGGGCCGTCGATGGCGATGAGCGGAATCTGCTTCTCGCCGCTGAGAGCGCGGGCCATGGCCGTCTTCCCGGTGCCGGAGGGTCCGACCAGCAGAATACCTCGCGGCGGCGTCAGCGCCACCTGCTCATAAATTTCGTCACGCACATGCGTGTGCTCGAAGACCGCGTCGAGCAGGCGCTTCACCTCGTGCAGACCTCCGAGCGACGCAAACGTGGATGTGCTCTTCTCGATGAAGAATTCGCGAGTCGCGCTGGGTTCGACTTCCTTCAAACCGGCGAGAAAATCCTCGCGCGTAACTTGCAGCGCCGCGAGGTCCGCCGATGCGGCACCATCGGTTTCGAGCGGGCAGGCGGAAAGGAAGCGGCGCAAGGCGATCATGCCAACTTCCTGGCCCAATGCCTCGAGGTCGGCACCAACGAAGCCGTGCGAATGCTCGGCAACTTCCAGAAGATCGACATCGGCCGCGAGTGGCATGGCACGGGTGTGAATTCTGAGAATTTGCAGGCGTGCCTGCGTGTTCGGAACACCGATTTCAATTTCGCGATCGAAGCGGCCGGGGCGACGTAGCGCCGGGTCGAGCACCTCGGGAATGTTGGTCGCACCGATGACGATGACCTGACCGCGCGCGACGAAGCCATCCATCAAGCTGAGAAGCTGCGCTACTACCCGCTTTTCCACCTCACCAGCCACTTCCGTACGCTTGGGAGCCACAGCATCAATCTCATCAATGAAGAGAATCGCCGGCGCGTGGCGCGCTGCTTCTTCGAAAACCTCGCGGAGTTTGGCCTCACTCTCGCCGTAAAACTTCCGCATGATCTCAGGGCCATTGAGGTGAATGAAATGCACCCGGCTTTCGGCGGCGACCGCGCGAGCCAACAATGTCTTGCCGGTGCCAGGCGGGCCGTATAACAGCACGCCTTTCGGAGCGAGGATGCCCAGCCGCTCGAAGATACGCGAGTGCTTAAGTGGCAACTCAACGATTTCGCGAACCCGCGCTACTTCGCGCTCCAAGCCGCCGATGTCTTCGTATGAAACTGACGGAGCACGCGCTGCCGTCTGCTCGCCATCCACCACACGGATGTCAGTGCGCTTGCCGATGACGACAGGTCCCGAGGGAATCGTGCGCACGACTTGGAAGTTGACTGCCTTGGCAAACGTAGGCACCCGCACCACGCCGCCGGCGATCACCGGTACGCCTTCGAGATCTTCGAGCATGCGATCGGGTGCAATGGTAGCGGGAGCTGCACCCACCCATAACGGCGACAAGCGGACAGCCACTGCCTGCGCGTGCTCGACGGGCGCCACCGATACCTGCTCCTGCAATCCTGCACTGCAATTGCTGCGGCAGGTTCCGTCGATCTGGATCATGCCTTCGAATCCATCCTCCGAGAGCTCGGCGCGCGCCACACCGCTCGTGGCGCCGGAAATCTTCAGCACATCGCCTGCCCGGGCACCAAGGCGCAGGAGATCCGCCGGGGCTAGTCGGGCAATGGCGTGGCCGATGTCCTCGACGCGCGCCTCGGCTACGCGCAATAGAATTGTCGTCGCCGTCTTCTCCATCCCCATGGGATCCGAATTGCGAGACGCGGTGGCAACACCGGTCGTGTGATTTCCCAGTTCAGTCAAACGAATGATCCCCAGCTAACGATCCCCAGATCGGTAGACGCGAAGGCCTACCTTTGATTTTTTGGCGGAAGGAACCGCCATCTGCAACGCAACGCGATCGCTATCCCACATGATGGCGAATCGCCGGACTGCGGGGAAATTCCCGCAGGTTAAAACTCGTCGAGCACGATCTCCTCGACGTCTTCAATGTGCCGCCGCATCGCGGCCTTTGCCGCTTCCGCGTCCTGATGCTTGATCGCAGCCAGAATCTTGCGGTGGCCGATCAGAGATTTCTTGGGACGTCCCTCGACCTGCAAAGATCGCTCGCGCGTTTCGCGCAGCAGATCCATAAGAATGTCGAGCACCTTCAGTACTACGCTGTTGCCGGAGGCCAGCGCGACGGCATAGTGGAATTCCGCGTCCTCGGTAATGGTCGTTTGTCCGCTTGACAGCTTTCCTTCCTGCCGTTGCAGAATCTCTTCCATCTCTGAGATTTCTTCTGGAGAAGCGTGCGTGGCGGCGCGGGCCGCCAGAGGCGGTTCGAGCATCTTGCGAAAATCCAGAAGTTCGCTAACTAGAGCCTGCCTTTGCTTCAGAGCAGTGGCAAAAGGATTCACCAACGTGTCGGCGGATATTTCGCGAACAATTGTGCCCGCGCCTTGCCGGGGCTCGACCAGACCCATCAGTTCGAGGCCGCGAATCGCATCTCGAATGGAACTGCGGCTTACCTGGAGCATCTCCGCAAGTTCGCGCTCTGAAGGCAGCTTGTCTCCGGGTTTCAGCTTCTTGAGGATGAGACGTTCAATCTGCCGGGCGACCTCTTCGTAGACTTTATTCTTTCGAATAGCCTCGAAGTCGGATTTGACGGGAGTAGCCAACGTGGGCTCCAAGTGGTCTGATAAGTGGACCAGCGAACCAGTGGAGTATACCCCTATTGTCAAGCCCCCGGCAATATTTTTGTTGGGCTAAGGGAAAAACCTGATGGGACTGCTTATTGCGCTCGCTGCCGAGCAGCACGCTCTGCCAATAGCTTCGTGCAGTTGTACACGGTTCGGGTACAGGTCATGGGCAGCCCTACTTTCTCTCCTAATTCCACGACCGCGCCCACCAGCGCTTCCAATTCCATCGGTCGGCCGGCTTCGAGATCCTGCAACATTGAGGTTTTATGCTCCCCAACTTTTTCTGCGCCGGCAATTCGCTGATCAATCGAGACCGGCAACTCCATTCCTAACTTGCGGGAAACTTCCTCCACTTCCTGCATGATGTTCCGAATTACCGAACAGACTCCCGGGTCACGCACCATTTGTACGACCGTCGCGCGCGTCAGAGCGCTTAAGGGATTCAAGGACGCGTTGCCGAGAACCTTCACCCAGATCTCTTGCCGGATGCGAGTAGTGGCCGGGCAGCGCAATCCGGAGGTGACGAGTGCTTCGGCAATGCGACGGAGGCGATCGGATCGCGTGCCATCGGGTTCGCCAAGAGTAATGCGGTTGCCTTCGATATGTTGAATCACTCCTGGCGCCGTAATCTCGGTTGAAAAGTAGACGATGGATCCCACCACTCGACGCGCTTCGATGGCTGAGGAGACCACACCACCGGGATCGATACGCTCAAGACGCAATCCTTCCCACTCGCCGCCGAAACTCTGAAAGTACCACCAGGGAATTCCGTTCTGAGTGCTAACCACCGTAGTTTCAGGCCCCAGCACCGGCTTCAAGTGCGGAGCAAGCTGCGGCAGGCCGTGCGCCTTCACGCCCAGGAAGACAACGTCTACCGGCCCGACTTCTTCGAGAGAGCCGGCGACCGTGGGCCGCGCCACAAAATCTCCGTCTCCACTTTTTACTTGTACGCCGTGTCCCTGCATGGCGCGCAGATGTGGCCCGCGCGCGAAGAGAGTTACATCGAAGCCGGCTTGCGCCATGCGCGCACCGATGTAAGCTCCGATGGCGCCGGCCCCAGCGACCAGAAACTTCATTCGTTCCCGCCCGTGAGCACGGCGGCAACCGCGCGCCGGCGAATCTTACCGGTCGCAGTGGTCGGAATGCTCTCGACCAGATAAATCTTCTTTGGACACTTATATTCGGCCAAGTGCTCCCGGCAATGCTTGATGAGCGCGGATTCGGTGGCGCCATGGCGTTCGTGCAAAACCACGGCGGCAGCTACTTCTTCGCCGAGTGTGGGATGCATGCAGCCGAACGTGACCGCCGCTGCGACCGCCGGATGCCTCAGCAAAATTTCATCGACTTCGTGAGGAGCGATATTCTCGCCGCCGCGAATGATGATGTCTTTAATCCGGCCGGTCAAATGCAAATAGCAGTCGGAATCAAGAAATCCCTGGTCGCCGGTACGAAACCATCCGTTCACAAAAGCGCGAGCGTTCGCTTCGGGATTGTTTTCGTATCCACGAAATACATTCGCTCCCTGGATCGCGATCTCGCCGCGGTGATTGGTGCCGAGATGATTGCCGTCGGCATCCATGATGCTGATGCGCAGCCCAATACCAACTCCGACCGAGCCGGCCTTGCGGTGCCGCGGAGGCAGAGGATTCGAAGTCATTTGATGGGCCGCTTCAGTCATTCCATAGGCTTCCACGAAGGGAACGCCAAACAATCCCTCAATCTTGTGAATCAGTTCGGCCGACAAAGGCGCGCTGCAAGAGCGGATGAAGCGCAGCGTGTCAGCTTCTGCCGGTTTGTGATGAGCCCGGGCCAGCAGAAGTTGGTGCATTGTGGGAACCCCCGAGTACCAGGTCACGCGATTTTCGCGCACCGTCCGCCAGAAAGAAAGCGCGTTGAATTTCGTGGGAACCACGACGGTGCCACCGGAAAGCAACGTGGCCATGGTGGAACCAATCAGGCCGTGAATATGAAACAGCGGCATGATACACAGCGCAACATCTTCCTCGGTAAGCGCATAGGTGTTCGCGATATTTGCGGAGGAGACCGCCAGGTTGAAATGCCGCAAGGGCACACGCTTGGGACGACCCGTGCTACCGCTGGTGTGAAGAACCAGGGCAATGTCATCCGGCGTTGGCTCCGTTGCACTGGCTCCGCTGGGAGCGCCCACCATGCTGACGTCACCGTGTTCGTTCATTTCCACAGAAAAGACGGGGATGTTGCGATCCTTTGCTGCGGTGCGAACGAATTCCGCACCCACCGGAGGGCAAAGCAAAACGCGTGCATTCGTGTCCCCGAGGAAGAAATGAAACTCTTCATAGGGGTACGCCGGGTTTAACGGGGCGGCGGTTCCGGCGATCGAGGCAGCCAGAAAGGTTACAATCGCCGGCAACCCGTTGGGCAAGGCGATGGCTACCACGTCACCACGGCGGATGCCAGCCGACGCCAATGCGTTCGCCATGGCCAGAACCTGTTGCCGCAGCGAATCGTAGGTGACATTAATCCCAAGCTCGGGAACGACAATCGCCGTGTGACTATCGGCGAAATGTAGAACATCAAGAAGCGTATCAACCGACTTGAGCGTCATCGTTCTCGCCTTTGGGACCGCTTTGGATGATCTAGGTTTATCTGTTACCAGCAAACGAAGACAACCCAGGTGCACGCCGCGCGAACACCCCGTGTGCCTGGGCTTCCATGCATCAGATCGAGTAGCCCTGTGCGGCCAGCACCTTTTCAAACTCTTTCAGGAAGAAATGCACGTTCTCTTCCGTGGCCAACGGCCCCATGACGCCAATGCGGAAGACCTTGCCAGCCAGGGGTCCGAAGCCTCCGGCGATTTCGATGCCGGGGCCGTCGAGAAGTCCCTTGCGCACTTTGGCCTCGTCAACGCCCGCAGGTACGCAAACGGTATTCAAGGTGGCGATTCGGTTTGCTTCGGGGACGTGCATGTGTAGACCCATCGTTTCAATACCTTTGACAAAGATCCGATTGCAGTGGCGATGCCGATCCCAGCGGTTTTCGACTCCCTCTTCCGCAATAACCATGAGCGCTTCGCGCAAGGCGTAAAACATGGAAATGGGCGCGGTGTGATGATAGCGGTGCGACACCGTGGAGTAGTCGTGAATCAACTTGAGGTCGAGATACCAACTGCGCGAGGGCGTGGTGCGAGCGCTCAGGAAATCCATGGCCCTCCGCGACATGGCCATCGGAGATAATCCGGGCGGACAGCTCAATCCTTTTTGGGTGCAGCTGTAGGCAACGTCGATTCCTGTGCGGTCGAATTCCACCGGAACCCCGCCGAGCGAGGTGACGCAGTCCGCAATCACCAGAGCGCCAGCATCGTGAGCCGCGGCGCATATCGCGCGGCCCGATTGCAGGGCTCCGGTCGAGGTCTCGGCCTGAACATAGGCCACAACGTTGGGTTTTTCGCGGCGAACGAATTCTCTCGCCTCGTCATCCCCGAAGATCTCGCCCCAGCCTTTCTCGAAGCGTACGACGTTCGCACCCTGGCGCTTCGCCATCTCCGTGAGACGGTCGGAGAAATATCCATTGGCGAATACAGCAAGTTTTGCTCCCGGCTCCACGAAGTTAGCGATGGCCGCTTCCATGCCTGCACTGCCGGTACCGGAAATCACCAGCGTGGCACCATCATTCGTTCCGTAAACAGATTTGAGTAACTGCTGGACATCCTCCATGACCCCGATGAAGTAGGGGTCGAGGTGTCCGACGATTGGTTTCGATAAAGCTTCATAAACCCGCGGATGAACCATACTGGGGCCAGGGCCAAACAGGTAGCGTCGAGGCGGTTGCAACGGTGACAACGAATTCAGTGCGGGAACTTGCTGATCTGTCGTACTCATAGGCCTCGTTTCTTCTTCATAAGGATACTGACATTTTACGGGAGACGATCCCTGGAACGCAGCCGCGGTCTGATGTCAGGACAGCGATGCAGTCTGACAGTGAGCACCAGGGATGCAAGTGTAGTCAAGCTAATTCTACTGATATGTTCGATCAGTTTCCCTTATACCGTGTGGCTTTATAGGCTCGTGCCGGGCAGCATCTGGAGAGCGCAAGCCACACGTGAATGCTGCACTAGCGAACCGTAATAAAGAAGTATGCGCTCATCGAGATGCCTACGCCGATCACCGCCATACGCACTTTGCGGGGGTCGGCCTTCTGCGCGTAGTGCGCGCCCAACCAGCCACCTACAAGAGAACCTGCAATCATGACGGCGCACTGGGGCCATAAGACTGCTCCCGCCACAATAAAGGTAATTACAGCGGCCGCGTTGATAGCAACGGCCAGCAGAGTCCGAATGGCACCCATCGCGTGAATATCGCGCATCCCCAGCATCGCCAGCATGGCAAGCGTCATGAACCCGATTCCCGCACCAAAGTATCCGCCGTAGATCGAGACCAGCAACTCGGCAATCGAACTCATCAAGATCGATTGCCAGGATAAGTTCTGGAGGTCGTCGACAACCGCGGTGCTGCCGGCAACTGCACGGATCGAATTACCGAAGGCAAACAGCAGAGTGCCTCCCAGCAAAAGCCAGGGGACGAGGCGCAGAAAAGTATGCTGCGGGGTTCGTAGCAACAGCACCGCGCCAGCCCAGCCGCCACCGACGCTGGTTATCAGTAAAGGAATCAAGATGCGCAACGGTGCGTTCAGGCGCTTAAGGTAGGCTACAGTGCTGGCCGCCAGCCCCGGCCAGAGAGCGACCGTATTCGTTGAGTTGGCTAAGACAGCAGGAATTCTCAGGAACAAAAGAGCGGGAAAGGATACGAAACTGCCACCGCCGGCCAACGCGTTCAATGCGCCCGCGATGCCGGCTGCAACGAGCAAAAAGATTGCCTGATCGAAGTGTAACCCCATGAGAATTTTAAAACTGAATGAGGAGAGAACTCGCTCGCACGACGACTCAACACAAAAACAATTTATCAGGGGAACTACCAGACGAGCTTTCGTCGATCCTCGCTGGCTGCCAAAACTTTACTTGAATTTCGGAGAATGTGACTTTTTATCCCGATAGATGTGATCGATGTCACCGCAGTAAACTACGGTTAACATTGCTTAAGTCCAGTAAAAATACTAGCGCCCGAAATTTCTTGACAGTAATCGCGGGGATGTAGTACTACTTCGCCCCGGTGGCAATGGTCCGCTTTTCAGACCGGCTAAGAAATCCAGTTCGCAATCTTGGGATACTTAAAGCCTTTCAGCCGACCAAATAAAGCGGGGCGTAGCCTATGCGCCTGCCCGCTAGAGGCAGTGCCCCTTAGCCCATCCACCTCGGAGAGGAAACACATGCGCTCGCTAACAGCGTTTTTCGTGCTTCTGGTCAGTTTCATGGCGCCAGTTTCGCTTGCCCACGCTCAAAGTGCGGGATCCGCAAACCAGGGTGATGGATCCACCTCTGGGGTCGCGACCAAGCAAGAGGTCAACGAGTTGCGCAGCGAAGTGGCCGCGCAGCGCCAGACCATCGAGGAGCTGAAGGCTTTGGTTGAAAAACTGGCGGAAGGAAAAACTGCGGCAGCCGTCAGCGCCCCTGCCCAGATTCGGCCGGTGGCGGATTCCTCCTCCGCGAGCAACAATGCACAACCCGTAAATGCTCCAAGCGCCAGCACGCCGCGGCTGATGAATGCGGTTCTACTGGCAGCCGAACCTGAGCCGGCAGCCGTCGTGGATCAAACCCCGGCAGCGTCTCCTAAGAAAGATGCTCCCCTTGCTGCCGGATGGAACGGAGAACACTTTTTTATCAGGAGCGCGGACGGACAATTCAGTATCAGCCCCTATGGGTATGTAGATACCGACTACAGGGCATACAAAGGCGATGGCGCGCCCGCCGACACATTCGTCTTACGCCGCGCTCGTTTCGGGTTCCAGGGCAATTATGGTTCGCACTTCGATTTTGCACTGCTCACCGATGCTGCGGGCACTTCGGGATCGGTCGTGCGCGATGTTTATCTCAACGTAAGAATCCGACGTGAGTTCCAGTTCCAAGCGGGCCAGTTCAAGACGCCATTTGCCCAGGAAGCTGGAACCGGTGCTACAAATCTGGACTTCGTAGAGCGCGGCTTCCAAGCCATGCTGTATCCGTCAGCAGCCTCAGCATTCCGCAGTCCCGGCATCGCTCTACATGGAGATATAGCCGGTGGCGTCATGCAGTACTGGGTGGGTGCGTTTAACGGCAAAGGCTATGCCATCACAAACACCACAAACCAGCCGGAAGTTATTGGGCGACTCCGCTTCTACCCCTTCCGCAAATCGAACAGCAGCTGGTTCAAGGAATTGGCTTTTGGCGGAGCCATTGACCGTGCGCGCTCCCGGGGCCTTTCCGGGGATCAAAGCTTTAGCGGCAACTTGCCCGATCAAGCCTATAACTTCTTCCCGCAGTTTGCCATCAACGGACCGATCCAGCGCTACAACGGTGAGTTCACCTACCTCAAGTCGGCCTTCGCTCTACGCGGCGAATTCGATCAGTTGAATATGTCCCGTGACAATACCGGCTCCGAGCAGGCGGGAGGCCTTGGCTTCATCAGTCTTCCGTCCATCATCGCCAAGTCTTGGAACGTCAGCGCGACTTATCTACTCACGGGAGAAAAGCAACCGGAAAACGGTACCCCGCGGGTGAAGCATCCGCTCTTTGGCCCCGATACTCCGGGCGGCAAGGGACGTGGGCTGGGAGCTTGGGGAGTCGGCTTCCGATTCATGGGCATCCAGGCCAAGGAACCGGGCGCGAATTTCCTGGATTATTACACGCCAGGTTATGTGCCTACGTTTAATTACCACACCTTCGAGTACACCATGGGACTCAACTGGTATCCCAATTATTGGGTCAAGTACCAGGTCAATCTGGGTATCGATCAGCTGAAGGATCCCAGCACGATAGGCGCGGTGCCGCAGGACTATTACGTGATTTCGCAAGAGCTGCAGTTCAGGTTCTAGTGCCGCTCGGGCGTCGATTCCAGAACGCAGCGGTGCGGTTAACGAGTTGGGTAAATGCCGGGGCTGGTGGCAACCGGTCCTAAAGGGAAATCGCAGGAGGGAATTTGATGAGACCGAGGATTCTGCTTAGCATTCTTATCACTGCGTTATTTGTGATTATGAGCGGCTGCAGCACAAGTTCGAATTGCCCCACTTGCGGCACGACGAAGAATGGTGCCTACGCCATCATCAACGTCATTCCCGTGCCTGAGCACAACTCCACGGGCGAACCGGGCGGGCCGTTCAACTCCTTCGACATTAGTACGATCGCGCCGAATCCGACGGGTACTGGAGGACCCTATCTGGATTACATCTCCGACCGTATCGGAATTGCCATGCAGGTGATCGATACCTCCCGGGATCTCGCTGTTTTCTCGATTCAGGGACAGAATGGCGTCTCCGACGCTGGTAATGGCGCCAGCCCATGCCCCACAGAGCTTCAGCCCAACTACACCGGTGCTCCCCCTACACCCACGGTGGAGAGCATTCCGCCGACCGTCGACGTGTTCGGCAATTTCGTTAGGTATGCCTGCAGGACCGATATGACTTGGGCGAACGGTCCAAGGTTCCATCTGAACACGGGGTTTGGTCCCAGCGGCAACTTCGGAGGATTCCCCGGCGCCCAGTGCTGTGCTTCCCGCGCCAATGGCGTAAACCCGATGTCCGGGCCGGATGGCAACACCACTACCGCCGATGGAAAGGTTCTTTTTGTCGGCAATGGCAGCTCCAACGTCATAGTTTTCGACATCAGCTCGATGAACCTGGGCACGAGTCCGGTTACGCCGCCAAATATTCTTGCGACCATCCCTACGGGCGTGTCCGCCGATTACGATGGACCGCTGGGCATCGGTCCCTGTATTTCATCCTGGAACGGCGAAGCCGGCTCAGCCGCAGATTGCGGCGATGATCGCGCTGACGAAATGGCATACGACGACACGCACCATGTTCTCGCGGTCATCAATGGCGATCCAGGACTGCCTTTTATCACCTTCATCGATATGCAGTACATTGTGGGCGCGACCCCACCCAGGACGTCGGCCGCGGACCCCACGGGCCAAGGGGACCTGCATTGCCTGCCGATTGATGCGAATCTGGCTTTCGGACCTTACCCCGCAACCTACAATGCAGCAACGGCTACGTACACCTTTGCCGGAGTCGCTGGAGCTTTTGGTTACCCCCTTCAAGGAACGGGGACAGGAATTCCGGGAACCGGAACCGACGGCAACGGAAACCCCGCACCTTCCCCGGTGCTGGATCCGAGCGTCGGCGGCTCGTTTAATCCCCCTCGATGCATCATTGGGCAGATTTATTACGACGGCGCGGGCGGTGCTGCGTCAGGAGGACTCGGTCTCACTTCTAACACGCCTGTGGACACGGTCGGGGCCACGTTCCCGTGCCCGGATCCTTCCAATCCGCACGTTTTCAGTGGCGTATCGGGATCGGCGGCGGCTGACGGCCCGGCTGGCCTGCCCGGCATCGGCACAACTCCGATGGGTGTTGCGTACGTAATTCCATGCCATCACGCCCCCATCATTAGTTACAACACCGGGGCCTTTTGTAGCCAAACTCCGCCATTTTCCGATAGCAGTTGCTCCGGTGCAATAGCACCAGCCGGATTGGGCGGAATGACCTATGATCCGAACAGCGGCTACTGGTTGCTGACCAACGAGAATTCCGTTGCTACCACACAAATCGGCAGCCTTGATGTGATCGACCTTCAGCTGGGAACCGGCAATGGGCCGGTGGTGGTAAACAGTTTTCCCATGTATGACTGCATGCCTACTGGCATCACGCAAGGACCGGGAGATAATTTCCTTGTCGGTTGCGCTGACCACGATGGCCAGACATTTCCGGCGAATGAATACATCATCACCAACACAAAGAGCGGGAACATAGCCTGCGTGCCACCGAATACCGGTATAGCGAACGCGCCAGCGAATGCCAACTGCCTGGAGATCACCCAGGTCGGCGGCGTGGACGAAACTTGGTACAACCCAGGGGATAACAAGTACTATCTCGCAGCGCGCGATTTCCTTCCGAGCGCGGTCATGGGCGTAATTGATGCCAAGACCAACCAATGGCTCTACAACATGCCGACGGGATCGAATGCCCATAGCATCTCGGTAGACCCGAGCACAAACCATGCTTTTGTACCGCTTCAGGCCGGCACGGTCTGTTCGACATTGGCTTCGGCCGGTTGCGTTGGCGTCGCGGCCGAGCAATAAGGGGTTCGACCTGGTGGTATAGTTGACCAAAAGACGCGAAACTCGAGAGAGTTTCGCGTCGCTATAGTGAAGTGATTTATGAAGACTCCTCAGGGTTCTCTCTGCATTTATGTACTAGCGTTCTCGCTTCTGTTATTGCCTGCATCGTTGGCCAGGGCAAGCGAGCAACCCGCCGCAAAACCGACGGACGTTCCTGCCACAGTCATCGCTCACTTGCCGTTGCCGCAAGCGACGGGAAGTCAGATGTTGTTGCAGAAGGAAAAGGGCAAGCAGTATCTGTATGTCCAACAAGCCGGGAAGCAAGGCTTCATGATCGTGGATGTCAGCAAGCCGGAAGAACCGACTCTCTTGAAACGGACAGCGGAGTCAAATCAGGCAACTACAGGCAACCTGGAAATTGTTAGCCCCGCCGTCGCGATCTCCGAGGCTCCAGAGAAAACACCGACTACCCTTAGTAGCAGCAGCCACCCTACCGAAACCGTGCGTGTGCTCGACCTGAGTGACCCGCGCAATCCCAAGACTTTGGAGACCTTCAACAAGGTAACCAGTCTTCTGCCTGACGGCGGTCATGGCCTGATCTACCTAACCAATAACGACGGCCTGTGGATTCTTCGCTACGAGCATCCTTCCCGATTCGAACCAGCCAAGAAAAAGCCGCCCTGCGACTCCGAGGCCGAAATTCAGGCCATGCCCCCCGACTGCCAGTAAATCGATCGGACCTGAGCCCGGTGGTACTTATCTGGAGACATCGCGAACCGAGCAATCCTTATAAAGGGTCTTGATCGATGTAATATTCAGGGTCACCGGCGCTGCGGAGCCTACCTTATTCATCGCATCGGAACTGCTGGCCAACGTCGGAGATTCGCTGCCGGTTACCTCCACTCGCTGTCCCAGATAGTGACGGAGCTTGATCTTGTGACTCCCCTGCAGCTCATAGGTCACGGCTGGATCTTGCTTCATCAAAATGTAGTCGCCGCTCGACCTGCTGACGCAGCCCCGTATGGTGACTTCTCCCTTGGAATCTTTGGAGCTCGGCTGGCTCATATTGGAATTGCTGTCCTGAGCCAGGACGAAGCAGGCGGAAAGCAGCAGTACTGCGAACCCTATCTTTCTCATTGGATTCTGCCCTCCCGAGGAATGGGATGGCAAGCCCGTTGCGATGGTTGCAATAAATCTCGTGAGGGGCGGGGCTACTTGACGTGGGTCTCCTGGTAGTGGACCTCTTTCCACTGCCCGGCACGCTTCATCCAGAGTTCACTGATATAAACCCTCGAGTAGCGTATTACGGACTTGGGTGGGAACTGAATAGTGCTCTCATAGATGACGAGGGCGGCATCCGGTCCGAGCGAAATCACCTTGAAGCCCCAGAGCGTGTAGTTAGCGACATTCGTGTCTGCTAGTTCGGCCAGAGTTTGGAGCCTCGTCCGCTCGCCTCTGCCATCGACCTCGACGCCTTGATAATCATCTGCCAGCAAGTCGCCGTACGCTTTCTTATCTTTATTCTTCAGCGCTTCCCACTCCACCTTGATCTTCGATTCGAACATATCCTTCAGAGCGGGGCCGGCGGGAGTGGTGCTGGAAGGTTGGCCGTCGGTCGGCTTGGGAGAGGTAACCGGCTTTTGCGTCTGGGCCAGAGAACCCAGCCCGAGTACGACCGCGAATACGAAGCAATTTCTCATTCGTTCTCCATCCAGGATTAGCTACCCTGGCCATCAAGTTATCATTGTTTCCATGTGAGTCCAATTGCCGCTGTGAGTTTGGGAGCTGAGCCTCGGGACTACCCGCGGCGCCGTTTACACTAGCATGATCGAGCCCGCAAACCGCTGGACAGTGTAAAGGAAACGAACCCGATATGTCGGATAGCGATATTGAAACTTTGGCGCGTGAATTGTTGTCCGCGTATGAAACGGGCAAGATGATCGCCGCACCTCCCTCGGAGCGTCCAGGCTTCGATCTCGATGCGGCATACGCGGTTGAAGCACGGCTCAAGCAGCTTCGCGAAGCGCAAGGACACAGATCGGTCGGCCGCAAGGTTGGCTATGCCAACAAAGCGATGTGGCGCGTGCTCAAACTTGAAACTTTGGTTTGGGCCCACATGTACGACGACACCGTGCAGTTCGGCAACGGCAATTCCACAAGCCTAGCGATTGAGCATCCTCGTTCGCTGAAGATCGAACCTGAGATTGTCTTTGGTCTGAAACATCCACTCACAGGAAGTGCCCCTGATGCGGCCGCCGCGCTTGCATCTACCGATTGGCTGGCGATCGGATTCGAAATCATCGATTGTCCATTTCCGGATTGGAAGTTTCAACCCAGTGATTTCGTAGCATCCTTCGGGCTTCATGCTGCGCTCTTGGTCGGAGAGCGGTTTCAAGTGCGACCAGATCTCATCCCCGAGTTGGTAAACGAGTTGCCAAGATTCAAGGTGCGGCTTTCGAGGAATGGAGAGTCCGTGGAAGAAGGTTCGGGGAAGAATTCTCTGAAAAGTCCGGCGTTATGCCTGGCGGAACTCGCTGCCGCGGTCGCGCTGAGATTTCCGTCCGAGCCATTAAGCACCGGGGAGATCGTCAGCTCGGGGACGCTTACTGCCGGACACGCGACTGGCAGCGGAGACATCTGGACCGTTGAGGTTGAAGGACTCTCGCTGCCGCCATTGACGCTGCGCCTATCTTGATTCCAAAACAGGGACGATTTCCGTAGCCGCAGCGGAATATTATCGCCTGGAGGCGGCTTCGTAAACCGGAATCGGTTGGTAGTCGACCAACAAGTCTTGGGCTCTCCAATCAAAAACCGGCTCTAGCCCTTCCAACTTCAGTTTCCCCGAATAGATTGGTGCGTCGAAGGACCGAGCCGTGAACTGGCATCCACCGTGATGAAGTGAATAGCCACCGGGCGTAGTTGCGCAGTTGAGCGTGAAGAGACAGCCGCCTCCTCTCGCCAGTTCAAGGCATACATCCCAGTCTTCCCGCGTGCTGGCAAATGCGGCCGTTATCGGCGAAAAAATGTTATGGAGCGCCACGGTCACCAGAAATTCCTGGCGAGTGAGCAGGTAAGGGGTGTCTTGAAGAATAGCTCCGGGAGCCAGCTTGAGGCGAGGCGTGCCCAGAATGGTGGCGCCGGTTCCGTAGTTCCGCTTCAAGTATTCCTCATGCAGCATCAGCATGGACCAGTCTCGCCTCCAGTCCGACAAGCCAGAGAGGACTCCGATTCCGACATGCTCAATTCCCGCCGCGAGCATCCGTTCATAAGCATCCAGGCGGTATTCGAAGTTTGCCTTCCTGGTCCTGCCCGGATGAAGCATGGCGTATCGATCCCGATCGTAGGTCTCCTGCCAGAGCACCGACCAGCATAGTCCGGCATTGACCAACCGCCGGTAGTCATTCTCTTCCAACGACTCAGCGCTTATTCCAACCAGACCACCGCCATGACGCTCCAAAACATTCCGTAACCTTTCAACGTGACGGCACATCGCATCCACTCGCATCCGTGGATCGGTTGCGTAGACCAGCTCAAGAACTCTCTGCCCCTTCTGCTCGATGAGATAGACCGCCTCCTGTTCGAGTTCGTCGTCGGTCAATCGCCTACGTTCGACCTCGATCCCTTTGTTTCCTCCACGGAAGTTGCAATAGAGGCACTGCTCTTCGCAGATGCTGGTCATATAGATGGGAACGATCACGAAGACTCGCCCCTCGTAAAGGCTCGCTTTCACCTCGGCGGAACGAGCGAGGATGGCACGATCCAACTCGCCGCCCAGCCCAAAACCTTCGCTCCAAAAGAAAGGAGCATAGTCGGACGCCACCGAGGGCCGGAGCGAGTCCAGAGGTGCCCGTCGTCGACGGGAAAGCTCAGATACCTCTTCGCAGGCAATATCGTAATGACTTGAGAACATGGGATTCCTACTCAGATTTCTTGGCTAAATGCTACGCGGATTGACCGCCTGGCACTGTGACCTTGCACACAAGCGCCTGTGATCACGGTCGAGACGCGCCCAAAGCCGCTAATTACCGACGTAATTACAGACGTTACGGTGAGCTGTGTTAGAGATTACTAATTGAGGTAGTTGTCGGGCTTGGCGTCTGGAAATCTGACACTTTGTGCGGAAGCTGTACACACATCGACGCTCGGTTCGGGCAGACCTTCGAGGGGGACCATGTCAAAGAAAGTCCTGGTGGTTGACGACTCAAAAACGGCCTTGATGATGGAGCGGGAAATCCTGGAAAAGCGCACCAGCTACCAGTGTGTGACCGCGGCCGACGGGCAGGAAGCAGTCGAGAAGGCAGCACAGGAACGCCCTGATCTGGTCTTGATGGATGTGGTGATGCCCCGGATGAACGGGTTTGAGGCGTGCAAGATGATGCGTCAGCAGGCAAGCACACGCGAGATCCCCATCGTTCTGGTCACCACTCGCAGCGAAGAATCTTACATGGAAGCCGGCTTCCAAAGCGGATGTAATGACTACATCACGAAACCCGTAAATGGCGCAGAGTTAGTAGCCCTGTTACAGAGCTACCTGGGCGAGTAGAAACCGTGGTGACCGGTCGACCCTTGCACTTGGCGGAATCAGTGCAATTCGATGCAACAAGGATTTCATGAGCGGAAACAGGAAGAGCGTACAAGGAACCAAGTCGTCGGGAGCCGAACCGACGAACGATGCGCGTTTGCGGGCGGCGCGCAAGAGACTGGCTGACAGCAAAGATCAAGACGATGCGATCGAGGGCGTGCGGGAGATCGTGGCCAACTTCCTCGGCTCCGAAGAGATGGGCTTGTTCAGAATTGATCGCAGAACCTCGACCTTCCAGGTTTTTTGGTCCTTCGGAATCGACCTGGAGGAATATGACCTGATGCGCGCCTTAGGGGACGCTGGCCTTCAACGCGTGATGCGTGGTGAGTGCCATGTGGAGTTCGGGACTCGCGAGCGCTCCGGCGCAACCTCCAAAGCGCAAGCGTTCGTTCCTATCAGTGTTGCCGATCAAACAATCGCGATCCTCGCGATCTTACGGTTGCTGCCGCAGAAGGCTGCCTTCGACAGGACTGACATGGAATTGTTCAAGCTCCTTTCCGATGAAGCCGCCACGCCCTTATTTGGTTCGACCGGCCATGCAAAGGCAGGAACCGAGGGACCAGGGATGAGCGCATGAAACAGACCAGTACCAAATTCAATCCCGCAGTGCTGCCCGCGGAGGTCATGAAAAATTTTGAGAATGTGGACACAAGCGAAGCCCGGCATTTTCTCTACCCTGGCCAGGTGTTCGTAACGCGCGATCCGATCACTATTTCAACCATCCTCGGGTCGTGCGCAGCTGTGTGCCTCTGGGATCGGCACAAAAGAGCGGGGGGCATGAATCACTATCTCTTACCGGAGGGACAGGGTGAAGGGCCGAACCGGCTGCGCTATGGCAATGTCGCGAATCCTGAACTCCTGAAGCAAGTGCTGGCTCTGGGATGTGAAATTCGCAACTTACAGGCAAAGATCTTCGGCGGCTCGAGCGCGTTCGCAGTCGATCTATCGCAGTCGGTGGGATCCAGAAACGTGGAACTCGCCGAAAGTTTTCTGCGCTCCGCGGGCATTCCAGTAGTGGAAAGAGAAGTCTCGGGAAAACATGGCCGACGGCTGAACTTTCAGATAGTCGATGGCGTGACCACCATCAGGAGTTTCGACCAACTGAAGTAAAAAAGGCCGCTGCCGTTTGGCGGCAATGAGAGGGGGAACGATGGATTTAGCGGACTTTGATCGTGAAGCAGTCTTCGCGTCGTTCCTCGTCGAGTCGGAGGAGGGCCTGGATGCCATGGAGCAGGCGCTCATCCAGATGGAATCGAACCCATCCGATCTGGAACTTCTGCACACTATTTTCCGTGTGGCACACAGCCTCAAGGGGAATGCGACTTCCCTGGCATTGAGTGAACTCGCTGGGTTTGCTCACGTTGTAGAAGATCTGTTGGATGTTTTTCGGGAGCAGCAAGCTCTACCCAGCGCAGACGTGATTTCACTGTTGCTGAAGGCTGTAGATGAACTTCGCGCCATGCTCTCGACCGCAACGGCTGGGCAGCAAGAGCTCACCCCGGGACAACATGAGCTCAGAAGAGAAATAGCGCGGGAAGTAGAAAAGAGGTCAAAGAGAGTAGTCACGGCGAGCGGACTTCCTGGGGAGTCCGGTTCGGCGGGAAAGGGCGACACGCTCCCGAATGCTGGTCATCGCACCCTGCGAGCCGACGTCGACAAACTCGACCACATGCTGAACCTGACCGGGGAGATCGTCATTGCCCAAGGCCGCCTGCGCCAGATGATCGAGGAGCTTGGCACCGAGCAGGGACGCGCCATCCTCGAGATGCATCGCGACGCCGAGCGTTTGTATATGGACCTGCAGAGTGAGGTCATGGGCATTCGCATGGTGCCAGTTGGCCCGGTGTTTCGCCAGTTTGTCCGTTCTGTCAGGGATCTTGCGCGGAGCCACGGAAAATTGGCGCGCCTCGAAGTTGTCGGAGGAGACGTCGAGGTTGATACAACCGTCCTCGAACAATTGAAAGATCCTCTGCTCCACCTCGTGCGAAACGCGGTCGATCACGGTCTGGAGAAGCCGGCAGTGCGCGAGAGCCAAGGCAAGAATCCCTGCGGAGTGATCCGGCTGACGGCTGCCCATAGCGGAGGAAACGTTATTGTCAAGCTCGAGGACGACGGAGCCGGCTTCGACCGTGCACGGATCCTCGATAAAGCAAAACGCCTTGGGCTGCTATCTGGAAAAGAGGATCTGCGCGATCAGGACCTCTACGATCTCGTTTTCCAGGCGGGATTCTCGACTGCCGAGTCGGTCACAGATCTGTCGGGCCGCGGCGTCGGCCTCGATGTCGTGCGACGCAACATCGACATTCTGCGCGGGACGGTCGAAGTATCGAGCATAGCTGGCAAAGGCAGCACAATTGTTATCCGCTTGCCGTTGACCCTGGCCATTATTGAAGGCTTCTCGGTAAGGGTGGGCACTGAAACTTTTGTCGTCCCTCTGGAACACGTCATCGAGTGCACGGAACTACCGGCGGAGCAACGCACCCCGGAAGCCAGCGGCATCCTAAGTCTGCGGGGCACAGCCCTTCCCTACGTGCGGTTGAGGCGCGTGTTTAGCTTATCCGGTCAGGCTCCGAAAAGAGAGAACATCGTGGTCGTGAAAATCAATGAGTTTCACGCCGGAATCGCCGTCGATGAATTATTGGGTGGCATGCAAGCCGTGGTGAAGCCGCTGGGCAGGGCGTTTCGAGGAGTTCCAGGAATCGCTGGTTCAACCGTTCTCGGAGATGGACGAGTCGGTTTGATCATTGACGTTCCGAGTCTGTTGCGCGGAGTAATGCAGTCGACTTTGCAGGCACAAGCTTAAAAAAAGAAAAGGGCAATATCGGAGAGGGGAAGCACAATGAAGACTTGGCAAGATCAGAAAATAGGCACGCGACTCGGGGTTGTCTTCGGGGCAATTCTGTTGTGCGTCATCGCAGTGGGCGGATTTGGTCTGAACTGGCTCGGCCGGATGAATTCCAACATGTCGGCCATGATGCAGAAGCGCTACAGCACGGTCGAGGCAACGCACAAGACAATTGAGAATTCAATCACCAACGCCCGCATTACCCTCCAATTGTTTGAGACTACCGATCCCGACCAGGAGAAGAAGCTGAACCAGCAAAATGAAGCGATCAGCCAGGAGATCAGCGGTGAGGTCGCTCTAATTGAAAAGAGTCTCAGCACTTCGCAGGAGCGGGAACTGTTTGAGGTCGTCACCCAGAACCGGCAGGCTTATATCTCGGCCCGGCAAAAGGCAAAGAAGCTGTTGGCCGACAAGAAGCGTGACCAGGCGCTGACGGCATTGAGCGAAGAAGTCATCCCGGCACTCGATATCTATCGCGCCTCATGGCAGAAGTTCATCGATCTGCAGACCGCTGCCATGGAGCAAAGCATGAAGGAGAGCCAGGAGGCATATGCTCTGGGACGCAGGATGGCCTTGTTGCTGCTGGTAATCACACTGATCGGCTCTCCTCTTGTGGCCATCAGCGTAACCAAGAGCATTACTGTCCCCATCCAGCAGGCAGTCGAGCATGCGGAACGTATTGCCTCGGGTGATTTGACACAGAGACATTGTCGTCACAAACCGCTCCGAGACCGGCCAACTACTGCAGTCGATGCAAGAGATGAGCAGCAGACTGTCGGGCATCATCCGCGCAGGCGTT
>CAVZPC010000025.1:0-79741 GCA_963777005.1 uncultured Acidobacteriaceae bacterium | reverse complement strand
TAAAGGTCATGTTGTCACTCTGACAATCACAGGGTTCTAGTGAGGAAGCCAGCACTATGGACTCCCAATCTCGCGATCCATATCTCGCGATCAACCGAACGCCCAGACAAAAGGAGGAAGACTTGTGAAAAAGATTCTGCTGTTTGTGTGCCTGTTGGCACTTTGCAGCCTGACTGTGTTCGCTCAGAGCGGAGAAAGCTCCCGGGCCACGGAAAAATTGGCGATCGAAGTGCCGCCGCAGGGAGACGCGGTGGCTTTGAAGAAAATCTACAGCAATTTGGGTCCGAAGACCGATCCTTATTGGGTGAATGCCTACAGCTGGATCGTTGCAGGACCGAACGCCGCCACGGGCGCCGTTTTCGTCGCCATGCCATTTACCCCGAAGGCCAATTTTCTGCTTTCGCAGGTGCAGGTTGCTGTGCTTTACACCAGCGGGGACAACCAGGTGGACCTCAATATTTATACGGATGCGGGCGGCGTCCCGGGAACGTTGCTGGCGGGCCCGGTGACGGTCACGAATCTAGCTGTAGCCGGAACCTGCTGCACTCTTGCCGTCGCCAACTTTACTCCAGTAGCTGTAACTGCCGGCACGCAGTACTGGGTGATTGCGGATACGCCCCTGACCGGAGTGGGAAGCGATTTCCGCGGTGTGTGGAACCACGTTGCCAAGGACATCCCAATGTCGTTCAACCGGGGATCGGGCTGGGCTAAAGATACCGCCGACAACTTACCCGCCGGTGAAGTGCTAGGGACAGTTCAGTAGGCCGCTACGCCGATGATGGCTGGCTGGTCAGAAATTACCGTGCTTTCCGGGCTTGGTTTCGTGAGCTTGTAAGCCGAAATCAATAGACTCTGCAAAGGAGAAAAATCCGTGAAAAAGATTCTGGTATCTGCATGCCTCGCACTTCTTGGCAGCGTGACCCTGTGCGCTCAGATCGGAGCAGCTCCGCAGGTTGTGCACACTACGGAAAAGTCGGCGATCCACGTGCCGCCGCAGGAAGTCGCAGTGGCGTTGAGGAAAATCTACAGCAACCTGGGTACGAAGACCGACTTGTACAACGACATGAACGGCTGGGCTATTTTGGGTCCAACCTCCTCGCTCCCAGGCGCAGGTCTTCCCGAGTTCGTCGCAATGCCGTTTACCCCTAAAGTCGACGCTCAAGTTTCGCAGGTGGGGGTTGCGGTGCAGTACATGAGCGGAGACGACCAAGTGAACCTCAGCATCTATGCCGATTCGGGAAGCGGCTATCCGGGAACGCTGCTGGCGGGGCCGGTGACAGTCACGAATCTACCGCCATACAGAACCTGCTGTACGCTTACTGTTGCCAACTTTCCTCCGGTTGCGGTTAGCGCTGGCTCGCAGTATTGGGTGGTTGCAGATACCCCAGCCACCGGAACCGGCAGCGACTTTGAGGGCGCGTGGGACTGGGTAGTCAAGGACATGGGAGAGTGGGCGGAGGGTACGCCGACCTATGGCTGGGACCGCCTTCCCGTCGATGGCTTACCCGCCGGCGAAGTGCTGGGCACAGTCGATTAGAACCCTTCGTCGTTGAGTGCGCTAGAAGCTTTCTTTTGACGACGAGGTGCGCTCCGACTTCAGTTCGCGCAGCAGAAGGCGGACGAGCATACCGTCGAAGCCGGTGCCACTCATTTTGGCGAGTTCGTCGAGGGCTTGTTCTGGAGTGCGTGCGGCGGCGATGGATTGCTCGGTGAGCATGTTGGCGTAGGCGTCGGCGAGAGCGATGATGCGCGCCCACAGGGGAATCTGTTCGCCCTTTGCGCCGTCCGGGTAGCCGGTTCCGTCGAAGCGCTGGTGATGGTGCTCGATGGCCTGGCGCATCATCCCGCTATGCGGGAGAATGCCGGCAATCTCCGCTCCGACGCGGGCGTGCATGCGGACCAGGAAGAACTCGTCATCGGTGAGTGGGCCGGGCTTATTCAGAATGCGTTCCGGGACGAAGATCTTGCCGACATCGTGGATGCGGGCTGCGTAAACCAGGTCAGCGGTTTCCTCAGGAGGCAAATGAAGGGCGCGGGCGATGATCTCCGTGTAGCGCGCCACCAGATCGCCGTGACCAGAGGTCCGCAGTTCGCGCGATTCCGCGGCGCGGCTGAGGACTTCAATCGATTCCTTCAGAAGCGGGATATTGCAATCCTCTTCGCCGCCACAAAACTTGATCAGCATCGAAGCTAGCTCTTCTAGATGCTCTGGACCATTGTGTTCGCGCTGCAGAAAGCCTTCGATATAGGTGGAGATCTGTTGCCGCTGCGGAGCGAATTCTTCACCACCGGCAAATTCTTCGGCCGCAGATACGCGGTTGCCGCCGGACCGCTTGGAAACGTACATGCCGGCATCGGCCACACGGATGATGTCTTCAATCGAGAAACCATGCATCGGGAAGCTGGCCACGCCGAAGCTGCCGGTGATGTGATGGTCGCTGAGCATGGGGTCCTGGGTAATCCACTGGCGCAAGCGTTCGGCGAGGACTTCAGCCTGCTCGGGGCCGGTTTCCGGCATGAGAATGATGAACTCATCTCCACCGTAGCGGGCGACGACGTTGGATTGCCGCGACTTTTGCTCGAGCAGGCGTCCCACGCGAGCGAGGACAAGGTCGCCTTCGAAGTGGCCCATCGTGTCATTCACTTCCTTGAACTTGTCGAGGTCGATCAGAACGACTGAGAAAGGCCGGCCGGAGCGTGAGGCGCGCTTCCATTCGGCGGATAACGCTTCCCAGAAGAAACGCCGCGTCTTGATGCCCGTCAGACCGTCGGTGATCGACTGCTGTTGAAGTTTCTGGAAGACGAAGGCATTGTGGAGCGCGGTGGCTAGCAGGTCGGCGAGGGTGTTGAGGATCAGGACGTCCTGGGGAAAAAACGCGCTGTCGTTGCGGCTTTCAATGTTCAGAGCGCCGAGGAGAGTTTCGCCGTAGGTGATGGGGATGCAGAGCACGGAGCGCGATTCGGGCAAGATCGCGCCAATCTGACCTTCAACGCCATTCTGCACCAGAGCTCGTTCTCCGGTGCGGGCCACGCGACCCAGGATGCCAATGCCGATGGGAATGCGCTTGCCCTTCGCCTGGGCCGTGGCCCCGGCTTCGGCCTTGATTTCGATTTCCTTCGTGCCGTAATCGAGCAAACCGATGCCGATGTGGTCGAAGCTGAAGTTTTTTTGGATCTCTCCCACAATTTGGTCCAGCATGTGGACCGGATCGTCGCTGGAAATCGCGGTGCGCGAGATGTTGTTGAGGAACGCCAGTTGCCGCGAGCGGCGCTGTTCTTCGGCGAAGAGGCGAGCATTCTCCACCGCAACCGAAACCTGTCCAGCCGCGGTCATGAGAACGTCTACGTCGCGCTGTTCAAAAACGTACTCCCGCACGGTGCTCATGGCGACCATCACGCCAGCGGGCTTGCTGCCCAGCAGGATGGGCGCGGCGCAGAGGCACTTGGCGGGCTGTTCGGGGCGGAAGGTGACACCCAATCGCGCCCGCGTTTTCTCCAGGTCGGAACGGATGAGGAGGGGCTGGCCGGTGCGGATCACATATTCGGTGAAGGCATTCTCAACTTTGCGCCGCCGCTTGGGCAGGACGACATCATCCTCGACTTCCAACTCGAAGCAGATCTCGTCGCCGTTCTGGAATGCGATGTAGAAATTGCTGTTGTTGAAAATCTGCCCCAACTCGGCGTGGATGGTGCGCAGGACTTCGTCCTGATCCAGCCGCGAGCTGATCGCCTGGCCGATCTCGGTGAGCAATTCATACTCTTGCGTGCGGCGATGGGCATCGTGCGCGATCAGATAATTTTCGACGGTGAGACCAAGCTGCAGGGCCAAGCCGACCATCAGACGCGGTCCCGAGGTTCCGAAGAAAGAGCGTTGGGCGTGAGGAAAGAGAATCACTCCGAACGCGTGCTCGCGAGTCTGCAGGCTCACCGCGGTCAGATTGCGGATGTCTGCCTTTTCGAGGACTCCCTTGAGGTCCGCGAAGGAGCCGGTAGAGCCCAGGGGCAGTGGCTCGGTCATATGGCCAAGGTTGCGGACGGTGAAGAGTCCACCCTGCCGATAGGCCAGGTCGGAGAGGTATTCGCCGGCGCCGCTCTTGGTGAGCACGTCGAGAAATTCATCGGAGAATCCCCGCTGTACCGAAGGCAGCAAACCCCGCCAACGTTCGGCGACGTAGATGATGGCGCGTCCCGCGGATAAGGCGCCGGCCAAACGCTCCAACGCCAACTGCATGCTGGGGAGCAAATCATCAGCGGAGAGCAATCGCCGCGGATCCGCGCCCAAGGTTGATAGTGCCAGGGTATTTTCCTGAACGGCGTTGCGTTCGTTCTCAAACAGCACCATGACCATGGCGATGCCGAGCAACATCTGCGGTATGGGGCCGAGGACATTGCTGACGGTGCCAAACATCTCCATGACCGGAGTGCCAGACTGAATTGCCCCCATCAGCACGGCCCACAGCGCCAGAGAGAGCGCGAGGACTTTGAAGGCAGGCGAGCCCTTGCGGTGAGAGTGCAGGTAAAAAACAGCAGAGCAATACAAAAGCACCGCGCTTAGAAAAAGCACCGTGAGGCTGATGGGACGTTGGTCGATGGGGAGGTGGCTGTACAGAAGATGATTCCGCAAGTCGACGCAGGCCAGTCCGGTTCCGGTCAAAGCCAATGCCAAGTCGTACCAGCGAAAATGCAACGACGCGCGGGTCAGACGGGTCGAGACGAATATGCTGATTCCCATCGCGACCGAAAACAAAGAACTGGCAAAGAAGGCAGCTGGCGCCGGAGGGTGGAAATAGCGTAGAGCATCCAGTGCATAGTGGATGGAATAACACGCCCACGCGATCTGCCAGGCGCGGAAGTAAAGCTGACGGCTCTGTTGGTAGAGAAAGCTGAACAGTAAACACAACAACAGTGCAACAACGCCAGGAATAACTGCGGTGCTGGTGGAGATGCTGTTCATGCGGACCGGCTAGATACCTGCTGAATCAGGTCAATTTGATGGAAGAGATAGCTAATGCTTTCACAGCCGAGGGTGGAAGACAACAGGATTTAAGTACACTGTCCCGAAAAAAGCCCAGAATAGCCCGGTAACCCTCGGAATGGTTATTCCGGTGCGCTTGACGATACTTTTCTACGCCCCATACCATCAGAAGTTAACCCCTTATGTCTGAATCTCTTGCTAACGGGTTGTCCGGGCCGCGGGTTCGCTTCGCGCCGTCGCCTACCGGTTTTCTGCACGTCGGCAGCGCGCGCACTTTCATCTTCAACTGGCTCTATGCCCGCCACCATGGCGGCAGGATGATCCTGCGCCTTGACGACACCGATGTCGAACGCAACACCCAGGCGTCCGTCGATTCCATTTTTGACGGCCTGAAGTGGCTGAACCTGGGCTGGGACGAGGAATACAAGCAGTCGGAACGGATTGAATTGCACCGCAAGACAGCCTGGACGATCTTCGAAAGAGGTTTGGCTTACCGCGACTTTACGCCCGCTCATACAGGGGATGCGGAAAAATCAGGGGCGCAAGGGACATGGTTATTCAATCCCGGGGCGCGCGAACTTTCATCGGCTGAGAGTGACCGCCGCGCTGCCGCGGGAGAACCGTTTGCGCTGCGTTTTCGCGTGCCGCGGGAGGGTGGGCAGTTGATCCGTTTTGCGGACGCGGTCTATGGCGAGCAGATGAAAGCGGCCGCGGACATTGAGGATTTCGCTCTGCTTCGGTCGGACGGGATGCCGACCTATCATCTGGCTTCCTGCGCGGACGATGCCGACCTGCGCATCTCGCACATCATCCGCGGCCAGGATCATCTTACGAATACGTTCAAGCATGTGGTTATCTTTGAGGCGGCAGGTTTTACGCCGCCGCAGTTCGCCCATTTGCCGCTTCTGGTGGCGCCCGATGGCACAAAGCTTTCGAAGCGCCGCCACGGTCCCGTGGTCAGCGTGACTACCTATCGCGATGCTGGATTCTTGTCCGAGGCCTTCATCAATTTTCTATGCCTGCTGGGCTGGTCGCCGAAGAACGATCGCGAGAATCTGTCGCTGCAGGAACTGACCGACCTGTTTTCGCTCGAGGGCATCAACCGATCGAATGCGGTGGTGAACTTCAAGGAGCCTGCGACAACGCCAGAAGAAACCTTCGACCCGAAAGCGGTGTGGTTGAATGCGGAGCACATTCGCGGGCTCCCGGTGGAGGAGTTGAGCGCACGGCTGCTGCCGATTGTGCTGGGCGAAGGACACAAGGTTTCGCCGGAAAAGATGTTGCGTGTCGTGCCGCTGATTCGCGAGCGCATCAAGCTGCTGCGCGATGTGCTGACGGCTGCTGATTTCTTTTTCGTCGAGCAGTTGCCGCCCTACGATCCGGCCGAACTCATCCCTCAGAAGGGGGATATAGCGATGGCGTTTAAGGTTCTGACGCGAGCGCGTGAAGTGCTGGCAAATACCGAGTTCAAACATGATCCTTTGGATCACGCTCTGCGCGGGGCTGCCCAGGAACTGGGAGTGAAAGCCGGACAGATGTTCCAGCCCATTCGCGTGGCCGTGTGCGGAAGGAAGAATGCGCCACCGCTGTTTGAGACGCTGGAGGTGCTGGGGCGCGAAAGTACGCTTGCCCGAATTGAACAAGCCATCGAGAAAGCGGGGGTGATGGCAGGGTGAAGTTCTCCCGGCGACCGGCCGGCTGCGATAAGATCAAGGAGTAATGAATCCATCGCATCCGCCTACCGAAGCTGGAGAAAAAGCTGGGGCTGCCTCGCCGTTGCCCGCGCCGTCGAACTTTGTCCGCGACATCATTCTTGAAGACCTCAAGAGCAACAAGCACAACGGCCGCGTGCAGACGCGTTTTCCACCCGAGCCTAATGGCTATCTGCACATCGGCCACGCCAAGGCGATCTGCATCGACTTCGGATTAGCCGACGAATTCGGCGGGCATACGAATCTTCGCTTCGACGATACCAATCCCGAGAAGGAAGAAACGGAATACGTCGAATCGATCAAGGCTGACGTCAACTGGCTGGGCTATCAGTGGGACGGGCTTTTTTATGCTTCCGATTATTTTGACCAGCTCTACGAATGGGCGATCAAGCTGATCAAAGACGGCAAGGCTTATGTCGACGACCTCACGGCCGACGAAATTCGCGAGTATCGCGGAACCTTGACAGAGCCGGGCAAGGACAGCCCTTATCGCAACCGTTCCGTGGAAGAGAATCTGAGTTTATTCGAGCGCATGCGGGCGGGAGAATTTCCCGATGGTTCACGCACGCTGCGGGCGAAGATCGATATGGCTTCGCCGAACCTTAACCTGCGCGATCCAGTGATGTATCGCATTCTGCACGCCGAGCATCATCGCACCGGCAACAAGTGGTGCATCTATCCGATGTACGACTACGCGCACGGGCAATCGGATTCGATCGAGCGAGTCACGCATTCCATTTGCACGCTCGAATTTGAATCGCACCGGCCGCTTTATAACTGGTTCATCCAGCAGCTGGAAATTTTTCCGTCGCGGCAGATCGAGTTCGACCGGCTGAACCTCACGCACACGCTGTTAAGCAAACGCAAGCTGCTGCAGTTGGTGCAGGAGGGGCGGGTGAGCGGGTGGGACGATCCGCGCATGCCCACGCTGGGCGGGATTCGGCGCCGGGGATACACGCCCGAGGCAATTCGAAATTTTGTTGCGTCGATCGGCGTGTCGAAAACCACTGGCTCGATCGAGCTGGCAATGCTCGAACACTTTGTCCGGGAAGACCTGAACAAGCGGGCAGCGCGGGTGATGGCGGTGCTGCGTCCGCTGAAAGTGGTGATTGATAACTACCCGGAAAATCAGGTCGAAGAGATGGACGCGGTGAACAATCCGGAAGACGCGAGCGCGGGTGTGCGTAAAGTGCCGTTCTCGCGCGTGCTCTATATCGAGCGGGATGACTTCCGCGAGGTTCCGCCGAAGGGATATTACCGGCTTTCGCCGGGGCGCGAGGTGCGTCTGCGCTACGGCTACTTCATCACTTGCACGAGCGTGGTGAAAAATGACAAAGGCGAAGTGGTTGAGGTGCATTGCAGCTACGATCCGGCAACGCACGGCGGAAATGCACCGGATGGACGAAAGGTGAAGTCGACCATTCACTGGGTGTCGGCCGCGCACGCGGTCGATGCGGAGGTGCGGATTTACGAGAATCTATTCACCAAAGAGAATCCGAGCGAGGTGGAAGAGGGGCAGGACTTCACTGCGAATCTCAATCCGAACTCGCTCGAAGTAATCGCGAGCGCGAAGCTGGAGCCGTCGCTGGCCAATGCCGCGGTCGGCAACCGGTATCAGTTTGAGCGGCTGGGATATTTTTGCGTGGATCTGGATTCGAAGGCCGGAAAGCTCGTGTTCAACCGCACAGTGGCGTTGAAAGATACGTGGGCGAAGGTGGAGAAGAAGCAGGGTACCAAACGCTAGGGGGTCACGGCGGTCACTCTCGCCTTCGGAACGTCGGCGACTAAAAAGCAAAACCCCGAGCGCGGTATTCAACTCGGGGCGTAAGCCTGTCCAGCTTCACAAACATTATCGGTACCCAGAAATCGGAAGTCAAGGTTACTTGAGGAGCCTCCCTGTCCTGAGACTCCTCGTCAGATTCCCTACCATGGAACGGGAAACTGTGGACCCGACGGGATTCGAACCCGCACCTTAAAGCTGGACAGGCTTACGTGCTGCCAATTACACCACGGGCCCAAGTTTAGGTTACGATCCTCGGATCTGGATCGCGCAGGATCGCCGGAAGATATTTGGAACCCGGTTCCAAATCGGGAGCGTATCGAGAAGTATTACTAATTATGGATGTGCGGGCTCTGCGCGGGGTTAGCGTGGTGCTCGGGCGGTTCCTTCACCACTTTCACTTCAAAACTCACCGGCACATTCTTCGGCGGAAAACATTGCGCGTTATCGCAGCCCTGGTAGCGCAGCACGCCGTGCATCACATATTTTCCCGGCACCACCGAGTGCAGTGGGTGGACTCCGAGCGAGATGGTGAAGTCTCCGGTGTACACGCTGAGTTTTTCATCCGGCGAGAACGGAAAACTCGTTTCTTCGCCCGGGGGATAGTTAATTTTTCCCAGGATGATGTCGGTCGGCAGATCCATCTTCAAGGCGGTGGGAAGAAGGTACTCGGACTTCGGCATGTTCGAATTGATGTGGTAGCCCGCGGGCACGCGAAAATTCAGGTTCACCATAGTTTCTTTGGCGCGTTGGGCGGTGAGCAGCGGCACCGCCTCCATCGTAACCACGGGAGCCTTGGGCGGCATTTGCGCGGAGACGAGGCCCGAGGCCGCGAGAAGAATCAGCGTGAGGAAGCTGCCGCGTCCTGGACTGATCTTTCTTTGATCGAGAGTCATACTTTGATCCAGAGTCATTGAGAAACCAAGCTCTTTCCTGAAGCCGATGCCTGATTGGTGGCGGCGCGCGTATCGAGCGCCTTCTTGACCGAGTCTTCGATTTCCGCTTTGCCGCGCAGGCCGATGATCTTGTCGACGATTTTGCCGTCACGGCTGATCAGGAAACTTTCCGGCAAGGCCGGGACGCCACCGTACTCGTCTCCGACAGATTCTTTGCCGATCAGGATTGGATAGTTCACTCCCATATCCTTGGCGAACTTGCCGATGTCTTCCTTGCTGGCATCATCCATGGCGACACCGACGATCTGCAATCCTTGCGCGGCGTAGCGATTCTGCAACTCGACGAACCAGGGCATCTCGATTTTGCAGGGGCCGCACCAGGTCGCCCAAAAATTGAGCAGCACGGCTTTGCCGCGAAGGTCGGAGAGGCGCATGGTCTTGCCGTCGAGCGATTCCAGAGTGAAATCCGGGGCGAGGCTGGATTGCGTGAGGCGAGGCGCGAAACCTGCGCCGGAGCGGCGAGCGTGGTGATATCCGAAATACAGCATGAGCGCGACCACGAAAGCTACGACCACCAGAGCGAGAGGACTACGTTTCAAGAGAATACTCCATTCGGCAAATAACCAATGTTACAAAGCGAACCGGTTCAAAAACGAGAGCCAGTTCGAAATCAAAGTAAACCGGCCGAGCACTAGCAATACGCCGAGCGCAATCAGCAATCCGCCCGAAGCCACTTCGACGGCATGCATGTGCGAGCGGAAGCGGCTATAGAACTTTAGAAAGCGCTCGACTCCCAGAGCCGTCAGCAGGAACGGCACTGCCAAGCCGAGAGAATAAATCGCGAGCAAAATCATACCTTTCGACAGCGTATCCTGCGCGGCGGCCAGAGTAAGAATACCAGCGAGAATCGGGCCAATGCACGGCGTCCAGCCGAAGGCGAAGGCGAAGCCGATCACAAAGGCGCCGATCGGCGTGCTGCCACCTTTCAACTCGTGCAACCGGGTATCCGAATACAAGGCCTTGATTTTCAAAATGCCGGTGAGGTGCAGGCCGAATAAAATGATGACGACTCCGGCCACGATGGCGAGGGTGTGTTTATACTGCGCGGCGATCTGGCCGATCTCCGTGGAGATGGCGCCCAGCGTGATGAACACTACACTGAAGCCCAGGATGAAGCCGACAGAATTCGTCATGACGCGGCGCATCAGGCGCCCTTGCGAGGACTTCAGCTCATCCACGCCCGCGCCGGAGATCAGAGAAACATAGCCCGGCACCAGCGGCAGGACGCAGGGCGAGAGAAAGGAAATTAGCCCGGCGAAAAAAGCGGCGATCGGTAGTGGAAGGCTGGACATGCGTCTTTATTGTACCTGCCGGAGTTCTACTGCGTAATAGATCAGACGATCGGAGCGGCATTTAGTTGCATGGCTGGCATCGCGGCCTAATGCGACTTCTTCGCAGGCGCTCGTGCCGGTGGCGTTTGCGGTGTTGCCGGCTCAGTTAACTCGGGCCCGGAGCCGGCCAGCATCTTCCGCATGAAGCCGAAGGGCAAGGCGGCGTTCAGCACAGCGCGATCCCCTTCCTGCTTGAGCTGAATGCTATCGAAGAAGGCCTTGACGTCGGGATCGGTGCCATGCCTTCCAACCGAAGTTTCGGCCGCGTTGGTCAGAGCCACGAAGACGTTCACTTTGTCGACCATGGCACGCGCCTCGTCGGGGTCACGGGTAAAGGCTTCGGCGTGGAGGTGAATCGCGTTGGCTCTAAGATTGAGATGAAGCGGGCTGAGGTAACTTCCCGAGACCACCAAAGTTACCGGCGAGTTGAACAATGTGCTCCAGCTGCCTGCGCCGGCGGTGGAAGGTTCAATGCGTGCGACCACCCAGGCCAGGCTGGCAAACTGAACGTGCTTGTAATACTGGCGCAGCAGCGCAGGTCCTCCGAAGGGCGAAGCCAGGCGCTTGGAGCGGTCGACCATTCCTCGAATGACGGCTGGGTCATCGTGATTGGACGCGGCTACGGAATCCGCACCCACCACCGCTACGCGCAAAGACCTGCCTTCCAGCGGAATTGTAAAAATATCGACGGACTGATAATTCTCGACCGACTTTGCGATCTGCCGTAGATAGGCGGTGAGCCGGTCACCGCGAAACTTTCCCACCAGCACTTCGGAAAATCGCGGCTCGGGAGCGGAGCCGCCCGTACCGCCTCCGGGCCAACTGGCGGGATAGTGGATGGCGAAGGCAGCTTCCTCCAGATCGCGCTCGAACTGGAAGCCGGTCGCTTGAATGAAGCGCTCGTATTCCGGATCGTGGCTGACTGGAGGCAGCTCTTTGCCAGAGTTGGCTCTTCGGATCCAGCTGAGATTTACATAAACAAAGGCGTCGCCCCCAGGCAACAGGCGGGCGGCTTCCGGTGGAGCACGCTTGCGGAGCTGTACGGCGAGAATCAACGCCGCGGCGATCACCAGGACCACCAGGACGATGGGAAGAGTGCGCCTAATTCGCATGGAGTGCGGTCAGGGATGACATGATAACACTGCGGGGTGGGCGTGGCAGAAGATGGGGCGACAATGGACCGCACTGAATATAAAGGCTGATTTCACTAACCGTCAGAGTCTGCAGCCGATAGGCCGCCGGGTTTCTTTGGTCACTTGCGCTTCAGAAGCGATTTCATTCTCATTAAGCAGCGTGCATTTCGTCTAGGAGATTGCCTCAGGTGAAGACGTCAAGGGTTGCGGTTGCCCTAGATGCTTGGTCCAAGCGCCAAGCGGAGGCACGCTGTCTGCCCAATCTCGGCAGCGGTGGCACGTTCGTCGCGATCTTTATTACTTCCTACCTTTCTGCCCTGATTGGGGACGCGCTATTGGTGATCATTTTGTATGGCCCGCATGCCTTCTTTATCCAAGGTATCCGCGTGAGCGATTGGAAGCATGGTGTTGTCTCTAATGGCGCACACGTGGGCCCGTTGACCGGGCTTATGACATTCGTGTGTTGGGGTCCGCTAATAGCATGCGCCGAGATTGGGGCGGGGTTCCTCTCCTCGTTCTTGCGCGCAAGGCCGCGGTGGTTATCCGCCCTCGCTCAATCCCTAGGCGGGGTTATGCTTCTAATGTTCTCAGGCTGGCTGTCGTTCCGCGATGGTTTTCCGTTGATCCACCCCATCCCCCTCGCTGCGCTGATTGGAGGCGTGGTCATGATGTGGAAGGCGATTCGTTCTTTGGGGACAGCATAACCAACCGTAAGGCCCCTCAGTTGGCGACAAATCGCCACTGACGATCAGCCTCGCTTCTGAACTCGACCAACGAAGCCTGCCGCTGAACACAGTCGGGTTGCGCGAAATTTACCCCTTGTGATAACTTAACTAATTGTCCCGGACATCTGGCAGGGATCAGGGGTATACTTGTGCCTGTAGGGTGCGGTTCCCCGAAGTTGCTGGCGTAGCTCAGGTGGTAGAGCATCTGATTTGTAATCAGAGGGTCAGGGGTTCAAATCCCTTCGCCAGCTCCAGGATACGAAAGTCCGGAAGCGAATTCAGCAGGAAAATTCCGGCAGGCAGCGGGACTCAGTAAGTGGCGGCGCAACAGGTTTTTCCAACGCACTCCATTCGGAACGTACTCCGGCGTGTAGTGATCTTCGCGCGGTAATCCGTAGGCGCGATTCTTGGTTTCCTGCTCTGCGAGAATCAGGATTTGCGAAAACCAGTTTGTAAAAACTTGGTTTGCAAAAGTCTGGTTGGCGGCGAGAGCTTGCGAGTGTGTTGCCTCGGCCGCTGGCTGGATGGAAGCGACGACTGCATCGCCCGGCAGTTTTTTGCACAGGTGGGTGAGTGGTTAAAGCCAACAGACTGTAAATCTGTCCCTCCTAGCGAGGTACGAAGGTTCGAATCCTTCCCTGTGCACCAGTATTGAGCCGCGTGAGCATCTTGTGCGGCAGAAATTATGAGTCGCTTGGCCATGGCGTTGATTGCGTACCTGGTTTTGGGTGCGCTGGCGTTTGCCACGTTGAGCGATTTCCGGATCCGGTCGCTGACCTTGCTGATTCTTGGATTGTTTGCTTTCAAGAGCTGGGTGCGAAGGAAAGATGTGCTGCATCCGGACGGCGACAGCGAGCGGGAGTAGCGGTTGGGCCGATGTTGAGCCGTTTAGCGGGCGTGAGCGAAGCGGGAGCCCGCTGGCGAAATCCCGAGCGTAGTTTGCGAGGGATCTCACGGTCGGCGGTGTGTTGGGCCGATGTAGCTCAGTTGGTAGAGCACTCCCTTGGTAAGGGAGAGGTCACCAGTTCAATCCTGGTCATCGGCTCCATGAGATTGGTAGTGCGCTGGAGAGTTTTGGGAAGGGCACGACTTGAGTCGTGCCATTGAGCGTCACTAAAGAAAGGCGGCTTTAGCCGCTGAGGGCGAGCCGGAAGGGCGGGAGTAACTCAGTGGTAGAGTCACAGCCTTCCAAGCTGTTGGTCGCGGGTTCGATTCCCGTCTCCCGCTCCAGTTTCTTGGTTCAGGTGTAAGGATGGCTTTCGAGCAGGCAACGATCAAGGTCCAGAAGGAAGCGGAGTTTGCCAAGCTGCAAGCCGCGGTGGAGCAGGCTTTCGTGCCCGAAAAAGTAGAGCGATTCCTGAAGCGGTTGGATCGCGGAGGAGTTCGCGTTCGGGATTTCGAGGGAGTGCTGGCGGCCCGTGCGCTGGAAGACGTGGTTGGGTCGCAGGCAAGTTTGAGTGCGTGGCAGTTGTACCAGGCGCTGCCGGTTTCGGATCAGGCGCAGATGCGGGAGTTTTACCTCTCGAAGCTCGAAGGCATTGACGCCGCGCTGCGGCACAAGTTTAAGAAGTTGTACCAGTATTACTGAAGGGGTTGAGGAGAAATGGCGAAAGAGAAATTTGATCGAACGAAGCCGCACTGCAACGTAGGGACGATTGGTCACATTGACCATGGGAAGACGACGTTGACGGCGGCGATCACGAAGGTGTTGCAGAAGCACAATCCGAAGATCGTGTTCCGGTCGTTTGATTCGATCGATAACGCGCCGGAAGAGAAGGCGCGCGGGATCACGATTGCGACCGCGCACGTGGAGTATGAGACGGCGAACCGGCACTACGCGCACGTGGATTGCCCGGGGCACGCCGATTACATCAAGAACATGATCACGGGCGCGGCGCAGATGGATGGCGCGATTCTGGTGGTGGCGGCGACGGATGGTCCGATGCCGCAGACGCGCGAGCACGTGCTGCTGGCGCGGCAGGTAGGAGTGCCTTACATCGTGGTGGCGCTGAACAAGTGTGATGCGGTGGATGATCCCGAGTTGCTGGACCTGGTTGAACTGGAAGTGCGCGAGCTGCTGAAGAGCTACAAGTTTCCCGGCGACGATGTGCCGGTGATCCGGCTGTCGGCACTGGGCGCGCTGAATGGGGAAGAAAAGTGGGAGAAGCAGATTGACGCGCTGATGGAGGCGGTGGACAAGAGCGTGCCGCAGCCGGCGCGCGAATTGGACAAGCCGTTCCTGATGCCGATTGAAGATATTTTTTCGATTCAGGGACGCGGCACGGTCGTGACCGGCCGTATCGAGCGCGGCAAGGTGAAGGTGGGCGAGGAAGTAGAAATCGTGGGCTTCCGCGACACGCGCAAGACGGTGGTGACGGGCGTGGAAATGTTCAAGAAGCAGTTGGACGAAGGTATGGCGGGCGACAACGCGGGCCTGCTGCTGCGCGGCATTGCGAAGGAAGATGTGGAGCGCGGCATGGTGCTGGCCAAGCCGGGATCGATCACGCCGCACACCAAGTTCAAGGCGGAAGTCTACATCCTGACGAAGGAAGAAGGTGGACGGCATACGCCGTTCTTCAAGGGATACCGTCCGCAGTTTTATTTGCGCACGACGGACGTGACGGGCGTGGCGGAGTTGCCGGCGGGCACGGAGATGGTGATGCCGGGAGACAACGTGAGTCTGGTGATCGAGTTGATCACACCGGTGGCGATGGAGAAGGGCTTGCGCTTCGCCATTCGCGAAGGCGGACACACGGTGGGCGCCGGAACCATTGCGGAGATTGTGCAGTAAGGAAGCGCGCCGAACGCGCGAGTTAGCATTCTTGTAAAACCGCGAGAATGATCGCGCGGCGCGCCTAGGTCCTTTGCGAGACAAAAAGCGTCTCGCTGAGGATGACAGAAGTTTGAGCTAAGAGTTAGGAGCTGTTTTATGCCCCGAGAGATTGTTACGTTGCAGTGCGGTGATTGCAAAGAGCGGAATTATTCGACGACCAAGAACCGGAAGACGACGACGGAGCGGCTGGAGTTCAAGAAATTCTGCCGCCGTTGCCGCAAGCATACGCCGCATAAAGAAGTGAAGTGACGCCGTTTAGCGGGCGTGAGCGGAGCGGGAGTCCGCTGGCGTCATCCTGAGCGTTCTTGGCGAAGGATCTCGCGGACAGCGTTAGCTAAACAGGGGCGTAAGCTCAACGGTTAAACTGTCGGTCTCCAAAACCGAACTTGGGGGTTCGAATCCCTCCGCCCCTGCCAGAATTTGGAAGGAAGCCGGGAAAGGTAGACGCAGTATGGGAGTGGAGACAAAGAAGATGGCAAACTCGATGGCATCCGCTGGCGGGAGTTTTGCAGACCAGATCAAGTCCTGGCCGGAGCGGGTGAAGATCTTCTATAACGACGTGCGCACCGAAACCCGCAAGGTCACGGCGCCATCGTGGAAGGAAGTGCAAGCTACGACTGCGGTTGTGGTCATCACGGTCTTCATTTTTGGCGTCTATTTTTTCATCATCGATAACGTGATTCAGAAGGGCGTTTCGTTTTTGTACAGCTATTTCGGACACTAGGCCACAACGCGCAGAAGGCGGAGTTTAACTTGATCATGCAGGACGAAGAAAAGAACGAAGCGACGACGAGCGGAGAAGTACCACCGACCGCGGATAGCGTCGCGCCCAGCAGCGAACCGCCTCGCAACCCGAATATGAAGTGGTACATCATCCACTCCTACTCGGGGTTTGAGCGCAAGGTGAAAGAGTCGCTGGAGTCGCGCGTGGCGGCCTTCGGGCTGCAGGAAAAGATTGGCAAGGTGCTGATCCCGACCGAGTCGGTGACGGAAGTGCGCGGGGGCAAGAAGTACACCTCCGAGCGGATGTTCTATCCCGGCTACGTGCTGGTGGAAATGGACATGGACGATCACGTGTGGCATGTGGTGAAGTCCACTCCGCGCGTGACTGGGTTCGTAGGCACGGGCCAGCAGCCCACGCCACTTTCGGACGAAGAGGTGCAGCACATCGTCTACAAAGTGGCCGACAGTCGCGAGAAGCCCAAGCTGAAGGTCAAGTTCGAGAAGAACGAGACGGTGCGCATTTCAGAAGGACCGTTCGCGACCTTCCAGGGCATTGTGGACGAAGTGAACGAAGATCGCGAGACGTTGAAGGTGATGGTCACAATTTTCGGCCGCTCTACTCCGGTGGAGTTGGAATTCAACCAGGTGGAAAAAGTGGCGTAGGGAAGCGCGCCAGACGCGCGAGTTTGTATTCTCGCAAAGATCGCGAGAATGTTCGCGCGGCGCGCCCAGATCCTTCGCGAGACACAAGGCGTCTCGCTCAGGATGACAAGAGATTAGCGAGGGATTAGGGAATGGCAAAAAAAGTTACAGGTTTCGTAAAGTTGCAGATTGCAGCAGGCAAGGCGACCCCGGCTCCTCCGGTGGGCCCAGCGCTCGGCCAGGCGCAGATCAACATCATGGAGTTCTGCAAGCAGTTCAACGCGCGCACGAACCAGAAGGAAATGGAAGGGCTGATCATTCCGGTGGTCGTGTCGGTGTACAGCGACCGCTCTTTTACTTTCATCACCAAGACGCCTCCCGCGTCGATTCTGCTGAAGCGCGCGGCTGGGATTGCGAAGGGGTCGGGAACGCCGAACAAAGATAAAGTTGGCAAGGTGACGTTGAAGCAGGTGGAAGACATTGCCAAGCAGAAGATGCCCGATTTGAATGCGGCGTCTGTGGAAACTGCGATCAAGAGCGTGCGCGGGACGGCGCGTTCCATGGGAATTGAAGTGGTTGGATAGTTGTTCAGTCGAAAACACCACGGCTCACCGGACGAGCGATGAGCGGTGGAAGACAAGGAAAAATGAAATGAAAAAAGAAGGAAAAAATATCGCCAAGGCGCACGCAGCCGTGGAGAAGCGGCCTTACACGCTGCAGGATGCGGTGCCATTGCTGCAGAAAGTCAAATTCGCGAAATTCGACGAGACGGTTGAGGTTACGATGCGGCTGGGAGTAGATCCCAAGCACGCCGACCAGATGGTGCGGGGGACGGTCGTTCTGCCGCATGGCTTGGGCAAGTCGAAAAAAGTTCTCGTGATCGCTTCCGGAGACAAGATCAGGGAAGCGGAAGCTGCCGGCGCGGATTTTGCGGGCGGCGAAGAAATGGTCGAGAAGATCACGAAAGAAAACTGGACCGACTTCGACGCGCTGATCGCGACTCCGGATGTGATGAAATCCGTTGGACGGCTGGGTAAGATCCTTGGACCCAAGGGCCTGATGCCGAATCCGAAGACTGGCACGGTCACCATGGACGTGGGCAAGGCCGTGCAGGAAGTGAAGGCCGGCAAAGTGGAATTCCGCACCGACAAGACGGCGCTGGTGCACTGTCCGGTAGGAAAGATTTCGTTCACGCCCGACAAGCTGATTGAGAATGCGACGGTTCTGATCACCAGCGTGATCAAGGCCAAACCGTCGGTCGCCAAAGGCAAGTACATCAAGGGCTGCACGCTGAGCTCGACCATGGGGCCCGGGATTCTGCTGGATACGGCGCCGATCGAGACTGCGGCCAAGGCTTAAGTAGGGAAGCGCTCCAAGCGCGCCCAGTTCCTTCGGCGACGAAAACCTGTCGCCTCAGGATGACAAACACGAGATCATAAGAGGATTCGACAATGGCAGTTACAAAGGCAAAGAAGAAAGAACAGGTCGAGAAGCTGAGTGCGGACCTGAAGAATGTTTCGAACGCGGTCGTGGCCACGTATTCCAAGATGACCGTGGCCCAGGATTACGAACTGCGCAAGGCTTTACGCGGCGCGGGCGCGAAGTATCAGGTCGTGAAGAACACGCTGGTCGAGCGCGCCGCCAAGGGCACCAAGATCGAGGAGGGCCTGAAGAATCTGTCGGGCGTCACTTCGATTGCCTATACCACGGGCGACCCCGTGGCAATGGCGAAGGCGCTCACCAAGTACGCCAAGGACACGCCGGAGTTCACCTTCAAAGTAGGGGTGGTCGAAGGCCGGGTGATTTCGATCAAAGAGATCGAAGCGCTCGCCAGCATGCCGTCGAAGGAAGAGTTGATGTCGAAGCTGCTGTTCCTGATCAGCGCGCCGGCGCAACGTTTAGTCACGGTGATGAGCGCGGTTGGCCGCGACGTTGCGGTTGTGCTCGGCCAAGGCGTGGAAAAGGGCAAGTTTAAGGCTGACGCTCCCGCGGGAGCTTAGGCCTGAGAGACGGCGATAGTCGTCCGAAGAGATTTGGTTATCCGCAAGTCAGGGGTTGCGCGGTTCTGATCCAGGCGTTGTCTGGCGCGTGGAGATGGGCCTGCCGCACTGGAAACCCGGCCGAAGGGTAACGAAAGCAAGCAAATTCATAACTCAAAGAGTGGAGAACTGAACATGGCAGACTTGCAACAGTTGGAAGATTCAATCGTGGCCTTGTCGCTGCTGGACGCGGCAGAGCTGGTGAAGAAGCTCGAAGCGCGTTTGGGCGTCTCGGCGGCAGCGGCAGCTCCGGTGATGGTGGCCGGCGGTGGGGCAGCGGCAGCAGGCGCGGCTCCGGCCGAGGAAAAGACAGAATTTACTGTCCTCCTCAAGGAAGTCGGCGCCAACAAGATCAATGTAATCAAGGCTGTCCGAGAGGTCACCAGCCTGGGCTTGAAGGAAGCCAAGGAACTGGTGGATGGAGCGCCGAAGAACATCAAGGAAGGCGTTTCCAAGGACGAAGCCGAGACCATCAAGAAGAAGTTTACCGAGGCTGGCGCTGTTGTCGAAGTGAAGTAGCGGCGCTTAGCGCGGCGTCTGAGCCGCGCGCCCCTATCCCGAGCGTATTTTTTGGAGGGATCTCTGGCGCGAGTGCTGGCGTCATCCTGAGCGCCCATTGCGAAGGATCTGGAAGCGTTCTGGGGTCAAACCCTGGGTTCGCACCAGATCCAGTGCAAGCCTCAGGAAATTGCAGCGTTCTAGTTGTGAAGCTTGGGCGGGGGTGTTAGCATCTAAACTAACACCGCTTCCCCTGGCCTCACTCAACAGGCGAGCGAGACTCGCAGGGAAGCTTGGGCACTGTTCCGTGGGCAGGCGGAACGGAAACGGCCGAAGGAAACTGGCGCGAAAGATTACAAATTCAGATTGGCGAAACGCCTTACATGGCGTCTGCGGGAACGCTTGTCCCTGCGGGCGCCCCGTCGTGTTTTCCAGGGTGTACTGCAATTTTATACAGGTTCAAAACAGCTAGGTAGTTCGGCGCGATCCGGCGCCCCACATTCCGCGGGTAATCGCAGCGCACGGCTGCGCCTGACATTGGGAGTTCTTGACGATGAAGAATAATGCCTTCCGTAAACGCTTTGACTTTTCAAAAATTCCAGCCACTATCCAGATCCCGAATCTGATCGAGGTGCAGAAGCGCTCCTACGATCGTTTTCTGCAGATGGATAAGCTGCCCAGCGAGCGCGAAGACGGCGGATTGCAGGCGGTGTTTCAGTCCGTCTTTCCGATCACCGACTTCCGCAACGTATCACAACTTGAGTTTGTGGATTACGCCATTGGTAACTGGGAGTGCAAGTGTGGTCACCTCAAGGGACTGCATCACCTGCGCACCACTTGTAAGAATTGCGGCAACACCGTTATTACCGATCCGTTCCATCCCGGTGATGTGCTCTGCCAGAAGTGCGGCACCTACAACGCGAACACTCCGGATTTCTGCAACAAGTGCGGCGACCCGGTTGGATTGCAGCTGAAGTATGACGTGGCCGAATGCGAGGAGCGCGGTATGACGTACTCCGCGCCGCTCAAGGTGACCATGCGTTTGACGATTTTCGATAAGGACGCAGAGACCGGCAACCGTTCCATTCGCGACATTAAAGAGCAGGAAGTATTCTTCGGCGACGTTCCGCTGATGACGCAGAACGGTACCTTCATTATTAACGGTACTGAGCGCGTGATTGTCAGCCAGTTGCACCGCTCGCCGGGCGTGTTCTTCGAAACCGCAAACAACCGCACTTACTTCCTGGGAAAGATCATTCCGTATCGCGGATCGTGGGTGGAATTTGAGTACGACCAGAAGAACGTGCTGTACGTCCGCATTGATCGCAAGCGCAAGTTCCTGGGAACGATCTTCCTGCGCGCGCTCGGTCTGCGCTCGGGCGAAGACATCCTTCGTTCGTTCTATACCGTCGATCGGATTGCGATCAAAGACAAGAAGCTCTACTGGACGCTCGATCCAACCAGCGAGAAGCCCACGAACCTGCTGGGCATGAAGCTGGCGCACAGCATCAAGAACAAGTCGGGAGATGAAATCGCGCACTCCGGCCGCAAGCTGAATGCGCAGATTCTGAAAGAAATCCAGAAGGCGAAGATTACCGAGATTGAAGTGGATGTGACCGATCTCGAAGGCGCATGGGCTGCCGCCGATGTGGTCGATACGACCACCGGCGAAGTGCTGCTCGAAGCCAACACCGAACTGAGCGCCGACAAAGTCTCGAAGATTCTCGACTCCGGGGTGGTGGAGATGAGCCTGTTCTTCCCCGAGCGCGACGACGTGGGCACGGTTATCAGCCAGACGCTGAAGCGCGATTCGGTGAAGACTCCGCAGGAAGCGTTGATCGAAATTTACCGCAAGTTGCGTCCCGGCGATCCGCCGACGCTGGATACGGCGACGGCGCTGTTCCACGGCATGTTCTTCGATCCGCGCAAGTACGACTTTTCGAAGGTTGGCCGGCTCAAGTTCAACATCAAGCTGTTCGAGAATCAGGACGCGACCAGCCTCGACAAGCGCACGCTCGATCCCGACGATTTCTACGCCACCATCGGCTACTTGCTGAAGTTGCGCAAGAATATCGGCGCCGTCGATGACATTGATCACCTGGGCAACCGGCGCGTCCGCGCGGTCGGCGAGTTGATGGAGAATCAGTTCCGCATCGGCCTGGTCCGCATGGAGCGGGCGATTAAAGAAAAGATGAGCGTGTACCAGGAAATGTCCACGGCCATGCCGCATGACCTGGTCAACGCCAAGCCGGTGATGGCTGCGATCCGCGAATTTTTCGGATCGTCACAGCTCTCGCAGTTCATGGATCAGACCAACCCGCTCTCCGAGATCACGCACAAGAGGCGTCTCTCGGCGCTTGGGCCGGGCGGTCTGTCGCGCGAGCGCGCAGGATTCGAAGTGCGCGACGTGCATCCTACGCACTACGGCCGCATTTGCCCGATTGAAACGCCGGAAGGTCCGAACATCGGATTGATCTCGTCGTTGAGTTGCTACGCGCGGATCAATGACTACGGCTTCATCGAATCGCCCTATCGCAAGATCAAGGGCGGACGCGTAATCGACTACGTCACCGTGGTCAACACGGGCGACAGCGACTACAAGGTCGGCGATCACATGGAGAAGCATGAGATCGAGAAGATCAACAACGACTTGAAAGAGAAGCGCAAGAAGCCGGCGCAGGTCGATCCGTTCTCCTTCTATCTTTCCGCATGGGAAGAGGATCGGCACACCATCGCACAGGCGAACGTGGAGCTCGATGACAAGGGCAAGATTGTGGCCGAACTGGTTAACGCCCGCAAGGCTGGCAACTTCGTGCTGGTCAGCCGGGATGAAGTCGATTACGTCGACGTCAGCCCGAAGCAGTTGGTCTCGGTTGCCGCGTCGCTGGTTCCCTTCCTCGAGCACGACGACGCGAACCGTGCGCTGATGGGCGCGAACATGCAACGCCAGTCCGTGCCGCTGCTGCGCGCGCAAGCGCCGATCGTAGGCACCGGGATGGAAGGCGTGACCGCTCGCGACTCGGGCGCAGTGGTTCTGGCCCGGCGCAACGGCATTGTGGATTCGGTCGACTCCGATCGCATCATCGTGCGCGTTGAAGGTGAGCACCATCCCACGCAGTTGTCGCGTGAAGTGGGCAGCGATATTTATCAGCTCACCAAGTTCAAACGCTCCAATCAGAACACCTGCATCAACCAGAAGCCGGTGGTGAAGAAGGGACAGCGCGTGCTGAAGGGCGAAGTAATCGCCGACGGTCCTTGCACCGATCACGGCGAGCTGGCGCTCGGACGCAACGTGCTGGTGGCCTTCATGCCCTGGCGCGGTTACAACTTTGAAGACGCGATTCTCGTCTCCGAGAAGATGGTCAAGGACGACTACTACACTTCACTGCACATCGAGGAGTACGAGATCGAGGCGCGCGACACCAAGCTGGGGCCGGAAGAAGTCACGCGCGATATTCCTAACGTCAGCGAGTCGATGCTGCGCAATCTGGACGAAGCGGGCGTGATCCGCATCGGAGCCAGCATTAAGCAGGGCGACATTCTGGTGGGCAAGGTTACGCCGAAGGGCGAAACTCAGCTCACGCCGGAAGAGAAGCTGCTTCGTGCCATCTTCGGCGAAAAGGCCGGCGACGTACGCGACGCCTCGCTCTACTGCCCACCGGGCATCGAGGGCGTAATCGTCGACGTGAAGATCTTCTCCCGCAAAGGCCAGGAAAAGGACGAACGGGCGAAGTCGATTGAAGCGGCGCAGATCGGCAAGCTGGAGAAAAACCTCTCCGACGAGATTCGGATTCTTACTGACGAGCGGCTCAAGCGTCTGGAGAACATTCTTGGCGGCAAGGAAGTTCAGGCCGACCTGCACGACGAGCGGACTAATAAGCGTTTGCTGACCAAGGGCAACATTCTTGATCGTGACGCGATCGAGCGCATCTCCACTCGCAACCTGAAGCGCATCAAGTACAACGATAAGGATCCGCGAGTGAATGAGCAGATCGACGAGATCGAGGAAATGACCTCGCGTCAGATCGATGTGCTGAAGAAGATCGTCAACGAGAAAAAAGAGAAGCTCACCAAGGGCGACGAGTTGCCGCCGGGCGTGATCAAGCTGGTCAAGGTCTACATCGCGATGAAGCGCAAGCTGAGCGTTGGCGACAAGATGGCCGGCCGTCACGGGAACAAGGGCGTCATCGCCCGCATTCTGCCAGAAGAGGATATGCCTTACCTCGAAGACGGAACGCCGGTGGAGATTGTTCTGAATCCTCTTGGCGTACCCAGCCGTATGAATGTGGGCCAGATTCTTGAAACCCACCTGGGATGGGCGGGCTTTACCCTGGGCGAGAAGATTTCCAAGTTGCTCAAGGAGAACACGCGCACCGAAGCGATCCGGCGCGAGTTGAAGGCCCTGTTCAAGGACTCGAAGCTCGCTGACACGATCGGTGAAATGGGCGACGAGGAACTGGAAGCGCTGGCGCCGACGCTGGCTCGCGGAGTCTACATGGGATCTCCCGTGTTCGACGGCGCGAAAGAAGGCGAGATCAAGGCGCTGCTTGAGCATGCGGGCCTGCCCACGTCGGGCAAGACCACTCTGCACGACGGCATGACGGGCGACCAGTTCGAGCAGCCGGTTTGCGTGGGCTACATCTACATGCTGAAGCTCTCGCACTTGGTAGACGACAAGATTCACGCGCGTTCCATCGGGCCGTACTCACTGATCACCCAACAGCCCTTGGGTGGCAAGGCGCAGTTCGGCGGGCAGCGCTTCGGAGAAATGGAAGTCTGGGCGCTGGAAGCCTACGGTGCAGCGTTCATTCTGCAGGAGCTGCTGACGGCGAAGTCCGACGACGTATACGGCCGCACCAAGATTTACGAGGCCATCGTCAAGGGCGAAGCCGCCATGGAGCCGGGCGTTCCGGAATCGTTCAACGTGCTGATCCGCGAGTTGCAATCGCTCTGTCTTGATGTGGAGTTGATCAAGACTGGGGAGAAGCGGCCCGCGGCAAGCGCGGCAGCAGACTAAGAAAACCGTTCTCAGTTCCCGGTTCTCAGTTCTCAGTTACGGCTGAGGTGGGAATCGGGAGCTGGGACAAGATTTTGAAATACCTGCCTCTGCGGCATCAGAGCTCAATGCCGCATGAAAGGCGAGAGTTCAACTCGGTTTTGCTGAGAACTGAGAACCGAGAACTGAGAACTTGCCGTAGAGCTCCGTCGGCGGACGCGTGAGAACCGCAGGAAGCGGAGGAACACCTTGTTTCGTTCGAGCCCGTTCGAAATGCAAAACACGATCGCAGACTTCGATGCCATCAAGATCAGCCTTGCATCTCCGGAAAAAATACGGAGCTGGTCGCATGGCGAAGTCACCAAGCCTGAGACTATCAACTACCGCACCTTCAAGCCGGAGCGCGATGGTTTGTTCTGCGCCCGCATCTTTGGCCCGGTAACCGACTGGGAATGCTTGTGCGGCAAGTACAAGCGCATGAAGCATCGCGGAGTAATCTGCGACAAGTGCGGCGTTGAAGTCACGCTCTCGAAGGTGCGCCGCGAACGCCTGGGGCACATCGAGCTGGCATCACCCTGCTCGCACGTGTGGTTCTTCAAGGGACTGCCCAGCCGCATCGGCCACCTGCTCGATATTTCCCTGCGCGATCTCGAGTCCGTTCTCTACTTCGAGGCTTACGTGGTGGTCGAGCCCGGTGACGCTCCGGTAAAAGAGCGCGAGGTCATCAAGGACGAGGCCAAGTTCCGCGAACTGGACCAGCAGTACCGTCCCGCGGGCTTCAAAGCCATGATGGGCGCCGAAGCGATCAAAGAACTTCTCAAGCGCATCGATACTGATGGTCTGGCGATTGAGCTGCGCGAGAAGATGAAGAACGAGAGCTCGCTGCAGAAGCGGCTCAAGTATACGAAGCGCCTCAAGGTAGTCGAGGCCTTCCGCAAGAGCGGCAACAAGCCGAGCTGGATGATTCTCGACGTAATTCCGGTGATTCCACCGGAGCTGCGTCCCCTGGTTCCACTCGATGGCGGACGCTTCGCCACTTCCGATTTGAATGATCTCTATCGCCGCGTCATCAACCGCAACAACCGGTTGAAGAAGCTGATGGACCTGCACGCGCCGGAAGTGATCGTGCGCAACGAAAAACGCATGTTGCAGGAAGCTGTCGACGCATTGTTCGACAACGGACGGCGCGGCCGCGTGCTGCGCGGAGCCAACAACCGTCCGCTGAAGTCACTCTCGGACACGCTGAAGGGCAAGCAAGGACGCTTCCGCCAGAACCTGCTCGGCAAGCGCGTGGATTATTCTGGACGTTCCGTCATCGTGGTCGGTCCCGAACTCAAGCTGCACCAGTGCGGACTACCGAAGAAGATGGCTCTCGAATTGTTCAAGCCATTCATTTATCACCGGCTGGAGCAAACGGGAAACGTCACCACCATCAAACAGGCAAAAGAAATGGTCGAGCAGCAGGAATCCATCGTCTGGGACATCCTGGAAGAGGTCATCAAAGACCATCCGGTGCTGCTGAACCGCGCTCCCACGCTGCATCGCCTGGGCATTCAGGCGTTTGAGCCGGTACTGGTGGAAGGCAAGGCGATTCGGATTCACCCGCTGGTCTGCACTGCATTCAACGCGGACTTCGACGGCGATCAGATGGCGGTGCATATTCCGCTTTCTCCCGAGGCGCAGGTTGAAGCCAGTGTGTTGATGCTGGCCTCGCACAACATTCTTTCGCCAGCGTCAGGCCAGCCGATCACCGTGCCTACGCAGGACATGGTGCTCGGACTTTACTACCTGACCAAAGGCAAACCGGGCGCAAAGGGTGAGGGCCGCGTCTTCGCCAACATTGAAGAGGTTTTGCTGGCGCTCGAAATGGGCGAAGTGGAAACACTTTCTCCCATCCGCCTGCGCTACACCGGCGAACTGATCGACCTGACCACCGCTTACGATGATCAGGACATCATTCACACCGAACCGGTTCACGTGGAGCGCGCTTTCATCAACACGACGGTGGGCCGCGCCATCCTGAACGATCACTTGCCGGAAGGCATGCCGTTCATCAACGGCTTGCTGAAGAAAAAGGGCATCGGCGCACTGGTGAATTACGGCTACCTGCGCTTCGGACTTGAGACCACGGTCAAGATGCTCGACGAAGTGAAGGATTTCGGCTTCAAGTATGCGACCCGAGCCGGCCTTTCCATCGGCATCGACGACATGGTCATTCCGGACAGCAAGAAGACTTTGGTGCGCGACGCCGAAAAGCAGGTGGTGAGCGTTCAGCAGCAATACCTGGACGGCGCCATCACCAACGGCGAACGCTACAACAAGGTCATCGAGATCTGGTCGGCCATCACGGAAAAAGTTGCCGACGAGATGTTCGGTCAAATGCAGAAGCGCGACAAGGAAGGCATCATCAATCCGATTTACGTCATGGCGGATTCCGGCGCTCGCGGATCGAAACAGCAGATCCGACAGCTCTCCGGCATGCGTGGATTGATGGCCAAGCCTTCCGGCGAAATCATCGAGTCGCCCATCACAGCGAACTTCCGTGAAGGGCTGACGGTGCTCGAATATTTCGTCTCGACTCACGGCGCCCGCAAGGGACTGGCCGATACCGCGCTCAAGACCGCGGATTCCGGCTACCTCACGCGGCGTTTGGTCGATGTGGCGCAGGACGTGATCATCAGCGAGTACGATTGCGGCACCGTGGACGGCATCTACGTCCAGGGTATCGTCGAAGCCGGCGAAATTATCGAGCCATTGCGCGACCGCATTGTGGGCCGCGTTTCGCTCGAGAAGATCAAGGACTACGACGGCAACGTGATCGTCGACATCAACAACGAGATCACCGAAGAGCTGGCGGTCAGCATTCAGGCTGCCGGAATCGAGCGCGTCAAGATTCGCTCGGTGCTCACTTGCGAGTCCAAGCGTGGCGTCTGCGTCATGTGCTACGGCCGTAACCTGGCTTCAGGGCGGCTGGTGGAACTAGGCGAAGCGACCGGAGTCATCGCTGCGCAGTCGATCGGCGAGCCCGGAACGCAGCTCACCATGCGTACCTTCCACATCGGCGGCACGGCGTCTCGAGTTTCCGAGCAGTCGCGCCTCGATGCCAAGAACAACGGTACGGTGCGCTTCATCGGACTGCAGACGGTCAAGTCGAAGTCCGGAGATCTGGTGGTGATGAACCGCCAAGGCTCGATCGCGGTGGTTGACGAAAAGAACCGCGAGCGCGAGCGCTACTCCGTGATCTACGGTGCCAAGCTGAAGGTCAACGACGGCGATCAGGTGCAGCTCGGAAAAGTCATGGTCGAGTGGGATCCTTACACTTTCGCTATCCTTACCGAAATCGGCGGCACGGCGCAGTTTAAGGACTTGCAGGAAGGCGTCACGCTGCACGAAGAAGTGGACGAGGTTACCGGATTGTCGCGGCACGTCGTGGCTGATTCGCCCGACGAGAAGCGCCAGCCGGCGATCGTGGTCAAGGGCAAAGGCAGCAAGCGCTACCTCATGCCTTCCCGCGCTCACCTCATGGTGCAGGACGGCGACACGGTGTTCCCGGGAGACGTGCTGGCCAAGATCCCGCGCGAAACCACCAAGACCAAGGACATCACGGGTGGTCTGCCGCGCGTGGTCGAGTTGTTCGAGGCCCGCAAGCCGCATGAAACCGCGGTCATCAGCGAAATCGATGGCACGGTGAAGTTCGGTGAGGTCTCGAAGGGCCAGCGCAAACTGTATGTGCAGGCTGATAACGGCACCGAGAAGGAGTACCAGGTGCCGCGCGGCGTTCACATCAACGTGCAGGAAGGCGAGCGCGTGAAGGCGGGCGAACCGCTGATGGATGGGCCGCTCAACCCGCACGACATCCTGGCCGTACTCGGCGAAAAAGAACTGCAGGCTTACCTGGTGAACGAAATCCAGGAAGTCTACCGGTTGCAGGGCGTCAACATCTCGGACAAGCACATTGAAGTAATTGTCCGCCAGATGATGCGCTGGGTGAAGGTGGAGGACGTGGGTGACACCTCGTTCCTGCTGGAGCAGCAACTGGATAAGTTCCGCTTCCGCGAAGAGAACGAGCGCGTGATCAAGGAAGGCGGCAAGCCGGCTACCGGACGCCCGCTGCTCCTCGGCATCACGAAAGCGTCGCTCTCGACCGACTCGTTCATTTCGGCGGCGTCGTTCCAGGAGACCACGCGCGTGCTCACCGAAGCTTCCATCCAGGGAGCGGTGGATCACCTGCGCGGCTTGAAGGAGAACGTCATAGTCGGACGCCTCATCCCTGCCGGAACCGGCATGGAGTACTACCGCAACGTGCGCCTCTCGCCAGAGATGGAAGAGGCAGCGGCCAAGGTACAGGCGGAAGTCTCGGCAGCGTACGAAGAGGCCGAGCGCGCTCTCGAAATGATGCGTCACGAGGGCGAAACCGAGGAACTGGCGGCGGAGTAAGCCAAATCAAGAGGAGCCATCGGGGGCGAATCCGTTCGCCCCCGAAGCCCTTTTTGGCAACTAAACATCGATGCACGCCAACCCACAGCGATTGCAACTTGAGGAACCTAGCCAGCTTCCTTCGTTGCTTCCCGCGGCTGCCGGCCCTAAGCTAGGGCCAGCGATGCTTCGCTTTCTGCGCCTTCTACGGTTGGCTTTCTGGCGTGCTTTCCAGCACGACGCTTTTTCCACTGCCAAAGCATCTGCCTACTCATCCATTCTGACGTTCTTTCCCGCGCTGCTGGTCGTGGGATCGGTGTTGGCCACATCGCGCAAAGGCGCGCCCTACCTGCGGGAAATCTCATATGCGTTGTCGCGAATTTTGCCGGCGGGCAGCAACACGGCCATGAATTTCCTGCGCGGAGCGGCCCAGCGTCCCGTGGGCCTGCTGATTACCACTTCTCTGCTTACCCTCTGGACCGCTTCCGGCGTCATGATCTCTTGGATGGAAGGATTCCGGCGCTGTTATGAGCTGCCCAAAGTCTGGGGACTGGTAAAAGAGCGACTCATCTCATTCCTGCTCGTGGTCTTCGCCCTGGTGCCGATGACGTTCTCTACCCTGCTGGTGGCTTTCGGCAGCAAGATTGAAACCACCATCCTCTTCTACACCGCACACGAATTCAGCGCCTACATCCTGCTGATGTGGGCCTGCATTCGCTGGCTCATCGCAACCCTTACCAGTATTGCAGTCATCGCCCTCATCTATCACAATGCGGTCCCGCGCACCCAGCCCTGGCATAGCGTGATTCCGGGAGCTACCCTCGCCACCGCGATGTGGTTCTCGTCTACCTTGCTGTTTGGCTGGTATCTGCAGCATTACGCCGATTACAGTCTTATCTACGGATCGCTCGGTGCCGCCATTGCGCTTTTGGTCTGGATGTATATGGTTTCGCTGGTTGTGCTGGTGGGCGCGGAATTCAATGCCATGATATTTCCTCGTGCCATGCTGGGCAAAGAACTGACCGCAATCAGTCATCCTCGAGCGTGAAGCAGTCTAGAGCAACGGATTGCGGTGGATTCACGTTTCGTTCAAATCAAGGACGATCTCGACCGGTTACAATAGTCTCTCCTCGGTTGAGCAAATTCCGATCTCGAACCTATGAAACAAGGCATGGCAGGAATGGCGAAGGAAAGTTCTCTCAAGAGCCAAAGTGCTTCAGAAGGGTCGCACGGCGTCGCCCGTGCCCGCCGCGCCAAGATCATCTGCACAATTGGTCCGGCGTGCCACTCCGAGGTGGCGATGCGGGACCTTCTTCGTCTTGGGATGGACGTTGGCCGGCTCAATTTTTCCCACGGTTCGCACGAGGATCATGCCCGCAATATCGAACGCCTGCGGCGCGCCGCCGAAAAGGAAAACCGGACCATCTGCATCCTGCAGGATTTGCAAGGGCCCAAAATCCGCACCGGACGCCTGGAGAACCACCAGCCTGTTCTGCTGAAGAGCGGTTCCACTGTGCTCATTACGCCGCGCGACATTGTGGGCACGGCCACGCGGATTTCCACCACGTTCCCCGACCTGGCCAGCGAAGTCTCCCCCGGCGCGCGCATTTTGTTGCGTGATGGTCTGATCGAATTACGCGTGCGCACCGTGCGCGGCAAGGATGTGGTCTGCGACATCTTGAATGGTGGAGCTTTGGGCGAGCACCAAGGCATCAACTTGCCCGGCACTGCCTTGTCGATTCCCGCGCTGACCGAAAAAGATCGTCGCGATCTGGAGTTCGGCCTGAAGCACGGCGTGGATGCGGTCGCACTCTCGTTTGTGCGCACCGCCGCCGACGTGAACATGGTACGACAAATTGTTGCCGCGTTAGGCTGTGACGTTCCGCTAATTTCCAAGCTGGAGAAGCCGCAGGCCATCGATCACCTCGAGGAAATTTTGCAAGCCTCCGACGGCGTGATGGTCGCGCGCGGCGATCTGGGCGTGGAGATGGCGCCGGAAAAAGTTCCCGTGATTCAAAAGCACGTGATCCACAGCGCGGCGCAGTGGCGCAAGCCCGTGATCACGGCCACGCAGATGCTGGAATCGATGATCGAGAACCCGCGCCCCACGCGGGCCGAAGCCAGCGACGTGGCGAATGCGATCTTCGATGGCAGCGATTCCGTCATGCTTTCCGCGGAAACCGCCAGCGGCCGCTATCCTCGTGAAGCGGTCGCGATGATGGCGCGTATCGTGGTCGAGGCCGAAAGCAATATGGGAGAGTTCACCCAGCGCCGACGCCGCGACCGGCATGCGCTTTCCGTCGCCGAGACCATCTGCGAATCCATTGCGCACGCAGCCGAGGATCTTCCTATGGGCGCAATCGCCGTCTTTACCGAGACCGGCAACACCGCGCGCATGATTTCCAAATACCGGCCACAGGCTCCCATCTACGCCTTCACGCCGAACGTGGGTGTCGCGCAACGTACCAACCTTTACTGGGGAGTTCATCCCATGAAGTGCGCGCCGGCACTCTCGGCTGAGCACATGGTGCGCCTGGCCGAGAAAGAATTGTTAGACCTGCGGCAACTCAAGCCGGGTGACGTTTTGGGAGTTGTCGCGGGCACGCGCCAGGCCTCGGGTTCGACCAACTTGATGCGCCTGCACACGGTGACGCCCGAAGAGGTTACTGCCGCCACGCGCGCGAAACCCCAGCGCAGCAAGAAGCCGCGGAAGATATAATCGCGGGGTATGTCGCAGGAGTATCTATCCATCGCGATCTGGGAGCCTGTGCCTGGCATGGAGGCAGCTGCCCTTGAAACCATGCGCGAACTCAACGCCATCGTCTCCAGGAAGCAATACGGCCGCGATCTTCTGTACCGCGCTGACGAAGCGAATTACCTGCTGCTGCGTTACTGGAATTCGGAGCAGGCTCGCGGTGCGGCTCTGGAAGATCCTGAGCTTTTGCGCTGCTGGGCTCGCCTGGGAAATGAAATTAAAATTCTGAAAGTCTACGAGAAGTTGGAGGAGGTTGGGGTCTAAGCATGTCCGTTGAATCGAGCCCGCGGGTTTTTACCGACGTAACGGTGGATCCGTTCGTGCGCGGACTGCTGCATCATCCCGCAAAACCGAACGGCCAGGGATTCGTTCTCACTCACGGTGCGGGATCAAACTGCCAGGCTCCTCTGCTGATCGTGTTGGCGGAAGCCTTTGCCGGCGCGGGCTTCCTCGTACTGCGCTGCGATCTGCCGTTCCGTCAAGATCGTCCGTACGGTCCACCCAGTCCGCACGACGGCAAGCGTGATCGCGCCGGACTCAAAAACGCGGTGATGGCGCTGAACAATATGACAAGCGGGCCCATTTTTCTCGGAGGACACTCTTACGGCGGAAGACAGGCGAGCATGCTGTGCGCCGAACAGACAGAAGCGGAAGGTGCGCTCGCACCTGGCCTGTTCTTGCTATCTTATCCGCTGCACCCTCCGCGCAAATCGACTCAGCTGCGCACGCAGCATTTTTCCAACCTGCGGACACCCTCTCTGTTCGTGAGTGGCTCGCGCGATCCCTTCGGTTCCGTCGAAGAAATCGGACAAGCTTTGAAGCAGATCCCGGCAAAGACGAAGTTGATCACGGTGGAAGGCGCCGGTCACGATCTAGGATTCAAGGGAAAAGCCAAGCGGGAAGAACTGCCGGAGAGAATACTGCTGGAATTTAAGAACTTCTTTGGCCAATCATAGAGACTTCGTCTACTGAGCCTCTGCTACGGATCAGTTCACCCACCCGGATTTCGACCCACCGTTTCCCTTACGCGGACCGTCATCGGGCGGAATATAATTGCCATGCTCGTCGAACTCGACTTTGCGGTCGTGCTTCTGCATGTAGACTTCGAACTTCTTCGCCGCGCGCCTGCGCTTCCAGCGGTAATACTCGTTGCGCGCGCTGAAGTAGCGCTCGGAAGTGGCGAACATCAGGCCTTTTCTCGGAAGGAATTTGAGATATAGATAGCCGAAGAGCAATCCGCCAAGGTGCGCAAAGTTGGCCACGCCGCCAGTTTCCTGGATCGCGCCCACCAGCGTCAGGAACACGATTCCCCAGACGAAGTACTTGGCTTTGATCAGGAAGGGCAGCGGGAACATCATGATCTCGCTCTCGCCGTACAACACACCGAAAGCAACCAGCAGACCGTAAATCCCGCCCGAGGCCCCGATTGTCGGCGTTCCCGGAGAGAGCCCGGGAAGGTGCAAATAACTCACAGCCACCGTGGTAACGGCGGCCGCAACTGTGCAAAAGAAATAGAACTCCAAGAACCGCTTCGATCCCCAGTCACCCTCCAACTGCGAGCCGAACATCCACAGCGCCAGAGCATTGAAGAGAAAATGCAGCAACTCGAGGTGGAGAAAAGAATAGGTAACCAACTGCCAGATCATCCCCTGCATCACTAGCTTCGGAATCAGCCCCAGGTAAACCACCACCCACTCCCGGGCGAAGGGCGAAGCCAGCCTCATCACCGCCATTAGCAGGTAAATCGCGGCGTAGGTAAGAATCAGCCGCTTCACCCAGCGGGTGAACGGAGGGAGGCTCAACGAGATCGTACGTCCGCGATTCATCGGCACGGTGGGGTCTCAAATACCGCCAGGGCAAAAAGGCGTCACACTCATGGTATCAGGTTGCCCGCCTCGTCAATCTACCGTTCCGGCAGAGGTACAACCGGCAGGCTTTGGTGTCCGTGAACGTCCACAGCCGTCACTGCAAAGATGACATTATCTTTCGAAAGTTTCAAAGTCGCGCGCGTTACGTTCCCGACTTTTTCCGCGTGCTCCCATTCCGGGCTGGTGGTAGCGCGCCAGAGAACTTCGTAGCCCGAAGCCAATCCTCCGGGTGAGCTTTCCCACGTGAGCGTGGAGTCGTTCTCCAGGTCTTTCGTCAGCAAATGCACATTCGCCGGAGGCGCGGGCGCGGCCGCCAACGACGCCAACGTGGCGGCATTCAGCCGCCCCACGTGCGCGACATAATCAAAATCAACGAACTTCGCCAGATCGCCATATTCGACGCCATTCTCGGTGCGAACGTTCTGGTGCTGATGATGAAAATCTTCGCGAAATTCGGTGAAGCGCACCGCGGCAAATCCTTGCTGGTTGAAGGAATAATGGTCGCCGCCGCGCAGGTACCGGTCCAGGCGGAATACGAGCATCGGCTTCACGCCCGCATCGTAAGCTTGGCTTACTTCAGCGATGTAACGTGCCAGTTGACGCGACGCCGAGTCGTTCTCGCCGCCCAGCCCGCGAATCCGCTTGATCTCCTGCTCTGTGGCTGCTGCCGGCAAACCTTCGGAAAATATCCGTACCACCGAGTGATCCTGCTCTGCGCTCTTGTCTCCACCCACGATATCGTTGTTCAGCACGGCCTCAAGGCGCCAGCCCTGCTCCTTGGCCATCTTTTCATTGACCATCTGGGCGAAGTGGCGGCTTCCATTCAATCCTTGTTCTTCGCCAGCCACAGTCAGAAAAATAATGGTCGCCGGAAACTTCAGCTTGCTCAAAACCCGTGCGCATTCCAGGCTCACGGCCGTCCCACTACCATCGTCATTCGCGCCAGGAGCGTCCGCCTTGGTATCGAGAATATCGCTGTTGCGCGAATCGTAGTGCCCGGTGACCAGCACAACTCGCTTCGCGTTCTCCGCATCGGTGCCTTTCAGGACTGCATAAACATTGGTGATTTCGATGGGTTGTGGAATGCGGTCGGCGGCTGGCTCGGTGAAAGTATCGGTCTTCACCTCCAGGCAGCCGCCGCACTCCTTGGCGTAGCGTTCGAATTCTGACTTGATCCACTCCCGCGCAGCGCCAACCCCGCGCCCAGAGGCGATTGCAGCCGAGTCCTGGGCCGAGATGGTGGACCGCGTTCCAAAACTCACCAGCTTCTCGATATTTGCCCGGATGCGATCCGCAGAAACCTGCTGCAGAGCGGCCGCAATCCGGCTATCGACGGCCATGGGTTCGAATGTGCTGCTTCCAGACATACGAGAACTCGCCTGGTTTTGTGCTGCCGCAACCGTGCTCGCGATTACTAGCACAGCAGTGAAAAACCACGGACTTTTGTTCAGGAGAGAAATCATCTAAGCTCCGGCGAGCGAAATGTCAAGGTTATCGATCGTTATCAGCCAAAATTTTAATTCCTTGCTCTACAGCGCGGGCCCCCTTGACCTGCGGTGGGGGAAGAATCTAAATATTATCAGTGGTATCTAACCAGAAAGACGGGGAATGGGGGGGTGGAGGAATTATGGTTCTTTGTCCTGAATGCGAAACTGATCTGGATGTGGAAGAAGAGGAAGTCGACGAAGGTGAAATCGTCTCCTGTCCGGAGTGTGGCACAGACTTCGAAGTCATCACGACCAGCCCGCTGGAGTTGAAGGCAGTCGAAGAAGGCTATGTGGAAGAAGAAGAGGAAGTGGAGACCGAAGACGGTGACGACGCATAGCGCTTGCCGTTTTCGTCGATCTGCATGGCAATTCTCTTCTTACGTAGTGCTTCTGCTTGTCTTGTCCGTTCTCGGCCCGCAAGTCTCGCCCGCAGCCCATGCCGCCTCCGGGCCCAAGAAGTTAAAACCAACGGATCCTTACGCGCTCATCTTCGGCACGGTCTGGGGTCCGGATGATCATCCCGTCTACGGCGTCAAGGTGAAGATCCGCCGCGCCTCCGACAAGAAACCCAGCTGGGAACTCTATTCCGACCATCACGGCGAATTCGCTCTACGCGTGGCCGCCGGCAAGAACGACTACGTCGTGGGCGCCGACCTCAAGGGCGTAAAGACTCAGGATGGCTCTCCGGTTCATCTGGTGGAAGAGGTTCCAGTCCACGTAGAGTATGATGAACGCATTGATATTGGTTTGCATCTGGCCCGCTAGAATCATTCGGAGCAGAAAAGGAAGAAAGACTCGTATGATTCTAAGATCGTCTCTTAGGCTCGTCCCGCTCCTGGCTTGCGCGGTCATGCTCCTGATCTCGGTGACTGGAAGCGCTCTCGATAAGAAAGACCAGCAAGGCCGGCTGCTCTCCGGCAAAGTTCTCGATCCGCAGGACAATCCCGTGGTCAGCGCGATCGTATATCTCACCAACACGCGCACCCATGCGGTAAAGACCTATATTGTCGGGCAGGATGGCACCTACCGTTTTCCGGGCCTTTCCAACGTGGATTACGAAGTCTACGCCCAGTTCAACAACCATAAGAGCGATACCAAGTCGGTGAGCCAGTTCGACGACCGCTCCCAGGTCTACATCGATCTCAGGATCGACACGCGGTAACTTCGAAGATCTACATTGGAGATAGAATACCTTCGTTTCCTGTTCGCCTTGCTTCGGGTGGCACGCCGCCATGCAACTCTTATGCATTTTTCGGGTTCAATATGTAAGGATGGTTTCGTTCGGGGAGGAGACCTTGAAAGAATTGCGATTATCGCAGAAACAGAGGCGTCGCGGGTTAGCCGCGGCAGTTGTACTTAGCAGCTTAATTTTGATGGCCGGTTCGGCCTTTGCTCAGCAGGGGGCGATGAGCCCGTATCAGGGTGAGCAGGATGGCGTCAGCGCCGGCGGCAAGTGGATGGCGTTCCGCTCGGAAGACAAAATGACGGGAGCGAAGAAAGTTCGCTTCGAACTGCTGGCGAATAATTATTTCCGCGAAGATCCAGATTACAAACCGCGGGTCGAAATTGTATGCTCCGATGGAAAATATGAGCACGCCGATTTTGATCCCGGCACCAGGCTGGGACGGCCGGACTATCCGGGCTTCTGGGGCCAACCGAAGATGGAAGTCATGGTCCGCATCGATGGTAGTCACGACCATAAGGGATGGAACTGGCTTCGCGCACGCTTCCTTTCCATGGACAAAGGCACGATTCGCGGAATGATTGGAGCCCAGGTATTCAACGTGGAAGTCAGGACCAGGACCGGTTATGCGATCGCTGAGTTCTCGCCCGGCGGCCTGAATCTGGATGAGATGAAGCACTCGTGCGATCTGACGCCGCATAAGCCGTAGCTGATCTTATTGTGCACGAAGGGCTGAGCCTGAGGGCTTGGCCCTTTTTTTCCACGGACGGCTCCGTGTGCGCCCGATTTGCATGACCTTGGGCGCTGCCCCGTCAGTTACTTGCGTCGCTGACCTGCCTGCTGTTTCACTGTAAGCATTCCTGTGGCAAAGTCGAGGCGGAGGTCGGGACAACGATGGGCAGCAGCCTGATTGAGGGCGCGGCGTTTCTGCTGTTTGCGGTCGGAGTGCTGGTCTACGTCATCATTCTCTACAACGAACTGGTGCGGCTGCGCAACGATAACGACCGCGCCTGGGCCAACATCGATGTGCTGCTCAAGCAGCGCCATGACGAGATTCCCAACCTGGTCGAGACCGTGAAGGGATACATGCAGCACGAGCAGCAGACCCTGCTGGCGGTGACGCAGGCACGGGCTGCGTCGATGAATGCGGCCAGCATTAGCCAGAAGGCGCAGGCCGATTTGAAGATGACGGATGCGCTGCGCGGGCTGTTCGCTGTGGCGGAGAATTATCCCCAGCTCAAGGCTAACGAAAATTTTCTCAAGCTGCAGACGCGCATCAGCGAACTGGAAGAGCGCATCGCGGATCGCCGCGAGTTTTTCAACGACGACGTGAACACGTACAACACCCGCATTGGGCAGATCCCTGAAGTTTTCGTGGCCAGCTATATGAACCTGAAGCCGCGCGCCATGTTCCAGGTTTCCGAGGAGGACCGGCGACTAGTGGAGGTTTCGTTCCAGGGCAAGGGCGCCGCTGGAGCGTAGGTGGAGAGCACCTCTGCCGGAGAGCTCAGGGCGACGCAGTCAAGATTGGCACGTTGGCGGTCACTACCGTGGAAGGATCGTCCCGCAGCTTCAGGTAAAGAGTTTTGTCTTTCGGATGCGGAATCGTAAGCGCGGCTTCGACAAATCCGTCGGGTACAGTCACAGAGTTGTTAAAATCAGGATCGCTGCTGACCGCGTCGATCAGAAAAAGCTTGTCTCCATCCAGCGTGCATTGTTTTTCCGCGGATCGCGCGCAATGAATTCCCTCCAGAACCGGGATACGCACCAGAGTGATCAGAGGTTGCCAGTCTCCATCAATGCCATTCGCATCCACGGGCCGAAATTTCAGCGGGCCGAACGCGGACGGACCAAGCAACTTCATCGGGTCGAGGACCCCAAAAATCGTTTTCGAATCCTGAGGAGTGAGATTGCCGTCTTTCTCGCTGAGTAGCACGCTGAAAGATTCGTCGGCCGTCGCCACCTCGATCTTTTCGGCAGGAGGGAAATTCTCGGGAACCTGCGTCTTCAGAAAGAAATTCAGGCGCGCATCCTGCGGAAGTTCGTCCTGGCTCTCCAGGCGAACCGTAGACGGCGAACTCATCGTGTCCAATTGCACGCTCTTGCTGAGCACAGCGACGCGCGGCCGGGCCGCTTCCACGGCAGTTTTCAAATCCATAGAGCGGCCGTCCTGCAGCGCCACATGAACCACGATGGCATCTCCGGGCTGCAGCCGCTTGGTGACGGACGCATCGTCGCAAAGCAGCTTCAGTTCGTCGCGCTGGTTGGCGCGGGATAGACCGTCTGGCGTGAAGCGCAGGCCAGCTATGTCGATCGAGGTGACTTGATCGAGTCTGGTGCCTTTGAGCACTCCGTCTGCGTCGCCAGAGTGAATATCGAAGGCGTCCAGCCGCCCGGCCTCGGAGTATGTGTGCAGCGGAATTTCATCGGCCTGCCGAGTGCCCATCTTGTGGATCATCACGGTCAGCGTTCCAGCGGTTGCGTTTTGCAGAGGAACTTTCACTTCCAGTTCTTCAGGCTTGGCAATCTTCCACCCAGCGTCGGTGATCTTGCCTTTTTCATCGCGGAGGCTGACCGAGCTGACGCAGCAGGCATCGGGAGACTGGAGATGTAACGTGTCCTCGCGGCCAACGATGAGCGCGCTGGCGTCTTTGGACGCAACCACCCACTGCTGCGGTGTGGAAGCGCGCAGCCGGAAACGCGGACCATCGAAGGAGCGAAAGCCCCAAACACCGCGCAAAATTCCGCTGACCTCACCCTCCAATTCAACCGACTGCATGGCCTTGGTATCGATTACAAATCCGCCCTGCGCGGCTTCGGGAACTGCTGGAAGATCGATTCCCGGCCCCGTCTTCGTTTCCACGTGCAGAACGAAGTTATGGGCCAAATCGGTGGCGAAAACCAACGGAGCTCCGTCGGCAGGTAACACCAGCGAAGGTTTATCCACGCAGAACACTTGTGTGCCGTCAATAGGACGCAGAGGAGGGTTCACCGCCGCCCGAACCAGTGGTAGCGCGATCACGATCACGGACTTGGGATTTCGGAAAGAAGGCGGAGTGTTGAGGCGAAGATTAAGATTGTCCTTTTTCGGAAGCGAGAGCGCCGGGATGTACTGATACTGCGCGGTGTGCGCCGAGCCCAGAATTCGAACCACGTCCACCACCGCCCCTACGTAAGCGCTGTAGTATCCAGCGCCCGCGGTCGGAGTGGCGCTGACCTGCACCAGCAGGTCGCTGGACGGCCCGGAGCTGAGAGTCGCGACCATGGTCTGACTGTGGGTGTCATCGAGAACCAGTTGATCCGTGTTCTGCGTCAGGCATGGCGCCTGCTGTGCGCTCGGCTTGTCAAAGCACTGCTGGTCGAGCTTCATGTTGAGGCTGCGCGCGAGAAGCGTGGTACGAGTCTTCATCTGTTCAGGATCAGATGAAACCTCGCGAATGGAATCCAGGTACTTTTCCAGTCGCTGGCGATCGAGGCTGGCTTGCTCAAGATCTTGAGCGGCACGCACGAAGGCTCCCGGCTTCCCCCTGACAGCGCTGCGCAAAGTGTTGAACGCGCCTCCGGTCTCCGGCGCAAGAAAGACGATCGCTTCTTCGGCTCCCTCCGGAACATTCACGTAGACGCCCTCGTCGTGCACCTGCTTGCTCCAGGCATCGACGCGAATGAACCAGGAATCCGGAGGCGGATTGGTCGATCCCCGCAGAAAAGAAATAACCATCAAATAGCGAACCGACTGAGTATCCGGCAGATCGGGATGAACCCAGAGCCGGTCTCCTACCTGCAGATTGGGAACTTCCGCGATGGGAAGAGAATGGCCTTCCCGTTGCACGCGGACATCGACCTTCGGCCCCTTCAGGTCAAAAGCGGCGGCATCGGCCCAGGAAGCCGCTGGGCAGAAAATCACGAGCCATAGAGCGCAGAAGCTAAAAAAGAGAATGCGAAAACGCTGGGCCCATTCGATCAAAACACACTTCTCCCTTTTCAGAATTCAGGGCAGTCACCATGCGCGGCCAACGGGACGGCGAAGGACGCCCCAGCCGGTCAAGAGGACAAGAAACATCGTTACCTGATGGTACTGCGGTCGAAGTGCGAGAGCAACTGATCAGAAGTGCACTCACGGTCAATCACTTGCAAAAAACAAAGCGGCGGACATTCGCATGATTCGCGAACTCCGCCACTGATTTCGTTCAGAAACGCCTACCGCAAACTTACGCTCTGGCGCCGACAGCAGCCGGCTCGGGGGCGCTAACGCTCTCATCTTTGCCATTGGGCTTCAGCTGGCTGGGCTGGCCACCCTTGCGGATGTCGATGCCGCCTTTGAAGAACGCGCCGTCTTCAATGGAGATGCGTGCCGCTACCACGTCGCCGGTGAGCGATCCATCGCTGCGGATATCGACGCGGTCGCTGGCGGTGAGGTTGCCGCGGACTTTACCGAGCACCACGATCTCGCGGGCATTGATGTTGGCCGCGACTACTCCATTGCGCCCAATGGTAACGCGGTTGCCTGCCAGGCTGATCGAACCTTCCACCCGGCCATCGATGTAGAGCGATTCCGATCCGGTCACCTCGCCCTTGATCACCAGCGATTTGCCGATGGTTGCCTGATCCGCTGTGGTAGTGGTGGTTGCCGCCGGACGCGGCGCAACGGGCTCATTGGCCATCATGGCAGGCGCGCTCGGTGTATGCGTAGTTGGACGCTCCGGTTCTACCGGGCGCCCTGGGGTCTGAGGCTGATTCGTCGGCTTCCACATGGGTTACATAGTTCCTTTCCTTGTTGGGATTAGGGATCACGTGCCGCACTTGCGTGACCAAATCGAATTGTACTCCGCCGTCTCACAATGAGCGCTGTGGAAAAGCCTTTATTTTCAACAGAGTTTCCTAGGATGGTACATGCTTCCGTGCGATCCAAGTCAGGCGATTCGCCGGCATGCCTCTCTTTTCCTCCCTCGCACCGTGTAAGTATTTCCCGAAAGGGGCATTCTTGTTAGCGGTTCCACAGGGGGTCGGAGTATCCTCTTGACTCGAAGAATTATCGAAAGCCGGATGCATCCACCAGGGAGTAAGTGATGTCGGAACCAGCCGTGATTCCTCCTCCAGCCTTGATCATCGCTCGTCCTCAGCCCGACGAGTACGCGCCTTATTATGCCCGCTATATTGCACTGGTGCAGGGCGAGGATATTCTTGCCACGCTGGACCAGCAACGCCGGCAAACCATGATGCTGCTCTCTTGCCGCGACGAGGAAGACGGGAACTTCCGCTACGCGCCGGGGAAATGGAGCGCAAAGGAAGTGCTCGGCCACGTCTGCGACACGGAGCGAGTGTTCGCCTACCGCGCTCTGCGCATCTCGCGCGCCGATGCCACTCCGCTGGAGGGTTTTGAGCAGGACGACTACGTGCGCAATGGTCCCTTCGCTCACCATCCGCTGACGGAGGTGATCGAAGACTTCATCGCTGTGCGCCGCGCCACGCTGTCGCTGCTGCGCAATCTCGATGAAGCGGCGTGGATGCGGCGCGGAACTGCGAACAAAAACGAGGTGACCGTGCGCGGCATCGCTTACATCATCGCCGGGCACGAGCTGCATCATCGCAAGATTCTGGAAGAGAAATACTTTGCGAGCCGGTCTTAATTCACAGGTCTTAGGTCATGGGTCTTCGGCTTGGCTCAGAAAGCTGCAGCTAGGTCGTAAGACCTAACACCCAGCACCTAAGACCCGATTCCCATGTCCTCACGCGCACTCATGGAACTGTTCCACGGCAAAGGCGCTCACGCCGATCCTCTCGCCTGCGTCGAAGATCTTCCTGCAGAACTAGCCTCGCGCCAGATCAAAGGATTTCCCCACTCCATCGCACAACTCGTCTTCCACATGAATTACTGGATGGATTACGAACTCCGCCGCATTCGCGGCGAGAGACCCGCCTATCCCGAGCATGCTGCCGAGAGCTTCCCGCCCGCTGCGCCCTCGGATGCGCAGGAATGGGACCGTCTGAGGAATCGTTTTGCCGCCCTGTTGGCCGATTTCGCGACTTTGGCCAATTCTTCTCCGGAAGAAATGCAGCGGCAAATCGAAAGTGCGCACGCAGGAGACATGCAGATCGCGGGAACACTCGAGGCTGTACTCTGGCAAATGGTGGCGCACAACAGTTATCACGTGGGCCAGATCGCAACGCTGCGGCAGATGTTGGGTGCATGGCCGCCGCGCGGCGGCGGAGATACATGGTGACCTTCGGCCTGAACCCCATTTCCGTTCGCGCGTTATGCTGGTAGCTGAAAGCTTCCCATGCTCTCCGACTCCGCCATCCTGAAACACATTGCTCGCCAGCCCAAGCGATCTGCTGGATTCAAGCAATTGGTCCGCGAACTCGGATTGCACGGCGAAGCCCGCGGAGAGCTCGATACCCGTCTGCAGAAGCTGGTCGCCGCTGGAGATCTGGTTCAGATCAACTCCGACCGCTACGCCCTGCCGCAACCCGCACCTGACAAGAATCTGGTTGCCGGACGCCTCACCATGCACCGCGATGGTTTCGGTTTCGTCATCCCCGACGCGAGTTCGTTGAGTCCGTCGATGAAGTCTCGTTTGGTGGGAGATATTTTCATCGCTCCCCACGCCATCGGCAACGCCATGCACGGTGACCGTGTGCTGGTCGATATCGTTGCTACTCGCCCGGATGGCCGCGCCGAAGGGCGCATCGTGCGTTCGGTAGTACGCAGTCATCCCACGGTGGTGGGAATTTTTCACTACGGCAGCCGCCACAACTATGTGAAGCCCATCGACAGCAAAATCACCCAGGAGATCGTGATTCCGCCGGGCATGGAAATTCCCGATCGTAGCGGCAGCGAGTCACCGGCTATCGGCAAGAGGAAATCGCCAGACCGCGTGCTTGGAGACGAGGCCGCGAGACATTCGGACTGGAACGATCTCGAAGGCGTTGTGGTCGATGTCGAAATCACGGACTGGCCCACACCCACGCAGAATCCACGCGGCCGCGTCTTCGAAATTCTCGGCCGCCAGGATGACTTCGGCGTCGACGTGGAAATTACCATCCGCAAATTTCACCTGCCTCACCACTTTCCCGCGCCAACACTCGAAGAGGCCCAGGCCATCCCCGGCGTGATCCCAGCGCAGCAACTTCGCCATCGCCGTGATTTCCGCTCGCTGCCCATCGTCACCATCGACGGCGAAACCGCCCGCGACTTCGACGACGCTGTGACCGTCCGCAACCTTCCCAACGGAAATTTTGAATTGCAAGTCCACATCGCCGACGTGGCGCAATACGTCACGCCCGATTCCGCGCTCGACCAGGAAGCTCGCCTGCGCGGCACGAGCGTCTACTTCCCCGACCGCGCCGTGCCCATGTTGCCGCTCGAGCTTTCCACCGACATCTGCAGCCTGCGTCCGCATCTCGACCGGCTGGTTCTTTCGTGCGTGATGCACATCGATCCTCGCGGTGAAATTGTCAGCTACGAGCTGTGCGAGGGCCTGATCCGTTCCGCCGAGCGCATGACCTACACCGCCGTCAACGACGTGCTCGAAGGTGATGCCGCCGTGCGCGCGCGTTATGCGTCGCTTGTTCCTACCTTCGAACTGATGCGTGACCTCGCACTGATTCTCAACCACAAGCGTCAGCGCCGCGGATCGATCGACTTTGATTTGCCTGAGCCAGTCATCGAATTCGACGAATTCGGATTGATGAAGAGCATCACGCGTTCCGAGCGCAACATCGCGCATCGCCTGATCGAAGAATTTATGCTCTCGGCCAACGAGTGCGTGGCGCAATATCTGGAATCAAAGCGCATCGCATCCCTCTATCGCATCCACGAAAAGCCCGACGCCAAGCGCGTCTACGATTTCGAAGTGATCGCCGCGACCTTCGGATACTCTCTGGGTGTGGGTGCGCTGCCCATACAGCGCGTGCAGTTCAAAAGCGACCGCCGCGCCGCGCGGGGCACCGGCAAACAAGCCCGCACCATCGAAGTGCCAAAAGATGTTCACATCACTCCCCGCATGTATCAGAAGCTGGCTGCAAAAATCGCAGGAAAGCCGGAAGAGCGTATCGTCAGCTACCTGATGCTGCGCTCGCTCAAGCAGGCGCGCTACTCGGAAGAGAACGTTGGCCACTTCGCGCTGGCGGCGCCGAGTTACACTCACTTCACTTCGCCGATCCGCCGCTATCCCGACCTGATCGTGCACAGAATCTTGAAAGAAGTCCTGCGCGACTCGGCCGAGACTCATGACGGCGAGATTCCGATTGGAGTCTTCCCTGCCGCTTCCAGCAAAAAAGAAAAGCTGTCGGGCGCTGCCTCGGCCGCGCACGACGATGACGCGCCTTCACCCTGGTCGAAGCGCCGCGACCATGCCGCGCATCGCGAAGCGCTGGAACCGCTGAGCGGGCCGATCCCGCTCGACGAACTCCACACCATCGCGGAAGAGTCGAGCCAGTCCGAGCGCCGCGCCGACGAAGCCGAGCGCGAGCTCATGGAATGGAAGAAGGTCAAGTTCATGGAGGACCGCGTCGGCGAGGACTTCGATGGCCTCATCACGAGCGTCACCAAATTTGGTTTCTTCGTCGAACTCACTGATTTGTTCGTTGAAGGCCTGGTCCCGCTGAACACGCTCACCGACGACTACTACTCCTACCACGAGAACACGCGCCAGATCATCGGCCAGCGTTCGCGCAAGACCTACAGTCTGGGACAACGAATTCGCGTGCTGGTCGACCGCATCGATCCCGTGGAGAAGAAAATCCAGTTCGCCATTCTGGAGGAGAAACCGCTGCCGAAGCGCAAGCGAAAGAAGAGTTAAACAGGAATTTATGTCGATACGGAATGGTCGCGAGAGGCTGCTGACCGCCTTGTTGCTGGTGTGCCTGATCGCGGCGACCCATGTTCGACCAAGCGATGCTCGCGCACGCGATGTTCGGGCGCAATCTGCTCCCGCCTGCCAATTCGTCTCCTTTAAAGTGCATCTCGATGCCGGGGACAACTTCGAGCGCGAGCTGGGCGGTGGATTGCTATTTCGGGTAAGGAGCCAGAAGGATCCAGGCTGGTTCCTCGACATTGTTCCAGCCGAAGAGAACACGAAGGACTACATCTACCCGGTAAACCTTCCGTTGCGGTTTAACCCGAACCAGACCCTTGGCGCCGGATTTGGCGAGACCGTCAAGTCCTCTTTAGCGCATCCGCATGAAATGTATTTCCTGCTGAACCGATCCGACTACGATCGGGTTTTCGGCCTGATCGGGAATGTTCTGTGGTCTTATCAGACCTCGGACCCGGATAAGGCGCTCTCCGACTACACGAACGCAATCGACGGCGCCAGGAAGGGGTGGCTCCGGGTTACGGTCTCTTCCTACAAAACGGATTCGAAGGGCTCACTCACTCGCATCAAGCTGCGCGTGGAGTTCACCACCCCGCCGGATTTCCAGTTTGCTCCCCACTTGAACCCTTTTCCGTGGCCCTGCCATCCCTAAGCAAATCGACGGACAAAATCAGGCGCGGACGAACCAAACTTCCCCGCAGGTGTTAAAATCCTTGAGTTAACCCTATCTGCTGCAGATGCGATGCAGCGGGTTCCTTCCTCGTCGGGACGTGGCTCAGCCTGGTAGAGCACTCGCTTGGGGTGCGAGGGGTCGGCAGTTCAAATCTGCCCGTCCCGACCATTTCTCTCCAGCGCTTATTTCAGGTCGTTTACCAGATACAAATCCGAAAGCGTCCGCCCGTATTCGTAGACGTAATTATTTCCATCTGGAGTGATGAGGACGGAACTGATGTCGGTAACGCCGGAAACATCGGGCGGCACCAGTTGCTTCCAAAATTGCTTGTGGCCGGTAGCCAGGTCGAGCTTATAGATGGTGGTGGGAACTTCGCCCAGCTTGTAAACAAACAAAGAGTGGCCGTCGCTGGTCCACGCCACCGGCGCTTCTCCTGGGCCGAGCCCAGGGATCGGCCGAGTTTCGCCGCTCTCTACTGTAAGGATCACGGGTTTCTGATCGCTCCCAACCATGGCTACCTGCTTGCCGTCGGGTGAAATTGCCAGCAAACTTCCGTTCACTCCCTCGTTGGTGATTGCCTTCGGTGGGCTTCCGCTTACGTCTTGTACATACAGCCGCACGCCCTTGCCGACCTCATCCGCGGAAAAAAGAATTCGCTTGCCGTCCGGAAACCAGCGCGCCCACAGCCGATTAATCTGGTCATGGGTCAGCTCTTTCGTTTCTCCCGCGCCGGTCGGCGCCAGGTTGAACTGAACCGGCGGCTTGGGCAGACCCGTCAAAACCCACTTCTCATCCGGCGACAGCGCAAAGCTCAATCCGTCACCCAGGCGAACAGCAGGCGAGCCGTCGGTGTCACGGATATAAGTGGAATAGTTCTCCCCACCCGCCTCGCCTGATTCGGTGAACAAAAGCTTCTTGCCATCGAGAGACAAATCCTTGGGCGCCGACCAATCCAGCCACGAAAGATCGCGCTCCTTGCTGGAGCCGGCGCTCATCCCGACCATGCCCACGCGCGGCACATCGCGAGTGATGAGCACGCGTCCGTCTTTCGCGACATCCTGCAAAGTTAGCGTGCCCGGTTCCCGCGCCAGAAGCCGTTCTTTCCCGGAAAGACTTACCGCCGAGAGATACCGTCCATAGCCCAGCCGGGTGCTCGAAAACCATATCTCGTTTCCGCTCGGCGACCATCCTAAGCCCCAAGCCGTCTCCCATCCGGTAGACAAAGTCTTTTTCTTCCCGGAAGTATCGACCACCGCGATCGTCCCCGCATCGTCCCGCCGAACCGGATGCTCGATGAAAGCCACCATGTCTCCACGCGGATTAATGCGCACATGGCTGAGCCAACCTCCGGTTTGATACAGCACTTTGCCGATGGGATATTCGACGCGGCTCAAACCGCCGACCTCACGTACCACCGCGAAGTTTGTGCCATCCGGCGACCAGTCCGCCCACTGCACGTTCTCCAGCACTTCGCGCGGCGCGCCGCCGCCCAGCGGTACCCGACCGAGCGTGCCCACGTTAATGTAAGGATCTACATTGTGGCTGTTCAGGAGAACAGCCATCTCGCCTTCGGAGGAGATCGATAACACCTCGGCCTTCGATAATCCAAATGGGCGGGATTCAGGGCTGTCGGGACGGGTGACCAGAATATCGATTGGATTCCCCTCCCAGGCCGCGCTATATACAATGTTTTTTCCGTCGGGAGCAAAACGCGCCATCCGGATGGTGCCGCCGCGAAAAGTAAGCTGGTGATAGGTGGGCGGGGAAATGCTCAAAGCCAGGCCCGCCCGTTTTCCTTCGGTATAGGCACCCACGATCAACGCAATCGCTACGATCGCCGAAGCTGCCGCCATCAGCGGCCATCGTCCGGAGCCGGCGCTCGCCGGAAGAGCCGCCACTTCCGTGGCAGCGGGCTGGATCGCAATCTTGGTACTCCCATGCGTGTCCGACTCGCGCCTTAATCGCTGCAGATCGACCCGGAAGTCCGAAGCCGTCTGGTAACGAAGCTTCAAGTCTTTTTCCAGCGCCTTCTCCAGGATCTCCGCGATTCTTGGCGGAAGTTGAGGATTGATCTGCAACGCGGGAGTGGGCGCGCGGTTGAGAATCCCATCAAACACCGCCGCGCTCGTGTTGCCGGAGAAGGCCTGTCGCCCTGTGACCATTTCGTAAAGAACAATCCCCAGGGAAAACAGATCGGTGCGGCGGTCAAGATCCTCGCCCATGGCCTGTTCTGGAGACATGTAGGAAATCGTTCCGACAGCCGACCCGGGACTGGTGAGCAGATGGGCGTCCGCCGCCGTAGGCATGGAACTGGTCACGCCAGTCGCAGCCCGCGCCGAGTGGGCCTCGGCGGTGTACTTCGCCAAACCAAAATCCAGAACTTTCGCCTGGCCGCTGCGTGTGATGAAAATATTCGCCGGCTTGATATCGCGATGGACAATACCGTGGGAGTGCGCGGCATCCAAAGCATCGGCAATTTGCACCGCGAGCTCCAACACCTCGTTCAGCCGCATCGGTTTGCCTTCGATGCGATGCTTCAGCGTCTGCCCATCGATGTACTCCATAACGATGTAAGCAGCGCCACCTTCTTCTCCAATGTCGTAGATGGTGCAGATATTAGGATGGTTCAGCCCCGAGGCAGCCTGGGCTTCGCGCCGGAAGCGCTCGAGGGCTGCCGGATCCTTCACGGAATCGTCGGCCAGGAATTTCAGTGCGACCGTGCGGTGCAGGCGGACGTCTTCAGCTTTGTACACCACGCCCATGCCGCCGCCACCAAGTTTGGCCGTAATCTGGTAGTGGGAGATGGTCTTGCCGATCATCGGAACGCAATCTTAGGCTGAGGCAGCGTTTTCCGTCAATCGCCCATCCGGAGCCGAGCATGCCCTTCCTACTTCCCCTGAACCAAGAAAAGCACTTCTGACCGGGGGCTGGCTCCGTAACAATCATGGAAAGATCCATTTGCGTCACGCTCGCCGAGGCGCTACTCGTCGAAGGTCTTTGTGAGGCTGCACGGAAAGTACCTTAACCTGGGAGAATACGTATGTCCGGGCAAGTCATTTTGTATTTCGAGGATCAAGCCGACGCGTTGCGTTTTGCTTTAGCCGCAGGGTCTGTGATGGCGGGGGATGGAACCAAGGCCACGGACGATCTGCTTCACGAAACCGCTCGCGTCAGCCGCATCCGTCTGGACGCCGCAAACTCGGGCAAGGTCAAGAAGCCCACTCCGGAGTGCGCTGCTTAGAAGCACGAACGCGTTCGCCTGGCCTATCCCGTGCGCCGAGCCGTGAGCAGGTTCAGGATCTCGCGCAGCCCCTGCCGGATATGCTGGATCTCCGTCGGCGATTGCGATGGGAACGGAATGGCTGCTTGCCCTTTATCCGTTTTTGTTTCGGAACGCAACTGCTGGCGCGCGCCCACAATCGTGAAGCCCTGCTCGTAGAGCAGTTGCTTGATGTGCAGCACGCTTTCCACGTCCCGCCTGCGGTACATGCGCTGCCCAGTGCTGCTCTTCACCGGCTTGAGTTGCGGAAACTCACTCTCCCAGAAGCGCAGCACGTAGGCGGGAAGCCGGCATAGACTGGCCACTTCACCGATGCGGAAATATAGCTTGTCGGGAATGAATACTTCGTCCCTCTTATTCTTGCCTGCGTTCTTGCCCGCGCTTTTTTTTCTCGGACTCATGCTCGCATCGGCGGTTTGAGGCCCGGCCGTCTCCGTATTGTGACACAGGCACGGGATCGATACGAACAATTTCGAGATCATGCGAGAGAGGGCGCAGCCCGCGTTCCGCCGCGCAAAACGGAAATGCCTCTCAAGAGGTGCTTCTCCTGAGAGGCGAGTGAAATTCTGGCCCTTGCGAAGTATCGTTTCGCATACGGTTAGTTAGTGTTTCTTCTTTTTTGCCTTCTTCTTCGTTGCCATGAAGGTTCCTCCGTGAACGATTTTCCCTTGTGACTTCGGGGACCCGAATGCCAAAAGCCACCCAATTCGTTGTACGGGCAGCGTCCTTAACACAAGATATTGCGGCAGTATGAACGCAGTGTCAACACAATTTTGCATTTTTTCCTAACAATTTTCACGTGAGAGAGGACGACACGAGTATCGACGGATCGTCAATCGATTCTCTTCGACTGGTTGCTTCCTCTCGCTTCGGGTAAACTCCGCCTCATGCGGCGCGATCCCATCGAGCTCGAAATCTTCAAGAATCTTTACCACTCGATTGCCGAAGAAATGGGCGCAGCGCTCAGGCGCACGGCATTTTCTCCCAACATCAAGGAGCGGCGAGACTATTCCTGTGCCGTATTTGACGGTACCGGCGAAGTCATTGCCATGGGCGATCACATGCCTGTACATCTGGGCTCCATGCCCATGTCGGTTCGGGCCGCGATTGCAGCGGGCTCGATGACTCCCGGCGATGTGGTCATGCTCAACGATCCCTTCCGCGGTGGAACGCATCTGCCGGACATTACGCTGGTCGCGCCCGTCTATGTAGGGCGCGGGCGACCCTTTGGCAGGGCAGGCTCTCGCCCGCAAAGATTCGCGAACCGTCCTGACTTCTACGTGGCCTCGCGCGCCCATCACGCCGATGTGGGCGGAGCCTATGCAGGATCGATGGGCTTGTGCCGCGAGATCTATCAGGAAGGATTTCGCATTCCTCCGGTGAAAATCATGCGCGCTGGACTAATGCAGCCTGACGTCCTTGCGCTGTTGCTCAGCAATGTCCGCACGCCCGAGGAGCGGGAGGGCGATCTGGGCGCCCAGATCGCCGCCTGCCACACCGGGGCCGAGCGGTTGCGGGAGACATGCCAGCGTTACGGAGTGGAACGAGCAAAGCGCGCAGCATCGGAACTGCTGGAATATTCAGAAGAGTTGATGCGTGCATTTCTGCTCCGCGTCCCGCCGGGAACCTATCGCGCAGAGGACTTTCTGGATAATGACGGCATCAGCGACAAGCCGGTGAAAATAGCCGTGACGGTGACCATCGGATCGCAGCAGAAGAAGCACGGACAAAGGCGCAACGCAGTCACTGTCGATTTCACGGGAAGCGACCCGCAGGTCGAAGGCAGCGTGAACGCCGTGGAGGCCATCACCTACTCCGCCTGCTTCTATATTTTTCGATGTCTGTTGGCGGATGACGTTCCCGCCACGGCGGGCCTGATGCGTCCGATTCAAGTAATCGCTCCAGCGGGAACGATTGTGAATGCGCGCCCACCGGCGGCGGTGGCGGGTGGCAACGTCGAAACCTCGCAGCGCATTGTCGACGTTTTACTGCGCGGGCTTTCCCAGGCGATTCCGGACCGCATTCCAGCCGCCGCTTCCGGAACCATGAACAATTTAACCATCGGTGGCATCGATCCCCGCACCGGCAATCCCTTCACTTACTATGAAACTATCGCTGGTGGCATGGGCGCGCGGCCGACTAAGCCCGGAGTTGCAGGCGTCCACACGCACATGACGAATTCGCTGAACACTCCCGCCGAGGCGCTTGAGCACTCCTATCCGCTGCGGGTGCGTCGATATTCTCTGAGACCGCGCAGCGGCGGTGGTGGAAAGTATCGCGGCGGCGACGGTATTATTCGTGAGATTGAAGTGCTGACCGATTGCGAAGTAACGCTACTTTCCGAAAGGCGTGTGCTCCCACCTTGGGGATTGAACGGTGGCGGGGACGGCGCATCGGGCAGGACGAGTATTCTCCGCAGCAGCGGATCGGTGGAGACCATGCCAGGAAAATTCAGCACGCGGCTGCACCCACGCGACCGAATCAGAATCGAGTCCCCCGGTGGCGGCGGCTGGGGAGCGAATTGATGGAGCAATTTCTAAATCCCGATTAGTGACGCTAGCCTGGCGGAAACCACTGAAGCGACAAACACAGGAATTCTTATGACCGATCTTGCAACTCACTACCTCGACGAAGCCCGCCGCCAGATGCGCGGGACAAAGCGCCTGGCCGAGGCGGCCATTGCCCAACTCAAGGATGAAGACCTGTTTGTCACTCTCGATCCGGAATCGAACTCCGTCGCCCTCATCGTGAAGCACATGGCTGGCAACATGCGTTCGCGCTTCTCCGATTTCCTTACCACCGATGGCGAGAAGCCCAACCGTTTTCGCGACCAGGAATTCGAGCTAGGCGCCGCAACCACTCGGGCCGATGTCATGCGCTGGTGGGAAGAAGGCTGGGCGCGGGTTTTTGACACCATCGATTCGCTCAAGCTCGAAGATGTGATGCGAACCGTCACGATTCGTGGTGAGCCGCACACCGTGCTGCAGGCGATCAACCGTCAGATCGCTCACTACGCCTCTCATACCGGGCAGATCATATTTTTGGCCAAGCATCTGCGGTCGAGCGAGTGGAAGACGCTAAGCATCCCTCGCGGCCAGTCGGAAAATCACAAGGTGGCCCCGCCGAAAACCTACAAACCGATGAGTTAGGCGGGAGAGCGGCGCACCCGCAACCAAAGCCGTAAGAACGCGTCAGACCCTTGGTGCTACAATCGTCCGTTTGCTTCATGGTCGCTACAAGCTGAAACTAATTACGGAAGCCCTTTTCGAGTAGCGGTGAGGTCATAATTTCATGCCATCCACGATGCTGGCGGTGGTAAAGCCGGAGGCCGCGCCCGGAACGGAAATTCGCGAAGTAAAAGTCCCCACATTTGGCCGGACCGACGTGCTGGTCAAAGTCAAAATGGCCTCCATCTGCGGCACCGACCTGCACATTTATCAACTGGGACCAATGGGCGCAGCGCCGCATTCATCCGCCGCTGATTCCCGGCCACGAGTTTTGCGGCGACGGCGGCTGCATTCGGCGATGAAGTTACCAGCGTGAAAGAAGGCGATTTCGTCTCCGCCGAAATGCATGTGGCCTGCGGCAAGTGCCTGCAATGCCGCACCGGCGAAGCGCACATCTGCCAGAATGTGAAAATCATCGGCGTCGATGACAACGGCGCCTTCGCCGAGTATGTGGTCATTCCGGAGTCGAATATCTGGAAGCTCGATCCCGCCATCCCGCACGAGTACGCCTCGATTCTCGATCCGCTGGGCAACGCAGTCCACACCGTGATGGCCGGCGAGATTGCTGCCAAAACCGTTGCCATCACCGGCTGCGGTCCCATTGGGCTGTTTGCCATTGCGGTGGCGCGCGCCGTGGGGGCGACCAGCGTCTTCGCCATTGAAGTCAACGAGCACCGGCGGAAGATCGCGCGCGAGATGAAAGCCGACTACGTCCTCGATCCCTCCAAAGAAAACGTGAAAGCCGCTGTGATGGAGAAGACCGGCGGCCTCGGCGTGGACGTGGTGCTCGAGATGGCCGGTCATCCCGATTCCATTCGGACCGCCTTCGATATAGTGCGGCGCGGCGGCAGAATTTCCCTCCTCGGCCTGACCTCAAAACCCATCGCGCTGAATTTTTCCGAAGACATTATTTTCAAAGGCATCACGGTGCAGGGCATCAACGGACGCCGCATGTACCAGACCTGGTACCAGATGACTGCGTTACTCAAGGCCGGCAAACTAGATCTGCATCCCGTGATCACCGACCGCATTCCGATGAAGGATTTTTCCAAAGCGATGGAGCGGTTGAAAACCGGAGAGGCGAGTAAAATTTTGATATATCCCAACGGTGTGAAGTAGATCGGGAAGGGCACGAGTTCTACTCGTGCCGTTAGTCGCACGGAGTCGATGCGGCTTTAGCCGCTGAGGTTTCGCCGTTCGCGTGCGACTCGCTTGCGAATTGGAACCGCATTATGAGCCTTGATGCATTCGTTCGCTGCACCTGTATCCGGGACGGAAAGGCCAAACCGCACCCGCTCCCTGACCGCCTCACCTTCGATGAGTCCGGCGAGCCCACCCTGACGGGCGATCCGACGGAAGAAGAGTGGGATGCCCACGACCAGTGGATGGGCGAATCCTGCGAGCACGAGGGATATCTTCTCTCCATGTTTCTTGGCAACATCACGCGAGTGGGTAACCTGCGCAGCTTTCTGCGCGGCCTGCAAGGCAGTCCGGGGCCGAAGTTCCCCATGCTGCTGGAAAAAGTTCTCTACGACGGCACGCACACCGGCGACTGGATCTCCAGCAAAGACGCGGCAAAGCTATTGAAGGAAGTCGATACCGTGCTGCATTCCAGCGACATTCTGGCCGATTCCGAAAAAGAATTCTTCACCAACATGAAGCAGTTATCCGAAACCAGCGTGGCGACCGGCAACCCAATTATGTTTTAGTCCGGTTTTCGATCCGTGTGGATCCGTACGAGTGGCAAAGAACTTTGAGGCAATCATGACCACTGCAACCCGCACCAACCCGCTCTCCTATCTCACTGACCAGCTCGACGAACTTAAAGCCAAAGGTACCCACTTCAAGCTGCGCGTGCTGGAGGACGAGCAGGCGCCGGTCTGCACCTTCGACGGTAAGAAAGTCATCAACCTCGCCTCGAACAATTATCTGGGACTGACCACTCATCCGAAGCTGCGTGAGGCAGCGCTCGAAGCCACACGGAAATACGGCGTCGGATCGGGCGCCGTTCGCACCATTGCCGGGACGATGAAAATCCACATGGAACTGGAAGAGAAAATCGCGCGCTTCAAAAATGTGGAAGCGTGCGTTGTCTTCCAATCAGGCTTTGCGGCGAATGCGGGTACGGTTTCGGCCGTACTCGGCAAAGACGATTTCATCATCTCCGACGCGCTAAACCACGCCTCGATCATCGATGGCGCACGTCTGTCGAAGGCTAAAATCCTGGTCTTCCGCCACAAGGACGTTGCCCACGCTGAAGAACAACTCGCCAGCGTGAAAGACGAGCCTGGCAAGAAGCTGCTCATCTCGGACGGTGTCTTCTCCATGGATGGCGACATCGGCCCGCTGCCCGGCCTCTGCGATCTTGCCGAGAAATACGGCGCCATCATGATGGTCGACGATGCGCACGCTTCCGGCGTGCTCGGCCGCAACGGACGGGGTACCATCGATCATTTCAACGTGCACGGCCGCGTGGATATTCAAGTGGGAACGTTGTCGAAGGCTATCGGCGCGCTCGGCGGCTACGTCTGCGGCACGCGCGATCTGATCGATTTTCTCTATCACCGCGCCCGGCCATTTTTATTTTCCACCTCGCATCCGCCGTCGGTCGCGGCTACCTGCATTGCCGCCTTCGATGTCCTGGAAAATGAACCTGAGCGCATGGAAAAACTCTGGGAGAACACCCGCTTCTGGAAAAAAGAACTTGGCCTGCTAGGCTTCGATATCGGCGGCCGCGCCACTCCAGCCAGCGAAACTCCCATCACGCCCATCATCATCGGCGACGGCAAACTCACCATGGACTTCTCCCGCGAGCTCTTCAAAGAAGGTGTCCTCGGCACCGGCATCGCCTTCCCCACGGTTCCAGAAGGCAAAGCCCGCATCCGCACCATCATGACAGCCACGCACACGAAAGAAGAATTGGAGCAGGCGCTGGAAGTGTTGGGAAGAGTAGGAAAGAAGATGAGGATTCTGAACTAACTACTCTGCGCGGTATACAGTTTTGCCGCCCACAATCGTCGCCACAACCTTCCCGGTAAACTGCCAGCCATCAAACGGCGTGTTGTGCGACAACGACCGCGATTTCGCCGCATCAAACGTCCACTTCTTCTTCGGATCAAACACCGTGACATCGGCGACGCTGCCACGAGCCAGCGATCCGCGCCCGCGCAGATCGAACACGCGCGCTGGTCCCGCAGTGAAAAGTTCGACAATTCGTGCGAGCGGAATCTTGTGTTCGCGGTGCAGCTTCGTAATGGCCAGGGCCAGCGCGGTTTCGAGCCCAGTAATGCCGAATGCGGCCCGCTCGAACTCAACTTCTTTTTCATGCGTGGCGTGCGGCGCGTGGTCAGTCGCAATGGCGTCCACGGTGCCGTCAGCCAGCGCCACCAGAATCGCTTCGCGGTCGGTTGCCGAGCGCAGCGGCGGATTCATCTTGAAATTCGTGTTGTACTCGCCTACATCTTCGTCGAGCAGCGTGAAGTGATGCGGCGTCACCTCGCAGGTGACGCGCGCCTTGGCTCGCTTCCCGCGCCGCACGGCCTTCAACGCATCTGAAGTGGAAAGGTGCGCAACATGCAGCCGCGATTCGCGAATCTGCTGCGCCAGAGTCACGTCGCGGTCCACAATGCTCGCTTCGGCCGCCGTCGACATCCCCCGCAGCCCTAGACGAAAGCTGGTCGGCCCTTCGTTCATGGAGGAGTTCTCTGTAAGCCGCGTATCTTCGGCGTGCTGGACCACGGGCAGGTTCAGCTGCGCGCCGAGCCGCAACGCTGCGCGCATGATTTCATCTTCGAGAATCGGTTTGCCGTCATCGGTAACGGCCACCGCGCCGGCCCGCTGCAACGCTGCAAAATCGGTGAGTGCTGCACCGCGAGAGCTCAAAGTAGCGGCTGCAATCGGAAAAACATTCACCACCGCGCCGCGCTCAGGATTCCGCAACCACGCAACCAATTCGGCGTTGTCCACCACGGGCGCGGTGTTCGGCATGGTGCACACCGACGTAAAGCCTCCAGCCGCCGCCGCGGCGGTGCCCGTCACAATAGTCTCTTTGTAGCTCTGTCCCGGCTCGCGTAAGTGGACGTGAAGGTCGATGAATCCTGGAGCAACGATCAGACCGCGCGCATCGAACTTCTCATCGGCTCCGCCGCGAATCTTGTTCGGCAGAGCGATCTCGGCAACCATCCCATCCCGCAAGAGAACATCCATCAGCCCATCGATTTTCGCCGCAGGATCGATTACATGCCCGCCCTTGATAAGCATCGATCCCGGCTTGGATTTGGCGTTCGTCATTCTTTCAATCCCTGTGTATCCTCGAAAATCCCTGGCTCAACTCGCCCTCCCCAAAGCCCGCGCCAATATCGCCATCCGTGTGGGTACGCCGTTGCGGACCTCGTCCACGATTACCGATTGTGGGCCGTCCACCACTTCGGACGTCAGCTCCAGCCCCCGGATAATTGGTCCGGGATGCATCACTATGGCGTCGCGCTTGGCCAACTTTAGCCGCGCCATGGTCATCTGGTAGCGCGCCATGTAGTCCTGCAGGTGGATCTTCTTGCCTGCGAGACGTTCCTGTTGCACCCGTAGCAACATGATCACGTCGGCGCCGCGCAGCGCTTCTTCAATGTACCGAGTAACGCGCAGCCCGGGCGCGAGCGTGGTGGCGAATTCGGGCACGAGTTCGGGAGGTCCGCACAAAGTTACCTTCACCCCTACCTTGCTCAGCAGATGGCAAGCGGAACGGGCCACGCGGCTGTGATAGATATCGCCAACGATCGCGACTCGCAAACCCGTGAAAGATTTCTTGTGCTTCAGAATCGTGAACGCATCGAGCAAAGCTTGCGACGGATGTTCGTGCATCCCATCGCCGGCGTTGATGACGGGAATATCGAGATGCTGTGCCATCAGCAGCGGGGCGCCTGCAGAAGGATGGCGAATGACAATGGCGTCCGCACCCACCGCGCGCAGCGTGTATCCGGTGTCGAGCAGGGATTCGCCTTTCTCGATGCTCGACCCGGAAGACAAGACAAGCACCGTGATCGCCCCCATCGACTTGGCAGCGACCTCGAAAGAAGAACGCGTTCGTGTAGAAGCTTCGTAAAACAGCAGGGCGATGCGCTTGTTGCGCAACAACGGTCGCGCCTTGAGCGGATTCATGCGGCGAGCCAGCCGCAGCAGGCTGAGTATTTCCTTTTCCTCAAGATGCTCGATGCCGAGCAGCGAACCGCGTGCCGGTTTATTCATGGCGTGAGAAGGCAAACCGTGAATAATACGCGGCGCAGGCGGCCCCGTGCAAGACCGCTCTAAGAGAAGACCGGTTCAGGAGCGGTTCCGCCGCCCGAGGAAAGATCCGGTCAGGGCTCCTGCAAGGCTGCCCGCGGCAATCGAGAGCAGAAATAAGAAAACCATTCCGAAGACCAGCATGAGCGCGATGCCTTCCGGCGTCTTCAGCTGGTCGAAGGCCGCCTGCACTTGCGGATCATTGGAGCGAGATGCGGCTTGCTGAAGAGCATCGAGCATCTTTTGACGAACCTGGCCGCCAGTATGCAGAAGTCTCACGGCCACAGTCTCAAACACCGCCGCGATTCCGAAGAACAAAACGCCGCACACCGCTCCGACTTTCGCTCCGGAGCGCGCATTCACCGTCCAGGCAGGATTCCGCTGGCGGTAGAGAGTGACGGCGAGAGACCCTGCGCCTAATACGGCCACCAGCGGAATCACCAGACCAAGAGTCATGACCAGAGCCGCGATCAAAGCGGCAACCGCGCATGCCCGCATTGCCGTCGGCCACTCGATCTCAGTGGAAAGCGAGGCCCGGTGCGGAACTGGAACCGAAGACGAGTCGGAAGAAAAAATCGGCAGAGGACTCGACAAAACCGTTCCCGCAGCCGCGGGCGTTACCCCCTCCGGCATCGCAACTCGGATCTGCGGCGCTCCGCACTGCGAGCAGAACGGCCTGCCGTCTTCGACGCTATGCCCGCACTTATAGCAAGGGTGGTCCATGAAGGTTCAGAGCAGGTCTAACTTGAAAGTATCGCACGGTGAGGCGCAGGAAAAGGCCCCCTGGCTGCTTTTGTGAGGGCGCACCGCCTCGCGCTAGATGTCCCCTTGTTTGCCGCGAGCGTGGACGTACAGCACCACGAAGCTGGTGCCGCTGCCGCTTTTGCTCGGTTCAATTGAAACCACGTGCTGATTGTTTTCTGTCCCAACCTTCAACTCGGTGACCGGACCGCTGTTGTCGCCTTCACATTTCACCGCTTTGGCAGGTTGATCCTCGGCATGATCGTCATCGCTAAAATCTGCGTGGCTGCCGCCATGCTCGCGAGTGTGGCATTCGATTACCTTGCCATATTTCTTCAAACGTTCGCGGTAGTAGTCGATGACTTTGCCGGGTGCATCGTCCGAATCATATTTCGCTACTACCAACTTCACTCCGAAGGCCTGCGTGAAGAGGCTGAGATTCGCCGCGCTGTCGTTCTCTTCATCGTGCCGTAGCCGCGCACCGGGATACAGCGGCAATCCGGCTTTTCTGGCATCGGCATCGTTGCCCACGTGCAGGTCGCCAGCGTTGCTTTGGATATCGAGGTGTTTCTCTTGCTCGTCTGATTTCTGCGGCGCGGCCATTCCGGGTATTGCCAGCGCAATGCCAACCGCTGCTGTGAGTATTGAGCGAAGCAAAATTGATCGAAACATAAACTCCTGCCTTCGACGCGTTCTCTAGATATCGGAGTCCTTGCCGTGAGTGCGGACGTACACCAGAGAGAAACTTGAGCCTTTGCCTTCCGGCTCTACGGCGACAATGTGCTGGTCGTCCTGCTTGCCCACTTTGAGCTCAATCTCGTTGCCACCGCTGCCATCGCACGTCAACTCGTTCGAACCATTCTTCGATCCGTGCGATCCCATATTTACGCTCCAGTTTCCCTTGGAGGTGTGACACTCAAGAACGTTCCCATATTTTTTCAGCTGGTCTCGATAGAAAGAAAGCACTTTGGCCGAAGCGTCGTCGGACTCATACGATACCGCGACAACTTTAATTCCGTATCCGAAGCCTGAGATGTTCACGTTGGCGCTTTTGTCGCTACCGCCCGAATCTTTTTCCTTCAGGCGAGCGCCGGGATAAACCGCGAGTCCGGTTTCGGTGACGTCCGCCTGTTTGCTCACGTGGACGCCTCCGAGCAGCGTCTTGATGTCCACTTGCTTGTCTTGCCCGTTGCTCTCTTTCTGCACGTTCACGCTGCAGGCGGGCAAAAGCAGGAGTGCGCCCAGGCTAGCCGCCAACACAACAAACGCGGAGATTTTATTTTTGCGCATGTTGAGTTCCTCCGCTGGCAATTTGAACCGGGCGTTCTATGCCGGCGCCCCGCGCAGCAATATTGGGGATGCTCACCGGCAGATGCCCGCGAATCGTGATTTCGCCGAACAAGGCACGGACCGCCGCTATCTCTGAAACTGTCGCGTTGGAAAACGTACACATGTAGTTCGCAATCTTCGGAAAATCCGCCGCAAGATAAGGATTTCCCATTGCAACCACCGCAGTCTTCGCCGCTGCGTGGTCCAGAACTTGTTGCAGCAGCGTGCCAGTCGCGTCCGCCATCGCTACGCCGTTTCCCATCTTCCCCGCGGTCGGGATCACATAGACAGTGGCAATCACCGTGGTGGCTTCGTCCACCGCTTTCACCACGTCACTGCTCATCTCTGCCGCGACGCGTGGGTCCACATAAATCAGGTGCGCATCCGGAATCCGAGCGTGAAATTCGCGTCCGAAGGCGCGGCCGGATTCTGTCCGCATATCGTCAGAGAAGATCACCGCAACCACCTGATTGTGAGTCTCCTCCTGTGTTCTATACGGAAGCGCGGCCTTCGCGGTTCCCTGGTTCTTGACCGACGATTTCAGCGGCAGAATCCTGCCATTGTCGCGCACCAACGTGACCGCGTCGTTGGCCACCTGCTGGCCGAAAGCAAGGTTTTCCGGCTTCCCCACGAGATTCGCGATTGCCTTGACGTCGACCGTGCGGGCCTCCTGCAAATCCAGAGATGCTTTCGTCTTGAGAATCTTAAGCACGGAGTGGTCAAGCCGTTCCCGGGAAATCTCTCCGGATTGCACGGCCTGGAGCATGGCATTGTATGAAGCGGGGAAGTCAGCAGGAATTAGCAGAAGATCGTTGCCTGCCTTGAATGCCTCCACCGCCGCACGGCCGATGTTGTTCGAGAAAAGGTGAGTCAGACCAGCCATATCCAGCGCGTCGGTAACGATGATTCCCTTAAAACCGAGTTGTTTTTCCAGGAGATCGGAAACGATCGCCGGGGAGATCGTGGCCACATGATTCGGGTCGGAATCGAGCGCCGGCACCGTGACATGCGCCACCATCACTGAATCCACGCCAGCCGCGATCGCTCGTTGGAACGGTGGTAGCTCAATGGAATCCAGATGCGCACGATCCACATTCACGCTGGCCACGCCGAGATGCGAATCGGTCGCCGTATCGCCGTGACCGGGGAAATGTTTGGCCGTAGTCAACATTCCTCCTTCATGCGCGCCCTTGATATAGGCCGCCACCAGGTCGCCGACCTGCTTCGGATCTTCACCGAACGACCTTGTGTTGATGATGGGATTCGCCGGATTCGAATTTACGTCGGCATCGGGGAAAAAATTCCAATGAATTCCAATGGCGCGCGACTCTTCGGCTGTAATGCGGCCAAAGGCTTCAGCATCGTCCAGCTTGCCATCTCCTCCGAAAGCCATGGCATGCGGGAAGACCGTGGCTCCCATCAGGCGCATGGGAAGACCACGTTCAAAATCAGCGGCAAACAGCAGCGGAAGTTTGGAATCGCTTTGCAGCCGATTGAGCAGTTCGGCCGCTTCGTACGGTTCGCTGCGCAGAAGGTACGGCCCGTCCACGTGTACCGTCATGGCAAACGAGCCAACGTGATATTTCTGGATGGCCTCGCGGAATTGCAGATACTCCGGATTTTCTACGTTGAGAAAACTGGCGCGGCACCAGATCATGAACACCTGGCCGACTTTCTCTTCCAGAGTTAGCTTGTGCAGTGTCTTCTCCGCCCATTTTTCGCCGCTGGGAGTGAGGTGGATCGGTCCAGGGTGCTGATATTTGTCCTTGGCAAATGCAGACGCGCTGAGGACGAAAGCGAACAGTAAGAAAGAGAGTGTTTGACGCATGGAGGAAACGATAGCAGAAGAGCAGGTCTTGGGTCTTAGGTGTCAGGTCTTAGGCTCGGGACGAAACCGAAGACAAGGTTGCGGCCTTTTGCGCCTAGCTCTTGCTCAAGGTCCTGAAAGCCTTGAGGCCGGCTCATCCTGAAATCGATTCACTAAGCCGTTCAGAAGACGTCCGACTTCGGAAGCTAGGTCTGTTAGCTTCTTCCCCTCCGGCGCAGCGAGAAACCCTAGTTCGCCCCCGATCGTGATCTGGGTCTGAAGCTCCAACAGAGATCCCCTTGCATGAAACAGGAATTGCAGCAATTCTTTGCGGGAATAACGTCCTTTGCCTTCGGCGATGTTGCTTGGCACCGAAACTGCAGCTCGCCTCATCTGGCTGGTGAGGCCATAGATCTCTTGCTTGGGAAACGAGCCGGTACTGCGGTAGACCTCGAGCACCAGATCCATTGCGCGACGCCAGACCATGAGATCCTCGTAGGTTCCTTGCATTGCACGACGATAACGAAGTAGATCATTCGCACCAGTGACATCTATCACACCGGAGGAAGAAAACTGATTGTAAGAGTCCCATTTTCAAACTCGAAGACCCAAGACCCAAGGCCCAAGGCCCAAGGCCCGAGACCTAAGACCTAAGATCTGAGACCAGCCCCACCGCTTTCTGCTGAACCTGCGCCTCGTCTCCAAAGCCGCGTAGCCACTGCACCTCCGGCTCCCGGCGAAACCATGTCATCTGACGTTTAGCGTAGTTGCGGTGAGCCTGCTGTGCGGCCTGCACAGCCTGCTCATGGCTGACTTCTCCGCGAAGAAATTGCACAGCCTGTTTATAGCCCAGCGAAGCGAGAGGCCCGGCAGTGGCGCCGTATTTCTCAAGCAAACGTTTGGTCTCTTCCACCAGTCCGGTCGCAAACATTTGTTGCGCGCGGCGATTGATGCGGTCGTACAGAGCCTGACGATTGGGATCGAGCCCAAGCCTTAAAATGTGAAAGCCGCGCAAAGGATCACGCCCGTGTTGCTGCCAAAGGTCCGTCATCTTCTCGCGCGAAGCCAAGCAAACTTCTACAGCGCGAACAAGCTTTGGGATGTCGTTCGCATGGATTTTCTCCGCCGCCGCGGGATCGAGTCGGCGCAGAATGCGATGAATATAGCTCGAACCGCGGCTGGCGGCTCGTTCGCGCAATCGCTCGCGCACTTCTTCAGAGCGCTGCGGGCCAGGAAAAAGTCCGTCGAGCAGGGCGCGCAGGTACAGTCCAGTTCCGCCCACGACGATCGGCAAATGGCCACGGGATCGAATTTCCTCCAGCACCACCCGCGCTTGCCGCGCATATTCGCCGGCGGTGACGTGATCTGTCGGTGCAACGCAATCCAGCAGGTGATGCACGGCTCGGGCTCGTTCGGCGCGCGTTGGCTTGGCCGTGCCAATATCGAACTCGCGGTACATGGCGACGGAATCGCAATTCACGATTTCGCCGCGAAAGCGTTCGGCCAGCGCCAAAGACAACGCCGTCTTGCCGCTGGCGGTAGGCCCGAGCACAACCACCAGCAGCGGTTCAGGCTGCGCCGAAGCCACCGTCAGCGCACACTCCAATGGATGGCGTGCCAGTAGCGAATCACGGTGAGGACGAGCAGCAGAAGCGCGATCAGGAGCAGGCCGGAGGTTTCCGTGGCATAGATCGCGTGGTGACGACGCTTGCGGGCGGAGCTGCCCTCACCCTCGCGTTGATGAACCTTAACCACAATTTTATTGTACGCCGCGACGAAACTCCGCGCGTAGCTTGGTGCTACACTACGCGTCGTTGGTCGTAGTTTTTTCTTCCTATGCCAGCTTTTCCAGGCAATCGGCCGGGCGGAATTACGCGCTTTGGCGTTTTCGAGCTGGATCTCGCGTCGGGCCAGTTGAGCAAGAACGGCAGGAAGCTTCGCCTGCAAGAGCAGCCGCTGCAAGTGCTGGCCTTGCTCCTTGAGCGCGCCGGCGATGTCGTCACGCGCGAGGAGATGCGCCAGAAACTCTGGCCAGCCGACACCTTTGTCGATTTCGATCACAGCCTAAACACCGCAGTGAACAAGTTGCGGGAGACTCTGGGCGATTCGGCATCGAGTCCCCGCTACGTCGAAACCCTGGCCCGGCGCGGCTATCGATTTATTGCGCCGGTCCAAGCGGCAGAGCCGCAAACCGCCGAAGCCCAAGGGATTTCTGCCGATAGCCTGCCCCCAGTGCAGTTGCATCCCGAGCTGGAGGTTCCAATTCCGCGTCGCGGCCTCACGCGCGGTCTATTCGCCCTGGCTCAGGTCATGTATCTGATTTTCTACTTGGCCGCACTTTTTCGCTTGCACGCAGTGCAAGGAATCGCGGAGTCTTTTTTGCCAGGATGGAGAGCGATCGTGCTGGTGGGCGTGGTCATCGTCACCGCAGGCGTCGGAATTCCGTTGCGCTGTTATCTGCTCTCCGCGGTCGGATTCGATTATCAGCGTTTGGGCGAGAAGTTTCCGCAGATGTTTCCCTTCATTCTGGCGCTGGATGAGTTGTGGGCTGTCGCTCCATTCCTGCTGATGCAGAATATCGGCCTGGGAGCGGCCTTCGCCGCCAGTGCGGCGCTGCTCTATGTTCCGTTCTCCGAACGGACCCTGATCCGGCTGGCGTATATCAGAAGGGAACGAGGCGATCAACTTTGAAGCTAGTGGCCGATCTTATGGAATCACTCACAAACCGCGTCTGATCACGTCTAAGACAGCGGGCGGGAGTTCGTTTCCATGGAGTTAATCGGCCGTGGGCGAGCTAGCCACACCGGGAAAAGTTCTCGACATTGACTCAAGCCGTATACTCTTGGGTCGCGCGGGCTTCGGCCACCGCGGTCATACTGCTTGATCAGCGTCCTTTAGCGATCATTAAAAAGGATCCTTTATGGCAATTTCGCGTGTCTGTATTTCAGCGCTTCTGGGCGCGTATCTACTTTCCTTGGCCGCTGCGCAACAGCCGGCACCTGCAACCTCAAAGCACGAACCGGCGCTGGATGTTACTTCGATGGATCGAACCGTGGATCCGTGCGTTGATTTTTTCAAATATTCCTGCGGTAGTTGGGTCAAGCACAATCCGATTCCTCCCGACCAGTCGTCGTGGAGTACATATTCGAAGATGCAGGATGAGAACCGCGTGCGGCTGCGCGGAATCCTCGAGACCGCAGCCACCCCGGACGCCAAGAGGGATGCGGTAACGCAGAAAATCGGCGATTACTACGCTTCCTGCATGGATGAGAACGCGATCAATGCGAAAGGAGTGGAGCCTCTGAAGCCGGAGTTGGAGCGCATCGCGGCAATCCAGTCGAAAGCCGATCTGGCCGGCGTGGTCGCAAGCATGAGTCATGACAACGTACTGTTCGGTTTCGATTCCACGCAAGATTACCGGGACGCGAGTCAGGTGATTGCGGAAGCCGACCAGGGCGGACTGGGATTACCCGACCGCGACTATTACCTGAAGCAAGATGCCAAGTCTGTCGATCTGCGTAAAGCCTATGTTGCGCATGTGCAGAGAATGTTCGAGTTGCTCGGCGATCCAGCAGACGTAGCGGCAGCCGACGCACAGACCGTAATGCGCATTGAAACCGCTCTGGCCAAAGCCTCGATGACGCGGGTTGAGCGGCGCGACCCTAACAATCTTGATCACAAGATGACCAGCGGTGAGCTGGAAAAGATCACGCCTGATTTTCAGTGGGAAGTCTACTTTGCAAAAGTCGGGTTGCCTTCGCTGAAGTCGTTGAATGTTGCTTCTCCCGGCTTTTTCAAGGGGATGAACGAGGAAATCGCGAAAGAAAGCCTCACGGACTGGAAAATCTATTTGCGCTGGCACCTGGTGCACTCGTATGCGCCGTTCTTGTCGTCGGCATTCTTGAATGAGAATTTTGCCTTCTACGGGAAGACTCTGCGAGGCCAGCAGGAGTTGCAACCCCGCTGGAAACGCTGCACGGAAAATGTTGACAGGGATCTGGGAGAAGCCCTAGGCCAGGTGTACGTGGAAAAATATTTCACTCCCGACGCCAAACAGCAGGCGCTGAAGATGGTGAAAGAAATCGACGCCGCCATGGCGCAGGACATCGACTCATTACCCTGGATGTCGGCAGCCACGAAACAACAAGCGCTTGTCAAACTACACGCCATGGCCAACAAGATCGGCTATCCCGACAAGTGGCGCGACTACAGCAAGCTGGAAATTATTCGTGGCGACGAAGTGGGCAATGTCGAGCGTTCCCGCAAGTTTGAAATGAACCGCCAACTCGCCAAGATCGGCAAGCCCGTGGATCGCGGCGAGTGGGACATGACTCCGCCGACGGTGAATGCCTATTACAACCCGCAAATGAACGACATCAATTTTCCTGCGGGAGTTCTGCAGCCGCCCGCGTTCGATCCTGAATCGGATGCGGCTCCAAATTACGGCGACACCGGAGGCACTATCGGCCACGAGCTCACCCACGGTTTCGACGACGAAGGCCGCCAGTTCGATGCCCGAGGAAATCTTCGCGACTGGTGGACCGCCGAAGATGGCAAAGAATTCGTGAAGCGGGCCAGTTGCATTTCAGACCAGTATTCGACTTACACGATTATTGACGACATCAAGATTAACGGGAAGCTGACGCTGGGTGAGGATGTCGCCGATCTCGGCGGATTGATCCTCGCCTACGCAGCATGGAAAGAAGATACGAAAGGACAGAACCTGCAACCGATCGACGGCCTCACTCCTGACCAGCGATTTTTCGTAGGCTATGGCCAGAGCTGGTGCGGAGAGACCCGCGACGAGACCAAACGCCTGCGTGCCACAGTCGATCACCACTCTCCAGAGGAATATCGTACCAACGGAGTGGTCTCAAACATGCCGGAATTTCAGGAGGCGTTCCACTGCAAAGCCGGATCGCCGATGGTGAATCAGAACCGCTGCCGCGTTTGGTAGGAAAGTGTGTGGTAGAGAAATCCTGCCGCACGGCACTTGTGAGAGATTTACCGAGAACCTACTGCATTTCGTCTTTGGTGGGGTTGTAATAGAAGCGGAAGCGGAGCGCGAGAAACTGTCCGGTAAATTCGCTGGGGAGCGGAGGAAACGGATCCGACGCGGTGATTCCCGCCCAGGCCGCGCGGTCCAGCGGAATGTCTCCGGAAGTGGCGACCAGCTTCATGCCCGCAACTTTTCCATCTTTCGTAATCGCGAATTCGATGATCAGGTTTCCGTGTTTCATCTGCGCCGATTCCGGAATGGCGTTATACCAATTCACCCGCACGTCTCGCAGAATGCGCTGCAGGTACGGTCCAAAGTCTACGCCCTGCGTGTCGCTGAGAATCTCCAGATTTCCCACTTGTCGGCCGTGCGCGCCGGTTCCCAGCCCAAAGTCACCACCGCTGCCCTGCCCTCCACTTCCCGGTCGCGCCGCGGCCCGGGCCGCCTCCTGAATTGCCGAACCCGCAGACATCGATCCGGCGTACTTCTGGAACTCATTCCTGATATTCGGCGCGGCTGGGGTTTGCAGTTGCGCGATCTGCGGATTCGGCGCCTGTTGTGGCTGAGGCGTAGTTTGGTTCTGCTGAAATCCGCCAGCCGATTTCGCGGGCGGCTGTGGCGCTTGCGGCGCGCTAGATCCCGGCGCTCCCGGCGGTGGAGTGGCCAAGCTCTTCCGTAGTTCCTTCAAATCCAGCTCCGGATGCCGCGTCATCGCAATCCGATCCTTGTCGGAAGCAATGTTCGTGTTCGGCTTGTGTTGCAGCTTCTGCAGGTCCGGTGGAAGTTCGAGGAACGTAAGATCCTTGCCAGCCGTCACATTTTGCCGCGCCACGGGAGTGTGCCAGGGCATGTATTTCTCAATCCACTCCACCTTAGCCAGCAAAATGATGAGAACCAGGTGAACAATAACGGAAATCCACGCGGCCTCGCGGCGCCGCGAGCGCGCCAGATCATCCTGCAACTGTATGAGCAGATGCGGCACGCGCGCATCGTCATCCAGATCGCGGTAGGCCGTCTCCCATCCCTGTGCGTCGTAGAGCCCAAGTTGTTCCGGCTGTTGCTTCTCGGGAGCGACGGGATCCTGGAATGGAATTTGTGTGATGGGCATGAACTCAGTTTGTCCGCGCTAGGCTTTGTCCGAGCCAGACTTGTCCGTTAGACACACATTCGCATCGCTACGTTGCACCCGGTCTTCCCTCGGATGACCCCAGCGAACAAACGCGGCCAAGCTCCTTTCATTTTCGCATCTTTCAACCGATTTTGCTCTGACAAACGTCGCAGGACTTACGGGTGTAAACATTTGTAAATGCGGCTCAATCCGCAATAGAGCTGCGTGCGAGGAAACTCAATGCTGCCTTCGATTTTGGGTAGTTTGCGCGGGATTTTTTGGGGGCGCACCTTCGCGGCGCAATCTCGGACCGGGAAGGGCACGACTTTCAGTCGTGCCGTAAGGCAGAGAATAAAGGTTCGGCTTCAGCCGCTGAGGTGGGCTCCTCAACCGCGTCACCGGATAGAGAAAACTCGCAGGCAATCCCTAACTATCCTTGCGATAGAGCAGGTCGCGCATCGCTCGCCTCCGAGCCTCGTTCGCTTCCTTCAGACTCTTGCGCTCGTCGGCGTCGCGACTCGCCTTGGCAGCAGGCTTCGCATCTTCATCCTCACTGCAAGCCGGGCAGCGGTTGGCAAAGCCGGGCTTATCCGGCTTCAGCTCAAACTCTTCTGAGCAAACCGCGCAGACTCGAATCGGAAATGCCATCCAAATATTATGCTACAGCTCCCGCGCAATTTTCATGGAAGCAGGCAGGCAAATTCCGCTAACTGGGAGTTGTCAGTGCAATCGTGATGTTTCGCGAATGGCCTTACGAAAAGACAAAAGCGCCGGAGAGGAGTTCCGGCGCCTGAATTTTTCGGGAAGAGATGTTGGTCAGTAGCTCATTGCAGGCTTGTTGGTTGTAATGTCGCTCGATGTCATGTCAAAAGTGAGCAGAAATCCGTTCGTGCCCTTGAACTCGAAAGCGTTCGGGCCCTCGCGATAGGTTTCGAGCTCGTTCGGCATCATCACGAATCCATCGTTGCGGGGCGTCCCCCAGTATTTGACGTTCTTGAGCACCGCGGGTTCGTCCGTCATACCCTGAAAACGCTTGAGTTTGATCTCGGCCGTCTTTCCCCCGTTAAGCGTCGCGTGGGCCTGATCTTTGTCAAAAGCCCAGCTGTCGATCTCTCCCTCGGCGATCTGAAACGACTTCCACTTTACCGGAAATACATGCCCTAGGATCTCGCCGAGACCCTGGCGTTGCTCTGCCGTCGTAGCTTTGTCGAATGTGACCAAAGCCCGTTCCATCTGGCCTTGGGAGAAGTCGCCACCAAGGTCTCCTGAGATCCAGAACTTGGCTCCAGCGAGGCTAGTAGCTCCATAGTGGCCTTGGTTGACTTTATAGGCATTGTTGAACTTGCAATAGTGTTCAGTCTTGCCGTGCTCGGCGTGCGCCGCCGGGTGCGAACCGAAATAACAAATGCAGAAGTGTGGACAGCTGCACGCTTCAATGGCCGTAGCGTTGATCGCCCAGTCCGCCGCCGGCGGAGAGCTGTGGCCCGCGGACACCCCAAGCAGGGCGATGACAATCAGCAATGGAACTCTGTGCATCAGAGTCACCTCCTTTTGGGGCGGAATTATCCGCCCAAAAAGAGGTCTCGCGCAAGGCAAATCGGCGCGTTCCTCGAACCCCTGCCTGAAACAGAGATTAGGCTTGCAGATGGCTGAGACTGGTCTCTGCAGGGATGACTGCTAAAGGTTTCTATGAGACGCTCCCAGCTTAGCCCTTGGCCTTCGCCAATCCCGCCAGCCCAGCCTTCTTCCCATGCTCGCGAATCGCGCCCAGAATCTCGAGCGCCAGCGCCAGCGCGCGCCGTCCGTCCTCCAGCGACACCACCGGCGTGGACCGCTCCCGCACTGAATGAAGAAACGACTTCAACTCCGCGTGCAGTGGCTCTTCCGAAGTGACCGGCGGTTTGCCCACCTTAATCTGCGGATTGACGGAGGGTGTGCTCGCAACCGATCCATCTTCCCCCACCGTGAAAACCAGGACTTCCTGTCGCCCGTAGTCGACCGACACATATTGCCGCGGTTGAAAGAATCGCAACTTGCGTACGCGCTCGGTCGAAACCCGGCTGGCGGTAAAGTTGGCCACGCATCCTGATTCGAATTCCAGCCGCACATTGGCGATATCAACTTTGCCGGAAAGAATCGGCAGTCCGACCGCGCGAACCTCTTTTACCGGGGAATCAGCAAACGAGAGCACGATGTCCAGGTCATGGATCATCAGGTCGAGCACCACGTCCACATCGAGCGACCGCGGCGTGAAGACGCTCAGGCGGTGCACTTCGAAAAACATCGGCTGGGTGAGAAGTGGAATCGTCGCCCGAACTGCTGGATTGAAGCGCTCGAGATGCCCCACCTGCACCATACGTTTGCTGGCAGTTGCGAGTTGGACCAACTCATCCGCCTCGGCGAGCGATGCTGCCAGCGGCTTCTCGATCAGGACGTCCACGCCCCCTTCCATCAGCGCCCGAGCCACCTCCAGATGATGAACCGTGGGCGCGGCCACCGACGCCGCACGAATTTCGCTGTGCGTGGTCAGCATCTGCTCGACCGATCCAAAGGCGCGGCAGTCAAACTCACGCGCCACCGCGTCGGCGCGATCAAGATTAGGGTCGACCACGCCCACCAGCCGAACCGGCTCCCCTCGCTGTTCGAGTTCTTTATAAACCCGGGCATGGTTGCGTCCAAAAACGCCCACTCCCACTGCCGCGACGGAAATCGGATTGTTAGCTTGCAGGCGGGAACTCTCGACTGGCTGGTTGCCACGTGGAACAGGGAATTGTAAACGCAAACCGATAGCAGAATCGCTAAATTCTTACTTCCCGTTCTTCGCCTTCTTCAAAATGGCAATCTGTCCCGCGTGATATAGCTCGTGCTGCGCCACTCCGTGCAGCATGTAGTAGAAGTCGTATTTCTTGCCGGGAACGCGGTCACGCACTCGGGATTCCGGCAGCGCCTTAACGGTCTTTACCAGCACATCATGTGTGCGCTTCGCCTGAGCGATCGCCTTTCGCCAAGCGGCTTCTATTGGCTTGGGCACAAGCGGAAAATTGTCGGTACCCGTGAGTTGCACCGTCTCTCCGCCGATCCTGCGGCGAGCCGCTGCATCCCAGGCAGCAATGTGCAGCACAAGTTCCCAAATGCTGTGAACATCGGGCAAAGGTTTGGCGACAGCCGTGGCGGCGTCCACATCCTGCAGCAGCTCCAGCAGCGCTGGACCGTGCCATGCATCGCCTTCGAATGCGCGTCGCAGTTGGTCGGAGATAAGAGCAGATTCGGAACTGGTAGCAGTCATAGTATTGGTCTTATGATGTCAGTCCGCCACAATCGCGATGCCCGCCGCGTTGGCTGCGTCAAGAATTTTCTCGCCATCGAGCAATAAACATTTTCCCGCATCCAAAGCCAGGCACGTTGCCCCGGCAGCATGCATCACTTCAACAGTTTTGACTCCGATTACCGGCACGTCGAAGCGCATATCCTGATTCGGTTTCGCGATCTTCACCACAGTGAGGTCGCGGCTGAGGGTGGAGGCGTCGCCGCGCAGCGACCGCATAATCTGTCCTGCACGCTCGATGGTCGCGTCAGTCCCTTCCATCGCCTCCACCGCAACGCATGCGGCCTCGGCAATGACCACGGTCTGGCCAATATCATGCTGCGCCATGTGCCGTGCCACGGTGCGACCATAGTCGATGTTCTTTCGTTCCTGCTCGCTGGGAGCGCGGCTCGTGGCCACGCCGGACTTCGCCAGTAGCGGCTCCAGAAGGCAGGTTGAATTCTCCAAAGTGATGCCTTCCTCCGCCAGGACCTTGGCCACGGCTCCGAGCAGACTATCGGTGTTGCGCGTGGTCAGCGAGAGTAAAACCTTCGCCAGCCGCCAATCAGGCCGAATGGCAGAAAAAATCTGTTTGTGCTTCACCTGCCCGGCCATCACCGCGCGGTTCACCCCTTCGCGCTGAAATGTTTCGATCAGCTTGGAAAGCTCTCCCAGCGAGAGCCAGTGCACGGAAGCCGCGCCGTGCGACTCGATCTCAGGAAAAGCTTCTTCCTGGATGGCGATGACGACCACTTCGTATCCCGAGGCACGCGCGGCATCGAGCACGAGAAAAGGAAACTTGCCGTTGCCGGCGATGAGACCGATCCGCTGCATATCAATGGTCAGTGTCCAGTGTGGCGAGTGGTCAGCGGTTTGACTGCCCACTGTCACTGACCACTCACTTAATCACTCCCCGCTCCGACGCCTCGATGAACCGGATCAGCATGTCCACATCCTCGCCGCGATCCGCCTCGGCTTTCAGCTTCTCCAGCGCCTGCGACGTATTCATCTTCGACGCCAGCAGAGTTTTATAGGCGTGGTGAATTTTGCGAATGCGCTCCGGCGAAAAGCCGCGGCGCTCAAGTCCAACCTTATTCATTCCATAGGCGTGCGTGTCGCGCGCCGCCGAGGTCATGGAAAACGGCAAGACGTCCTGCGTGATGGTGGTGCCGCCGCCGATGTAGGAATGCGCCCCGATGCGTACGAACTGATGCACCGGGCAAAGCGCGCCGACCACCGCCCATTCTTCCACCGTTACATGGCCGCCCAGCGTCGCGCCGTTCACCAGCATGCAGTGGTCGCCAATCACGCTATCGTGTCCGATGTGGGCGTAGGCCATGATCAGAATTGGCTGCCGACGCGGGTGAGTCCGCCGCCTTTCACCGTGCCGCGGCTGATGGTCACGCACTCGCGAATCTCGTTGTGGTCGCCAATCTCCAGCCGCGTCGGCTCGCCCCGGTAGGTAACATCCTGCGGCGCCATGCCGATGGCGCAGAAGGGAAAGAAAGCATTGTCGGCGCCGATTTTCGTCGGCCCTTCGATCGCGACGTGCGATACCAGACGGCATTTCTCGCCCAGTTCGACGTCGGCGCCGATCACGCAATATGGGCCGACCTGGCACGATGCTGGGACTTTGGCCCGCGGATCGATGATTGCGGTAGGATGGATCGCGGTCGGATGAACGTTCATGGCGATTCAGAGAATCATCGGAGCTTCTGTTACACCGGGCTAGCTGTTCTCATTCCGCGCGCGCCGTCAGAGCCGTCGCCGCGCCCGCGCGAGCTGTCGATGAGCTGGCAGGATACGGTGCTTCCGCTACGCGTTTGCCCGCGACGTATGCGACACCGTGCATTTTCGCTGCGATCATGCGCGGAATGGCGCGCCAGCCCTTCACTTCCACCTCGATGCGCAACTGGTCGCCGGGGCTTACCGGACGGCGAAACTTGGCGCGCTCGATGCCGGTAAAGACCATCACTTTGTCGTTGCGGTCTTCCACTTCGGTGAGCAGCAGCGCGCCGCCGGCCTGCGCGATCGCTTCCACGATCAGCACGCCCGGCATGATGGGCAATCCCGGAAAATGTCCGTTGAAAAACGGCTCGTTGATGGTGACGTTCTTGATGGCGACGATGCTTTCTTTGCGCTTCAACTCGAGCACGCGGTCAATCAGCAGAAAAGGATAGCGGTGCGGCAGAATCTTCAGGATCTCGTGAATGTCGAGCGCCGTCTTCGACTGCCGCCGGAGCGTCGTTCACGGGTGGAGTGGTCTCAATCATGGATTCTCTCAAACAGCCTGAAGATTATACTGTACCGCGTTGTGTTCACAACGGCAGCGCAGAGACTCTGGTCAGCAAAGGGGAATTGTGGCGAGTAAGAAAACTGTAAGACAGCAGTTGTCCGCAGCCAAGCGTAGGGCCGGAGCGCCTGCGCTACTTCGAGCGAGCGTCAGAGACCGGATCGTCGAGACCATCCGCGAACTGGTCGAAATCGAGTCCCCCAGCGACAACAAACCAGCAGTCGACCGCATCGCCGCTTTCCTGGCGCCGAAGTTCGAAGCGCTCGGCGGACGAACTCAACTTCATCGCAGCCATGATTTTGGCGACAGCTTGCAGTTCGATTTCGCGCACGTCCGTCGAACGCGCAAGCCAGTTTTGCTGCTCGGACACTACGACACTGTTTATCCGCTGGGCACGCTGGCGAACATGCCGTGCAAGTTCGAAAACGGCCGCCTGCGCGGGCCGGGCGTTCTCGATATGAAGTCGGGCATCGCGCTCATGCTGCATGCCATTGAGGCCCTGCAGGCCTGGCACGGCGGACTGCCCCGGCCGGTCACGGTTTTTCTGGTTTCCGACGAAGAAGTCGGCAGCCGCTCTTCGCGCAAGATCACCGAGGCCTTGGCAAGAAAATCCGCCGGAGTTCTGGTGCTTGAGCCGCCGCCGGACTTCGCGGCGCCGTCAAGACCGCGCGCAAAGGCGTGGGCGAATATACGCTGCGCGTGAAAGGCGTCGCGGCGCATGCCGGACTCGATCCCGGCAAAGGACACAGCGCGATTCTTGAGTGGCGCGGCAGATCGCGGTCATCGCGAAGCTGAATAATCTGCGAGCAAGGCGTATCAGTAAACGCGGGCGTGATCGAAGGCGGAACGCGGACGAATGTGATTGCCGCCGAGGCGTCAGTGCGGATTGATGTGCGCATCAAGAGCGCGAAACAAGCCGCCGGCATCGACCGCAAATTGCGCTCCCTCAAACCGTTCGACAAACTCTGCAAGCTCGAGATGACAGGCGGATTAATCGCCTTCCCATGGAGCGCACCGCCGGAGTGGCGGCGCTCTATAAAAAGGCTCGCAAGATTGCCGGCGAAGTCGGATGGAATCTCGAAGAAGCAGCCGTCGGCGGCGGCTCCGACGGAAACTTCACCGCGGGCATCGGCATTCCCACGCTCGACGGCATGGGCGGCGTCGGCGAAGGAGCGCACGCGGTGCACGAATTCATCGTGATCTCCGAACTCCCGCGCCGCGCCTTGCTTCTCGCCGGAATGATCGAAAGTGTTTTACTGCTTCTTTGACTCCGCCGGTAAGCGTAGCCTAGAATTTTCTCGTACCCGTTGGCTCGTGCATAGTTATGCCGAGAGTCCGAGATGGAGGAGTTATGGGTGAGGGTCGTTTCAGCCTTGGCATTTGGTTTTGAGTGATGGCCATCGCCCTTCTGCGTATTCGGGACCAGCAAGTTTTCCGCGTCGGCAAAGGTATCGGCGAAGGCATTCGCAACTTCAAGTCGGCCATGAAAGAGCCAGAAGAAGAAAAGAAAGAGAAGAAAGAGGCAGAGGAAGAAAAAAAATCCTAAGTTGGCGCTTGCCTCTGCTTTCAGCCTCTGCCAATAAGTTCCGTTCGTGATCGATAGACGTTATCAGACCGCTCCGTCGCTCTCCTTCAACATGGCATAAACCAGCGCCACCGGCAGCCCCACCACATTGCTGTAGTCGCCTTCGATGCGCGGAATCCAGCGCGAGGCGATGCCCTGAATCGCATATGCTCCCGCCTTGTCCATCGGTTCACCGGTTGCGATGTAGTCCCGGATCTCGTCGTCGGAAATTTCGCGCATCGTCACCAGTGTGGTCTCGGAAGCACTTGTTCTGTGCAGTCCTCACTGGCGACTCAGCCGATCAACGCACATGCACACTCCGGTGATCACTGCGTGCGTGCGTCCGGACAACAATCGCAACATGCGTGCAGCATCGTCGGCATCGCGCGGTTTGCCCAGGATCGTGCTCATCGATGACGACGATCGTATCCGCACCGAGAACGTAATCTTGTGGCGGCTTCGAGAAACCGCAATTGCTTTTTCCCGCGCCAGTCGTTCGGCACAATCGCGCGGTGATTCGCCCGCGAGCGGCGTTTCATCGATGTCAGCGGGCTGCACTTGAAACGGAATCCCGGCGTTGCGTAGTAACTCCTGGCGGCGAGGCGAAGCGGAAGCGAGAATAAGCATGCGACTGCGATTATTAAAGCACCGAGTACCGAGTTGCGAGTGAACCTCAAGCTTTGCCGCTATCGCGGCTCGCGATCGATACTCGGTACTCGCGACTCGGTACTATCGGCTCCCCACCACGCCGCGCACGGATTCAATCAGCTTTGCCGAATCGTAGCCGATTCCATCCTTAAATACGGTCTCAACGTTTTCGATGTCCTCGATCTGCTTCGACGGATCACCCTTGATCACCACCAAGTCCGCCTGCTTGCCGGGAGCGATCGTGCCGATGCGATCAGTTCTCCCAGGATACTGCGCGCCGTTGCAGGTCGCGATGTGAATTGCCTCCAGCGGAGTGAATCCCGCTTCCACCAACAACTCCACTTCACGCTGATCGCCGAATCCCGCGATCACTCCTCCCATGCCGGTGGGATCGAAGCCCGCCAACAGCAACCCTCCGGCTTGCGCGAACGCATGCTCGAATTCCATTTCTTTCTTGAAGGCCGCCGGCCATGGCGAGGCTTCGGCTTGGTATCGCTTCTGGATCGAAGCTCACATCGCCGGCCCGCACCTTGTTGCTCGAGCACCGCGCGTGCGGCGTCCGGAGACAGCGCATCGAGAACACGCTGCTGGATCGTCGGCCGTCCCGGCACAAACATTTCAAACACCGGCAGCGTTGACGTGACCGCGACGTGGCGTTGAACCAGATCGAGAATCATGTCGTGCAGGCGGGCCCGCTTGCACGTCCAGCTTGGAAATCGACATCGTAGTCATCGAGCTTCTCGGGACACTCGCCCGCTTTTTTCCAGGGATAGAATTCCGTGTCCACAAGCAAACCGTGTTCCAGATCGTCAATGCCAATCGCGGCAGCTTCCCGAAAACCGATGGAGCAAAGATGCCCGGTAACTTTGGCGCCGCGTTTGTGGGCCGCGGCCACGGCGCGAAAGTTCCGCGGGAGTAATGAACATGTACGCTTTGAAATTGTCGACGCCCTGGTCTAGCCAGAAATTCACTGTCTTGGTTGCGTCGTCCGGCGCCGGTGAGTTGATGCATCTGCAGCGCCAAAGTGCCCGGCACCTTCAAGATACGGCCCAGTCACGTGGATCTTCGGGCCCGGCGTTTCGCCGTTATCGATCTGCTTCTTCAGTTCGAGGTCCGTGTAAGGCTCGATCGCGCCTGTGGTGCGGATCGTGGTGACTCCTCCGGCCAGGTATAAGCGCGGAAAACTGTATGCCATCTCGCCGAAGATCCCGTTGCCCATGGGATAAAACATGTGGTCGTGCATGCCCACGAGGCCCGGGAATGACGCTGTAACCGTGCAGGTCGAGCACCTGCGCATCTTTGGGAACATTCGCCGACGCAGCGTCGGAAACCGATTCGATCTTTCCTTGTTTGAGATACGATGGTCTGATCTTCGCGCGCGGCCGCACCCGTACCGTCGATCACGCGCACGTGGGTTAGCGCCACCACCGGCGCATCCACCTTCACAAAGCCGCGCACCTGGGGCGAAAGAGTTTGAGCGCGAGGCGATGCCAGCCACGATAGCAACCAGACGAGCGTAAGCAAGCCACTTTCCGCATGTTCCTCCCTCCACTGGACAGAATTCTGGTCGCAGGATTGTAACCGGATCAGAAATCTCAGCGAGCCACGAACTGAACTTCGTAACCCACCGAGAACTCGAGTCGATTCCCGAACTGGATCGTGAACGTGGCACCGCTTCACCCCCGGAATATCGTCCGGTTCGGTCACCTCGACTCCCGCGTTTCGCAATCGCTGTCACGAGTGCCTCATAATCGTGGCAACGCAATCGCCGGGTGCGCCTTCTTCGCCGGACGAAAATCGTTCTCCACTCCGAGATGAATTTGCACGCTCGCCACTCGCAAACCAGCATCCGCCGCGCTTTGCCAGTTCCGGCGGCTTCGGGTATTTCCGTCATCCCCAGCAGATCCTGCATAAAACGCGCGCGCCTTTCTTCTTCGCCCGCAGGCATAGCGAGTTGCACGTGATCAATCGCAGTGAAACGCGAACCTTCAGCGCATGACTCGACATGCTAACTGAGAAGCCGCAGCAGACTGAGAACCGCCTCCCGCCTGTTAAAATCAAAGATTAGCCCTTGCAATCTATGGACGCCGCTTTCCTCCGCAATTTCGCCATCATCGCGCATATCGACCACGGCAAATCCACGCTGGCCGACCGCCTGCTGGAGCTCACCGGCTCGCTCACCGCGCGCGAAATGCAGGCCCAGGTGCTCGACGCCATGGACCTGGAGCGCGAGCGCGGCATCACCATCAAAGCCCACGCCGTCCGCATGATGTACACGGCGCAGGACGGCCAAACCTACCAGCTCAACCTGATCGACACGCCCGGCCACGTCGATTTCTCCTACGAAGTCTCGCGCTCGCTGGCCTCCTGCGAAGGCGCGCTGCTGGTCGTCGATGCCTCCCAGGGCGTCGAAGCGCAGACGCTCGCCAACGCCTACCTCGCCATCAACCACGGCCTCGAAATCATTCCCGTCATCAACAAGATCGATCTGCCCAGCGCCGACATCCCGCGCACCAAAGAAATGATCGAAAGCGCCGTCGGCCTCGACGCCTCCGACGCCGTTCTCATCAGCGCCAAAACCGGCCAGGGCGTGCCCGACGTGCTCGAAGCCATCGTGAAACGCGTCCCGCCGCCCAAGGGCAATCCCGACAGCCGCCTGCAGGCGCTGATTTTCGACTCCTGGTTCGACCCCTATCGCGGCGTCGTCGTGCTCGCCCGCGTCTTCAAGGCACGCTGCGCAAGGGCCAGAAGATTCGCCTCTGGTCGAACGGCACAACGCTTCGAGGTCGAAACCCTCGGCGTGCTCACGCCCAAGCCGGTCGAGATCGACGAACTGACCGCCGGCGAAGTCGGCTTCCTCATCGCCAACATCAAGAACGTCGCCGACACCAAAATCGGCGACACCATCACCGACGACGCCAACCCCGCCATCGAAGCCGCTGCCCGGCTTTGAAGACATCAAGCCCATGGTCTTCGCCGGCCTCTACACCGTCGACGCGCACGAGCACACTCGCCTGCGCGACGCGCTCGAAAAACTCCGCCTCAACGATTCGTCTTTTTTCTTCGAGCCGGAAAGTTCCGTCGCGCTCGGCTTCGGCTTCCGCTGCGGCTTTCTCGGCCTGCTGCACATGGAGATCATTCAGGAGCGCCTGGAGCGCGAGTTCGACCTCGACCTCATCACCACCGCGCCCGGCGTGCGCTACCGCATCACAATACCGACGGCGAGATGATCGAAGTCGATAATCCCTCGCGCTGGCCCGATCCCAGCGAGATCGCCAAAGATCGAAGAGCCGGTCATCCTCGCCACCATCCTCACCAACGAAGAATACGTCGGCGGAATTCTGAAGCTGGTCGAAGAAAAGCGCGGCAAGCAGAAGAACTTCGAATACGTCAGCTCCGGCGCGCGTCATGCTGCACTACGAGCTGCCGCTCAACGAAATCGTGCTCGATTTCTACGATCGCCTGAAGTCCGTCTCGCGCGGCTACGCTTCGCTCGACTATCACCTCGCCGGACTACTGGGAGTCGCCCATGGTCAAGCTCGACATCCTGGTCGCCGGCGAGCCGGTCGATGCGCTCTCCATCATCGTGCATCGCGATTTCGCCTACGAGCGCGGCAAGGCGCTGGTCTCGAAGATGCGCGAACTGATCCCCCGGCAGATGTTCGAGGTCGCCATCCAGGCCGCCATCGGCGCCAAAATCATCGCCCGCGAAACCGTCGCCGCCATGCGCAAAAACGTCATCGCCAAATGCTACGGCGGCGACATCTCCCGCAAACGCAAGCTGCTCGAAAAACAAAAGGAAGGCAAGAAGCGCATGAAGCGCATCGGCCGCGTGGACATTCCCCAGGAGGCCTTCCTGGCCGTGCTGAAGGTCGGCGAGGACAGCGATTGAGCGGAAAATTCAGCGAGGATCAGTCTAAAATTGACCCCTCATCGCGTCAGAAATCATAGCTTCGCGATAGTTCCATACAGCCCCTGAAAAGCAAGCCGCAAAACCTCGAAATGTGCAAATCCCCAAATTCAGGAATCGCCTGACAGTTCACTGGTCTCCGTCCGTGTTAATCCGCGAGTTAATTATATAACTGGTTACTATTCAGGGCCTTAAGAGGCCAGAAACCTGAATGTAGTGCTTTGACAATTCACCAGTATTGACCTTTATGATTTTCACCGCTGCAGGTATCCGCCATTCCACAAGCTTTTCCACAGCCCATATCGCCGCCTGCAACTCAAAGCGGCTAAGGTACTTACAGTACGAAGCTACAGTAACTCCTGTAGACTCGTAGGTCATTCCTCCGGCGGCAGCCCGCCTTCCACCATGGTCTCGAATCTGGTCGACTTTTCAGAAATGCCAGGTTCACCCGGCCGGTGGGGCCATTGCGCTGTTTGGCGATAATGAGTTCCGCCTTTCCCTGCAGGTCGGGATCGTCCTGCTTGTAAACCTCTTCGCGGAAGATGAAAGCCACCACGTCGGCGTCCTGCTCGATGGACCCGGATTCGCGCAGGTCGGAAAGCTGCGGACGATGGTCGCCGCCCCGGCTTTCGGGCGCGCGGCTCAACTGGGAGAGCGCGATCACCGGCACGCTGAGTTCCAGCAAACACCAACTGAACCAAGAACAGGACATA
>CAVZPC010000024.1:0-261979 GCA_963777005.1 uncultured Acidobacteriaceae bacterium | reverse complement strand
TTTTTTTTTGGTTGGGCTTGGCGTGGACCGAGGTAGGACCGATTCCTAGCGCCATATTAACCGGATTTGCCGAATGTAGCTGTGACGGCGCTCGCGCTTTTCAACTCTGGGGGACTGAAGCTGTTGCGCGCGTCCACCTATGGCAGGGGGGTGTGGGAATTCAATTTGCTGGCCAAGCCGGATTTCCAGATCGCAGTCTCGAATACTCCTTTGACCGTCTTTGTCAGCGAGAATGCTGTCTTCAACGGCACGCTGAGCGCAGTGAATGGATATGACAGCACGGTGGGTTTGAGCTGCATCGCGGGTTCTTCGAGTCCACCCAATCCTTGTGTACCGAGCCCGGCTACGCTCACACCGACTCCGGACGGCGCGGCGTTTTCAGTGAGCGCCGGCAGCGCCGGTGTGGCCGACTACTACTTCAACGTGCAAGGCGTTGGATTCGATCCCAACAGTACGACGCATGTTGCGGCGCTCACCTTGCATGTAGTGAATTGGAGCATGACCACACCTGTCCCTGGCACCGTCAATGAACCTCGGGGCGCAACTTCCCCGCCGGTCAGTTTTCAAATTGCCGCGCAAGGGACGTTGAGCCAGAGCGTAGGCTTGAGCTGCAGCTTCACGCCAAGCATTCCAGGAGCAACTTGCAATTTCACTCCGGGTGCGAGCTTCAACTTGAGCACCGGTTCCCCGGTAAACGCGACGGCGACCGTAACCGTGCCGGTGGGAATCACGACTGGCTCCTACGGAGTCAATATCCAGGCCAGCACGGCGGGGGCGACCCTGACCACTTCGTTTATTGCGAACGTCGTTCCAAACCCAACTTTCGTCCTCAGTTTAACCAACGTCTCTTTCCCAAACGCTAAAGCGGGGACAAGCGGCACGACTGGCTCGATTACGATTGCGTCCCAGGATGCGTTCACGGGCACGGTTAACTTGAGTTGTGTGTCGACGTTCGGAAGCGGCAGTTGCAGCATCAGCCCGACTTCGGTGAGCGTCGCACTCCCACCAGCGGCGCCGGCAACGGCCACTCTTACCATCAATGGGACCAGCTTTTCCGCCGGCAGCTACGAGATTGCCGTGCAGGGCACGTCGGGTTCGACCACGAATTCGCTTGAAGTTCCGTTCAACGTCGGCGACTACGTGATCGCCGGCCCAGCCACGCTCGCTGTCGTTCCGGGCGGATCGGCCATGGCGAATCTTACTTTCACTTCAATCGATTCCTACAGCGGCACAGTCAGCGCGACGTGTGACTCTACGGCGCTCACTGGAGCACAATGCACACTCAGCCCGGTGAGCCCGTTCGTGATCAGCAGCGGGGCTGTCGTTGCCGTGATCGCGACCATCATCGTTCCCAATGGCTCCGCTCCCGGCAGCTACATCATCAAGGTCAATACCCAGGACGCCGCCGGCGAACCGAGCCACATATGGACGACAGCTCTCAGCGTGCAGGATTTTACGTTTAGTGCAGTGACGCCCCCCACAAATACCGCAGGTTCGGGGCAAACTGTCAGCTACAGCCTCAGCGTCCTCCCGGTGGGAGCGTCATTTGCCAATGCTATAGGTCTATCCTGTTCGGGTGCTCCCGCGAACTCGACTTGCAGCGTGAGCCCCAACTCTGTAACTCCCGGTAACAGCCCGGCCGCAGTGGTGGTGACGATCGCCACCACCGCCGGAACAGCGCAAGGCAGCTACAGCCTCGTCGTTAGCGGCGCATCCGGCTTGCTTTCGCATTCGGTTACATTTCCGCTCACGATAGCGAATAGTTTTACACTAGCGGTCACACAGCCCTTTCCCACCGGGGTGGATGCCGGGTCGCAAAGCGTGGCGGCAAAAGTATCTGTGACGCCGGACTACAGCGGCTTCGCGAGCGCGACCTGCGATGCGGTAGCGCTCTCGGGAACGCAATGTACGCTCACGCCCGCGAATCCCATCGCGATCAGCGGCTCTCCCGTAACGCTCACCGTTCTCATCAATATTCCCAACAACGCCGTTCCCGGCACGTACAACATCGGCGTTAACGTCCAGGATTCAAGTGGCGCTCCCAGCCACTTAGTGACGATTCCGTTTACCGTGATTCAGGATTACAACATTGCCAACCTCTCGGCGATCAGCCAGACCATCAGCGCCGGACAGTCCATCACCTATAACCTAAGCGTATCGCCAGTGGGAGGGTCATACAGCAATCCGGTCACCCTCAGTTGCAAAGTGAGTCCGTCGCTTGCAGGCTCAGCATGCAGCTTCTCCCCTAACCCAGCGGAATTGCAGAGTGGACCAGCGGCGGTGGTCATGACGGTTACGACGCAGGCAGCGAGCGGACAGTCATGGCTTCCGCGCGTGAAGGCTGGTCCCTGGCTTTACGCGATTTGGCTAGCCTTTACGGCAGTGGCGGTCTGGGGCACGACTGGCAGGCGCCGCTGGAGTCCGGCGTTGCTGTTGGCATTTGTATTTTGCCTGATAATTTATTTGCCTTCGTGTGGCGGGAGTGGGCAAAACGGCGGCAGCAGCAACCCGGGCGGCAACACAACCCAAGGCATACCCATAACCTATACGATCACGGTGGTCGGCTCACCTGCCAGCATCAGCCAATCCAATGGGGCATCTGTTACGCTCATCGTGCAGTAAATTGGGTGTGTTATGGCCGATGCGCGCTACAACGTGATCATCGTAGGCGGAGGTATTGTCGGTCTGGCGGTGGCGCTCAACATTACGCAACGATTCCCGCAGTTTCGCTTGTTGCTGCTGGAAAAAGAAGAGCGCGTGGGCCGGCATCAGAGCGGCCACAACAGCGGGGTTATCCATTCCGGCGTCTACTACAAACCGGGCTCGTTGAAAGCGAAGTTATGCGTAGCGGGCGCAGCCGCGATGGTGGAATTCTGCCGCGAACATGGGATCGCGCATCAGATTTGCGGCAAAGTGATCGTGGCTACTCACGAGGAGGAGTTCCCGCGTCTCGAGGACCTGCGCCGGCGAGGCGAGGCCAATGAGTTGACAGGCCTCCGTTCTATCGGAGCTGAAGAACTACGGCAGATCGAACCCCACGCGAGCGGGCTGCGGGCGTTGGTCGTCCCGTCGACGGGTATCACAGACTACGCGGCAGTCTGCGATAAATATGCGGAGCTTATCTCTACCCGAGGCGGAAGCATACTCACTTCAACTGAAGTGATCGGGATCAAACGGAACGGGGATGAAATCTCGGTTGAAACCCGCAGCGGCGTATTCTCCGGAAAATCACTCATCAACTGCGCAGGATTGTTCAGTGATCGCATCAGCCGCATGGCGGGCGACAATCCCCAAGGAATCATTGTGCCCTTTCGGGGCGAGTATTACGACCTGATCGCCTCGCGCTCGTCACTGGTGCGCTCTCTTATTTATCCCGTTCCCGATCCGCGGTTTCCTTTTCTCGGAGTTCATTTCACGCGACGTGTTAGCGGCAGCGTGGATGCGGGACCGAACGCTGTGCTCGCCTTTCGGCGGGAGGGCTACCGGCGGACGGACTTCAGCATGCGCGACTTGAGCTCATGTTTAGCCTTTCCCGGATTCTGGCGAATGGCGGCGAAAAACTGGCGTAGTGGATTGGGAGAATTCTACCGGTCTTTTTCCAAAGCTGCGTTCGTGCGGGCCTTACAGCGACTTGTCCCTGAAGTGCGCGACGAAGATTTGGTGCCGGGTGGGTCCGGAGTTCGCGCCCAGGCGCTCACGCGGGAAGGTAGACTCGTCGATGATTTTCAGTTTGTGCCTTCAGACAGAATGCTGCACGTGCTCAATGTCCCGTCCCCGGCGGCAACAGCCTCGTTGGTGATCGGTCGCGCCATTGTGAGCACGGCTGCGGACGGTTTACGTTGGCAGTAGCCGAGAAGCAGAGCTTGTAAATTCCAACCGGACTCAGATTTCAGCTGAAGCCCGGGGCGGGGCGGCAAGACTTATCCGGCCAGCCGGCTTTGCGGACCGGCCCACGAGGGCGGGCCCCAACGATTCGACGGTGCTGGCGGCAGAAGCGCCTACCCAGTCTTTGCGAAAACGGAAGACGTAAAGCACCACTTCCACGCGGCTGGATACGCCGAGTTTGTCGAAAATGCGGAAGAGGTAATTTTTGACAGTGTGTTCGGTTAGTCCGAGGTTGCTAGCGATCTCGCGGTTCGACAATCCCTCCGCCACACAGCGAACCACATCTTGCTCCCGCTTGGAAAGAATAGCTTCGCCGCCGGAATCAACCAGTCGTATCGGCTCGGATTCGCGCAGGGCTTCCATCACGTAACACAACTCCGCACTGTTCGCCCACACCTGACCCTGGTGAACGCTGTGGATGCACTTCGCGAGGCTTTTGGAAGATTCCGTACGCGAGAAAATCCCGCGGGCGCCACAACGAAATGCTTGAACCACAGCGGACGGGTTGGAGGCATCCATCAAGAGGATGACGCGCGTGCTGGGAACCGTTGCAGAAATCTGCCGCGCCAAATCAAAACCCTGGGTCCCAGAATCCTCCAACGCCGAGCTGATCAGAACGATATGCGGCTTCTCCTGCGCCACAGCCGCGAGGATGGATGCTGGTTTCGGCTCAATCCCAGTGACTTCCAACTGGCCATCCTGGGCCAATGCGTCGGCCAGCAGCTGGCTGTTCATGCGAGTGCTCTCCGCGGCAAGCACCTTTATCCTTCGGAACTTCTCCGGTAATGGAACCGCGTGTTGAGCCATTCTGTTTCTCCTTGGATGTTGATCTGGACGCAGTTAACACGTACCCATATCTGGCGCAGATAATTCGGAATAACGAAGGGGGACCACTTAAACCATCAAGACGGGGCACCTTAGAATACCCGCTTTGACACACCGTTTGAGAGACTTTAGTCTTCACAGCCCGGAGCGGTAAATGGCACCGACGTGCCATGCCAGTGTCGTCAGACGGGATTAACAAGCACGGTCCGGTTGGACGCCATCGGGTGAGACTTAGTGAGGACCGGCGCAGGTAACCAGAGGGGAGGTTACTCCCGCGGGGCTAGGCAAATAGAGTAGAAGGTCTCTTGACACGGCGATCAAATAACCGTCATAGTGGGCGAACACAGCCGTTGATTTAACCCCCCCAAACGAAAATTTCGCATTACCCCAATCTTCTCGGCAATTCATGCAAAGGAGCAAGTACATTGGTTCTTACGAAGCCGGATTTTGACGTTGCCATTATTGGTGGTGGGCCGGCAGGCGGCTCCATGGCTGCCTACCTGGCCAAAGCGGGAGTAAATTGCGTAGTTTTCGAGCGTGAATTGTTTCCCCGTCCGCACGTAGGCGAATCCCTGGTACCCTCCGCAATGAGAGTTTTCCGCGACCTGGATTTCATCGGCCAGATGGAAGAGGCCAAGTTTCCGCACAAGTATGGCGCCGCCTGGACCGCTGAGGATCAGGGCGCTTACGAGATGAACTTCCAGGGAGGCTTCAAGGATAAAGATCAGATTAATCCGGAATCTCACGTAGAAATCCGATTTAACGAGCGCCAGCAGGAAGGCGTCGATCGCGAATACACGTACCATGTGGATCGCAGCAAATTTGACCTGTTGCTGCTGCAACATGCCAATAAGCTGGGTGCTGCGGTGTATGAAGGGGTAAAGGTCAAGGAAGTGGATTTCGGGCCCAAGGAGCCAATGGTTCGCTTCAACATGGGCTCCAAGGAAATGGGCGTCAGCGCCAAGATGGTGATCGATTGCAGTGGACGCAACACTTTCCTGGGCAATCAGATGAAGCTGAAGATTAAAGACCCAGTGTTCGATCAATACGCGATCCATACCTGGTTTGACGGCTACGACCGCCGGGCATTCGCCAAGAAAGACGCTCAGCTGGATTTCATTTTCATCCACTTCCTGCCGATCTCGAATACGTGGATCTGGCAGATTCCCATCACCGACTCGGTCACCAGCATTGGCGTGGTCACGCAGAAGAAGAACTTCGCCAAGTCGCGGCAGGATCGCGAACAGTTTTTCTGGGAAGCGGTGGGAACGCGTCCTTTACTGCGGGAAAAATTGAAGCAAGCCGATCAAATGCATGCCTTCAAGGACGAGGGCGATTACAGCTATGCCATGAAGCAACTGTGCGGCGACCGCTTCATGCTGGTGGGCGATGCCGGCCGCTTTGTGGATCCGATATTTTCGACCGGCGTGAGCATCGCTCTGAACAGCTCGCGATTTGCGCATACCAATGTTCTGCGCTCGCTCGAAAAGAATGACTTCTCGCGCGAGAGTTTCTCTGATTACGAGACCAAGCTTCGTCTCGGCACGAAAAACTGGTACGAATTCATCTCGGTGTATTACCGGCTGAATGTACTGTTCACCTATTTCGTCGGCGATCCGCGCTATCGCCTGGATGTGCTGAAGCTGCTGCAAGGCGACGTTTACGATGATGCCGCGCCACCGGTTCTCGACAAGATGAAGAAGATGGTTTCAGAGGTCGAACAGAACGCCAAGCATCCCTGGCACAAGCTGCTTGGAGACATGACGGTGGACGCATTTAAGCAGGCCAGCCAATAACCAGATTCGAAAGCGTTGAACAGACCTTAGGAGGAAGAGTTGGTTATCACAAAGCCCGATTTCGATGTCGCCATTATTGGTGGGGGCCCGGCTGGATCATCAATGGCTGCATACCTGGCCAAGGCCGGGGTGAGCTGCGTGGTATTTGAGCGGGAACTGTTCCCGCGCCCGCATGTTGGCGAGTCGCTCGTGCCCTCTTCGACCCGGGTTTTCAAAGACCTTGATTTCCTACCGAAGATGGAGGAGGCGAAGTTTCCCCATAAGTATGGCGCCGTTTGGACGACCGACGACAAGAAAACCCCGTACGTGCACAACCTTGAGGGACTGGCTCCAGACTGCAACGTCGACATCCGCTTCGACGAGCGCCAGCAGGCCGGCGTGGACAAGAATCACACCTACCATGTGGACCGCGGCAAGTTCGATTTGATGTTGTTGCAGCACGCCAACAAGCTGGGCGCGACGGTCTATGACGGAATCAAAGTGAGCGCGGTGGACTTCGGTCCCAAAGAGCCCCTGGTTCGCTTCAATATGGGCTCCAAGGAAATGAACGTCAGCGCGAGGATGGTGGTGGACGCGAGCGGCCGCAATACTTTCCTGGGCAATCAAATGAAGCTGAAGATTCAGGATACGGTTTTTGATCAATACGCCATTCATTCCTGGTTTGAGGGCTACGACCGAAAAGTATTCGCGAAGCGCGACACCAATCTCGACTACATTTATATCCACTTCCTGCCGATTTCGAACACATGGATCTGGCAGATTCCGATTTCTGACGACGTAACCAGCATCGGGGTTGTGACTCAGAAGAAGAACTTCGCCAAATCGAAGGAAAATCGGGAGAAGTTTTTCTGGAGTTCGGTGGGCACACGGCCGATGATCGAGGAGACTCTGCGCAAGTCGAACCGTATTCGTCCGTTCAAAGACGAGGGCGACTACAGCTACGCGATGAAGCAGCTCTGCGGTGACCGGTTTCTCATGGTCGGCGATGCCGGACGCTTCGTGGATCCGATCTTCTCCACGGGTGTGAGCATCGCGCTGAATAGCTCGCGCTTCGCGCACAAGGATATTCTGAGCGCGCTGGAAAAAAATGAATTCTCGCGGCAGAATTTTTCGACCTACGAGAATACGCTGCGCCTGGGAACCAAGAACTGGTACGACTTCATTACGGTTTACTACCGTCTGAACGTGTTGTTCACTTATTTCATTAACGATCCGCGTTATCGTCTGGATGTGCTGAAGCTACTGCAAGGCGACGTGTACGACGATGCGACGCCGCCGGTGCTCGAGAAGATGCGAAAGATGGTCACGGAGGTCGAGCAGAACGAGAAGCATCCGTGGCATAAGCTGTTAGGCGATCTGACGGCGAATGCGTTCACCCAGGCGACGTCCTAGACGGGTTGATTCGTTTTTGAGATAAACGTTGCCGCTCCCCGGCTGCAACCGATAAATTCAACAGGAGTGCTCCCAGGGGTTGGGGCCAACTTCCAGTTTCTGTCCGGACCGCCGGCCGAAAAAATATTCTCCGGATCGGTGAGGTATTCGATGTCCCACACCAACAGGAACTTCATTCTCGCCTACACGTTCCTGGTAGCCCTGCCAGTACTCGGGCTGGTGGGAATTGTGAAGAGTGGACGAAGCTTGACCGCTCCGATTTCCGTGGACGGCTTGTGGCTACTGCAGGCTGATCCGGTTCGGCTGGCGGCTTTGCCCTGCGGAAAAACACTAGCCGAAACTCCCGATACTGCGCTGGCGATTTCGCAATCCGGCAGGAATTTCACATTCACCCTTTTGAACAACCTCAACTCCACTGGGTCGGGCGAACTCGACGGCACCACACTTAGGGCCTCATTGCCGCCATCGGCAACCTCGTATGATGATGCCGAGTGCAGAGCTGGTCGTGAGCTTTCGCTGGTGGCGAAGGTGGATCCGAAAGCTAATCCGCGATCGCTGGTGGGAGCACTATCGGTGAACCATTGTCCCGCATGTGTGGCGGTGGAGTTCCGGGCTGTGCACCAATCGCCGCCAGAAAAGAAGGGACTGCACTGATGCCAGATCTCTTCAAACTGGTTCTGCAGTTGACCGTCATTCTGGCAGTGTGCCGCGTGGTGGGAAGCCTGTTTCGATGGATCGGCCAACCACGCGTTGTAGGCGAAATGTTCGCCGGCATATTGTTGGGGCCATCTTTGCTCGGATGGCTTGCACCCGGCGCTTCTGCATATCTTTTTCCGGCGACCAGCCTCGGGTTTCTGAACGCGTTGAGCCAGATCGGGGTGGTCGTCTTCATGTTTCTGGTGGGGTTAGGAATTAACCCTAAAGAGCTGAAAAACCACGGTCACGCCGCTGTGCTGACCAGTCATGTCAGTATCACCGCCCCATTTGTGTTGGCAGCGTTTCTGGCGCTGTATCTTTATCCCAGGCTTTCCGATGACAGCGTTGCCTTCACCAGCTTCGCGCTGTTCATGGGATCGGCGATGAGTGTTACCGCATTCCCGGTTCTGGCGCGGATTCTGATCGAGCGCGGATTGTTGCAGGGCCGATTGGGAACGGTAGCCATTGCATCGGCTGCGGTCGACGACGTGACGGGCTGGTGCATTCTCGCCTACATCGTGGTGCTCACTCGCGCGGCACACAGCGGAAGGTCGATCTGGATGACGATCGGCGGCATCGTCGTTTTCGCTCTTATCATGATTTACGGAGTGCGGCATTTGCTGGCCGGGCTGGAATCCGCCTACCGTAAGCGCGGAGAACTCAGCGAGAATCTGATGGCCGTGATGCTCTTACTGGTGCTCGGCTCTGCGCTCTGCACAGAATGGCTAGGACTGCACCTTTTGTTCGGCGCATTCATGATGGGCGCGATCATGCCCAAGGAGCAGAAGTTCGTCCGCTACGTTCTCGATCGCTTTGAGACCATCACGGTCACGTTGTTGCTACCGCTGTTTTTCGCATTCACCGGACTGCGCACCAACATAGGGCTGGTGAAGGGCACAGAGATGTGGACCTACTGCGGTTTGATTGTGCTGGTCGCGACCGTGGGGAAACTTGGCGGTTCAACGCTCGCGTCCTGGCTTACGGGAATGCCGGTGCGGGAAGCCGCGGGCCTGGGCACGCTGATGAATACGCGCGGCTTGATGGAGCTGGTGATTCTCGACATCGGTCTGGACATCAAGGTGATTTCGCCAGCCCTATTTTCCATGATGGTGGTGATGGCTCTGGTCACGACTTTCATGGCGACTCCGCTGCTGAGTTGGTTCTGTCCGGACCGGATTTTGCTGGAAACATCTCGCAGGATCCCCGCGCCGGAGCCAGCCATTGGGACTCTCATATCGCCCTCCGCGGAGAGAATATCCGCCTAAGAAGATGCAGTGACACGGCTTTGATAGACTCGTTGCTGTCCGCCATCGATTTATCCACAAAAAAATGAGTGGCTGACGAAACAATGGTAATTCGTCAATCGTGTGGCTGACGAAGTGCCGGGGTCAGTTAGTGGTCGCGAGAAAAACGAGGTGAGCGCGCATGGGAGTTGATATAGCGGGAAAGCGGATTGCCGTCTTGGGCGCCGGAAAGATGGGGGGCATCCTGCTCAAGGCACTTCTGGACAAAGGATTGCTGCGGCCGGAATTAGCCTGCGCTACGGTGGCGCACGAAGACCGAGCCCGGGGTCTGAGTGAAAAACTGGGTATTGCCGTAGGCACGGACAACGTTACCGCCGTCCGGAATGCGGATATCATTCTCATCGGCCTGAAGCCGCAGATGGTGGAAGAGGTTGCGAACCAGATCCAGCCGGTGGTGACGAGCGGACAACTTTTTATTTCGGTGGCAGCGTCGGTTCCGACGGGCCATATTGAGCGGGCGCTCGGTCTAGATGTAGCGGTGATACGGGCGATGCCGAACACGCCATGTCTGCTGGGAGTTGGCATCACGGCGCTTTGCCGAGGGAAGTTCGCCTCTGCCAAAGATCTGGACACGGCCAGCGCGCTGTTTGCGGTTGGAGGAAGAACGGTAGCGGTCGACGAAAAACATATGGACGCCGTGACCGCTCTGTCAGGAAGCGGCCCGGCATACATCTACATCATCCTGGAATCGCTGGCGGAAGCGGGAGTAAAAGTCGGCCTGCCGCGCGACGTGGCCACACTGTTAGCGGCGCAAACCACACTGGGCGCCGCGACCGTCGTGTTAGAAACCGGCGACCATCCAGCTCTGCTGAAAGACGCGGTCACAACTCCGGCGGGATGCACGATCGATGGCATCCTGGAGTTGGAAGAAGGCAAACTGCGCGTGACACTGATCAAAGCCGTGGTCAAAGCGGCGCAAAGGGCGAAGGAGCTGGCGTATCGATAAGATCGGTTCAGAAAATAAAAAGGCCGAGGGTTGCTTCTCGGCCCCTATAGCTTCCCGCAAACATAACTACCGATCACTACGTTACTTGACCAATGATCCGATAATGCCGAAGGACGCGCCGGCGCATTGATAGCTGTTGAGTCCGAAGGTTGAATCGCACCAGTTCGCGTAAGCGAGGCCGAAGAAGCTCGAGTTCAGGAACATCTGGCCCTGGGCTTGAGCCGCACCATTGACGTTGTTGGCACGGCTGGTGGTGTTGGAGAGCAATATTCTGCCGACGCTGCAACTACCGTCCTCGGTGCCGTTGGTGCAAGCCGGAGTGAGATTGAACCAATACTCGCCGGGACCGATCAAGAGCGGAGCGGAGAGCTGAACTGCCACGGTGTACTCGTTCAGACCGAGGAAGTTTCGTCCTGTCGCTGCGACGCTAATGCTCGAGGTTCCGGAAGCGATGCTCGTGCCTGCGTTGCCTTCGGTCACGCCGGTTCGGACGTCATAAGTGGCAGTTTGGGGATCGAAGTTCGCATCCGCCTGGATGTTGAAAACAATTCCGGTCACGCTCGCCGAAACTCCCTTGAGAGTGAACGGGGCATAGGTGGAACTGCCTCCCAAAATAAGAAGAGTATTCTCATCCGACAGTCCGACAGCGTTAAGGCTGTCCGGATTGATGTCGCCACCGTAGAACAAGCAGGGGTCGCACAGAGTTGGCGGAACACCCGGAGCGGCGAGCGTGGATACTTCGTCACTGCCGGCAAGATGCTGCGAGGGAGCCGGCTTCTTCGCTGCCGCCGCTGAGACAGTGAGTGCTACTACTAAGGTTGCTGCCAAAAGCGTGGTTTTCACTCGATTCCTCCTCTTCAAATTTCTTGCCGTCAGAATTACGGTTCCGCATGAAGCGCTGAAATCGTTCTCGCAATGTCAAAGGCACCTGAAATCATCGCTATTTAGTTCCGCGCAGACCAAACGACACATAGCCGCATTGGGTTGGGTTGAATCCCAGGCTTGCGTCGCACCAATTGGTCCAGGTCACGTCGAAGAACAAAGAGTTCAGGAACGTTTCATGAACCGGCTGCCAGTTTCCGTGGATGTCATTGGCTCCTTGCGTGGTGTTGGAGACAAATTGACGGAAAACGCTGCAGCTGCCATCGAGCGTGTTGAGACATTGAGGGGTAAGGTTGAACCAGTACTCACCTGGCGTAAGGGTTACCGGTGTTGACCACGACACGGCAACGGTGTACTCGTTGAGGCCGATGAAATTGCGGCCCGTGGGCTGGATCACAGCGGTCCCGCTGCCGGAGGCGATGCTGGTGCCGCCATCGCCATCAGAAATGCCCGTGCGGATGTCATAGCTGGCCGTGATGGGATCGAATGCCGCGTCGGCCTGGACGTTGAACAGGATGCCGTAGACCGAAGCTGTTACCCCGGTAGGAATGTTCAGGGCCGCGTAGGTGCTGGAACCGCCAAGAATAAGGAGAGTGTTCTCATCCGAGAAACCCACGGAATTGATGTCGCCGGGATTCAGATCACCGCCATAGAACAAACAGGGGCTGCACAAGGAAGGTGGAACCGAGTGGGGATTATTCTTAGGCTCCTGAAGCGGGATGGACGAATCCCCGGCACGGTGCTGAGATATAGCGGGCTTTTTCGGGTTCGCTGCAAACACCGTGAGACTGAGAGCCAACAATAACGCGACCGTGGAAAGCGTTTTTTTCACTCTATTCCTCCTGTGGTGTCTCGCTCCGACACTGAAAACCGATTTTGCCAGCGGCAAAAGCGTTGGCGGAGTCTATACTCGCGGGGAATTTGGTGCAATGGAGAAGAAAGTACCGGTAGAGCAGATGGGCGCGGAGCAAGACCTTTGCTTAGGGGGGAGGAAGGTAGATGCGACGACGATCAGGACTGACCGCGTGCACCCGCGAGAATCCGATCAACGATCTCTTTCTGACTGGGAAGCAAGCACGCGCGGATTTCGGTGAAAGGACGCCAGCAAGGCGATCCTTCCCAAGAGTTGACGAAGCTGCCGCCGGCTTCAGCCTCGAACACGCTAAGGATGCAGGGAACATCGGCTGAAGTTCGATACTCGAAAAGCAGCGATGCTTTCTCGATCCGCAGACCGGTCTCCTCAACGAATTCGCGCCTCATTACCTCTTCAGCCGTTTCCCATGGCCACGCAAGACCACCTGGAAATGACAATCCTCTTCCATCGCTGCGGTCGATGACTAAAACGAGCGGGCCATTTCTGACGACGGCCACCGAGGCACGAAGGAAGCCAAAAACGGGGACGCGGGAATATACCGCGACCCCGGTCCGCGATAACACTGCAAAGAGTGTGCGCTTAATATTTTCGAAGAGAGTCACGAGCAGCAGTCGCGGCTGCATTCCCCCGCTCAGGCGAATCAGATTACCAGCGCCCTCAGTTATCTCTTAGCTGCATGCAGCTGCTATTTCTTAGTTGCATGCGGCGCTGGTCAATCCGAACACGTCCAGTCTTCCCCGGGTATTGGTGGTGTCCGTCGGATCCATTGTGCCTAGATAGACAATTCCGTTGGCAATCGTGGGTACGACAAACTTGGTTGAGTTTCCGGTCTGGTCCCGAGTGGGACACTGGCTGCTATTCCACAACACTGGAATGACCTTGGAAACAGCGTGTTCGGCGTCAAAGGCGTAGAGCGTCACCTGCGCTGGAGTAGTCGCCGTTGGCCAGCCATTGCCCAGGGCAGCCCAGACGATGCCGGTTCCTGCGCTGGTACCCGAAGCGGAAAGTGAGAAGTTCGTTCCGTATTCGAAACCGACGGCCGTATGCACGGTGTTGGTGGTGCAAACCAGGACCGAAGGGCAGGCGGGGGAATTGAGCTGATACTTCGTCATGGTGCCAAACATGGGTACGGCATACATCTGCGAATTCCAATACCCAGGCGTCGTGTAGTACTGGTGAGAGGAACCGAGGAAATACTCAGCATTGGCGTTGGTGCCGGTAGCCGGGCAAGTGGAATTTGTCGGTGGGGTATATCCGCCGGGATCGGCGCGGTTCATCACAAAAATATCTCCCAACTTGCTGGGAGCGACGGCATAATAGGTAGAACCGGTGTTAGGGACCAGCATCACGCCGCTGGAGCCAAAATCCATGTCTGCAGGATTCATACAAGCCTGCGCAAAGGGCGTGAAGTAGGAAGCCGGAACCAGGCTGGGAGTCAACTTGACGAAGCTGTCGCCGTAGTCGGATCCGCCTGTGTTCGCGGTAAAATCGCCGTCTCCCGTGGTGAAGTAGATATAGTTTGAGCCGCTCGGAGAATCAAGTCCCGCCGCCAATCCTGCGCCACTGGCCCAAACCCCACCGCCTTCGCCGTTCGGAGTTGAGCTCCATACGTAGGGCGCAGCCTTGAGATTCTTAGCGTCGTAACCCAAGATCCAACCGTGAGGTATGCTCACGCCTGGGGTTCCGCCGCCATCCGCTTCAGAAAATCCAATATAGATTCCGCTGTCGCCATTTGGCATGGCGTCACTCAGTTCGAGTAATCCGGGACGTTGAATGTGATTGTATGAAGTAAAGGAAATGTTCTGATAGCTACCGGCAATCGCCACCGGACCGTCGTATTTCTCTGCGAAGGTTGTAAAGTCCAGCGCGTGCAATCGATGAATAAAGCAATTGCTCGGCTTCCTCTTAGTGGTCGCCACGCATTGACCGGTTGTTAACTCGCTCTCACTGACTACGTAGATCGTATTGGTAGTCGGATCGATCACCGGGGTTCCCAGTATCCCGAAGGCGGGGCTGACCGTTCTGCACTTCGCCCCCCCCACATCCGTGCACTGAACCGCTTCTTCGGTCGGCTCAAGCAGCGACACACTGTTGATCACGCTGCAGTTTGTCCCGTTCACGGCGTAAACCGAGTCATTTTGAGTGGCTACATAGACAGTGCTCTGGCCTCCCCTGGAAACTACCAAGGGCTGAGCGTAAATCTGACCATCGAAAACCGCGGAGCAGATTTTGCCGAACTGGGAAGAGTTCACGTTGGTTTGGTTCAGAATTGTCTCGGTAGCGTTCAGTCCATCGCGCCCGATATTGTTGCGCCAAGTCAGCACATTTGTCTGGGCGCTCAGGGTCGCCGTACAGGCAAGAATTGCAATGGAAACAATTACGGGGCGCTGGAATGCTTTCATTTTTTCCTCTTCTTCAGGCGATCGCAAAGCAAAATTGTAGTCAGTTGGTTCGGGAATACGACCGGGATTGCTCACTCAATCAAGGGTTCTGCGGGGAGGGACAACGTGCGTTATTGTGGTGTATCGGCTTTATCTTGTCAAGGAAAAATGGGTATTCCCCTCTGCATGATGACTGAAGGAGATTGCACACACACGAAGGACAGAGGGAGCAGCGCCTTAGCGCGATGTGGCAGTATCAGGCCGACGAACCCGCAGTTGAAGATTGCAAGTTCTTTCATCTTGACACTGTTTCATTTGGAAGGCACACTGAGGCCAGCCTAAGACCGGTTCCCCCAAAATCTCCCGATCAAGACTTTTCCAGAGCGAATGCCTCAGTCGTAGCACTTTCAGACTATTGTGACGGTTCTCTCTTGAACCCTTGATGGACCGATGGAAATCTGAGCAAACCTCCGGAACTACTCTAGGCCGCGCGAAACTACGAGTTGCTGAAAGGGACTGACAATGTTCACTCGCTCAAAGTGGTTCGAACTCGCATTGAGTTGCTTCGTGATCGGGTCGACGCTGACTGCGCCGGCAGCCGCACAGAGCTGCCTGAAGGTGACGCCGTCCAATCTGCAAATCAATTTTCCGGCGCGCGCGATTAACACTCAGAGTCTGGTGCAAGACGTCGTCATCACCAACACCTGCGCAACGAAGATGGTCATCAACAGCTTCAGTTTTGGTCCTTCCGCTTTCAAATTGCTGGCAGGATGGGCGCCCGACACCGTCACCCAGAACCAGGTGATGACTTATGAGGTCGTCTTCGCGCCTCAAGCAGCGCAAACGTATACGGGCAACTTCACAGTCAACGTTGAGGGATATAGCCCGGTCGTGGTCACTTTGACAGGTACCGGACAACTGCCGGGTGCAATCGGTAGTTTGAGCAGTCCCTCTCTTAGCTTTGACAACGTCCCGCTGGGAACGACCAGCGCGCCGCAGAATCTGGTCTTGAAAAATACTGGCACCAAAGGCCTGACCATCGTAAATATTTACACCGACCCGCCGTTTGCCGTGACCGGCTTTACGGTAAATCAGGTGGTAAAGGCAGGTTCGTCACTCACGCTTCCAGTAACCTTCTCGCCGTCAGTCACGGGGTCCTTCAACGGTACTCTGGTTGTGACCACAAACAACCTGCCTCCGATGGGAACTACTCTTTACGGAACCGCGGTGGCGCCCGCCTCATTGGCGATCACGAGTTTTCCGACCTTGCCGGTTGCGACACAACAAGCTGCTTATCTGGCCACGCTTGAATCCACCAACGGAATCGGTACAGTGACTTGGAGTCTCGCCTCAGGATCGAGTCTTCCGGCAGGATTGAGCTTATCCAGCACGGGCAGCATCACCGGCACATTGGCCTCAACCGTAGCTGTAGGGAGTTATCCGTTTAGTGTAACGGCGACAGATTCGAGCTCGAAAAAAACGACAACGCAATTGACATTGCCGGTCGCCAAGCCGACCGGTGCCGATTGCAACAATATCGAATGGGACGCGACGGGCACCACCACTCCGCTTGTTCCTCTTACGGATCTGGGCACGGGAAACTACTTCGGCGTTGAAGGCGGGCTTTACTTGAATGGTAGCAACGAAATGCCCGCCAGTCACGATGCGGACGGAGTGAGCTTCGCGCAGTCCATCCAGCCGCTGGATGCAAGCGGAAATCCGGATCCGAGTGGCAAATTCGCAATGCTTTCCATCGGCATGTCGATTGCCTACGATAACTACCAGACGTTTGTTACTGACGCTACTGCCGATCCCTCGGTCAACCACCAGTACCTCGTGTTTGTTCCTGGCGCGCAGCCTCGGGTGGGAGCAGTGGATTGGGCCAACATCAAGCATCCGGCCTGGACGGATATCATGGACTACTTCCTGCCGCAGAGCGGGGTCACGGCCGACCAGGTGGTTGTGGCGTGGGTGGAATTAGTGGACAGTCAGCCTAAAGGTTCGTTTCCGTCCGACATGACTACGCTCCAGGCTCATCTGGAGAGCACGGCACAAAACCTTCACACCTTGTTCCCTAACCTTAAAATGGCCTTCTTTAACTCAAGGGAATACGCAGGTTATTCGAATGGTCTGGCAGGTTCGGGAACGAACGATCCCGAGCCTTACGCCTATGAACAAGCCTATGCCGTGAGAGGGATGATTGAGGATCAGATCAATGGTGTTGCCGCGATGAACTACAATCCAGGGAACGGGACCGTTAAGGCTCCGTGGGTGGCGTGGGGAGCGTATACCTGGGCGAATGGAATGCTTGCGCGCAGCGATGGGCAGGTATGGACCTGCCAAAATCTTGAAGCGGATGGGACGCACACTTCGCAGCCCGGCGGCGGAACTGAGAGAGTATCGAACATGCTCATGAACTTCATGAAGACGGATGACGCGACAGCGCCATGGTTCCTGGCACCCTCGGCAAAATAAGCGACAACGGCAGAAACAAATATCTGGAGAACAGTATGCTTACAAGACTGTCTGCGCTGCGGCAAATAGTTTTTTCCGCGGCGCTTTTTTCTGTTCTGACCGCGGTCGCAATGGCACAGGGATTCGCCGGCACTTTCACGCAACACAACGATCTCAGCCGCACTGGGCAGAATCTTAACGAGACCATTCTCACTACCTCCAACGTTCGATCCACGACTTTCGGCAAGCTGTTTTCGTATCCGGTGGATAACCAGGTGTATGCGCAGCCCTTGTATGTGCCAAACGTGTCCATTCCTGGTCAGGGCACGCACAACGTTCTCTACGTGGTAACAGAGGGAGACAGCATTTTTGCGTTCGATGCAGACGGGCTGAGCCCGACCGTGCTGTGGTCGCTGAATTTTACGAATCCGGCTAGCGGAGTCAATGTCATCTCGTGCGTGCTGAGCGGACTGCAATGCAGCGTCTACCCCAACACGGGAATCACCGGAACGCCGGTAATTGATCCCAACACCAACATCATGTACGTACTGGCGCGAACTGCGGAAACCTCGGCCGGCGTGACGACCTATGTCCAGCGCCTGCATGCGCTGGATATCACAACGGGAGCGGAAATGTTAGGTGGGCCGGTGGTGATCGCCGGTTCCGTGAAAGGCACCGGCTCGGGAAGTGTTCACGGCGTAGTTACCTTCAGCTCTCTGCATGAGAATCACAGGCCCGGATTGACGCTGGCCAACAATACGATATACATCGCTTATGCCGGCAGCGCGCACGGCTGGCTTTTCGCCTACAATGCGCAGACGCTGGCGCAGGTAGGCATCTTCTGTACAACTCCTAACGGCACTTTAGGAGGCATTTGGGCCACCGGCAACGGGCTTGCGGTGGATTCCAATGGCAATTTGTACGCGGCCACCGGAGACGGTCCCTTTGACGCGAACACCGGGGGTTCTGATTACGGTGACACGCTGATCCAGTTCAGTCCAACTTTACAAGTACTGCAATATTTCACGCCCAAGGATCAGGCGTGCCGCGCGCCGATCACTACCGATTTGGATTTGGGATCCGGTGGGCCAATGATACTGCCGACTCAAGGTGGTGCGTTTCCGGATGAGATCGTTGAGGCGGGTAAAGGAGGCGCGCCCTGCGATCTGTTTCCCGATGGAAATTATGCCGTGCCTATTTACGTGGTGAATCGCGACAACATGGGCGGGTACAACGCGAATCAAGACGCGGATATCCAGACGGTTGAGGGCACAGTGCACGGGTATTGGAGCAATCCCGCTTACTGGCGGGGACCGACTTCCGCATATATCTATTATTCGGGAATAACCAGCGAGGGAAACGGCGGGGGAGATTACCTGAAGCAATACACGGTGACGAACGGCGTGGTTTCCTCCACAGCGACGGCGCAAACCTCGAACCTATTCCCAGTCGGCAGCACTCCATCGGTTTCGGCCAACGGAACTAAGAATGGCATCGTGTGGGCTATGCAGCGCAAGGATCTCCTCTCTGGAGCTCCGGGGAACCAACCGGCGGTGCTGTATGCGTACCCGGCAACCGACGTCGCCAAAACGCTCTACACCAGCACCCAAACGAAAGTGGACAACCAAATCAGAGATCAGATGGGATGCGCAAATAAATTTCAGACGCCGACCGTGGCCAATGGCAAGGTCTATGTCGCCACGCAGAATGAAATTGACGTTTTCGGGTTGCTGGCGAACAAGCCATCAGCTCCTCTGCCCTCAGTTTCTGTTCCATGTTTCTCGTTCAGTGGTGAAGCAATAGGTACGACCAGCGCTGCGCAATCGACAGTCCTCACAAATCTCGGGCCGGGAGCGCTAACCATCAAAAGCATCTCGATCCAGGGCATTAATCCCAGCGAATTCTCGCAAACCAATACCTGCGGAAGTTCTGTAGCACAGGGAGCGAGTTGCAAGATCAGCATCACGTTTACGCCGAGCGTCGCAACCATCCCACAACAGGCATACGTGCAGGTCAGCGACAACGCAGTGGGCGGCGCGCTCACGCTTGAACTCGTAGGCACCGGGAAGTGAAAGGTCCAATCCGGCATTCATCCCAGGCTTCTCAAGCACACCCAGTTCGGGCAACCGGATTTGTCGCTAGACTTGGTTCTCTCATTCTTCTCGGTGGCATGCTCTTACTTGGGGTGGTCTGCATGCCGCGCCCCTGTTGGTCTCAGCCTACGCCGAAGCTGTTGCCTGGAATCACTCTGGTCGATGTGAGTGCACGAATGCATCTCTCGTTGCCCGCTCTGAGTAATCCGCCCTCGGCACAAACGCTGCAAAAACCAATCGCCCCCGGGGAATACTCGCTCGAGTTCGCACGCCGGGTTCTGATTCCTGCGATTGGCGGTTTTGTGGCTGCGGGAGATTTAGACGGAAGCGGATATCCAGACCTCTACGTGGTTGTTCCGGGAGGGTTGAACCATTTTTTTCGGAACTTGAGAAATGGCACTTTCGTCGACAAAACGAGAGAGGCTGGAGCGCCCGGAACCGGCAGCGACCTTTTCGCTACGTTCGCAGATTACGACCATTCGGGTCACGCAAGTCTATTCGTTGCTGGATTCGGAGGCGTAACCGTTTATCACAATAACGGAGACGGGAGCTTCACGGACGTCACGGAAAAAACCGGAATCAAGAGAATGCCTGGAGAACTGGCTACGTCGGCCCTGCTGTTTGATGCGGAGGGCAATGGAACTCCAGATCTGTTGGTTACCGTTTACACGGATTTGAATACTCCCCCCAAGAAGCCGTCGTTCCTGTTCCCCAACGATTTCGCCAGCGCGCGCAGCCATCTCTACCACAATCAAGGGGACGGAACCTTCCGGGAAATGAATGTGGCGGACAGCCTGGACGAGAATCCGGGACGCACTCGTAAAGCGTTGGCGGCCGATTTTGGCCACAGCGGCCGATTGGACCTGTTACTGCTCAGAGATAACAAGCCTCCAGTGCTATTTCGAAACAAGGGGCGAGGCACATTTGAGGATCAGACTTGGCAGGCGGGCGGCGAGAATTGGAAGTATGCCTACGTGGACGGCCAGCTATCCGATTTCGACCACGATGGGAAACTCGATATTGCGCTGTGGTCGACCATCGGGAACGAAGTACTGATCAATCAAGGCGAGGGAAAATTCGAGCAAGAAAAAACCTTCCCGATCGTATTTGCCGCAAACCGCCCTTTCGGCTTTCACGGGGCGACAGCAGATCTTAAGGCGGATGGATACGAAGACCTGTTAGTCGTCGATAACAATGGGGAGTGGCATTACATCGTCAACCATCGCGGGAAGTTCGCGCTAGCTCAGCTCAAGCTGGAATCAGCTGGGACGCAGGCCAAAGCGGAGGGCGGGAAATCTGTATTTCCCGACCTGTCGTGCCTGGTTCCGGTTCGCGTTCAGAAGTCTGGGAAGGTTGTTCTGATTGGAGTAGGAAGGGACGGACAGCTGGTCGCGTTCGAAGCGCGCCAGCAGCAGAAAACGCCCACACGCCATCCAACCCAAAATTGAAGTTTGTTCCAGCCTATACTTCACCAGGAACCAAGGTGACGTGGCGTCGTCGGTCTTCATGAAGTTCAAGAGCATATTCGCGTCTTGCTCGGAGCCTCGCGTTTTCGGCGAGGGGTGCTAGCCATCGCTCTCGAAGTAGTAGCAGGGCCATACCAATCCGTCTCCGCGCGGGACCAGGCCGTTGGCCCACATATAGGGTCCCGCGAATGAAAAAGGCGTCGCTATGGGTCTTTCGACTCTTGTCCAAGGACGCGGGGCCATGTACTCTAACGTTCCAGCCAAGGCCAGAATCAGGCCCGGTCAGTATGCAAGAAATTGCATACGGCAGCGCAATGTCAGGGCCTCGGCGAAGCTGAACGATTCATCTCCCCCCTTTGGACCTCGCTTGCAAAATAATGCATTCCCGTCGGGCGGTACGGTCCGCTTAGGCTCGTAAGTGGTTTGGACTAAAGAATTCTGCAATGGGGAGAACGGCGTCGTACGTGCGCTACCGTGAGCCGCGTACTCCTCCCACATCATTTAGGGGAAGACATGTCAATCCGAAGATCTTCGTGGATCGTTGCGGTTTTCGTTGCCCTTGGCAGCCTGGTTTCTGCGGCGCAGAACAACTGCGGCGGGTCGCCTGCGTACGGAACCTGTGCCGCTCCGGCGCCTCCGCCGCAAACGTGGTGCGCCGGAAATAATAGTGCGAGCACTTGTGCGGGAGGCAAGAATTGGGTGGGCTTCTATACCACGCCGCCGGCAACTGGTTCGTGGTCTGGCCAGCTGGAAGGGCTCGATGCGAGCAGCATTCTGGCCGCAGGATCTGAGCCCGGACCTCAGGCGGATCCGGTGGGTGGAGTTGGGCCAACGAACGGGAACGGCGTGGGCCAGTACTTGGAGTTCGCGGGAAGCTACACGCAAGCCTTCGACCGAGCCACGGGTAACGGGATATTTGCCAACACGGTAGATGGGACTGCCGCTCCTCAACTGCTCAGCTCATTGTTCGCGCCGGGAGGTTCCGCTTATTGCAGCAATCCATCCTTTGATGGCTTCGCAAGCTATGACCGAATTGATGACGTTTTCGTCCTGGGCAATATCTTCAGAGCCGGAACGGGCGGAGCCACCGCTTACTACCTTTGCTTCGGTGTTAGCGCAGGCGACGGCTCCGTTCCTGCAAGTAACCTGCAAGGAAATAACGGGAAGAGCTATTGGAACGCTTACGTTTACGAACTGAATCCAGCGCTGCCCAAGAATTCTGCCGGAACGGCCTACTTTCCGGACTACGCGAGATACGGCACCTGGTCGGATGGATTTTATGTTGCGTGGGACCTGGAAGACCCGGCCCATAGTTACAACATTGTAGGATTCGAGGTTTGCCAGCTCGACAAGACGGACATCGTTGCAGGGCTTTCCTCGAACGAACCAAAGTGTTATACCTACATCCCCAGCTATGTGGTGGGGACCAGCGGAACCGACAAGACTTTGATCCATACTATTCTGCCAGCTGACTTCGAAGGCGATAACCCGATCCCAGCCGACACAGCAGGTGAATACTTCCTGGCGCAAGTGAATCCCAGCAACGCGGGTACGAATGATACGTGCTCGGCCTCGCCTTGCACATCAAAAGCGTTAGCTTTCTGGACGTGGTCTGGCCTGACCAGCGGAGCGGGTCCGACACTGATGCCGGTTAAGTATCATGCCTACACTCCAGGGTGCTATAACACAAAGAGTCCGGCGAACACCTATTGCATTCCTGAGCCGTGGGGCGGCAACATTGACAGCATCGGAGACCGGCTGATGTCCCGCCTAGCTTATCGATACATCACGAGCGGAGAGGCGGGAGAATATTTGGCGGTCGCTCACACGGTCCAAGAGGCCGCCACCAACCGGCGTACCGGGATCCGTTATTACAAGATCCTGGCGGGCAAGACGCCTTCCGCCGTCTTTATCGGGGACATACAAGACACGACGAATCACTACTTCATGTCGGCGCCGAGTGTAGCGATGGACGCCGCTGGCGATCTCGGGATCACGTATACCGTAACCGGAAGCACCGCCCACGGGAGCGCCACCAACTACGATCCTTCGCCTTACTTCGTTACCGTGAACACCGCCGGGACTCTGGGCACGCCGGTGGCGATCCTTTCCGACAGCGGAGCGAGCGGGCAGGATGAGACCGATACATACTGGGGCGAGTACGTCAGCGTTGCCTCAGACCCGGATGACAATGTTACGTTCTGGGCGGTGAACGAATACATGAAGGGAAATCAAACCGCCAATTGTTCCTCGAGCAGCACACAAAGGCCCGGTTGCACATGGGCATCAAGGATCTTCACTTGCCAAAAAGGATCCGGCTGCTAAGAACAATCGGCGCCAACCTGCGATCCTGGTAGTGGCCTCGTTTGATCAAACGAGGCCATTATCGCTGCAACGACTTGACCGGACCGTTCTTCCGACATACATTCTTGACCATCGTTGGTTAACCGTCCTGTCTTCGAGAATTGCATTGGAGGGCCAGAGCTGGCCATGGCAATCACGTGATACCCGCACAAACCATTGAAGACCGCGCCCGGCAAGGTCAGCCAAGGTGGGAAAGCAACCCGAGGACCTCGTGAAGATTGCCCTGGTTCACAACACCTATCAGCAAGCGGGAGGGGAAGACGCGGTCTTTGAGCAAGAATGCCGGATGCTGGAAAACGCCGGAAATAAGGTGGTGACCTACTGCCGGAGCAACTGGGATACGGATGGTTATGGCGGAATGCGGCGCTTGAGTCTGGCCAAGCAAACCATCTGGGCTTCCGATTCGCGACGTGAGTTCCTGGAATTATTACGCAGGGAAAAGCCGGACGTGGTCCACGTGCACAACACGTTCGTGATGATCTCACCTTCGATTTATTCGGCCTGCTACGAGGCCAAGGTCCCGGTGGTTCAGACGCTGCACAATTATCGCCTGCTCTGCCCAGCGGGTACATTTTTCCGCGATGGAAAGGTGTGTGAAGAATGCCTGGGGAGGTCGTTGTGGCGAAGCGTGGAACACTCCTGTTACCACGATTCCCATTCCGCCTCCGGGGTAGTGGCTTTCATGTTGGCGTATCATCGCTTTCGCGACACCTGGAAGCGTGAAATCTCCTGCTTCGTGGCCCTCAGTGAATTCGCACGGAACAAATTTATGGAAGGGGGTCTGCCCGGCGAAAGGATTTTCGTGAAGCCGAACTTCGTTTCTCCAGACCCGGGCGCTCGAACCGGCATTGGCGATTACGCCTTGTTCGCTGGGCGACTCTCGCCTGAGAAGGGAGTCAAGACGATACTGGGGGCGTGGAAGCACTTGTCTCTCTCTGTGCCTCTCGTCATCATCGGAGGTGGTCCGGACCAGGAGCAGTTGCGGGCCCAGGCGGAACGCGAAGGTCTCACCAATATTCAATTCAAAGGGCAGTTACCGCGGAACGAGACCTTAGCAGCCATTAACAACGCGCGCTTCGCCATCATTTCCAGCGAATGGTATGAGACCTTCTGCATGGCGATTGCAGAATCTTTTGCTTGCAGCACGCCGGTGATCTGCAGCCGCATGGGAGCCATGCAGGAACTAGTCGAGGACCAACGAACCGGACTTCATTTCGCTCCCTCTGACTCGCAGGACTTGGCGAGCAAAGTGGAATGGGCATGGACTCATCCGAAAGAGGTGCGCGCCATGGGTATCGCCGCCCGGGCCGAATACGAATCGAAGTACACGGCGGAGAAAAATTATCCGCAATTGATGGAAATCTACCAACACGCGGCGCACCATCTGCAAGGTGCTGCGCGTTGATGCACAGCGAGGCGAGGCCATATGTATTTCCTATTCGTGCGTGTCCGATCCGTGCTTGCCCGATCCATGAAGCCTAATCTGCTTTGGCTGTCTGCCATCGCATTGGCGAGTATCGTGGGCATCTCGGTTTCGTCTCTGCCTGGGCGGTCGTTGGGACTGGTGACATCAGAAGGATTGTCCGGACGCCTTAGCTTGAATCCCCCAACCAACCCGGTGACCCGCGAGTTTTTCGGACTCCACATTCACCGAGCTTTCTCGACGACTCCCTGGCCGCCGGTTCCATTCGGTAGTTGGCGGTTGTGGGACGCCAAAGTTCACTGGCCCCAGGTAGAGATAGAAAAGAACCGCTTTGACTGGAGGATTCTCGATCGCGAAGTGGATCTTGCCGAAAAGCACCATGTCGATCTCTTGATGACGTTCGGCTTTACCCCAGATTGGGCATCGGCGGGGCCGGTGGAAGCGCCGATGGGCCGATTCCGTCCTGGCCATCGCACTCGCGGCGAAGTAGTCGGAGACATTGCCGACCTGGAGGATTGGCGAAACTATATTCGCACTCAAGCGTTACGTTATAAAGGCCGCATCCTTTATTACGAAATCTGGAATGAACCCAATCTTCCGGAGAATCGAATCATTGGCACTCCAGAGAGAATGCTGGCCCTGGCGAAGGAAGCCTACGTGACGTTGAAGCAGGTTGACCCGAACATTAAAGTGGTCTCTCCGGCGCCGGTAAATCCTAACGGCATCGACTGGCTCGATCGTTATCTTGAGCTGGGAGGCGGACAATATGCCGATATCATCGGTTATCACTTCTACGTCCGCAAGCGCCCGGAAACTATGTTGAAGATGATCCTGCCCGTCAAAGAGGTCATGCGGAAGTATGGTGTGGCCGACAAGCCTCTCTGGAATACCGAATCTGGCTGGATCCGAAATCCTCTGACCGATCCTATTGATCCGGTACAGCAGGCTCCTGGATACGCGGCAAGAGCCTATATCTTGAACTGGGCGGCGGGAGTGCAGCGCTTCTACTGGTATGCCTGGGATGACGATGGTGGCGACAGCGTTCCGTTTACAGAAGAAGATGAGGCCACCACAACTATCTCTGCCCATGCCTACGCGGAAGTTCAGAAGTGGTTGATCGGCGCGCGTATGGATTCGTGCGAGAGAGACGACAGTGGAAGCTGGATCTGCAAAGTGACGCGCGAATCTTCCGGACCCGCCTGGATTTTATGGAACGAGGATCATAGTTCGAAGTTTGATGTGCCTAAGTCGTGGCAGGTACAAACCTGCGCCAAGCTTTCTGGCGAGCACTCCGCCTGCGGAGCGAGTCCTGTGGACGTGGGCGAGATCCCTATCATGCTCGAGGGGGCGTCGACGCAACGTTAATCGCCAGAAACTTTTAGCGCAGCCTTGGTTCGATTCGATAGAAGAAGCAGTCCATCGCTCTGCCCCGCATTGTGATGCACAACGCACGTTATGAGAAGAATTCTTGTGAAAAACACGAAGATTGCGTTCGTGTTGCTGGGGCTATCGTTGAGCCTCAGCGGCTGTGGCGGCTCGTCCTCTAGTAGCACCACGACGACTCCCACAACGCCTACAACGCCGGGCTGTACCACCGATTGTGGCACCCCCGCGGCTTTGGGCACAGTCACCGGAGTTGCGCCTCTTTCTTCATGTCCTTCGGGCGAAAACTACGCGGCGGGAATGAGTTGCTTTCAGGCGACGATAAGCTGTCCAAACACGGCAGACATGGGCGTTACGTACGGCTATTTGGCGCCAACGGGTACGCTGAAAGGGACGGTCTTTTTCCACGGTGGTGGTGACGGCACGATGGCGCAGGATATTTCTGATTATGCCGCGGCGTATTCCGCAGCGGGATACGCGATGGTGCAAATGGCCTGGGCGTCGAAATGGGAGGATACAGGCCTAACCGCCAAGAATGTTGGCTATGCAGCTTGTCGGCCTGCGACGTTGATGAACTATATCTTTGAGAATGTCGCGACTTCCGGCGCGGCAAAATGTGCGCAAGGATTTAGCGCGGGTTCTGCGGCGGTGGGTTATGCGCTCGCGTGGTACGGTGCGGGAAGCTATCTGGATAATGCCGAACTTTTGTCCGGGCCGGTGTTCAGCGACATACAGCAGGGGTGCGAATATCCTCAACCTCCGCTGCTTACGGTGTGTTCAGCAGGGCAGTTCGGTTGTACAGGCAGCCCGTTTCAGGATTCGCCGTCCTATACGCCCGGTACCGCTTTAGGCGTCGGTGGAATTACGGGCGATGCTTCTTGCGGCGGCAACCCTAATGGCAATACTCCAACTTCGGCACAATCCAATGCGAACTGGAAAGCGATGTCCATTGTGAACGGGACATCGATGCCGAGTTTTTCCTATCCTCAAACTTCCTTAGCTGGCTGGGTCTGTAATAACGGTACGACCTCGTTGGGAAATAATTCAGCGGCCCAGGGAGACATCTTTTACCAGCAGTTCACCAGCACGCAACAGACCGGTGGGTCGTTCTCGCTGAATCCCGTCAGCAACTGCAACGGAGACGAAGGAGTCGAACAAGGGACTGTAGTTCTGTCAGGGTCTACGCTGGCGGGGTCAACCGCGATCAGCAACGACACGATTGCACATTGCACGGTGCGGCATTAACGCGATTAAATCATTATTTTGCGGCGAAACTTTTTGCTTCCTCAGGTGTTGTCGTTATTCTGAGACGATGTCCTTCCTGCATAGCGTTAGAGTGCGATAGGGTGTAAGAATGACGATTGTGTTGAGCCACAAAATATGAGCACTTGGGACGGATCTCGCGTCGGATTTCATCTCGGGGCTTTCGAGACTTGGCTCCAACTGCTCACGGGGCTGGTCTTTGCGGCCTCGATGGTCGCTTGCGCAGGTGGCACGGGCACAACCCCCGCCACGACCACGCCGACGCCCCCGGTGAGTTGCTCAGGATCGGCAGCGCCGGCTGCGAAGGCTGCTGCCGCTGCTACATCGGCCCAGGCCCAGTCTGTTTCCACGCTGTCACCGCAATACTTCGGCATGCACATCGATGTGGGGGCCATCGCGACCCCTCCCACGCTGGCGTGGCCCACCTTCGGCACGAGTAATTACATCCCGTTCGGCACGATCAGAATGATGTCTACCGAGACTCGCTGGTCCGATATGGACCAAGGTAACGGCCAATACGATTTCAGCACGCTTGACCAGTGGCGAAGCTTGTACCAGCAGAATGAGATTGGGAACCTGGCTGGCGACTATCAGATTATTTTCACGATCTATTCCGTTCCAAAATACATTTCGAGCGATCCGACCGACGCCTGCGCTTTTAACTCGAGCAGCGGCCATCCTCCGGGGTCATGCGATCCACCGACCGACGTGTGTGCTGACGGGACAGGAACAGATGCGACGTTCACAAACTTTGTGACTGCCTTAGCGCAGCACGTGAACAATGACAGCTTGCCTAAAATCCACTACTGGGAAATATGGAACGAGCCCAATAACACTCCTTTCTGGAGCGGAACGCTTCCTCAATTAGCACGGATGGCCCAGGATGCGCGTTGCGTGATCGTGGGAACCAATTGCAACTCTCTGACCACCTATCCCGCGACCGGGATTGATCCCACCTCACAGATGCTGACGCCGCCGCCCGTGACTACTTCAGATGAAACGAACACCGCTCTAAATTCCCCCAGCGGATGGATGACGGCTTATCTGCAGGCAGGAGGTGGGCAGTACGCAGACATTATTGGATTTCATGGTTACGTAGAACCGGGCGACCCTGTGGAAGGCGTTCTCACGATCGCGCAGTCGATCGGGCCAGTAGCAGCCGCGGCCGGCTTCTCCTCTAAACCGATTTGGGATACCGAGCTCGGCTATTCATCGGCCGACGTGACGGATCCATATACGCAGGCGGGATGGCTGGCGAAAGCCTACCTGCTGCAGGCTGGACTTGGAATTCAGCGCGTCAACTGGTTTGAATATGGAGCTACCAACGTTGGAACCCTGACCCTCGCTGGCGGCGGATTGGATCAGGCCGGCATTGATTACTCAACGGTCTATACCTGGCTGGAGGGCGCGACAGCGACCGGTCCGTGTACGTCATCGGGAACGGTTTGGACCTGTGGCTTTACGTTAGCCAACGGCGCCCAGGCGGAGGCAGTGTGGGATTCGTCGCAGAGCTGCAGTGTTGTGAATAGTAGCGAGAGCTGCACTTTTTCGAGCTTCACTCCGAGTTCTGGCTACACCATCTACGAGGACCTGCAAGGCGGCACACACTCGATCGCAGTTGGCTCGAACGTGCCGATCGGCGTAGAGCCAATCCTTCTCGAAAGCCCGTAGTTCGCTGGGGCCTTCGGACTAGTCCGGGCGGGCTAGTTCGATGGGCGGCGGAGTTCTTGTGTGCTTAGTCCCTCCGAAGACTTAAAGAAGACTTAAAGGCGTGTACGGCAGGACATGCCTACCGGTGTCCCTTCGGCACCTAGTTGCAGTCGTTCGTCCTCCCTAAAGTGGGTAGGACCGCAAAAACAAATCGTCTTCCTTAAGGATTGCCATGTCCCCCGTGTCCATTCTTCAGGCCCGCAAGGCCTTTCGTTCGCCGGCCAAATTCAAGCTCCAAAAGGCTGCATTTTTCGCACTTGTATTTTGCTCTCTCATCGCTGTCTCCGGAAACTTCGCCAGCGGAACTGTGACCGCGCCGGTGAGCGTTACCATCAGTCCGACCAGCGTAACGATGAATGCGTCAAAGCAACAGGTTTTCGAGGCCACGGTGACGAACACTCAACAAACTCGAGTGACGTGGACAGCGACGGCGGGGACGATTTCAGGCGGAGGCATGTTTACTTCGCCGAACGTAACGCAGAACACAACGGTCTACATCACAGCGACAAGCGTCGCAGATCCGACGAAATCGGCGAGAGCCACTGTCACGGTGATGCCGCCACTCAGCGTTACCGTCACTCCCGGCACTGCGACGGTCACTTCGTCCTCTACTCAGCAGTTCACGGGAGTTACGGAGAACTCGACCAATCCTGCAGTTACGTGGACTACAACGCTGGGCACTATTTCCAGCAAGGGGCTATTCACAGCGCCCTCCGTGTACAAAGAAGCCTGGGGCACGGTGACGGCAACCAGCGTGGCGGACCCCAATCGAGCGGCGCACGCGAACGTGACGATTATGCCCCCGACATCAGCAGCGCTCACAATTGTGACTCCAGGGCTCCCGATCACGCCCGTAGGATCACCGTTCTCTTTTGCGATGAGCGCAACCGGCGGATTTCCTCCGTATTCGTGGACTCTGGAATCTGGCCCGCTGCCGACAGGATTAAGCCTCAGCTCGTCGGGCGTTCTCTCGGGAACACCAACGCAAATCGGGACATTTCCCCTGACGATCAAAGTGACGGATCAGGGCACGAATCATAGCCAGCAAAGCTTTCACTTCACCGTCAGCGGCTCGGCCGTAGGCCAGGAAATTCCTCTGACGTTCTTTGGCCTCCACATCGACTATCCCAACTCGCCGTGGCCAAACATTTCTTTCGGCGCGCAGCGATTCTGGGATAGCGACATACAGTGGGCACAAATCAACACCGCTCCTGGAGTGTTTGATTGGACTCTAGCCGATACGCGCATCAACACGGCGCTGGCCAACAACGTCGACATCTTGTTTGACTTGGCGCGCACTCCACCCTGGGCGCAGTGTGGCGGCACCGATAAAGCCTGCGGCTCTGGAGCAGGAGACTCGGTGTGCAGCTTCAACCAACCCGGCCAGGGAGGTCCTGGTCAGTGCTTCCCGCCCGCGGACCTCAACGCGGATGGCACGGGCACGGATCAGCACTACATCGAGTGGGTGACGGCTCTGGCTTCGCGCTACAAGGGCGAGATCAAGTATTACGAGGTCTGGAACGAGCCTACGGCGCCCATTATGTGGCAAGGGACGACCGCTCAATTGGTGAGAATGTCGCAAGACGCCCGGTGCATCATCATCGGGACTGGGTGCAGCTCACTGAGCACATACACGCAGAAGGCAATCGATCCTTCGGCCCAGATTACAACGCCTGCCTATGTGACCGACACCGGCATCAACGTGGCCACGGCGATGAACGAGTTCCTGACCGCAGGCGGCGGCCAGTATGTGGACGTGATTTCGTATCACGGATATGTGCAATGGCCACAACCGCCGGAGAATGCCATCACCGATGCCGCACCGTTGCAGAACGTGCTGGCTGCGGCAAATCAACAGGGAAAGCCGCTGATCAGCTCGGAAGGAGGGTTCGGCGCGAAGGTCACAATCGCCGATCCCGACCAGGAAGCGGCATGGATCGCCCGCTTCGAAATGCTGATGCAGTCGATCGGCGTTGCCCGATCCTACTGGTACGCGTGGGATGGAGCCACGACGCCTTTCTGGTTTGAGTCGACCGGTACGCAGGTCGGCGGGACGACTTACAACGAAATGACGGACTGGCTGGTAGGAGCGACCTTGAGTTCCCCATGCATGGCAGTTGGAACGGTATGGCAGTGCGGCTACACGCGGCCGGGCGGCTACAAGGCAATCGCGGTATGGGATACCTCGCAATCGTGCAATGATGGAAACTGCACGACTTCAAGTTTCACCGTACCAGCCGGCTACGATTACACTCTCGATCTCACGGGTGTGAAGGCCAAGGCAACCAGCTCAACGGTGCAGATCGGGATCAAGCCGATCCTGTTGGAGAATCAATAGCCTGGTTGCTACTGCGCGTCCGCTCCAGGACAACAGGCCGCATAGCCTGACTGTCCTGGAGTTTGACGTTTTAAGAGCAGAGATCGCCCAGAGGGACTTTGCGACCAACTGGAGAGTCTACGAGGCAGGCGGCCAAGCGCGAGAGCCTGGCAATTCAGAGGGGTGAAAAGGCAGGGAGAATTCTAGGCAGAGAACTTTGCGCCGGAATACTCCAGCGTTTTGGTTCGAGTTTGGAATGGAACCTTGGACAGCAGAAAGTTATTGATCATCAAAGCATCGATGCCGGAGCAGTGATAGCTCCGAATCGCATCGAGAGGACTCACGACCAGCGGTTCGCCGAAAAGATTGAATGATGTGTTGATAAGGATGGGCGCCGGAGCATACAAGCCAAAATGCTTCAGCAAACCCCATAACTCAGGGTTGGCGTGCCTCTCGACGAGATGTAGGCGAACAATGTTTCCCGGCAGCACAAACGCCTCGGGCAAACACTGCACGTCGGGACGCACTCGCGCCATCGAACTCATCGAACGGCACAGACGAGAACACGCGAAATAGTTCGGAGCATCCTCCTCGGGAATCGACAGGGCAAAGGGCCGGAACCATTCGCGGTGCTTGATAAAGTCGTTGAGATTTTCTTTGACATACGGCGCCCATGGAGAGGCCAGGACACTGCGGTTGCCAAGCGCGCGCGGACCGAATTCCGCGGCGCCCTGAAACCAGGCGATGATTTTGCCCGCTTGCAGGAGCTCTACCACAGCATCGGACCTGCGCTCCTCGGTAGTCTGCAGCGACGCCCGCGCCTTGCAGTTGTCCAGGATATCTTTGATCTCGGGCCGCCTGTACAAAGGTCCGAGATAGACGCTGTTACTGGTCTCCGTGCGCGGTGCTCCCAGCACCTGATGATGCAGAAGCAGCGCAGCGCCCACCGAACATCCGGCGTTTCCAGAGGCGGGCGGCACAAAAACCTGATTCAGTCCCAGATTTTGTTCGAGCGCGTGAACCAGCAGTGGATTCTGAAATAAACCACCGGCAAGACAAACCGCATCGATTCCCTGCTGCTTGCGAAATTTCTCCACGATCGCGATAACGATCTCAGTGCAGACTTGCTGAACACTCGCGGCTAAGGCGCGCCGCTGCTCGTCGGTCAATGAATGATCTGGCTCCGCCATTCCGATTCGGCGACGAAACTTCGATGACAGCACAAAATGCCCACCTGCCCCATGGCTGAGGTAGCTCCGATCAAGGCTGGGTAGACCATCGGCGCTCTTGCGCAACATGTCATGAAAAACGTCCCGATACTCCGGCTTGCCCTCGAGGCTGAGCCACTGCGTCTTGTGTTCGTCCGCATGCGGAGTGAATCCCAGAAGGCCGGTGACTTGCGAATAAAGCCAGGCCAGCGAGTGCGGATATGGCATGGTGCGGAGGGAATGAATGCGGTTTCCCGTGCCCACCGCGAGCGTGGCTGACCTGCCATCGCCTTCTTCGTCCATGGTGAGAATCAAAGCGCGGTCAAAGGGCGAGAGGAAGAAGGCGTTGGCGGCATGGCAGAGATGATGTTCGAACTCAACAACCTTCGCAGCGCGTGTTTCGTGGGGATGGCGGAGAAGGCGAAAGTTGCCCAAATCACGCGCCACGCGGCCGATCTCACTGACCTGGCAATACGCGGCCGCTATTGGCGAGAAAGGGAAAATTCTTGCGCCCGCCAAGGACCGGCGAAGCCATCCCTGCAAAGGCCGACTGGACACGGCCACGTAGTCGAGATCGCGCCAGCTTACGCCAGCGCTCCGCAAACAGAATTGAATGGCGGCATCCGGCAGGCCGCTCGTGCTCTTCGTACGCAGGAGCTTGCTTTCTTCCACCGCGGCGCGAACCACGCCATCCTCAAGCAATGCGGCTGAGGTGTCATGGGTAAACGATGATAATCCGAGGATGCGCATATCCGCAGACAACTTACTTCAATCCCGATACTTCTACCCGCCGCAGCGTCTCTGCGTTTGGGGCAGGCTGGGCTGACTGTGGTTGTTTGGCGTCAGCACTCTGATAGCGCCGGCGCTTGAACGAGCGGTATCGATCCAGCCAACCGATGGGAGCGTAGCAGTAGACAAACGCCGTGAATCCATCCAGTATCCGCAAGCTGCGGAACAGTACATCATCCAGAAACCGTTGGAGAGCGCTGGGATATCCAGAAATCGATGGCTGTGATTCCGGGTATCGCGGCCACGTCCCGGCGTATTGCTTCTTCCAGTAGCTAACGTAGCGATCAATTTTCCGCTTCAGGCGCGGTGGCAGAACTTCCTCGCGCTTGGTGGACGCCAAGATTTCTTCCTGCTTGACCAATTCGTGGTGAGAACCTTCATAGATTGCAGAACGGTCAGAACCCTGCAGAGAACACATCCTGGGATCGAAGGGTATCCCGAGAAAATCACAGACGCCCGTCATCACCTTGGTTGAATCCTGCACCATTTCTTCGTATTGAATCTGGTGCACGGGAATCTTCTGGGCCAACAACGCATCGCACTCTTGCTTCAGCTTGTGAGAGCCGAGGATTGCTCTGTGCGCAATTCCGGGCTTGGAAAAGAACGAAGAGCCCTTACGCGCCCGGATGATGCTGCGGCAAATGTCCGCTGGATTTCTCCAGATGATAATGAAGCGGGCTCCGGGGAACTCGCGCGCAAGAACCTGTAACGAATCGAAATAGTCGGGTGATTTTTCTCCGAAGATAGTTGCGGAGCCCGCATATTCTTTCCAGACAGCCATCGCGCCAGTAGGAAGATCAGGAACGATCGCTGGGATTTTATCGGTGCGGATCTGGTGACGGGTAAGAGCGGAATTCCAAAATTCCCATCTTGCCAACCAGTCCTCCTTGCTGCCTCTGCGGGGAAAGAGCGGACGCAAAAGCGGCAGATCGCCCTCGTACATGAGAGCGATCTGCGGGTGTTGATTGAGCAGAGTGTAGAGCAGCGAGGTTCCGGAGCGCCACATTCCTATAACGAACAGAGGTCCGGACTCGGCAGTACTCGACATATAGGAATCGAGCCAACTCATCATTTGGCGTCAGCGGTAACCGGAGCAGCTTGCTGTACCTGGGAGGCAATCCACGGATACGTGGTCGCCAGGCCTTGCTCCAGGCGGATGGACGGCTCCCAGCCCAGAACTTCGCGCAAGCGCGTGTTGTCGCTGTTGCGGCCACGCACACCTTGCGGTCCGGTGAGGTTATGACGCTTGTTGATTTTCTTGCCAGCCACTTTGGCAACCAGGTCGACCAACTCGTTGATCGTGACCAGTTCATCGGTGCCAAGATTCAGCGGCTCGCGATAACCGGAAGCCATCAGGCGAATCAGGCCCTCAACGCAATCATCGACGTGCATGAACGAGCGCGTCTGTTCACCATCGCCCCAGACTTCGATCTCGTCGCCACTTTGCGCCAAAGCAACTTTGCGGCTGATAGCTGCGGGCGCCTTTTCTTTCCCGCCCTCGTAAGTTCCGAGCGGACCATAAACGTTGTGGAAACGCACGATCGACGTTTCGAAACCGTAATCTTTGTAGTAGTAACGGCAGAGCTCTTCGGCAAACAGTTTTTCCCATCCGTACCCAGGTTCGGGATCGGCAGGATAGGCATCTTCTTCGCGCAACGCGGTGACGTTGGGATCCTTCTGTTTCGCCTGGTTGTAGACGCAGGCAGAGGAAGAAAACAGGAAGCGCTTCACGCCGTTTTGCCGGGCGGCTTCGAGCATATGGGCGTTAATGAGAATGTTGTTGCGGCTGATATCGGCATGGAACGCGGTGATGTAGCCAATGCCGCCCATGTCGGCAGCGAGGTTGTAGACCTCATCGATGCCGTCACGTGTTGCCGTTTCGCAATTCTCGACCTTGCGTAGATCCAGAATCTCGAACTGATCCGCCGCACTGGACTCGTATTCGGGATATTTAATGTCGGCGCCCCGCACCCAGTGGCCATCCCTCTTCAGTCTTTTTACGAGGTGATGCCCAATGAATCCTCCCGCACCCGTTACCAAAATCCGTTTCTGTCTGCCCATCCCCATAGCCTCCTGACTGATTTAAGAAATCTGAGTCAACAGCAATTTGTTTTTGCAAGTACTTACGATCATTCTGAAATCTGAGCCGCATCTCGAACCGGTCTCCGGAATATCCGCGGGAGGATATGCTCCAGCCACACCGCCCAGGCAAACCGGGAGCCGTCGATGAGATATCGGCGCCACAAGCGGCGCGGCTCAATCACCAGTCGGAAGAGCCACTCGAGTCCGCTATTTTGCATCCACAGTGGAGCGCGCCGCAGCCGGCCCGTGTTCATGTCGAACGCTGCACCTACGCCTAACATCACCGGCACTTGAAGTTTGTCACGGTGCTCGTACATCCACTTTTCTTGTTTCGGAGTACTGAGGCCAACCCAGAGAATATCGGGATTCGCCTCTCGAACGATGGACTGTACTTCTTTCTCTTCCGCCTCCGTAAGCAGACGAAAGGGCGGGCAGTAGGTTCCCACAACCCGAATTCCGTGCCGTTCGCGCTCTGTTCTGGCCAACAGATCGGCGATGCCGGGAACGCCGCCGTAGAAAAAGTGGCTGTACTTCGAACCGGTCGCCTGGAAGAACGCTTCCATCACTTCCGATCCGGGTGTGCGGCGTTCTAATTCAAGGTGTCCCTGCAGGCGGCCAAGCCACACCAGAGGCATGCCATCAGGGATCACCAGGCCGGCAGCGTTGAGGATGTCGCGAAAGCGGGGATCGTTCCTCGACTCGGCGACTCCATGCATTCCGGTAACCGCAATGTAGTTGGTGGCATCCCGATCCCGCACCCACCGTTCGATGACTGCGATGATGTCGGGAATTTGCACCGCGTTGACCCGAACTCCCAGCACACGAAAGCTGGGAATGCTGGGCTTGCGATTCTTGCCCTCAGCGGGTTCAGTCGTCGTCATGGTGTCGTGCATTTTCATCACTGTAGAAACGATCGTCGAATTAGGTCTCCGACTTGTCGAGGATGAAATTCTCCAGAATCAGAGAATCCATGCCGCTCTTGGAGAATGTGCTGAAGGCGTTCGCCGGGGTATTCACGATCGGCTCACCCTTCAAATTGAACGAAGTGTTGAGCACGATAGGAACACCTGTAGACTGGCCGAAGCGCTCGATCAGCGAGTAATAACGCGGGCTATGCTCGCGGAAAACTGTTTGCAAACGCCCGGTTCCATCGACGTGTGTGATCGCGGGCAGAGTGGACTTCTGTTCTTCCCTCACAGGCACGACATACAACATGTAACGCGCGGGATTTTTCTGGGCGGCGTTCGGCAGTACGAAATATTTTTCCGCGCACTCGGCCAGGACTGAGGGCGCGAACGGACGGTAAGGCTCGCGAAACTTGATCTTCGAGTTTACGATGTCCTTCATGTTTGGATTGCGGGGATCGGCCAAAATCGACCGACTGCCGAGGGCTCGCGGACCCCACTCGAAACGGCCTTGCGCCCACCCAACAACTTTGCCGCTGGTCAGGCGTTCCACTACTTGATCGAGTAGTGCATCCTGACAATCAAAGTGGGTATGCGGGATATTGTTTTGCTTAAGGAAGTCTCCGATTTCACTATCGGAGTTCGACCGTCCCCAATACGCGTGCTGCATGGTGAAGTTGCGCGGTTTGCCGAGCAGTGTGCTGTGCACCCACAACGCCGCACCCAGCGCACCGCCTCCGTCCCCAGCCGCAGGCTGAATGTATAGCTCTTCGAACGGAGTTTCGTTCAGGATGCGGGTATTGGCCACGCTGTTCAGCGCAACACCGCCGGCCATGCACAGTTTCTTGAGGCCGGTGGTTTTGTGAAGATTCCGCGCCATGCCCAGCAGCAACTCTTCGGTCACTTTTTGAATGCTGGCTGCAATATCGGCATAGTGCTGATTCTGATCCGACAGCTGTTTGAAGTTTGCCGGCGGAGTTCCAAAATACTGCGGAAAGCCCGTACCTTCGGTGAAGAACAGCATTTTTGGCGGGCGTGGCTCTCCAAAGAGGGCGGAGAATTTCCGGCTGTACGTTCTGTCGGTCGAATGATGGAAACTGAAGTAATCCATGTCCAGGGCGAACGATCCATCCTGGTTCTGGTGAACCATCTTCCATACTTTGTCGACATAGCGAGGCTGGCCGTACGACGACATGCCCATCACTTTGTATTCGCCTTCATTTACCTCGAAGCCGAGAAAAGCGGTGAACGCGCTATACAACAAACCGATCGAGTGCGGAAAGTCGATCTGCTTGGTCAGCTTGATTTCATTTCCCCGCCCTACACCGCAGGTCGCGGTAATCCACTCGCCGACTCCGTCGACGGTCAGGATCGCTGCCTCGTCAAAAGGCGAACAGAGATATGCGCTCGCGGCATGGGAAAGGTGATGTTCGCTGAACAGAATCTTGTCCTTGCTGACTCCCAATTCCATTTGCAATGTCGAGGCTACCCAGAGCTTGTCGACGATCCAGGTGACCATGGACTCGCGGAAGACCTTCCACGACTGCGGGTAGGTCTGCAGCACTGACATGAGGATGCGGTCGAGTTTGCGAAACGGCTTCTCGAAGAAGACAACGTAATCGAGATCGCTGCCCTGAATTCCCGCCTGATCGAGGCAGAACTTGATGGCTTGCTTGGGAAAGTTGAAATCGTGTTTAATGCGCGTAAAGCGTTCTTCTTCCGCAGCCGCCACCAATTGGCCATCCCGCAACAGCACCGCCGCCGCGTCGTGGTAGTAACAAGAAATTCCTAGAATGTACAAGGTTATTGCTTTCTGGCCCACGCCATATCCGTGGGCTCGTCGGGATGATCCAGCCATTCGGTCGGGCGCTTCTTGATGCGCAACGGATCCGAAAATAAGCGGGCTGCTAGTCCAAACGGCAGCACCAGCACCGCATAGAAAACCGTCAGCAGGACCCGGGCCTGGAAATTGCCAATCTTATGCGCAATTTTCTTCCAGCCTTCCCACAGACTCTTTAGCGCCTTCAGCATTTTTTCTCCTAGAACAACGTGTAGATGAACGGAGCGATGGCTGAACTCTGGGCCACTACAATGAGCGCTCCCAAAAGGAACAGGCTCAAAATCACCGGCAGCAGCCACCAGCGCTTGTTGCCCACGAAGAATGAAAGCAGTTCGCCCGCGATGCCAAAACGTCGAACTGTACTTTGTATGAATTTCATGATCTCTCCTTCGAATTCATATGACCAACTGCCGGGACGCTTACTGCACGGTTGCGACGGAAGCCGCACCACCCGCGAGCGGCGGAAGCATTCCGTGTTGCTGCAGCTTTTCGAAAATCCCCTGGGCTACGACGGCATGCCCTAGCGCGCTGTAGTGGGGATTGCATGTGTACGAAAAATAGGGCCATTGCAGATGATGTTCATCGCGATAGCTCTGCATGTACGACGTAAGAAAGTCGTAGGTAATTCCGTTCTTCCGATAGATCTCTTCCAGCCGTTCGTGCGCCTTTGAAGGATTAAACTCAGGCGGAAGTTTTGCGCTGATCTCTTTTTCCAGCCGTGGGCGCCAATTCGGATCTACTTCCCAAAAATCCGCCCAGGTTATCGCCATGAACTTCGCTCCGTCAGACTCGACCGTTTTCTTGGTCAACCCCATCACCTTGTCGGTGACCTGCCACGCCTTGGTCCAATCAGGACTCAGAGGATCTCCGTACGACCCGTAGAAAACTGGGATTCCATCCCATTTGGTAGGAGCGTAATCGATGCTGAACCAAATCCGCTCGAGATAATAGAGGAGCACGGAGTGATTCTCGAGCCACGTGCGAGGTCCATTGAACAATCGCTTCTGCACCGGACTAAAAATCAGACTTCCATCTGCACCAAGATCGTAATACGGTGCGTACCAGGTTTGGATTCCATACACTTCCGGCTGAATAATGGATGAGTTATTCATCACATCGTTCGAAGTAAAAGTCAGCAGCACAAGGTCAGGATGGAATTGCCGGACCTTCTCTTCATAGATCAAGAGCTCCTGCGTGGTGCCAATTCCTTCAACTCCGAAGTTCAGAACTTCTGCGTTGTAGCCCTTTGCCCGGAGGATTTTCTCCAGCTGGATGTTCACGACTTCGTCCGGCTGGACGTGAACACCTTCGATCACGGAGTCTCCTAGCATGGCGATCCGGAACACACCCGGAGCCTTATCCAATGTTCTGGCGCGGTCGCGCATGCCAAAGCTGTTGGTCTCGACCAATCCCTGGAAGCAACCCTTGTTGTGGTGAATCGTCTTGTTGGGAATCAGGGCGATCCCAATGTTCGGGTCATACTGGCGGAAGGGAGAGCTCTGAAACTTTCCCATCGGCGCCACGCGCAAGAAAACTTCCCCGATGCAAGCCAGAATGAACATCAGAAATACCCAGGAGATCAGAGAGAAGACGATTTTCTTCTTCAATGAAATACCAGGGGCCTGGGTTGTGGGTTCGACCTGCAGCGGCATCATTTCGGGTGAATCTCTTTCCGTGTTCTAAATCGACATCGCACGTTCGCTGTGCGAGCAACAGTGGGGGGCTTTTAGAGCTGGCCGAGTTCCTCTATTTGAGGAAGTTGCCGTGCAAAATGCTGAGATGAAACGCGAGTCGCATGAAGGAGGAGATCAAACAAGCCCAAGCAATGGTTCCAATATGCCAGCCACCCCATGAGGTGTCAAGGAGTCGTTGTGCCCTATTTCGAATTCTGAAAAGTCACCCAGCGTGGTAACCAGCGCATGGTTACTAAAGATCGTTTTTCTCTTCTCTCTTCCGAATCAAGGGGACCGCTTTCTCAGGCAGGTACGTTCTTATCGGCTCAGCGATTCGACCTCAGCAAATCCGATTCGGGTCAAAGCGCTGCCCGCGTACTGTTCCACGAGCTCTGCCTGGGCTTCCGTAAATCTCTCGCGCCAGCCGCCAACAGCGCCGCTGCGGATAAAGCGTCCCTTGGCCGAAGCCTTCTGCGGATTCACCTTTTCTTTGTCCCGCATCTTCTCCACTGAATTGTTGGCTACTGCCCGGCGAATGGTCTCGCGCTCGACCGGCACATTGAGAAACTCCATCATGTTCGCGAGAGAGTCTTTAGGCTGGCTGCGCATCTCGTCAAAGCGCACCAGCAAAACCTCTGCGTAACCTTTATCTTTCGCGTCCATCCAGGAGTCCACGTGGGCACTCCAGGACCCGAACGGGTTCACTTCTCCGCGAAGAAACCGGGGCAAATAAGTTTCAAAATTGTCCTCGGCAAGGCCAAGCGCTTTCTGATAAGCAAACTCTGAAAGTGCAACGTCGCGAGCGTCACGAACCAGATAGATGGCCTTGTGATACAGAGGAAGATAGGCTTCATGAGTTTTGATCAACCGGCCGTTGTTCGCAAGGACCGGCAACGCATTTCCTTGCTTGCCGATATCCGGAACCAGTTGATGAACGTTGGTAAAGGTCGAGGATTGCCCAACCAGAATTTCGTACAGCATGAACCTCAGCCACGTGTTGCCCGACCTCGGATAGGAGGCCACGAACACGTCGGCCGGTCGAAGGCCGCGATGGCGAATCCAAGTCAAGGGCTGGTGAACAGGGCCCTTGGCTATCTTGTGTCGGATTTTGCGAAGTATAGACATGCTTTTAATTCAACCAGCGAACTCGATTCAATCCTGAAGCTCGAACTGGGGAGGCAACGAGCGGCATCAGGGGTTCCTGCGCCTCCGCCGTTCGCGCTGGCGAAGACGACTGCGACAGCCTTAACAGCTGACTACTGATCACTACCATCGCGATCAGCATCAGGTAAGAGCAATCCGGGCGTCCGCCAAAGGTTGCATTGAACATCGCGTTTATCAGCAGATTGATATACGCGGCCATGGCACCCACGGCCAGGTAACGGAGTTCTGGCGAGGCGGACGCGCGAACCGTTCGCCAAAGATTCCGAACGATCACGTAATTGATCATCAGGACCAAGACGAGCCCTATCAGTCCGTTGTTGTAAAGAGTCTCAAGAAAACTGTTGTGCATGTGGCTGCTGCTGAATGGCGTATCGGGATGAATAACGGCCACGAAGCGAGAGGCGATAAATCCCTGCCCGAGGATGGGATGCTGCAGGATAAAGGGCATGACAAATGCCCACAAATCGGTGCGGCCGGTGAAGGTGGAAACTTGTTCCAGTTGAAGATAAGTGGACGCATACTCCGAAAGAGAAGTGAACTTCAGCGCCAGCGCAAGGATTACGGCAGTCGCGGCCACAAATCCGAGAACTGCCTTGAAACGCTTCTGCAGACCAAAAAACAGAACACCAGAAATGATCCCGGCGCCGATACCGGTCTTACCGCCAGCGATGACCATGATCACCAAGGATCCGCCGCCTACCCAGAGAGCCCACTTCGGCTTACCCTTCGAGTAAACCATCAGGCACAAGACCGCGAGCAAACCCGCAATCCCGGAAATTCCCGTAGGAGCTTCTCGAAAGCGTTGCTCGAGGGCGCCTGAACCATACTCCCCTGTGGGATCGGGAACAAATATGGAGCGCAGCGTCGGCAACACGGTGAGAAAAACGAAGGCCCAGATGGTCACATTGATGAAGGCCTTGAGGTCGTCGAGTTGAGAAATCTGTTGTGAACAGATGTGAACAACGAGCACTACTAACGTAAGCTTGAATGCCCAGGCCAGCGAGAATGCGGGGTTGGGCGAATAGGCACATGACAATACGCTGACCAGGGTGAGCCAGCTGATCCACTTGTAGTCTCCGCGAAATAGTCCCCGCAATGATTGAGGATATTTGAGGACTAAAACCATCAGCGCGATCAGAGCGATCACCCAGAGGACAGCCTGGTCGTACGCCTCAGATGCAAAGTTGGCTCCGCTCACTGTGCCGATATCGCTGCGGTAAGAGAATACCTCTTCCGAAACCAGCAGGCCCCACCAAACGATAAAGATGAGCCATTTGGCCGGTTGGTGATGGGCTCGGCCGTAGCCAACCGCAAACACCAGCATCGCAAAGAAGACCAGCGCAGCGAGGATAACGGTTGCGGTGTTCCGATCGGCGAGAAACTCTCCAGCAGTCGTAAACAAGAGCACAGTTCCCAAGGCGAGAGCGGCGATTAAGGCTACGGTGCCGCGGTTGGGACCCGATTTGGCCGGAATCTGGAGCTTGCTCTGTGCTGAGTTCATGGCGAGGCCAAAGTAGAGAGCGATTACGGTTAGCTGGCGCCCGATCCTTTCAAAACAGCAGGAATGGTTTTGAAGAGAATTTGCACATCGAGCCAAAGCGACCAGCGGTCGATGTATTGCAGATCCAATTCCATCCACTGCTCGAAAGGGATGCAATTCCTTCCCAGCACCTGCCACAGGCAGGTGATTCCTGGACGTACGCTGAAACGCCGGCGTTGCCAGTCTTCGTTGAATCCCTCATAATCTCGCACCGCCATGGGCCGTGGGCCGACCAGGCTCATGTCACCCTTCAGCACGTTAAACAGCTGCGGCAGTTCGTCGATGCTGGTGCTACGAAGGAATTTTCCGATGGTCGTGATGCGAGGATCGTTCTTAATCTTGAAAACTGGGCCGCTCAGTTCATTCAGATGTTCAAGCTCCTTCATCCTGCTTTCTGCATCCGCAGTCATGGTTCGAAACTTGTAAATCTTGAAGCGACGTTTGTTCAAACCGAGCCTTTCTTGCAGGAAGAAGACCGGGCCCGGCGAAGTCAGTTTGATTAGCAGCGCGGTGATCAGGAACAGTGGAGACAGGAAAATAAGCAGTACGAGGGAGGCCGTAAAATCCAATAACCATTTGACAACCGCTGGCCAACCGGCTACGACGGTGCCCGTGGTGTGGGTAATGTGAGACTCACCTTCGAAATCCTCAGCCTTCGAACGTGCACGCTTCAAGTCAAAAATGTTGGAAACGACGCGCACCAAAATTCCCTGCTCTTCACAGAGTTCCGCAATTTCAGAGGCATAGGAGTGGAGGGACCGTAGCGGCAGAGTCACTACCACTTCGTCCACGACGTTGGTGCGCAGAAAGCCGCGCAGTTGGTCAAAACCGCAGCTGACGGAGTAGCCTTTTTCTCTGAACTTCACCAAACCCGGCCACTCATTGTCGACGAAGCCCAGAATGCGGTAACCGAGCCAGGGACTCTGTTCGATCTTGTGCGCGAATTGGACGGCAGCATCATTGCTGCCAACGATGAGTATGTTGCGCAGGTTTTTCCCTTTGACTCGAAGGGATCGGAGCACAAGCCGTACTCCCAACCGATCAGCCCCTGTAATTGTGGTGAGAGAAAACCAGAAGACCCCCGCAAACACGTAGTTGATCATCTCCACGTGAAAAGCGAGAGCGGTCGCATACATCAAGACCGTGCCCACGGAAGTTGCTTTGACGATATCGAAAATCTCGTCTCTCTTGCGGGAAAGGCGCCTCGATTCGTACATGTCGAAAAATCGAAACACCTGGTGCCATAGCAGCAAGATTCCCAAGAAGATAATGAAATTTCCGATCGTGATCCTGAGGGCCAGGAACTCGCCAAAGGATACTCGCTTACTGAAGATATGCGACACCGTCATGGTGGCCAGGCCAAAGCACAGCAGCACGATGGCCATATCGCAAATCTTTACCACATTTGACAGCGTTTTCCGGTGATCGGTGCCCAACTTGGTGAACCTCCAAATCTGTTGCGATAGTTCAGTTTGGGGGATCGCAGTAAGACTTAATTCCGCGTATTCGCTCGTCCGAAACTGCTTGAAAGGCTATCTCTGATCGTCTTCCAAGGAGTCCATCAGCGCGGTCACCATCCCTGGCGCGGTTCGGGATTGAGATCCATGGTTCCCGTTCCGGCCGTTCCCGTTGCCATTGCCGTTGCCGGTCTGGCCAAGGTTGACTTTACCGCTGTAAACACTTCTCTGTGGTACCGCCGCCAGTACCGGAATGTTTAATTCCGACATGACTTCGGACGGCGTCCGCAAAGACGGATCGAGGTACTCAATGGTAAAAACCACACCCACGCTGAGCGTGGACGCGAGCAGAAGACCGATCAGGGCATATTGCAATCGATTCCCTGTGGGCAAAGAGGGTACCGAAGGATTGTCGACGATGGCGACATTGAGAATGCGTTGCTCGTCGAGCGCATCTGCCATGCGGGCTTCTTCCCTTTTTCGCAGATAAAGTAAATAGTTGTCTTCGTCGGCTTTGGCCGTTCTGGCAAGATCATGCTGCGCCAGGTCTTTTTCTTCCAACTGGCGAGCATTGTTCTGATACATGGTGACGATGGCCTGAGTCGCGGCTTCCCGCGCCTGCATCCCGCTGTAATCGGCTTTGGCCTTGGCCAATTCCGTTCCGATCCAAGAGTAGGTTGGATTCTGGTCGGTCACGGCGTCGCGCAGAGGCTTGCTCTCTTCGCTGGCGATCGAAGCGCGCGTATCTGCAATCTGCTTGTCCACCTCTTGCACCAGGCGATAGCTGGGCTGGTACTTGGTCAGCAACTCCGTGCGCTTCAGTTCAAGGGTAAGCAGAGCACTCTTTAGCCCCTGCAAAACGGTTGCGTCGTCGGACTCTTTCACCTGCGTGGTGAGACGCTCGGGAGTACTGCCTGACTGTTTCTCGAGGTCGTGGATCCGATGTTCGGTTGCTGCCAAGTCCGCTCGCGTCGATTGCAGGCTTGCATTGAAATCGTTCAACTTTTGCAGGGTGATATCCCTGGCGAGTAAGGGCGCAACGCCACCCTGTTCTTGTGCAAATTGCCTGAGTTGGTTCTCTGCTTTGTCGAGATCCTGGCGGTACAACTCCGTCTCCTGCTCGAAGAACTTCAGCTGCCCGGGTGGACGGTGAACTTCAAGATGCTTGTCGATGTAACCTTTGGCTAGAGTCGACAACACAGCCGCCGCCTGTTTTGGATCGCTGGATTCATAACTGATACTGATGAGGTTGCTTTTTCTGACCGGTTCAACTTTCAGATTCGACTTCAGGGCGTCCACGGCTTTGGCAATCTTCTCATCTTCGCTTCGGCGCAGCAGCCAACCGGTGAAGCTCTTGCGCCGCTGCAAGCCACAGGTCAGTACCGTCTGCCGCAATACATCGTCACTGGTGATGAGCGCGGCTTCTGAGTTCAGTTGCTCTTCTGTGACTTCGTCACGGCTTTGTACCGCTGCGCTCTGCTCCGACGACACGACTGGATCGACACGCTCATGTTTGACCAGGATACGGGTTTCCGCCCGATAGTTCGGCGGCATCAGCAGCGCCGCCAGCAGTGTTCCCAGCAAAACTCCGCTGAAGCACAGAACCAGGACGCGCTTATGCCGGAAGGCAACGGCAAGAGCGTCGCGCAACGTAAAGGCGAAGGGCCTGCTGCCTCGTGTCGAACTGAACTCGTAACTCGTCATAATCTGTCTCCTGAAGCTAGTGACCGACAAAACCGATCAACCACGACTACGGGGCAAGATTTCCATACGCGCCGACACCCGAGTTCGGGATAAACGGCTTGATCTTGGACAAAGCGTTCTTGGGCACGAATAGCTGGTCGCCGGGACGAAGAGTCGGATCTTCCCCGAGCTTGCCCTGCTTCATCATCTGCTTTACGTTGAAGATCTTCGCCTCAAGCCACTGGTCGTTCACGCGCCGGAACAGCAACACTTGAGAGTGTTTTGCGCTATCGTTGAACCCGCCCGCCATGGCGATGGCTTCGGTCAGGGTCACGGTTCCTCGCAAGTCGTATTTTCCCGGGCGGTTCAACTGTCCGCTCGCGGTAAAGTACGGCTTCTCAAAATCCTTCAAGACCACAGAGATAAGAGGATCGTTCAGAATCTTGTCGTAGGAATTCCTGAGAGTCTGGGTCAGCTGCGGCACCGTCTGTCCGGCAACATGAACGTCACCCACACCTTTCAGAGTGATGAAACCATCGGGCTGAACGGTTACGGTCTGATTAAACTCCGGACTCAATTCAAAGTTGACGTCAAAAGTATCGCCGGCTGTAATGCTGTAGCGTGGGTTCCGCGACTGAAACTGCGGGTCGCTCTTTACTTCGGCTGAAGGCCCAGCGGCACTCGCACTTACGACCTGCGCAGGGTTCTGAGCGCCACACAGGGCAGCGGCCGCGAGCATGAAAATGTTTAGCCCTAGTAGCATTCGTTTCATCATGAACATTTCCCTTTAACCGCCTAATGCAAATTCGAACGCGATCTTCCAAATCCTGTCTAGTTCAGCGGGTGAATCTCGCCGCCAATATGGCTCCGCCCTCTGAGTCACATCTCCCTGGAAAGCGTACTGGGAGAAGATTAGCAATACGAATCGACCCTGCCTCGACTTGAATGGCGGTGATTTTAATCAGAGCGTTGACGTTTTTGTGAGCCTTGGGGGGAGGCCACAATCCCTCGGGTGCGTGGCCAATATGACTGGAGTGAAGGTATACGGCATTGTAGATTCTTGCAAGGGGCCAAATGCCCTAGTAACAAAAGTCTAAGCTAGTTGGGTTAGTTACAAGCATAAAGACCCCGCGAGATAGAGTCTTAAGTCTCTACTGGAGTTGTGATCTTGCGCTTTGTGGCGAAGTGATTTTTTGCCCATCTCAGCAACATTTGACCGGGCCGCCTATTGTGCGTAAAGCGATTCCTGAAGTTTCGTATCGGGAGGTTCCGGTTCCGTGATCTTTCGTCCGAACAAGATGAACGCCACCACGACATACAGGAAGTTGGCGCTAATCATGCTCCAAATCACTCCCTGCAGGCCGAAATAGCGGGTCGCGGGAATGCCGATGAGCACCGCGACCATACTCGCAGCGCCATTCGCGATGAACAGAGAACGGGGAGACTCCATCGCCCGCAACAGGATGGCCGGCCCCAGGCTCGCGCTCCAGATCGTAGTTTCCAGAGCAAACAGCGGAATCAGATACGCCGACTCCATGTATTTTCCGTTGTATAAAAAGTGAAACAACGGCTGCTTGAGCGGGATCAGAACCGACCAGTATGCAATCGAGCCGGCCACAAATACAAACGCAAGCCTCCGATTCAGCGAGGCAGCCGCTTTTCGTCCATTCTGATTTTGAACTCGCGCGGCATAGGGCAGAAACAACATGGAGAGTGCCGCGTATGTCTGTAACACGGGAGCGGCCAGGTTCATCAAAGCGCGGAGCTCACCCGCGGCCGCCATGCCCGAAAAACTGCTGACCAGCGGAATGTAAAAGTAATTGGGAATCCACCCCACGACGCAAGTGGCCAGTGCCCAGCGGCCATATTCCCAATGCTTTCCCCAAGTGGCCCGCAGCTGGGGGCGTCCGGTCTCCGGCGCCAGTACCGCATTCAACTGGATGACCATGATGAGGCAGCTGACCAGCGCCGCCAAACCCATGATCAGGAAAGCCGTGAACGACGAAAGCCGTCCCCAGCGGAAAACCAGGAAAACTCCGCCGGTCACCAGCGCGCAGTAAAACGTGGAGGCGAAAGCTGCTGGTCCTGGCGACAATCTCAGATAGAAGCTGCGCTTCGCCAGGCCATGCATGAGAATAAAAGGCGTCGCGACGGTCATGCCGGCGAGCGCGACCGCGAGCACCGGGGAGTGCCCTATCACTCTTGTCACCACCGCGGCCACGCCCAAAAGCAAGCACATTGCGAACGACAGTTCCCAATGAATCCACAACGTGGTCTTCAGGTAGCCGCGAAGATTGTCGCGAAACAGGGTTCCGGAAAAAACCGATAACGGTTCCAGCAAAAGAGATTGATAGAGAAAGCCGGCCAGTATGAAAAAACTGAACGACAGCGCGTAGGCGCCGTACTCTTTTGGCGTCAGCCATCGCGCCAACAGGATCCCAAGTAGAAAGTTCGACCCGGAAATAAGTCCATAGTCGATGATGGCAAGGCCGCCTTTGGCGGCCCATTTACGAAACATGGCAAAGACGGACTCGCTACCCGACCCCTGCTGGTTCTGCTCCACGGCTGGCGGTCCGGCCAACGCCTGTGCGCTCTGTTGCAGGCTGGAGCGAGGTGGGGCGAGATCGACGGCGCTGGCCCCTCGCGGTGCTTCTGTTGGATTCATAAGGTAGGAAATGAGATGAGTTCTGCCCGCACTCAGTTTAGTTGCAGATCCGGTTGTCGAAAAGGTTCACTCACGGAAACTGGAGAAGATTGTTCCGACTGCACACGCTCTAAACAGTCACGCAGTTCTCCCGCGAGCAATTCCACGTTGGGCTCGTTCAGGATGTCACCGTGATCGCCATCGATCTCATGGACTTCAAGACCGCCAGCCACGTATTTGTGCCACCCTCCTGTCGGATCTTCCAGTCCGCGCAGGCCCTTCTCACTGGCGCGAAACAAGAAAATCCGGCCGGAATAAGCCTCTAATTTGTAGTTGCTCTCCGCCACCGCCAACGTTCGGCGAACATTTTTGACGGCGGGAGGAAGAAACATAAAGTCGATTCTTCTCTTGATTCCCTTTTGATAGCGCCGTGTTCTTCGCTTCAAATAAGCGATCTTCTGTTCGGTCGAAAGCGAGAGGAATCGCTCGAATACGGATTTTGATTCTACGGCGTAGGTATCAAGAAGAACGAGGGCTCTTATTTCTTCCCCTCGGGCTCGCAGCCGCCGGGCCATCTCCAGCGCGACGTAACCGCCGAAGGAATAGCCGCCCAAGTAATACGGTCCCACTGGTTGAGCCACGCGCAAATGCTCCAGGTAAACATCCGCCATATCTTCGACACGTTGCAGACAAGGCTGCGTGCCATCGAGGCCCTGGGCTTGTATACCGAAGAACGGCTGGTCGGGAGCCAAGTGACGGGCGAGATCGCGAAAGCGCAGAACGCTTCCCCCCAGTCCGTGTACGAAAAAAAACGGAGGCTTCGATCCCAGCGGCTGCAAAGCGATCACAGCCGAGCGCGCCGCGGATGGCGTCTCCAGCCGTACCAACGCAACCAATTCCTCGATCGTTGCAGCCTGCAGCAGGTCCGTTAAGAGTAGTTTCTTACCAAATTCCTTTCCGACCATCCCCATCAAGCGCGCCGCCGCTAACGAGTGTCCACCAATCTCAAAGAAATTATCGCGCACGCTGATCGGCCGCTTTCCCAGAACCTGCTCCCATTGGCGCGTCATGATCGACTCAAATTCGTTCCGTGGAGCGACGAAGTCCGCTGCTCTTTCTGTGACCAGCGGCCTCGGCAACGCCGGTCGATCCACTTTGCCGTTTGGAGTGAGCGGCATCGTCTCCAGAAAAACGAAGTCAGCGGGGACCATGTACTCCGGCAAACGGTCCTTCAAATACTGGCTCAACTCCTCGCCACTCGGCTTCGGATCGGTTGCGATCACGTAGCCAGCCAATCGCTTCCCTGCATCTGATTCGTGAGCAACGACCACGGCCGAGGCGACACCAGGATGCTTCTCCAAAGCGATCTCGATTTCTCCCAGTTCCACGCGAAATCCGCGGATCTTCACCTGGAAGTCCGCGCGGCCCAGAAACTCGATGTTCCCGTCATCGAGACCTCGAACCAAATCCCCGGTCCTGTACATTCGCCTTCCTTGCTCGGAGGTAAATGAATCGATGATGAACTTCTCCGCGGTCAGTTCGGGACGTCCGAGGTAGCCGCGAGCCACGCCCGGCCCGCTGATAAACAGCTCTCCCGGAGTACCCCTCGGCACAGGCTTTAGCTTTTCATCCAATATATACAGGCGAGTGTTCGCGATCGCGCGTCCGATGGGAATATTCTCGGAGACGGGCTGCGCCGGATCCGGTTCGTATGAAGTAACAATGATACTCGCTTCGGTTGGCCCATAGGTATTCAGCCAGCGCACGCGGCCGCCGCCGCACTTTACCCAAGTGGCGAACGCTGAAGCAGAAGCCTTCTCACCGCCCACAATTAACAAACGCAGGCTCGGAGGCAACTTCTCGCCCGTCTCCGTCAGCGTGCGTACCAATTCGTGCCAATACGCCGTAGGCAGATCCAGCACAGTGATTCCGCGCTGATGAATCCATTGCAGAAAACCGGAGCCAGCCAGAGGCATTTCCTCCGTACGCAGCACGACCGTGCCGCCCGCGATCCAGGTGGGAAAGATTTCTTCGATAGCGATATCGAAGCTGAGGGAAGAAAACTGCAGTGTCCGATCGGCGGATCGAAGATCGTACAGCTCGATTGCCGCCATGTGATGATTCACCAGCCCGCGATGCTCCAGCATGACTCCACGAGGCTGGCCTGTGGACCCCGAAGTGTAGATTAGATACGCGAGACTCGAGGGATCGGATGAGCGCGCGGGGTTCTCCGAGTTGCATCCCTCCAGAATTTTCCAATCCGACCGAAAGTGCACCACCTCAGGCTTTACATCTCCCAAGCGAGGAAGTAGTCCAGGTTGAGTCAGGAGCACGGGCGCTTGAGAATCTGCGACCATGTAAGCGAGGCGCTCGTCGGGATAATCGGGATCGAGCGGCAGGCACGCGCCCTCAGCTTTCATTACGCCCAGCAACGCCACGGTCAATTCCACGGAGCGCTTAAGGCAGATTCCAACCGGTACATCCTTCCGAATACCCTTTTTCGCCAAATAATCGGCCAACTGGTTGGCACGCTTGTTCAATTCGCGGAAGGTCAGTTGCCGATCGCCATGAATGACGGCAATCGACTCGGGAGCTAGAGCCGCACGGTGCGCAACCAAATCGTGCACGCATTTGTGCGCGGGATAGTCGGTCTCGTTCAATTCTGGTTTTACTTCCTTTGCGAAGCTTTGGCCCGACTCGGCCTGACGAGAGTGCGGATCATTCGGCCATGAGGCAGCGTACAACAGATGCCGCCCGAAGGACGATTAGAAAAGTGGCGGGAGAACAGATGACATCAAACGCGAGTTCTATCGGCGAGGTCGGGGTCAGAGCTTGCGCCCGAACGCGGTCGAGTCCGGGCGACGATGGCCTGCGTGTGAGTCTCATCCAGCATGAAGTTGATCGAGCATAAGCGGGCGACTTGAATGCGGCATTCAGAATCGGGGATTTATACGAACGTCCCCGATCCCACAAGGCAGCGCGCGAAACAATTCGTACTACTTCCTGCTCTTGCTCAGCACGAACTGCTCGATCATATTCACGCTCTGCAGGTTGTCGGCGCTGATCTCCTCGTCGCCGATCTTCACTCCAAAGTTTTCCTCCAGGAAGGTTACAAGACGGAAAATACCCAGAGAATCGACAACCCCGTTTTCGATCAGCGATTCGTCGTCGCCGACCGATGCAATTCCTTTGGCGGCGGCCAGTTCTTCATTGACGAATTGGCGTACTTGATCTTTCACGGTAATTTCTTTCGTGGTCATTTGCTGTGGTTCCCCCTGGAGTTGGAATAACTGATTACAAAAACATTGTTGGCCTTCCGCACTTCCTCTGCCGCTATACGGCAAGAGGCTGGGTGTCGCGCGATAACTCGACACGATCCACCTTGCCGGTAGACGTCTTCGGCAAACTCTTGCGAAACTCAATGAACTCCGGAATCATGTACTTCGGAATTCGCGTGGCGCAATGCTGCTGCAACTCGGCGGCCTGGATTGAATCGGGCTCGTGCGCAGCAACCACGGCTTTGATGCGGTTGCCGACCACTTCATCGGGCACCGCGACTGCGGCCGCCTCGCGCACCGCGGGATGGCTGAGCAGCGCGCTTTCGATCTCTCCGAGTTCAATGCGATAACCCCGGCTTTTGATCATGCTGTCGCGCCGTCCAATAAAATAATAGTTGCCGTCTTCCGCCAGCGTAACCAGATCTCCGGTCCGGTAAATTTTTTCCTCGAAGTTAGACTGGAAGCGATTCGGCACCACCATTTTTCTGGTCTTTTCTACGTCGCCCCAGTAGCCGTAAGTCACGGACGGTCCGCGAACATAAAGTTCCCCGCTGCCGCCGGGCTCGGCGACGATCTCATCCTGATCATTCACGGCGAACACTTCTGTGTTTTCACACGCGATGCCAATGGGCAATTTATCTAAGCTGGCGAGGCGCTCGCGATCCACTTTGTAGTACGTGCAGACGTTGGTCTCGGTGGGACCATATAGGTTGTCTAGCTCAACCGCGGGCAGAAGTTGGGCCAATTGCTTCAAGTACTTCATGGGAAAGACCTCGCCGGCAAAGAGAATCGTCCGCAGATGCGGCAACTTCTCAGCCTTCAAATCAGCGTGAAGCAGAAGCAACACTAAGGCCGACGGAACCGAGTACCAAACGGAAATCTGATGCGTCTCGATAAACTTTTGCAACGTGGTCGGAAAAAGCGCAATTTCTTCGGTGACCAGATAGACCGTCGCCCCGGCTTCGATCGCGTTGTATACGTCGAAAACTGACAGGTCGAAGTGTAAAGGAGCGTGGTTCGAAAGGCGGTCTTGATGTGTGATGTGGAACTTTGCTGCGCACCATTCGATAAAGGTCAAAGCGTTCTGATGACTCAGCATCACACCTTTGGGCCGGCCAGTCGAACCCGATGTATAGAGGATGTACGCAAGATCGGTTTCGGTCAGAGTCACCTGAGGGCTGTGCGTAGCCGGATATTCGTCCATTGCGGACCATGGCAGCACACCAGTTCCGTTGCCCGACTCATGAGCTTCGTCAATGATGACACAGCGATCCAAGGACTCCCGTGTAGGAACGTCCAGCGCGCGGCGTTTTTCATCCTGCGTGATCAGCACCCGGATTCCGCAATTGCGGATAATGTATCCAATGCGATCCACGGGCGCTTGCGGATCGAGCGGCACGTAAACTCCACCCGCCTTCAAAACCGCAAACATACTGGTGATCGATTCCACGCATTTCGGAAAAAATAATCCGACCCGATCTCCCTTGCGCACTCCACTCTGTACGAGGAGGTGCGCCAACTGGTTCGATTGCTCGTCCAGTTCCCGATAACTGATGCCGCGACCACGCGCCCAAACCGCGGTCTTTTCCGGAAACCGGACTGCGCTCCTGCTCAACAGTTGTTGAAGGATATAAGCCATTCCCCGCCCCCTAGAGAATACTGCCCCAGAAACTTGAACCTAGAAGCCGTGCAAACCCGAGATGATCAACTTCTGCATTTCCGACGTGCCCGAGTAGATCTTGCCGGAGATTACGTCGCGCAGTTCGCGTTCCACCTGGAAATCCGTCATATAGCCGTAGCCGCCATGAATCTGAATCGCATCAAGGCAGCTCTGGATGCAAGCCTCGCTGACGTAGAGCTTTGCGATGGAGGTTTCGCGCAACGGATGCCTGCCCAGACTCTTGAGCCAGGCCGCCTTGTAGAGCAACAGCCTAGAGGTCTCCAGCCGTACGTCCATATCGGCAATCATATTGCCAATCGCCGAAAACTTGCCGATGGGCTGGCCGAACTGATTTCGTTCTCGCGCATACTTCACGCAGCCTTCGAGCACGCGCTGCATCAATCCCAAGTTGCTGGCTAGAATGCACGTCCGCTCCCATTCCATGGAGGCGGTGAAGATAGCCTGGCCGGCGCCTTCCTTGTCCAGCAAGTTCTCGACCGGAATCTCGCAGTCGACCAAAGCTACTTCCGACATCGAGGAGGTGCGCAACCCCATCTTGTGAAGCTTCTTGCCGACGATCAGGCCCGGCGTTCCCTTCTCCACCAGAAATGCGCTGACCCCGTTGGCACCCTTCGAAGGATCGAGGGTCGCAAAGATGATAAACAGGCTTCCATGTTCGGCATTCGTTGTGAATGTCTTCGTGCCATTCAACACGTAACAGTTTCCCCTGCGCTCGGCTCGCGTACGCAAACTGTAAGCGTCGGAACCCGAGTTCGGCTCGGTCATGGCGTGCAAGCCGATCCACTCGCCATTGATCAGCTTCGGCAAATAGCGCCGCTTCTGGGCCTCCGACCCGAACGTCATCAGGGGGATTTCCGTGGTCCACATGTGAGCGTTCAGGGAAAAAAGAAAGCCATTGTCACGGCAGCCGTAACCCAATGCCTCGAGCGCGCACACGGTGGTCAGAATATCGGCGCCCCCGCCCCCATACTCTTGCGGCACCGGGAGACCCTGGATGCCGAACTCGGCGCACTTTTTCCAATGGCTCCAGGAAAACTCCTCCTCACGATCGCGGCGGATCATGTCGTCATTCAGTTCCTGTTGGGCAAACCGGACGACTTCCTTGCGAAACGCGGCCTGCTCTTCTGTCCAAGCGAAATCCAAAGTTCTATCTCCCGGGTTCGTCTATGCGTTGATTTTCTGCTGCGGCTCTGGCTTGGGCTCCGGTTCAGGGTTCGCCGTCGCGCCATTGGTCTTCCCGCCATTTGACTTTGCGCCATTTGTTTTCGCGCCGTTCGTTTTCGCGGCGTCCTTCGGCGCGCCATTCTTCCTGGCGTCCAGCGTTCTCCAAGGCATCTTTCGAAGACGGCCACCCGGCAACTTGATGCGGGCGGGCACTCCCATGATGGTCGTGTTGTCCGGAACATCCGTTAGAACCACACTGTTGGCGACCACGAGCACGTTGTTTCCAATCGTGCACTCGCCAACAATCTTGCAACCCGGTCCAAAATAGCAGTTGTTACCGATGCTCTTTACTCCGGTACCGATCAGCACCTGGGAATTGAAAGTGCATCCGGAACCGATTTTCGCCGGCGAGATCTGTAATCCGTAAGCCGTGTGCAAAATCATCCCCGGACCAATTTCTGCGTCCGGCGAGATCAGCACTCCTGCGAGGATGATCTGGTTCCACCGCTGCCAGAGCAGCGCTATGAAGATCAGTAATTGGCGAAGCACCGGGATGCGCAACTGATGTGCCCAGTGCGAAAACCGGTACTGCAAAATGACCTTGGTTTCTCTTCGGATGATTACCCGCCATCCCCGCTCCAGTCTGCGGTGGGATGCGGCAGCCTTCAGATCAGCTCGCAAGTTTTCGAACATTTTCTTTCTTTCCCTTGGGGTGATAATCGCAAAAAATGAGACGCTAGGTGGTTTGAAAATTGAATAAAGATAGGTAGTCGCAACCCTTACAACCGGTTGTAGATCGACTCCGGTATGGGGAAGGTTCGTTGGTTCAGTACTGCGCCGAGAACTCGTACGTGCGCAGCTTGCAGATCGTGAACTTCCTTACGCAGGGTTTCACGACGGGAGGAGTTCGCTTTCAACACCAGCACGAGTCCGTCGGAGGCCGCCGCCAGAGCGGTGGCATCGTTCGAGACATTCATGGCGGAGGCATCGATCAGTACATAGTCAGCTCTCGATCTCAGCTCCGCGATCCTTTGACGCATGCGGTCGGTGCCCAAAAGAGGCAGCGCCGCTTCTGCAGATGATCCGCAACTCACCAGCCACAAGTTGGCACGAGAGACGGCGCGGGCAAACTTGAGAACCGGCTCAGAGCCCTGCAGAGCGTCAGACAATCCATAATGATTATCAACGCCGAACTGTTGGTGCAAGCCAGGCTTCCGCAGATTAGCGTCGACCAAACAAACCGAACCGGTAACCTGGGCCGCCAGCAACTCCGCGGCGCAGGCGCAAATCGAACTGCATCCGTTCCCAGATTCGCTCGCCGTAAAGACCACCACGCGGGGGGCGTCAGCGCCGGGGTGGAGAAAAACCCGCTGGGTCAACTTGGTAAGTTCCTCAAGCTCTTTCGGCTCCAAATGCAGATGAGGCTCCCTTACCGCGGAGACCACTGGCTCCGGAACGGGCGCGGGAATCTTCTGGTCGATCGCGGCCACTGGGGTCGCGTCATACAGCACTGCTTCTTTTCCCAAGTTCTGTAGCAATTCGAAGTTACGGCTCATTTGGAAACTTTTCCCCTCTTAGCTGATCTCGGTACGAACCGTTCGCGAAAAGCCAGCAAAAATACTCTGTGAGCCCAATGCTGGCTGTTACCGTACCGCGCCCTGCCCCACTCTTGCCGATGCGATTCCCGTTAAGCTTACTCTTTCAGCCACTGGCCGCAAAGATCGAGATTCCCCCGCAACGCCTAAGGCATTATGCTGTGCTGGCGCAGCTTGTACAGCAAGCCACGATAGCTAATGCTCAGTAATTGAGCGGCCCGCTTGCGGTTCCATCCGGTTTCCTGCAGAGCTTGCCGGATCGCCAGGATCTCCGCCGCCGCGCGTAGACTGCGCAAGGTTGGTTTCGGATCCGACGCTGGTTTTTCAGCACGAGTTGCATCGGGCGCGGCGTCGTTTCGCCGCTCGCTCGTCGAGGCCGAATTTTGCTGTAACAATAGATTGCTATTCATGGATGTCTCGACCTTTTTGTTCGCCGGAGGCGAAATGTTCTGTAACTTGAGATAGCTATAGCTCCGCCCTCTAAGTCACATTTCTCGGTTCCCCACAAAGGGGTCAACCACTTCTAACGAAACTCTCGTTTAAAGCTTCTGGCCTAGGATCGATTTTGGAGGTAGTAAGGGGGGACCACCCAGCGTCCTTTTGCAGGGGGCGAACAAGCTACAAAAACGTAAACCCAGACTACGAAAAGCTGCAAATTCCTGCAAGAGGCCCAATGCCTTACTTACCAAAGTCTCTATGACTGGCCACCCTTGAGCGACCCCGCAACTCGTTGTAAATACTCGCGCGCTTCCGTGGGCGTGAGGGTTTCCTTCCTACCCTTCCTTCGAGAAAGCGGATCTACCGGCCCGGACGCAGACCATTCGGTCTCGATTTGGCCGTCTTCGGTTGCCAGCGCCGTCCTACCGGTAATGTCCACGCCCGTCTTGGAAACATGTTGCGTGATATCCAAATCGGAAATGACTTCTCGCACAATCGCGGTATCGATCGTCTTTTGGCGCAATGCGCACGCGAGAGACATCGCGTTGAAGCACAGATTGTTGATATTTCGCGGAATTCCCTGGGTAAATTCGGCCGTCTCAGCCATTGCCTGTGGAGTAAACAAACTCCCGCCCAGATAACCGGCAACCCGCAGACGGTGCTGGACGTAGTTTCTCGTCTCCTCCTCCGAGAGCGGCTTCAGGCTGCTGACCAGCGAAATTCGCTGGCGGAGTTGGGCAAGGTGACGGCTGGCCAGTTTGTCCGCCAGTTCAGGCTGTCCGGCGAGCACAATCTGCAGTAGCTTCGCCTGTGGGGTTTCAAAGTCGGACAACAGCCGGATGGTTTCGAGCACCGATGGATCCAGATTCTGCGCTTCATCCACGACCACGATGAATCGATTCCCAGCTCTGGCTTCACGCAGCAAGTGCTGGTTGAACTCCTCGTGCATGCGGACAAAATCATGGTCACCGGTTTCATATCCCAGTTCCGCCAGCAGGAAGCGCATGAACTCCCGTGAGGTGCATTGCGTCTGGAACAGAAACGCGGTCCGAGCCGAGGTGCGGAACTTTTCGAGCAGGTGGAAAAGCAGAGTCGTTTTCCCCATTCCCGGCGGGGCAATGAGCGCCAGAAATCCGCGCTCCGACTCAATCCCATAAAACAATGAGGCCAAGGCTTCACGAGGGCCAGGACTCAGGTATAGGTACCTCGGATCCGGCGTGACTCCGAAAGGATGTTCCCTGAGTCCAAAGAATTTTAAAAGCATCCCCAATCCCCTTTAGCCCTGTCGAACGATTTCAGTCCTACCATTCTTGCTCGCCGGCGAAAGCTTCACACTGGCTCTAACTCATATCCTTGAATTCGAACGGACAACGATCGCTGAATCAAATCGACGGAAACCACCAGACTCTGATTTTGATCCTGCGAAGAGAGAATACCCTCGATCCCATCCAGAGAGCCACCCCGAATTCGAACCCGCTGCCCCACTCGGAGAAAGGCTCGCTCTTCGAATGGAACGTCACTCGATAGGAGCGTTCGAATATCTTGCATCTGGCTGTCAGGAATCGGCAGGCCGATATTCTTGATGCCGACAAAACCGACTACCCCGTGGGTTTGCAGAACCCGCAGGCGCTCCGCTGAAGAGAAGACCATGCGCACGAAACTGTAGCCCGCAAATACCGGCAACTCCACTTCCTTGGTGCGGTCAGTCCACTTGTGCGAGCGTTTTACTACTGGCAGGAAGCTCTCCATCCCCTGGCGTCCCAAGCTTTCCGCCACGATTTTTTCGTGACGCGAGCGGGTCCGTATCGCGTACCAGTGCGGCTGGTGGGGTAGTTCCATGACGCCCGTGCTGGCGTCCGGCCTCATCGCACCATATGCTGCACTGAGAGTTTCGCCGACCATATTTTCGCACCGTGCAATTCTAATTGGGCAAAAGAAACGACACGTTTGACATGAACATCATTGGAACGGGCTTTGTATGGGGGAGAAACCTGTATGAAGAACTTACAAGAAGGAGAGCAACCTTCTCTAATTCAATTGACGGATTCTAAACTGCCTATGCAAGTTCTTGCAAGAGGGCTAAAGTTAGGGGTGCAAAGGCCCTCGCACGAACTCATGAAGTCGGGCAGAGATTTTTTATAAGATATTGACGAGCCAAGGTTTACAGGTCGTACGAGCGATTCATTCATCACTCGTACCACGGATGGAAACCATCCCCAAACACGGCGAGTCAGGAACTCGGAGAAACTTAAAGGGTGCCACAATCTACCGCTGTAACCTAAAGTTCAGGGTGATGGTCGTTTCCATTTCCACAAATTGACCGTTGATCGCATGTGGTTTGAATCGCCACTGCCTAACAGCATCGATTGCCGCCAGCCCGAGTATTTCTTCTCCGCTGACCAGCCGCACTTCTTGCACCACGCCATCCGCATTGATGCGAATCTCCAGCTTCACCGGTCCCTCAATGTGCTGTTCACGGGCTTGCTCCGGATAATCGGGCTCGACACGGTAAAGCACGCTGCTCTCCGCAACCGCAGAGGGCAGTTCCATAGCGCGGTCCCGCTCGACTTCGGACGAGCGCTCCATTCCGGATCCGGCATCTTGCTCCGGCGATTCACCATTGCTGGTGGCTGGATTCATGTGGAAAACTTCCACACCGTTTTCGTAGACGTGGAGGCTACCTGCAGGCGAAATCGATTCCCTACCTTCGGCGTTGCCGGAGGCGGATAGGGCGGCTGAGTTCGTTGTCCCTTTCTCTGCTCTTGGTGGTTCGGCAACGGTTGCGGAGGAGGCCGACGAGGTTGTCGCGCTCAACGCGGAGGACGTCTTGCCGCGACTCACGTCCGATGTTCGCAGGGTTCGTCCGGAATGCTGAATCAGCCGCGCTCCGAGGAAGAGCGCACAGATAAGTACGGTCAAGCCCAGGGCCCATGTGACTAAATCGATTTGGCGCGTTGGTTCGGGGGTGAGGTCGCTGAAAATATCATCGGCGACATCATGACTGGGCTCGATGCTTGTCAAGGAAACGAGAGGATGCTCAATCGGCGGAGACGCAGAAGAAAAGTTTAGGGGCTTCTCCACACCCTCGAGGTTCTTGATTACCCGATGCGCCAGCGCCTCCAGCGTGTGCTGGTCGCGATCCGAAAAGGCCGCAGGCCGAGCGGAAAAAATTTCGAAGATGCCTACCGGCTCCGCGTTGCGCAGGATCGGCAACAACATCATGGACCGCACACCAAGCTGGAGGCAGGTTTCGATATCAGCGCGCGGATCAGAAAGCGCATCTTCGCATCGCTGCGCGCTCCGGCTTTGGATGCACTCCCCGGAAAGACCGGATGTGCTATCGAACCTGGCTCCCAGTTCCGGCGCCGTGATTCCGCTGGTAGCGCGGCACACCATCTCTCCATCACGCAGCAGGACGATGGCTGCTCCGGTCGCCCCGGTTGTGAGGCAAGCCTGCTCAACGATTTCATTGAGCACGATTTCCAGAGCCAGTTCCGCCGAAAATCGTTCCGAAAAGCGTCCGCCGCCGTGCGCCGAAAACAGAGCGGCCAGACGCGCGAGATCAGATTCCGAGCCGGAGCCAGGGTTCCGGGGGGTTTCATCCTCCGGCCAAGGCAATCGATCCGCCGGGGCACTTTTCACCTCGGTTTCCGACATGGGATCATCCGGCATACAAATCAAATCCCGGGAAAGGATGTTTCTGTAGCGGAGTTTCACCCCAAAATTCGAGGTTGTCAATACGCATTCGAGGCAACAGTCCCTTCAACGAAATCCTAATGCTTAGCTGCGGAATCGACCAATCCCAAAACGGCAGAAGAATCTCTCGAGTCAATCAGTTTGAGGCTTCCCTGCAGGACGACGATGTTAGAATCAACCGAAATCTTGCGACAAGTTGAATACTTAGGTTTTTTGTCTCGAATCTTCCGGAATTTTGCTGAGACCTCTAGCGTCGCAGCGGTTTCCAGATTTCGACGGAGTTGAAAATGCGGATTGCTGTCGTTGGTTCCGGATACGTAGGATTGGTTGCAGGCGCATGCTTCGCCGACCTCGGTCACGACGTGGTTTTGGTGGACAATGACGAGCGTAAGTTGGCCGCTCTCAAGAATGGGCAGGTCCCCATTCACGAAAATTTCCTGCCCGAATTGCTGAACCGCCATCGCGGCCATCGCCTCACTTTTTCCGATGACCTGCGGGAAGCCGTCCGTGCCAGCGCGGCTATCTTTATTGCGGTTGGAACGCCGCCGACCGAGCGCGGTGAGGCCGATCTCTCCTATGTGGAATCGGTCGCGCGAGAGATCACCGGCGGCGTCGATGACTATAAGGTTATCGTCGAGAAGAGTACCGTCCCGGTTTACACCAGCGAATGGATTCGCAAGATCATTCTGCGCAACGGCGCTGACTCCAGTTCTTTCGACGTTGCCTCCAATCCAGAATTCCTTCGCGAGGGTACTGCCGTCACCGATTTCCTCTTTCCCGATCGCATCGTCGTGGGTTGCGACAACGACCGTTGCGCCAATGTTCTCCGCGAGATTTACGCGCCGCTCACCAGTGGCAGCTATTACGAACGTAGCGACGCCATCCCGCAACCCGACCGCACATCGATTCCCGCCCCGATTCTGGTGACCAGCACCAAGAGTGCGGAACTCATCAAGCACGCTTCCAACGCATTTCTTGCCATGAAGATTTCTTTCATCAATGCGGTCGCATCCATGTGTGAATCGGTGGGCGCGGACGTCAATCAGGTTTGCCACGGCATTGGCACTGATTCGCGCATTGGCCCGCGCTTCCTGAATCCTGGGATCGGCTATGGCGGTTCCTGCTTCCCGAAGGATGTAATGGCCTTCCGCGCTGTGGCTCGCGAATGCGGATACGATTTTCGTCTGCTCGACGAGGTGATGCACATCAACGAAGATCAGCGCACCCGCTTCCTGCGCAAGGTCCGCAGCGCGCTGTGGACGCTTCGCGGCAAGCACCTGGGTGTTCTCGGACTGGCCTTCAAGGGTGGTACTGACGACATCCGGGAATCCCCCGCCATCCTTATTGTGCAGGCTCTCTTGCAAGAAGGGTGCAAGATTAGCGCCTTCGATCCGGCGGCGATGGAACGCGCGCAGGAAGTGATGAGCACTGGCGTCAGGTTCGCGAACTCCGCCTACGAAGCTGCTACCGGCGCCGATGCGCTCCTCATTCTCACCGAATGGGAGGAGTTCGCTAATCTCGATCTCCAACGCCTGGGTCGCGAACTCAAATATCCCATCGTGATTGACGGCCGCAACCTGTATGATCCCGAAGTGATGGCCGCCAATGGCTTCACCTACTACAGCGTGGGACGCGCCGCCTCGCATCCGGATGGCGTTCCTGCGGCTATGAGAAATGGCGCCAAGAAAGCATGACTCAACAACGCGCTCTGGTGACCGGCGGTGCCGGCTTCCTGGGATCTCATCTCTGTGATGCTTTGCTCGGCGAGGGCTGGTGGGTCATTGTCGTCGATAACCTGCTCACCGGCCGACGGGCGAACATTGACCATCTCCAGAATGACTCCCGATTTGATTTTATAAATAAAGACATCTGCGAGCCCTTTGACGTCGGCAAGGTCGATTACGTCTTCCACTTCGCCAGCCCCGCCAGTCCGGTGGATTACACCATCCACGGTATTCCCACGCTGAAAGTCGGATCACTTGGAACTTTTCACGCCTTGGACGTGGCCCACAAATACGGCGCCAAATATCTGGTGTCGTCGACCTCAGAGTGCTACGGCGATCCGCTTGAGCATCCGCAGAAAGAAACTTACTGGGGAAATGTAAATTCCATCGGCCCGCGTTCGGTCTATGACGAAGCCAAACGTTTCACAGAAGCCGTTACCATGGCCTACCACCGTTACCACCAAGTGGATACCCGCATCGTGCGGATCTTTAACACTTACGGACCGCGCATGCAGTTAAATGACGGCCGCGTGGTGCCCAACTTCATGAAGCAAGCCCTGCGTGGCGAAGACCTCACCGTTTACGGTACGGGCAGCCAGACGCGCAGCTTCTGCTACGTCAGCGACGAGATTGACGGATTCCTGCGCCTTGCGAAATCCGCGGAGCATCTGCCGGTCAATATCGGCAATCCAAACGAGTTTACGATTCTCGAATGCGCCCAGCACGTCATCAAAGTCACAGGATCGAAAAGCAAAATTGCATACGAAGCGCTGCCGCAAGATGATCCTAAACAGCGGCGTCCCGATATCACAAGAGCTCGCACTCTGCTGGGATGGGAACCAAAGATTGATCTGGAAACTGGCCTGCGGATGTCGCTGGATTATTTCCGGAGGGCCGTAGGAGAAGAAACGGCTGCGCGACGTTAGTTATTCGCTGCTCTGCGCTGCGGCCGCCACGAAATCAATCAACTGCTGGACTCCCTGCCGTTCATCCTTGGTATTCAGAAGGAACGACACTCCCATCCCGTAGCCGGGATGCGAGGACTTCACTTTACCGCTTAAGCGCAACTTCATCTCATGGGTGCGGACCACGATCTCGACCGCCACACCGGCGGCGAACGCGAGCGGCATTTCGAGGTAACATCCTCCCGGGCTCAGATCGCTGAGATGACAGTAGTTTCGTACCGAGCTTCCCTGCTGATAAACCTCCGCCCCCAGACGGCATGCATATCGCGTTTGTCCGCGGCGATTGCCTGGCTCTTCGCGCAGCCGAGCGCCAGCTTCGCCATCGCGTCCATTTGTTTCCTGCTTTTTCGTGCGCTGACCCGAACTCTCACTTGGCCGGATGGAATGTTCTACTTGCACTTCTTCGGCCGCCAGTTGCTGCCTCGGCGCGTCTGCCAGATTGATCTGCAGCCACTCCCGCAGCACCCTTCGTGAAGCTTGCGGCACATCGACAAACTGAATCCCGGCGCGACCATTCCAATCCTGCCATACCACCTGGCCCGAGAGTCGCACGCTCGCGGTTTGTCCCGGCAATTGAAACTGGAAATAAACTTTGCAAGTGGGCGGCAACTTCTTGCCAAAATTCACCGCCATGCCATCTTCCGCCAGATCGACTAAAGTTGCTCTCGCCTGCTCCACGCCCGCGTAGTCGATGGTCGCGTGCGTGTGGACGGCGGCCCGAGCCTTGCGGCGCTTATCGCGGAACAACACACTCTGCGCCGCCCGCAGGCTGCTCAGCGCCCGATCGTAGGAAACCGGCTTGTACAGCACGAAGTTCACACCGAGCGAAAACATCTCGCGGATGTTCTCCTGCCCCGCCACCACGGCGACCGCCAGAGTGGAATCATTGAGACGCGAGGAACGGCTCTCGTGCAACAAGGAAGTTACATCCGCCTGCGTTTCGCAATCGAGAATGATCAGGTCGAAGCGCTCTTGTGCCAAGCGTACGCCCGCGCGCACGGCTTCGGAACACAACTCCACTTGAATGCCAAGTTCTTCCAGGACGCGCCTCAGCACTTCGACTGAGGCCTCGTCCACGCAAACCAGGAGTGATGAGAGAGTCATACCTGCGAACCATCGTAGGGTCACGGCGGTTCGTCCGACAAGTTACCGGAGTCATGCCAGCTGCACTCGTCTTCGGTGGAATCACGCCTAACTGCACTGCGCTCAGTCTTGTGACAACAGTAACCACGCGGATTACAAAAGGCCAATGGTCGCGCGCTGAACTGTAGTGCTTTGACGGTGTCTGATCCCCTTCCTACTATCAAGAATGCCGGACACTCTCGGGTCCGTTTGACCTGTATTGCGGATGGCTTCGGGTTTTCTGTGCAGTGGCATGTGCAGAAACCTCGGAAAGAGATTCAGTTAAGCATCGGAAGCAAGCGACACGTCCCTTCCCCGCACTGAAAAATTTATGGCATTGCGAAAAGACCACGGGTTGTCACTGCTGGAAATGGTGATCACGTTGTGCATTGCTCTCATCATGTGTGCGGTCACCTTCATTGCCATGCGGCCCATGATTAACCAGAGCAATGTTGACTCGGCCTATGACACTACATTGATGGCGTTGCGCAATACGCGCAATCTTGCCATCACCCAGAGTCACGAGTACATCGTTACCTTTTTCCCAGCGGCAGGTGCCGTGCCGGCCACGATTCAGGTGCAGTACCAGCCTCCGGCGCTCGCTGGAATCGCACAGCCGATTCAGCAAGTCATCAACTACACACTTCCGCCAGGTGTCGACTTCCAGATGCAAGCGGGATTCCCGGCGAGCACGCCAGATGGCTTTGGCACCGGCACTAACGCGATTGACTTCGAGGTTACGGCGGGCGTTCCCCTGAACTACGTCGTCTTCTACCCCGATGGATCCGCGCAGGACACGCTCGGCAACTACAGCACCGGTGTGGTTTACATGACGCGCCCCGCCGACACCATGTTCAGTTCGCGGGCAGTTACCGTATGGGGAGCTACGGGCAGAATCCGCGGGTGGCGACTGGCACAGCCGGGAGGCGTTTGGACTTGGGTACAACAATGAAGCAGGAAAACAAATCCGTTACGAAGCAAGCGGCGGAAGGCGGTTTCACGCTTCTGGAGGTCATGATCGCCATCATGGTCATGACCATCGGACTCCTCGCCATCATTGCGACTTTTGCCACTGCAATTGAGGCCACTTCCTCGGCGCAGGAAGATCTCATTGCCCGGCATAAAGCTCTTGATGCACTGGAAAGCATCTACACCGCCCGCAATAGCCAGCAACTTCCCTTCGCGTCGATCAACAACATCGCCAATGGCGGTGTTTTCGTAAGCGGCGCTTCGTCGCTGCTCTGCGCCGGACCTGACGGTCTGGTGGGCACGGCCGACGACGTGGCTTGCACGGCTCCGGATACAGGTGCAGCCTGCCCCGGCGGAGTGGAGTGTCTGGTCCTGCCCGGTCCAGATGGCATTCTCGGCACTGCCGATGACATCACGGAAAGTCTGAGCAATTTCAAACGAACCATCACCTTCTCGAATGTGTTCCTGCCCGCCAGCCAAGGTGGCGGAATCAACCCAAACCTCATTGCCGTCGCCATCACCGTCTCATACACGAAACCTGGCTGGCCGCCGCGCAACTATACCGTGAACAGTCTGATCTCGAGCTATCACTAATCCGGATGAAAACCATGAAGATGCGCCTCACAAAATCGCAACGCGGATTCAGTCTTCTGGAACTGATGATCGCCGCTACCCTCGGCGTCCTTGTCATCCTGGCGATGACCAGCCTCTTCAAGACCGGGATGAGCACAATTTTCACGGTGACACAGCGCGCCGAGACTCAGCAGAACATGCGCGCCGCCGTCGAGTTGATGACGAAGGACATCAGCCTGGCGGGATCTGGCTTGCCCTCAGGTGGTTTGCAGCTACCGACTGCCGGCGGAGCTATTAAGGTCGCTTGCAACTATCAAAACGGAACTTGCTACGTCCCGGGCGACGTCTATAACGCCAATTACATGACCGGTATCCTGCCCGGCTTCGGCAATGGAGTGCAGAACAGCGCCGTCATCGCCGCCGCTCCCGCCGCGACCAATGACAGCATTACTTCGATCTACTGCGATTACAATTTTCCGCTCACTAACTTTACGTTCGCTTTTCCCAGTCCCACTTCCGCAACTGCCACGGTGGTCAATGCAGCAGTCACCCCCAATAATATTCTTGCTCCGGGTGGCCTGAACGTCGGCGACTTGATGCTGTTCACCGTTAGTTCGGCTGGCAATGGAACAACCAGCCAAGGTACCAGCTCCGTGCAAACCGCTGCTGCCGTAGGCGAGATCACCGGCGTGACGCCCGGGACCCCCGCTGGCATTACTTTTGCCTACGCCGACTCGTTGAATTTCAACCAGGCCGTGGGGGATGCCAACAGCCTCGCCTACGTCATTAAGAATTCCATGGGAGGAGGCACAACGGTCACCGCCTGCCGCCTGGAAGCGGTTACTTATTTTCTCGAGGTGCCGCCGGCGGGTGGCACCGTCCAGACTCCCCGCCTGATGCGTCAGGTCAACGCCCTTCCCGCCGTCGCCGTAGCCGATAACATCATCAACCTGCAATTCAGTTATGACGTCATCAGTGCCACGACCGGTCTTATGAACGCAAATCTAGCCAATGTGATCGCGGCTGGAGATTCCCCCGCCCTGATTCAAAAAGTCAATATGTGGGTGATGGGACAGAGTGTCATTGCGAGCGGAGACAAATCCCAAAGCATGTACCTGGCGAGTTCTGTCAGCGCTCGCAATATGAGTTTCTGCAATTCCTATAGCAATAGCACGACGGTTTGCCAATGAGCACCTGGGTTAGGTTTGAGGGGGAGAACATGAGGAAGAGCACAACCGATTCGCGGGGCTTCACGCTCATCGCGGCCCTTTTGTTGACGCTGTTGTTGTCGGCAATGGCCGTGGGCCTTTTGTATATGGTCAACAATGAACAGCGCATGGGAGGCAACGACCTGGAGGGCAACCTTGCATATTATGGCGCTGAGTCGGGCATGGAAAACCTGACGGCTCAACTCTCTCAGCTCTATCAGCAGTCGCAGAATCCGGACGCAGCTGCCATTCAGGCCCTCACCAATGCTACCAACTGGCCGACCGCGATTACCGGCTCCAACATCACCAACGTGGGCTACGCCGAGAACATCAACTGGCCAACTACCCAACCCAACGGGGCACCTTGTCCCAATCTTCCGAACCCTTGTGGAGGGTGGGACATCGTCGGTTCGGGTCAGGACCAGGGCATGGTCGCGTCTCTCATCCCTTTCACGCTTCAGGTAACTGCGACTCGTGATTCCTCCGGAGCCGAGGCAACCACCAACGCCTCATACGTAGCAACTGGCGCATCCGTCAATCTCACTCGTACTTTGGAAGTCGCACTGCTTCCCGCTTTCGAATTCGGAGTGTTTTGCGACGGCGACTGCGATTACTTCGCCGGCCCTCCCTTTAACTTCGGCGGGCGGGTTCACACCAACGGAAACCTATTCCTTGCCTCCGGCGGTACGTTAACTTTTACTGACAAGATCGCCGCCGTAGGCCAGGTCGTCGTGGACCAACTCGAGAATGGGTGGCCGACCTCCAACGGCTACACGGGAACCACCTACGTACCAAACGCCGCTGGCGGCTGTCCGGCAGCCCCGGGAGCCGGACCGGCAGCCAATTGCGTGAAGCTTACCGCCGGTAGTTGGACGGGCGGATTCCCACCCACAGGTGCGGCGAATCCTGGGTGGAAAGGCATTTCGACGGGTACATTCGCCAGTTTCATCGTGAACGGATTGACCGGCGCCACCAAGCTGCAGCTGCCCTTTGTGAATTCGTCGAAGGTTGGGGCAATCGATATCATTCGCAGGCCGACGCCGGGCGATAACACGCAGATGGCCAACTCGCGCCTCTATGGAATTAACGGCACGAAGGCCCAAATTCGCATCCTGCTTGCCGATACCGAAGGCGACCTGTACCCGGGGCAAGTCAGGGCTGATCCCAACCAGGACATACAACTCGGCACTCCTAACGCTACCCCATACGTTGCCTTAACCAGCGCAGCGACGGGAAACGGGGCCGCTCTGGGAAATATGTATTTTGCCTCGGCCAAGCCCGGCGCCGCCAACAACGATTGGACTGCGGCAGCGCCTACGGGATGCGCCGGCGGTCTTGGGTCCTGGCCCTTGCACGGTGAGGTCACCACGGCCACGCCCTGCCAGGGCGCGTGGCTACGCGTGGAATATCTGAACGCTGCGGGAACCTGGGTTGGCGTTACGCAGGAGTGGCTTGGATTTGGCTTCGGCCGCGGCTATAACGCGCCTCCCACGCATCCCTATAATGCCTCCTCGGTTACCGCGCCTTATTGTCAAAATTTCACCACGGCGCTCTACCCGGTGGGTCAGTGCCAAAACGGAATCAGCCCGGCTATCCTGATCCTTCAACAACTTCAAAGCAGCGTGGGACCAGCGGGGGCAACGGGAGCCGCTGCCACCCAGTACAACTGGCTTCCCCTTAACTTTTACGATGCTCGTGAAGGCGAGCCTCGTGACAGCCGCCCGGCAGGCGACCCGAACACTGACTGTAGCCCCAACGGGATCATGAACGCGGTTGAGCTCGACGTGGGCAATCTGTGGCTCTGGCTGCAAGGAGCCGCTGGAACTCCCTATGCCGGCAAGAGCGGCCCTCTGGTGAGCCCCAATGCCGTCTTCAACGCCAATGGCTATATCCTGTACTTCTCCGACCACCGGGGCATGATCGCGGATAAATACCCATTGACCACTTTCTACAACAACTTCTCCGGTATGTCCGGTTTGAACGACACCGTGAATAGCACATCGGTGGTGGGCGTGCCCGACGGCGTGCTGGAACCGATTACTTACTACAGCGCCACGAACCCGCAGGTCACTGTTCCTTATTCGCCGGAAGACACGGCCGTGAAGGGCGCAGCGGTGAATCTCGGGAACGTCGACAACTGGGGCCAGAAATATCTGGGCGCCGGCTTTGGCCTCTCTGGGGGCGCCATGAGCGAGCCTTACTATATTCATGGCTCCGTCACGAATAATGCCATCCAGTGCTACACAAACTTGGCGACCACGCCGAGCAGCGCACCTTACCCCGGCACCGCCGAATGGAACATGGTGACCGGCCCGCGGCATGTGCTGCGCCTGGTCGATGGTGGCATGGATAACAAGGGGAACAGTTACGTTCCGCCTACGAATGGCAATCCGAGCTGTCAACGGGGTCGGCTTCACCATCGCTTCTGAGGAGCCGGTTTATGTATGGGGCGATTACAATACCGGCACCGCCGATCCTTTCTGGCCCAGTGAAAATGTCACCACCACACCTCACTCCGCTGCTGCCATCATCGCCGACGCAGTTACGCTGCTCTCCAACCCGCCTCCACACCTACGACTCCAACGATCAATACGGGGTGGACGGATCTTGAAAGCTTTGTGAACTCCCAGCCTGGCCGGTAACCGTCCCGGAAACACCAGCTACTATCGCATGGCCATCGCTGCCGGTAAGAGCATTCCCTTCCCCGAGCCGGGATGGGCCTCTGCTGCCGGACTTGAAGGATTTCGGAACAGACGGCGGAATGCACAACTTCCTCCGCTATCTGGAAGACCGAAGCGACGCCGGAAAAGGAGCAACGGTGAACTACGCTGGCTCGCTGATCAGCATGTACTACTCGCAATATGCAACCGGCATCTTCAAATGCTGCAACGCGGTCTACGGCGCTCCCACGCGTAACTATTTCTTTGATACGCAATTCCTTAACCCCAACAATTTGCCTCCCGGAACTCCTATGTTCCAGGACGTGGTGAGTTTGGGCTTTCACCAGAGCTTCACCCCAGAATAATCGGCAAGCCACGCGACACAGCACCCCGGTCCAGCTCCGCGGATCGGGGTTTTTTATTTTTTATACTATTTCCTGAGTTGCCTGTTTGGCTTACAGTAACCGGACTAAAATTGTTCCGCGCAAAAGCTCATTCGTGACCTCATTCCGTCCATCGACGCCGCACCTGCACCCGCGTAGCAAAATCTCGATCTGGCTGTGGTTGGCATTCTGGCTTTGCGCGCTAGCTGGTTCTGCGCTGTTTCTGGTCCCTACCTTTATCATTCGTCCCTTCCACTATCAGGCGCCCCGCGCGCTTGTCCTCGCCATGGCTCTGCGGCAACGCGCTCCAATCGGTACGCTGATCGCAGCGCTCGCCTGTTTCACCCTGGCCTGGGCACTGTGGGGAACGGCGGGCCGCTGGCGCAAATCTTTCCTGCCGCTCGCCATGCTCGTAGTCACGTTCTCCGCCGTCATGTCGAGAATCAACTACTTTGAGTGGATGTTTCATCCCATCGCCGATCCGCGATTCCTTGCGCAATCTGAAAGTAAGGTCGATCCCAAAGAAATGGTTCTGTCGATGCGTCTCGGCGATGACGCCCGCGCCTATCCCGTCAGCCAGATGGCCTACCATCACATTCTCAATGACGTCGTCGCAGGCGTGCCTGTTGCCGTCACCTATTGAACGCTCTGTCACACCGGTCTGGTGTGGAGGCGAACTATCAACGGACGAGTACTGCACTTTTATCTCGCTGGCATCAACAACCAGAACTTCCTGATGCGCGACCGCGAGACTGGAACATGGTGGCAGCAAATCACCGGCAAGGCCATCTATGGCCCGCTGCAAGGCGCGGCGCTCGATCTCGTCCTGAGCGACGAACTCAGCTTCGGCCAGTGGCGCACCGAGTCTCCCTCTGGCGAAGTACTGGCGCCCGTTGCTAAATACACGAAGGATTACGATCCCAACTGGGAGCCTGACGTCGCCAAGCTTCCCGTCGTGATCAGCTTTCCTGGAACCGAGCTGAAGTCGCGCGATGTCGTTATAGGACTGACTATCGATGGCGCTGCCCGGGCCTATCCCTGGGAGACCTTTGCTAAGCAGTCTCCCATTCTCGATCGCGTCAACGGCACGCCGCTGCTGGTCGCGCTGGGTCCCGACGGCAAATCCTTTCGCGTTTTTCTCAGCCGCATCGACGGAAAAGATGCGGAGTTCTTTCTGCAGGCTGACACGCAACAGTGGACGCTGCTCGACACACGCACGGCCAGCCAGTGGAACTTTCAGGGCTGCGCCACTTCAGGCCCGGCGCAAGGAAAATGTTTAACCCGCGTTCCAGCCCTCAAAGACTACTGGTTCGACTGGCGCAACTATCATCCCGACACCACGGTCTACAAACACTAGAAGAATTGCTTAGAATCGGAGTGACAAGAAAGCAAGGAGGGATGGATCCGTGTCTGCCATTCGCGCGATTTTTTGGGATGTTGGAGGAGTTCTCCTCAGCAACGCCTGGGATCACACCGAACGCGCCGCCGCGCTTGAACATTTTCGTCTCGATCAGGAGGAGTTTCACGCGCGGCACGAAATGGTGGTCTCGTCTTTTGAGCGTGGCAAGATCTCGCTCGACGAATACTTGGATCGCACCGTCTTTTACCGAAACCGTCCCTTCACGCGGGATGAGTTTCGCGATTACATGTTCTCGTTGTCGCGGCCGGTGCCGGAAGTTCTTGCCTTCGCGCGCGCTCTCGCCGCATCCGGAAAATATTTCATGGGAACGATCAACAACGAGTCACGCGAGTTGAACCTCGACCGCATCGAGAAATTCGGCCTGCGGGAAATCTTCCGCTTGTTTGTCAGCTCTTGCTTTGTCGGCCTGCGGAAACCCGAGAGCGGAATTTATCGTCTGGCGATTGAGATCACGCAGATACATCCGGAGGAATGTTGTTTTATTGACGACCGCGCTCTGAACCTCGAGTGCGCAGCCAAGCTAGGCATGCGCACGATTCAGATGCAAACCCTCGATCAGTTACAGGGAGACTTGGGGAAGCTGGGCGTGAATATCTAAGAAAGTCAGGTCTTCGGTTTTAGGTATGAAGACATTAGGACTGAGGTCCAACACCTAAGACCAAGACCTTGCGAACAGCAGCTAGCCTCTTCGTGGCTGCGCCTTCGGCGCTGACGAAACGACGGCTTTAGGAACATCCGATTCCGCGTTGGTCAATGTCAGGTCGCTCGACCAGCATTCCGAGACCAACTTCCACTCGCCGCCACTCTGTTTGGCGAAGACCCACAAATACTTGCCACGCTCTTCCCGGCGCTTGCCGGTTGTGCCCGGAACCAGCGCGCTGTATCGTCCCACTTCATGAGCGAGGTCGCCAACCACTTCCACGCGGATCGGTTCCACCGATACTTCTCCCAGGCCGGACTCGAGCGCTGAGAAGAAAAATTCGCGCACGGCCGCTGCTCCGCGAAGCAATGGGAGGTTCGAACGCAGCACCAGCGCATCGGGTGCGTAGAGATCGAGGAGTTCATCGAGTTGCCGCGTGTTGCAGGCCAAAACCCATTCCTGCGTAAGACGCCGAACCGCAGCCTCGCTGCGGCTCATGGGTTCGCCCTTGGCAGCCGCGGCAATGCGCAAGCGGTCCGCCTCGCGTGCGCTCTCGGGCGCGTTCACTCGCGGCGCCGCAACGCCGCCTTCCACTCCACCCTCGAAATAGTGGTGATGATAATGATGGTGATAGTGATGGGTTCCGGACCCAACCCCCTCAGGCGGATGAACCTCCGGCGCGGACTCCTGTATGGCTGAAGGATTTCTAACAAGCGGCCCGTTGTTGTTGACCGCCATTTCGCGAGGCGGCGGTTCGAAATTCTCAGGCGCCATGGATGACGATTGCTCTGACGGCGTTCCGGTTGGAAGTCCGCACATACCACAGAACTTGTTGCCTTCGCGATTGTGATGACCGCAGGAAGGACAAGCAATCGAAGCAGTGTTCTGCGGCACAGTTTCTTCCACAGCGGTTTCAGAGTCCATCTTCATGGTCAGCCGCTGCATGGCTTGCAGGGCCGCCGCAATCGCTTCCTGATTCGGCTTAGGCCGCCGTATTTCAGGATAGAGACGCTGATAGATCTCTCCTAATGCGGGATTGTAGGGACCGATGCTGGGGCCCGGGTCCTCAGAATCAGGCGCAGGACTCACGCTCAATGGCTTACCGAGTTTTTTGTCTCTATCCACGATTCAGGCCATGCCGATCGGCTAAAATGTACGGTTCATTCTAGCCCAAGTGGCCACATTTTATTAACGCCGGGAAAACTCGATTTTGCCTTCGGCTTCGGTAGGAACTCCGTTGCAGGTCGCCGGACGATATCGCCAAGCGCGGACGGTTTGCAGAACGTTTCTGTCCCTCACTAGGCCGGCGCTTTCGAGAATAAGAGGACTGTGTACGCGTCCATCGGCGCCGATGATGAAACTAACCTTGACCTTGATGCCCGCCGTCGTCAGCACCATCAAAGGATCGGGCGTGGCGAGAGCCTCGGGTGGCTGGGTGTCTTCACAACGCGCACGTGCGCTCGTGTGCGGCACGTCGCTGAACTCGGAGGCGCGGACGGGAGTCTTCCAGAGTTGATGCTCACGCTCCAGTAAAACTGCGCGGCCAAAACGAATGGAAATGGAAGAAGATTGGACAGACGCGGCAGCGGGAATTGCGCAGATCAGTAGCCAAGGCCAGAGTCGACGAAGCATCTTGCAGCCCTCGATTGGGGCAGGTTCGCTCCCGTATAGATAACAAGCGGCAAGTTTGGGGCCAGCGACCGTCTTGCGCAACTATCCTATTATCAGTTGTTTATGAACAGAACACCGCAACCGGTGCCTACCGAAGTGAATCCGATTGCACAACTCAGCCCAGATGCCCGCTCAATGAGCTTCGCAGGGTCAACAGGGTGATTTCGGGCGGGCAATTTAACCGGACCGGAATGTTGACCGTTCCTAGCCCTGCATTGGTGTAGAGACTAAGACCACCCACACGATAGCTTCCCCATATGTATTTCTTCGCCAGTTCCGGCAAATAGAGCGGAGGAAGCAACGGGATTCTGACCTGCCCTCCATGAGAATGTCCAGAGAGCTGAAGGTCAATGGGGAATTTGCAAGCTTCATCAGCGAAGTCGGGCTCGTGGGCGAGGAGGATGACGGCCTCGCTGGCGGGGATGTTGTGTAATGTCTTGGTGAGATCGGCGCTCCCATATATCACGTCATCAACGCCTGCCAGCCAAACCCGTGCACCGGCACGTTCGATGGTGACGGACTCATTCACCAGGACGTGGATCCCCTCGGCTTCGAGAGCGCGTGTCACACGGACTGGATCCGTATCCAAATCGTGATTGCCCAGGACCGCCCACAAGCCGTGGGGTGCGGTCATCTGGCGAAGAAGGCGGGCGCAGGGCTCGGCATCGGCTGCTCCCTTCGCCTCTTCTCCGAAGGCCGGTACAGAAACGAAGTCTCCGGTAAGAACGATGAGGTCGGGATGAAGACCATTTACCAGCGGAATCGCTGCACGCAACGGGTGCACGGAAAAATATGGGTCGTAATGAAAATCGCTAAGCAGCGCGATGGTGAAGCCATTCATCTGCTCGGGCCAGCGGGGGAGGTTGTAATCTCGGCGGACGATGCGAGGGCGGTTCGGTTCCAGTAGGAGTGAATCTCCAGCAATGGCGACTGCTCCAGCCGCCGCCGCCCGGTAAAGAAACTGACGCCTGGTGGTGGGAATCAGTGGCAAACGAAACTTACTCTACAAGTATTTACGAAGTTCATATGCATGTGTCTAGAATAACCGACGGGAAAGAACTGCTGTACTCGTCAGAACTTTCAAATCGCGAAAAACAGCAGCAGCACTAGAAGCTGAACGTCACCTGCAAATCAATGCGGCGAACAGCCGCGGAGTTCGAGAAAGGTCCGTTCGATGGCAGCCCGTTGGGCGTATCAAAGAACCGCGAGCCCAGAATGCCGCTAGGGTTTGCGTAGTTCACCTTGCTGAGGGCGTTGCGCGCGATCACGCCGAAAGTGAGATTGTAGCGGTGATCGGTGCCGCTCGGTATTCCACCTGGCCCGCCACCGAAAAGAGGACCGCGCGGACCACCGCCGCGTCCGCCACCGCCGCCCCCGGGGCCGCGCCCCTGATTCCCCGGTCCTCCAGTCTTGGGACCGAAACCGAAGGTCTTGGTGAGACGGAGATTCAGGGTGAACTGCGATGGGCCAGTGCCATAGTTAATAGGAACGATTTTTTCGCCCGCAGTGGGCCTGGCATCGAAGGTTCCGAGCGGCGTGCAATAGGTGGTCGAAGGTGGTGTGTTTACGGTTGTAGGACACGTCGCATTGGAAATAAATCCCGGACGATCGTTAAAGATGGAATCGTCATTGAGATCATTGGTCGTGGTGATGTTGAAAGGAGAACCAGAGCTCGCGATCATGAACGGACTCAGCCGGAAGTCGTAAGGAAGAGCGAAGGAACCACCAAAGAAGAGTCGATTGCGGAAGTCAAAAGAGGCGCGGCCGTAGTCGGCGCTGATGTTGTAAGAGTTCGAAGGAAAACTGGAAACGCCAGAAGTATCGCTGTTGGCAAAGTTCAGAACGTAGTAGCCAAATACTTGAACCTTCGATCCGACTCGCACATTCGTGTTGGTAATCAGTTGATTCTGACGAAAAACTGCTTCGGAAACGTAGCGGTAAAGATTTTCGCTGGGCGGCGGGCAGGTGGGACTGCAGGGCGTTCCGGGAAAAGGAGCGTTGGCGTTAATGGTGAGCAATTGGTCGAAGCCACGAGAATTCAAGTAAGTTATGTTTAAGGTCGCAGTCTTGGTAAGTTGGCGTTCCGCGCTGATGGCGGTTTGCAGCGTGTAGGGCGCGCGCAGGCGCGGGCTGATCTGGTAAATTGTGGGCGTCACCGGAACGACCGCCCCCGTGCACTCTGCGAAATCGGTAACAGTAAGAGATGGGCAGATGGGATTGTCGATGACAAACTGTTTTTGGTTGATGCCATTCAGCCGGTTTGCTTCCAGGATTTGCTCTTCCTGAAAACGGTCATAAAAAATACCGAAGCCGCCACGCAATACTACTTTGGGCGGGGCACTTTTGCCTCCAACCCCCCAGGCAAAGCCCAGGCGCGGCGCCCAGTCTGCGTGGTCTTGAATCCCGGTCTGAGTTTCGAAGCGCAACCCATAGCTCAGAGTAATGTTCGGGCGCACCTTCCAGTCGTCCTGGTAGTAGAGGCCCGCGTCAAAATTGTCCACCACCTGCGCCGGCGCACCTGCTGTGTAAGTGAGTTGGGTAGCGATCGGCGTGGTAAGGCTTCCGTTGTTCTGAAGCGCCGAAGCGTAGGAGATTGGACACGGCGCTTGCCCCGGCGTAGGCACGCAAGTAGTCCCGCCCGTAGGACTCAGCAGCGATGAAAACGTAAATTCGCCGTTAAATCCGGAGGTCTGGCTGTTGGCGTCGCGGACTCCGCGCAGACGCGCTCCGAACTTGACGGTGTGATTGCCATGAATGATGGAAGTGTAGTTCTGCAGTTCGTAGTGGTCCTGGTGATCGAGGATGTTGCCCTGGTTGTTGCCACCGCCATCGAACGACCCCAGCACGGTGAGAGTTGGCTGGGTGTTCAGAGCGAACTGATTGTCGAGCTCGCGCAAATATTGGAACCGCGTTTCATTCACAATCTTCGCGCCAATGACTTGTGTATCGCTGATTTGGAGCGTGTGCTCGGTGGAGTCGGAGTTATAACCCTGCGAAGGCAAGTTGAATAAACCGATGCCCTCGTTATCCTCCGTGTCCCGATAGTACTGGTAGCGCACGGTCAGGGTATTGTTCTTGGCGAGTTGATAGTCGACGCGAGGCGTGATGTTGGTTCGATGCCGGGGGTACGGTACAGCCTGGATGAACGGCATCTCGGTGAAAGTGGACGGGTCAAGTGTGATGGCATTGACCGCCTGCAGATCGTTGATATTCCGGCGCTGGGCGTTGAAAAAAAATGAAGCTTTCTTGTTGATCGGACCGCTGAGATTTCCGCTGAACTGCGTTGAATCGTAACCCGGCTCTGGACCTGCAAACGGATTGGGGGAGTTGAAAGCGGAATCGTTTCCGTCGATCAGAAACTGTCCATGAAATTTATCACTGCCCGGCTTGGTGAATACCTCAATCCGTCCATAGCCCAGCTTGTCATACTCGGAAGAGAACGGATTCGAATTGATGCGAATCTCGCGAATCGATTCCTTAGGAGGAAGCTGGCCGGCCGTAAAACCGTCGATATAAAGCTGTCCGCCGTTCGGCCCTGCGGAGGGTCCGGCAAGCGCTTGCAAATCGGTGAGCAATTCGTCGGGATCGTCGGGCAGAGCCTCGAGCTCTTTACCAGAGATGGTAATGGCTCCCGCGTTATTGGCTGGATTCACATCCACGGTTGGCGCGGTGTCGGAAACCTGTATCTTCTGCTGCTCGACTTCAATGGCCATTGCGACGTTGAGGAGTTGCGCCGGACCGGCGCTAATCACCACATTGTCGTTCTCGTAGACCGAAAATCCCTGGGCGATCACATTCAATGTGTACTGTCCCGGAGGCAACGCTTTGAACTCGTACTGGCCTTGTCCGTTGGCTTGCGTTTTGATCGGCGCGGAGCCGGCAGTGGCCGGGGTGAGTACGACGCTGGCATTCGGGATCGCAGCGCCGGAAGGATCACTCACCTGCCCATGCAAATTCCCTGAGGCGGGCTGCGCCGCAGGAGTCTGAGACACGCGCGAGCGTCGCGGACAACAGCACACACCAGGAAAATAAATATGAAACAAAAACACTTCTCTAACTTCATCCAAAATTCCATTCGCGATTAAGAGTGTTCATCAGGAGTTGGCCACAACGTAGCGTGGTTCGGTGCGGGTCATAAACTATGGTCCTCCGGCGTCCGCGGCGGGCGCACCCAGGCTCCAAGGCGTCAATATCGAAGAACTGCTGGCACCGGGAGCGGCGCGCAAAATAGGCTCTACTCCGCTGAGCAGGGTGATCGCAGTTCCTGCGCCCGACGTTCCCTCTGTCGAGACAATGACGACGGCGTCTCCCTTGTGAAGATCGGAGAGCGAGATTGCCGGAATGCGGCTCAACACCTGCTGAAAATCCGGCGCGCCACCGGGGCGCCCGCCAGCACCATTTCCACCAGGAGCCATTCCACCGGACGTTCCCGCTGGGCGCGAATTTTGGTTGCTCGTCGCGGCGGAGCCGGACGGGGCACCAGACACTGCCCCGGCAGAAGCATTCTTCAAGCGGATTGCAATCCGTTGTGCCATCTCAGGAGGTAACTGGCGAAGCTGCGAATCAGCTGTGATCTTGATAAGCAACGTTTTCTTCGACAATAGATCGTGAACGCTCAGGGTCGATGAACTTGCATCGACAGAATCAACGGTGCCTGCGATGTTTCGAAACGATCCCGAAACAATTTCTTCGGCCGTCAGTTCACTTCCATCGGCGCTGCGGTCGCCACGCGCGCGCACTTGATCGCCGGGATGAATTTCGGCGAGCGTGCTGGGCTTAGCGTCATCAAATTTTACGGAGTCGGGCGGATACCGGCGAACCACGGTGCTGCCGGAGATATGAATCACAACCGGCTTGTTTCGCACGGTGATGGTGATGGTTCCCGCCTTCGGGTCCACAGCCTTGGCGAGTCCATCCACACCGCGCCTTTGCCAGTCCTGCCGCTCCTGCTCATGTCGCGCTGCCAGGTCGGAGCTCTTCATCACCACAACGGAGGACGCGGAAAGCGAGTGGTTATCGTCAGAGAGCCTGCCGCCAACCAGTATGCGATCACCGACCTGAATGTTCTGCAAGTCCATCGGCACGGCATTCTTCAGATTCTTCTCGCCGGGCGTGATGCGGACGATGCGGGTGGTCGGCTGCACCGCAACGGTAAGGTCGGGGCCAGAGTCGGGCGTAAGCGTGATCACCGTTCCATTGACGGCTTTGACCGCCCCGATGCGCCGGGTAACAGAACCGGGGCTAACCGCTTCCTGAGCCGCCTGGCCGGACGGAGCCGCATCACAAGTCGACACCAATGGAGCGCTGGCTGCGCTCACGACGCAGAACATGATCGCCAGAAAGCGACTTGTAATTGGCTTCATACCTTTCATTAATTTACATCGGCACAACCTACAAATCGGGGGATTTACAAAGTTTTACTTCAACATGAGAAGTTTTCACACTGGCGACATAAATCGTTACAGTGTGTGGACCAAGGCATGTCGGAAGACTGGAATTATTCCGCGATCAGGAGATTTTCAGCGAATGGCCACTCGTTGTCCACCCACTGGATGTCGCAGCGAAAGCCGGCGGTGCGGGACATCTGACGAACTTCTTCCAACGAATACTTATGGCTGCTCTCAGTCCAGATCGTTTCGCCTTCGTGGAAATCGACGGTAACATCGGCGGCGGGAATATTTACGGTTTGGCGTCGCATCGACCGTAGGTGCATCTCTACACTGCGGCACTCGTGGTTGATCTTTGCGACATGCTCGAAGTGAGCCAGATCGAAATCACCGTCCAATTCGCGATTGATGCGCGCCAGCAGGTTCAAGTTAAAAGCGGCGGTGACTCCCAATTCGTCGTCGTAAGCCGCGATGAGTTGGGCGCTAGATTTCTCCAGATCGGTCCCCAGCAGAAGAGAATCCCCGGGCTGTAATATGCGCCGGACCTGGTTCAGAAACTTCAGACCGGCCATGGGGTCGAAGTTACCGATCGTACTGCCCAAAAACAGAACGAGCAGATGCTGACCGGGACGGTGCTGCGCGGCCACTTCGAGCAATCCATCAAGATATTCGCGCTCGTAGCCGACGATGCTGATGGAATCGATGTCGCTGAGTTCACGCTCGCACATGGCCAGAGCGGTGGGAGAAATTTCGATGGGATAGTAGCGGGTGCGCTGACGCCGGCAGAGAGCTTCTAGAATCTGTCGAGTTTTTTTGCCGCTGCCGCTGCCGAGCTCAGCCACGGCTACGGGAGTGGCTATGCGCTCCACGATGTCCGCCGCGTGGCGGCGCAATAGCCGCTCATCGGCGCGCGTGAGGCCATATTCCGGGAGATGGCTGATCACTTCGAATAGAGCGGAACCAACGTCGTCGTACAAGTATTTCGACAGCAGTTCTTTTTGGCCAGGCTTGGTGAGACCCGTGCGAACGTCGGCGGCGAATTCGTAAGTTAAGTCGGCGGTGATAGCGTGAACGAGCATTTTGGTAGCTCCTTAAGCGACTCAGCGGCTGACGCAGCGAAAGCCGGTATAGATAAATTGGTAGTGGGCCTGAAACCAGTTGCGGAAGGTGCGCCGCAGCATGCATGCGGCCGTACGCGCCGATCCACCTTTCATAACGAAGTGTTTTCCATCGAAGAAGTCGGCGGAATATCCCAGATAGAAGGGGAAGGGCTTGAAACCAGGGAATGGAGCGAATTCGGTCGACGTCCACTCCCAGCCGTTGCCGACCATGCCTTGTACGCCGAACGCGCTCTCCGCGGCGGGATAAGTATTCACGGGCATCGGACTCCAGCGCTGGAAATCAAAGTTGCCGAATTGAGGAGCAGGTGCCTCGTCGCCCCACGGGTACCGACGCTCATCACCATTCGGCGTGGAGTATGCGGCGCGCTGCCACTCGGCTTCGGTGGGCAATGACTTCCCTGCCCACTTGGCATAGGCCTTCGCTTCTGCCTGACTCACATAGACAGGCCAGTCGAGTGGAAGCGGGACGTCGTTGAACATAGTGCGATACAGCCAGTGATCGCCACTGCGCTTCCAAAAAGCGGGGTGCGAGATTCCGCGATTGGAAATCCAGGACCAGTCTTCGGTACTCCAGAAATTCTCGTTTTCGTAGCCGCCCGCGCCAATGAAATCCAGATATTGCCGGTTCGTCGCCTTGTAACGATCAATCGAAAACGCGGGAACATCCACGATGTGGGCCTCATACTCGTTGTCCCAGCCGAACGAATTGCCATCACGCGAAAGGCCGAGTGTCACCTGCCCGGCGGGAATTTCTATGCTGCGATGATCGACCGGAGGGGTAACCGGACCGGGGGCTTCAATCTGCTGGATTTTTCGATTGAACGGCAGTTGATGCAGCATGTAGGCAAGCGTCTCCGCATGCATGAGGCGGTGTTCAATCGAGACATTCAGCAGCGTGCTGAGCGGAAACCCATCCTTTTCGGAGAAATCAGGATCCGAGAGTGCGTCGGGAAGCTTCTGGTCGAGGAGGGATCTGATCTTTCCAACGTATTCGTGCACCGCGCCGATCGACGGCCATTCTGAAGGCTGATCGGTGGGCAATCCACCCCCCACCGGATCGATGCCAAAAGCAAACAAGCGGTCAAACTCAGGATGAAAGCTCTTCAACCCAAAAACGCGGTCATGGAAAAGGTTCCAGTCGAAAGCTTCGAGATGACCAATGTAGAAAATGATGCGATGGCGTTCCGGGATAGGCCGTTCATAGAGTGAATCCGGATTAACGATAGCGAAGAAATCATCGGTTCTATGACGGGCGTTTGCTAACTGATCGATCAGTTCGTGACGAAGGGCGGCGTCGCTGAGAGTCGTGGGCATTAGGATCTCCTGATATCTAGTGGCGGAATTCGGTCCGGGCGAACGAGGCCAAAAGCAGTTCGACGATTCTACCCACGTTCTGGACCGAGTACCATAGGGCAATGTCCCTTCCGGTATTCCATGTAGACGCCTTCACCGCGACCCCCTTCGCAGGCAATCCAGCCGCAGTGTGCCCGCTCGCGAACTGGTTAGATGACGAATTCCTGCTCGCGGTTTCGGCGGAAAATAATCTTTCTGAGACCGCCTATTTCGTGCCCCGCGGCGATTCCTACGAATTGCGCTGGTTTACCCCGCTGTGCGAGGTGAAACTCTGTGGCCATGCGACCCTGGCCTCCGGGTTCGTGTTGATGCAAATCCTTGCCCCCGGGCGCGACTCGGTGCGGTTCGAGACGCGTTTCAGCGGAACACTCACGGTTCGCCGCCGCGGCAACTTGCTCGAAATGGACTTCCCTACCCTCGCTCCCTGGAAAAGTGAGGATCCGCCGGCGGCGTTGACGCATGGTTTAGGAGAAGATCCGGCCGCGGTGGTGCAAATTGAGGACAACTATTTTGCAGTGTACGGAAGTGAGGAGGAGGTGAAGCGCATCAAGCCCGACCTCAGGCTGTTGGAGAAACTTCATCCCTTCGGAGTGGCGATCACGGCTCCAGGTTCTGACTGTGATTTCGTCTCTCGCTACTTCGCGCCGAGCTACGGGATTCCGGAAGATCCCGTGACCGGCTCCACGCATTGCTCGCTCGCGCCGTACTGGGCGGAACGGCTGGGCAAGACGTCATTGCATGCGCGCCAAGTTTCAGAACGGGGCGGTGAACTGTGGTGTGAAGTAAAACGGGATCGAGTGATTTTGAAAGGCAATGCCGTCCTCACTCTGCAGGGCGAGTTGCTCATTTGAGCAACTCATGCGGATCTCTTGAAAGGTTGGCGTTACTCAATCAATCCTTTACTCTGCAGGAATTCGCGGGCAACATCTTTCGCGTCGCGGCGCTGACCATCGACAGCGTAATTTAGCTTCTGCATCTCTTGATCGGAAATCTTTCCACCCAGCGCAGCGATCGCCTGCGACGCTTCCGGATGTTGCTGCAAGGTCGGTTGCCGTATTACCGCGACCGCCTCATAGGGCGGAAAATAATGGCGGTCATCTTCGAGTACAGATAGATCGAAGGCGAGAATGAGGCCATCGGTGGCGTTTCCTGCGGCGATATCAATCTGATGGTCTTTTAGGGCTGGGGCCAGCAGGCCTAGATCCATGATCCGAGGCGCGGCGGCGAAGCGGAGGCCATAAGCGGCGGCCAGTCCCGCGTATCCATCGGGACGCTCCATGAACTCGTAGCCGAATCCAGCGTGCCATTGCGGAGCAAATGCGGCTGCCTGCGATAAGGTTTTCAGTTTCAGGCGGCGCGCGTCATCGCCACGGATTTCCATGGCAAACGTATTGTTGAATCCGAATGGCGGACCGAGCGTAAGGCCAAAGCTCGTTTCATACTCGCGCTTGACCTGCTGATAAACCTGTTCCTTGCCGCCAGAAACCTTCTGTTTGAGGATGGCGGTAAGGGCCGTACCGGTGTATTCCGGATAGATGTCGATGCGGCCGGCGAGGATTGCCTGCTGGCAGATGTAGGATCCCGCAAGATAGAAGCGGCGTTCGACTTTCAAGTGCGTGCGCGATTCGATCAGCTGAGCCATGAGTTCGCCCAGCATCAGAGACTCGGTAAAATTTTTCGACCCAATCACAATGCGGTCAGAGTGCGATGGCGAACACGAAGACAAAAACAGAGCAAGCAGAATGATGCAGACAGCGGCCGCGTAGGACGATCCCCGAAATTGCCAATGCGCTGTCATCGGGGTCGCAGGCGCCTCTCCACCCATCCCAAGCCGAAATCCGCCGACAACGCCAGGATTGCCGCAGGAATCGCTCCGGCCAGGATGAGTTCGTTGTTCACCATCGCGAGACCGCGAAAAATGAACTCGCCCAATCCTCCAGCGCCGATTGCCGCGGCGATGGTAGCGAGTCCAACCGACACGACGAGGGCTACCCGGACGCCCGAAAGAATCACGCTCACCGCCAGCGGCAGTTCCACCTGAAACAATAACTGGCGATCGGTGAGACCCATCCCCCGCCCGGCCTCCACAACAAATGGATCAACGCCGCGGATTCCCGTGTAAGTGTTGCGAATAATCGGCAGCAGCGCGTAGAGAGTAAGGGCCAGGATTGCCAGGCGATCGGCACGGGCGCCGATCCACGGCACCGGCAGTAGGAAACCGAAGAGGGCAAGACTCGGAATCGTCTGAATGATGTTCGCCGTTCCCAGCACTGGTTTGTTCCACACTGGCCAGTGAGCGCTCAGTATGCCGAGCGGTATGCCGATCAGTACTGCGAACAAGGTGGAAATTCCGACCAGCCAGAGGTGTTGCAGTGTGAGCTCCAGAATCTCTTCGTGGTTCTGGAGAAAGTAGTGAACGACATTCATGACGTGCCTCGATTTACTACCGAGTCCAATCCGTCTCCGAAAGCTTGCACATAAGCGGCTGCCAGCGGGTCCGCGGACTGTAAGAATTCCAGCGGGGAAAGAACGGTAACCAGGCGCCCGTTCTCCATGAGCGCGATCCGCGAACCCAGCCTCAGCCCCTCGCGTAGATCGTGCGTGACGAAGACGACTGTTTTCTGCAGACGCTGCTGCAGGAAGAGAAACTCGCGCTGTAACTGGTCGCGGGTAAGCGCGTCGAGGGCGCCAAAAGGTTCATCCATCAGCAGAATCGGCGGATCGACGGCGAGAGCCCGGGCCACCCCCACCCGCTGCCGCTGTCCGCCGGAGAGTTGGTGGGGATATCGCGAAGCGATCTGCGGATCGAGCCCGACCAGTTGCAACAATTCTTCGACGCGGGAACAAATACGCTCAGCCGGCCAGCCTTCGATCCGGGGGACAAGACCGATATTACGTTCCACCGTAAGATGCGGGAACAAACCCACGTCCTGAATCACGTAGCCGATGCCGCGCCGCAGGCGAATCACATCGCTCTCTGCCGTCGGAGCACCGTTCACGCGAATTTCCCCGGCACTCGGGTCCAACAGGCGATTGACCAGCTTCAGCGTGGTGGTCTTTCCAGAACCACTGCGCCCCAGCAAGATGAGAGTTTCACCCGCTTGCACTTGCAGATTCAGATCGTGCAGCAGTGGCCGGCCATTCGGAAGCGTGTAGGCAACCCCGCGAAAGTCAATCACCGGTTCATTGGCAGGAACTCGTTCCATGCTTGATCGTATCGGAAGAATACCGGAGTTGGCTGGCCCAGCACAGCAATGCGTCCCGGCCCCCTGCCTGCATTGCATCAGCCGCACCCGGAGAGCTAATAGACGATCAGGCTCCTTGGCACTACGATTCTCTTAGAATAGTGCGGAAACCAGCTTGGGTATGAGTGTGCCCGGATTACGCAGCTTTATTTCCTGCATCATGGTTCTCCTGCTTCCGCTCTCGCTCGTGGCTGCGGACGCAGGGTCGGCCATATTGCACAGTGAGGGTGGGGTGTGGCTGAACGGCACCGAGATCTCCGGCTCAACCGCTGTCTTTCCAGGCGATTCAGTGGAGACCAAACCTGGGTTCGTCGCCAATCTCGATGCCGAAGGATCTTCCGTCCTGATTCAACCTGAGTCCGTCTTGAAATTCGAAGGCAGTTTCTTAAGCCTCGAGCACGGGAGCGTGTCTGTCGGAACCTCCACGTTGATGAGTGTGCATGTGAACTGTATTAAGGTCGATCCTATTACGAACGAGCGCACGCAATACGACGTCACGAACGTTAATAGCACGGTTCAGGTTATAGCTCACAAGAACGATGTAAAGATCGAGGAAGGAAGTTCGCTGCGGAAGACTTCATCCCGAAGCGCCTTGGCACAATCGGCCACGGTGCACGAAGGCGAACAAGCTAAGCGCGACGAAACACAAGCCTGCGGAGCCGGACGTCCTCCCGAGAGTCCGGCCAACGGACTGAACCAAAAATGGTTGGAGATCGGCGGTGGCGCTGTGGCCGGAGTCGTCGCGCTCTGCCTGCTTCTCTGCACCAGCAAGGGAAAAAGCAGCGTCAGCCCTTCGCAGCCATAGCCAGAAATATCCGCATTAACTATCACGGATTCACTAGTTTCGCATCCCGTTGTACCCCAGACTCTATCCGAAACCTCAGCAATATTTAGCAATGGGGCGTATACTGGAGACCTTGACCTCGAAGACACCCTAACAGCACGTTGCGCCTTCGCGATTGAGAACACTCTGTGAAAGGCGACCGACGTGTTCAAGCTGAGAATTTCCGGAAGTCCCTCCTCCCGATTCCTGGACAGCGGTTTAACGGAACGGCCATGCACGCAAAGTAATTTGAGGCTGAGCAAGTAGCTCTTCCTTGCAAGGTCCGCGTGCTGCTCACCCGTACAAGTGCGGGCGTGAAGTCCAGGGGAGTAGCGCAGCTTTCTAACCTCAACCAGAACGGCAGGAGAGAGAAATGTCGGGAATCAATGGTGATAAAGCTAGGTTTAACCGGCGCCGCCGGCAGAAGATCAGTCGCCGTGTAAGCAATCAAAAAATGTTGAAGGCTCTGGCGGAGAAGCACCTCACGCCACCCGCTGCGGCTACGAATCTCAAGGAGAAAGTGGCATGACCACTCCCGTCATCACATTGCCAGTCTCGATCGCCGAAGGCAGTTCCCTGAAGAAGAAGCGAGTGCTCCTGCTGGACACATCGCAGACTAAACGGGATTTGCGGGCCGACGTAATGAGGAAACTTGGGATCGAGGTCGACTGCGCGGCCGATGTACTGGAGGCTCGATGCTGGTGGCGAGCCGATTTATACAATCTGGTACTGATTAACGGGATTGAGGAAACCGAAGAGCGGGACAAATTCTGCAGCGACATGCGTAGTGCGAATCCGCCGCAGAGAGTCGCTTTCTTCGTGGGCGGGCCAGAATATCTCGCGCTTACGCCGCATTCTGACGGCGCACCTGCGGCAGACGATGCTGACGCCCTTCACAAGGAAATGGTCGCCGCTCTGCTGGCTCAGGGCTCGCAACACTCGTCGCAGCGCTGGGGAATCCTGGAAGCTTGCAAACGCATCTCCTCAGTTCGAACCGTCAGTGAAGCCCGCTCGCGTGCCATCCGGGAGACCCCGCGGCCATCGCGCTGGGCAGAAGCCATCGAACACCACTCCGTTTCCGAAGAAATTCATCCTCAACCAACTTTTGCAAAAACGATCACAGCAGAAAGAGAAGGACTCGTATGAAGAACCTGTATGTTGGCAATTTACCCCACAGCACAACCGAAGCAGAACTTCGTGGAGTGTTTGAGGCACACGGCGCAGTCGAAAAAGTGAGCATTGTTACCGATCGGGAAACCGGCCGCGCGCGCGGTTTCGCCTTTGTCGAAATGACGAACCCGGCGGAAGCAGATAAGGCCGTCGCCGCCCTGAATGGCAAAGAGCTAGGTGGACGCGCATTAAAAATTAACGAAGCGAAACCGAAGACCGATTCGCCCCGCGGCGGCGGAGGTGGAAAGCGCTTCGGTGGTGGAGGCGGCGGAAGTCGGGATGATTATCAGGGGCACGCACGCCAGCCCCGCGAACCGCGCTGGTAGTACGCAAGAGCAATTTGCAGCTGAGGCGGTGCGCTAACTGATGGTTGAACAAACTGCTTGCCGTGCTTTTAGCTTGCCTACGAACGAAATGCAACGAGCCCCGGCTGCGATTGCAAAAAATTTGATAACGGGAGATGGGAAATGCCAGGACGAGGTCGATCAAGCTTCACCAAACGCCAGAAAGAACACACAAGACAACAAAAACAGCGCGATAAAGCGGAGCGCAGGATTCAACGCAAAACCGAAGAACCCTTAGGAGCGTCGAGCGATTCGAATGAGCTGGATTTGAGCGAGTTGCAAAGACACGCGGCCGAACAGGCAGCTCTCTTCCAAATGGGAGCCGACGATGGCGATATTTCGAGCATTCCCCGCGAACGCAGTCCGGAAAAGACAGAACCGTAGAGCTGTTCTTTAGCCTTTCAAGATTCAGGGCGCGTCCCCGAGGACGCGCCCTCTTTCATTCTCGGACGATTTCTTTATTGAGACTAGGCAAAAACCTCACCGGGCATTTTGGTCAGAGTCCGGCTGGCCAGCGTATTTTGTACAGTGCTCTCGCGCCGAGCGGCGCTTGACCAGTCCACCTGCTTACGCTCGATGCGCAGCTTCAGGGCGCGCTCGATGTGACGGAGTTCGATCACCTCACCACCCGCCACTAAACTGGACGCCAGCCCCTCCGATCCGGCTCGGCCAGTCCGTCCAACCCGATGGATAAAATCCTCCGCCATCTTAGGCAGGTCGTAGTTGATCACGTGCGCGACGTCGTCAATATGCAAGCCGCGCGCGGCAACGTCCGTTGCGACCAGTACTTGATAGCGTCCCTGCTGAAATCCGCTGAGTGCTGCGTTGCGCTGGGATTGCGAACGATCACCGTGAATCATCGCGGCAGAAAAGCCTTCGCGCACCAGTTCCTTCGCCAGTCGTTCCGTGCCTCGTTTGGTGCGGGCAAAGATAAGCGTCTGGCCTCTCTCAGCGTAAAGCAATTGCCGCAGAACATCAGGCTTCTCGGCGGGGCGTACCTCGTAAGCTTGCAGTCGAACACTTTCCACTGGCTTCAATACTGATCCGATCGCCACGCGTACAGGATTCCGCATCGCGTCGTTGACCAGGCCGGCAACCGATTGCTCCATGGTGGCGGAGAAACACAAGGTCTGCCGTTGCTCTGGCAACACTGCGAGGATACGTCGAATCGCGGGCAGGAATCCCATGTCGAGCATGCGATCGGCTTCATCGAGCACGAGAATTTTGATCTGGCGCAAGTCGATCAGCCTGCGGCTGATAAAGTCCTGCAGGCGGCCGGGAGTGGCAATCACCAAAGCGGACCCGCTCCGCACGGATTGAATCTGCGATTTTTCAGAGACGCCGCCGATGACCAGGGCGGCCTTCGAAAGCTGCTTGCCCCGAAGTTTTTCATATTCTTCGTTGACTTGAATCGCCAACTCGCGGGTGGGCAGCAGAACCAATACGCGCACTTTTTGCGACGGTTCGCGCTGCAACATTTCGATCACCGGGATCAGAAATGCCAGCGTCTTACCGGTACCGGTCTGAGCCGTTGCCAGCACGTCTTTGCCTTCAAGGGCGTAAGGAATCGCCTGCTCTTGAATTGGCGTAGGAGTAATGAATTGAGCTGTCGCCAGCCTCTGCTGCAAAGCAGAAGATAGCGGTAGTTCCGTAAAGCTTGTCATTCGTAATTTTCTTTCTGGAGAGGCTTGATCAAACTCTGAATACACGTATCGTGAGTTCCCATGCCGCTCTTGTTTTTTGATTTGACGCTGAATAAACGGCGGGCAGGAAAGGCGGAGATGAATCTTGATCCAACAGGATCACCGCGTCACGAGCAAACCGTGGCAGTAGCGTTGAAAACATTATAGCACAGCATAACTATTTCGTTATTAGTTACGAAAGATATAACTTTGAGGTACTTGATCACGGACGGTATCAGCTGGGATCTTGCGGCGGATGCAGTTTCTCTCGAATTTCCCCCACGATTTGCTGGGCTGATTTGTCAACATCGACCACCACCGCACATTTCGGATCTTCCAGCGTCTCCAGTTGGCTCGCAAGCATCTTCTCCGCCATAAAGTGTCCGTGCCGCTCCCGCAAACGCTGGTGAAGCAACTCTGGGGTCGCCCTCAGATAGACCAGATTGACGTCGGGCGCGACCCTTAATTCCTCCCGATAGGCGCGCTTCAATGCTGAACAAGCCAGCACTATATTCTTTCCCGCTTCAATCCAGGTGGTGATCATGCAACGCAGAGTGTTCAACCACGGCGCACGGTCGGCGTCGGTCAGCGGAATTCCGTTCCGCATCTTCTCCACATTCGCTGCAGGATGGTAATCGTCCGCGTCCACAAATTCCCATCCCAACTCGGAAGCCAGCAATCGCCCAACCGTCGTCTTCCCTGCGCCTGAAACCCCCATCAGCACAATGACCACTCTTCCCCCATGCTTTCACTACTCATCGCGCAATTTTACCGTGGCTGAGTAATGATCCGAGCATTGATCAATGATCGTCAGGCCGGCATCTGATTGGAAAATGACGTGTCACGTGAATGCAGGAAAATTTAAAATGGCGGTAGACGAAACCCGTCGGAAGATCGGCACATGTTGGTAGAGGTCGCCAAGCCGGTTACTTTCATTTCCGGCATCCTATCTTTGCTCGCCGTGTTCCACACCGCTTTCCTGGCTCCCTCCAGCGATATGCGTGAGAGGATTGATGTCGCTCTCGCCCGCCTAGCACTGGCGGCCGCGATATGTCTGATCAGCGGATTGATTTTTCGCAAGGCAACACAAGAGACGCACTCCGGTAGCGCGCGTCTCGCCGCGACACTTCCGGTCCAGGTATTCTGCTGGGCGTCGGGCACCATGGTCATTCTTTTCATCGTTTCCTGGTACCTGGAGAGCCACTGCATTTTCTATCGCGATGTGCGGTTCTGACTTCCCGGAACCCTCAGTCAAGACTATTTCGCTGGTGGACCTTGAACCACTTCGACGAGGTCTGCGGGCCGTATCCATTTCGCGAACGCGGCGCGCACTTCTTCCGCCGAGAGCGCTTGGTATTTTGCAGCAGCTCTGACCGGTTCATCAAGTGGCAACCCCACCAGCGCACGCGCCAGCAACCCGTCGGCAATCTGCGACTCGCTGGCTTCACCCAGAGGGAGTTGACGAAGAAGCATCGCGCGGGCTTGTTGCATCTCGCCAGGACTGGGTGGGATAGTCTGCATCGCGGTGAGGTCCTGTTCAATCAAGGCGCGGGCCTTCGGCACATTTACGGGATCGGCACCGTAGGAGACGCTGAAGTTGGTTCGAGTGCGACCCGCATCCAGAGATTCATCCACGTTGTAGACGTAACCGGTTTTTTCCCGAAGATCGCGATAGAGGCGCGTGGCATAAAATCCGCCGCCCAGGATGTGATTCGCCAGTTCCAGCGGATAATAGTCCGGATCAAAGCGGTTGATGGGCAACTCTTCCGCCAACGTTACCTGGTCCTGGAGGCGGGTCGGGTCCGGTACTGTACTCGCGGTCGCTTTGTTCTGCGGTACCGGCGGCAGATCGACTTCTGGCTTCGGAGCCGTAGCAGTCCAGCTTCCGAACGAGTGAGTGATTTCCTGTTTCGCGTCTTCCGGAGAAATATCGCCAATGACCACAATCGTGGTGAGATCGGGACGGAAAGTTTTGTGATAGTAATTCTGCACATCCTGCAGCGTCAAGGCAGAGATTTTTTCTGGAGTGGCTTGCCGCAACTCAGGATCGCCGGCAGGCAGAAGTCCTTCCAGCAATGCGCGGCTTGCATGGTAGTCCGGACTCTGCAGGAGGCCGGCCACGGAATCTGCCGTCTGTTGCTGCACTACCTTGAATGCCGCCTCGGGAAGCGCGGGGTTCAGTTCATTATCGGCAAGCAGTTGCACCCCGCGCGATAAGAATTGCTTGAGCACTTGCAGTTGAAACGTGGCGCCGGCACTTTCATTGGCGGCAATATCATCCAGAGCTTTTTGAAAGGCGAGCCGATCAAGAGTGGTCGTGCCGTAGGAAAACAGACCATCGAGCACGCTGGCAACCCCTTCTTGTCCGGGCGGGACCTCCAATACGGGCTGATGACGTATCTCTCCTGTAATGGTGATGGTCGGAGTGAGGCTCTCGGTTTCTACAATCAAACGAATACCGTTTGGCAGCGTGCTTTCGACCGGATGGAGATTCCACTTCGGAAGCGCAACCGCCTTCGTCAACGAGTCCGCCCACGGCGGTAACGGCACTGGCTTGGTCGGAGTGGTAGTGACTTTTTCTGCGCCACCAAATCCCTTGCCCGCCACAGCCTTGCCCGAAGGCTCGGGGACCAAGGTGCCGACAATGGCATCCTGGTTGAGCAGATACTGTTGGGCGACGCGGTTCACATCCTGCACGGTCACGCGCTGGAGGGCTTCGACATCCTCCTCGGGAGAATTGCGGCCCTCGGCGGCAACAGCATCCGACCAGAGCGAGGCCAGGCCAGGGATGGAGTTGCGTTCAAACTCGAATGAGGCGACTTCGCTGCGCTTGGCCGCTTCCACAAGATCTGGAGGAACACCATTCTTGGCATAATTGCCGAGGATGGTTTGCAAAGCCTGCTCGATATTCGCTGCGTTCGCACTGGTCGGGATCGCGGCGTAGGCAAAGGCCGCACCGGCCTTGCGGTAAGTCTCGCTAAACTCGAATCCTGCGTCGAGAGCCTTACCTTCGGGAACGAGTCCGTAGACATCAGCTCGCTGGCTGGCTAAAACATCCCTCAACACCCGGCTTGCCGCGTAGTCGGGACTGTCGGTACCGGGCATGCGGTACGCGACGATGCTGATGATGTAGGGATAATCACTCGGAAGCGTGAAGTGTTCGGCTTTGACGGGCGGAAGATAAATCTCCGGGCGCGCCGGGATGGTCTTTTTTGGGATGCTGCCATACAGCTGCTTGATCGTGGAGATAACTTGCGCCGCCTCGACTTGCCCCGTAATCACAAGAATCGCGTTGTTGGGCCCGTACCATTTTTGCTGAAAGCTTTTCAGCATGGCGCCCGTGGTGGCGTCGAAAGAAGGCCGGGTACCAAGAGCATCGTGTTCGTAGGGTGTGCCCGCGAACATATCGTGATTCATGCGGACGAGAAACTTGTAGGTCGGATTGGAGAGGTCGCGCGAAACTTCCTGCTCGATAGCGCCTCGCTCCTGCTGCCATTGTGCCTGCGAATCGACGATATCGCGCATGCAGTTGGCGTCGGCATGAAGAGCAACGTCCAGATCCTGGGCAGGGACCGTTTCGAAAAACTGGGTGATGTTCTGCTGGGTGTCCGCATCGTTATCGCCGCCCAGCTGGGCAAAGATCGCGGCGGTCTGATCGGCGGAAAGATCCGCACACCCGCGAAATGCCATGTGCTCTTGCGCGTGAGCCATGCCTGGAAAACCAGCTGGTGTTTCGTCCCCGCCGACGATGTAGTTTTCCTGAACGGTCACTACAGGAGCCAGATCATTCCTGACAATCACGACCCGCAGGCCATTAGGCAAAGTGTACCGGGTCACGTCTGAGGGCGAGGATTTCGGCAGAGAAATATTCTCTGCTCCGCAGACAACCGCGAGCAGGCATAAACAAAGGGGAAGAACGTATGATCGAATGAACACGGAAATCCGCAACAACTGCTTTCGTTTGTACGGAACGGTGGCCTCGCCTGATTTTATAACCGCCGAGTGTTGGAGTGTCAAAGTTCGAAAGAGGTTGCAGAGATCGTCGAGTGCCTTGGCCGCGTCGAAAACGCAACCGATTCCGGTTTGCGGCATCACAGAGGTATACAGAAATGAGCTAAGAGCACAAATCGCCTTCGCAGTCCCGCCCTTTATAGCCCGATCCTTTACGCTGCGAAGGCGACCTTTGCTCTCACGCTTATGAAAACAGTCTCTGGATTCCGTGGGATGCCGACCATCGTCCCAACGAGAGGTCGAAACTGATGGTGACAAATTGACGGCGATGTACATTCTTCTCCTCAACCTTGGCGCAGAGTCCGCACAAGAGGTCGAGCAGGCCCTGTCCGGTCAGGGCTATGAAATCACCACAGAGCGCGGCCTGACCGTGGATCAGATTCTTGCTCGTTCCCCCGAAGTCCTGGTCACAGAAGCAACACCGTCCGACCTCAGTTGCTGCGGTTTGATCAGCCAAATCAAGTCTGGGCCTGATGCGCAAATTCTCAAGATTGTCATGATCGTCCACGGTGGCGCGCTGGAGCGTGCCCGTGCTCTGGACTTGCAGGCCGACGACGTCATCTCTTTTCCGTTTGAACCGTTGGAATTCGCGGCCAGAATCAGGGCCCAGTTTCGTGAGAGACAACCGAAGCTGGATCTCGAGGCCAAGCTGAACGATGCACTGCAGAGAGAGCGGCTGGCGGAGAACGCCGTGAAAGCTTTGAGTGGCGGCGAGAATGCCCAACGGCGATCTTGGCCGATTCTCGTTCTAAGCGCGGTCGTGGTTCTTGCAGCAATCGTAACCGTCATTTCCACCCGGCACAGCCGGAAGTATGCGCTCCAACTCAAGACAGAAGTTGCGCAACTGAACGGCGGAATTGTGCAACAGGGAGAACTCCTGCGTCGCGCGGAACAGGCACGCCCCCCATCGATCACGGCAAACGACACTTCAGGAGCTCGCGAGTCTTTGAAGGCGCAAACCGAAGAGATCCGCAAGAAGATAGCCGCAGACGGAAATGCGGATGACGCATCTCTGAAGAGTCAGCTTCAGGAGACTCAGAATCGCCTGAACCGCCTTGAGAATGAGGGCCGAGTCGCGGAAACGATTGTTCACACCTACGGACCAAGCGTTTGCTTGCTGCATGTGGTCGTTGAATTTCGGGATAAGGATTCCGAAAAGTTGCTTCGCATTGCCACCGATGCCTCCGGCCGGCCGCAGGTCGACGATAAAGGGATGGTATCTCTCGACCCAGACGGAACGGGACCGCCTCTGCAGCTTGACGTCTTTGGCACGGGATTCCTGGTAGCCCGCGACGGACGTCTGCTCACGAATCATCACGTCGCAGAACCCTGGTGGAGCAACGAGGATTTGAAGCAACTGCTCGATCGCGGTGCGGTCGCATTCGCCGCATCGTACATGGCGTACTTCCCTGGGACGGCTCAAGGCATCCAGGCGAACCTCGACAGGATTTCGCCGCACGCTGACCTGGCGATTCTCAAGCTAAACGCCCCTGCACCGCTTCACGCCGCACTTCTGAACCTGGATGACCGGAGTGAAGCCAGTGTGACGGGCGATCCGGTCGTACTGATTGGCTACCCAACCGGCATCGAAGGCATCCTCGCCCGCGCGGGAAGCGATGTCACCCAAGGAGTGGCGGAAAACGCCCACGAAGTAACCCAGATTGTTTCGCAGTTGGCAGAGCAACACCTCATTCGGCCAACCACTACTCAGGGCCACATCGGAGATGTCCTAAAAGACAAGATTGTTTACGATGCCGCCACAACCTCCGGTGGCTCCGGTGGACCGCTCTTTAATCGCGACGGCAAGGTTATTGGCGTCAACTTCGCCATGCTGAATGATTTTGGCGGCTCGAACTTAGCGGTTCCTATTCGCTACGCCGATGAGTTGCTCAAATAACAACCTAATCCCTGATGGGTTTTGAACCTGTGTTATCGGCGCCGGAGCGATTGCGGGTTGGAAGCAGATGGTAAGCTTGAAGGGCGAAGTTTTACAAATGAGGCGAGCGTAGCATTCCGGAGGGCGAAATCCGCGCCCGTCATAAAGAACGATGCCGATGGACTCCGATTCGATGAGCGCGCCCGAAGCGGCAGTTAGACTGCCCGTTCTCGCGCAGCCGGTTGACGCACCGCTTACCCGCGCCGCAATCTTCCTGGTTGCGACGCTCAACCCCGGCTCTGAGAATCGCGCCACTCTGCGCTCATTCTGCGGAGACCTCTCTGCGCTGCTGCGCGCGGTGGAATTTCGCGATCTGGAAGGGAACCTTTCCTGCGTCATGGGCTTCGGATCCGACGCCTGGGACCGCCTCTTCGGGCCGCCGCGGCCGACAGAGTTGCATCCCTTTCGAGAGATTCGCGCCGGAGCCCGCCATGCGGTTGCCACGCCGGGCGACCTGCTGTTCCACATCCGAGCCAAGCGCATGGATCTATGTTTCGAGTTGGCCACTCAGATCATGGCGCGAATCGGCGATGCCGTTTCCCCGGTGGACGAGGTTCAGGGCTTCCGTTACTTCGATGATCGCGATCTCATGGGTTTCGTCGACGGAACGGAGAATCCCAGGGGCGCGGCAGCGACTGACGCCGTGCTCATCGGGGACGAGGACGCCGACTTTGCCCGCGGCAGCTACGTCATCGTTCAGAAATATCTCCACGATCTTGACGCATGGAATGCGCTCTCCACCGAAGCACAGGAACGCATCATAGGCCGCACCAAGCTGTCCGACATCGAGTTGGAAGATTCCGTCAAACCGACGTCAGCGCATAATGCGCTCACTACTATTGTCGAGAATGGCAAAGAGATCAAAATCCTGCGCGACAACATGCCTTTCGGCCGGCCCGCGCATGGCGAATTTGGAACCTATTTCATCGGCTACAGCCGTTCGCCTCGCACCATCGAGCAGATGCTCGATAACATGTTCATCGGTCAACCGCCCGGCAACTACGACCGGCTGCTCGACTTCAGCCGTGCCGTCACCGGCAACCTGTTCTTCGTGCCGTCGGCGACGTTTCTGGAAAACGTAACTGAAGACCAGGCGGCGGTTCTGGAGCCCCCCGCAGCGACGGCGGCGTCCGAAGCTTCTTCATCCACTTCATCGCTGCGAGATGGTTCGCTCGGCATCGGTTCACTCAGAGGAGACATACGACATGAATAATCTCCATCGCGAGCTTGCCCCTATTTCTGATTCGGCATGGGCCCAAATCGAAGAGGAGACGTCGCGCACGCTCAAGCGCTACCTTGCCGGACGGCGTGTCGTCGACGTCAAGGGACCGGCTGGTACCGGCCTCTCGGCTGTCGGCACGGGCCATCTGCGGACCATCGCAGCGCCAGCGAAAGGCATCGTCGCGAGGCAGCGCGAGGTTAAGGCGCTGGTCGAACTACGGGTTGCATTTGATCTGAGTCGCCAGGCCATCGACGACGTCGATCGTGGCGCGAACGATTCGGACTGGCAGCCCGCTAAGGACGCAGCGCGCCAGATCGCCTTTGCTGAGGACGCCGCCATTTTCGAGGGTTACGCCGCCGCTGGCATTGGGGGCATCCGTGGAGGAACCAGCAACCCGATCACGACGCTTCCCGCCGACGTGCGTGAGTACCCGCAAGCCATCGCTCAAGGCTTGAGCCGGTTGCGTCTCGTCGGTGTCAACGGCCCCTACTCGGTGCTGCTCGGTGCCGATGCCTACACTGCACTTGCCGAGACCAGCGACCATGGATACCCGGTCCTGGAGCACGTCAAGCGCCTCGTCAAAGATCAAATCATCTGGGCTCCTGCCATTGCGGGAGCTTTCGTGCTGACCACTCGTGGTGGCGACTTCGAACTCCACATCGGCCAGGACGTCTCCATCGGCTACCTTAGCCACACCGATGACGCTGTCCGCCTATACCTGCAGGAGTCGTTCACCTTTCTCCTGCTCACCGGGGAGGCAGCCGTCGCCCTGGCTCCTCCCGTGAGGGCGAAGAAGGCTTGACGCGAGACTCGAATTCTTCTCGGTCTTAATTCGTTCGGTCCCCGAGACTGTCGTAGCTATCTGAAGATCCTGAGTGAAGGAACCGAGCTTATTCAGCACCGCAAAGGGATGCTCCTATCACCCGTTCGAACAGGTGTCCCGGCAAAGCGAACCGAGTCGAACCTTGGCCCTTTGCGCATGGCTCAAATGCGCCCGAGCACTAGCAGAACGATAACCACGAAAAGGATCAGCCCGACACCGCCGGTGGGGTAATAGCCCCAATCTCGACTGTGCGACCAGCGTGGCAGAGCTCCGAAAAGTGCCAAAATCAGAATTACGATCAATATGGTTCCAAGCATGTTTTGCTCCTTTTCCTTGTGATGAAGGGAAAAGCGCGGGCCTAAAGCCCGCGCCATTTCGTTAAAGATGGATCGCACTACATCGTGACGGTGAGCGTGAGGTTCACACCCGGATAGCTCGCATTACACAGGTAGTACACGCCGTCAATTTCGACCACATAAACATCCTGCGTGTACAGCCAGTTGCTCGGCCAGGCCGAGGCGAATCCGAACCAGTAGCCGCCGTATTGGAAGCGGTGATTGCGGTAATCGCCTTCGCTGACTCGAAAGCTATGTTCGCGCCCGAAATTGGCCTTGAAACGGTCAGCAGGAATGCGGCCGCCGCCCGCGTGTTCTTCCTTCTGCTCGGGCTTGGATTGTTGGGCATGTTGTTCTTGCGTATTCTTTTCTTCCGGCTTGGCGCCCTTCTCTTCCTGCCGCGCGTTTTTCTCCTCCGGCTTCGCGGATTTTTCAGGTTGCGCTTTCTTCTCTTTTTCCTGCGCAGGCTTGTCTTTGTTTTCCTCCTGCTGGTCGTGCTGTTCTTGCTGTGCGTATGCCGGAATACCGATTCCGAGGGACAAAGAGAGAACTGCTGAACTGATAGCTCCAAAGAGTTTCATAAAGTGTTGCCTCCAGTATCGAATCGCTGTTGTTCTTGCCTTACTGCAAGCTTCCTGTGGTTGCGTTGACCGGGCTACCGATGGCGTCACCCGAGACGAGAAGTTCTACTCTGCGGTTCTGCTGGCGGCCCGCGGAGTTATCGTTGGAGGCCACCGGCAACGTGTTGCCGAAACCTCTGGCCGAAACCGAATTCGTTGCCACGCCCTGCTGAACCAGGTAATCGCGTACTGATCCCGCACGATTCTCCGATAGTGTTTGATTCATGGCATCGCCGCCGACGTTATCGGTGTACCCGCCGACTTCAATGTTGAGTCCGGGATAGGCGAGCAGAATGCCGGCGACTTTGGCCAGCTTCTCGCGAGCGCCCGGCTTCAACGAATACTTTCCCGTGTCAAACAGTACATCGGACATGCTGACGATGAGCCCGCGCGCGCTGTCGCGAGTCTGAAGAATCGAATTCAGTTGCTCGGACAACTTTGCTCGCATGGCTGCTTTGTCAGTCTCCGCTTGTTGCGCGTTCAACTGTGCTTGTTGTGCGGCCAAACGAGATTGTTCGGCATCCGCCTGCGCCGCGGAGAGTGCCGTTGCAGAGGCGGCCTGGCTATCCGCCATATCGGATTGAGCCTTCGCGGTTGCGGCTTGTGCATCCGCTGCGTCCCTGCGGGCCCTGGCGGCATCGGTGTCAGCCTGCTCCTTCTGTCGGCGAGCCTCCTCTGCTTGCTCTTGCGATCTGGCCTGCGCGTCGGCTGAGTCCTGGCGTTCATTGGCCAGTCTCACTTCGTCCATTTTCTTGACGGCGATGGCGCGCGCATCTTCGGCGGTCTGCACCGCTTCGCGGGAAACCGCGATCAGTGGCTTCTTATCAACGTGCTTGTCAGTTGCATAGCCATCGGCGTCGTTCATCAGCTTGACAGCGCGCTGATAGCTATCGCTGGCATATTGCTCGGCTCCCTCGGATTGAGCGATGCGCAAGGCATTCCGTGCCTCAAAGAATTCCAGCGGCAACTTGGCATTCAAGATCACGGGATCAAATTTGTAGCCCGTGGGAATGTAGCCGCCACGCTCCATCAGTTCGTACTTTGCATTTACTGCTTCGGTAGTGCCCTTGGTGTCTTCGCGAACCACGTTCTCGAGAATCACCACATTGCTGGGCTGTCGGACCGCATAGTAAGGTTCCGCGGTGACAATCAGCGCGAATGCCTGAAGATCCGTGGTGACGTTCAGTTTGCTACGGTGGTTGCCGCCAACCAGGACTTCACCCAGGTTCACGGCGCGGCCTTCCGGCGATATCGCCCATAGAACGTACGTCAGATACTCATTGCCGAACGTCGTCGGTTTCTGCAAATCGCCAAATTCCGCTTCAATGGCAATGGATCCACGCTTGCTGTTTACTTCCGCTACGCCATTCGCGGAAGGCATCAGGTCGGTGCCGACAAAATCCAGCTTCGATGATCCGCTGCGATGCTCGTAGTTGACCGCTTGCACGCTGCGGCTGATGACCGTGACTCGGAATATCGGCGTCGCACTCATCGGCTCGACGGTTAGGGCTGTTTGGGAACTGGTTTGAGCCAGCGCAGGAAAGCTCAGCACGATTGTTGCGACGAGCAAAAACGTTTTCTTCATACTATCTCCTTGGGGCAGGTATCTGCCGCGTTGAATTTTTCTAAAGTTTGGCCTTCGTGATGCGTCTTGAGGCGGGCGCCGCGCTTCATCCTTTTCCGAGACGGATACCGGAAAGCGAATGAAACAGCCCAAAGACGTTTAACAGCCACAAAACTACGGCGATGACCACCACGCCGTTCAAAATGGACTTGATGGATGACTGCATAGGGATGAAGCGATTCACCAGCCACAGCAGTACACCTACTACGATCAGAACTTCCAGGAGCTGAATTAAAGGCATGATTGTTGATCTCCTTATCTTGATGTTGCGGGCAAACCCCTCCTCATCCTTCTGGGGGAGTTGTCCTGATTTCGATTTTCGGGAACTCGTAGAGTCGAATCGTGTTTGCCGCAAGGTTTGGCGGCTACACGGATGAAGAATGCTGATTGGCCCGACCCCGGCTTACGAATGAGAGCTGCGAATCAGAACTCGCTGCTCGTACCCACAGTCAGTACAAGAAGAATGACAGGTCCGGAGTTATGTGTCTGAGCAAGATAGCTCACAAGTGAAAATCAAAGTTGAAATGCAGTCAGCAGAGTGTTCACTATTGACCATTTTTGTCAGCGAGCGATAGTGCAAAGTGTAGCCATGAAAGCCAAACAGAAGCTGGCCCTGTCGGTTCGTTGCCCCACGTGTGGCGCGAAGCCGGGTGAAAAATGTGAGCTCAGTACCGGCCTACCCCGCACCGAACCCCATCGGGATCGGCGTTTGGCGGGCTCGGAAAAGTGAGGGTCCGGCTATCAGGCGAAGGCTGGCTGGGTAGGAGCTGAGCCGAGACGCTCAAAGGCGTGGCTCTGTGCAGTTTGTGCGACTTGACCTGCGGACTATACTTAGCGGACATGAGTGCCGCACTAGCATCCAAGAAAAACGGCGGATTCGATCCCAACACCTTCCTCGCGACTATCGGCGACGGCCGAAAGATTCTGATGGTTGAAAAGAAGCAAGTAATATTTTCGCAAGGGGACGGGGCGGATGCCGTCTTCTATGTTCAAAAAGGCAAAGTGCGGCTCACCGTCGTGTCCAAGATAGGCAAGGAAGCGACCATCGCTATCGTGAGCGAGCGGAACTTCTTCGGAGAAGGTTCGCTGGCAGGTCAGCTTCTGCGCATGGGTTCCGCCGCTGCCATGACGGATTGCGAGATTCTCCGCGTAGAAAAGAAAACGATGATGGAAGCGCTTCACCGCGAGCCTGCGCTTTCTGAAATGTTCGTGGCCTATTTGCTGGGACGGAATATCCGTTACGAAGAAGATCTGGTCGACCAACTTTTCAACTCCAGCGAGAAACGCCTGGCCCGTGTCCTTTTATTACTCGCTCATTTCGGCAAGGAAGGCATCCCGGAAACTGTCGTCCCCAAGATCAGTCAGGAGACGCTGGCCGAGATGGTAGGGACCACCCGTTCCCGGGTCAGCTTCTTCATGAACCGGTTCAGGAAGCTCGGCTTCATTCACTACGCTGGCGGGACGGAGGGCGCTCTGCAGGTCCACAGTTCGCTGCTCAATGTGGTTCTGCACGATTGAGTGCTTCCACGAAGGCGCCCTTTAGCGAACGGGCCTGGATCGCTCCCACTGGCTCCCATGCAATCGGCAACACATGACACGGGCGCGCCGGCTCGGTTGCTTTCTCCTGCCGATGGCCGCACGACAGGCAGATGGCTCCCACTGGCCGGATGTCGATCTCCTTAGATATTTCGTTTTCGCGAACGGCAGTCGAACCGGCGATGACCGGGCCAGTGCATGTGTCACAAGGGTAAACGGAGAGGTGAAGATATCGTTTTTTCATTCGGGGCCTCACAGCGAAAAAAGAATGTATAAAACGCTAGGCTCAATCTCCCATCTCCTACCCGTGCTCTCACACAGTGCCTCGGCGGCCGCTAACCAAATTGATCACGATAACGATCAGCGCCACAACCAACAGCAGGTGAATCATACCTCCGGCCACATGCAAGCTGAAACCCAGCAGCCACAGAATCAGAAGCACTACAACAATTGTCCAAAGCATATCGGTCTCCTTATGTACTTACCCTTGTCGTGCATCCTTCCGCTCAACTGGAAGGGCTCTTAGCGGCTTCCCGCACTCTAAACAGAGTCGCTTTGCTCGCGGCGTGATCAATCCGCAAAACGGGCACATCCTTTGTAGTCCGACGTACTGCCTTTGGGGTGCGAGTGTCGCCCGGAACTTCCTCAACAGGTCCGCGATAGAAACCAGCCGCCTACGGAGTCGATGGCGAAACGAGCCTAGCATGGGTTCCATCGTTCACCTTTTTCATCTCTCTGACACCTAACCATGACAGGATTAACTGGGCGATTCTGAGCCGGATTGCTCACATGTGCGTGAAAAAACTCCGATCGGCCGGGTGAGATCGGTGAATCTGCTGTGATCAGGCCGCCGAAGTGAGCAATTGAGATCAGCTATTCTTTTTTGGCTGAGCGATCATGATTGCAGAGACGAGCACTTCTTCTCTCTCTTTCAGGTCCTCTGAACTAAGTCAGCTATCTGAAGCTCTCTCCTCTTAGTTCTGCAGCCCCTAAAGGAAAAACTTTCATGAAAAAAACAATGTCACTGCTGTTGATGAGCGTCATGGTCGTGTTCGGAACGTACGCATTCGCCGGCTCGGACCGGGAAGACACGGTCGACCGCATGCAAAAGTCGGTGGAAGTTCTGCAATCGATCATGTCGACGCCGGACAAAGGCATCCCCGAGGAAGTGTTGAACGGCGCGAAGTGCATCGTCGTAGTGCCCAACCTGCTCAAAGGCGGCTTCATCTTTGGTGGCAAACATGGCCGCGGAGTGGCTTCCTGCCGTACGCCTGAAGGCTGGAGCGCTCCCGCGTTTGTCTCCGTTGGTGGTGGCAGCTGGGGATTGCAGATCGGAGTCGAAGGTGTGGACCTGGTCATGCTCGTCATGAACGATCGTGGCTTACAGCACCTGCTTTCGACCAAGTTCGAACTCACCGGTGAAGGATCAGTAGCAGCGGGCCCGGTCGGCCGTCACACTTCCGCCGGAACTGACGTATTGCTGAACACCGAAGTCCTAACCTATTCGCGCTCGAAAGGCATTTTCGCCGGCCTCACATTGGAAGGTGCGGTAATAGAGCAGGACAACGACTCGACTCGCGCCATTTACGGCCATCACATGATGTTCCGCAATATTCTTTCGGGCAAGACGCAAACTCCCGCAAGCGCAGATGCTTTTGTGAAGGCGGTATCGGAAGCAGGGCACCAGGCGCACCTTGCGGAAGCAAGAGAAGACGGCAAGCAGTAAGTTCGCACGGAACGCGGTCAGGATGACCGATTAGTGGCTGGCCGGAACCGCTCACCGGGTTCCGGTCAGCACCGGAGTAGCCAATAGGAGCATCACGATAGTCGATGAGGTCTTACCCTGTCGAAGGGCGAACAATATGAAAGCGAGTCTCCACAAGTATCTTTGGGCGTGGCGTGTCTTAGCCTCCGGCCAGTTCTCGCGTTTGCTCAGTTGCCCCATCTTGCACAGAACTTTGAGGCCTGCAAGGCTGGCCGCGAAGCTTGTGACCAGTCCAGATTGAGCGCCGCACAGCTGACCGACGTAGCGCTCGCCAACCATGGGCGCAACGTTGCGAACAGCAGGAACCGCTACGATTCGTGTGACCGCTCGAAACTCTCCGAACCGGAGACTATTGCGCCATTCCGTACGAGTAGCCCGGAATATCCCTGGAGATACTTTTCATGGAGTGTCGCCCTTTGCACTCTCTCTCCAGATCTACAAACCCAAGTCAGTCAATCCCGGATGCTCATCCGGCCGACGACCCAACGGCCAGCGAAAGAGCCGGTCGTGCTCATTAATAGGAAGGTCATTGATGCTGGCATGCCGAATTTTCGAGAGCCCTGAGGCATCGAACTCCCAGTTTTCATTCCCGTACGAACGGTGCCATTGACCGGACTTGTCGTGTGATTCGTACGCGAACCGGACGGCAATCCTAGTTTCATCGAAAGCCCAGATCTCTTTGATGAGGCGATATTCCATCTCTTCGCTCCACTTCCTCTTTAGAAACTCAACAACCTCTGCTCTCCCCCGGAGAAACTCAGAGCGATTGCGCCAATAGCAATCCAATGAGTAACCGCGCGAGACCCGCTCTGGGTCGCGTGAATTCCAATTGTCTTCGACAGCGCGTACCTTCAGAATGGCTGTCTCCCGTGTGAACGGCGGTACCACGGCTACAATCGTCTTCGGCTGGGCATTCATAACGATTTCCTTTCCTCTAGCTGCTTTGAGGTGGCTGGGGGATTGACCACTTGCCCGAGGAAGTTTCCTCGCGCTACCCACGTGGCGTCGAGAGCGGCGTGACGCGAGTTACTCCCCAGCCTTGGCCGCCAAGGTTCCTACGACGGCGATGTTTTGCAGCAGATCCTGCGGCAGGCCGTGCCGCTCCTGTAAGTACTCCGAACTATTGTAGGAAAGCCAGACTTTTCCTTGGCTGTCTTCCCACACCAGAATCTTTAGAGGAAGGTCAATGGCAATGCTGGGCGCAACCAGCATCAGAGGCGTGCCGCCTTTGGGATTACCGAAGATCAAGAGCTTTGTAGGAGGCATTTGCATTCCGACCTTTTTCGCCTCACCACTGTGGTCAATCAGGGCAAACAGAGTGATACCCTTCGATTGCAGAATGTTCTTGAGTCTCGCAACCGTCTCATCCACAGAGTGATTACTGGGAACGTCGACGATTCCATTCTTCTTTTGGACGGCCGTATCGGACGCCGATGCCGGCAGAACAAATCCCACCACCAGTAGAAGCAATTGCCATAATTTCATAACCCATCTCCTGCCGTTCGGATCCGCCCTATTGAGTTCGGGAGCGTCATCCCCTTTGGATGCAGACTCTTTCCGCCAAGCAAATTACAATCTGCACGATCACCGAGACCAACACATCACGAGATTCAGTGTTTTTTTGCTACCACTCTAGGCTGGGTGTGAAATACCCCGTTTGGGGTAGAGGGCAAGGCTTGTGATAAGTAGGATGGTGTCTCCCCGGTGGGTGCTGGGCGCGAATCCTACTTGCCCACTCCGGAGCTCTGGGAGGACGCTACTCCCCCACGAAGAACAGTGACAGAAGCGGCGGGCAACTCGTACCAGGTCTTCTCGTCTCCTCTGACCTGCGAGGTTGCGGGTGGACCGTCGGGATCAGCATAGCCTTTCTTTCTGGCAGCGTGCCACTGATATTGCGCCCTGCCGAACGTGATCATGGTGACCGGTCCCGCAAAGAACGTGTCACGGTTGCTGCTTGCGTCGTGGAATTCGATTCGGACTTGATGCGGGTGATCGTGATCTTTGTTAATGAGCATGAGGGCCCATTGACCATCCGGGCGCTGCAAGGGATAGGCAGTCACCAACGTGTGTCCGCCAGAGTCCCTGACGTCGCTGGAAGCAGCGTAGAGCCTGTGCTCGGCGTCTTTGGGTTCCGCCCACTCCTGCGTAAGGAGCTGCGCGGCGAAGAACTGCGAAGTTTTCCGCTGGATCTGGTAGTGCTCGTCAACCATGAACATATGGTAAGTTCCCCAGCTATTAGCGCAGGCGGGATGAGGTGGTGAGTAGGATAGATCGTGATAATAATGCGTGGACTTGCCGCCTGCTGTGAGAAATCCGGCGAAGGAATCGGCCAGCCAAAGAGCGCCGAAGATATCGACCGCGGCCTCACCGCCGTGATCATTCGTTTCGGTATCGAGCAAAGGAATTGAGGGAGGCAGGCCGTCCTCACGCCAGACTTTCATGATGTGGGTGATCAATTCGGGTTCTTGATAAAGGTTCTCCCAGGGCGTCTCGCATCCATCGTAGGGATAGTGCTCAAAGGACATGAAAGCGAGATCCTGAAGACGATCATGAGCCTTCAGATAATCGAGGAAGCGCACCAGCCAGGAAGTCCGGCCATGCTCATCGGGCCAGTTTTTTATGTCCTCAGTGACTCCTTCAAAAACAGGACCGCCCAGCTTGAAATTCGGATCGACGTTGTGGAGGGCAGTAGCAAATTGCAAATATAGAGCAGCGTAATCCTCGGGCAGCATGTATTGGCCATCCGGTTCTTCGCCCATTTCAATGTATGACACGGGATAGCCGCGCTTCTTGATGTAGCTCATCTGCGCGGCGGCATCCTCGGGCGTGCTGTACAACATAGCCACGGGCACGATGGCAGGCAGGCCGCGCGTGATTCCGCTCTTGAAGAACAGGTCGAAGCCCGGTTGATCTCCTGACTCCATGCGGTCGGGCGCCACATAAAGATCGGAAGGATCGTGCCATGGATCAACCGACGAGCATAACGTCAGCGTCTGCTTCTGGTCGGGCGAATGATGAAGAATATCTTTGAATTCGTTGTTCGCATCGATGGTTCCGAGGTAAAGCTCGCGGATGGCGTAACCAACACAATTTCTGCGATCGCTTGATCCATGGGTATCGCAGGTATTCGACGAGCGGGTCATCCATACGCGCACGTATTTTGTGGTGACCGGCGAAGAATCGAGATGCAGCGTCGCGGTGCCGCCTTTCCCGTCCGTCACATTTCCTGACGCGAAAGTCTTCCATGCCCCTTTGTCTTGCTCGTCCATGGCATCGCCGTCTCCGACCCAGTACTGCACCTCATAGGCCTGCGCGTAAGGCTCTGCCCAGTCAACTCGAATCGCATTGATGCTTTCCTGTCTCTCGAGAGCGATCACAACCCACTGCGGATGCAGCGAATCATCCTCCCCCGTGAATGCCTTCGTGAGATATGGATTGCTCTTCCAATAAGACTTTGGATCTCCATCATCGAGGCGCGAGAAGCCGTCAAATTCCGTTCCGCCGTTGCGAGTGAAACCCCGGTGACGAAGGGAGTAGCCATAAGAGTGGCGGATCATTTCGTTTGTGGGAGTGGCATCGCCGGTGAAATATCCCTTGCCTGCGGGATCGCTCCATGTGCCCTTGGGATTCCAATGCCAGGCTTGCACAAATAAATCAGTGTTCTGGCGATAACTGATGACTCCCCACCCGGCGGAGAGAACCTGCTTGATCTGATCTGGCCGAAAGAACATGTCAGTGGCGTTGCTGGGCACGCGGTCCACGGTCGAACCCAGCGCATAGAGAGGACTGAATGTGTTTACGACATGACCGGGGGTTGCATCGACGACAACGGTTTGCGCCACTCCACCAGTTGGCAAGGCCCACGGAGCAGCCACAAGAATAATTGCGCGCAGCATTTTGCACAGAATCGATTGCGAAAACGACGAGTGCATCAGTGGCCTCGGGGAATCTGATTGCGGTTCCGCATAAGAGTCATACATCAACTCGCGGTCCTGCTGCTACGCTCGACACTGGCGGCTTTCACGTAATGAAACTGAGGTTCACGATTGCACCTGCTCGGGGGGTGCTCTTTTGTATAATTTGCCGATTCCAAGACGGACACCCCGCGCCGCGCAAGGGACGAGATTCATGCTTCTCAAAATGTTCAAAGATCGGGTCACGCTCGGGCAGGCGGCTGCCGAACAAGCTGCGGCGGCCATTCGCCGCGCCGTCACAGAGCGTGGCCATGCGCGGATCATCGCCGCGACGGCTGCTTCGCAGCTGGAATTTCTCGAAGCTCTGACGGAGGCGCCTGGAATCGACTGGTCCAAAGTTGAAGCCTTTCATCTCGACGAATACATCGGCTTGCCGGTTACCCATCCGGGAAGCTTCCGCAAGATGCTTCTGGAGCAACTGGTTCAGAAAACGACAATCACGAATTATCATCTGCTCGACGGCGACGCCGCTGATCCGTTGGAAGTGGTAAGCCGGGTGGGTAAACTGCTGGCATCCCGGCCCGTGGATATTGCATTTCTTGGCGTCGGCGAGAACGGTCACATCGCGTTCAATGATCCCCCCGCTGACTTCGAGACGGAGGAACCCTACATTATCGTCAACCTGGACGAAGCCTGCCGTCAGCAGCAGGTGGGCGAGGCCTGGTTCGCTAACATTTCACAAGTGCCAAAGCGGGCCATCTCGATGTCTGCCCGCCAGATTCTCAAAGCCAGGGAAATCCTGGCGGTCGTGCCCGGCCCGCGTAAGGCGCAAGCAGTGAAGGCTTGCTTTGAGGGTACAATCAGCCCGATGGCGCCGGCGTCGATCCTTCGCACCCATCCGAATGCCACCGTCTATCTTGACAATCACTCGGCTTCGCTGCTGGCTTCGGCCCTGCTGAATGCGCTCGATGAAAAATCGCAGGTCACGGTTGGCGCTTAACAACGCGTTTGCAAACCATCACGCATGGTAACCGCCAGCAAGCCGATTGCTTCGTTGCGCTGGTGGATCGGTGCCCTTCTGTTCGCATCCACGGTCATCAACTATATCGACCGGCAAACTCTCTCGCTTCTCGCTCCTTACCTCAAGCTCCAGTACCACTGGACGAACTCAGACTACGCGAATCTCGCCATCGCCTTCCGGATAGCGTATTCGATCGGACAGACAGTTTTTGGAAGGCTGATGGATCGCATTGGCACGCGCCGTGGTCTGACACTCACGGTGATCTGGTATTCCGCGGTCTCGATGCTGACGTCGCTGGCGAGCGGCTTCTACAGCTTCGCCACCTTTCGATTCCTGTTAGGTGCGGGGGAATCGGCCAATTGGCCGGCCGCGACCAAGGCGGTGTCGGAGTGGTTTCCCAAACGCGAACGCGCGCTTGCGACGGCCATTTTTGACAGTGGTTCATCAATCGGAGGTGCCATCGCTCCCTTCATCGTGCTATGGATTTATTTTCGCTGGGGCTGGCGCCCCGCATTTATGCTCCCGGGCATTCTTGGATTTCTATGGCTCACGGTTTGGCGATGGCTGTATTATCCGCCGGAGGCGCACAGCCGCGTCAGCCAAACTGAACTTGAAATGCTGATTGCGGACAAACAGGAATCGACTTAACCTCCGACAAGGTAAACCGCAGCTTCGGTGGAGTGAACTGTTGCACCTTCCGCAGACGTGGGGCGTCATCATTGCGAAAGCGTTCACCGACCCGGTTTTTTTCTTCATCACGGAATGGTTTCCGATTTATCTGGTCGCGAAGGGCATCGACCTTAAGAACGGACTGATTGCCGTATGGATCCCATTCATCGCCGCCGATCTGGGCAGCTTTTTCGGCGGTTATGTATCCGGCTATTTGATCAAGCGGGGATGGTCGCTGGGTGCGGCACGCAAAATGCTGATTGTCTTTGGAGGAATCGGCATGACCATGCTCATCCCCACGATCTTCACGACCAACCTTTACCTGATCGCCTTCTTGTTTGCGGTCGCGACCTTTACCTATGCGGGTTTCACCACGATGGCGAATGTGCTGCCATCGGACCTGTACAACAGCGAATCAGTAGCATCGGTGAGCGGGCTCAGCGGCACTGGAGCTGGCATCGGAACGATCGTTGCCTTCAAACTCATCGGCTATTTTTCCGATGCCCGCCAGGCCACGGGCACTCATTCCTTCGATCCGATTGTGATCATCGCGGGCTTGGTGCCTTTCATTGGCATGATTCTGGTCTTGCTCTTGATTCGCAATACGCGAGCGACCGACGAAGGGCTGGTTCGCCGAATCTGACCTTGGATACACTCTTGAGGAACTATGGGATATAAGCGCCTGGAACTCGACGGCAAGGTGGCAGTCGTGATCGGCGGCAGCTCTGGAATTGGCCGCACCCTCGCGCGCGGCTTGGCGGAAGCCGGTGCCGATGTCGCACCGAGCGCGCGGCGTCAGGAACTCGTCAACACGGCGGCCGATGAAATCGAGTCTCTCGGCCGCCGGTCGCTGCGCGTAAGTTGTGACGTAAGCAAGCGCGAATCGTTGGAAGAAGTGCTGCGGACGGCTGTCAAAAAGCTCGGGAAGGTAGATATCCTCGTCAACGCCGCAGGCTTCAACCAGCGCGCTCCGACTCTCGATTTTCCTGACGCCGACTGGGATCGCCTCATCGATACGAATCTCACGGGTACGTTACGGGCTTGCCAGGTTTTCGGACGCCACATGATCGAACGCGGTTATGGCCGTATCATCAACATTGCTTCCATGGGTTCGTTCCTGGCTCTTTACGAAGTGGCGGCGTATTGTGCGAGTAAGGCGGGCGTGGCGTCCTTGACGAAATCTCTGGCTGTTGAATGGGCACGGCATGGAGTCTGCGTCAATGCGATTGCGCCGGGATACTTCCGCACACCGCTGACGGAGAAATTGTTGACAGGCACTCCGCGAGGAGAAGAAGTCCTGATCCGTACGCCGATGAAGCGCTATGGCGAACTCGATGAACTGATTGGAGCAGCGATCTTTCTCGCATCGGATGCTGCCAGCTTTGTGACTGGCACTCTGCTGGCCGTAGACGGCGGCTATCTTGCTAGCGGAGTAAATCAATGACGTCTGATTAGTGCCTGTCGTGCATCACTAGCGTACCGACAGCCTCTCATCGCAGGTATGGCACGAAGCCTTCCGTCTTCATTTCGAGACGGTACACCGAGGTGGTGGCTGTGATGTAAAGGGTTCGATAGTCCTTTCCGCCCCAAGTCAGATTCGCCGGCTGCTCTGGCATCACAATTGTTCCGAGATGGTTGCCTTTGGCATCCCAGACCCAGATGCCATTCGGTCCAGTGACAAACAGGTTGCCGTCCTTGTCTACCTTGATCCCGTCGGGTACGCCATCGCCCTTCGCGCCCGGTTCCTCGCCGAAGATGCGGCCATTCTTCAGAGTGCCTACGGGCGCGACGTCGTAGACGCGGATGTTCCTTAATTCGCTGTCGTCGACGTAGAAGTGTTTGCCATCCGGCGAAAACGCGAGACCGTTCGGCTGCGTCAGATCCCTGGTGAGCAACTGCACGTTGCCTTTGGAGTCCAACCGATAGACGCCCTGAAACGGAATCTCCTGCTTCTCGCCAGCAACCAGATCAAGAGTCGGATCGGTGAAATACAATGCCCCATCCGGCCCAACGATCACATCGTTCGGGCTGTTAAGTTTCTTGCCGTCATAATGGTCAGCCAGGATTTTGTATTTCCCGTCGGGAGTTACCTCAATGATCGCGCGCAGCACGCTGGCACAGTCAATAAGCCGACGCTGGCGGTCGTAGGTATTGCCGTCGGGATCGCCGAGCGCGATTACCTCCTCTTTCTTGCCGTCGAGATGAAGCCGGTAAATCTTGTTGATAATTTCGTCGCTCACGTAAAGGAATCCCGCGTCATCCCACACTGGACCCTCCGTGAATCCAAACCCGGTGCCCACCACGCTGAGCTTGGCATCGTGATCCACCAAATTCCAGAACTGCGGTGATTTTCCGTCCAAGCGAAATTCTTTTTTCGCGGGAGGTGCAGATAGGAAGCCTGATGCTCGAGCCGCAAGGAGAACGATGAACACAATGACGCAGCTCTGCATGATTTTCATGCTGCGATTCATAACAACGGTTCTCCTATTGAAACTTCGTCACTCATACTTTCATCTGGCGAAAACTGGCGCCGGATTTTGAAAGTCTGCCATATTTTAATGAGTGATTATCCAATCGGCAGCACACATGTCAACCTCACCGTCAATGACAGCTCACTTCTGCTTCACCGCAATTGCGGAAATCTCAATCCGCGCATTGTTGACCAGGGCGGCTGCCTGAATGGTCGCGCGGGCCGGCTTAGGATCGGGCATAATGCTCTTATAAACCTTGTTCATGTCGGGGAATTCATGAATGTCGGCCAGATAGACCGTTACATTGACAATGTCCTTCATCTCAAAGCCAGCTGCCTTCAGGACCTTTTGAATATTCTCAAGTGCCGCGGTCGTCTCGGGGCCAATCCCCCCAGCAGCCAGCTTCCCAGAATCATCCGCGCCCTCCTGGCCCGCAATGTACAGAGTGTTTCCCGCGATGATCCCGTCGCTGAAAGGAAGTCCACGGACGGCGGATAGATTCACCGCCTTCTTTTCCTGACCGTTAGCATTCTGCCCCGCAACGCCCACTGCCAGGCTGATGGCGACAAGATAAAGGAACAGGCGAACAGGCTTGGTGTGGATTGCAATTTTCATTTCCGTTTCCCTCGTGATAAAAGATTGGCTCTACCCCACGGCGAAAAACCATGTTAGAGTCCGCGCACATATATACATTGAGGAGTGCGAAATGAACAAGTTTCGTTTTTTTGCCAAGTCCCACGCGGTCGCGACATGTTTCCTATGCGCCGCCTTTCTGGCCGCCGTCCTGTGCGGAGCCAGGGCGCTCACAGCACAGGGTGTCGCGGAGCCAACTGGAGCGCGAGCAGACACTGCTTTGATTGCGGACTTTCGACGGGTCGAAGTGGCCTCAGTATCGGATGCGCTCGAGCAGTTAACCGGCAAGCGGATGTACATGAGTCACCGCATGCATCCCATTTTCACGACAAAATTTGCCGGCTTTGCGCGCACAGTCTTGCTCAAGAGGGACGAAGGCAACACTGACCCAGCTGCACTGAACGGGATGCTGGAAACCATTGATCAGGGATCAACCGATTCGGTTTACGTGATGGCAGTCGAGGACGGCCAGGACATTGCCGGCATGGGCGGACTGATGGGCACGGCAATGGCGGCGCGCGGTTACGCCGGAGCTGTAATCGACGGAGGGGTGCGCGACGTCGCCTATCTGCGTAAGATCGGGTTCCCAGTGTATGCGACCGGCATCGTGCCTTCGACCTCTGTTCATCATTATCGATTCGGAGGAGCGCAGATTCCCGTGACCTGCGACGGCGTGACCGTGAATGCGGGTGACATTATTGCGGCAGACAGCGATGGGGTTGTGGTCGTTCCCAGGGCCAAGGCTCAGGAAGTTCTATCCCTCGCGCAACAAATGGATTTCAAGGAACACTCCATGTATGCCGTGATCGAGCAGATGAAATCGATCGTCGAGGCGGTCAAAAAGTTTGGAAGATTATGAGCCGCAAAAGATATCTGCTTGCATAAAATTGACTTTCATCAGATAATCCGCACTTTCACTCTGCGAATCTTAAATCGAGCTCTGTACTCATGGTTGTCAACTCGAACCGGAGCTATAACATCACCGCCCTGCAGCGTGGATTGCGCCTCCTCCACCTGTTCAGCGAGTCGCCCCATGGACTCACCGCAAAGCAGGTCGCGGCGCGTTCTCGACTGCCTGTCAGTACCGTTCATCGTTTCCTGGTGAATCTGGAAACTGCGGGCTTTTTGAACTGCGGAGGGGATGGCGTATATCACCTGGGAATTGCTTGTTTCGCGATCGGCCAGGCGGCTTTGGGGCAACTTGATATTCGCCAGGTGAGCCTGCCATATCTACAGGAATTGAACCGGCAGACACGCGAAACCATTCATCTGACCGTGCGGCACGGCCTATCCGCCGTCTACGTTGAGAAGCTGGATTCACCCGAGCAACTGCGCATTTATTCTCGCATCGGCGCCGCGGTTCCGTTGTATTGCACGGCCGTAGGCAAAGTCATGTTGGCTTACATGCCAGACGACGAGCGGGAAAGGGTTCTCCCGCAATTGGCACTGAAGCACCTGACGCCGAATACGGTGGGAAGCCTTCAGGAGTTGAAGGTGGAACTGTATCGCGTTCGAAAAAATGGCTACGCTTGCGATCTGGAGGAGCACGAACTACACATTCGATGCGTCGCAGCTCCCATCTGGGATCACGCCGGAGGGGTGAACGCGAGCCTGAGCATCACAGCGCCGATGGTGCGCATGGCAGTTACCCGTCTGCGACAACTGGCGCCGCTGATTCAGACCGCTGGATTGCAAATCTCGCGTGAACTGGGGTACCAAGGGACTAATGGCCGTTCGACAGTGAGGAAGAATATTGCCGGGGAGGCGCCGCTTGCGAAACCTCTCTAAGCGGAATGACGCGAGCGATTGTGGAGTTGTTCTCCAACACGGTGGCACAAGGAAGGATTCGTAGGTGCGGGTCGTCATACTCATCGTCATCATTTTCATTTGCCTGGCAGCACTGGCTGGGGATAACGCCCCTGCTGCTATATCGGCAGCAGTCGATGTGCGCTCGGACGACCTTCTAGCTCAACCTCCAGCGGCGAACTGGGTCTCCTATAACGGAGATTATTCAGGACGTCGTTTCAGCGCGCTTTCTGAAATCAATGCCGGCAATCTTGCGGGATTGCACGCAGAATGGGTTTTCCATGCCCGCAATACTAGCCGGCTTGAGGTTACGCCAGTCGTAGTGAACGGAATGATGTTCGTGACCGCGGCGAACGATGCCTCTGCACTTGATGCGCGCACCGGGCGAGTGGTGTGGCATCACGCGTGGCCAACTTCTGAAGGACTGATCGACGACGCGTCCGGGCACCTCAATCGTGGGGTCGCGGTATGGCATAACCGCGTGTACATGGAAACGGATAACGCGCATCTCCTTTGCCTGGACGCGCGCTCCGGCAATCTGATCTGGGATGTCGCTTACGCGAATTGGAATAAGAATTATGGCGCAACCAGCGCCCCGCTTGTGGTCAAAGACAAGGTTCTGGTTGGGACCTCAGGCGGCGATGACGGAGTCCGGGGCTTTGTGGCGGCTTACGACGCGTCAACCGGCAGGCTGGCTTGGCGCTTCTGGACGATCCCGGGTCCGGGCGAATTCGGTTCCAAAAGCTGGCCCGGAAAATTGTATCTGCACGGCGGCGGAACGACGTGGATGCCGGGAACTTATGATCCACAGCTTAACCTGATTTACTGGGGTACCAGCAATCCCGCGCCTGATTTCGAGGGCGGTGTGCGGCCGGGAGACGATCTTTATACCGACTGTGTGCTGGCCCTCGATCCAGATACCGGAAAACTAAAATGGTACTTTCAATTCACGCCCCACGACTTGTTCGACTATGACGCGGTTGAGACTCCGATTCTGATCGACACTTTGTATCAGGGAGCTGCACGGAAACTGCTCGTACAGGCAAACCGGAATGGATACGTCTACGTGCTCGATCGCACCGACGGAAAGTTTCTATCCGCAACTCCGTTTGTGGAAAAGTTAAACTGGGCGAAAGGAATTGATGCGCAGGGAAGGCCGATGCGTACTCGCGTAGAGCCGACCACGGAGGGCATGCGAGTTTGCCCAGGCTACTCGGGAGCGACCAACTGGTTTGCGCCCTCGTACAGCGAAACCACTCATTCGGTTTATTTCATGGCCCTGGAGGAATGCGAGACCTATTTTTTTAAACCGCAGACTTTTCAAGAAGGCCAAGGCTATTACTCAACCGGAGTAAAACGCATCCCCAGCGAGACTTCGCAAAAGATTCTGGTCGCGTTCAATCTGGATACAAACTCGATCGCTTGGAAGTATCCGCAAACAGGTGCAGGGCGCTCTGCCGGAGGAACCATGACGACGGCCGGCGGCTTGTTATTTTTCGGCGACGATGCCGGTTCCTTTGAGGCCGCGGACGCGCGAACCGGCAGACCGGTCTGGCACTTCAATACCGGACAAAACATGAGCGCGTCTCCCATGAGCTATGCAGTCGGCGGCAAACAGTACGTGGCGATCGCCGCAGGTAGTAACATTTTCAGCTTCGCGATGCCTTGATTCGTGAGCGAAGGTGGAAGGCCAAATTTGAAGGAGGGATATATGAACTTGAATTACACTCGCAGAACGTTCGCCATGCGGTTCGCTTCCGTGCTTTCCGCTTTGGGATTTACTGCCGCCGTGTTGCCCAATCGTGCCGTGGCTCAGAGTTCCGCGGCGCAGAATGCCGGCGGAATCCGCAAGCTGAATAGCGAAGGTAAACCGGGCACCGAAAAAGACGTCATCATGCCGGTGATTGTCCACAATGGGTTGATTTATGTCGCGGGGCAGGGCGCCCACGATACACGAGACGCCAAGGAATGGACGATCGAATCCCACACCAGCATGGTCATGGATAAGATCAAGAAGCACGTGGAAATCGGCGGCGGAGACATGGACACCATTCTTCAAGTGAATGTGTTCCTGGTAAAGATTGAACACTGGGACGGAATGCACAAAGTCTTTGCGACCTACTTTCCTCATGGCGGGCCATCGCGCACCACGGTCGCAGTAGCTGCGCTTGCCGGGAGATTCGCTGGTAGAAATCAATTGCATCGCCGCAGTCACTCGTAAGTGAGCGGCAAAGGAGCTTCGTTCATGCGACTGAACTCAAGATGGAACCGGCGCGGTTTTCTCGGCAGCATGGGGAGTGATCGCAGGCTCGATTCTGGCGCCACACAAGTTATTCTCCTGGAATCGGCCCGACAGCGGGCGCGAGCACGCGAGTCAGATGGCTTTGGGCAGACCGGAAATCCCTACGAAGAACTTGGAGTTACAACGGTGATTAATTGCGAGGGAACCATGACCATGCTGGGTGGTTCCCTTCCTCATCCGGAGCTTGAGGCCGTGATGACGATGGCAGGGCGCCACTTTGTCAGCATCCCGGAGTTGGAAGTGGCTGCCGGGAAACGTATCGCCGAGATGCTGAAGTTGCCGGATGGTTACACCGCGCTAGTGACCTCGGGCGCGGCGGCGGCCATTCAGTCGGGATTGGCTGGAATTCTGACTGGCGGCAACGAGGCCTTGATTCGCCAATTGCCCGACCTGACCGGCATGAAGTCGGAGGTGATCATTCAGAAGTCGCACCGCAATCCGTTTGATCACCAGCTTCGATCCACGGGGATCAAGCTCATCGAAATTGAAACGGCAGATCAATTGCGAGCTGCGGTCAACGATCGCACGGCGATGATGCACTTCTCCAATTTCGCCAATGCCGCCGGACAGATCAAAGTGGACGAGTGGGTCAAGCTGGCGAAGCAATACAACATTCCCTGCATGAACGACGCCGCAGCCGATACGCCCCCGGTGTCCCATCTCTGGGACTACACCAACATGGGTTATGACCTGGTGACCTTCAGTGGCGGAAAGGCGATTCGCGGGCCACAGTGCGCCGGCATGTTGATCGGCCGCAAGGATCATGGTGGCGAATGCGCTGCTCAACAACAGTCCGCATGAAGACACGCTAGGCCGAAGCCAAAAAGTGGGGAAAGAAGAAATCGTTGGCATGGTCAAGGCGCTCGAACTTTTTCTCGCCGAAGACCATGACGCACTGGCAAGAGAATGGCAGGCTCGACTGGAGATTGATTTCGAGCGAAATCACAAAAGTTCCTAGTGTGAACACGTCGTTTTTCGTGCCAGACATTGCCAATCACGTGCCGCACATGAGCATCACGTGGGACTCGGCTCGCATTTCATTGACACCCGAGCAGGCTTCAAAGCTGCTGCGAGGCTCAAAGCCGAGCATTGTGATCGGAGCCGGCGAAGGACGACCCGGGCTGGCTATGAACTCCTTCATGCTGCAACCCGGCGAAGACAAAATTGTTGCCGAGCAACTTTCGCGCCTGCTGCGCGAACACGCGGCGTAACCGATGTCCGCTACGACCAGTGCCACCACGAGCCATGTGCGATGGTTTCTGGTTTTCTGGCTGTTCGTTCTCAGTGCGGTTTCTTATCTCGACCGGGTAAACATTTCCATTGCTGGCGGGTCCATTGCCGAGGCCTACCATCTCAGCGACGTGCAACTCGGCAAAGTGTTCAGCGCAATGCTGGTCGGTTACGCGCTCTTCCAAACCGTGGGGGGTAGGCTTGCGGATCGCTACGGGCCGCGTCGTGTGCTGACTGCAGGCGTGGTGTGGTGGGGAGTCTTCACTGCCCTGACTGCACTGGTCCCTGCGAATATTGCAGGAGCGGTCGTAGTTTTTGTTGCGGTCCGCTTTCTTCTGGGCGCCGGAGAAGCCGTCATCTACCCCTCCGCCAATCAGTTCATCGCGCGCTGGATTCCGATGACGGAACGCGGCATCGCGAACGGCTGGATCTTTGCCGGGGTAGGAGCGGGCGCTGGCCTGACACCGTTGATTATTACTTACATCATGGTTCATTATGGCTGGCGCTCATCGTTCTGGGTCTGCTCCATCATCGGATTCGTGGCAGGCGCGGTCTGGTTCCTCAATGCGCGAGACACTCCTGAGGAGCATCCCGGCGTGTCTGCTTCCGAGTTGAATTTGATTCGCGCCGGGCTGACGCAAGTCGAGCCAAAGAGCGACGCCACGACGCTTGTGTCCTGGACCCAAGTCATAAGGAGCAAAGAAGTCTGGGCCGTTACGATCAGCTATTTCTGCTACGGCTATGTCGCGTGGATTTTCTTTAGCTGGTTCTATCGCTATCTCGCCAAAGTGCGCGGCCTGGACTTGAAGGCCAGCGCCTTTTATACCATGTTGCCCTTTCTCGCCATGTTGGTGTGCTGCCTATTAGGAGGAGCCATCAACGATCGGCTTACGAAATGGCGGGGACCGCGCGTGGGACGCTGCGGTCTTGCGGCATTCGCAATCGCCGTGGCAGGAATATTTATCGCCTTCGGCTCTCAGGTTCAAAGTGCTCGACTGGCTAGCGTTGTACTCGCAGGCGGAGCAGGGGCGCTTTATTTGTCACAGAGTTCTTTCTGGTCCGTAACGGCCGATATCGCTGGCGCATCCTCGGGATCGGTATCGGGCTTTATGAATATGGGCAACCAACTCGGAGCGGCGCTCACGGCTACTTTGACTCCCTGGATCGCCACTCGGTTCGGTTGGACGACCTCGTTTCTGGTGGCTTCTGGATTGTGCATCGTTGGTGCGGTGACATGGCTGGTGGTAGATCCCTCGCGACAACTCTCGGCTCGGTCAGGCAATGCCGCTAAACTGCGAGGTAAATCGGCGGTAGCAATCACTGTTTTTTTACTTTTCTTGCACGGCGCAGCAGCGGCTGCTCAATCGGCATCCGCCCCCGAATCGCAGGCTGCGACCGTTCACGTTGATGCGACTCCCGGACATGTCATCAACTCCTTCGATCCCGACAGCGCTCTGGGCAGTTCGATTGACGTCTTGTCCCATGCCGACATCGACAAGGTCTATACCCCACACATCATTCAGGAATCGCTTTCGGCGGGATGGGGACCGATTACTTACCGCAACAATTCCGAACTGCGCATGGCAGCCTGGCACTGGAATGAGAATGGGACGTGGAGCGATCCGGCGCACAAGAGTGGATACTTTACCGGCAGCACTGATCTGAAGGAACCGATTCGCTACATCCTTTCCTACGCGTTGCCGCACCGCGGTTTCTCAACCAGTGGCGACCGCCCGCTGCAAGGTCCTAATCTCACCTATTGGAAGAGCAATCCGTATCTCACCAGCAAGTTCACCGGCGAAAGCGACGCGCTGCATCCGCAATGGGTGGTCGTGGATCTGCAGGCTGAAAAGCCGGTCAATGCGATTCGCATCGCCTGGGCGAATCCGTATGCCACCACATACGAAGTGGAGTACTGGGTAGGAAGTCGGGCACTCGATTTTGATGAAGGCCCACAAGGAGAATGGAAAAGCTTTTCCGCCGGCTCAATCAAGAATGCTCAAGGCGGAACGGTAAATCTGAAACTCGCCGACGCGCCGATCAACACTCGGTACGTGCGCATCTTGATGACGGAATCTTCGAACACCTGCGATCTGCATGGAGCGGACGACCTCCGCAACTGCGTGGGATACGCCATTCAGGAAATTCGCGTCGGCACGGTCGATTCCAGCGGCGCCTTCGCCGAAGTTCAAAAGAATTTTACTGATAAACCAACCACCTACAGCACGTCATCGATTGATCCCTGGCACTCCGCAGCAGACGTGAACGCCACCGGCGGATACCAGCACAGCGGCTTCGACCTGTTCTTCACCAGCGGACTTACCAACAATCTTCCGGCGATGATTCCCGTCACCCTGCTTTACGGAACGCCGGACGATGCTGCCGCGCAGATTGCCTACATCGAGAAGCGTGGCTACCGCATCGGGTACATCGAGATGGGCGAAGAACCCGATGGCAAGCACGCCATGCCAGAAGACTACGCAGCCCTTTACATTCAATGGGCCGCTGCCATCCACAAAGTCGATCCCAAACTCAAGCTGGGCGGGCCGATCTTCGAAGGAGTCAACGAAGATATTCGAGTGTGGCCGGACGCCCAAGGACGAACTTCATGGATGGGACGCTTTGTAGATTACTTGAAGACGCACGGCCGCATCTCCGACCTCGCTTTCGTCTCATTCGAGCATTATCCGTTCGAGCCTTGCACCATCACCTGGAAGACTTTGTATACCGAACCGCAATTGATGAAGCACATTCTTCAGGTGTGGAGAGACGACGGCGTTCCCAAAGAAGTGCCGCTGATGGTGACGGAGAATCATCTGGCCAGCGAACTGACCGGACCGATGACCACGATCTTCGCCGCGCTCTGGCTCGCCGATAACGTCGGCTCCTTCTTCGAAGGTGGAGGCGCAGCTTTCTATCACTCGCCGATTCAGCCACAGGGTATTCAGAACACCTGCCTCGGCTGGTCGTCATGGTCGAATTTTGTCTCCGACGAAAATTACGACATCAAGGGATACACATCGCCCTACTTCGCGGCTCACATGATTAATTTGGAGTGGGTGCAGCATCGCTCTGGGGTGCATCAGATGTTCCCTTCCTCCACTGCTATCAGGGATGCCGAAGGAAATATGCTGGTTACGTCGTATGCGGTGCATCGGCCCGATGGGAACTGGTCTTTGATGCTGGTGAATCGCGACCAGAACAATCCGCATACCGTGCGCGTGCAATTCGAGGATTCCCAGAAAAAACAGAATGCCAGATTCTCCGGGCCGGTTGCGTTCGTGACTTTCGGGAGCGAGCAGTATGTATGGATTGATGACGGCCCGAACAGCCATGCGGATCCCGATCACCCTCCCATCGCGATTACTCTGGCGGCAGGTCCGGACACGACGTTCACTCTACCGAAGGCCTCCATCACCGTCTTGCGAGGAAAAGTGTCCGAATCGCAAGGATTGCCGCGGTGAAAGAGATATCACGCTTCCACAGTAACTAGTCTTTCGCTGTTGAGCGCTTGCTCGATCCCAACAGCGGGCGGCCCGGGAAAACATCCGGCACAATTTTGCCTTCGTCCACGACCAAAGTTCCTCCTACCACCAAATAGCGCACGCCCACGCTCGGCTCCATGGGCTTCTCGAAAGTGGAGCGGTCGCTGATGGTTCCCGCATCGAACACAACGATGTCGGCGTCGGCGCCTTCCTGCAGTCTGCCCTTTCGCCGTGCTGCTGGAGTGGAACGCTCCAGCATCTCCGCCGGCATGAAGCTCATCTTCCGAAGAGCATCCATCAGCGTGATGGCTCCCTTTTCGCGAACGTATTGCGCCAAAACGCGCGAATAGGTCCCAGCGTTGCGCGGATGACCTTTCTCACCGTCACTGGCGATCATTACCAGGGGATGAGGAATCACTTTATCCACCATTTCCTGGGTATTGGAAAAAACCAACACTAAGTGCGTGGTGCTGGAATTGTGCAGTTCCTCAAAGCGCTCCTTGGTGAGGTGCTCTCCAGTATCCGGAAGTACGAGGTCGCCATAGCTAATACCAAACTTTTCCTGCCAACCGGGATTGAACAGCGCCGAGTTGATTGAAGTCATGCCCGCGGTGTAGGGGTAGGCCTCGGTGGTGACATCCAGGCCGCGGGCGCGCGCCCCTTCGACCATGGCAAGACACTCCATCGCGTCGCGCGCACAGGTACTGTTGATGTGCACAATGTGCAGCGAAGCGCCCGTGATAGCGGCCGCTCCAATGACCTCGCTGGTCGCCTCAATGGCGGAGCCGGGCTCGACGCGGCCCGCACTGCGCATGTGCGTGTATACGGGCAGTCCCTGCTCGGCGGCGAGACGGAACATGTCGATCACCTCAAGCCGAGTTGCTCCCGGTGTGTACTGAATGCCCATGCCTACGGCCAAGCCGCCAGCGGCCAACTCTTCACGCAGGCGATTACGTATGGCTTCGATTTGTTCTGGACTAGCGGGCCGATCGGTCGCGGGTCCGCTCTTGGGCAGGATTTCTCCCGGAGGCAGTGGGGCTCCGAACACCAGAGCTCGCGCCGCGACATGACTGGCCGAGGTCCCGTAGTGAATGAGCGAGTGACCTTCCTTCGCCTTTAAAAACTGCGCGACGTCGGGCGCCCCGATTTCCAACTCCAGCGCGGTAGTGACGCCATCAAGCGCCTTAACGCGCTGGCTCGGGAGATCCTGGGCATGCTGGTGCAGATCGATGAATCCCGGGGCGACCACCAGGCCGCCGGCATGGACGACACGACGCCCGCTCAGTGCCTCGGAAGAGATGCGGACAATCCTACCGTCGCGGATGCCTACATTGCGCACGCCATCCATCCCGGTTTCGGGATCCATGACTCTGCCACCTTCCAGCACAAGATCGAACTGTTGGGCTGACACAATCGGGCTTGATAATGGCAGAAGAAGGAGAAAGAAAATCACATTACGCATGGTTGCTCCGTTCGCACCCGCGATGATATCAGGATGAAACTCCATTTGGAGCTTACCGCCGATTGCCGGAGGACTACCGGCTACTCGGAAGCAGTCGGCGCCCGGCTAATCAGCGTCAACACGGATAAACGGAAGGTTTTTCATCACACCTTCTTCCAGATTTCGCTCGCCACGAAACTTAATCGGAAAGCTCAGCATTCATTTAGCGGTGCTTGATGAAGCTTCCGTTCTGCAGTTCGTCTACCGCCTGGCGCAGTTGCTCCTGGGTGTTCATCACGATCGGTCCGTACCAGGCCACGGGCTCCTCGATTGGTTTGCCGGAAACCAACAGAAAGCGAATTCCTTCCGGCCCGGCCTGCACCGTCAACTCGTCTCCGCGGTCGAACAACACCAACGAGTGATTGCTGACGTCGTACTTGGCTGGCGCATTGGGGCTTGCAGCCTGTTCGGTCAGAACCGCGCGAGGGTCCGAAGCATCGCGAAACGTGCCAGAGCCTGCAAAAACGTAGGCAAAGGCATTGCGCGTGGTCTCCACTTTGAGCCGCTTCCGCTGGCCGGGGGCAACCGAAATGTCGAGGTAATTCGGATCGGAGGCAACACCTTCAACCGGTCCCCTCTTACCCCAAAACTCGCCGCAGATGACGCGCACGCGGGTGCCGTCGTCATCGGTGATCTCGGGGATCGCGCTCGAGGGAATGTCTTGATACCGAGGGTCGGTCATCTTCAAGGACGAGGGCAGATTCGACCACAACTGGAAACCGTGCATGCGTCCGTGCTGATCACCCTTGGGCATCTCTTGATGGAGGATGCCGCTCCCGGCGGTCATCCATTGCACGTCGCCAGCGGTCATTTTGCCTTTGTTGCCCAGGCTGTCTCCGTGCTCCACAGAGCCAGCAAGTACATAAGTGATGGTCTCGATGCCGCGATGCGGATGCCACGGAAATCCTTTAACGTAATCCTCTGGATGCTCATTACGAAAATCATCCAGCAGCAGGAAGGGATCGAAATCTTTGGTTTTGCCGAAACCGAAGGCTCGTTGCAGCTTAACGCCGGCGCCTTCGATCGTCGGCTTCGGTTGAATAATTTGTTTTACTGGGCGGAGTGACATGACTCCTCCTCTCTCTTCTGCGTCGCCCGCACGAATGGCGGTACGCAACGAATCGTTTAGGCTTACGCCTTTATGAACTGGACATCTAGAGTGATAGTGACTTCGTCGCCGACGAGAATGCCGCCGGTTTCAAGCGCCGAATTCCAAGTCAGGCCGAAGTCTCGCCGGTTAATCTTAGTTGTCGCCGACAAGCCCCTGCGAGTGTTGCCCCAGGGATCTTTTGCCGGAACAGTCGGTCCCTCGACATTGAACACTACAAGGCGCGTGATGCCGTGAATGGTCAGATCCCCGGTTACAGCCAGTTCCTCGCCACCGGTTCGGCTTACGCCCGTCGACTTAAAGGACAGCATAGGAAACTTCTCGACATCGAAGAAGTCGGCGCTTTTCAGATGCGCATCGCGCTGGTCATCGCGCGTGGTGATGGAAGCTGCTTCGATTGAGGCCTCGACACTCGAATTCGTGATATCGCTCTCGTCCAGCGACAGCGTTCCGTCGAGACGTGTGAATTGTCCCTTCACATTAGAAATCATCATGTGTTTCACCTTGAACTCAGCCACGGAGTGGACCGGGTCGATGTTCCAGGTTGTGGTGGCGGTTTGCAGAGTAGCGGGAGTGCTCATCGTAATCTCCTCATCTGAACCTATGCCTTTGATGCGTTATACCGATAATCGTTGCAACGACTATTAAAGCCAATAAATCATTCCACTTGGCTGCGCGAAACCTGCAGAAGTTCAGTCAACGCCCGCATTCGCTCTCTTCCCAGGTGACCCAATTGTTTGCGGTGGGCGGCCTGCACCGGATCATCCAGCCGCGCCAGAACCTTCAGCCCTTCCGTTGTGATCCGGGCCATTACCGTTCGCCGGTCCTTGGTTTCGCGGCACCGCGAGATCAGTCGCCGCTTCTCCAGTCGGTCCAGCAGCCGGGTAACGTCCGGGTCTCGGGTAATCATTCGGTTCGCGACTTCCCCACAGGGCAGTCCTTCCGGTGAACCGCGAAGGATTCTGAGCGCGTTGTACTGTGTCGAAGACAGGGCCTCCGTCTTGAGAACCCGCGCCAGTCCCCGGGACAACATGTCAGTGGTACGCAGCAGGTCCAGGAACGCCGTTTCCTCGGGAGAGCCGATGCTTCCCTTGCTTTTGCCAGACCCGACCAGTTTCGTCATCAATAGTGCATAATATATGTTTTAACGACTATTGTCAAGACGACTATATAACCCGGATTCCCTTCGGGCATGGTGCCGACCTTCGGCGCAGCGGCCTTCCGCGAATCCTGCGAAAGGCCGGGCTCCCCAAGTCCTCTATGCGGCTGCCTGCTTGCTTTGCTGTAAGAACCCAAGCAGATCGGCATTGATCTGATCGGCGTTGGTTGTGGGCATCCCGTGCGGAAAACCGGGATACACCTTCAGCGTTGCGCCCTTCACAATCTTGGCGGACATCAGACCCGACGCGCCGATGGGTACGATCTGATCACCGTCGCCGTGCATGACGAGAGTTGGCACGTCGATCCTCTTGAGGTCCTCGGTAAAATCCGTCTCCGAGAAGGCTTTGATGCAGTCATAGTGGGCCTTCACGCCTCCCATCATCCCCTGCAACCACCAGTGCTCGCGGATGCCCTCGGAAATTTTGGCGCCGGGCCGGTTGTAGCCATAGAACGGAAGAGTGATATCCCGATAAAATTGTGGACGGTTTTCCACTAGCGCCGCCCGGAGCCCGTCGAAGACCGAGATCGGAAGACCGCCGGGATTCTTTTCTGTCTTCAGCATCAATGGCGGAACAGAGCTGATCAATACAGCCATGCCCACCCGCTTGGAGCCATGGCGTCCAATGTAACGCGCAACTTCTCCGCCCCCGGTGGAATGGCCAACGTGGATTGCATTCTTCAGGTCGAGCTTTTCCGTGAGCGTCGCGAGATCGTCAGCGTAGGTGTCCATATCGTTGCCATACCAGGTTTGCGTGGAGCGACCGTGCCCTCGGCGGTCATGCGCGATGACTCGATAACCACGCTGGCCGAAGAACAACATCTGTCCGTCCCAGTCGTCGGCGCTGAGCGGCCACCCGTGACTGAATACGATGGGCTGCCCTTTGCCCCAATCCTTGTAGAAAATCGTGGTTCCATCCTTTGTGCTTATCGTGGGCATCACCTCTTCTCCTTATGGTTCTGCTAGTTTTGGCTTCTCAAAAACTTACTTGTGACTTTCACCGACCATCCGGGACGCACCGCTCACAAGTCCTGTCGAAAGAACGTCTAGTCACCACCGACCGCCGCTGGCTCTCCGGAACTTTTCGCCGCCAAACGCAGGTGTACGACAATGGTCAAATGGTCTCCGACAACCGCATTGAAATTCTGCTGGACACCGACGTCCTCGCCGTTGGCTGCGTGGGGCGCTTCGGGTAGCGCGGGAGTCTCCAGAAATGTCCCTGTACACTTTGAGCCGCTATAGGCTTCATTGGCGTCGGATGTTTGACAGTGTTCATCCTGAACTACGGGAGGCCAGTAGGTGCTGACCACGGTCTTCACCAACTGGGGGAAATCTTCGCGGAACATGCTTGTCGATCCTGATGCCGTGACCTCGCCGTCCTTCTGCCCCTTCCCATCGGCCGGAAGATCGAAAACGAAAGTGGCTTCGTGCGAAACCCGATGCAAAATTGGTGGGCCATAGACGGGTCCGGCATAGGCTTCACCCGTGGCCACCTCGACATTACGGTCCACGCGAGTTAGGACGAGAGTGCCTGTGGCTTGCAGTCGGCCGTCCGCCCTCCGATTAACCGTTTTGGAGTGGAAACAAACTAGTGTGTGATTGGCCAAGTCGGAAACCCAATGGCTTAGGAATTGCCCGTCTTCATCAATCGGGGGCGCCATTGAAGTCGCCGGATAGATTCTGAAATTGACACTAGACTTTGTGGGATCACTGTTGTCCAAAATCAACATCCCGTTAACTCTGGCGACTCCGAGAGCCACGTTAATCTTGGTTTTCCCGTAGTCGGTTGTGCCGTCGGTAATGAGTTGCGCGTCAGAATGGCGGGCGTCCACGTGCCAGGATCCGCTGGTCGAAGTGGGGTTGCCGGGAATGCCGAGAGCGACAATTCCCACCAGTGCGAACAGTGCCGGGTGCTTAAACATTTGTCTGCCTCCTCTGAGGTTCCATTCCCTGCGGGTGCCTACTCCTGCGTCCGTATAAGCACCATGCCGGATTACGGGCCGGAACACATCACGAGATGCAGTGCTTCTTTGCTACCTCAGAAGGTGGGGAAGCCGATACCTCCTTGGTGGTAGTCAGGCAGCGTCCGCGACATCGAGAAGGACGGGGGGAGTCACTCGTGCGCAAGGACCGGACCTTTAGGGAATTACGGTTCTGAGGACAACGAGCCAGGATGATCCCCACCTAGAACACCAGAAGCGCAGCTGTGTCACTCATTTTTTCGCTTCCTTCTCTGGTCTTGAACATCATGCGAATGCGATCGACTGAACCATCGTGGCCCGCGACCCGAAGCGTAGTGCCGAAAAGCGACATGGCCTGGAACAGACAGCTCAACTTCGGTTCCACCCGCGGGGCGACTCCAAACTTTGACTCGCGCGCCAATTCTTTCCGCCCGCTCGCGCATGCCTGACAGGCCCCAGTGGCCATCGCGTCCCGCGCGCAACACGTGCGGGTCGATTCCGCAGCCATTGTCTCGGACTAAAACCCGCAACTGGTCTTCCGCATATTCCAGTTCAACTTCGACGCAGCTAGCTAGCGAATGTCGAAATGCGTTGGCCAAAGCCTCGTGGCCTATCCGATAGACCTCGTCGCGAATGACCGGATGCAATGGCCGGACCCGGCCCTCGACAATCACGCGGAAATCGATGGACTGCTGGAGAAAGAACTCCTTGTGAGTCCGCGAAAATGCTTGTTGGAGATCATCGGACTCGTCCGCAGACGAGCGCAGCCCGCGAACTGCCTTTCGACCATCCTCGATCACGCGTCCCATGAGTTCGAGAACGCGGTTTATGATGGGTTTTGCCGGCCACTCCTCCGGTAATTGATCGTTCGCGACATGAAGTTGCATCGTAGCGCTAAGAAATCCCTGCAGCAATGTATCGTGCAGGTCCTGGGCGATTCGCGTTCGTTCCGCCAGCCGCTCCTCAAATTGCGAATCCAACCGAGCTGCTAACTGACGAACGTGCCACTGATACGCCGCCCAGGCAATGCCTCCGAATGCCGTCAGACAGATGAGAAGAAACCAGTTCGTCTGGTAGAAAGCCGGCAGCAGCGTGAAACCTAGCGAAGCCCCAGTTTCATTCCAGACGCCATCATTGTTACAGGCGATCACGCGAAACCGGTACTTGCCCGGCCGAAGATCACTATAAAAAGCTTGCCGCCGCCCCTGAGGATCCTGCCAATTCGCATCCCGGCCGTCCAGCTTGTAGCGGAAGCGGACTTTTTGCGGCGCCACGAAACTGAGGGCTGTGTAGTCAAGCTCAAGATCACGAGTCAGAGGGGGCAGGCGAATATCTTCCCGAGGCGCGTAGCTCCTGCGGTCAGCGACGATCTTTACGATCTGGATGGGCGGAGGCGTGCAGTTCTCGTGCAGATTCTCGGGGTCAATCATTTGCACAATCGACCCGTTGACAAACCACAACCGTCCATCACGTGATCGTGCAGCCGATGGTCTAAAGTCCGAAAAGGCAGGTTGCGCGCCATCAATGGCGTCAAAGAATCCGAGTTTGACCTTCGTGTCTGGATGCTCCCACCATTTTCTGAGTTCAGAATCGGAGATTGTAACCACACCGCAACCGGTGTAAAGCCACATCGATCCGCTCTGATCTCTTAACATTGAAAGAACGGAATCACACGGCAGATCATTTCTGGAATCGAGGGTTTCCGATTTCCCATCTTTCCACCGCCTCAGTCCATTCGAAGTTGCAGCCCAGATGGAACCATCAGAATCAGCCAAAAGATTTTGCACGGGCTGATTGATCGCGCCGTCTTTCTTGGGGAAGGTCTCCAGCCGGCCTTCCCGATATCGGGCAAGATCTCCGTTCGCGAGGCCCAACCAGATACCACCGTAGAGATCGGCTGCCAGTGATTTGGCGCGCGGGATGCGCGGCGGTGCAATTTCCTCTCGCACACTCCCGTCCTGTATGTGCACCAGTCGGCTTGGGTTCCCGATCGCCTCGGCCCAAATCATGTGGTCTGTATCCTCGGCGATCGCAATAATCCCCCCGAGTGCGCTACCGTCCGACCGGTTAATCGGGCGGAAGCTGCCTGCCTCATAAAGGGTTAACCCACCATCCACGCCCACCCACAACCGACCCTCGTGATCTTCAAGCAGCGAAGTCACTCTCCGTCCAGGCAATCGACTTGCGGTTCGAACAACAAAAGATTTCCCCTCCTGCAAGAAATCCAGGCCGCCGCGGTTCCCAATCCACAATGTCCCGTCATGTGAGTTGAGAATGGAACCAACATCCTCGGCGGTTAGCCCCTGACGGATGGAAAAGGTCACGACCGGCAGATCATGAAAGCGGTCGATTCCCGCGGACGTCACAATCCACAGATTGCCCTCGCGGTCCTGAAAAAAGCTCTGCACAGAGTCACTCGACAGTCCGTCTCCGCTGCCGAAATGATCCGCGTTGCCGTTCAAAATTCGATAAATCCCTCCGGATACCGTCCCAATCCACAACACATTGTCGCGGTCAACGAACAGAGCACTGATCCCCGAATCCATGCCCGGAGAAGATGGCAGGACATGGTGCTTCCAAACTCCCTCAGCAAATTGCTGCAGGCCTCGCCCCGCGCCAGGCGCATCCACACTACTCCAGATCGATCCGTCCGGCGCGGAAGCGAGCATCCATATTCCAATGCCTCCCCCAGCAAGGTCAGCTGGATTGACGAAGTAACTGGTACAGGTGGAACCTGGTTTCCAGCGGCATAGCGCACCATTGGTCTCAATCCACAGATTTTCGCTCTTGTCCTGGACTAAGAAACCGCCGTAGGAAAACGGGATTCCATCCCGGCTGCCATAGCAGCGAAGGTTTTTGTCCTCGACCCGGCAGATTGGCCCCTTCCCGTCGGAAACCCTGGACCGCGCGATCCAGATCGACCCGCCCCGGTCTTCCAGAACGGTATTGACCCGCCCGTTCGTTTCCGCATAATTCACCAGGTCATCTTTGTTCCAGCGGCTGAGAGTGCTGCCGCTGCCAATCCAAAGGCTTCCATCGCGGGCACCCATAAGTGAGTAGACGCTGGAATTGGGTAAGGACTTCCCTTCTGGCGGAGTCCAGGGAACAAATCGGACGCCATCGAAACGAACCAATTCAGTTTGCGTGCCGATCCATATGTACCCATCAGTAGTTTGCGCAATCGTGTTAGGGGTGCCGCTGAAGACCCCGTCCTGAACCCGCCAGGCAGTGTGTGCGTATTGGCTGATTGCCCTCTGAGGGTCAAGGGCCGCTGCCGGCATCGCCGACACTATGCCGATCACCAGGAAGGGCCACAAGCCCAGCAGGAAAAAACGGACTCCCGGGGCACGGCCGCGTCGGCAGTCTTTTCGTGCGGAATTCAAAGTAATCCTTAAGCGCTCAGCTCAGCCGAAACCAATCCGCAAGAATCGGCTTTTGCGGCGGCTCCCCAACGGTTGCTAATGCGCGACCTTCAAATAAGAAAAACGCTCAGTCGCAGGCCAAAATGCGTTGGAACGCATTCCCACTTTTGCGTACTAGTATACCGGGAGCTTGCTGTGTAAATCCCGCAAGGCTTTAGTCAAGGCCGCGGAGGCATGCACGCGATTGAAGATTATGGCGTCTTCGGAATCATAAGGGCAGCCACTGCGGCACTTGCCAACGACAACCCAACACAAATCAACATAACTATCCGGAATCCGAATACGAATGCGTCTCGAATGAACTCCGCGATCACCGCTCTCATACCGTCGTCGGCACTCGCGGGCACCCGAAGGCCAGCAAGCCTCACCTCGTCAATCTTGATGTCCCGGAGAACGCTTGGTGGTATGGAGACGCTCGCCAACCGCCGATCCAGTCGATGACTGAATGCGCGGACCATCACAATCCCCAAGACTGCGATCGCCAGTACCCCAGCAACCCGCGCAACTGCATTGTTGATTCCAGAACCTGTCCCGACACGATCCTGGCCCACAGAATTCATGACAACCGTAGTGAGCGGCGCCACGGTAACCGCCATGCCAAAACCAAGAGTCACCACCGCAGGAAAAAACGCCTTCCAGTAGCTACCGCCAACCGAAGGTACGGCGAATAGAAGAAAGCCTAACCCGGCAACCAGCGGGCCGACGATCAACGGAATTCTTGCGCCGTAACGTGCCACGAGACCTCCCGACCAGCGTGAAAGAAGGAAGATCAGAAGAATCAGTGGCAGCATAGCCGCACCCGCTGCAGTTGCGGAATATCCCTGGACTTGGATCAGATTCAGAGGAAACAAGAAGAAGAAAATCCCAGTTGCGCCGTATAGGAACAGCGTAAGCAGGTTGGTGCCACTAAAAGCGGAAGATGCGAATAACGCCAAGGGAACCATTGGTGAGGTCACCCTTGCTTCAACGAACAGAAACAAGATCACACATCCACAACCTAAGATCAAGCTTGCCAGCACCAACGAATCGTGCCAGCCTAAATTCACCGATTCGATGAAACCGTAAACCAGACCAGCTAGTCCGAGAGTTATAACTAGGGCACCGAGCCAATCGACATGGCCCCCAGCAGCCTTGCGACTCTCGGGAATACGCCACAGCGAAATCGCTATTACAGCTGCTGCCAGGGGGACATTGATGAAAAATACCCAGCGCCACGAAGCGTGCTCAACCAACCAGCCGCCGAGAAGCGGTCCGACTGCGGTGGTGATCGCCGTGAAGCCGGACCAGGTGCCGATCGCCTGACCGCGGCTTTTCTCGTCGAACGATGTGCTGATAATGGCCAGGCTGCCGGGCACTAGAAGTGCAGCTCCCACACCTTGAATACTCCTCGCAACGATCAGCCAATGCATATTCCCAGCAAGTCCGCAGCCTATGGACGCGATGGCGAAGATCACCACACCCAGCAAGAACATAAGGCGGCGGCCACACAAATCGCCAAGCGAGCCTCCGACGAGAATCAACGCTGCCAGGAGAAGGCCGTAAGACTCGATCACCCATTGCACATCAACTACGGTTGCGCGAAAGCTGGCTTGTAGCGCGGGCAGAGCGACGTTCACGATCGTACTGTCGATGAAGGCCATGCTCGAACCGATGATGGTCGCGGCGAGGATCCAAGTTCTCGCTTCCGCAGCACAGGGAGTTCCAGGATGCCCTGACTGGATCACGGACTCGTCGCAGGGCGGTCTCATGGAAACATGGATGCCAAGTTAAGCCAATTTGTTTCTGAACAGAACCAGCCGCAGGCCTACCGCGGGATAAGAGAAGATCAAGAGTGCGGTGGAGCGGAAGCAGCGGGAATGATGATCTCGCGGCGCCCGAATAAGCGAGCATCCAGTGAAAACGCTCCCGGGCCGAGACAAACGAGTGCAATCGCGATCACAGTCGCCAAAGCAGCTGTGGGCTTGGCTTCAAACAATTCCAGGTTTGGAGCCGGGAACCAGGAAAACGCGCTGCCCACGCAGAACAATCCGCCAAAGATACCCGCAACCGGAGTCAGATAACCGACTGTAAGTGAAAGGCCGCTCGCGACCGTAAGTAGAGCGAGGACAAAGGTTAGAAATCCCAACGTATTCCAATCGACAAGGTAGGCGCCGCCTTGCACAAAAAGCGCCGCTCCCGCCGCACCTCGCAGTAAAAGAAGGCCCGCTCCGGGTAAGCCATCCGGGAACGTAGAAAATGCCCTCTGCAATCCCGGCCTCCTCGATAGACCGTGCTTAGAGTAGAGGTTTAACTTACCAAATGAATCCCTAGCGCGTGGAATCTTTTCGTACCACTATTGAGGTATCCCGAAAGTTAGCTTTGAAGATGCGTCTTACAATTGGATGATCCCGCGGCGCACTCCAATGGCAACCGCTTGAGTACGATCACTTGCGCCCAACTTTTCCATAATGTGTTTGATGTGGACCTTGACGGTCTCTTCGGTAATGAAGAGCTTATCCGCGATATCCCGGTTGCGATTTCCTCCCGCGATTTGACAAAGCACCTCAACCTCGCGGCTAGTGAGCGCTTCATCGCTGTAATGTTCAGCCAGATTCGCCGCAATCTCGGGAGGAATGCGCCTTTTGCCGGCGTGAACCTGGCGGATCACTTCCACCAATTCCTTGGGAGGCATGCTTTTCAAAACGTAGGCGCGAGCTCCGGCTGCGAGGGCGTTCTGAATTTCCACATCGCCGGAAAATGTTGTCAGAATGATCACGCGGGCTTCAGGGAACTCTGCCCGAATCGCGATCATAGCGTCGACGCCGCTCATATCGGGCAATCGAAGATCCATGAGGGTTACATCGGGCACGTGCTCCCGAAAGCGCTGAAGCGCTTCTCGGCCGTTGGATGCCTCTGCTACCATTATCATGTCCGGTTGATTCTTGATCACCGTGGCAACTCCCTCATGCATCAGAGGATGATCATCCACGCTGAAGATGCGGATCTTGGCGGTTTCGCTCATTTTCCCTTCCCGCTTCTCAGACTCTCTGGTTTGAACACGTCTTTGTCTCGCGTGTAGATCCTTGTGATCCAGTTAGACGCGCGATTCGACGCATCGGATTCGAAAGCGAGCCGGCTTGGGACACTCAGCTCAACTTCCGTTCCACTGGAAACGCTGGTTGACACTTTCAGTCTTGCTCCAATTCTTTCGGCTCGCTCGCGCATCCCGGAAAGTCCCCAGTGACCGTCGCGCCCTGAATGCAGCACTTCGGGGTCAATACCGCAGCCGTTGTCGCGAACAACGACGCGAAACTCGTTGGGAGCATATTCAAGTTCCACCTCGATATTGCTTGCCCGGGAATGGCGAAAGGCATTAACCAGAGCTTCGCGGCCGATGCTATAGATATCGTTGCGGATGGCCGATTTCACTGGCAAGGCTGGACCTTCGACGAGAACGCGAAACCCGATTTCTTGTTGTACGCTGAGCTCCTGCGGAACTCTCGAGAATGAATACTCCAGATCGTGAGCACTTCCCACAGACGACCGCAGCCCTCGAAGCGTATTTCGGCCTTCGTCCACGACTTGACCCATCAACTTCAAAACATGGTTGAGCGCGGGTTGCGCCGGCGAATCGGGAGGCATTTGATCGACTGCAACATGGAGTTGCATGGATGCGCTGAGCACGCCCTGCAGGAACGTATCGTGCAATTCCTGCGCGACGCGCATGCGTTCGGCGAGACGCTCCTCAAAACGTACACTGAGCTTCCTGGTGGTCTGGCGAAGTCGCAGGTGATGGAAACCAAATATCGCAATTACGCCGGCAATAACGCACAGGAAGGGAAACCACCATCGCTGCCAGAATGCCGGCGCGCCGTGCGTTACCGCGAAAGTCACGACCCCCGCGGTGGGTAGCCCATTGGAAGTGAGCGGAGGCTGAAAATCGGGGCCGACCAGAAGCGCCGCGTACTCCGTTCCCGGGTGGGTAAAATTGCTCCATCTCGAATTTGGATGAATGCTCGTGAAAGGTTGGTTCGCGAAGGGCTGTACCCACCAAGCCGTCTCGCCCTTGGCGTATAGGACGATCTTCTGTCCAGGCTGGGCGCCGATCACACGTCCCTTAATCGTGCTGAGTTTGTCGGGATCACCCGCGCCTGCTAACGGAACCGTCGTGAATTCTATGGTTGGATGCGCAGGATTGTTACCGTTTTGTCGTGCCTGACAACCGCCCAACAAAATACAAATCACCACCAGTAGGGCTGTGGCAATAGGCTGAGTTGAGAGCTCGGGAGAACGCAGCCTTGAGATCCAACGACGACGCGGAGTTTCACTGCGTTTGTAATTGGAGACGCCGGGATTGATCGCATGCTCCATTTAGAAGACGAACCTCGCACCGAATTGACCAACACGAGGTCCGGGAAGGCCATTGAGATCTTCCGGCAGGACCTTAGCAAAGTCCGCCGTCCCGATCTGCGTGTTAGGGCCATTGAAACCGTGACGGTTGAAGACATTGAATGCCTGAAAGTACAAGCTGAGCCTGGAACGCTCGCCAAGTCCCAAAGATTTTCTTATCCCAACGTCCTCCGACGCGAAGCCCGGATTGCGAAGGTTCGCGAGATAACCCGGTGCATTGCCAAATTCACCGTTTACAGGATTAGTGAAGCAAGCTGAGTTGAAGTAGGTGCTGTCGACCTTTCCGTTGAAGTGTTCGCTGAAATCGCAACCCGGTACGATGTCCGAATACACGTTGTTGATTCCGGGATAATACACGTTGGCTGGAATCCGCATCGGAGTTCCGGTGTTGTAGTGGAAGCCCCCACTGACCGTCCATCCACTTACGAAAGCATTCACAGCCGGGCTCCCGCCGGAAAGCAACGCCTTGCCTTGACCAAACGGCAGTCGGTACAGGACGTACCCCTTTACGATATGGGTCTGGTCGAAATCGGAAATGGTATGGCGCTCTTTCTGCAAATTGTAAACATCCTGCAGTGGCCCGGTTGCATAGAGGTCCTCGAAACTATCATCCACGTCTCCGTGAGAGGAGGACAGGTTGTAGCTGGCCAGCATCGAAAGCCCGTGCGCCGCCCGCTTTTTCACCGTGAATTGCAGCGATCGGAAGTCGGTATTGCCCAACGGCGAGCCCACATAGTAGAGAGGCCCATAAGTCATCGCAACGTTCGGAAACGGCGCGACAGAGGCCCAACCAAATCCAGTGAAACCGGGTTCTGTAACCCAGCTGTATTGTTGACCTGCCTGCACGATCGCGGTATAGGCCGATAGCCGGGGCTGGTTTGCGGCTACATATCCACTCTCCAAGTGATAGCCGTGGTTCTCGATGAAGGTCACGTCAAGCACAAGGTCGCGGCTGATCTCGTGTTGAATTCCAACGGTTAATTCTTGGACGTTGCCGAGCTCCAACATTCGAGGATCAATCGAGACCATGCCATAACGAGTAAAATTCGGATTCATCCCGATATTTACTCCCTGGCCCGGGTAACCGCTGTCCCAGTTGAAGGGCGTAAGCACCTGGTTGTTCAACACAAATCCGGGGTTGAATTCGTATGGAATCCCGCTAAAGGTGTTTAGGTTTAGTGGAACGTAAAAGGCGCCGAACGATGCTCGTGCAACTGTTCTTGGTGCAAGCCGGTATGCCCCGCCAACATATCCTGAGAAATTGTGGTAATTCTGTTTTTTCTCGAACGAGTCGCCACCGTTGGTCGCGAACTCCAAAGCACCCGGCTGGCCGGTAACTGGGTTGATCGCGGTTGTGTCGAAGTTCGACCAGTGACCGTATTTTTCGTGGTAGCGTCCGTTAAAATCCCAGCGCAAATCAAGATTCACAGTAAACTTCGCCGTAAGCTTGATGTCATCCTGGGCATACAGCGACACAGATTTTCGGCGGCCGTATGTGTTGTCCGGTTCGCTGACCGAGCCCTGATTAACGTCGCCCAATAAGAAACTGGCAAATCCGAAGCCGGCATTTGCTCCGAAGGTGCCCGCCGTTTGCGCCGGGTCAAACACGAAGGTTGGAACTCCATAATCTCCGTGAGAGTTGAATTGTTGGGCACGAAATTCTGCGCCAAACTTGTAAGTTTGGCGACCCCTCACCCAGGACAGATTGTCATCGTAGATGAAAGTGTTAGCAGCATAAAAGTCATTGAACTGGCTCCCCAGGAGGGTCTCATCGATCGGCAGGCCGGCGACATAACGGTGTTGGTCGCTGTTTACCCCCTGAAACTTGATGATGGGAAAATTCCCCGCCCCGAAGTCTCCCAGTCCCAGAGTTGAGGGCCAGTTTCCCTCCCGTGAACGCGCATCGCTCGGATTGCGGAAGCGATTGAACGTGGCGCTGAACACATTCAAGAGCGCGTTCGTGATTGTCCAGGAATCACGGGCTCGGACCGACGGCGCAGTCGTATTGTGGTCATACGCGTTCGCCATCGGTCCACCATCCTGCGAACCGGCAGACCATATCCCTCCCTGGTCCGATAGCAAGCGTGGTATGTAGGCATAAATGATCGATCCATCCAGAAAGTGATTGCGCGACAGTTTGTAATCCAGCTTCACACTGTACTGATTGCTTTGGTACGAGGTCGCTGGACTGGTCAGCGGCAATGCATTGTTGTTGGTAAGGGTCGACGAAAGCGGCTGATAGTATTTCTCGTAAAGACCGACGATCTTCTGCGATACCGCGCTGATGCGTGACGCGGGAATGATGTTTCCCGGAAATGCATTCCCGGTCAGTGGATCGATGATAGCGCCCTGGTACACGGTCTGACCGGCACTGTCCGTCCCGAGGACCACTGCTGGGTTCAAGAGCGCACTGAAATTGCCGTTCAGAAAGGCTGTTGTTGGAACGGTCGAAGTGAGCCCGCCAATACCGTAGTTCGCAAATGTGTAACGCTCCCACGCCGAGTAGAAAAAAAGCTTGCCCTTCTTGATGGGACCACCGAAGCTCGCGCCATAGGTATACAAAGAATCAGCTGGCTTGCCAAAAGCGCGCTGGCAACTCGCGGCCTGTGCAGGGTCGCCATTGTCGTCATTCAAACACACGACCTCGTTGTACTTGTCGCCCCAGGATCGAGCATCGAACGCTTCGTTGTGCATGTAATAAAAACCGCTGCCATGCCAGGCGTTGGTGCCTGATTTCATCTCATAGCGGAACACGCCGCCACCTGTACGTCCGTCGTCAGCCCGAACTCCTGCGCTGGTTACCTGAAATTCCTCAACTGCTTCCATCGGAGGGCTTGATTCACTGAGATAACCGCCAATTTGCGACACGGCCGAGGTTCCATCGATCATTACTTCCTTGTTCTGACTTAGACTGCCATTTATGTGCGAAGTGTAATCGTTGCTCTGCGGGTTATTCCCGCTGCCTTCCACGCCGGGAACATATGCAAACATAAAGGCCGCGAGATTTCGTCCCCCCTGCACGTTGAGCGGCAGTTCAGTAATTGCAGCATTGCCCAGACTTGTCGAGATGGAGGAGGTCTGCGTCTGAAGAAGTTGTGCGTCTCTGGTAACGGCGAGAGTTTCCGTGCTGGGGCCAACCGTCAACACCGCGTCGATCTCAGCCACTTGACTGATCGTGAGATTGATCTCGGAGCGCTCATATTTTTTGAAGCCCTCCTTCGAACATGCAAGCCTGTAGTGCCCGATGGGCAAATTCAACACCGTATAAACACCTGTAGCATTCGTCACCGCGCGTGCCTGAAGATCGTCGGTTGCATTGGTCACGAATACCCGCGCACCGGCAACGACCGCGCCGCTCGAGTCTTTTACCGTTCCGGTGATCGAGGCAAGATCAGATTGGGCGAGGATTTCCCCGGCGGTGAGTAGCAACACCGATAGAATCATGACCTCAATCTTCATGCGCCCCCACACGCACTTGGTCAACGGAAAATGCGTTAAAAAACATTCCAAGGGACCCACGCCCTTCGAACGACACAAAGAACAATCAAAGGTGAAATGCACTGTTGCTAAGATCGTCATCTACGGCGATCTTCTGATCCGCTATCGGCGCGCATACACGCGAACGTAGTCCACCAGCATTCGTTGCGGAAACAGCGTAGATTCTTCGGGGCTCCCGGGCAAACCCCCGCCAATCGCCAAGTTCAGGATGACGAAAAACGGGTGATCGAACACCCAACGTTTGCCACGCGGAAGATCCGCGGGCGTTTTGGTTTCGTAAAGCTGCCCATCCACATAAAAGCGGACGGCTCGCGGTTCCCACTCGGCGGCGAAGACGTGAAAGTCGTTGCCAACGCTCCCGCTCGGAAACGAAAAGCTTCCGGTCAGCGCTCTTTCTCCTGAATACCCAGGACCGTGCACGGTACCGTGAATCGTCGACGGTTCCGAGCCAAGGCTTTCCATGATGTCGATTTCCCCACACGCCGGCCAACCAACAGCGGGAAAATTATCGCCCAACAACCAAAAGGCTGCCCACGTTCCCCGTCCGGACGGAACCTTGATCCGCGCTTCGAATCGCCCATATCTTTGGGCGAATCGTCCCTGTGTCTTGAGGCGCGCCGACGTATAGCGGCGCTGGGTTCCGTCAGAGGCGGTGAATTTTTCCTTGATCGCCTCGATGACGAGGTTCCCGTTTTCCTGGCGAACGTTCTGGCGGCGGGCTGTGTAGTATTCCAATTCATCATTGCCCCAGCCATTCCCCCCACTCTCAACCACCCACTTGGCCGGGTCCGGTGTCGAACCGGTGGGGCCATTGAACTCGTCGCTCCATGTTAGAACCCAACTCGGTTTAGAAGGCGTTGACGTCGAGTCGGCGTGCTGCTGCGAACCGGCCAGCAGCCCCCCTGAAACGAAAAGAATAAATGGTGCCAGTGAACAAACTCGCAAATCCGTCCTTCGAAACGAGGCCGTTCCGTTCGCCATATCTAAGACTTACTGGCGACTTGACTGGGGGAGTCCGCCTTCGATAACTTTCGCATTTAGACTAGTGGCGCAAACTTGCCACCGAATCCCCCGGCTTGGGCATATTTCGATACCACTTTCGGGGTACAGCTCTTTCAACACCGGCTATAACGTGGATGTGTGTGCTAAACCGGGCGGCACGGAATCTTCAGCTTACGAATCCGATACGTCAGGGTCGTGCGTTTCATCCCGAGCCGCGCTGCCGCTCCGTTCGGTCCTCCGATGACCCAGTTGGAATCTCGAATTGCCTGGAGAACATGTTCGCGTTCCATCTCTTCGAGAGTACACATCTTCGGACCCGGACTTGGAACGCTTCCTCCTCTCAGTTCGTCGAGCGGAGGCCGGAGGGCGCTCCCGGGTGACAAGATCACTGCCCGCTCGATGAAGTTCTGCAATTCCCGCACGTTGCCTGGCCACGGATAGCTCGCAAAGACCTCCATGGCGCGCGAGGGAATCGTTTCAATGTCCCGGTTCATTCGCTTGGCGTACTTGTCAACATAGTGCCGCACCAGCATCGGGATGTCTTCGCGGCGATCTCTTAATGGAGGGACGAGTAGAGGGAAGACGTGTAAACGGTAAAACAAGTCGCTCCTGAACTGGCCGTCTTTGACCATCTGCTTCAAGTCGCGGTGAGTCGCGGCGATCACACGCACATCCACCTGCTGCGTTCTCGTGCTACCCAACCTTTCAAACTCCTGTTCCTGCAAGACACGCAACAATTTGGACTGAACCTCGAGTGGAATGTCGCCCACTTCGTCCAAAAACAGAGTGCCCTTGTCCGCCACTTCGAATCGTCCGGCTTTCCGCATGATCGCGCCGGTGAATGCGCCCTTCTCGTGGCCAAAAAGTTCACTCTCCAGTAAGCCGGAGGGAATGGCGGCACAGTTCAGCTTGACAAAAGGGCGGTCACGGCGAGCGCTCATGTCATGAATGGCGCGGGCAATGAGTTCTTTCCCGGTTCCGGTCTCACCTTGGATCAAAACGCCGGAATCGGTCGGCGACACGACCTCGACCTCTCGGAGCACGCGCTGCAGGGCCGCACTCCTGCCCACGAGCTCCCTAAAGTTATGATCGCCGCGGATTGGATCGTCCAATCGCACAGTTCCCTCGCCGGAATCATCCTTTAGATTCCGAAGTTCGCTGTTTACCAGTGCGTTCTCGATGGCCAGGGCTACCAGACTCGAAACATGCTTCAGGAAATCCACTTCGTCCTGGGTGTAGGATTTCTCACATCGCTTTCCGAGAACGAGGATGCCCAGGACTTTGTCGCGGCTTACGAGCGGTAAAGCGCAGATGTTCTTGAACCCTGCCGCCCATTTCGGATCTTCTTCCGTTTCCGTATCCCTCTCGGCAAACTCTTCGGCCTTTCCCACCCATGGTTTGCCGGTCGAGAAAACGCGGTTCCCAAGAACTTCTGCGAAGGAACTCTCTACTTCCTCGTCGAGCCTGATGTGCGCTGGCGAGTCGCACGCCTTTATGTGCAGCCGCCCAGTTTCCGCATCTAGCAGTCCTGCCAGGGCAAGATCCGAACGCCCGACTCCCCGGGCGCTCACCGCCATTTCTCTCAACAGATCATCGGTCTCGAGGCCGGAAGCCACGCTGTTCGCCAAATCTAGTAAGAATCTTAACCGCGCAGCCTTGGCATCCGCCTCTGACTGTGCTCGAAGCGATCTCTCGAGGGCCTCGGCGTCCAGCAGAGGTTGTTCCACTCGCAACCGGGGTAGGGCGCTCATAAAAGATGTCTGCGGTGTTAGTCCAAATTGCGCGACGCTCATCTTGTATCCCTCGCTTTCTGACGGACGAATGATCCCGGGACCACCAAAAGCTGGCAACCGGCATCCCGGCGTCACTGTGATCAGCTTCTTATTGTCACGACTGCATCATGCAGGGTGCGCGGAAGGAATACATCACGGAATGGAGGGCTTTTTTGCTACTTCCAACGGTTCATGCCCGAATACCACCATCGGGTTATCGAGATGCCTGTACAGGAGGGTGGCTTGTGCCGTTTGCACGTCCGATTCACTAGCTACTACCTCGGCTGAGATGCGCGGCCGCCTGCGCCTAAGGCTGGGAGGTCCGGCTCGTCGATGTCAGTCTGAGTTGCCAGTGAATCCTGCCATCGGCGAAGGATCAACGTCTTCACTGCCGACCACACTTTGGGATCGCATTCGATCTCGATGTGCCCAGTGGTGAAAAGGCGGGCATGCCAGGGAAACTCACGACATTCTGCAGGTTCTTCGTTGTAATTCATATGGAAATTACCCAGGATCGTTGTTCGGGATGAGTCGGCGGCCGTCATATGTGACTGGCCGTGAATCAGGCCGCAGTTTCACGGACACACCGACTCTGCGCGAAATGCGGACGAACAACAGAAACGGCTCGCCAGACTTGCCTTCGAGGCTTCGCTCCCATGATCTGAGCCAACTTGCCCCGCGCTCGCGCCACTTGCGCCTTCACTGTTCCCTCGGGCACACCCAACCGGCGCGCAGTTTCTTTTGTGGAAAGACCCTCAATGTCGCGAAGCTGAAATGTTCTGCGCAGCGTCGGTGAAAGCTGGTTCGCGACCTCGAGCAACCGCTCATGGGCTCGGGAGCTGACGCAGATTTCCTCCGGACTCGGCTTTGGGTCAGGGATCCGCTCCAGCAAGGCGAGGCCGTCTTCTCCTTGTTTATGCTCCAGTGACAACGGGGAGACGCCCCGGCGCCGCCGTAATTTCATCCGTGCAGCGTTGATGACGATTGCGGTTAACCACGTTGAGATTCGCGCCTGTCCCCTGAACTGCGCCAAGTGTTTGTACGCCGAGAGGAGAGCATCCTGAACCGCATCTTCCGCATCCGGTGCGTTGCCCAAGTATCGAAAGGCACTCTTGTAAAGCGCACGCAGATTTCGCGAGACAACATCGTCAAGTTCTCTCATGCGATCACCCAGCAAACCGGATCCAATTTCCGGCCCACCCTCCATCGAGGCTTCTGTCACACGCATATGTCTTGTCTCCTGTCCCTAATGGCGAAAGCACGTCTGATGCCAGTGCATGGAAGGAGAGAAAAAACAAAAATGCCAGGAGAAAACTCCGAACCACAGCGTTTAAATCGCGTAATGTGCAGGGCTGCCCTTTAGGTTGAGGCTACGTCGGTCCAAACTCCTGCCAAGGGTTTGTCACGTGCTATGACTTTGACACTTCTCGGCCACAATCACGGTGAGGTCAATGGCAACCAGACGGGTTGGACACAACGTGTGAATCAGCAAAGAATAAGGAAAATTGTCGCACCGCATGCGGAGCCGCAGGTAGAAGCCGGTAAAGGTTGCTAGCGCGATGAGAAAATTGATTTCAGGCTTGGTGTTGCATTCGAGTTGCGGTTCGGCGGCGAAAGTATTTGTGTTGTGAGGACGACTGCAGGAATCAGGTACGCGAACGTTACCCAAACCCACATAAGGGCCCCTGCGCACTCCTGATCCCGAAGGGGAGTCATGCTGAACAATTGAGCTGTAGATCGATAATAGGGATAAACAAGCCGGTCACAAAAGACCAGGAACGCCGAAAGAACGTCGCAAGGCAGGGTGGCAAGAAAAAGATATAACGCTGCCGACCAGCGAGGAGATCCCGTCGAACTCGGCGGCGGCTGCACGATGGGGCACCAGAACAACAACCCCGCCAAAAGAAAGCACGCGTCCTCCATGGTATGCACCCAATGAGACCGCATGCCCAGTTGAAATGCGATGGGAAGGTGCCACCCAATAACAACGACCGTGCCCGCTAGCCAGCACGATACGAGATGGGTAGGGACGCGCTCGAGCCATCTCGCCGACCAGTTGACGAGTAAAGGATCGCTCTTGATGAAGAGTTTCGGAAACCCGGAAGTCAGCAGAAATACCGGCGCGCCTGCGAGAATTAACGGAGCAGCAACCGTCATGAGCAAAAGGTGTTTCATCATGTGAGCCGTGAGCGACTGACGATCGAGAGTACCGAGCGGAGATGCCGTCGTAGCCCACACTAATAAGAGTCCACCGATAAATGCTGCGAGGCGCCAACCGGCGATCAGTCCTGGGAAAGCACTTCGAAGGCAAAGCCACCCTCGTAAGTAACCCAATGCCATGACCAGCAGGCCGGCTGTGATGGCGAGCGCGACCGGCCAGAACTGCATCTGTACATGGGACTCGAACATAGCTAGCCCTATCGGGGCGAGACCTCGGCTGCGCCAAGTGCCACCGCTCGAGAAGCATTGCGAGCCGGTCTTTGATTTGCCGGGTGCAATGTTTCCAGAAATGCCACCAGCGCGGTTGTTTCCGCTGGACTCAGATTTTTTCCATACGCCGGCATATTCCCTCCGCCTTGGATCACTTGGCGAATCAGTTGATCTTCGGTGAGGCGCAGTGCAACCCTATCGAGCGCAGGTCCACGCTGACCTCCTTTCTCATCCAGCGAATGACAGTTGTGACATTGCTTCACCTGAAAAACGAGTGCACCCCGGCGCTCTAAAGCAGTGCGGCCTTGTAAATATTCTTGAGGGATCGGTTCGCCGCTCCAGGCATTCATCACCGGGCTCCATGGAGTGTGCTCGGCTAGATGAGTCAGTGTGCCAAGGGCGACCGCGATCAGCAGAATTGTAAGGACAGCAATCGGCCTGCGCTTCCAACTCTTCTCTCCCTCACCCGCCACGAGCGGAAGAGCCAGCAGGACTATGATTCCGACGACGGGCCCAATCAACAGAATCGGGGTCTCGGCTGACGGGGGCAAGAACGAGAGCAGCGCATATAACCACAGAAAAAAGAAGTCCGGACGCGGCGAGGTCTGGATCACTGTCGGATCCGGCTGGCCGCCGGGCCCGAACGGACCGAAATAGATTGCGCACGCGGCAATCGAAAGAAGAATAAAAGCGGAGAATAGAATATCCTTCCAAATCGCATTCGGTACGAACGGCACACCATGCTTAAGCGTTAACTCGTGATACTCCTGCAGGTATGTGGCGCGGCGGACTATGCGTCCCGGCATCGGCCATTCGTTGATTCCTAATTTCAGCACCATGAGCAGATGTACGCCGACAAAGGCAATGAGTAGTCCGGGAATAACGAAAACGTGCAACGCGAAGAATCGAGAGAGAGTCGCTCCCGCAATGATTGGGCCGCCGAGCATGAGATTAACGGCCCAAGGGCCAATCACCGGAACCCGACTTGCGATCGATGCTCCGATGCCTAGCCCCCAGTAGGCATCCTGGTCGAAGCGCAGAACCTGTCCGGTAAATGCCATACCCAGCGTCACAAGTAAAAGTAGGACGCCAACCATCCAGGTAAGTTCTCTGGGAAATTTGTATGCTCCAAAAAGGAAGACCTGCACCATGTGGATCAAGACAATCGCAACCATGAAGTTCGAGCCCCAACCGTGCAGCGCACGGATGAACCAACCAAGAGAAATACCGTGATTGAGGGTCTGGAGGCTGCTCCACGCTTCTCCCGCGGAGGGCACATAGATAAGGGCGAGCAGGATGCCGGTGACAATCTGGAGCATGAAACAGGTGAGGGCAGCACTGCCGAAAACGTAGAGCCAACTGGCCGTCTCGCGAGGAACCTGGTGCTCCAGCGTCTCTCGAATCGGCGTGCCCAACTGCAGCCGCAGATCGAACCAGTCGACGAGTTTTTGCATCACGCGCATGTCATCTTTTCTCCCGCCTTCTTTGCTACGGGCTGACCGGGAGTCGGCATTTCGCCAGCCTTGATGAGAAGCTTGCCGTCTTCGATTTTGTAGTGATACTGAAACAGTCCTCGCTCCGGAGGTCCCGACGCGCGGGATCCATCCTGGTAATAAGCTCCGCCGTGGCAAGGACACATGAAAAGACTTGATTGAGGAAACCAGCGAACCGGGCATCCCAGATGCGCACAATTGACGGCGAAAACCTGAAAAGTGTGATCATCCACATTCCGCACCCAGCAAGCGATGTCGCCGGTTTCGCCATCCCAGACATTCACGACGGGATTTTTGTAGGTGGCAAGCCTCGTCTGGCCGGCAGGAAACTGTTCCAGTCCGCCAAGCGAGAGCCACGAGTCGTATCCGAACTTCTTTTCACGAATCACTGGCGACAGGAGATAGCGCACGATCGGCACTGCTAAGAAAGCACCAACGATGCCGTTTAGCACGAGGCCAAGTTTAACGAGCGCCGCTCGTCTGGAGATGTTGTTTTCTCTACTCATCGAGATCCTCCGCCGGCCAAGTTCATCGAAGCCGCGGAATAAGGCTGGCCGGGGAACTTTGTCCGCTGGCTCGAAAGCCACGCGACCACATCGGAAATTTCTTGGGCTGACATGGGGTGGCCCACAACGTCGCCACGCCAGTCTGGCGCACCCAGTTCGGGTCGGCCTGCGATAACGATGGTTCTAAGTTGCTGGTCATTGATGAGCGCGAGGAACGAGCCATCCACAATCGAACTAGCCTTGCTTCCGCCGCGTCCGTTGGCTCCGTGACAGGAAGCGCAGTAAGTTCGATAGACATCGGCGCCACGTTGCGCATTGCCAGGAGCCTGGGCCGCATAAGGCGGCGGAGTCTGATCGCCGAGAACATTCGGTTTCGTCCAAGATCGAATTCCTCGAACAAGCGCATCCATTTGCTGGTCCGTGAGCATGCCTCCCGCGCTCTGCGCGAAGGCGGGCATCGGCGTGCCCGGTTCTCCGTTCGCCGCGATGCGCCGAATCACCGTGTCGTCGGCAATTGCGAGGAAAACGGGATTTGCCAAGGCTATGGCTGCGCCTCCTTTACCATCCGGGCCGTGACATCCTGAGCAGTTCTGTCCATAGAGGAACTTGAAGTCGACGATCTCGCTCGGCGCTACTACCACTGAGTCCGCTCGAGGAATACCAGGAGAACCTGTGCATCCCGCACAAAGCAGGAGCGCAATGACGGGGAAAGCAACGAGAATCGCTCGACGATTCATTGGCGGGGACTCTCTCCGTTCTTCTCGTCCATCGCTCCCGGCGCTTCAATCCCGGCGCGGATTTGAAATGGAAGATATTGCCAGGTGCTTATGCGCTCCTGTCGGGAAACCACGATGCCGGCGACGATGCCAAATCCGATCTGAGAAACAACAAACCAGAGCCAGTCAATGCGCTGGTTGAGCACGGGATCGAGCGCCTCGAGAGTGCTGTGGATCAGGCCCGTCCAAAGAATGGGAGCGATCACACCTCCGAGCAGAATCGGGCGGCGCGGAAACATCGGAAGCGCCACGCCATAAAGAAGTCCTACGAGTACAGAACAGACAACGTGGATGATTGCACCAATGATCAAAGCGTCCCAATGGAAGGCCGCGATTTCAGCGACCGTAGACCGCGCAGGAAATAATCCAGCGGACAGAAGATTGATGGGATACCACATGCCATGGCCGCTCACGATCCCATACAAAACAGCCAGAATGGCCATGGCGACGCTCCCGGCTAACCCACCTTTGACCCCCGCCGAAATCGGATAAATCTCCAACGGGAGACGTGCACGGTTCAATTCCTCTGTCATCCATTCGACTCGGGCGACCTGCGGTCGTAGAGTAGCCACAGCCGGCGCTTTCCCGATCACTGGCACCGATTCTTGTTTTTCGTTTGGCAGCACATCGCGAAACCATCCGACACAGCCAGCCACGGCGAAGATCGCACCAAGAATGCTCACCGAGGCGCTCGTCACCAATCCCGCGAACACCAGTGTCACGCCGAGGGCCAGAATGATCGGCCAGGCCGTCGGCGCCGGCAGTTCGATCGCGCGCGGCGCATGCTCTGTCTCATTGGGCCGTTGCAGTATTTCCGGTGCCATTCTGCGATCCTTCCCTTACCGTCCAATCACGTATACGACCGTGAAAACGACAACCCACACTGCGTCCACAAAATGCCAGTAGAGAGATAAGACATCGACACGCTGGGCGTGTTCTTCTCTCAGGCTCCCCAGAAGCGTGAACGCCATAACTATCGAGAGGCCGGTGAGACCTGCAACCACGTGGAACGCATGCAGCCCGACCAATGAGTAGTAGGTTGTTCCAAACAGATTCGTGCTGATCGTGAATCCTTCGTGGTAAATCAGCCGGTGCCATTCGCTGGCGGTTCCGAACATAAAAGCGGTACCCAGCGCGATAGTGGCGAACCACCACGCCCCGAAAACTCGCACACTACCCCGGTAAAGCGCTTTCACGGCCAGGTGAATCGTCAGACTGCTGGAGAGCAAGCAAATGGTATAAAGGATCGGGACACTGAGAACTTCCTTTGGTGTCGGCCCCGTCAGACTTTTGCCCACATAGAAAAGGTATGCAACTACAAAGATCGTGAAAATCGCCGACTCCGCCGCGATCAGGCCGAACATTCCAACAGTGCCACGCGAGGGACGATCCCACTCAATCGGCCTTGCTACGGTCATGGAAGTCGCGTTCATAGCGTTTCCTTCATTCGTATTTCCAGTCTGGATCTTCGGGATGCTTAAGGTCCCAAAGAGGCCGTCGGCTTCTCACCGTTGGAATTGTGCTGAAGTTATAGGCAGGCGGTGGTGAACTCGTGGACCACTCGAGGGTCCAGGCATCCCATGGATCGCTTCCGGCAGTTTCACCTCGGAAGTACGACCACAGCAGGTTGTAAACGAAAACCAGAACGCCCGCCGCTTGGAAGAAGACGCCGATCGTCACGATTAGATTCCATGTATCCCAGCCGCGGCCCGGTTCATAGGTATAGATTCTCCGTGGCATGCCGAGCAGGCCTGGAATATGCATGAAATCGAATGTCAGGTGAAATCCAATCAGGAACAACCAGAAGTGCCACCTCCCCAGAGTTTCGCTGTACATTTTTCCCGACACCTTCGGAAACCAGTAATAGAAGGCACCGAAGGTGGCGAACAGAATCGCACCCACAATCACGTAGTGAAAGTGCGCGACTACGAAATACGAATTGCTCAGTTGCCAATTGAACGGGGCGGAAGCCAACATGACTCCGGTGAGACCGGCAATCAGGAACTGGAATAGAAATGCAATCGCGAACAGCATCGGTGTCTTAAGCAGGATCTTTCCGCCCCACATCGTGGCCAACCAGTTGAAGATTTTGATTCCGGTGGGAACTGCGATAGCCATAGTCGAAAACACGAAGAACGTATTCGCATTGGCGCTCATTCCAACCGTGAACATGTGGTGGGCCCAAACCGACATGCTCACGAAACCAATGGCTACCGTGGCCGCGACCATGATCGGATAGCCGAACATTGCCTTGCGGGAAAAGACCGGAACAATTTCCGAGATGAATGCGAACGCGGGGATTACCAGTACGTAAACTTCCGGATGGCCAAAAACCCAGAAGAAATGCATCCAGATCACGGCGGAGCCTCCGGCCTGCGTATCGAAGAAGTGTCCCCCCAGATAGCGGTCAATCACCAGCATAATTTGCGCGGCAGTCAGCGGGCTCACCGCAAGGATTACTAAACCGGCCATCACCAGGTTGAGCCACGCTAGCAGCGGCATTTTTCCCAAGCTCATCCCCGGACATCGCATACACAAAATCGTCGTCATGATATTGATCGCTGTCCCGATGCTGCCGAATCCTGAAACGAGCAAAGCCAGGGTCCAGAAATCAGTGCTGTGCCCGACCGAGAAGGTTCGCGAAGTAAGGGGTGCGTAGGCAAACCAGCCCACGTCCGGCGCGTTTCCTGCCCCGTACAGGCCGTTCGCTCCGACCAGGCTGAAATAAAGGAGAAGCCCTGCGAATGCGGTGAGCCAGAAACTGAAAGAATTCAAGCGTGGAAACGCCATGTCCCGCGCGCCAATCATCAGCGGAACCAAATAGTTGGCGAATCCGAACACCAGAGGCATGGCCACGAAGAAAATCATCGTGGTTCCGTGCATGGTAAACATCCGGTTGAAAACTTGCGGAGAGACGAAATCATTATGGGGACGAATCAGCTGAATGCGGATGATCGTCGCCTCGATTCCGCCGACCACAAGAAAAATCAAGGCATAGATGACATACAGAATGCCCAGGCGCTTATGATCAACCGTCGTGATCCATTCATGCAGTTGATCAACGAATGGACGCGAGAGGCCTTCACTCCTCGGCCACGCGATAGAGTCTGTCGCCATCAAGCGCTCCCTTCGACCAAGCTCGGCAATGGGCTCAAGAACGTGCTCAACGAAGTGTCTCCAGATAGGCTGTCACCGCGTCCACTTCCCCATCATTCAATTCCATTGCCGGCATCAAGGATCCCGGCTTGATCGCATTGGGATTTTGAATCCAGAGCCGAAGATTTTTCGCGGTATTAAGGGCAGCGCCGGCAGCGATCGTGTCGCGACTCATCAGGTGAGTAAGATCCGGGCCAAACCGACCGTTGGCCACGGTCCCAGCAATGTTGTGGCAATTGATGCAAGCGGTGGTTTCGAATATTCGTTGCCCTTGAGTAACAGCGTCACCCACAGCTGCGGGTTGGCGCTGCTCTTCAATCCAGCGATCGAAGTCCTCCCGCGACTGAACATAAACTCGCAGAAGCATCTTTGCGTGTTGTGTCCCGCAATACTGGGCACACTGGCCGAGGTAGAGACCCGTCCGCTGTGGATCAATCCATATGCTGTTCGGATGGTTGGGAATGAGGTCAGTTTTACCCGCCAGACGCGGAATCCAGAAACTGTGGTCGGTATCCGCCGACAGCAACTGAATGAAGGTCGGCGTCGGATGGGTCGGATCGCTGACCGGCACATGCAATTCATTCGCGGTTACAACCTTCAGACCTGGGTAGCGGTACTCCCACCAGAACTGGTGGCCAATTGCGACAACCTCGATCGCTCCGTCAGGTCGCGATGCCTTCTGGACGTCGGCGATCACTCGCACCGTTGCCATGAATAAAGCCACCACAATCAGCACGGGAATGACCGTCCAGGCAAGCTCAACCTGATTACTGCCATACACCTGCGGAGGCTCGCGGCCATCATCGTTGGTCCTTTTCCTGAACTTCACCACACAGTAAGCAAGCAAAGTGAACACGACCACGAAGATGGATGCCGTGACCGCCAAAACAAAGAGGGATAATCCGAAGATCGACTTGGCGGGCGTGGAGGCGGGAGCAAAGATGTTCGTCGGACTCAGGGCTGGGGTTGCCGGCCCGGTGGCGCCAGCTGCGGCCACGAACCAGAGGACAACCGAAAGCACCTGAATCGCGCTCAATCTCTTCGATGTGCGTGCGCTGCTCATTTGCAAACTCACTCGATCCCAGAGTCTTGAATCTCTCCAAGTCAGCGATGCAGAGCTTCGTAGATCAATTACATCTTCGCGGCAATTCTGTCGGGCTCCGCTATGACTCCTTCTTCGTTCCGGCACGTTCTCTGCTCGATCGAAGGAGCACAACAATCGACCTGGGTGCCACCGAGTAGTCCATCCGCTGCATGGCAGTGCCGCTTTCCGAGAAATCGTTAGGACTCGGCAATGCTGTATCCACAATTCTTTTCCACTCCGATGGAACCCCTTCCTGCACCTGGAAGTGCACCTCTTCCCAATATGCGTTGATCATGGCGTAGATATCGTCATCGTCCTGTGAGGCGCCGTGCAGGCAGAAGGCTAGGCTATGAGAGTCGTAGGAGAGATCGACCGTTGGACCCGCTCCGTACCAGGAAATATCCTCCCGCCAGAACCTGCTGCGTCCGAGGGCGGGATGATTTTTGCGAAATGCAATCATGGCTTGGAAGAAACGGAAAATGTCGGGGTTCGCCCGGAGTTGGCTCCAGTCCAGCCATCCCGTTTCGTTGTCCTGGTTATACGGGTTGTTGTTGCCGAACTGGGTGTTCATAAATTCGTCCCCCGCTCGGAACATCGGGGTGCCGTTCGACAACAACAGCAGGCAGCAGAAGTTCTTCATCTGTTTTCGACGTAGTTCCAGCACCTCCGGAGGCGCCCCTTCGTCTCCTTCGTTGCCGCAGTTCCAACTATGGTTGTCGTCAGTGCCGTCCTGGTTGTTATTCCCGTTTTTCCAGTTGTGCTTGCGGTCGTAGGAGACGAGATCGTACAGAGTGAAGCCGTCGTGGGACGTTACAAAGTTCACACTCTGGTAGGCGTGATACGCATCGGCGCGGCTGTCGGGAAACAAATCATCGCTGCCATAAAGGCGACGCATCAGGTCGGCCACCATCCCCGGATCGCTCTTAACGAAGCGGCGAATGTCGTCGCGATACCGTCCATTCCACTGGCGCCAAGTCAAACCTGGGAAGCCGCGGCCAAGCTGATACGCGCCTGTATCCCAAGGTTCCGCGATCAAGTGCAATCGGCCCAGCTCGGGATCGGCAGAAATCTGACTGAAGATGGGAGCGTCTCCCATGTTGAGAGATCCATCCGCGTTACGGCTAAACACGGACGCCAGGTCGAAGCGGAATCCGTCGATATGCATTTCTCGCTTCCAATAACGCAAGCTGTCCATCACCATCTTGCGCACATGGGGCTGGCTGAAATTCAAGGTATTTCCGGTGCCCGAGTAATTGGCGTAAGGGTTTGCCGGATCGGAGGACAGCATGTAATAGCCGGCACTATCGAAACCCTTGAAGCTGTAGATTGGTCCCCTGTGGTCGCCCTCGCAAGTGTGGTTGTACACGACGTCGAGCACCACGCCGATATCAGCCTCATGAAGCGCCTTCACCATCTTCTTGAATTCATTATGCTGTTCATCCGCACCGCAGCTGCTCGCATACTGCGCATGGGGTGCGAAGAAATTCAGAGGCATGTAGCCCCAGTAATCGCCTTCTTGCGGATCACGTTGAAACACCGGCATGAGTTCGACAATCGTGACCCCGAGTTCCTTTAGATAGGGAATCTTGTCTACCAGACCAGCGTATGTTCCGGCACGCGCAGGATCTACGCCGGAGTTGGGGTTCTTTGTAAATCCCCTCACGTGAAGTTCATAGATGATGGCATCCGACTGATGAAGCGGTGACCGATCCATTGCCCAGTCAAATGTTGGACGGTGAGCAGCCAAAACTCCCAAAGGCGCATGGCCCGCGTTTTCGCCTTCACGCATAGCGAGCTTTCGATCGAAACCGGGAGGGAAGAAAATGCATTTCGCGTAGGGGTCGAGGAGAACCTTCTGCGGATCGAAGCTATGCAGTTGAGGAATGGTCTCTCCCGCCACGGAGTATGCGTAGTATCGAGCATCACCCATTTTTGTGATTGGAATTCGGCAGTGCCAAATCCGGCCTGACTTGTTCCGCAGAAAATCGAAGCGAAAGGTCAGGAGGGGGTTCACCAAATCGCTGGCGGAATACAGCAACAGCGTGACGCTCTCCGCATGTTCCGAGTGAACGGCGAAGTTGAACGCCTGCTCCTCGTTGATCCAAGTGACCCCAAGGGGTAAGGAACTTCCCTCCACCTGCGCCCACGTCGGGCGTTTGGAGAATGCGGCCGGCTCGGGGAGGGCAGCCTCGGCTGGAGAATCTACATTAGTAAGCACATCGAGGGTTGACCTGTTCACTTGGCCTCTCTGAACCCTAATTAGTTTCGCCAGCTCACCTCAGTTTGGAAACAAACAGCTTGTTACGAGGCTGGCGCCGGCCGCATCCGGCGGGTGGAAAGTTAAGTGCACTTGTCTTTCCAAGCTCAACGGAAATCGGCCACGGGACGTCCGCACGCTGGATCAATCAGTTAGTCGAAGGAGCGCAGCCCGATCTGTTGAAGAGTACGAACCGCGTCATTCGGCGGTGACAGCACTTCGTCAGATGTCAATCAGGCGTCACCTTCGGACGCTGTACGATCGGCGAAAATAACAGCCCGATCCTGTCGAATCCGCCCGGCGGGGATTGATGCGTCGGCCTTGCGCAAGCGCACAAGAGCATCAACCTTCTCTCTACCCGTTACCAACCAGAGGATCTGCCTGGCGCGGTTGATGACCGGATAGGTTAACGTCATCCGTCGTCTCCCCTGGTAGCTGGCGGTTAGAGCCACGTCACTTTCAGTAACGTTAAGTACTGGATCGGCCGGAACCAGAGAGGCGGTGTGGCCATCAGGTCCCAGGCCGAGGTGAACCAGGTCCAGTGTGGGCGGCGAACCCGCCAACTCCTGGAGAGTCAAAGCATACTGCCCGGGCGCGGCTTCCAAGTCCGACGATTCCACTGGCATGGGATGGATATGCTCGGGTGGAATTGGGGAATGTTCCAGCAGGCTTTCTCGAAGATGCGTGAGATTCCTGTCTGGATTTCCTGCAGGCGCCACACGCTCGTCCACTTGCACTACATGGATGCGCTCCCACGGGAGTGGCTCCTGGGCCAGCGCGCGTAGCATAATCCAGGGAGTACGCCCGCCGCTGACGGCCATAACGAACCGACCGCGCGCAGCGACAGAAGCCCGCCCTGCTGCAGCAATAAACCTAGCCGCCGCTTGCGCGGCGGATTCGTCATCGGCAAACACTTCAACGTTCATTCCGGTTTCTCCGCTTTCGATTCGCAGCGCGTCGAGCGTCGCCATGGGAAGCAGCCTTTTCCCGTCAAGCAGCTTTGCTCTCAGCAGTCTCGTCCCCAATGATCGGGTTCTCCCAGCCTCCCGGCGGCGTCACTCGCTCGATCTCATTCGGCCCCCAGCTCTTCGGCTCGTAAGGGTAGACTGGCGTCGCTTTCTTGAGGATTGGATCGACGATTCGCCAGGCTTCTTCCACGTAGTCTTCGCGCGCAAATAGGGTAGTGTCCCCCGCCATGGCATCTCCCAGCACCCGCTCATACGCGTCCATTTCCTCTGCGCCGGGTTGTTCGCTTGCGATCATCTCCGCGGGTTCGCCGGCCATTTCGTCGGGAGACATCACTGTCATGCCCATGGCAATGGACACATCCGGGCTGATTCGGAAGCGAAGGTAATTCGAGTGCAGAACTTCCGCTGGGATGACACTAGGCGGCTTTCGTAGCCGACAGAACACCTCCGTGGACGTGACCGGCAAACACTTCCCAGCGCGAATGTAGAACGGAACTCCTTGCCACCGCCAGGAATTGACGTCCAGCCTAACCGCGGCGAAGGTTTCGACTTTCGAGTCCGGCGCGACTCCCTTTTCCTGCAGATATCCGCGAAACTGCCCGCGAACGACGCTTTTCTCGTCCAATGCCGGAATCGCCTTCAGCACCTTGACCTTCTCATCGCGAACGGATTCACTGTCCAGCCTTACCGGTGCTTCCATCGCCAGGTTACAAAGAACCTGGAATAGATGGTTTTCAACGACATCGCGGATCGTTCCCGTTTCGTCGTAGAAAGCACCGCGGCCTTGGACACCAAAATCCTCCGCCATCGTGATTTGCACACTCTCCACATAATGGCGGTTCCAGAACGACTCCATGAACGCGTTGCTGAAACGAAATACGACCATATTTTGTACCGGTCGTTTGCCCAGGTAATGGTCGATCCGGAAAATCGACGACTCATCGAACTTGCGGAGAATAACTTTATTCAGATGCCGTGCGGACTCCAGGTCATGGCCGAAGGGCTTCTCGACGATGATCCGGGCATTCGATGTGCAGCCGCAATATTCCAATTTTTCGAGCACCGCTTCGAACATGATCGGCGGGATCGCGAGATAGTGCGCCGGCCGTTGGCTTCCTTTCAATTCCTTGCCGAGAGCCTGGAAGGTACCGGGATCGTTGTAGTCTCCATCGATATAGCGCAGCAACGAAGAGAGCTTCTCGAATGCCGCGGCATCGACTCCGCCATGTTTTTCGAGGCTATCGTGAGCGCGCGCCTTGAGCTGATCGAGCGTCCAGCCAGCTTTGGCGACGCCGATGACCGGCACATCCAGATGCCCGCGTTTAATCATCGCCTGTAACGCGGGAAAGATTTTCTTATATGCCAAGTCGCCTGTCGCTCCGAAGAAGACGAGCGCGTCCGAATGCGAATTGTTCACAAGCTTCTCCTTAAGCCACTTTAGATTTGTCTTCGGATTTTTCCAGGTGCCCGCCAAACTGATACCGCATGGCAGACAAAAGTTTGTCGGCGAACTCAGCCTCGCCCCGCGAGCTGAACCGCTCGTAGAGCGCGCAAGTGAGAACCGGCGCCGGGACGGCCTCGTCGATCGCGGCCTTGATCGTCCAGCGCCCTTCGCCAGAGTCGGAAACCCGGCCGGCAAACTTCGAGAGATTTGGATCCTGCATCAGCGCGTTGGCGGTCAGGTCCAGCAGCCAGGAAGCGATCACGCTTCCGCGACGCCAAACCTCCGCGACATCGCGCAGGTTCAAGTCATACTGGTAATGTTCTGGATCGCGCAGTGGCGTGGTTTCGGCGTCGACGGTGCTGTCGGCGCGCTTGCCAATGTTAGCGGAGCGTAGGATCGCCAACCCCTCCGCATAAGCCGCCATAATTCCGTACTCCATTCCGTTGTGGACCATCTTGACAAAGTGGCCGGCTCCATTCTGGCCGCAGTGCAGATAACCCTGCTCAGCGGTACCATCGACCTTATCCCGGCCGATGGTGCGCGGAATGTCACCAATTCCCGGGGCGAGCGCTGCGAAGATTGGGTCGAGTCGTTTGACGACTTCGGTCTCGCCGCCGATCATCATGCAGTATCCGCGCTCCAGACCCCATACCCCTCCGCTGGTGCCCACATCCACATAGTGAATCTTTTGCGGAGCGAGCTGTTTGGCCCGACGGATATCGTCGATGTAATAGGAGTTGCCCCCGTCAATAAGGATGTCCCCCGACTCAAGGTGCGGCAAGAGGGCAGCGATAGTATCGTCGACAGCCGCCGCCGGCACCATCAACCAGATCGCTCGTGGTTTCTCAAGTTTCTTCACGAATTCTGCAAGCGATCCAGAGCCAGTGGCCTTTTCCTTGACGAGTTCGTTCACCACTTGTGGCGTTCTGTCGAATACCACGCAGCTGTGACCCTTACCGATGAGCCGCCGCACCATGTTGGCCCCCATCCTTCCCAAACCGATCATTCCGAGTTGCATGGCTGTCTCCTTATTCGAAAGCGCAAGTTCCACTAGGCTTCCGCGCGATCTGCGAAGTGGCGCGTAGCGGGTCTGTCAGGAAGTCTCCTTCGATTTTCGGTAATACCTGATCAAATTGTTAGTTGAGCTGTCGTGCGCGAGCGTTGTTTCTGTCTTGCTTTCGATCTCAGGAATAATCCGCTGCGCCAGGACCTTGCCCAACTCAACGCCCCACTGGTCAAATGAATCGATATTCCAGATTGCCCCCTGGGTAAACACGGAGTGTTCGTAGAGCGCCACGAGTTTGCCCAGCACTTCCGGCGTTAAACGTTGGGCCAGGATCGTGTTCGATGGACGATTGCCTTCAAACACCCGGTGAGGAACCAGCCACTTTGGAGTCCCTTCGGCCTGGACCTGCTCGGGAGTCTTCCCAAATGCGAGCGCCTCGGTTTGCGCGCAGACATTTGCAATCAGCATGTCGTGATGCCGCCCAAGCGGATTGAGTGCTTGCGCGAAAGCGATGAAGTCGCATGGAATCAGCCGGGTTCCTTGATGAATCAACTGGTAGAAAGAGTGTTGCCCGTTGGTTCCCGGTTCGCCCCAGTAAATTGGACCGGTGTCGTGAGCCACTTTCTTGCCTTGGAGCGTGACATGCTTGCCGTTGCTTTCCATCGTCAGTTGCTGGAGATAGGCGGGAAACCGTTTCAGATATTGTTCGTAAGGCAACACCGCTACAGTTTGCGCGCCAAAGAAATCGTTGTACCAGATCGACAAGAGACCCATCAGCACGGGCAGGTTGCGCTCGAAGGGAGTGGTGCGGAAGTGCTCATCCATTTGATGGAAGCCGCTCAACATAGCGCGAAAATTTTCTGGGCCGATGGCGGCCATCGTAGAGAGGCCGATGGCCGAGTCCATCGAGTAGCGCCCGCCGACCCAGTCCCAGAACTCGAACATGTTGGCGGTGTCGATCCCGAATTTTTCCACCTCCGCCGCATTGGTCGAAACGGCCACGAAGTGTTTTGCGATCGACTTCTCGTCCCCTCCCAGTCCGGCGAGTGACCACGCGCGCGCCGTTTGGGCGTTCGTCATCGTTTCCAGCGTGGTGAATGTTTTCGAAGAGATGATGAACAGTGTCTCCGACGGATCGAGATCACGGACGGCTTCCGCGAAATCGGTGCCGTCGATGTTCGATACAAACCGGAACGTCATTGCTCTGTCTGTGTAGTGCTTGAGTGCCTCGTACGCCATCACCGGCCCGAGGTCGGAGCCGCCGATGCCGACGTTGATCACGTTCCGAATCCGTTTGCCGGTGTGCCCCTTCCACTCGCCGCTTCGGACTCGATTGGCAAAATTGGCCATCTGATCGAGCACAGCATGCACCTTGGGCACCACGTTCTCGCCGTCGACGACGATGGAAGCGTCGCGCGGGGCGCGCAGGGCGATGTGCAAAACAGCACGCTTCTCCGTGAGGTTGATCTTCTCCCCCCGGAACATAGCGTCGACTCCTTCTTGCAGCTGAGATTCCTCGGCGAGCTGGATCAACAATCTGAGGGTTTCACCCGTAATGCGATTCTTCGAGTAGTCCAGAAAAAGGCCAACGGCCTCGGCGGTCATGCTCTCGCCGCGTTTCGGATCTTCAGCAAAGAGCTGCCGCAGGTGTAAGTCCTTGACCTTCTTATAGTGAGTTTGCAGATCCTTCCAGGCTTGATGTTTAACTGTGGGGCGTTTGGTGATCGCTTCAACTCTGGCTGCCATATCCGGTGTCCTTTCGGGTCCCTCAAGTGCTTTGGACTAACTTGCGTATCTGACTTATTTTATGAGCTTGGAATGCCGCGTGGAGTTCTCTGGCACCGGAAACCTCTTGCCCGCTCTCGAAGTGAATCTGTTCAAGCATTCGCAGTTCCGTTCAAGCCCTTGGTCACGCCGGAGAGTCACATTCTCCAACAGAAGGACTTAAGAACCTGACCGTAACGAACTCGTCACCGACGTTCCGAGGTGAAATCGGAGAGAGTGTCAACAGTTTGACAAATGACGACGACAAGATCAGATCCGCCCCCTCCTTTGCCTTCAAAGCGGCACCACAAAGCCGGCAACCTGCGGCAGTGAACTGAGTAATTTGCTCGCACCGTTCCACAAGATCTGCACTCCGATGCACACCAGCAGGAACGAGGAGAGCCTGAGAATTACGTTCATCCCGGTCTGGCCCATAACATTTGCTAGCCGGTCGGCGAAGCCGTAGCAGAGATAAATGGTAACCGCAACAAATGCGGAACCGATAGCCGCCGCTAGAAGCGCCAGCAAGTTTGCCCCTAGGTGGTGCGTTTCATTTGCGCCAAGTGTAACTGCGACCGAGATTGAGCCTGGACCGACCGTCAAGGGCAGTGTGAGGGGATAAAAAGCATCGCTTAGAGCATCCGTGCAGCTGACCGTGCGCCGTACTGCGTTTCGATCATTCCCGTCCTTCTGGTTCAGCATCGACCAGCCCGTCGAAATCACGACGAGCCCCCCGCCCACCTGCACCACTGGCAGGGAAATACCAAAGAACGAGAGCACGTGGGATCCGACAGCGTACGAGGCGACCAGCAGAATGAAACTATCTACAGCGATGCGGCGGGAGAGTAGTTTCCGTGTCTGCGTTGTGTAGTCTCTCGTTAGCGACAGAAAGATCGGACTCCCTCCGATCGGATCGACAATTGGAAAGAGTGCGCTCACCACGAGCAGAATACCTTTGACAACTTGGATGACCGACGCGACCATTGGTTCTACTTTCTAGATCTGTGAGCTCATGGCTCGTTCGAGGCCAGGTTGCGCATCAATGGACGTCATGTGACTGCCCGAACGCTTTGAACTTTCTGTTAGTTCTGCCAGCCACTGAAAAGCTTGGGGCGACAGCATCTCTTCCCGGACTCGCCAACGCCAATTCCCATCGGGGCGTCCAGGCACGTTCATGCGCGCTTCGCTGCCTAAGTTGAGCAGGTCTTGCAACGGAGCAATGGCGAGGGCCGCTTTTGACGACCACGCCAGGCGCATCAGCACCGATGCAGCCTCAGTACTGTCACCCGGCGCGCGCTTTAGGTAGCTCCACAGATTCTGTCGCTGGTACTCAGGCAGCTCTTCGTACCATTGCCGAGTTGTAGCATTGTCATGGGTACCGGTGTAGACAACGGTGTTGGAAACAAAGTTGTTCGGAAGATATGGATTATCGGCATGTCCATCAAAGGCGAATTGCAGCACTCTGGTTCCCGGCACTTGAAATTGATCGCGCAGCGCGTACACGTCGGGCGTAATCATACCTAGATCCTCCGCGACAAACGGCAGATGACCCAGCTCCGTCTGTGCTGCTTGAAAAAAGCTGGCGCCCGGACCTGAAACCCATTGTCCAGACTGAGCGGTTGGCGCGTTGGCTGGAACATGCCACGCGGCCGCGAAGCCACGGAAGTGATCCAAGCGAATTACATCGACATGATTCAGTAGGGCACGCAACCGGTCGATACACCATTGGTAACCGGTCGAACGAAGGGCATCCCAGTTGTAAACCGGATTGCCCCACAACTGTCCTTCGGCACTGAAATAATCGGGAGGAACTCCGGCAACAAAACGCGGCCGACGTTGCTCGTCTAGCAGAAAGAATTCCGGATTGGCCCAAACGTCACTCGAATCGGCGGAAACAAAAAAAGGCAAGTCGCCAATCAAACCCACGCCTCTAGCATGGGCGTACTTTTTGAGCTGATCAGCCTGGCGGAATAGCAGGAATTGCGCAAAGCGAACTTGATCGATATCACTTGCTAACTCTCGCCGCGCCTCGGCGAGAGCACTGGGGCTTCGCCGAACCAACTCGGCTGGCCAGTCGAGATAATAAGCATCGTGGTACTTGGCTTTCAGCGCTCGGAATAGAGCATAGTCATCGAGCCAACTCGCCTGTTTGACGCAGAACTCGTCGAAAGCGGGCGCCAGGTCATTGTCTCCGTACCCCCTGGCTTTGAAATTTGCCCACGCCTCTTGGAGCAACTGTAGTTTGAACGGGATCACGGATTCGTAATCGACCGCGTCGGCAGAAAAATGAGACTCACAATCCTTTGCCTGCAGCAGCCCTTCGGAAATGAGTGAAGCCGGGCTGATCAGCAGCGCATTCCCAGCGAACGACGAAAGCGATTGATAAGGTGAATTTCCGTAACCCGTCGGGCCGAGTGGTAACGCCTGCCACCATCTTTGGCGGGCATTGTGGAGGCGATCAATCCATGAGAACGCCGACGATCCCAGATCGCCGATGCCATACGGCGACGGCAGAGACGTAACGTGCAGGAGCAACCCGGAAGCGCGATATTCCAACGGAAACGGTGGAACAGGCGACGGTGCCCATAGCCACGCGCGCGGCGCTTCGTGCATTATCTCGCTCCATCCTGAGCAACCACCGCGGACGAACCCAGCGCGTTATTCACCATTTGCTGGGCTTCGCTCACGATCGCGGCGAGATGCGCTTGGCTCTTGAAACTCTCCGCATAGATCTTGTAGATGTTCTCGGTGCCGGAGGGCCGGGCGGCAAACCAACCGGTCTGCGCCACCACTTTCAAGCCGCCGATGGGAGCGTTGTTGCCCGGAGCTTTGGTCAGCTTGGCTGTGATTGGCTCACCCGCGAGATCCAACTCTTTTACTGCGTCCGGCGAGAGCTTCTGTAATTTTGCTTTCTGCTCGGGCGTGGCCGGCGCGTCGATACGCGTGTAGTACGGAGTGCCAAACTCCGTTGTCAGTTCGCGATAATGCTCTCCGGGATTTTTGCCGGTGCGCGCGGTAATCTCCGCCGCCAGCAGATCCATGATTGGCCCGTCTTTATCGGTCGTCCACACCGTACCGTCAAGACGAAGGAAACTCGCTCCCGCGCTCTCTTCTCCGCCGAAACAACAAGAGCCGTCGACCAGTCCGGGCACAAACCACTTGAAACCCACCGGCACTTCCTGGAGCTCGCGGCCGAGCTTTGCCACGACTCGATCGATCATGCTGCTGCTCACCAGGGTCTTCCCCACTGCGACTTCGTGACGCCATTGTGGGCGGTGCGTGAGCAAATATCGGATCGCAACGGCAAGGTAATGGTTCGGGTTCATCAGGCCTGCGACCGGAGTTACGATGCCATGCCGGTCTGCGTCAGTATCGTTGGCGAAAGCCACCTGGTACTGATCTTTGAGCCCGACGAGCCTGGCCATCGCATAAGGGCTCGAACAATCCATGCGAATTTTGCCGTCGTGATCAACGGTCATAAATGAAAACGTTGGATCGATGATGGGATTCACCACGGCGATGTCTAGCCCGTAAATGGAGTTGATCGGTTCCCAGTAGGGTTGCGATGCTCCGCCCAGCGGATCCACTCCAAGTTTGAGGCCGGCGCCTCGAATCGCATCCATGTCAACTACGTTCTTGAGATCGCGAACGTATGGGAAAACGAAATCTTCCTGATGCGTGATCGCAGCCTGAATCGCTTTGGCATACGGAACTCGTTTGACCCCGGCATTTCCCGCTCGCAACAAATCGTTCGCGCGATCTTCCACCCAGCGCGTCACATCAGTGTCAGCCGGGCCACCGTTCGGCGGGTTGTACTTAAACCCTCCGTCCTCCGGCGGATTGTGCGAAGGCGTAACCACGATGCCGTCCGCGAGGTGGTCCTTGCGGCCGCGGTTGTAAACCAGAATGGCTCGCGAGATGACCGGAGTGGGAGTGATGCCGTCCTTTTCCTGGATGATCGTCTCTACGTTATTCGCCGCCAGCACCTCGAGGGCCGTGCGCTGCGCGGGTCCCGAGACTGCGTGCGTGTCCTTCCCCATATAAAGCGGGCCGTCCGTTCCCTGCTGCCGGCGGTAGTCGCAGATCGCCTGGGTAATCGCCAGGATGTGCGCTTCAGTGAACGTTCCGTTCAAGGGCGAGCCCCGGTGTCCGCTGGTGCCGAAGCTGACTAGCTGAGTACGATCCTGCAGGTCCGGACGTCGCTCGAAATATTCTTTCTCCAAGTGAGCCACGTCCACCAACAGCTCCTTTGGGGCCGGTTTGCCCGCGAGCGGCGAAATTGTCATTCCGTTAGCCTCACTTGCAGCCGGGCGCGTTTCTAAACTACTGGGCATGGTTCCACCTTCCAAATGTCAGATGCGTATTCCGAAATGCTGCGGTCGCTTGAAAATTTTCCCGAGCTGGCCACGTTTAGTATCGCTTTGTGCGCCCACTCGCCGCGGTCGGCATAGAGCGCGCCAAGCCGTTCCTGCGCTTGACAGTAAGAGGTCAGATCGGCCAGGTGCATGTAATGATCGCCGCCGGTCAGCAGTGTATCGCGCAAAGGAGCGAACACTCCCGGTTCGTTACGGCTGAAGTGATCGGAGAAAATCAGGTCCAGAGCGGCTCGAGTCTCCGGCTCGTGGTCATAGTGCCAGTACGGGTTGTACCAGCCGCGACTGTTCTCCACTTGTTCTACCGTGAGACCGAACAGGAACATGTTCTCTTCCCCCGCCTCTTCCGCCATCTCGATCGTAGCTCCGTCACGGGTTCCCACCGTCAGCGCCCCGTTCATCATGAATTTCATGTTACTCGTTCCGCTGGCCTCGTATCCGGCCGTCGAAATCTGGTTGGAGACATCGCTGGCGGGAATGAGCCGTTCGGCCAGCGAAACATTGTACTCAGGGAGGAAAACAACGTTGAGTCGTCCGCGCACGGCAGGGTCACCATCGATCGTCCCCGCCAGATTATTGATGAATTTTATGATCAGCTTGGCCAACGTGTAAGCGGGTGCCGCTTTGCCGGCAAAGAAAAATGTGCGGGGCACCATGTTCAAGTCGGGATTCTCCCGCAACCGGTTATAAACAACTACAATTCGGAGCGCGTTCAGCAATTGCCTCTTATATTCGTGGATGCGCTTGATCTGACAATCGAAGATCGTGTTCGGATCGATGATCTGCCCTGACGTCATTTTTAGCCAATTGGCAAACTGCGCCTTCGCTTCTTTCTTTGATTTGAGAAAGACTTCGCGAAAGCTCTGATCCCCGGCGAAAGATTTGAGTTCCTTTAGCTGGCTCAGGTCAGTAATCCAACCTTCGCCGATCACTTCCGTGATTGCACTTGCCATCGCGGGATTGGATTGCAACAGCCATCGCCTCGGTGTTACCCCGTTGGTTTTGTTGTTAAAACGCTCGGGGAACATTTCGGCAAGATCCTTGACCGTCGTGGTTCGCAACAGCTTCGAGTGGACCGCAGCCACACCGTTGGTGCTGTGTGTGCCGACGATCGCAAGGTTCGCCATGCGAATCTTCCGCTGGTTGCCTTCTTCCACCAGGCTCACACGCTGCACCCGTCCCTCGTCGCCGGGGAACCGAACCCGCACTTCGTCCAGCAATCGCCGGTTGATCTCGTAAATGATCTGCAGATTCCGGGGAAAGAGTACTTCAAACCACGCCACAGGCCATTTCTCCAGAGCTTCCGGCAACAAGGTGTGATTTGTGTACGCCAGCGCCTTCTTCGTAAGGTCCCAGGCCTGGTCCCATCCCAGGTGCGCATCGTCTAGAAGAATTCGCATCAGTTCGGCCACCGACATGGAAGGATGCGTGTCATTCAACTGAATCGCGACCTTCTCCGGCAACTTATCCCAATCGGTGTTGTGGCGCAGGAAACGGCGGACCAGGTCGGCCATTGAGCAGGCCACCAGGAAGTATTCTTGCAGAAAACGCAGTCCTTGCCCCTGTGTGGTTGAATCGTCGGGATACAACACGCGGGTGAGTGACTCCGCTTCGAGAGTCTCACCCAGCGCTCCGACGAAGTCCCCAGTGTCAAACTTTTCAAGATCGAAATATTCAGGCGCCGCCGCAGCCCAAAGCCGAAGGGTGTTGATCGTCTTTCCGCCATAGCCGACTACGGGACGATCAAACGGAATGCCGATCAAGCTTGATGGCCTGTCGCGGACAACCTCCAGCTTACCGGCTCGCATGCCGAATGAAACGTTCAGCTTAATTTCTACCTGCTCGTGAGGCCGGGCGATCTCCCAAGGGTCGCTATCGCGGAGCCAGTTGTCGGGATTCTCTTTCTGCCAACCATCCACGATCGTTTGCTTGAACATGCCGTACTCGTAGCGCAGACCATACCCCGTGGCGGGGAGCTGCATGGTGGCCATTGAGTCGATAAAGCAGGCAGCCAGACGGCCCAGCCCACCGTTGCCCAAGCCAGCATCCGGCTCTTGCTCGATCAATTCGAGCCAGTCGATGTCTTTCTCCTGAGCCACAAGTTGAACCACCGGATCAAGCAACAGGTTAGAAACGTTGTTGGCCAACGAACGCCCGATGAGAAACTCCATGGAAAGGTAGTAAATGCGCTTGGCATTCTGTCGTTCATACGTGCTTTTGGTCTGCACCCAGCGCCGCGCGAGAATATCACGGATGGAATGAGAGAAAGCCTCAAAGCGCTCTCGGGCACTTGCTACCTTGGGGTCGATCGCCCGGTCGAAAACTAAATGACGTTCGTAGAGCGCGCTGTCCGCTCCAGCGAGCGGAATCGGACAGCCATACTGTTGCTGAAAATCCGGGACTTTGGCTGCACTGGTTGTCATCGGAACAACTCGTGCGGAGGTCGGACGGGCCATACTCTTTGTGCTCATTGGATGATCCTTCTATCGTTGGGGTACATGGAATTGTTAGTGTTCAACATTCTGCAGCCACGTGGTGATCGTCATTCCAAAGTCGGATCACTGGCTGGGAAAAATTGTGCTCGTAACTGAGCGCACTCAGGCTCGCCGGGCTCAATAGAAAATACTTACCAGCAGATGCCAGACCGAGCGCCAGCCAACGGGCGGTCAAAACTCGAATGAAGTGCCCACTGGAAAAGATCAGCACATTTCCTTGAACTGCGCGCAGCCGCTCGACCACCCGATCCGCCCGCACCCCAATTTGATCCGGCGACTCGCCTCCGGGTGCGCCGTCCTGGAACAACTGCCAGCCGGGGCGTTCTCGGAGGATCTCATCCGAGCGTAGCCCTTCATATTGACCGTAGTTCCATTCCACCAGATCGGGATCGATTTCGGCCACGGCTCCAAAACCCGCCAGTTCGCAGGTTCGAGCGGCGCGCTGCAACGGGCTGGTAAACACCTTAGCAAATGTCATACCTTTCAGCCGTTCTCCAAGTCTGCGGGCATTGCACTCACCATTTGGAGTGAGCGGTAAGTCGGTTAGGCCAGTATGCTGGCCTGTCACAGTCCAGGCCGTGTTACCATGCCGTGCCAGATATACCTGCGGAAGTGCCTCACTCATGTAGTCTCTTTTCTTGGGATGCTCCAATCCACGACCCCCTGATTGGTTTCCGGCCCCGCGCATCTGGTTGTCCTCTTCAGTCTCCGAAAGGTGCTCGCGCGCGCCCGGAAGCACTCCTTAATTTGGGGTAAGGTTTTGTGAGTGAAGTGAAGGACCATTGGGTGACTGGGAAGCTTGCTGCCAACCTCCGCCAAGAGCCTTGTAGAGTTGCACCAGGCTTTGATATTCGTTGCCCCGAGCCTGGGCGAGAGCAAGCTCAGCCTCAAACAGCGATCGCTGTCCATCGAGGACTTCGAGGTAAGTGGTGATCCCTCCCCGATAACGCACGAGAGATGTGTCGACGGTATCCTGCAGGTCCTTGACCGTAGTTTCCTGCGCAACGCGGACTTGATGAAGTTTCTGATACCCAATCAGAGCATCCGAAACATCGCGGAACGCCAGCTGGATGACTTGCCTGTAAGCAACCAGTTCCTGCCGCTGTTGCGACTCAGCCAGCCTCAGATTCCCGCGCAGAGCGCCTCCTGTGAAAATAGGTTGAGTGACCTGGGCGCCGTAGGACCAGATTTCAGTTTGCGAACTCATGAGGCCGGTGAGGAGAGTACTTCGACCGAACGCGCCCCCTCCGGAACCAGTCAGAGAAATCTGCGGAAAGAATGCGGCTTTGGCAACGCCGATCTCAGCGTTAGCGGCGATGAGCTCTTGCTCCACTTGGCGAATGTCTGGACGACGTTCGAGCAGCGTCGAGGGCATGCCCGGCGGCACGTCCGGGGGAAGGGGCTGTTCCGCTAACGGTCTTCCACGTCGCACGCCGTCGGGATAATGGCCAAGCAGAATGCTGATCGCATCTTCCTCCTGGCCGATCTGTCTCTCCAGGTCCGGGATCTGCGCATTGGCGGTATCGAGAACCTGCTCGGCTTGCAGAACATCCAGTTTGGTGGCGACGCCGTGGTCCAGTCGCAACCGCGTCAGCTTTACAGAGTCTTCCTGAGTGTTCACCGTGTTGCGCGTAATCTGGAGTTCGAGATCGAGTTGCAGCAGCGTGAAATAGTCGCTGGCCACATCGCTGACCAGCGTAAGTATGACCGTATTCCGTGCATCTTCTGTAGCCAGCAGTTCGGCACGCGAAGCCTCCGTCGCACGCCGCAGGCGGCCGAATAGGTCCAACTGGAATGCCGCATCCGCCGTGAGCGCCAGAATGTTGTATTTAGCTCGTGTGGTTGGATCTTTTCCGCCAGCGAAATTGCCTCCTGCTTGCACTTGCGGAAATAAACTTGAACGCGTGATGGCGACCTGGGCGCGCGCAGCGGCGATGCGCTCGGTCGCCAGTTGCAGGTCGTAGTTTTCTTTCAGCGCCGTGCGGATCAGTTCTTGCAGCTGCGGATCTTGGAAAACCTGCCACCAGGGAAGATCTGCAAACGACGCTGCCTGGGCTTGAGCCTGCGAGTTTTCGTTTAGATCACGATAGACGCCAGGAGTCTGAACGACAGGCCGGTGATAATTCGGGCCGACCATACACCCGGTCATTACGAGCGAGGCGAAGATCACAAACAAAATCCCGGACATCGGCGACGTCAACTTTTTCATGACTATCTCCGCAGCTCATTCCTTTTATGCATTCGGGAGCAGACCATTTTAGTCTCCTTCCGCCGGTGCAGGCGTTCCTGGCAGCGCAGTGTTTACCCGTTCCTGGCTAGCGCCGGACCACTTCTCCACCAGGAAGAAGATGGCCGGCACGAAGAAGATTCCGATGAAGCTGGCCGCCAGCATGCCTCCGATCACCGTGGTACCCATGATTTGGCGGGCAACCGAACCGGCGCCACTCGCCGTCCACAGCGGCACGCAACCCAGGATGAACGCAAAGGATGTCATCAAAATCGGTCGCAAGCGAACCTTCGCGCCCTCGAGAGCAGCATCCGCCAAAGGCTTTCCCTTTTCATATTCGTCCTTGGCAAACTCGACAATCAGAATCGCGTTCTTCGCTGTCAGGCCGATGAGCATGACCAACCCAATTTGCGAATAAACATCGCTCTCGATCTGGACCAAGTAGGGCGGCAGGAAGACGCCAAGCAGTACTCGCCGCAACCAGAGGATTCCAAAAGCTCCGAAGACCGCTACAGGCGTGCTCAACAACACGCTGAACGGCAGCGACCAGCTTTCGTACAGGGCCGCCAGAATCAGAAAGACGAACAGCAGGGAGAGCCCGAAGATCACCGCTGGTGGCACTCCCTGCCGTGCTTTCTGCTCCTGAAAGGACATGCCCGAATAATCAAAGCCCATCTCACTCGGCATCGTCTCTTTAAAGACGTCTTCCAGTGCGGCTGTGGCCTGGTCGGCGCTGTAGCCGGGTGCGGCGCTTCCGTTGATTTGCGCCGAACGATATTCGTTGAAGCGCAAAGTGAACTCCGGACCCAGGCGCGCCTTGATGGAAGTAAGTGTGGAGAGAGGGACGTTGTCTCCCTTGTTGTTGCGGACATAGAACTCCCCGACGTTCTCGGCCTTAGCGCGGTCATCGCCTTCCGCTTCGATATAGACCTGCCACTGGCGGCCGAAGCGATTGAAATAGTTGATGAAGTAGCCGCCCATGAAGGCCTGAATCGTGTGGTACACGTCGCTGAGGGCCACACCCTGCTTCAGCACTTTGTCGCGGTCTACTTCCACAAATTCCTGCGGCACGGTCGCCAGGAAAGTGGTGCTGAGGCTGGCGATTTCCGGCCGCTTTCGGGCAGCCTCAAGAAAGGTGTTCAGGTTCCTGGCAAGGAACTGAATATCGCCGCCCGAACGATCCTCGAGCATGAAGGTAAATCCGCCGGCAGTGCCGACGCCTGGAATCGCGGGCGGAGAAAATCCGAAGGCAACCCCTTGCGGCAACTTGCTCAACTGCTGGTTGAGATGTGCCTTGAGCGATTGAAATTGTTCATCTCTTGTCTTGCGCTGGTCCCAGGGCTTGAAGTTCACAAAAAAGGTCGAGTTGTAACTGGTACGAACAAAACTGAGCAAACTGAAGCCAACGAAGCCGGTGACCTGTTGAACCCCCGGAGTATTCATCAGGATTTTTTCCACATCAGCCGATACCGCGGTGGTGCGCTCGAGCGATGCCCCATTCGGTAGCTGCAGGTTGACGTAGGCGTAACCCTGATCTTCGTCAGGCAGGAAGCTCGACGGGATTCGGCTGGCAAAAAAGAATCCGCCGCTACGGAGAAACCAACGAGCAACACGATCACGACGACGCTCTTCTGCACCAATACCGCGCTCCAACTCACGTACCCCTCAGTGGCTCGCTCAAAGACGCGATTGAACCAATCGAAAAACCTCCTCAGGAGTCCATGGCTCTCGGTCTTTGGCTTGAGCAGCAGTGCGGCAAGCGCCGGGCTGAGCGTGAGCGCATTGAACGCAGAAAGTAAAACGGAGATCGCGATCGTGACTGCGAATTGCTGGTAGAGCTTGCCGGTGATTCCGGGAATGAAGGCGGTGGGCACAAAAACCGCGGAGAGAACCAGAGCGATGCCGACCACAGGACCGGAAAGCTCTTCCATAGCTTTCAACGCCGCGGCCTTCGGCGTCATCCCCTCTTCAATGTGGCGTTCGACGCCTTCGACCACGACGATGGCGTCGTCAACCACCAGTCCGATCGCGAGCACCAGACCAAAGAGCGAGAGCGTGTTGATGGAGAAACCGAAAATCGGGAACAATACGAACGTGCCGACCAGCGAGACTGGCACCGCAAGCAGTGGAATCAGCGTAGCTCGCCAGCTCTGCAAGAAGATGTAGACCACAAGGATCACGAGCGCGAGAGCAATCAAGAGCGTCACAACGATTTCCTTCATGCCCTCCGTGACCGCGCGCGTCGTATCCAGCGCAACCACGATAATCCAGATCCTCCGGGAAGCGCTCTTTCATCTTGGCCATCAGCTTATTGACTGCGGCGGCCGCATCCACGGCGTTCGACCCCGGCAGTTGGTAGGTGGCAATGACGGCGCTCGGCTTTCCGTTATAGCGTCCAGCAATGCTATAGTCCTGCGAACCCAGCTCGATTCGAGCGACATCGCGGACCCGGACGACTGCCGCCGTCGGGAGTCTCGCGCACGACGATCTTTCCGAATTCTTCCGGCGAGACGAGCCGGCCCTGCGCGAGCACCGAATAAGTAAATTCCTGGCCCTTGGGCGCCGGCTCGCCACCTGCTTTCCCAGCCGGGTTCACGGTATTTTGCGCTTGAATGGCGCTGATGATTTCCGGGACAGTGACGCCCAGCTTGGCCAACGTGTCCGGCTTCACCCACATTCGCATCGCGTATTGGCCGGAGCCGAACACCTGAACGTTGCCGATGCCTGGCGAACGCAGAATGGGGTCAACAAGATTGATGTAGGCGTAGTTCGCCAGAAACGTCGCGTCGTAGGTTCCATGCGGCGAGTACACGGCAATCAACATGAGAGGAGCGGTGACGGACTTTCGAACCGTGATTCCGTAATTGTTAACGTCCACGGGAAGCTGCGACGCAGCCTGGGTTTCACGGCTTTGCGGCAAGAATGTAATCGTTGTTCGGATCGGTTTTTGCGTCGAAATCCACGATCAGGCTCGTCGTCGAGTTGGCGGTGGCGTTCAACGAATACATGTAGTTCATGTTGTCCACGCCGCTCATCTGCTGCTCGATGGGCGTGGCAACAGCCTGTTCCAGGGTTTGCGCGTCCGCCCCGACGTAGGTCGCCAGAATTTGAACCTCGGGCGGAGCGATGCTGGGAAACTGCGCGACCGGCAAACTCAGGATGGTAAGAGTGCCAACCAGCACCAGGACGATCGAGATCACCATGGCGACGATGGGACGATTGATAAAGAACTTTGACATGGGATTACCTTCCCTGGTTGGCCGGCGACGAACGGCTTGGGGTTGACGCGCATGCCCGGACGCACCTTCTGCACGCCCTCGGCGACGACGCGGTCGCCGGGCTTAAGTCCCTCATCGATAACCCAGTCGCTGCCCACACGGTCGCCGACTTTAACCGTCCGGATGTTCACTTTGTTCTGATCGTCCACCGTCGCGACCTGATAGCCGCCTTGCAACTCGGTCACTGCACGCTGAGGTACCAGCAACGCGTCTCGGCTGGATCCGGATGACCGCGCGAACCTTGGCGTAACCGCCGGGACGCAGGATGTTTCCAGGGTTGGGAAACAGGCCGGCGAGCCGAATTGCCCCCGTGCTCACGCTTACCTGACGATCGGCAAAGTAGAATGTACCCTCGTGCGCGTAGGTTGAGCCGTCGGCCAAAATCAGTTGGAGGTGCAGATTCTTGTCAGCTGCTTCCCGACTGGCGTCTGTCGGGTAGCGTTCTCTCCATGCCAGATATTGCGGCTCGCCGACTGTGAAAAAAACCTTGATGGGGTCGACGGTGGAAACGGAGGTCACGGGTCCGCTGCTCAGATTGACCAGAGCGCCGACCTGAAGCTGAGCCTGCCCCGCGATCCCGTCGATGGGCGCTACGAGCCGGGTAAAATCGAGGTTGATCTGGGCAGTTTCGACAGCGGCCTCGTCTGTTTTGATTTGAGCCTGCGCCGTCTGCACCGTGGCCTTGGCGGCCAAGTTATTCTGCACGGAATTGTCGAGATCCTGCTGGCTGGCTGCTTGCTCTTTGGCCAGTGGAGTGTACTTCTCCACATCGAGCTGAGTTCTGCCTTGAATTGCTTCGGAGGTAGCTAACTGAGCTTTGGCCTGGGCCAACTGTCCCTCAGCCTGGTCGAGGGCGGCTTGAAAAGGCCGCGGATCGATTTCAAAAAGCAACTGGCCCTTTTTGACGAATGCGCCTTCCTGATAGACCTGCCGCATCAGGTAGCCCGTCACCTGAGCACGAACGTCGGCATCTGTGAATCCATCCAGCGTCCCGATCCACTCGCCAAAAATCGGAACATCCTTCTGCTCAACCTCCACGACTTGAACTTCCATCGGAGCGCCCGGCTGCGCTCCAGATACACGCTTTGGGTATATGGCTCCAACAATCAGGCCGATGACGAGCAAGCAAGCCCCACCGCCTATCCAGAGTTTGTATTTTGAAAGCAAGTTCATATTTTTCCTCGGCTGCGTGCCTTCACGCTTGGATCGACGTGTCAGGTTGCCTAACTACTCCTCATGTCTTGCCGGATCCACTTCCTGAAGTGCCGCTCAGATAAGCCTCTGCCACAGCGGCGAAAACGCCGTAATCTTCATGTCTGCCATGAACGAACTCGATCTTGCCGTTGCGACATAACGCGTCAATTACGGGATCAAGAGCATCCCCAACGATGCCATAGCAGCCTTTGACTCCGGCGTTCTTTAGCATCGCCCACAGGACGTTTGCCACTTTTTCCGACATCGCTAATGAACCCCTTCCTGGGCTGGATTTCCGACTCTGGACCTTGGGTGCGGCAACCGCTGCGCCCACTCCGCTCGCAACACTGTCGTTTTGCTCCGGCAGATGGTTCCGGCTTGTGATGATTCTCGGTGGACTATGCCCTGATGAAATCTGAGCTCACGGCGGACGCTAAACTAATGTCCTCGCCTGATAATCTGCGACATGGAAGAAATAAAGGCATCACGAGATGCAGGGTTTTTTTACTACCACTGAAGGCTGCGGAAGAGATACCTCTTTTGTGGTAGAGCGCGGGGGAGGATGTCTTGCCCACCCTCATGACAGCCGCAGCAAGGGAAGCGGGACAATATGCGATGCGTTATGATGATCACCCAATCATCGTTGTGAGCGTCCTATGCCGCGGTGGAAACTCTCATCGTTGAATATCCCGTCCGCGATTCAACGCTTCGGTCTTGCAGTTTTGTCGGTTGCGGGTGCTCTCGGGGTCGGTCTTCTTCTCGAACGCTCGCACTTCCACGACGTAGAATTCCCGCTATTCCTGTTGGCCATCGTCGTAACCGTCTGGTATGCCGGGGTCGGGCCGGGGATTCTGGCGGTCGTACTCTCAAGTTTAGCTTTCGATTTTTTCTTTACTGAGCCCCTTTACAGCCTTTATGTCAGCCGGTCGGAACTTCCTTACTACGTCGTTTTCGTACTGTTTGCATTGCTTCTAACCTGGTTCAGCGCCGTCCGCCGCCGCGTCGAGCGCGACTTTCTGCAATCTCGTGACGAACTCGAACAAGAAGTGGCCATACGAACGCAACAGGCCAGCCTGCTTAATCTCACCCATGACACAATTTTTGTCCGTGACATGAGCGACATCATCACGTATTGGAATCGTGGCGCTCAAGAGTTGTACGGGTGGACGGCGGAGGAAGCGATCGGAAAGCGTTCCCACGATCTCTTGCGGACCGTTTTTCCGGCACCGCTCGACGACATAGCCGCCGATCTGCTGCGGACGGGGCGCTGGGAAGGCGAACTCGAGAAAACCAAGTCTGACGGAACCCGAGTGGTGGTGGCCAGCCGATGGTCTTTGCAGCGAAACGAGCAAAGGATCCCGATCGCGATCCTGGAGACTAACAACGACATCACCCAGCGTAAACGGGGCGAAGAAGAAGTACGGAAGCTCAACCAGGAACTCGGAAAACGCACCATTGAGCTGGAGGCGATTAATAAGGAGTTGGAAGCATTCGCCTATTCCATATCGCATGATCTGCGCGCCCCGCTTCGCCATATGGTCGGCTTTACCGAGCTACTTCAGAAGAATGCTTCTTCAGTTGTGGATGAAAAGGGACGCCGCTATATGTCGACCATCCTGGAATCGGCGAAACGGATGGGGACTCTGATCGATGACCTTCTCGCCTTTTCACGAATCGGGCGCGCCGAGGCTCGGGAAAGCATGGTCGATTTGGAAGATCTGGTAAAGGAGGTTCAGAGCGAAATAGCGCAGGAGGCGGCGGGGCGCAGCATCACTTGGAAAGTTGGCGCGCTGCCCAATCTCTATGGTGATCGTTCGATGCTTAAGCTTGCGCTCGTCAATCTTCTTTCCAATGCGATAAAATTCACGCGCCCGCGTCCACAACCCGAGATCGAAGTGGGGTGCTCCGAGAAACAGAATGACAGGATCGTTCTGTTTGTTCGGGATAATGGAGTTGGCTTCGACATGAAGTATGCAAATAAACTATTTGGCGTGTTCCAGCGTCTTCATCGCGCCGAAGAGTTTGAAGGCACAGGGATAGGGCTGGCAACGGTTCAGCGCATCATTCGTCGTCACGGGGGTGAAGTCTGGGCTGAGGGGCTCGTGGACAAGGGTGCAACCTTTTTTTTCTCAGTTCCCAGCAATAGGAGATAGACATTATGGAATTATTGGGACGCATCTTGATGGTTGAGGACGACCCCAACGATGTGGAACTCACCCTGACCGCGCTGGAGGAATACAACCTCACCAACGAGGTCATCGTCACCCATGATGGCGAGGAGGCCTTGGATTATCTCTATCACCGCGGAAAGTTCCAGGAGCGTACCAATGGGAATCCCGCTGTCCTGTTACTGGATTTAAAATTGCCAAAGGTCGACGGGCTGGAAGTGCTGCAGCAGATCAAATCGGATGAGAAATTAAGAATGATTCCCGTGGTCGTACTTACGTCTTCACGCGAGGAGCGGGACATGGTGGCCAGCTACAAACTTGGCGTAAACGCCTACGTGGTAAAGCCTGTGGATTTCCACGAGTTTGTGAATGCTATCAAGGAGCTGGGGGTTTTCTGGGCCATTATCAACGAAGCCCCGCCCGGGAGCATAAGGAAAAAATAACGGAATGTATTGAACTTGAACCTGATCGACGCAACCGTGATCTCTCCTATCAAAATTCTTCATCTTGAAGACGACCTCAAGGACGCAGAGCTTCTTAGGGCAACCCTGGAAGCCGAAGGCGTCGCTTGCCTCGTCACTCGTGTTGAAGGAGAACCCGAGTTCTCCGCCTCTCTAAAGCAAAGCAGTTTTGATCTAATCCTTGCAGACTATACGCTCCCTTCTTTCGACGGTATTTCTGCCCTAAGAATTGCCAAAGAAGTCCGCCCTAACGTGCCATTCATCTTCGTTTCCGGAACTCTCGGCGAGGAAGTGGCTATTGAGGCGCTCAAAATGGGCGCAACGGATTATGTCTTCAAAACGCGCCTTTCGAGAATTCTACCCTCGGTGCAGCGAGCAGTACGAGAGGGCGAGGAGCGAGCCGAGCGCAAGCGTGCCGAGCACGCGTTACGTACAAGTGAACAGAGTTTCCGGCTGATTTTTGAAACCATTCCGGGTCTCATCGCGGTCCAGACCGCGGCGGGTGAACTCGAACTCGTAAACCGTAGACTCCTGGAATATTTCGGTAAGACCCTTGAGGAATTGAAAGCTTGGGCCGGCAACGATGTCGTCCATCCGGATGACCTTCCTCGCGTGAGGGAAGCGTGGAAGCGATCCGTCGAAACCGGGCAGGCCTACGACGATGAACACCGAATCCGTCGCGCCGATGGCACATACCGTTGGTTTCACGTCCACAGCCTCCCCTTGCGAGACACGGACGGTCGCATCGTCCGCTGGTACGCTTTGTTTACTGATATTGATGACCGTAAAACAGCCGAAGAGGCGCTGCGCCGGAATGAAGCTTACCTAGAGGAAGCGCAGAGACTCAGCCACACGGGCAGCTTCGGCTGGCATGTTTCGACGGCGGAGATTTACTTTTCCGATGAGACGTTGCGAATATTCGAACTCGAACCGGCAAACCAGCTCACCCTGGAAGGCGCATTTGAACGCGTTCACCCAGAAGATAGGCAGCGGATCCGAGAATTGATCGATTCCGCTGTGCTGCAGAGGAAAGGTTTTGACTACGAGCACCGGCTGCTGATGCCGCATGGCTCGGTCAAGTACCTCCGAGTTGTGGGCCACCCGAGAGAGGAATCTGGCGACCTGGAATTTGTAGGAGCGGTGACCGACATCACCGAACGCAAACAGGTGGAGGCCCTCTTAGCTGCAGAAAAGCGCTCCCTGGAGATGATCGCCAGTGGTGCGAGTCTCACGGCTATTTTGGAAGATTTGTGCAGTGCCATCGATGCTCAGTCTCCCGGCGTCTCTTCGTCGGTTCTGCTGACCGATACCGAAGGGAAGAGGCTATGGCCGGCGGCCGGACCCAAATTGCCCAAAGGCTGGAGTCAGGCTATTGCCGGTGGGGCGATCGGTCCGCGGGCAGGTTCGTGCGGAACAGCCGCCTTCCGGAAGAAGCTAGTGATCACCTCGGATATCGCTACTGACCCTTTATGGGTCGATTATCGGGACCTGGCTTTAAGCCATGGACTGCGCGCCTCCTGGTCGCAGCCACTTATTTCGAAAAATAACGAGGTGCTTGGCACCTTCGCAATGTACTACGCGGAGCCCAGAAGCCCCGCCAACAGCGATCTTCAGTTGATTGAAGCGGCGGGACACATCGCCGTCATCGCCATTGAGCGTCGTCGCGCTGAGGAAGCGCTGCAGGAAAGCGAAGAGCGTTTTCGCCACATGGCGGACGCGCTTCCTGAGGTCATGTGGATCACTGGCTTGGATCCAGAAAGACCTCTGTATACGAGCCCAAGCTTTGAACGCATCTGGGGGGTTCCCATCGCAGATCTCTGTCAGAACCCGCGTCTATGGACGGAGAGGATTCATCCTGATGACCGCGCTCGTGTGGTCGACATCTTCTCGCGATGGATCGCCGGTGAAAATGTCAGTTATCAGGACGTTGAGTTTCGCATCGTCCAGCCAAACGGCGAGATCCGCTGGATTCACGAACGCGGAGTGCTTAGTCTCGACGAGCACGGCAAGCCGTACCGCGCCAGTGGTATTTCCACGGACATTACCGCCCGCAAGAAGGCGGAAGCTAAGTTCCGCGAGTTATTGGAGGCAGCCCCCGACGCGATGGTGGTGGTGAATCGGGAAGGCAAGATTGTATTGATCAACGCCCAGGTAGAGAGGTTGTTTGGGTACCAGCGAGAGGAACTGCTGAACCGGCAAATGGAGGTGCTGGTCCCAGGGCGCTTCCGGAGTCAGCACCCTCAAAGCCGAGCGAGCTTTTTTAGCGAGCCTCGAGTACGTCCGATGGGCGCAGGGCTGGAATTATACGGATTACACAAAGATGGTCACGAATTTCCGGTGGAGATAAGCCTGAGTCCGCTTGAGACGGAAGACGGTACGCTGGTCTCAAGTGCGATCCGCGATATCAGCGCGCGCAAGCGGGCGGAGTCTTTACTTAAAGAAAGCGAGCAGCGCTTTCGAACCATCTTCGATGAGGCAGGTACGGGTATCGCTCTCATTGATCTGGCATCCGGTGGACCGATTGAGAACAACCGCGCTCTGCAGAGGATGCTGGGCCGCACCCAGGACGAACTCGGCCGGATTGAGACGTACGACGAATTAACCTGCGAAGAGGACCGAGAAGCGGACGCCATTCTGTACCGTGAACTTTGCGAAGGTAAGCATGAGACGCTTCGGCACGAAAAACATCTTATCCTCAAAGATGGCAGGTCCGTGTGGGCAAATGTTGTTTTTACCCTCTTGCGCGACTGTGAAGGGCGCCCTAAACGTGTCGTCGCCATTCATGAAGACATCACCGAACGCAAGCACGCCGAAGAAACCTTGCGGCGAAGTGAACGGCGCCTTCGCGATGTGATCGAAACGATTCCCATCATGGCATGGACCGCGCTCCCCGACGGTGGCAACGATTTCGCGAATCAGCGTTGGCAGGAATATACCGGGATATCTTTGCAGGACACATCGGGCACCGGTTGGAAGATGGCCCTTCATCCCGCAGACATTGCCACCCATATTGAAAAGTGGCGCGAGTCACTGGCTAACGGCAAGGCGTTCGAAAACGAGGCGCGCCTGAGAAGATCTGCGGATGGGCAATACCGCTGGTTCCTGCATCGAGGAGTCCCGCTGCGGGACGAGCGCGGGGCGATCGTCAAGTGGTACGGAACGGCGACCGATATCGAAGATAGCAAGCGCGCGGAAGAGGCTCTGCGAGAGAGCGAGGCTCGTTTAGCTGAGGCACAGCGGCTCAGCCATTCAGGAAGCTGGGCATGGAACTTTGTCACCAATCGTGTTTACTGGTCGGAGGAAGCCTTTCGAATTTACGGCTTCGACCCAACGACCATCCCGACCAGAGAACTTTTCCAACAGCGGGTTCATCCAGACGATCTGGCAGCCGTGGAAGCAGTAAGCGCTGATCTTCTTGCGGGCCGCGATGGGGAATCCAACTTCCGCCTTATTCTTCCCGATAACTCAATCAAGCATGTTCACAGCGTCGCTCATGCGGTTACCGATGAAAATGGAAAGGTGGTTGAGTTTGTCGGAACCGTGGTGGATGTCACCGAACAACGAAATGCCCACGAAGTATTGAAGAAGGCTTTCGAAGAAATCAGAACTCTCCGGGACCAGCTTTACAAGGAAAACATTGCTCTCCGTGATGAAGTCGACAAGGCGTCGATGTTTGAGGAGATCGTGGGTGATTCACCCGGGTTGCAATCTCTCCTCGCGCGTGTCAGCAAGATCGCGCCTTCGGATGCTACCGCTCTCATCACCGGTGAAACGGGCACCGGCAAGGAGCTCGTCGCTCGAGCCATTCACAAACGCTCTCGGCGCTCTTCCCGGGCATTTGTCACGGTGAATTGCGCAGCCACTCCGTCATCCTTGATCACCTCGGAGTTGTTTGGTCACGAGAAGGGAGCCTTCACCGGTGCGCTGCAGCGGCGCCTTGGTCGGTTTGAGCTCGCCGAGGGGGGCACAATCTTCCTCGATGAGGTCGGCGAGCTCCCTATGGAGACTCAGATCGCGTTGCTGCGCGTTTTGCAAGAACGGGAGTTTGAACGAGTTGGGGGAAACCAAACCATTCGCACGGACGTGCGGGTGATTGCGGCCACCAATCGCGATTTGCAGGCGGCAATTGCCTATGGTGCATTTCGAAGCGACCTGTTCTATCGGCTGAATGTAATTCCCATGCAGATTCCGCCCCTTCGCGAACGGAAAGAGGACATCCCCCTCCTGGTTGAGTACTTCATCAATCGCTATTCAAGAAAAGCCGGGAAAAAAATACGAACGATAGAAAAGCAAACCTTGGACCTGTTGCAGTCGTATTCCTGGCCGGGAAATATCCGCGAACTCCAGAACGTTATTGAGCGCTCAGTCGTGGTCTGCGAGACCGAAACGTTTTCGGTGGATCAAGGATGGTTCTCTCACTCGGCACCTTCTCTGCCAGAAGAAGAACGCCAAGTCAAGTCTCCGAGCCGACGATCAGCCGCTCAAGAGCGAGAAATAATCGAGGCGGCGCTGGCGCAAGCCGGCGGCCGCGTCTCGGGACCCTCGGGCGCGGCAGCGCAACTTGGCATGCCCCCTTCCACTTTAGAGTCCAAGATCCGGACCCTCAAGATCAATAAATATCGGTTCAAGAGCGCATAGAAACCCTCGAGTCGATCTCTCGCCGTGATGTTTTCGCGAAAAGTTCGTGAATTCGCGAACTTCGCGACTCCGAATTTCCACAGGTCCCCTTACTTTTCAACTGGTTGCGAATGGCAATCGCGATGCTCTCCTAGTCGACGATAACCTAAAAGAGAGCCGATGCTAAGAATTCAGCGATTGTTAAATAAAGGAATCGTCTTCAGCTTGACGGGCCGAGTCGGCATCGAGGACATCGCCGAATTGCAGCGACTTTTTAGTTTGGAAGAAGCCGGTCGTCGCTTTGCCCTTGATTTGGAAGAGGTCACTCTGATCGATCGGGATGCCGTGAAGTTTTTGGCTAGCTGCGAGGCGGACAGCATCGCACTGGAAAATTGCCCAGGCTACATACGCGTCTGGGTCGACCGCGAAAGAAAGCGAGAGCAGCAGCTGGCTAATTGACGCCAACCCAAACCGAGACGCAGGAGTTCATCGCCATGAACTTGAATAGTTTTCGCCAAGATATCTCGCAACTGAGCGCTCGTTTCCAGCAGGGTCCTCGTGAGTCTGAAGGTATCGCTCGAGATAGGTCCGCCGATAACGATTTGGAAATCGCCTTCTCTCGGATTCGAGAAGAGGTGCGTCTCGGAGCACAGGTGGTTTTCCGCATGGTCATCCGAGGTAAATCCCGAGCGCTCGACCCGCTGATTCGAGACGAAGCCTTCCGCATTGGGCGAGAGGCTTTGGTCAACGCATTCCTCCACTCCGGGGCCGAACTGGTCGAGGTTGATCTCGAGTACGCCCCAAGGCAACTCCGGATTTCTGTGCGCGACGATGGGAAAGGCATAACGCCCGAATCGCTGCAGTCGGAGTGTAGTCATCAGGGCCTTTCCGAAATTCGGGATATTGCGCAGCGAATGGGCGCGAAACTCAAATTGTTGAGTCGAGTTGAAGCGGGAACGGAAGTCGAATTGTCGATACCAGCTCACATTGCGTTCGCGTCAGAGACAAACCCTCGCCGACTGGAATGTGTGGCAGCCTGAAGCAGGAGAACACGAACCATTGGTTTGCCAGGAGATCGCAATGACAACGCCAGCCCAGATCCGTATCCTGACCGTCGATGATCATCCTTTGCTCCTGGAGGGGTTAGCGGCCGTAATCCAGAGCCAGCCAGACATGCTCCTCGTTGGATAAGCTTCGAATTGCCGCGACGCAATCCAGCAGTTCCGAAAACTTCAACCGGACGTCACCCTGATGGACCTGCGATTGCCAGATATGAGCGGAATCGACGCGATGATGGCCATCCAGGCCCAATTCCCAGAGGCCCGTATCATTATTATGACCACGTTTGAGGGCGATGGCCCGGTCCAACACGCCCTGCAGGCCGGCGCTCGTTCCTACATTCTTAAGAATATGCCGCCGAGAGAGATAGCAGACGTCATCCGACAAGTTCATTCGGGCAGCAAACGCGTGCCCGCAGAGATTGCTGCCACGATGGCTGAGCACCTCGGTGATGAGAAACTGACGGATCGTGAGGTTGATGTTTTGAGGCAGACCGCGGGCGGAAATCGTAATCGCGACATCGCGGACAGACTCTTTATCGCGGAAGAAACTGTAAAAGCCCACATGAAACACATCATGGAGAAGCTCGGCGCAAGCGACCGCACGCATGCTGTCACCATCGCCGCCCGGCGCGGCATTATTCAACTGTAGGCTCGTTTCCGAGAAACACTCCCCAGGTACTCGCTCAATCCTTTGGCCTTTGCAACTCGCAACAAGTCCGATTCTTGCGTCTATGCAAGCCGCGAGGAAATCAGCCGCACGCTTTTCTCCATCGTTGACGACTACGTATTGCTAACCTGAACGTGGTATCTCTTAACAAAACTCCAGTAGTAGAAAAAAAGTACTGCATCTCGTGATGACGTTCCCTGCGGCGTCGTGTGAAAGTGATTTACACGCAATAAGTGAGAAGAGACGCGACAGAAGAAGGAGTTTCGTATGGAGAGGCTGATTGACATCCTTGATTTTGTATTTGGTTGCCACCACGGCCACCTGAGCCGTGTTTTTAGTATCGACGGGCGAACTTACCGGGTGTGTTGCGACTGCGGAGCGAAATTCAAATACTCGCTGGCCAGCATGTGCATTGAACGAAAGTTCCGCGTGTTGGATGCTCCACACGCAACTCTGACCTAACCGAAAACGGACGGCAGGCAGTTAAACAGATCTGTGAACGCCTCGAGTGACTACTCAAAATCAAATTAGCCGATACAACGCCCGCACGCTCGGTCCTTCACCTCGCGCCAGACTGCGTTTCACGATTGCCCGTTTTGCTTTCCAGAATAAGTTCCCTCGACCTGTTGCGAAAGGCTTTGAATAATCAGGTGCCCTGCACCGTCGAGTCCCAACGTCTTAGTCAGGCTGCAAGTCTCGCAAAGCCAGAAAAACAAGGGTGCCCCGACAGCCTTGGTGCTCCGCCGCACGGATACACTCCGAAGTAATCCGGCGAATGGGCCAGTCTCAAAAGCAAACAGTTTCCCCCGTCCTAGCCGGCGGAATGGAACGGAGCACGAGGGATTAGAGCACTTGCCAACCAATTCGTTCCTCCGAATGAATTCTTCTTTTGAAGCGGTTAAAAACGGCAAGACCGTTTGACAGCCGGAAAACGCTAGGTCGCGTCCGCTACTTTCAGGACGATTTTGCCTCGTTTGTGCGGCGTACCCGCGAGCATTTCATGCGCGATGCGCGCTTCCTCGAGTGGCAATGTCGTGCCCACCTGAGAAATCAGTTCCCCGCCTTCAAACAATTTCGAGATCGCGTTCAGCCGGGCTTTGGTGACTTCCACGATGAAGAAGACGGAGCGAACACCACGATGTTGCGGAGCTTCAAGAAATGGCGAGACAACCGACACGAGAATCCCGCCTTGCTTCAAAACGCTAAAGGATCGCTCCCGCGTGCCTCCGCCAACCGTGTCGATTACAACGTCTACTGCAGGAACTTCGTCCTCGAACCTTGTCATCTTATAGTTCACAACATGCTCAGCTCCCAGGTGTCGTACATACTCGAGATCGGAGGACCCCGCAGTCGCGAAGATCTTCAAGCCTGCATTCTTCGCGAGTTGCACGGCATATGCTCCCACGTTGCCCGCCGCTCCGTGGATAAGAATCGTTTGTCCCGTTTTCGCCTTGGCGTACTCGAACAACATCTGCCAGGCAGTGACCGCTACGACTGGCGCCGAAGCAGCTTCCAGAAAGCTCAGCGATTTCGGCTTTCGGGCCACCATCTCCGCTGATGCCAACGCGTACTCCGCATAAGCCCCGATAAATTGTTGGTTGGTGACCCCGTAAACTTCCTCACCCAAGTCAAAATCCATGACTCCCGCTCCCACGGCTTCGACCACTCCGCACAAGTCGGATCCAAGGGTGAGTGGCAGCGGGGATTCCACGACGCTCTTGTGTTCTCGGATGAGTGCATCCCAAGGCCCAACCCCGGCGGCAGCAACCCTTACCAGCAACTCTCCTGGGCCCGGTGTTGGACGCGGCAGCTCGTCGATCACAATCACATCCGGCGGACCGAATCGATGAATCCTCGCTGCTTTCATTGCGTTGTTCATTTCACTGCGAATCGACTCACAGGAATTTCATCGGGAGATCGGTCGCTCTTCCGAATGTCATCGGAGGAACCCGATCACCAGTCCAATCGTGCGTATGTGCCAGCAAACCAACCAGGAGAAGCAAACCAAACAGAATCTCCGGGCACCGAAAGGTTTCTCGTAGGAGAGTTGAAGGGCCATGAACTCAGTTTTGCAGGTCGCTCCACCGCGCGCGTCACGAGATGCAGTGCTTTTCTTCTACCTCGGATGACTGGTGGATTCGTAACTCCTTCGGGGTAGGTCGCCGATCTCCCGACGCCTACGAGCACAAGCCCGTGCAGCCGGATGATCGAGTCGTAAAAAGCAGGAGTGCAGAGTCGCCTTGCACAGCGTCGTTGCATCATCCTGCGATGCTGCAGCGCCCGCTCTCGGTTGCGTTTTTCTGCATGGCGGAGACCAGACGACTAATAAATTGCCGGGCCTTCAGGCGGCCTCGTCGTCTTCCAACCCCCAATGCTTCAGCAGTTCAGTCGGCACATACTTCTGGTCCTTGTTCTTCTGGACCCATTCTTTTAATTCAAGGGAATCTTTGTATTGGTCGGGACGGATACCCAGGATTGCCACGACGTGATCGAATGAATTGGCTGGGTCCATGGCACACCTCATGTTCGCTGTAGGTTTCTGGCAATTCTAGCGGTCAGGTGTTAAAGGAACATAAAACTTCAAAATCGATAGTGCCGGGAAGTGGACGATGTCGAGGGCGGCAGGATCGAGTGGCCGCCCTGAGATGCGAAGAAAAAAGCCCTCTCCCACCGGGGAGAGGGCCGTTGCAATCAAACGTGTTTTAGTCGTCGTCGTCGGCCTTCGCGGGTGCGGGTCTATTGAACTCGCTCGCGGGGCGAACCTTGCTCTCGCCGGGGTAGGGCCGCATAAACCCGGTGGATTCGTACCAGTTCAGGTGGTTGACGGTGTCCGAGTCTTCGACGTCTGGCCTGTGGTAATTACTAGCGAAGATCTCCGTCTTCTTCTGCATCCAGCCAGCCCTGAGAGCCTTAACCGCAGGGCTCTCAGTCCGGATGGACTGAGCCTTGACCGCAGGGACCGCCGCGGGCGTCGCAGAACACGACGACGGCAAGGTCTGGGTTGGAGTCTGGCTAACACCATAGGTCAGCGGCATTCCCGCTGCCACGTGTGTCCACGGCAGGAAGTTGTCCGCCGGGGGGTTATCGAGGAAGAGCGTACTCATCGGCGATGCCACAAGGTCGTTCTGGTTCATGGGCTCGATGCCGAGAATCTGCTCAATCGTGCGAGTCATGTTGACCTGCGTGTAGAAGGTGCTGTCTGCGTAGGTCGAACCACCCGTACTCTGGATGACGTAGGGGCTAATGACATAGCCAGGGCTGCGGTGACCGTCGACGTGGTCGACGCCGGTCTGCGCGTCGTCTTCGGTGACGAAGATCGCCGAAGAGGACCAAATCGAGCTATGGCTGATGGCGTCGACAAAGCGACCAAGCGCCAGATCGTTGTCCGCTTGCATGGCTGCCGCGTTCGGCGGGCCGCCAGTGTGGTCGGAGCTGATCCACATCATCTCCAATTGGGGAACCGTACCTGCGGCGACGTCGCTCTGGAAGTTCTCATTCCAGATATCGAAGCGGAACTGGTCGGGGATGCCCAAGTCGAATTGTGGGTAGGTCTGGTACGTGTTGTTTATTAGGTTCGGCAGCGGCGAGTGCGATGCGACCGTGCGGTAGTTGTAGAGCTGGGGCTCGTTGCCCGCCTCGTAACAGGTGATGTCATTGTAGAAGTCGATCCACTCCGGCTCGGCGGTCGAGCCGGTCGGCTGTAGGAACGTGTTGTACTCGATGTACTCGCCGTAGTTCTTAAACGAGACTTTGTACTTTGCAGCCTGATCCCACAGATGGCCGGCCTTCTGGTAGGCAAGCGCTTCGCCTCCGTTGGAGGGGTAGTCGCGGAGCCAATCCGGCGACTGCACGTCGTCGGAATAAGGAGCGATGGCCTGCGTGATCCAGTTGTGACCGTCGGCCGATTGGCGGCTCGGGTTGTAGTAGTTGTCCAGCAGCGGGAAGCGCTGCACGATCGAGTGCGCATTGGGTGTTACGACGGGGTAAGGTGTGTAGGTCGAGTTGATGCCGAAAGTTGCCAGGGAGGCGTCGCCGTTGCCGGCAGTCACGTCGCCCAGGATCTGATCGTAGGTGCGGTTTTCGCGGATGATCAGGAACACGTGCTTGATCAGTGAAGGCGAGCCGATCTTAGCCGGGATCGCAACCGGCGTCGCGGTCTTGCTGCCACCGGAGGCAGATTCGATATTTGCCGTGAGATCCCAGTGGTTGTTGTATATAACCTGCGTGGTCATCGCCGGCAGGTTCAAGCTGGCAATCGGAATGATGCTCGCGGTGCCGAGGTCCTGGTGAGTGTTAAAAAAGTACACGCCGAATTCTTTGGCGTATGAATTTTCGAACGTATTCGTGGGAGGCGGCGCCACACCGTAGCCGTCGGTGCCAAGGCCTTTGTCGTTGGCAACGAGCAGCTCACCGTCCGCCGCGTCGAACACGACCGAGCTCGGCGCATAGCCGACGGGAATCAGGCCTTGAACAACGGAAATGTTCAGGTCTATTACGGCAACCGCATTGGCATTGTAGAGCGCCACGTATGCATTGTTTGAATTGTCGACGGCGATCGAGTTTGGCCCCACGAGAGTGACGAGGTTCTTGGGCACTGTGACCCCCAGCCCAGCGAAGAAGGGATCAAGCTTAATCGTTGATGAGACCGTATTGGTGGTCGTGTTGATCACCGAGATCGTGTCGTCATAGGCATTAGTGACCAACAGGTAGGTTGTCCCCCCATTGGTCCAGAAGGTCATACCCGTCGGGTGCAGGCCGACCGTGATGGTCTTGGTGACCTTGAACGTGGACAGGTTCACGACGGAGATGGTGCCGTCGCTCGTCGCGCCCGTCGGATAGACGGCAACGACCGGCGTGCCGTTCGAGTATCCCTGGAAGCTGCTCGCAGTAGGAACCTTTCCAGCCTCGTTGGCGACGTAGGCGGTAGTGCCGCTCGGCGAGATCACGATGTTGTTCGGAACCTGACCGACGCGGAGCTCCGGACCTTCTACCGGGGTTCCCGTCAGGTTGATGCTGGCGATCGTGTCGTTGTTGTCCAGCACCACGTAAGCAGTATTGCCATTCGGCGTGACCGCGATGCCCATCGGATAGGAAGTGGGAGCTCCGTCTGATACAAGCGAGACAGTCTGGCCGCAGGGGATTTCGATGCTGCCGGTGGTCCCAGGGGGGCTGCCGGACGGGGGTGCCGAGGCAGTGTTGAACGGAGCCACCCACGGAAAGCAGGTAACGTTAGTCAGATTGCCGCCGCCGTCGGCGTCGAGCGGAACGCTGATCTCAGCGTAATTGGAGAGCAAGCCGGTCGTCGGATTGACACTGGCCATGGCAACGTAGGCTGGGCCGTAGTCACCGTCCTGGCTAAAGAGAAGGTACGCGCCATTGGGCGTATAGGTGATGCCCATAGAGCTACCGCTGTTCGTCTTGGACGGAATGTAGTTCTGCATGACCTGGCCTTGCGTGTAGGTCCCGCCATCGCAGCCGGCGGTGGCGACGCAGAAGATGGAGACGGACTGTGGGGCGCCCATTTGAAGTACGGCGGCGGTTCCGTTGCCCGTGGGATTGAGTGCGATGGCCTTGGCCCGGGTCGTGATGCCGAGGTAGACTTGGGTGCCGGCCGGGGTGATGATCGTGCCATCGCTGACGACCCACGGATTGCTCAAGGGCGCCGTGAATTCCGGGCCCGTGGTTGCGCTTGTGTTCTCGCCAGGTGTGTAGGTCGGAAACTGTGTGGACTGCGCGAGCGCTGAAACGCTCAGAGCCGCTACCAACAGTCCAACGAATAGAGGCAGACGCCTCATCGAAGACTTATTGCTAGACTTTGGGGACATGATGCTCCTCCTCCTGGATCTAGCCAGGGGATCCCATGGTCGCAGCGCAGGGCTGACGCCAGCATGACGTGGAGATTACATTTTTGTCATCTTGTGGAGCAGGAAGATGCGGGCATCTGCAGCGTGACTCGGGTGCCGTGACCCGGTTGACTCGAAATCTCCACATTGCCACCGTGAAGCACGGCAATGCTCTGAACGATCGCCAGCCCCAAGCCGGTGCCTCCCGAGCCCTGAGATCGCGACGAGTCGACGCGGAAGAAGCGATCAAAAACCCTTGGCAGAGCTTCCGCTGGAATACCCACGCCCGTATCGGAGACTTCGATGCAGATCGTGGAAAAATCCGTGTTCGAAAAATCCTTGTTCGAAGAATTAATGTTCGTCCCCAACACCACTGCTCCGCCGGGTGGCGTGTGTGCCAAAGCATTCGAGACCAGGTTGCCCACTGCCCTCTGCAAAAGCGTTCGGTCCAGCTCGGCAATCACCGGTTCGTTCTGGACCGCAGTGGTGAGCGAAACTCCGCCGTCCGCAGCCGAAGCTTCGTAATATTCCCGTACTCCGCAGAGCAATTCGCCCACGTCTACACGCTCGCGGCGCAGATGAGTCAACGGACTCTCCGCGCGTGCCAGAAACAGAAGGTCGCCGATCAGATCCGATAGTCGCACGGCTTCTTCAAGACAGGACTCAATCACATCGCGATATTCGTCGTTACTGCGCGCACGGGCCAGGGTAACCTCGGCTTCGCCGCGAATGTTGTTCACCGGCGTGCGCAGATCATGCGCAATATCCGCCGAGAATCTCGAAATGCGCTCGAAGGACTCTTCCAGGCGATCCAACATTTGGTTGAAGGTACTGGCCAACGATGCCAGCTCGAATGGATATCCTTCCGGAAGAATGCGTTCCCTCAGGTTCGTCGAGCTAATGTGGCGCGCGGTCGTCGCCATTTCTTCCACCGGACGAATTCCGTGCCGTGCAATCTGGTACCCAACCAATGGAAAGATGGCGAAGGTCGCCAGCAAAATGGCCCAGAACCAAAACCGATAGCGAGCCAGCAGCCCCTCTTTTTGCGAGACATCCACTGCAATCTGAATAATGTCGGTTTGAGTGGCATCGGAACCAACCGGCACCGACGCGCTGGTCACGCGAAAGGGTTGGCCCTCCTTGCCCTTCATCCGAAGCGTGCGATCAGGGCGGCTTCGGGTTTGACTGGCTAATTCCGCCAGGTCCAATCGATCTGCCATACCTGGGGTTATCAGGAGTGGTGTATTTTGCTCGTCGAGCAGACGAATATAGAATTGCTCGTATCGCCGCGCTGCCGACTCCAGTTCGACTTCCTCCCGCAGGGCGTCCCAGTCATCTGGTCTCTCCCGCAACATCGTACGTAGCACGTGCACCTTATCCGCGAGGAACAGATCTGTGCTTTTCTCCAGTTCGCTCACCAGCACGAAATAAAGACTGGCTGTCGCGAGGAACACCAGAAATAAACCTGCAAGCGCGTAGCCTGCCGTCAACCGAAAGGCCAAAGTTCCCCACAAGCGGGAGATAGGGGCCAGGCTATTGGTTGGATTCCAGGACATAACCGGCGCCCCGAACGGTATGGATCAATTTCAGCGGGAAGGGATCGTCCACTTTGCTGCGCAGCCTGCGCACATTGACGTCCACGACATTGGTGTCGCTATCAAAGTTCATGTCCCAGACCGCTTCTGCGATCAAAGTTCGCGATAGCACTTCCCCCGAGCGCCGCGCCAGCAGGGATAGCAGAAGGAATTCTTTGGAAGTCAGTTCCAACCGCTGACCGGCCCGTGTGGCACGCTGGCGCAGTAAGTCGATTTCAAGGTCGCCCAAGCGAAGCGTCTCTTGCGCGCGCGGAGGCCCACGGCGCAGCAGCGATCGCACGCGCGCCAGCAATTCGGAAAAAGCGAACGGCTTCACTAGATAATCATCCGCGCCCAGTTCGAAACCTCGTACTCGCTCGTGTATAGCATCGCGAGCGGTGAGAAAAAGCACCAAAGCGCGCCGGCCTTCCAACCGCAAGCGAGTGAGAACCTCCCAGCCGTCCAGCCCGGGGAGCATCACGTCGAGAATGACGAGGTCGAAGTACAATTCCTGCGCCAGGTGCAGCCCATCCAATCCGTCCCCGGCCACATCCACGACGAACCCCGCTTCTCCAAGTCCCCTCTGCAGGAACTTGGCGGTCTTGGCTTCATCTTCGATTACCAGAATTCTCACAGCGCACCAGCCTAGAATCTGAATCTCGCGGAAAACTGTAAAACGCGCGGAAGCCCGTTGGGACTGATCTCCGTTAGAGTTCCGAAGTTGCCTGGACCTGAATTCGGCACCAGATAGCAAGTCTGGTTCTGTGTCATGCCGTCGCCGCAGGTGGTACCGATGGGGTTGTATTGTATTTGGTTGACCCCGTCGCCGTTCTGCACATAGTAATTTGCGTGATTGAACAAATTGAACGCCTGCGCCTGGAACTGGAGTTCTTTCCCTTCTCTGATTTCAAAACTGCGCCCCAGCCCAACGTCGATCCTCTCCAGCCACGGGCCATAGAACGTATTCAGCCCGATGCCGGGGGTGGGGCCGGCACCATTGATGCCCCCAGCGGTGGCGGCGGTGTCTTGGTTAAAGGCGGTGTCGTTCAGGTTGTCATCGGCGCCGTCGCAGTTGCTGAACGATAGGGTCGAACTGGTGCACGCAGTACCTAACAGGCCTGCATACGGACGACCGGAAGAGAAATCCATGACAGTGCTGAGCAACCAACCGGAGAGCAGCTTGCTGCCCGTCTGCGAACTGGTCAGTTTTTCCAGGCCGGGCCGGTAAACAGCGGCCAAGCTAATTCGGTGCCGCTGGTCGAGCAGCGAGGGAGCGTGGGTATTGCTAAAGTCGAACTGATTGTTGAAGTCCATCCCATCGAGCATGATGCTCTTGGCGAACGTGTAAGAAAATTGCAGCGCAAGTCCTCGTGACATGCGGCGCTGCAACTGTACGAAGAAAGAGTTGTAATAGTTTTGCGCCGGGCTAATGAGCTCCTGGATTTGGCCGAAGGGGGCATTGGGGATGAGGCCATCAGTCAGCAGACCCGCATCCATGTTCGGCAGAGTGTAAGTCGGCCCGTTGCAGGGCACTGTGGTTGCGCCCGAAGGGCAAACGACGTAGGTTGTCGCACCTTGCAATGGCTCCAGGTTTATGTCGTAGGCGCTGCCCGAAATAATGTGCACGCCGTGATTCCACATAGTGCCTATACTCAGAGTTGTATTCTCGAAAATCTCACGCTCAATCTGCAAACTCGCCTGCAAAATATACGGCGCCCTAAACTGCGGAGAAATCAGGGAAATGTCCGGAGCCCCGAACAGAGCGGAATTCGCTGGGAGGATATTCGGAAAAGTTGGAGCTGGAGCCTGTTGGTTTGGCGGACCTGCGGTGTAACTGGCACTTGCCTCCGCCTGCTGTGACAGTAGGCCGTTCGAGATCACCGCGTTGCGATAATTCAGCCCGTTCATGTTGGTATAGAACATGCCGAAGCCTCCCCGAACCACGGTCTTTGACGCAGGCTGCCAGGCAAATCCGAAGCGCGGCGCCAGGCGTTGAAACTGGTTCGGATACTGGCCCGTGAGGTTCGCATACCGGCCGATAGGAGGAAAGGCCGGATTCGCCGCCGGCTGCGGGTAAACCTGGAAGTCCTCGCGCAAGCCCATTTCCAGCGTCAACTTCGGCAGCGCCCGGAACGTATCCTGCGCGTAGAATCCGTAGTAAGGCACGGCAAAAGAAAAATTCGGGTTTCCCGCAGCCTGACTGAAAGTGCTGTATTCGCCTAGCGCAAATGTTTCCAGATTCGAAAATTCATAACTCCCCAGGGGTGACCCGAACTCGACCGCCTCGTTCGGGTCCGCGCCACCGTCATTGGTGTCCGAGTCTCGGGCCCGGTTAAAGTCGAAACCGAATTGCAATGTGTGTTTGCCGATCACGTAGTCAACCCGGTCGGCGAGCGAGTACTGCCTTTCAAAGACTCTCCCGATGGAGAAGGGCGCGTTGCCTAGAATGAAAGCTGCCGGACTATCCAGAATTATTGTGGGCGTGTTTGGAGCCAGGCCGGTCGGGGTCGCACTCTCATTGTCTTGGGAAGTGCTCGCGTGAAATTCGTTCAGCAGTCTTGGAGCGAGGGTGTGCGTCCATCCCGCGCTGGCTTGAAAGGTGCGCACGTAAGCATTGGCCAGCGTCTGCAGCCCGTAGTTGCCAACTGTGGGGTCGGTGATGACGCCCCCGCGCGAGTTGAAATGATTGAAGTTCAAGCTGAGGAACAAGCCATCCCTCTGGCTCGCCTGGTAATCCAGTCGGGGCGTAATCACCCAATCGTTGCGCTTTCTGGCTTGGCTGCCGAGATTGGAATTCAGCGCATTGATCGTGTTCGACACTTGCTGCAAGTACAGTGGGTACAGCGGATCGCTCGGGCCAGCCGCGACGTCAGCGTCAGTATCCACGTTCGGTACGGGCAAGGCACCATTCGGTGAAGGCAGCACCGTTCCGGGCGCGATGTTAAAACCGCCGGGGCCGCTGAACAAGGACGGCAAATTCGCCGGCGTAGGCGCCAAGGCCGAGTTGATGACAGGAATCGGATCGTTTCGCAGTTGCTGTTCATAATCTACGAAAAACCACACGCGGTTCTTCACGATCGGCCCGCCCACCCCGGCGCCGAATTGCTGCAAATCATCTTCCGGTTTCGGAAAGCCATTGGCTTTATCGAGGGCGTCGATGGCACCCGTTGCGGAGTTGCGGTTGTAATAGAACGCACTGCCGTGGAACACGTTGCTTCCCGACTGGGTCACGGCATTTACGAAGCCGGCTCCACCTCCATAAATCGCCGAGTAAGGGCTCACCGAAACTTGAAATTCCTGAATCGCGTCCTCACCATAGAGGTACGGGATGCGGTAGCGGCCTATGATGTCGGCAAAGTAGTTGTTGGTCGCATTGGATCCATCCACCGTGAAGGCATTGGAACCATTTCCATTGGCGTACCCCGAGTCTTCTCCTCCCTGCTGTCCCGCGATGCTTATCAGACCAGTATCGCCGTCATAACTCGTGTTGGGAGTCAGCGCCGTGAAGTCGGTATACCGCCGTCCATTAAGCGGCAGTTCATCGATGAATGACCGATCAAGCACAGTGCTGGCCGACGACTCTGCAGGCCGCAAGAGTGGCAGCGTTCCCGTGACCTTTATTGTTTCCCCGCCGGCTCCCACTTCCAACCTAAGATCCTGCGAGGTAATGTTTCCGACCAACACGCGCACCAGAGCCTCTACATCGTGAAACCCATTTGCAGTCGCCGTGACCGAATACGTTCCCGGCATGAGAGCCAGAAATTGGTAAAGTCCGGCATGGTTCGAAACCGTTGACTGTTCTAGTCCGGTCGCAAGATTCCGCAGAACCACGGAGGCTCCGGGTACGAGCGCCCTACTCTGGTCGGTGACGCGACCGCCGATGGCTCCGGTCAGGATAACGTTCTGCGCTGGCGACTGGAGCGTACTCGCCACGACGAACAATGCGGCAAAGAAAAAGCGGGTTGTGAGTGAACTTGGTATTGCGGCGGAGGAGAAGCGGAGTGTTTTCGTTTTGGAGTTGTTTTTCATCAAAATGACCTGGCGAGAAAACAACAATGTTCGTCGGCAGAGCGCCCACGCTCCTTGAGTTTCCAGTGGTGGCACAGTCATGTTCTTTCCCTTTGTCAGAATCTGGACTTGTCCGGTCACCATCGCGAGACAAACCGATGATCGGGAGCGCCTGACTAAGTGAGCCTAGCCACTTCTGCTGAGGATCCCATCGCCAGTTTCCTTTCAAGAAGCCAATTGCTGTTTGGGTTCAAAAGTTATGGCGGCACAACATCGCCGGCAAGAGCGTGTGCTCAATTCAAGCAGGTCAAATACCCATGGCTCGTCCAGGCGATTAACTGGAACAAACAACCATATGTGCACATAGTTACGGAAAGTTGAAGCAGATATGAATTTCGGATGAAAAAATGCACCCGCCTGAATCTTGCACTTGATCGCTCTGTGAGATGTTACTCTGGGTCCGCAGATTTGACTCAGCCGGAAGGCATGTCGTGCAATTCTCCTCGGCCCTCGGTTAGCAACCGACACTGCAGGGAAAACCGTTCGCCGGGTCATACTAATTCTTAGCCTTCCGCAGTGGTGTGTTGCAATCCGTTCCTTTTCTACTTCACTCGTGAATTGCCGTGGTTAATATATTTTCCGTGCACTTTGAGCTCGCATCTGAACCTGCGAGGGTCAGCAACAAGACGGAATTCGCGACTGGCAAAGCCGGGCTTTTGCGCCTCGTCGAGAGGGGCGGATTCAAAGTCGAGGTTCGTATCGGTGTCTCCAGTACGCCAGCCGGACCACGGCTTGGTTTGTATCGACTCCGACCGTCTCAAGTGGGTTACTTTGTTCAAAGTAGCCCACTTCTAACCCGTTTCTCTTGTTGACATTCTCGAGCCGAAAATGCAGTATGAACTGGCTGTGGGCCGTCACGTTAGGTGAAGTTGATCCCAAAAGGTGCGCGTCACCACCCCATCCGTACCAAGCTAGGGCGCAAACAATTAACGCTTCAGAGTCACATTTGAGGAAGCGCAGAATCAACGTTCTGTCCGTTCAGGCCGCACCAATCGGATCGCTACACCCTCCCCAATCCAATTGGCTACGCTAAAAGAATTAGTTCTTACGTTGGAAAGATACCGCGCGATTCGTTTTGCGTAGGTTTTGACTGCAGTTTGCTGGCGAACCACAGAGCACCAATTCCCAGGAGGAGTTAACGATGAAATCGCTGGAAGCCAATTTCCGCCTAATGGTTCTTGTCGTTCTTGTCCTTCTGGGGCTGAGCCTTGCTCCACAAAGCTCGTCGGCACAGACGGTTTCGGTCTCGCCGGGCGACCTTTCCTTTGGCATCCCCACCGGAACCCCGGCTCCACTGACCGCAACGGACGTCATCACTGTAAACGTAACCGGTACCGGGCAAGCCACGCTGAGTAATTTCGCGATTAACGGCGGCCCGTATGCGGGCGATTTCACATTCAACGGTAACACCTGCTTAACTCCGCAAACCGCCCCCACTACCTGCCAGATTGGCGTGCAATTCTCGTCCACCCAACCAGCGGGCACCTTGGAAACGGCAGCACTCAGCTTTAATTCCTCCACGCAAACCGCCCCGATTACTGTTCCGCTGAATGGCGCATATGGCGCTATCAAACTCTTTGGCCCGATCAATGTCGATCCTTCCCTCATTTCCTATATTACTTGGACACAAAACCCGCCCACAGCGGGTTACAACGTGCAGAGTACGAACATTAATCTGTCCTGTCCGGCGGGTGTCACTGCGACTCTATCTTCTACCCCGGACGGATCAGGAAACGTCTTTCAAGACAACACAATCCAGTTTGCTGACACTATTGGAACCTCGACGACGACTACCACAAATGTCTGCACGGGTGGGGATAGCAACTTCGAAGGATTTACCGGTTTTCCTGCAGGATCGACAAACTGCTTTCAGGCTCCTTATGAAAGTGCAGCGCAAAACTACCTCGGACAGAATCCCGACCTCGCCACCGCCTCACAGAACGGTGCGGTCGTGAGCTTTGTTGCGGCATACGGCGTGAGCCCGCTCAACGTGACTAGCCTGCTCACGCTTGGAACCCCGAGTGCAAACCAACTCCAGTCCGTAACCGTACAGCTGCAGGATGCTGGGGGAGACTTGGGCGCAGCCACACTTCACCTGGTAACCGGTTGCAGCCCGGCTGGAATCACGCCCGGCGGCACGATCACTGGGAACCCCATCACACCGAGTGATCCTTCCTCGTTGACCCAGACCTATCCCTTTGCCAGCTCTCCGGGCCAGAACATTACATTGATTGACAGTGATACGCAAAACCCTCCCCCTTCGGGAACAGTGCCCTCCGTTACCGATATCGGCGTGCCTCAATCTCTATTCTCTCAGCTCGTCACTGGCACGTCGGCCGCTCCCGCAGTTTGCTTACGCATGTCCGGTGAACTGGACTCTTTTGGCAATCCGATGTGCAAAGGCTTCCTGATCCAGTGCACAGCCTCCGGAACGACGAGCGGGAGCAATTGCGATCCTGCGATCGCGGGAATGTCGAGAAATCTCTTTGACGCCGTCCAGTTTGCCTCGCCGGACGCCCCGACTAACGGGCTTAACTTCCTGTACGGTCCGGTGGGAACTCCTCCTGCGGACGCTTGCAGCAACGTGTTGAATACCGTGCCAGGTGCTGCTTGCGCATCGAACACTGGGCCGGGCATGTTGATGGGCAGTGACAACTGGCTGTGCGCGCCCGGAGAGAGCGTGGGTTGTACTCCGCTTGAGCCCAATACTCAGACAACCGGAACAGTCTACTCGGCCAGCAATTGCGAGTTGACAGGCAGTGTAACGGGCGACTTGTGCCCGCTCGACACCCTGACGCAGTTCAAGGGAGCAGCAGATTCGTCGCACGGCGGCACCACCTCCGGCAAGAACTCAGTGTTCATCCCGGTCGTGAATATGCCCCTGCCCTCCACGACAATAACAAAGACCACGTATCAATCGAACGGCTGGGTACCGGCCCCGAGCTCCACTGCACAACTTACCTTCACCGCCAACCCGGCAAGCTATAGTCCATCGATAACAAATCCGCCGGCCAACACCTTCGTCGCAGCGCCGGCGTACAGTGTGACCTACGGCATCACTCCAGCGAATATGCCTCTTCCGGATACTACCTATCCGGTTTCGGGTGATGTAACCCTGTTTAATCCGGCCGCGAATCCGAATTTTGCCGATCCGTTATGTTCGACGTCGACCACAAGTTCCTTTTCTCCGCCGGCCATCAGCATTACTCCTCCACAAGACGGCATCTACAACTTGCACTACTTCACGACGGATTGTGCTCTCACGGAGGAATTAGTCTTCAATCCGCAGGGTTCGCAACTGACCGATCCAACCGCGAACTGGGCATCGTTCCACTATGTGACCTTCGGCGTTGACACCGTAGCCCCTACTTTTTCCTGCAACTCACCGAATACCAGTGTTTGGTACAACACGAACCAGACGGCGTCATGCACGGTGACGGATCAAGACTACGTTGCCAATGTATCGGGATCCGGGTTCTTACCGCTAACCACCGGCATCCAGGGTAGCCAGACTGAAATCGTCAATGTTTCCACGAATGTGGCGACTGGCTCTTTCAATTCGGCAGCCCCTACCAATTCTCCGCAGGCGTGCGATTTGGCTGGTAACTGCGTCACGGTCTCCGCAGGTCCGTTCAAAATCGATTTACAGCCACCAACCATCACCGGGCCCTCGTTGAGCTCCTCCGGACCTTATTATGTAAACGGACCGCCCGTCACCGTGAACTACAGCTGCTCCGACGGGGCTGGATCCGGCGTCGCCAGTTGCACTGCCACCGATGCGCTATCGGGAGGTGGCACAACCGGTATCTCTAGCGGCGGAACTATTAGAGCCTCCGTTGCTGGAACTTACACAATTACCGTAACTGCCATCGACATCGCGGGAAATCAAACCACCTCGTCTTCGACCTACACGGTTTCCGCTGCGCCCGCGGCGGATGTGGCTGTGGGCGACATCCCCATCCCGGAAACCATCCCGCAAGGGAAGACCGGGCATTACTACCCTTGGGTCATCAATCTGAGTTCGCCCGTAGCCAACAACGTAGTGGTCACTTCGACCTTCACGGTGGCCGACCACGTTCTGAATGGCAGTCTTACCGCTAGCTTCGGGGTGATCACTTGCACCTTGAAAGGGTGCACCACCATCCCGAGTTCCGGATCGAGCTGCTCCGTGAATACGACTGTCGGGAACAGCACGACAGTCGCCGTCCTCACCTGTAACATCGGCCAATTAGTGAGCGTGTCGAAGTTAGAAGGCGTGGTGATTATGGTCAACATCCCGGTGTTGTCCACAGCGCCAGTAAACACGAAGTTCACGTCGGTAACCACCGTCACATCCGACAACGATCCCAATTCCTCGAACAATACTGTCTCAGAAAGCTATACTGTGGCGAAGTAAAGCAGGCCACAGCTCGAGCGCCTAATCAGAACGGACCCCGGTGAACCTCTCCCGAAAGGAAGCGGCATCGGGGTTTAATTTTCGCAGAAGCACAGGAAGGATTCGGCGGGGGAATTTACGCGGCAGCGTAAGGGTCGATTCGCAGCTTCGCATCCGCCCACTCTATTTAGCTGCAACCGAAGAGCGGCCAGCGTCGGCATACATCGAACGGAGGTCAGAACGGTCCAATAGGTGTTCCGCACCGGGATCTTTCTTGAGTTCCTCGAGAATGTCACGTCCCAACTGATACTGGTGAGATGCTTCGCCGGCATTTCCGCCAAGTCGGAGGGCGTCTCCGAGGAAATAATGAATTCGAGCAGTTTCCAGCCGCAGGCCGAGTTTCTCACTGCTACCGAGGGCATTCTCCAGTTCCTGACGAGCGCGGACATAATCCTTGCTCTTAATCATCGCTTCCGCCAGGTCAACCCGACTGCGGAGCCAATAATATTTCAGATGAAGAGCGTCGGCCTGCTGAACGGCGGCACGCAATTCGCTGACCGCGGACTGCGAACGCCCATCGGCAATGGCAACACGGGCAAGATTCATCTTGACGATCAAGATTTTTTCGCGATCTTTCGTTTTCGCGGCAGCCATGGCAGCCTGTTCGTAAGCGCCGCGCGCCGACTTGAAATCTCCCCGATAGTAGGCCGTGTCTCCCCGGGTGTTCAGAAGTTGGCTACGAACATTTTCGGTCTTGAGTTCGCCGGCAAGTTTGGTGGCTTCGTCCAAAGGTTTGCCAGATTCTTCGCCACGACCGGCCAAGGCCAGAGTTTCTGCGAGATTATTCAGAGCATCGGCCAGATCAAAGCTCTTATCGTTGGTGGAGCGAAAACCGTTGACCGAATCCTGCATGGCGCTGACGGCAGCTCCCAGGCGCCCCTGGTACATTAAGACCTTGCCGATGGAACCGGAGACGTTTGCTGCATCCCTGGCGTCATTTGCCTTGCGTGAGACATCCAGCGCATTCATCATATTCGCTAGCCCTTGATCGTAATCGCCCATAGCTGTATACACTTCGCCGAGAGCGGCAAGGGTCTCCGCAAGGTAGATGGGTTCGTTCAGCTTTTGCCGCAGCTGAAGAGATTGCTGGTAATAGATGAGCGCGTTGTCGGTGTCGTATTTCGAGAAATATACGTCACCGATATTACTCAGGCACAATGCCTGGTAGTTAACGTCGTTCGCGTCGCGCTGGATTTGCAACGCCTCCTTGTAGTCCTGAAGCGCCTTGTCGTATTCGCCGCGCGTCTGGTATAGCACGCCGCGATTAATCAGGATATCGCCGTAATCTTTAGTCACTCCGATCTCGTGCAGAATCTGGAGCGCCTGATTGTAACTGGCCGTGGCTGCGTCAGGCTTTCCGAGCGTGATCTGATCCTGCGCCAACTCAGAAAGGCTGTTGGCTAGCAAGCGCTTCATGCCCAGCTTGCGGCTAATTTCCATCGAGTCCTGGATGTTGCGGACCGCTTCGTCCGGCTTGTCCATCTGACGATAGGAAATACCCAGCGCCTGCAGGATGAGCGCCTTCTGTTCGGGATTGTCCACCTGCACGGCCAAGCTTAAGCCCTTAGTGAGCGGCTCCAGGGCCGCCTGTGGGTTTCCCGACAGGAATTCCACGCTGCCAATTTGCCAGAGCGCTTTGATGTTCTTCGGATCAGCCTTCAGAATGCTCGCAAACTGAGCACGAGCCTTATCGAAATCGCCATTGTCGGCATAAAGGCTTCCCAGCGCATACTCCACATCGGAATTATCGGGGAAAGTCTTGGCCAGGTTTTCATAAGCTTCGATGGCCTTCTTATTGTCTTTCATGACGTGCGCGTGGTTGGCTTCGATCAGGTATTTCTCTGCCAAAGGAAGTTGCTGGCTGAGTTCGACAGCCTTCCGCGAATACTGTTCTGCTTGGGCGTCGTAGCCGAGAGCCGAGTCCGCTTCGGCCAGCCGCGAATAGGCCAGCGCAAATTCGGGATCTTCCTGGATAGCAGTTTGGAGGATTTGGACGGCATCCAGGTTCTTACCTTCGCGCAAAAGTTGCACGCCTTTACTGAAGTCGCGGAGCGCGGGTGTGGACTTTGAGGACGGCTGGAACGAACTGGCTTTCAATTCCTTCAAAACGTCCGAAGAGACGGAAAGATTCTGCCGGATAAGATCAGCCAGATGATCGACGGCAGCCGGAATCTCCTTCTCACTGGGTGCTTCGGTTTTCACCGGGACACGCCGGTTGCGCTTCAAGTCCTGCAGTGTGGCGTCGATGCGGATCTGATCACCAAACCTCACATATTGTCCCCAAACCACGATATCCGCGTTACTGAATTCAGCGAGGCGCCCTATCATGGTTGGATCGATGGGGGTTGCGGGATTAACGTGCAGGTCGGAAAGCACTTGATGAAGGCGTTCGGGTGAGATCGTGCGCAAATGGGCGGACTGTCCCACGTCCGTGCTCAACATGTCGGCTAGACTCGGGCCCAGCCAGTCGAGACTCACGTCTCCTGAGGCGTTTCGAAACGGCAAGATTGCCAGCGATGCTGCTTGAGCACCACTATTTTGAGCAGCGCGATTTCCAGCAGGCAACGGCGAAGAAAGCACGCCGCGAAAAACATAGGCCAGAATCGCGAGAACGATTACGGTGGTGATACCCGCAACCAGTGGCCAGTGAATCGTCCGTCCCCAAGGCTCCACCGCTGGTTGAAAGCCCAGGGTTGCGGCCGCGCGATTGCCCTGCCACGCTTCCAGGTCCGCCAGCAGTTCGCCCGCACTTTGATAACGCAAGCTGGTATCGCGCTCCAGGCACTTGCTGACAATATTGCTGAGCGCGCGGGGAATCGACCCGTCGTGATCGGAGACCGGAATGGCTCGCTCTTGGTTGCGCTTGATCAAGCTGGCCACGGCACTCTCCGCCCTAAACGGCGTCACGCCCGTCAGCAGTTCATAAAGAATCAAACCTAGGCTGAAAAGATCGGAACGCTGGTCCAGATCTTTCGCCAAGGCCTGCTCCGGCGACATATATTCCATGGTCCCAACCAGAGCTCCGGTTTGAGTCATGCCGTCGCCTTGCACCGTGCGCGCCAAGCCAAAGTCCATCACCAGGATCCGGCCGGTCTGATCGCGCATGATGTTTTGCGGCTTCAGATCGCGGTGGATCACTCCAACACTGTGAGCGGCTTCAAGAGCGCGGCAAACTTGTTGAATGATTTCGACCGCTTCTTCCGGGGGGAATTTCTTCTTCTCCAGGATAAGAGCACGCAGGTCCTGGCCTTCCACGAACTCCATGGTGATGAACTTCACCCCATCGGCGTCACCAAAATCGTAGATGCGGATCACATTCTTGTGAGTGACCTGATGCGCCAGCAACAGCTCTTGCTTGAATCTCGCCAGAATCGCAGGATTGGCGGCCAACTGCGGCCGGATGAGCTTGAGGGCGACGGGGCGATCCAGTTCGCGGTCCATGGCCTTATAGACCGCGCCCATTCCGCCTTCTCCCAGCAACTGCAAGATCTCGTAGCGTCCTCCCAGCACGTCGCCAGTTTGCAATACCAGGGAGCCAGCCTGGAAACGAGCGGGTCCACCGGATGGTGAACGCGGAGGCGGAGTTACGTCGACCTGCGTAGCGTCGGGATCCATGGGACCGGCAGCGGGAGAGGAAGACGACTGGGGAAAATCAACTAAAGTAGCGTCGGGATCCACCGCAGAGCTGGAGGAGGCAGAACTATCTCCCTTGGTCGGAACGCTCACCCCGAGCGGGTTCGTCGAATTCGCTCGATCTTGCGGATCAAACCGCGGATTCCTGTTCTGCATGATTCGCCCGGGTGGGGGCCAGACAAAGGCCCCGGAGAGAGCCGCACACAACGATAATCCGGAAGTATATACCGCCGGAGGTCCCTGCGCACGAAGAGCTGAAGGCACTGTTCGCCGGCGATCGTCACATCGGAGGCAGCGTGAATTCTGGGTACACCACCGCGACGTTGGCGGTTGCCTGAGGGTTGCAACGCTTCGTGCCCCGACCGTGAGATCATCTCGCGATGTCAACGGGATACGGCCCATGGGTGCAACTTCGCCAACAGCCTTCGGGCGATTTCTGTGCTTGTAATCCGCGAAGCGCGTGGTACTATACAGTGTCGTTAACGTACACGGTCCGACTATAATTTCCCTTTCCAGATGCGGCCAGGGGCAATCGGTGGGAATTTACCTTCTGGGAATTGACGTGGGAACCGGAGGCACTCGCGCTCTCATCCTCGATGAGAGGGGTCGCGTCATTTCATCCGCCACTGAGGATCATCGAGCTTTCGCATCTCCTCAAATCGGCTGGGCCGAGCAAGACCCCTGTGACTGGTGGCGCGCTTGCGGCTTGGCGGTGCGCCGTGCGCTCGCACAAGCCAAACTGCGCAGCGACCAGATTTCTTGCGTCGGACTTTCGGGCCAAATGCACGGGGCGGTTCTGCTCGACGAACAAGACCACGTTGTACGGCCAGCACTGATCTGGTGTGATGTGAGGACGGAAAAGCAATGCCGGGAGTTAACCACTCAAATCGGCGCCGAGAATCTGATTCAACTTACATGCAATCCTGCACTCACGAATTTCACTCTCACCAAGTGCTTGTGGGTCCGGGAGAATGAACCGGAAAACTGGCGCCGTGTTCGATCGCTCATGCTTCCCAAAGACTACGTTCGATTTCGGTTAACCGGAGAACGAGCCATCGATGTGGCGGACGCCTCCGGCACTCTGCTGCTCGATGTTGCCCACCGCCGCTGGTCGAAGGAAATGTTGAAGCTGGTGCAAATGGAAGAGTCTCTTCTGCCCGGATTGTACGAGTCGCCAGAAATCTGCGGACGAATTTCCGAGGCGGGCGCAGCCGCTACCGGCCTGCAGAAAGGCACACCGGTCGTGGCCGGCGCGGGAGATCAGGCCGCTGGAGCGATTGGCATGGGAGTCGTTTCTCCTGGAACGGTGAGTGCAACCATCGGAACCTCGGGCGTGGTCCTGGCGGCAACAGATCGTCCCGCGCTCGATTCCAAAGGCCGCGTACATACCTTCTGCCATGCGGTGCCAGGACGCTGGATTGCCATGGGCGTGACCCAGGCTGCAGGGCTTTCGTTGCGTTGGTTCCGCGATCAGTTTGGCTCGGGCCAGTCCTATGAGACTCTCACTGCCGAGGCGGCCAGCGCTCCTCCCGGTTGCGACGGTCTGTTGTGGGCTCCCTACCTGATGGGCGAGCGCACTCCCTATCTCGACCCTGCGGCACGTGGAATGCTGGTTGGTTTGACGGCGTCGCACACCGGAGGCCACGTGATTCGGGCGATCCTCGAAGGCGTTGCTTTCAGCTTGCGCGACACCTTCACCATTTTTCAAGAGATGGAAGTGCCTGTGATGACGATTCGTCTCGGCGGAGGGGGCGCCAGATCGGCACTTTGGCGGAAGATTCAGGCCGACACCTATCGACAACCGGTCGAGACTGTCGAGGCGGAAGAAGGCGCTGCATACGGTGCCGCAATCCTGGCGGGAGTGGGAGTGAAGACGTGGTCTTCCGTTGACGGAGCCTGCGAATCTGTAGTGCGGGTCGCCGAGAATATCACGCCGGACTCCGAGCATTCTCTGGTTTTGGAAAGAGCATACGCCATGTATCAGCGAATATATCCTGCGATGAAATCCATAATGAATTAACGTGATAATGCTTGCGAGACGGAGACTACTTTCATGAGCGATCATCATTCTGATATGAACGATTACCAACCCCGTGCGGAACACAAGTTCTCCTTTGGGTTATGGACGGTCGGCAACCGCGGACGCGATGCCTTTGGCGATTTTGTGCGGCCACAAATTTCCCCGACCGAAATTGTGTCCCTGCTGGCCGAGGTGGGGGCCTGGGGCGTCAACTTGCATGACAACGATCTGGTTCCCATTGACGCAAAGCCTGCTGACCGCGACTGTCTCGTCCGTTGCTTCAAGAAGGCTTGCGAAGCCAACGGAATTGTGGTTCCGATGGCAACAGTTTCGCTATTTTTCCATCCCATCTTTCGTGATGGAGCTTTCACCGCCAACGATCCCGAAGTGCGCGCCTACGCTCTGCAGAAGACAATGCGAGCAATGGATATTGGAGCGGAATTGGGTGCCAAAGTCTTCGTATTATGGGGCGGCCGAGAAGGGGTCGAGACCGACGCCTGCCGTCGGGCCGATGACGCGATCAAGCGGCTGCGAGAGGCTGTCAACTACCTTTGCGAATACAATCTCGACCGCGGATACGGCATGAAGTTCGCTCTAGAAGCCAAGCCCAACGAGCCCCGGGCCGATATCTACATGGCCACCACTGGCCAGTACCTGGGCTTCATTCCCACCCTCGATCATCCGGAAATGGTTGGCGTGAATCCTGAGATGGCCCACGAACATATGGCGGGACTCAACTTCATGCATGCGGTGGCGCAGGCTTGGGAAGCAGGCAAGCTATTTCATATCGATCTGAACGACCAAATGCCCGGGCGATTTGACCAGGATCTACGCTTCGGATCGTCCAACTTGAAGTCGGCATTTTGGCTGGTCAAGTTTCTTGAGGATGTTGGCTATAGTGGTTCCCGTCACTTCGACGCACACGCTTACCGCACCGAGGACTATGCAGGGGTGAAAGACTTCGCTCGCGGTTGCATGCGCACGTATTTGATCCTGAAAGAGAAGGCCAAACATTGGAATGCCGACAAAGACATACAGGCGATCCTCGCCGAGATTTCGAATAATGGCAACGGTACTCCATCCCTGGGCCGTTACTCGAAGCATACCGCTTCCGACCTGCTGGCCACTATCTTTGACAAAGACGCGATACTAAAAAAGCGTTTACCCTACGAGCGCCTGGATCAACTGACGGTTGACCTGCTGCTGGGTGTGAGATAACCGAATGACGCTATTGCTAGCCGCCGCTGTGCCCACTCGATTAGTGCGCCTTGCCCCTATCGATATCGTCATTGTGGTTTTCTATTTTGCCCTTGTCCTCGCCATCGGCTGGTATTTAAAGGGCCGTGCCAATACGGGTGAAGATTTTTTCATGGCCGGCCGCGAGATGACGGCATGGGTGGCGGGTCTCAGTTTTCTTTCAGCAAATCTTGGGGCGCTTGAATTGATGGGGTGGGCTGGCTCCGCCTATCAATACGGCATTCTGGCGACACACTGGTATTGGATCGGTGCGATCCCTGCGATGCTGTTCCTGGCATTGGTCATGATGCCGTTCTACTACATTTCGAAAACCCACTCAGTGCCGGGATATTTGAAGCTGCGTTTCGGCGAATCCAGTCGCGCTCTCTCCGCGGTTTCCTTCGCCTTTATGACCGTGCTCATGAGCGGCGTCAATATGTTTGCCATGGCCAAGGTCATGCAGATCGTCCTGGGTTGGGATATCAATTTCAGCATCTGGGTTTCGTCGCTGACCGTGGCGATTTATGTGACGCTGGGCGGCCTGCGCTCGGCCATTTTCAACGAAGTGCTGCAGTTCTTTCTCATCTGGGCAGGTGCGCTGTTGATTCCGATCCTTGGCTTATACGAAGCCGGCGGGTGGACGAATCTCAAGCTGCAAATCGCGCATAGAGCTTCGGAGCAGTACGTCCATCTCTGGTCTGGTTTGGGTTCCTTCACGACAAACCCAATGGGAATCCATTGGACGGGCATTGTCTTCGGGCTCGCCGTAGTCATCTCGATGGGCTACTGGACTACGGACTTCCTCGTCGTCCAGCGCATCCTCGCCGCGAAGGATATTCGGAGTGCGGAGATGGCACCCATCATCGGCGCCGGCTTCAAGATGCTGGTTCCGATCATCGTGATCCTTCCCGGGCTGCTGGGTCTCGCCGTGTTGCCGGAAAAGCTGGTTCCGGAATCCGTGGCTGCCGTTACTGGAGCCCATAGCTATAACGACGTGCTTCCACTCATGCTGGCCCGCTATTGTGGTCCTGGATTGCTTGGCTTGGGAGTTACAGCCCTGATTGCCGGCTTCATGTCGGGCATGGCGGGAAATGTCAGCGCCTTCACCACTGTCTGGACGTATGACATCTATCGTCCGTTTATCAACAGCAAGGCCAGCGACCACCACTACGTGAACATGGGGCGATGGACCACGGTAATCGGCGTCCTGATCAGTGTGGGCACAGCGTATCTTGTGATGCAGTTCGCCAGCATCATGGATTATGTGCAGGCTCTCTTCAGCTTCTTCATCGCTCCTCTCTTCGGCACGGTCGTGCTCGGGATGCTGTGGAAACGGGCGACGGGCTCAGGCGGATTCTGGGGATTACTGTCCGGGACGCTTTGTTCCATCAGTATGTGGACTTGGGTGAAAGTGGATCCTACAGCGCTGCGTTACGTGGCGCTCTCGCCGCACGCCAAAGGATTGGCCCAGGATATGTATCAAGCGCTGTGGTCGTTCATCACTTGTGTTGTGGTGACCGTGGTTGTGAGCCTGGCGACAAAACCTATGTCAGACGGTCAATTGACTGGATTGGTATATGGGCTGACGGAGGTTCCCACCGTGGGGAATCTTCCTTTGTATCAGAAGCCGCTTTTCTGGGCAGGTGTGGTTGCAGTCGTTTTTGTGATCCTCAACATTATTTTCTGGTAGCGGACCATCGAGGTGGCCGGAGGGCAAGCAATATGATTTCGATCTGGTTTTTCATTGGTATTTCGCTGGCGGTAAACGGCGCGCTGATCCTAGCGGCGGGGCTTTATCAGCTGGTGAATCCGCCGACGAATCCAGGGATCGTTCTCTTTAACTTGCATGCGAATGTGTGGTGGGGTGCGGTGTTGTTGGCGATCGGTTTACTTTATTGCTTCAAATTCGCACCGCAGCGAAAGTCCTAAGCTCGCCGCACAAGTGATTTCGAATCGCTCTCGAGTGAGTTGGTTCCAATAATCGTGCTGAACCTACGGAGCCAACGGCGGTGGACTTGCCGGAATCTTCAACGCCAGCGGTTCATCGGACTTCTCATGAAGTTCACGAACTTTGGCAAACTCCTTCTGCGATTCCGTTGCTTTTCCCATGGCCTGATAGGCTCGCCCAAGGCGATAATGAGCATCCGGCTGAGCGGGGTCCAATTCAACCGCGCGCCGAAGCGCGGCCACGGCCTCCGGGTATTCTTTCTGCTGAGCTAGAACAGCACCCATATCGATATAGGCGAGGCGGACATCGTTTTTCTTACTCACTGCCTTCCGCAATAGAACGAGGGCCTCGTCCAGATTCGTTTTCTTCATCTCGATGTCTCCCAAATAGGTCAACGCCTGTGGATGGTTCGGATCGAGAGCCAACACTTTCTCGAACTCGCCCTTGGCTTCGTCGTATTGGTGGGACTTCCAGTAAAGATAGCCAAGGCCGAAATGAACGTCGGGTTCCTCGGGTGAAACCCGGGCCGCTTCCTGGAACTCAGCGATGGCTTCAGGCGTCCTTTGCAGGCCGTCCAGCGCCTCTCCCATCAGTATGTGCGCGGCTGCTGAGTTCGGTTGCTGTTGCAATATCTGTTGGAATTCTTCCAGAGCACACGAGTACTTTTTCGCCCGCAGGCAGCTTTGGGCCAGCACGTCGTGCAGTTCGGCATTTGCAGGATCGGATTTCGACGCGGGTTCAAGGTATTTCACGGCTTCCGCAAATCGCGCGGCACCGTAGTAGCTAAGCCCCAGCAGCATAGCAGCCTGCTGATTGCGCGGATCGGTTGCCAGAACTGCGTGGAAGGTTGGAATCGCCGCATCGAAGCGCCCCTGCTTGAACTCCGCGAGGCCCAGGTTGAGTTCTATGCCAGGCAACTTCGGGTCAAGGGAAAGCGCCGTTTTATAGGCCGAAGCCGCTTCCGAGTACTTTTGTTCCTTGGAAAGAACCACTCCCAGGCTCGCATAAGCAGCCGCGTCCTTGGGGTTGTTCCGGATCACAAAACGCCAAGCTTCGGCAGCCTCACGCCACTTTCCCTCTTCTTGAAGAGCAATTGCCGCAGAGGGTGTAGCGGCCTGCGCATTGGCGTGAATCGAAAACAGACAAATCAGGAGAGCAACAAACAAAGCACGCGGCGCAACGACGAGCCAATCGAATTTCAAACTCTTCATAAGGGCTACAAACTCCCAGCAAGATGAGCCGGTAATCCGTGCCGGACCGCATTCCTCATTCCAATACGCCGTCCCGTACCCTCAATCTTAAACCCTCTGGAATATTGAGCGCCGCGGCACGAAAATCGATCAGCGCAAAAAAAGCCCCGATCAACAGACGTCGCTGTGACCGGGGCTGACTGTTTTAACTGCAATCACTAGAAGATCAGTTTAGCGCCAAGCTGGAACACACGCGGGTCGAAGGCACTCGTCAACTGCCCGAAATTGCTGGTGCATCCGGGCGTCCCGGGGACGCAACCTGCATAATTGTTACTGAAACCACCGTTCTGTCCCGACCCTCCGAACTGAGTGTGGTTCCACGTATTGAAGCTTTCAGCCCGGAACTGGAAAGAAGAGCCGCGAGCTTCGCTGATCACGAAGTTCTTGAACAGCGCCAGATTCCAGTTGTCGCGTCCTGGACCTCGCACGCCGTCAAACGGAAAGTTTCCCCAGGTTCCCGGCGCCGGTGTAGAAAATGCCGCGGCGTTGATCCACTGCAGACCGGTGACAGTCCCGTTGGAGCCGATTACCTTCGTATGGGTATAGGGAAGGCTCCCCGTCAGATCTGGCCGGTTGCTCAGGTCTCCGCCGGGGAACACGCTTGCAACGTTCGTACCGTTGATTCCCAGGTTGTAAGGTTGGCCTGATTCGGCGGTAACGATGCCGGAGAGTTCCCATCCGCCGACCGCCGTCCTCAAGAAGTGATTGGAGGCATTTTTGAGGAACGGGAGGTTGTACACGAAATTGACGAAGAACACATCGGTGCGATCAAGGACCGACGGTCCAACGTCATATTTCCATCCGGCATACGGATTCGTTATCCACGACAAGTCCCATCCGTTATTGCCGCTATTTTGGCCGGTGCTGGGATCGATGGCGCGAGACAAGGTATAGGCCGCCTGCAGGGTCAGGTCGTGTCTGATTTGGCCGTGCACCTCAGCTTGCAATGAGTTGTAATGGGAGTTCGCCCCGTTGTATGCCATCTTGAGTTGGGTGTAGCCCTGGTAGGGAACAAGCCCGTTGAACGGCGTGGTGCTTGTCCCGGCTTGGAGTGCCGGCAGGTCCGCGTATGAAGGCAGGTTGGTTTCCTGCCAGTAGCTCTCATGGCGGTCGAGGCTGCCGACGTATGACACGGAAAGCACGGTCTTGCTTCCGATGGCCTGCTGCACCCCGGCGCTGTATTGTGAGGTTCGTGGCGCGGGGTAGTACTTGTTGATCCCGGTCACCGAGCCAGGAACGATCGGAATTGTACTCGAGCTGACGGTTGCGCCTGTAGGAATGTTCTGGGCGGGATTGGAGAAAAGCACGTTGTTGGTGTCATAGGAATCGCCAAACGGCGGGTTGGTAGCGCCGTTATACATGTCGTTGCCTTGGATGCGTTCGTACATCAGTCCATAACCGCCGCGTATCACCGTTTTTCCGCTGCCGGTCAGGTCAAAGGCAAAGCCAATGCGCGGTCCGAAGTTCCACCACGCATTGTCGGCAAGACCCCTGGGATTGCCGTTCTTGCCGCCAATTCCGATTCCATTCAGATAGAACGAATACGGGGATAGCTGCGGGATGCTGCTTGGGCCCGGCCCCACGCCTGGGCTGGTAGGGGAAATTTGCCCAAAGTTCGAGCCGGCAACCCAAGTAGGCGCGTTCGCAGGGTTGTAAAGATTGGGATAAAAGTTTGATTGGTTTTCGTTGGCTTCGTAGGTATGCGGAATTCCATCCCACCGCAGCCCCAGATTCAGAGTCAAGCGCCTCGTAGCGCGCCAGTTGTCCTGAATATAGGCGTCGGGGGAGATGGCGTTCCAGTACCCTGTCCCTTTGTAGGCGTTCTCGTTATAGCTTTGCGCGTACCCGATCAGATAGTCTGCAAAATCGTTGCCTGTGTAGAAACCGTTAAATCCGAAGCCGCCCTGAGTTTCCGCGAAGTAGTCCTGCGACTTCTTGTAAAGGGCCCAACTACCTCCAATCTTGAATTGATGTGTTCCCCTCGTCCAGGAGAGGTCATCCCTGACCTGATAATCGTTCGCGGTGTTATTCCACGGCAGCCAGTTGGCTTGGAAGAACGTACCGGTACTACCCGCCAAATGGATGTCGGGGATGCGATCATCGACGTTGATGGCGTTGGTGAAGACTTGTGGAACGTTAAATCCCTGTGGCTGCTTGTAAAGACCCTGGGGAAGAATGTGGATGCGGTTGCCGTCATAGCTGAAGCCAATTTCATTCAACAGGTCGGGACGGATCGAATGGGTCGCGTGCACTACAAGGCTGTATGAGGGGTTCCCGTAAGTGTTAAAGACCGTCGGCACATTGTCGCTGCTCCACTGGGTCGTGCCGTAGGTTTGCAGAGTCTGATCGGCAATGAAGTGCCCGAATATCGAGAACTTCTCCGTGAATTGATGATCAATGCGGAAAAGTTCTTCCTTGCCAGTCGTCGGCTGCCTATTACCGCCGATAAATGAGTCCCCTGAAGTGGGAGCGGGGAAAATTCCCGCCTTCAGCAGCAATTGCGCGTTCGAGTCAAGCAACCCTGATGGGATCGCGTTGCCGGGAAACGGCTGAAAGACAGGCAAGGTTGCCCCTGCCGCCTCTTGGCTCGCCGACGGGATAGCACAGGCACCGTTCGAGCTCGGTGTGCTGAACTGAGTAATACCAGCCTTGTTGAAAGCGGTGATCAGCGCTGGTGATAGCTGACTCGCGCAGGGTACATGCAAGCCGGAGTTCGGAACAGGATTTCCGGTCGCGGGATCGTTGGAGTTCGCCGGTAGATTACCCGCGAAGCTCCCTCCATACGTAGTTGGATAGGGAACGGTCTGGTTGAATATCCCGCCTTGAATGTAGCGGCGCCATTCCATGTTGTAAAAGAAGAATGTCTTGGGATGGCCCCCCTCGTGGATGGCTACCGGCCCTCCGACGTTAAAGCCGAAATCGTGAAGGCGTAATTCAGCCACCTTCTCTGGTGCCGGATTGAAGAAGTTACGGGCATCGAGCCAGTCGTAGCGGCCAAAGTAGAAAGCCGTCGCATGGAACTTGTTGGTACCCGACTTTATCGCCATGCTGATGGTGCCCGCTGACGACAAGCCGTATTCGGCGCTGTAGTTCGAGGTCATTGTGCGGAACTCTTCGATGGCGTCTTCCGAAGGAAGCACGATGGCACCGCCGCCACCCCCGCGATCCGCGGCCTCGCCGCCATCCACGAGCCACAGATTGTGGCTCACGCGCTGCCCATTGAAACTCACGTTGAAATCGCCACCAGACGAGGTCGGGACTTGGAAATCCGCTTGGATGCTGGTAGCGCCAGGCGTGAGGGCCTCAAGTGCGAACACGTTGCGACCGTTAGTGGCGAGTTGTGAGATCTGCTGGCCAGTAACCACGCCGCTCACCTCACCGGTATCGGTCTGCACGCGCACCGCATTGGCTTCCACGGTAACGGTCTCGGTGGTTGACCCGAGTTCCATCTGAAAGTCCACGCGGGCACGATCGGCAACGTTCAGCACCACATCCTTGTGCTCGGCCAACTTAAACCCGGAGGCTTGCGCGCCGACGTTATAGTGACCGATAGGTAGGTCAGCGGCGACATACTGTCCCGTGTCGTTGGTCGTCGCGTTCCGAACTTCGCCGGTTTCCACGCGTGTGACTCTAATCTTCACGTTGGGCAGCACAGAGCCAGAGGGATCGGTAACGGTTCCGAGAATGGTCGCCTCCTGGCTGAAGGCGTAGAATGACAAGCCAAGCAAGAAGACACAAAGAACCGCGAGACACCTGCCGCAGCCTTTCATGGCAACAACAACGCCCTTGAATTGAGACGAGCGAGCTTTCATAGTCCACATCCCTCTGGCGTGAAGCCCCAAGCGTTAACGTTAACGATCACGGAGCAGCTTTTATCTTCTTTCGACGGCCTTTGTCAAGAAAAATCTTAAATCCCTGATATCGAAACCTTGAATCTACTCAGACAAGGCAAGCGCCGCTGCCCAGAAAGGCACGGAATTTTGACGACCTTCCGTAAGACTAGGTCCTGATTCGAAGGGTCAACCGACTACTTCACTTTTGTCGCGGAGGTGAGACTTGTTTGCTGCCTTGGCGCGAGCCAGGGGTTTGATAGCCGAGTCGTCGAACTTTACTCCGGCCAGCCGAATCTCCCGGAAAAGATGCAGGTTGGATGACATCACGACCCCAGGGCTAAGATGGACGGTGGGCGGGAAAGGCACCCTGCCGGTAAGATTATCTGCCATCAGCCGAACTGCCATCTGACCCTGCCGGTGGGGCTGCTGATAAATAGACGCCGTGATAGTCCCCTTCTCAAAGTAGGGAGACATCTCTGCAAAAAGATCCGTGGTTATCAGCTTGGTTCTTCCGGCAAGGCCGCGCGCGCCAAGGGCGCGGCACACCGGAAGGCAATTGACCGTATTCACGTAGAGTCCGGCGAGAGTTGGAACCTGACCCAGAAGATCAAACGTCTTCTGAAAACTTTCATCCTCGTCCTCGTGTCCTTCTATAACGCTGACGATTTCGCCTCCGGGGCAGTTCCGCGGAAACGCGTCGGAAAACCCCGCCGTCTTCTGCCGGTGATCTTCGGCGCTCAACATACCAGCAATTACAGCCACTTTGGAGCCTGGCGGCACGAACTTTCCCATCAGTTCCCCCGCCAGCCGTCCGTTCAGCAAAGGTTCGACACATACGATGCTCGACCGGCGGCTCCCAGGGGAGTCAGTGGATACGCAAACCACCGGTATTCCTTTTTCTTCGGCATCATCAATCAAGGGCGCAAGAGCTTGAGGATTTCCTGCCGTCAGAACGATTCCGTTCACGCCTTCCCGCATCAGCTCCTTGAACGCTTCCGTGTCCGCCTCTCCCAACGTCTGAACCGGCCGGTAGACAAGCTGGATACCGTGCTGTGCCACACTGCGAGCTTCATCCAGCACGCCGCCCCATAATTGATCGTAGAAAAAATGGATTTCTCGCGGGATGCAAACTCCAATGCGAGCGCTCGCTTTGGAAACCGACAAAGAGCGCGCCGCCAGGTTGGGTGTATAGGCGATCTGCTCGGCGATTTTCAGAATCCGCTGGCGCGTGGATTCGTTGATTCCAGGGCGCCCGTGCAAGGCACGGTCTACCGTCCCGATTGAAACGTTCGCTAGTTCCGCAATCAGGTGGATTCCGCGTCTGTCCTTCTTGTGTTTGGCCGCGCTCATCCCTCTCGTTCCCATTCTAGCCTGCTTCGCGGATCATCTGCCCCTTGAGTCAGCCGGTTGATCACACACCTCTCGCCACGAACCAAGCGCGATTCCACCGCCACGATCAACTTCAAGGCTTCGTGTACGTTGACGGTGCTATACTTCGTCCCGACTTTGAATCAATCTCTGCTTCCGAAAGTATGTGCTGCCAATTTATTTCGCCAGGAGATTCTCTTCATGCTTGAATGGCGTGCTCGCCTGCTCACGTTGATCATTGCCTTCCTCTTTGTAGCAGCATTCAGTTCTGTCGCGCAAACCACACCGCCTGCAAGCGCCGCCTACCGCGATCCTTGGCTCCCGCTGAATCAACGAGTGGACGACCTGGTGTCGCGAATGACCCTTGAGGAAAAAGCTTCTCAACTCGTGAACCAGGCCCGAGCCATCCCACGGCTGCAAGTGCCCGGGTACGACTGGTGGAGTGAAGCTCTCCATGGCGTTGCCAACGCGGGAACCGCTACCGTCTTCCCCGAACCAATTGGGCTGGCGGCAACTTTTGATTCTCCTTTGATCCACGAGATGGCAGTGGTCATCAGCACGGAAGCTCGCGCCAAGCATAACCAGGCCGTGCGCGCCGGGCGCCGCGACATCATGGAAGGACTCGATTTCTGGTCGCCGAACATCAACATCTTCCGGGATCCACGCTGGGGTCGCGGTCAGGAAACCTACGGCGAAGATCCATTTCTCACGGGGCGGATGGGCGTCGCCTTCGTGACCGGAATGCAAGGAGAGGACCCAAAGTATTATCGAGTGATTGCCACCCCCAAACATTACGCGGTGCACAGCGGGCCAGAGCCGTCGCGGCACTCGATCGATGTGAGAGTCTCGAAGCACGACGAAGAAGATACTTATCTGCCTGCCTTCCGCGCCGCCATTGTGGAAGGCAAGGCCGCCTCGATCATGTGCGCCTACAACCGGGTGAATGGCGAACCGGCCTGCGCCAATAAGTTCCTTCTGCAAGATCAGTTGCGCGGCGCTTGGAAGTTCAACGGCTACGTCGTATCTGATTGCGATGCCATCGTCGATATTTTCAGCGGCCATCACTTTACCAAGAGCATGGCCGAGGCCGGAGCCATATCGCTGAAAACCGGCATGGACAACGAATGCGCCGATTTCTTTACCCAGGCGAGCGACAACTCCGATTACGTGAAGTTTGTGGACGCAGTGAAAGAGGGTCTTCTCAGTGAAAAAGACATCGACATCGCGCTCAAACGCCTGTTCACGGCCCGCTTCCGTCTCGGAATGTTCGATCCTCCCGAGATGGTGCCGTATGCGAACATTCCGGATTCTGAGATCGATAGCGAGCCTCACCGCACGCTCGCGCTGCGGGCAGCTCGGGAATCGATTGTTCTCCTGAAGAATGATGGTGTTCTTCCTCTTGGTCCGGATGTCAGAAACATTGCAGTGGTCGGTCCGCTCGCGGAATCCATCCGCGTCCTGCATGGCAACTATAGCGGTACATCATCGCACGCGACTTCCGCCCTCGACGGAATTCGCCGTCAATTCGCTTCCGCACAAGTCACCTATACACCGGGCATGAATTTCCTGAGGGAAGAGCAACTTATTCCGTCCACCGTGCTCTCGACGGCGGACGGGCAGGCCGGACTGACCGGAGAATATTTTTCCAACGCTAATTTTGAAGGCACTCCGCAAGTGGTCCGCGTGGACAAAGCGATCGACCTGCAGCGCTTTCATCCCGATCGCTCTTCCCTTCCTCCTCCTCCAGGGATGGTAGATTTTTCCGTGCGCTGGACGGGATTTCTGACTCCGGACGAATCGGGCGATTATCAAATCGGCGATATAGGATCGATGAACCGTCTTTGGCTCGACGGCAAGCTCATCGTGGATGACTTCCTACTGCACGATCCCAAGCCGACGAATGCGACACTGCGGCTTGAAAAAGGACATCGCTACGCGATCAAGCTGGAGTACGGACAAGGCGGAACCGGCCTCAAACTGGTATGGCTTCATCTATTGGCTGATCCCATTCCAACCGCAATCGCTCTGGCAAAGAATGCTGATGTGGTTGTAGCCGTGGTGGGAATCACCTCTCAACTCGAGGGCGAAGAGATGAAAGTAGACGTGCCCGGGTTCGTGGGCGGCGACCGCACCAGCCTCGATCTGCCCAAGGAAGAAGAGGATCTTCTGGAGGCTCTGAAAACCACCGGCAAGCCGCTCGTCGTCGTCCTCATGAACGGCAGCGCGCTCTCGGTAAATTGGGCGAGTGAACACGCGAACGCCATTCTCGACGCGTGGTATTCCGGTGAAGAAGGCGGTACCGCGGTCGCGCAAACCTTGGCGGGCGCAAATAATCCGGCGGGGCGTTTGGCAGTGACGTTCTACAAGGGCATCGATCAGTTGCCGGCCTTTGAAGACTATGCAATGAAGAACCGCACTTACCGCTATTTTGAAGGCCGGCCGCTTTATCCTTTCGGCTATGGCCTCAGTTATTCCAAATTTGAATACAGTAATTTGAAACTTTCCAGCGCAACGCTGAAAGCCGGTGATTCTCTCAGCGTGGACGCGGATGTGCGGAACACGAGCCAGAGAGAGGGTGATGAAGTCGTAGAGCTTTATCTGAGTTTCCCTTCGTCTCCAGTCGCTCCGCTGCGCGCTCTGCGCGGTTTCGCGCGAATCCATGTAGGCGCGGGTGACGTTCAGCATGTCCACTTTGTACTGGGCGAGCGCGACTTGAGCGAGGTAAATGACGAGGGAGATCGAATTGTCGCCAGCGGTGCCTACCGCATCACCGTTGGAGGTGGACAGCCAGGAACGGGTGCTCCGCAAGTGGAAGCGAGGTTTAAGATCAACGGGAAACGAATGCTGCCGGACTAGAGATCTTGAACATTGAGTTTCTCGAATTCCTGCCCGGTGCGGCTGCTTGCACCATTCAAATTTGACGATATGCAGTGGAGACACTGGGGAATAGCGTGCGCAATTTCCGCCGGATTGTTATCGACGCCGTTGTGTGCCCAAAATCCTAGTCTTCCAGAAGGTCCAAAGACCGGAACACAACGAACCCGGCCTGCCTATCACTCAACCGCTGTCAGCCCCATTCAGTTCGCGTACCAGCCGATTGCTTTCGAACTCGACAGCTGCGAAACCCCGGAACGCCACGCCCCAGAAACCATGGCCGGAGGCGTGGCCGTCTTCGATTACAACAACGATGGCAAGCTCGACATATTTTTCACCAATGGAGCCGACATCAATACTCTTCGTAAGTCGTCTCCCAAATACTCGAATCATCTTTTCGAGAACGATGGCCAGGGACACTTCACGGACGTCACCGCGAAGGCAGGCCTTGCCGGCAGTGGCTATGACATCGGAGTCGCGGTCGCCGACTATGACAACGACGGCTACGAAGATATTTTCGTCGCCGGTGTGTACAAAAATACTCTCTATCACAACAACGGAGACGGTACTTTCACGGATGTAACCGCCAAAGCCGGACTGAATAAGCCTGACGCAGAATATGGGCCGCTGTGGTCGGTGGGCGCCATTTGGGTCGATGTGAATAACGATGGTCTGCTCGACCTCCTGGTCATCAATTACATGAAGTGGGATATCAAGCACGAGCCCTCGTGCCCAATCGACGGCCACCCCGACTACTGCAATCCAAAGATGTATAAGCCAACTCCCAACCAGCTTTTCATCAACAACGGAGACGGAACTTTCAGGGATGCGTCCGCGGAATGGGGCCTGCGCGCTCACCCGGGAAAAGGCATGGGAGGAGCGACCGCAGATTTTGATCTCGACGGGAAAATGGACATCTTCATTGCGAACGATAAAGAATTCAATTGGCTCTTTCGAAATAAAGGTGCTGCTTTTGAGGAGGTCGGATTCGACGCCAATGTAGCTTTGCGGGAAGACGGCGTATTTATCTCCGGTATGGGCGTCGATTTCCGCGACCTTGATAATGATGGCTATCCCGACATTGTCATGGTCGCCCTCGACAATGAAACATTTCCTATCTATCGGAACACAGGCAAAGGAACCTTCGTTGAAGTAACGGAACAAAGTGGCATGACCATGCTGAGCCTGGCGATGGGCGGCTATTCCCCGACGATTGCCGACTTTGATAATGACGGCTGGAAAGACATCTTCGTTTCACGCGGTCATGTGCAGTCGCTTCTCTCAGCGCCTCGCATCAAGGTTGAGCAGCCGAACACGGTCTTCCGCAATTTGGGTGGCATGAAGTTCGCCGCCTTGACTTCCGAAGCTGGACTGACCTCACATCCTTCCGCGCGGCACCGTGGATCCGCCATCGGCGACCTGAATGGAGATGGACGTATCGATGTGGTTGTTACCGCGCTCAAGGCTCCGGCGGAGATTTGGATAAATGAGAGTCCCGGTAGCTAATCATTGGCTGGAGCTCAAACTTCAGGGAACGAAGAGCAACCGCGATGGAATCGGAGCGCGCATCAAGCTGGTGACCAAGAACGGCACCCAGTATGATCACAAGTCCACGGCTGCCGGTTACGCATCATCGAGCGCGGGCCCGGTTCATTTTGGATTGGGGCCAATCACGTCCGTTGATCTGGTCGAAATTCGATGGCCCTCGGGCACAGTCCAGCAGTTACGGGACGTGGCATCCGACCAGATCTTAACCGTGAAGGAACCAGCGGTGGCCCCCAAGTTCTAATTGCAGGAAAGAGGCGAGACGGTTGAGTGCCCTCACACTACAACTATCGCTGCTGCGTCCCTGCCCGGGCGATTCTCGCATTCGCTGGATTCGCGTATCCACGCACAACACCCGGGCTCATGTCATCCTGCATGTGCCGGCGCCGAACATGAAGTGCAAAGGCTTCAATTAGGTTATTCGCAAATCCCTCGCTTCCGAACTCCTGTCCACACACCGAGCAGCGCGGATTCCCTCGCTCGAAAATATTGATTCGTAGCGTTGCCTCGCTTTTCAGCATGCCCCATTGTGCCACAAGAATCGCTTTACGTGTACGTTAACGTTTTGGTTATAGTCCGCTTGCGCCGTATGGAATAATCACCCCGGAAGAATTTTCATCAGCGAACTTGAAGACAACAATTCACGTTGTATTTGTTCTGGCATGTACTCTATGCGTCGCGGGAACTAGTCACGCGGAAACCGGCCATGATGCTTGGCTCCGTTATGCTCCGCTGCAACCTGTTGCCGCCCGACGCTATCGCGCCCTGCCCGCCACTGCTCTCTCGCTCAGCGACACACTCGTACTAGACACGGCTCAAGCCGAACTCGTGCGCGGCGTAAAGGGCATGTTGGGGAGGACTCTTCGAATTGCCTCGGGCGTCCCCACCGAAAGCGCCATCGTAATCGGAACCGCCGAACAACTTCGGAGGATTGTCCCGGCTTTGCACATACTCGGAGGCTTGCGAGGGGATGGGTTCTGGTTGACCACCAAAGAAGTACGCGGTTTTCCCTGCATCATCATCAGCGGAGCCACCGAGCGCGGGGTGCTGTACGGAGTGTTCGCGTTTCTCAGCAAGATTGCAAGACTGGAGGACGTGTTCCCCCTGAACGAATTGCAGCAACCGTCAGCCCCGGTCCGCTGGGCCAATCAGTGGGACAATCTCGACGGCACGATTGAACGTGGCTACGCCGGACGTTCCATCTTTTTCGAAAACGGCAACGTCCGGCCTACTCTCACACGAGTTTCTGAATACGCCCGCCTGCTGGCCTCAGTCGGCATCAACGGCTGCACTGTGAACAACGTCAACGCTGATCAACACATCCTCGATCCTGGTTTCATTCCGCAGCTTGGCCGTATCGCGGAAGCCTTTCGCCCCTGGGGAGTTCAACTTGGAGTCGCAGTCGACATGAGCTCGCCCGAAACCGCCGGTGGTCTGGATACTTTCGATCCCCTGGATGTTCGCGTCGAAAACTGGTGGCAGAAGAAGTTCGACGAAGTCTATCGTGCCATCCCGGATTTCGGCGGCGTGGTCGTGAAAGCCGATTCTGAAGGTCGTCTTGGTCCTTCGTTTTATGGCCGCACCCCGGCGGATGCTGCCAATGTCATCGCTCGAGCCCTCAAACCGCACGGCGGGGTTGTTTTCTATCGCGCCTTTGTCTATGACCACCATCTCGACTGGACCAATCTCAAAAATGACCGGGCAAAAGCCGCGTACGACATTTTTCATCCGCTGGACGGCAAGTTTGATGAGAACGTAATCATTCAGATTAAGTATGGTCCCATCGACTTTCAGGTGCGCGAGCCCGTATCTCCCTTGTTTAGCGGCCTTCCCCACACGAATACCGGAATCGAGTTGCAGATCACTCAGGAGTACACCGGGCAGCAGCGGCACACCTGTTTCCTCGTCCCCATGTGGAAGGAGATTCTTGATTTCGACCTGCGCGTCAACGACCGCTCGACCCGCGTAAAACAAATTGTTGCCGGCGAAAGTTTACATCGGCCTAGGGGGGGATACATTGGTGTTGTCAACGTCGGTCTCGATCAGAACTGGTTAGGAAATCACTTGGCGATGGCCAATTTGTTCGGATTCGGACGGCTCGCGTGGAATCCAAATCTCACAGCGAAGGCCATTGTGGAGGAATGGACCAGGCTCACTTTCGGCAACGATCCCGCCGTAGTGCAGACAATCTCCAGCATACAACTGGCATCGTGGAAGGCGTATGAGAACTACACGGGCGTGCTCGGTCTGCAAACGCTTACCAACATCCTGGGCAGTCATTACGGGCCTGGACCCGAATCACAGGAACACAACGGCTGGGGCCAATGGATTCGCGCCGACCGCGGAGGGGTCGGCGTTGATCGAACCGTCGCCTCGGGCACTGGCTTTGCCGGGCAATATTCTCCCGAGGTGCGAAAGACTTATGAGTCGCTGGCTAACACACCCGACGATTTAGTCTTGTTCTTTCACCACGTGCCATACACGTACAAGCTGCATTCCGGAAAGAGTGTGATCCAGACGATTTACGATTCACATTACGCCGGTGCCGAGAAAACGAAGCAGTTCGTCGCCCAATGGAAGTCCCTCCACCACCGCGTGGATGACGAACGCTTTCACGATGTGCTTGCTCAACTCACTTATCAGTCCGGGCACGCGATCGTTTGGCGGGATGCCATCAATGATTGGTTCCACCGTATCTCTCGCGTACCCGATGCGAACGGGCGGGTTGGGAATCATCCTTATCGGATCGAGGCTGAGTCCATGGAACTCGAGGGTTACATCCCATTCGACGTGACTCCATGGGAAAGCGCTTCTGGCGGAAAAGCTGTTGTGTGCGTCCAGACCCAACCGTGCACCGCAAAGTATCGCTTCGCTGGCGCGAAAGGCTGGTACGACCTTGATATCGAATATTTCGACCAGAATAACGGTGTCTCGAAATACCAGGTCTTTGTGGGAAATCAGTTGATCGACGAGTGGTTTGCCGACTTATTGCTGCCCGCAACGGCGCCCAACGGTGACTCGTCTACTCGACGCCATATTACCGGCTTGGCGTTGCGTCCGGGCGACGTGTTGCGCATTGAGGGCTTTCCCGACGCCGCCGAAGCAGCGCCACTCGATTACCTGGAAATCTACCCCCAATGATGTCCGCGCGGGAACAGATACTTCCTCGGAGTGATCAGGAGAAGATCACGACGCCGTCACTTTGAAAATCCGATTTCCGCTTCCTCACGTACTGATCGTGTTGGCGGTTCGCCGCAAGAGCATAGGCAGTGATCGCCACATTGGAACCACGGCGTTACCTATTGTCACCTCAGTATCTGCAACCGAGTGAGGCTGGAATGGCCAAGTGGCTACTTGTGCTTGTGATCTTTTGTGTCGCATCGGCGTGGTCCCGGAATGCGCCTCTGAGTTCCGGCGAGTCGAAACGCCTCAATCCTGTGTCGGAGACGGACCTGCAGATTCGGATATTGCAAGATCATATGAAGCAAGCTCCCGGCGATTTTGCCGATTATGACAGGCTAGGGTTCGCCTTCTTTCAGAAAGCCCGGGAGACCGGAGACATTGCTTATTACGACCTGGCCGAGCAGACGCTCGACAAGGCGCTCGCTTTGACGCCGCAGGACTTTCGAGCCGCAGATCCTCTGGTTCATATTGCATTGGTGTATATGGGCGAGCATCGCTTCTCGGACGCGCTCAGCTATGCCCAAAAGGCGATCGGCACGGGCTCGGGAAATCTATCGGCATTCGCCATCGAAGGAGACGCCCTCACCGATATGGGCAATTACGAGGAGGCAGCCGCGGCCTATAACACCGCGCAGTCTCTTGGGCGGGCGACCTCGTCCCCTTTGGCAGTGGCATACACAATGTACAGCCGCATTGCATATCTGCGCTTCTTGCACGGAGATTCAGCCGAAGCGATCCGGCTGATGAAGAGTGCCATCGCGGGGGCGCTGCAAGCTAATATTCCCCGGGAAAATCTGGCTTGGCTCTATTTCGAATTGGGCGAGCGCTATTTTCAAACCGGAGACCTGGACAATGCCGATTTATCGTATCAGTCAGGCATCGTAGCCGACCCGACCCACTATCGTTGCATCGCCGGTCTGGCAAAAGTTCGGGCCGCGCAAGGGAAACTTGAAGAATCTATTCAGCTCTATCAACGCTCGATTGCCATCATTCCGTTTCCCGCGTACGTCGCCGAGTTGGGCGACGTTTACATAAGAGCCGGACGAACCCAGGAAGCTCAGCAGCAATATGACCTGGTCGAATACATCGGACACCTCGGCAAGTTAAATCAAGTTCTGGCCAATCGCGAACTGGCTCTGTTCTATGCGGATCGAGGAATCAAGCTGCCTGAGGCCCTGGAACTTGCTCGAAATGAATTGAAAGTGCGGCACGACATTTACACCTGGGACACCCTGGCATGGGTCTTCTACAAAAATGGCAAGTGCCAGGAAGCGGCTGAGGCAATCGCGAAGGCGCTGGCTCTGCATACCAACGATGCCCTGCTGCTGTTTCATGCCGGCATGATCTACCACAGCCTGGGCAAGGACTCCGACGCACGAGATTTTCTGAGTCGTGCGTTGAAAACAAATCCCCATTTTCACGTTCTTCAGGCTCAAGTCGCGAACCGCACATTAGAAGACATTGCCCAAGCGCGCAACCAGGATTTGAGGTCAGACAATGCACCAACACAAAGATAGAGGCTGTCATCGACGGCTGCGAACGATCTTGTTTCTGTTTGTGTTGATTCTGAGCGGCGCGCCGTCGTTCGCCCATCCCATGGGGAACTTCAGCATCAATCATTATTCGAAAATCACCATCAAACCGGACTCAGTTGAAGTGCTTTATCTGATCGATATGGCAGAAATTCCCACTTTTCAGGAGACTCGGCAGTTCGACATTTCTCGTGCAGTTGGCGATCCGCGAGACTCCCGCTACCTGGATAAGCAAGAGCAACTCTTGAAAGAAGGGTTCTCCTTACTGAGCGACGGCCAACCTGTCCGGTTAGATACGCAGTCGCGCCAACTGACTTTTGCTGACGGCGCGGGCGGCCTGCCCACAATGAAGCTCGGGTTCGTGTTTCGGGGCAAACTTGAGAGCGCCGCGGGTTCTCACAAGCTCTCTTACTCCGATGACAACTTTCCCGGGCGCTCAGGATGGAAAGAGATTGTAGTGCTTGGCGATGGAGTTGAGATTGTGGACAGTTCCGCTCCGAATACCGACCGCAGCCATGAACTAACCAATTATTCCAGCGATGCGCTGAACAGCCCGCCGCAGCAACTAACCGCACTGGCCGGTTTCAAGACTTCACTGAAAGAAGCGGAGAACGATGCTTCAACTCAGACATCTTCCCGCGGCACGGTTTCTCATGGGAGGGACTCAGCACATCCGGCATCTGCCTCACCTCTTCGTCAAAAACAGGACCCAACCTTGTATGCCGTTCGTCCTACGACTAATTCACCCACTGCTAATTCAATTGCCGGCAAATCGTCCCACTTGATCAACGCTCAGTCTGTTTCTGGCTCCGTCGTGACGTCCAGCGTTCTTCCGGTGTCAGCTCCAGCCCGCGCTCAGAATACTCCGCGCAGTCGCTTCACGGAACTCATCTCAACTCAGGGGAAGTTGAGCCTGTGGCTTCTGCTTTCGGCGGCGTTCATCGCTGCGGGCCTGGGCGCGCTGCATGCGCTCGAACCGGGACACGGCAAGACCATTGTCGCAGCCTATCTTGTCGGTTCGCGTGGGACAGCGAGGCATGCCGTGCTGCTTGGCATAGTGGTTACAGCCGCGCACACCGCAGGCGTGTTCTTGTTAGGTGCTGTAACGCTCTATGCTTCAAGGTACATCGTTCCCGAGCAGCTCTATCCCTGGCTTGGAGTGATCTCCGGCCTCAGCGTCGCCGGACTCGGCATCTTCATTTTTCTAAGACGCTGGACGGGAGAGACCGGAGAGCATTCGCACGCCGCCGGGGAGCGGCATTCGCACTGGTTCCTCTCGATGTTCAAGCAAGCAACTCCGGTGGAGGCGCCAAAGGACGATGCGACCTGTGGTGAAGCTGCGCCAACCGACCGCGCTCTTTCTTTACGAGAACTGTGCATGCTGGGAATCACGGGCGGCATCGTGCCCTGTCCGGCGGCTCTGGTGGTGCTCTTGAGTGCGTTCTCCCTGCATCGCATCGGTTTCGGGCTGTTCTTGATCACCGCATTTAGTTTCGGCCTGGCGGCGGTACTGGTGATCGTTGGGCTGGGCATGGTCTATACCAAGCGCTTCATGTCCACGCGTTTGAGCAGTGGCAGCCGGGCGCTGCGATACCTTCCCTTGCTGTCATCTGCATTCATGGTGGTGTTGGGCGTGGCCATTACTGCGTCGGCGGTCGGGTCTATGCATCTTGGGTCGGATCTTCTTTCCCGAAACAAACTGCTTCCGTTCGCGACGGTTGTTCTAGTGGGCTTGTTCCTGGGAATGCGCCATTCCACCGATGCTGATCATGTGGTTGCGGTATCGACCATCGTAAGCCGTCAAGGCTCGGTCAAAAGCTCGGCGGCGATTGGATTACTTTGGGGCTTGGGACACACTCTCACAATTTTCTTTGTGGGATCGGCAATTATTATTTTCGGCGTTGTGATCCCGCCACGGCTGGGATTATCCATGGAGTTCTGTGTGGCGTTGATGCTGATCCTGCTGGGTGTGCTGAATTTGACGGGGATGATGAGTTTGGTTACGGATCGCCTGACTCCCGCTAAACACGGGAGGGGGGCAAGTCCACGATTGAGGGAATCCTCTCGTCACACAGAACTCGCCGGCAGGAAAAATGCGAAGGTGTTCGTCCGGGTAAAACTTCTCTTCAACAAAACGGTCAGCAGCATGGGTCTTTATCAGACCATGCGGCCTCTGGTGGTAGGGCTGGTGCACGGTTTGGCCGGGTCGGCTGCCGTCGCCCTGTTGGTGCTTTCCACCATCAAGAGTCCACTCTGGTCAACCGCGTATCTGCTGGTGTTTGGTTTCGGCACCATGGTGGGGATGATGCTGATGACCGCCGCGATCTCAGTTCCTCTGATCTACGCGGGAAACAAGTTTTTCAAAATGACCCAGCATCTGACTTTCCTTTCAGGTTTGGCCAGTATGGCCTTCGGCATGTTCCTGGTGTATCAGATTGGCTTTGTGCACGGACTGTTCACTGCGCACGTCAACTGGATCCCACAATAGCCGCCACGCGCAATCTACCTTCACATCGCGCTGAGGAACGCGCGCGAAGAAGTTCCCTGCTTCCCATTCAGCTCGAAGATACCACCAGTAATTTCAAGCAATCGAGATCATCCCTCTGTGGCGAATAAATTGGACAGCATCAATCCAATTGGAAGTTACAACCGTACCTGAGTCACGTAGATGGATCTCGTCGTCCTCCTCTACGGTAGCCCCTGCACCGCTACTGGATTCTGATTCGCGACGGGAAACATCCACGAATTCTTGAACCGGGAAAGAACCTATGAAAAAGCTAAGGCCAATCCTGGCGCTTGCGATATCGCTGTGCATGCTGGCACCTTGCAGCCTGTTCGCCTCGAGTCATCGGGAAGCGCCCATTACGGCATTGGACCGTTCCGCGGATGTCACGGACTGGTACGCCTTTGTCAGCTACGACAACCCAAACAACGTCACCTTCATCCTGAACGTTGACCCGCTCCTTGAACCTGCTAACGGGCCAAACTACTTCCCTTTCGATCCCAACGTGCTCTACCAGATGCTGATCGACAACAACCAGGATGGAATTCCAGACGTGATCTTCCAATTCCGATTCACAACCCAGATTCTCCAGCCCAACTTGTTTACTGGGTTCGCTGGCGGCGTAGCCGGAATTCCGCCGATCACTTCGCTGAGGGGCCCCGGCGCCGAGGGCTTGAGCCTCGTGCAAACTTACACCGTGACCATGGTCAAGGATGGCAAGTCCACCCTTCTCAACAATGGCCAGACCCTTTTTGCAGTTCCGTCAAATGTGGGCCCTAAGACGATGCCGGAGTACCAAACACTGTTCAACCAGGGGATTCAGAGCTTGGGCGACGGCATCAGAGTATGGGCGGGAACCGCCGACGACCCATTCTTCATCGATCTCGGAGCCTTCTTCGACTCGGTTAATTTCCGCAACGGAGTCGGTCCGATCCTTTCGCCGGCCATCGATGCCGATAATACCCACAACTACGCGCCCGACGCCGTGGGCGGCTACAACGTCAACTCTATTGTGTTGGAGGTTCCCATCCGACTGCTGACGGTGGACGGCAAAATCCACCCCGCCTCTGACAAGCAAGCCGTCATCGGAACCTATGGCAGCACGTCGCGCAATCACATCACGGTGCGGCGCTCGCCCAATCCAGACCAGAACTACGGCGCGTTCCAGCAGGTCAATCGCGAGGGCAATTCTTTGATTAACGAGGCGATCATCGGCACCGGTTTTAAGGATCGCTTCAGTATGGATTTCCCCGTCAACGACTCGCAGTTTGCCAACTTCGTTTTGGATCCGGTGGCGGCCGGTGTGCTCAGTTCCCTGGGCGTTCCAGTCCCACCCAATCCACGCACGGACCTGCTGATTCTGGCGCAGTATGAGCCCCCCATCTGTCCGGGATGCGGGCCCAATGATGCGGGACCGGTGGCCGATCTGCTGCGGCTCAACACCGGCATCCCGCCAACTCCGGTGGGCAAGCAGCTGCGCCTCGGCTTCATCGCCGGCGACGTCGCTGGCTATCCCAACGGACGCAGACCAATCGACGATGTGTTTGACATCTCTCTCCGCGCCATCGAGGGCATCCTGGTCGATTCCACGAAGTACGGCTTGGCGCTGGGAGACGGAGTCAACACGAAGACCGAAGGCTTCAACAATTCCTTCCCCTACGTAATGCCCGCCAACAGTGGCCGCAACAGCTCGCACACTGGACCGGGACAGGCTGGCTGCACCGGACAACCTGGCGGCATCTGCCCTGTGGAGTAGCCGACCTTGTGGCCGCCGTGGTCAGAACGGCGGCCACGATTTTATCTTCAGAATTCGAATCGAAAATCGGAAATGAGGTATGCCATGAAAAAAATTAGTTCGGTGCTATGTTCAGTGATCGTGATGATGGCCGGCTCGCTCGCCGCCATGGCTCAGATAACAAGCGCGGCAAACAAGACGGATCTCTCACCGGCGGAACAGAGCATCCTGGCAGCCCGCCAAGCGATCGCGGAAAAACCTCTTCAATATGCGGGCTACAACCTTCTAGCAACCGCGCTGATCCGCCGCGCGCAGGAAACCGCCGATGCCGGGTATTACGCTCAAGCAGAAGACGCCGTAAAGAAGTCTTTGGAATTGGCTCCAGACAATTTCGACACTCAGAAAATACGAGTTTCGATTCTCCTCGGCGAACATGAATACCCTGTCGCGCTGGAGGCTGCCAAAGCACTGAACAAGCGCGTTCTCGACGATGTCATGGTCTACGGTTTGCTAACCGACGCGAACGTGGAACTCGGCAATTACAAGGATGCGGAAGTATCCGCGCAATGGATGCTTAATCTTCGTCCCGGGAATTTGCCCGCCTTGATCCGAGCGGCCCGTTTGCGCGAACTCTTCGGCGATAACGAGGGCGCGCTCGAACTACTCAACCTGGCGTATCAGTCGACGCCACCGACTGAAACCGGAGAACGCGCGGCAATACTCACGCAAATGGGCCATCTTCGATCGGCTTCTGGTAATAGCGAAGCGGCGGAAAGATTCCTCCAACAAGCGTTAATCTTGTTTCCCAATTACCCTTCCGCACTAGGAACTCTTGCCCAGCTTCGTATCGCGCAGAAGCGTTACGCAGAGGCGGGAGTCCTCTTGAAGCAACGCCATCAGTCGGCGCCAAGGGCCGCAAACTTGTATGACTTGGCCGAAGCACTCCAACTGGCCGGACGCGATGACGAAGCGCAGAAGGCATTTGCTGAATTCGAAACCAAAGCACTGGCGGAGTCGAGCGCGATGAATAACTCCAACCGCGAACTCATCTTCTACTATGCTGACCACGCCCATCAGCCGGCCAAGGCGCTGGAAGTGGCCCAGCGCGAGTATTCCTGGCGTCACGACGTATTTACGCTGGACGCTTACGCGTGGGCGTTGCACATGAACGATCAGGACGCGGAAGCTCGCAAACAGATCGAAACCGCATTAGCGGTGGGGATCCGCGATTCAATAATCTTCGCGCACGCCGGCGAGATCGCTCTAAAGCTGGGCGACCGGACCACGGCACAGAGCTACTTGCAGGAAGCGGTGTCGCTGCACGCGGTCGCGTCAGATCATGCGCGGCTTGTGCTGGCGCAGTTCGCGGGTGTCAGCGGGAGTTTGACCGCACGCTAGGGGCCGCGGTCCGGGCGAATGTCATTTCAGATCTTTACCTGTGGTGGTGACCACGAACTTGCCGTGCTTGACTCCCCGGAGACTGAGGATCTGATCGGCAATCCGCCTTAGCTCCGAGCTGCGGCCTTTCATGATGACCACTTCCAGGCAGTTGTGGTGATCCAGATGGACGTGTGTGGCAGCCAGTACCTGCGTATGGGCCTGATGCTGAATCTCCGTCAGGCGCTCGCTCAGGTTCGGTCGATGGTGGTCGTAAACCATGGTCAAAGTGGCGGCGATCACCTTATTTTCATCGCCTTCTTCGGAGACCAGATGCTCCCGGATCAGGTCACGGATTGCCTCGGAGCGGTTTTGGTAACTGCGTCGGGCAATGGATTCGTCGAATCGTTCCAACAGATCCTGCTCCAGGGAAAGCCCAGTTCTTACCAGTTCGGCCACAGGTGCTCCTTATGCATTACAGAGTAAATCAACCTTCAGAGGAAGTGAACGGACTGCGCCTCCGAATGGCCTTTGGCGGACGCCCACGGAACAGTGCATAGGGGAAACCCTTACCGAGGGAGCAGCGGAAAGCCCGAGGGCCAAAAACATTTCGACCGAAAAAATCCAATTTCGCTTTACAAGTCGTACCCTGTGTAGCACGATTTATAAATTCGTGTTATGCGGTGGGAAAGCCTCCACTCAGGACAGGGAGCCTTCTCCAGATAAACGCCAGGTGCAGGCGCTCACACGAGAGAGTGACTTAGATCACAGCGAGGGGAGGCCTCCCGCAGGCATTATGAAATTGAAATTCAATTTCATCTAGGTTGGCAGTGACCTTCTGGACTTCATCTACGACTCAACCGCATGTAGAAAGACGCAGTGTCATGCATCGGCACAAGACCATTTTCTTGGGGCTCCTCGGCATTTCGGCCATCGTAGTTCTGCTTTGTTTGCCCATTTCGTTATCGGCGGCGGCCAACGGTAACATCTCAGGAACGCTGAAAGACCCAAGCGGCGCCGTGGTCCAGGGTGCAACCATCACTTTGGTCAACACCGCACTTAAGTCCGAGTATAAAACGATTTCGAACGGAGAAGGGTTCTATTCGTTCCCGACTCTTCCTGTCGGTCACTACGACCTGACGATTGAAGCACCGGGTTCCGGGCCCAGACGGAACCGAACCTGATGGTCGATACCGACGCCTCGCTCAGAGTGGACGCCGTGCTCGCATTGGCCAAGAATTCGGAAACGGTAACTGTGGAAGCGAACAGGAACGGCCGTCGAGGCGCAAGTGGATACGGTGGCAACTCATCTGGGTGAGCTCGTGACCGGCTCGCAAATGACGGCGCTGCCATTGAACGGACGGAGCTATACCGATCTGCTGCCGATCCAACCCGGAGTCACTCCGGTTTCAACCTTGCTGCCCAATTCCGTAATCATGGCGGGAGTGACGGGAGGTCTTTCCCCCTCGGGCGATTTGAATCCAGGAAACTTGTCGATCGACGGACAGAGAGAATCGTCGAACGGTTTCCTGGTGGACGGAATCGATGTGCAGGAGCACATGAATGGCGGCACATCCATCGTGGCGAACCTGGATTCGATCGATGAATTCCGCGTTCTGACGAACAATTTCGATCCCGAGTACGGCAATTATAACGGCGGCATGGTGACGGTCATCACCAAGTCGGGAAGCGATTCATTCCACGGCAATGCCTTTGAATTTCTTGCGCAACACAGCTTTGGATGCCCGCGGCTACTTCGATCCGAGCCGGCCCGTCTTCCGGCAGAATCAGTTTGGCGGAACGCTCGGCGGCCCAGTCAAGCATCAGAAAGCTTATTTCTTTGGAGATTATCAAGGCACACGGACGAACGAAGGCGTGGAAACGGGGGAAATCTCGGTTCCGTCGATTCCAGGATCGCTGCGGGCAATCTCTCCGACGTGGCTGGTTCTTTGACAGGAAAAGTGAGCGGAAGCAACATCGCGAGCCTGCTCTCGGCCAAGCTGCAGTTATGGAGTTACGACCGGGGAGCCTTACTCCCAGGTGTTCCCGAACGCGGTGATTCCCACGAACGCATGGTCGGCGCCGGCCTTGGCCCTGCTGCACTACATTCCTTCACCCAATATTGGCACCGATCAATTTTCCACTTCGGCTTATCCACAAACCGTGCGCGACGATAAGTCTTCCGGGCGAATCGACGCCAATGCGGCCGATGGGGCCAGCTTTCCGCATACTATTTTTTTGACGATTACCGGCTCGACAATCCCTATCCCGGACAGCAGGGTGGAGCGAGCATACCTGGCTTTGACGCGCTGACATTCGGACGTGCGCAACTCGTCAGCTTGGGAGACACGAAGGTTTTCGGGACCGGCACGGTCAATGAATTCCACGCGGGGTATCTCCGTAATGCCAATGTGATTGGGCAACCGCATGGCGGGCTCGGAGTGAGCCAGGCGGCGCAGGGCTTCGTGACCAACGGGGTTCCCGGCTTCACGGTTCAGGCGCCGCAGTTTGAAGGCGTGGAAAATATCGTTTTTCCTTCCTTCGTAATGGGTGTTCCCATCACCAATGAAACCCAGGTCAACAACACGCTCTATTTGAGTGACACGGTGTCGAAGGTGATCGGAACGCACACCCTGAAATTTGGCGGCCAATTTCACTGGGACCAGGTGAACGAGCATCCCAATGCGACATTCAACGGAACTTTCAATATCGATGGAACCGAAACCGGCTCCGCCTTCGCCGACTTCCTGATCGGCGTGCCGAGCAATTTCACCCAATCCTCGGGCCAGCCTTTCTATCTGCGAAACCGATATGCGGGATTGTTTGGACAAGACAGCTGGCGGGCGCGAACCGATTTAACCATCAATGTCGGACTGCGCTGGGATTACATCATGCCGTTCTGGGAGAAATACAACCAACTTCAGACGATCATCCCGGGCAGGCAATCGGTCCTCTATCCGGGGCTGCCGGAAGACCTGGTGGTTCCCGGCGATCCGGGAATCCCGAGTACGATTTCGCCATCGAAGCCGGACAACTTCGCCCCGCGAATCGGCCTCGCGTACGCGCCGAGATTTGATCATGGAATTCTGAAAAAGATTTTTGGAGACAGCGGGAAGAGCAGCATTCGGGCGAGCTATGGAATCTTCTATACCGCCTTTCCGGGACTTGTCGGCCGGCGTGATGTATGCCGTTCCTCCCTTTGGCTACAACTACCTGAGTCCCGAGCCGCCACTGTTTGCGACACCCTTCATCAACGCTGCTGACGGCGGGCAGAATACCAATCCGTTCCCATTGACGTTTCCTCCGCACAACGTCTCGGCGAAGAATCCCGACACTCAAAGTTTTGCCAGTCGTGATCCCCATCTCCGCCGATCGTTTCCTTCTACTATCGCAATGCGGTTCCCTACACCGAGAATTACATGTTTTCGTTTGAACGGCAGATCACGACAGAGCACGCTGCTGACCATGAGTTATGTGGGAAATCGAGGGACACCACATTCTCGCCGTAGTGTCTAACAACCCAAGCAACCAGGCTCTTTGCCTCAGCCTGAGTCAACCCAGCGAAGTGGCGCCCGGCAGCCCCACCTGCGGTCCTTTTGGTGAAGATGCCCTCATTACCAGTGCGAGCGGCCAGGTTTACCACGGAACGCGAGATGGCATTGGCTCCAACTACCAAGAAGATACCGTGGCAAAAAACGATTGAGAATTCGAATTACAACGCGCTGGAGACCAATCTGCGCTACGTTCGGGAGTCGGTCGAATTTTCTGCTCGGATACACCTACAGCAAGTCGATTGATCAAGGTTCGAATCTGGGCGAACAACTTAATCCGCTGGACATTCGAGCAACTCGCGCGATTTCGGCTTGGGATATGCGGCACAACTTTGTTGCAAGCTACAAGGTGAACTCTGCCTTTCGATCGTGCTTTTTAGGCGATACGAATCGGTTGACCGACGGATGGAGCATAGCGGGCACTACCCGTTTCAGTACCGGGCTTTCCCGTGACTCTCTACGACGACTCGGACAATTCGCTGCTGGGAACACTGGGCAATGGCATCAACAATTACCTGCTGGATACGCCGAAGTATCAGTGGCGCGCCGCTGCATCTCAATACCAATCCGAGGAACGGACGGTACGCCTTCAACACAGTCGGCGTTCACCACTGAGGCTCGTGGGCAATTAGGAAATGTACCCCGACGATTCTTTCTATGGACCGGGAATCAATAACTTTGACATGACGCTGACGAAACTGCTGCGAGTGACCGAATCGAAGTCATTTGAGTTCCGGGTTGAGGCATTCAACGTGTTCAATCACGCCCAATTCTATGGGCCGGCATCAGTAGATGGAGAAGTGAATAATGATCCCCATTTTGGACAAATCGTCAGTGCCTCCTCGCCGCGGCTGCTCCAGTTGGCCGCGAAATTCGTATTTTAGGTTACGTTCTGAAATTGGAACATTCACCTCTGACGTGGACCAACCCATTGCGACCGAATCAGGAGCCGCGGCACGCTGTTCATTGAAGCCTGGAATTGCGTCTCCGGGCCTGTTTGATTGGCCGCGAACCGAAAGGCGCTGTCCCCGTATCCCGCTGAAATCCTTTCCACCCTCGACGCGATAAGTGGACATGTAAAGGAAATCTGAAGCCTAGGCCGTAGTCTGCTAGCGGATATTCAGGTCAGCATAGTGGGCGAAGCTGGAGACCGCTACCTGGTCGCTCCCAGGGATGTAGAAGCCAAACTTTCCCAGGCTGAGATTAGCGCCGGGCTGCGTCCAGCGATCCAGGACGGTCCAACTTTCACCGTGCTTGATCTGGTGGATAAGTTCCGTGGGGCTAACGCGGACTTGGAGTGTGCGGAACGTTTTCTTATCGCCTTTATCGGGAACTTTGATCTCGTCCGTTTTCTCGCCGTTGCGGATTACAGTGCGATAGAAGTTATTGTCGTCCAGTTGGAACAGGACGTAGTTCTTCGGGTCACTGTAGTTGAGTACCCATTGCAAGACTTGACCCTTGATAAGCATCGCGGAAAAAAGAAATGTGCCCGAGGAAGGAACGACTCCGTATAGGACGAAGTCCCCCCCTTTCCGAGTGAAAGAATCTCCATCGTGCTTCCAGGCGCCTGGGTCGTCCCACTTCGACATACCGCTGGGAGCCAGAGACAAATCCAAAGTCTTCGATTGACCAGCTATGACTTCGAGCGTGGACGAGCGTGTGAACCTTTCGGCGGTTCGCGCAGTAAGAGTGTAGATACCGGGGTCAAGATTGAGCGGGACGCCACTGCTTACCATTTTCAGAAGCTGACCTTTCACGATTGCGACTTTGGCGTCGGCAGGCGCGAAGGTAATTTTCAGTTCTCCGGGAGCGGCTTCCAGCGCGGCATCCGCAGGAGCGAGAGATATAGTTCCGCCTTCAACGAAGTGTTTCTTGAACTGCCGGGGTTTGAATCCCCCATTGCGCAGCTCGACGATATGGTCTCCGGGCTCGACGGTGGAGACGGAGAGCATGCCATCGTGTTGAATGGTACCGACGAGAGTTTGATCGACAAGAACTGTGGTTCCGGCAGCGCCGCCCTGGATGGTGAGCGAGGCCAGGCGAGGTTGCGGTTTGAGGTTGAAAATAAGCCTGGCCTCTTCGCCCTTGCGAATGCGGATCTTCTGCTGGGGAGGATCCTGAAAGCCGCTCTTGGAGACTTGTACAACGTAGTCCTTCAGCTCGAGATTCGGTAAGAGCAATTGGCCGGCCTGAGTAAGCTGCCGTTGTAGTTCTCCGTTGAGAAAAACTCTTGCATCGTCTTGACCGGCAACAACAAGGAGCGTGCCCCGGTTGTGACTGGACTCGGCGGGAGGCTGATCGTCGACCGTGACTTTTCTGGCGGAGGCGTTAGAAGAAACACGCGAAGCAGATAAAGATGGTTCGGGAGCTGGTTGGGCTGGCGCGGGGACGGCCGGAGCGGAGGCGCTGGGAACTGAGACCGGGCCAGGGACGCTGGTCGCCGAGACGACTGGGGCAGAGGCGACAGGGGCAGGGACGGCAGGAGCCGCAGATGAGGTTGTCGCTAGTGGCGTGGCGTAATGTCTTCGCGTGAAGAAAAAGGTCGCTGCGATCAGGATTATCGCGGCGGCGGAGATGAGAATCAGCGTTGTGGAATTCGACCTTGCAGGTGGTATAGGCCGGGATAGTGTAGATGTGACTTTGGCTGCCGGCGCGGAAGGCTCCGCAGGGGGAACGCTGGCGGCTTGTGGCGGAGTGGTCGGAACTAGATGCACCGGCTCAATCCTGGGCGGAACCTCGCGTGGACGAACCTCGCTCGGCTGAACTTTGCTGGGCGGAACAGTGCTGGGTGGAATAGTGCTTGGAGGAACAGCGGCGGTCGGAACGTTCTGGGGTGGGACCAGGTTCTGCGCAGCCGGGATCGGAGCAACCGGGCTGGGCGCAACCAGGTTTGGCGGAATCTGGGGGGTAGCGTTGCGCGAAGCCTCCGGAGCGCTGTGGCGCGGGACGTGAAGAATTACGGTCGCGCTCTTTCCGCGCGGCGAGGTGCCGGAACTCTCCTGGGAGACTAATCCCAAGCGGAGTAGCAGCGCATTGGCGATGGACAAGATTTCTCCATCCGTCCAATACTTGGCGGCCACGGTTTGTATGCGCACGGCTAAAGCTTGTTTTGCCGCTACGTCGGTGGCCCCATCGATTTCGCGCTGCAGGCTCCGCAGGTCTTCCAGGTCGCCGCGGCGGGCCTGGCGCCGCCGAGCATCCTGGTCGCGCTGAATTTCATCCTGGATCAGCAGCAACTTGGAATCGTGGGGATGAACGGCCAATCCCTCAGCAACCCAAGCCAAGGCTGCAAATGGATCGCTGGACGACTGTAGCTTGCGCGCCCCCGCCACCCAATCCTCCACAGAGCTTGTTTCTTTCTTAGCAACGATCAGGCTGAGGATCGTCTTGGCTGTGGGATGTGCAGGATTCAAGGCGAGCGCCTGATTGGTCAGTGTCTCGGCTTCCAGCCAATCGCTTTCTACAACGGACTGTGCGTGTTCGACCAGGGCATTGGCAAGAATGGCGCGGGCGAGGGAATTATTTTTGTCCAGGTCATATGCTTTGCGCAACAACTGAATCGCTTCCGCAGACTTCTGCTGGGCAAAAAATTCCTGGCTTTCGGTAATAAGACGGTTGGCTTCGGCATTGCGCTTGATGCCATCCTGGGCGCGCTTCTCCAGTTCCGAAAGCTCCGCATCGCTGGGGAATTCGGCGACTGCGCCTCGCAACAAATCCAGGGCGCGAGAGTAGTCGCCTGAATGCAGACAGCTGTTGATCTGCTCAACCAGCTGCGCTTTGGATTCGGGGCGGGTTTGCTGGTCGCGTCTTTTCTCCAAGCGCTCTAACCTCGAAGGTCAAACCTGGATATCGATTGTAGATGATTCCCAGGATCTCCCACTCGTTCAGCGCATCGTTACTCATTGAGTTCAGTGGCTGAATGCCAGCACTCCCCGCTCGAGCACGCTAGCCGCGGCCAACTCAGCGACTGCACCTATTGCTTCCCGTTATAGCCTTCTGGATCTAAGGAAGAGCTATACCGTTGGTAGTAATTCTCCGAAACCTGTCAGACTGCTGTTTGCACCGGTTCATCACTACCTGTCTTTTCTCGCGAACCAATTTTGGTAGTCGGAATTACAACCTGGATTCGGGTTCCCGAACCGTCGGACTCGATGCTCATTCTCCCAGCGAATTGGAGAACCCGTTCTCGCATGCCCCGGATCCCGACACCCGAACCTGTCGACTGAATTTCTGACAATCGTTCGGGGGCCATGCCCCTTCCCTCGTCCCGAACCTCCAGGACGAGCGCTCCGTCATCGCGGACAATGCGGATGCTGGCGGTCTTACTTCCCGAATGGCGATGAATGTTGGTGAGACATTCCTGCACAATGCGGAACAAAGAAAGCTCATAGTCACGATCCAGACGCTCAATGGCGTCCGGAAGATCAAGCGAAACCCGAATTCCACTTCGTTCTGCGAAGCCCTTGACGTATTCGGTGAGGGCGGACTGCAGGCCGACCTCGTCCAGCAAAGGCGGATGAAGAAGGTGAGACACGGTGCGAATGTCCTTGGTCATTTGTGTGACCAGCGATTCAATGTTGCTAAGCGACGCAGCTGCTCGCGAAGTCAGCCGATCGCTCTCCCTGGCAAGGGCAGCGGCCTCCATCCCGATCGCCGCGAGAAGTTGTCCAGCACCGTCGTGGAGTTCTCTGGCGATTCGCCGTCTCTCCTCGTCCTGCGCCTGTAAAAGTCGGGCAGACAGTTCGCGGAGTCCATTGCTTGCGTTGACCAGTTCCTGCGTGCGTTCCTGCACTCTCTGTTCCAGCTCTAGGCGGCTCACCCTGAGCTGCAATTCCTGATCGCGCTGGAGCCGGGCGATTTCGAGTCTGCCGCTCACGCGTGCCAGCAGTTCCCGCGCAGAGAACGGCTTGATCAAGTAATCATCCGCCCCAGCTTCGATGCCTTCCACCCGCGACTCTTCGCCGGCACGAGCCGAGAGCAGGATGACGGGAATCGTCCGAGTCTGCTCATCTGTCCGCAGGGCCTTCAGCAGCTCAAAGCCATCGAGTATCGGCATCATGACATCGCTGACGATGAGATCAGGAGGACGTGCGCGCGCAGCCTGAACGGCTGCTTGGCCGTCGGGAGCAGTTTCTACTTCGTACAACTCCGACAATAGTCGGGCCAAATACTGTCGCATGTCGGAGTTGTCGTCGGCGACAAGGACGCGAGGACGGACGGCCGCCTGCGACATCGGTGGACACGGCACCGGCAGGAGCTCGTCTTGCAAAGAAGAAATCTCGGCGCCCACGGCGGCCGTCTCGGGAAGCCACCGCAGGGCCTCCTCTACAAACGGCTTCGCGCCGACTGCGGTAGAAGACAAGCTGCGAGCATCACGCATTTGGCCGGACGCAACGTGATCTTGCCCAAATGGAATGCTCACGATAAATGTGGAGCCTTGCCCCACAGTGCTTTCGGTCCTTACCGAGCCACCGTGCAGCCTCACTAACTCATGCACTAAGGCCAAACCAATTCCACTTCCTTCGTGGGTTCGACTCGGCATGTTGGGAACACGATTGAATCGCTCGAACAATTTAGGAATGGCTTCCGCAGGAATTCCTACTCCTGTGTCGCGCACGCGAAGCTCGGCGGTGTTCCCCGCGCGACGTAGGCTGACCGCAATTTCTCCTTCAAAGGTGAATTTGAAGGCGTTCGAAATCAAATTCAGAACAATCTTTTCCCACATATCGCGATCTACATAGACCGGTTCCCCGAGATCGGGGCAATCCACAGTGAGGCGCAATCCAGCTTTGTCGGTGGCAGAACGGAATACGCTGGCCAGCTCGGAAGTAAAGCCAGCCAGGTCGGTTGGCTGATAAACCGCTTGCACTCGTCCAGCCTCAAGACGTGAGAAGTCCAGCAGAGTATTGACCAGGCGCAACAAGCGAGCGCCGTTGCGACTCACCAGTTCGAGCTGTTCTTTGGCGGTTGGAGAAAGGTGAGTCTGACTTCTTGCCAGCAGGTCCTGAAGGGGGCCGAGCATCAAAGTCAGCGGCGTACGAAACTCGTGGCTCACGTTGCTGAAGAATGCCGTCTTCGCGCGGTCAATTTCGGCCAGAGCCTCCGCACGCTTCTTCTCCGCCGAGTACGCCCGTGCATTGGCGATGCTGGCGGCGATCTGGACGGCGACGAGATTGATGAATCCAGCGTAGCTAACGTCCAGCGGGCGGAATGGATTGAGGGCGGCGACAATCACGCCCGCGGGCTTGTCCTGACCCTGACTCGTGATGGGGAGCAGAAGCGCCCGCCAGGGGGACTTGTCCCAGGAACCGCAGGGGACCGATTCGAACCTGTCCAGCAGGTTCTCAACGATGATGGAATCTTTCCCAGCGAGCAGCTCGTTGATTGGCCAAGCTTGATTCTTTTCGCTTAATGGAATCAACTCTGGCGCGGCCGGGTGACGTTCCGGCATTCCGGTTTGGCAGGTTAGCCGGGCTTCGTTCCCATCTTCTGTGAAGAGATACAGAAGGGTGAACGGTAAATCCTTTTGGTTTTCGCCGAGACAGCGACCGATACACTCGACCACATCGTCTTCTGTCATCGTCTTGTTCAACTCGCCTGCCAGAGAGCGCAGTGTTTTGAGCCGGCGTTCTCCAATCACGCGATCGGTTTCCTCGCTTACCACGCAGAGATTCCCGGCAACTCTGCCGTCATCTCCAAACAGGGGACTGTAAGAGAAGGTGTGATACGTTTCCTCGCGATATCCGCTCCGCTCCAGGAACAAGAGCAACGCCTCATCCCAGGTAGCCTCACCAGTCTCTAAAACTCTCCGAATGCGGGGAGCAATGTCGTCCCAAATCTCCTTCCATACCTCGGAACAAGATTTTCCCAGTGCCCACGGATGTTTCTTCCCAAGGGTCATTCGGGCGTAGTCGTCGTTGTAGAGAAAGGTGAGCTCTGGTCCCCAGCTCATCCACATGGCAAAGCGTGATGCGAGCAGGACGCGAACGACTGTATTCAAACTGTGTGGCCATTTTTCAATGGCTCCAAGAGGCGTATTGGCCCAATCAAATTCACGGACCAATTGGCCCAATGCCCCTCCGCCACGCACCCATCCCGGCGCGAGAGCGGCTTCTTGCCTTGAGACTTCGACGGTCTTCGGGGCTGCACTCTCGAACAGTTTTTCGATGGTGGTGGGCAACTCCTGGGTAAACTCCGCCTTAGTCACCGAAGCTCTCGCATCGACCGCTGCGGCTTGCTGACGGGCGATGGTTTCGTGGTTCTGGGTAACAATGATCACGTTGCAATCGGGAAGCTCCCGCCGAATGATCCGTGTCGCCTCCAATCCGTCCATGCGAGGCATGTTGATGTCCATCAGGATGACGTGAGGTCGCAGTCGCTTCGCCTTCTCAATCGCTTCGATCCCATCCCCGGCTTCGCCGCAGACCTCCCAATTGGGCTGAGATTCGACGAAAGATCGCGCGGTGCGCCTGAACAACTCGTGGTCATCGGCGATCAGAAATTGGACAGCACTCATGTTCTAACCCTTCTGCCTGCTGGGGATTCATGCCATTTCGTACACAATTAGCGGGTATTATCTAATGAACCTCAACTCGGAGCCTTTACAGTTCTCCCTGTATTACTTGTTGGTTAACCCCGAGAAAAGCTGAGCTCCCCTGCGCTGGCTCAAACCAATTCTCAAACAACTCTGACCGTCGAGCCGATGAGTGCGACGCCGATACTCTGAGTAACAGTGATCAGCCGGAGTATGGTTGTCCTGCTTTTCGATTTTCGGGAATTCGTAGAGTCGAATTGCGTTTCTCGCAAGGTTTGGCGGCATGAACACGGATCTCACTGCGACTGAAACACCAGAATTTCAGCAGACGCATCGCCCCGGGCGCACTTGCTTTTGGCGCATACAAATCTGCCCCGCGATCCATTCCCCTAGAACCATCCAGCGATTACACTGGCGCTGACGATTTTCCTTGAGCATGAACGAGGGACAGATGGCCGAGCATCGAATTCTTCGGATCGCGATTTTGTTAGGCATGGTCCTAGCCGCGGCGCGCGTGAACGCGCAGAAGATTGAATTGTCGCTGGACGCGTCCACAGCCGGCGCGAAGATCGACCGCAACATTTTCGGCCAGTTCGCCGAGCATCTTGGACACGGCATTTATGAGGGCATCTGGGTCGGGCCGGATTCCACAATCCCCAATACTCGCGGCATCCGCAACGATGTTGTTGCCGCGCTGAAAGCGATAAAGGTGCCGAACGTTCGCTGGCCGGGTGGCTGCTTCGCCGACGAATATCACTGGCGCAAGGGCATCGGGCCGCAGCGAGCAGTGACTCTCAATCCCAACTGGGGCGGCGTGATCGAGCCGAACACCTTTGGCACCGCACGAATTCATGGACTTCCTCGACCAGATCGGCGCGGAAGCGTACATCTCCGTCAATGTCGGCTCCGGGACTCCGCGGGAAGCCGCCGAATGGCTGGAATACATGACCGCCGCGCAGCCGACGACGTCTGGCCAAGGAGCGCGCCGCCAACGGTCATCCTGCTCCCTACAAAGTCGGCTTCCTCGGCATCGGCAACGAAAGCTGGGACTGCGGCGGCAACATGACGCCCGACTATTATCTGAGCCAGATGAAGATCTACAGCCGCTTCGTCAGGAACTTCAATCCGGCGCAACAGGACAAGCAGCAGATGCTGAAGATTGCCGTGGGTCCGGGCGGCGACGGACCCCGCTGGACCGAGTGGACGGAAACCGTCATGAAGGCCTATCAGCAGCACACCTGGAGCTGGGACATCAACGGCCTTTCCATGCACAACTACACGGTGGTGAACTGGCCGCCTTCGTATACGTCGGTGGGGTTCGGTGAGACCGAGTACAGCCAAGATCCTCAAATCCACTTTGGAGATGGACGGTCTTATCAGCAAGCATTCGGCCATCATGGACAAGTATGACCCGGAGAAGAAGGTGGCCCTCGTTGTGGACGAATGGGGCGCCTGGTACGCGCCATTACCGGGCAGCAATCCGGGCTTCCTGGTCCAGCAGAACAGCCTGCGTGACGCGATTCTGGCGGCGCTGAACCTGAACATCTTTGCCCGCCACGCCGACCGCGTGCGCATGGCCAACATCGCGCAGATGATCAACGTGCTGCAGGCGATGATCATGACGGACAAAGAAAAGATGGTTCTGACCCCAACCTATTACGTCTTCAAGATGTATGTGCCGTTCCAGGACGCCACGTTTGTACCGGTGAGCTTTCGACGCCGGCACCTACACGCATAACGACATCACCCTGCCGCGCGTGGACGCGATCGCAGCGAAGGACGCGAACGGCAAGTTGTGGCTGGAAATTACCAATCTCGATCCCAATCAGGCCGGTCGAAATCGAGGCAACGCTGGCCGGCATCACAGGCTAAATCGGCGGCGGGAGAAACTCTGACTGCGCCGAAGGTGGACAGCGTCAACACCTTCGACGCGCCCGACATCGTGGCGCCTAAGCCTGTTTCAGCAAAGATCCAGGGCGGTAAACTAACGTTGCATCTAGCCCCGAAGTCGATAACGGTCATCTCAGTTCAGTAATATTCGATTGCCTGCGAGATTGATGAAACCAGAAATCGGCAACTCAGCTCACGGAGAAAAAGAAGTGCTTTGGGAGGAGCGCTGGCACCCGCTGCGGAAAGAGTGGGTGATCGTTGCAGCGCACCGGCAGAACCGGCCGTGGAGCGGCGGGACGGTGGGCCATAAACAAACAGAAGTCCCGGAATATGTGGCCGACTGCTACCTCTGTCCAGGGAATTTACGGGTTAGCGGCAAGAGGAACGACCAATACAGCGACACTTTCGTCTTCGACAATGATCATCCTTGCGTTGACATGTCCGCACCTGCGAATCTCGAAGTTCCACCGGGCATCTACCGCAATCGACCGGCGAATGGAATCGCCCGCGTCGTCTGTTACAGCCCGAAGCACAACCTGTCGCTGGCGGAAATTGACCTGGCAGGAGTGGAGAAGTTGCTGCAGGTTTGGCAGGCTCAGTACGTGGACCTGGGGAACCGCCCCGAGGTTTCGCATGTTCTGATTTTCGAAAACAAGGGCGAGGTGGTGGGAGTTTCGAATCCTCATCCGCACTGCCAGATTTATGCCACGAACTTTGTGTTCCGCACGATAGAGATTGAGGCCGCAGCGAGCGAGCAGCATTTTGCAGAAACGGGGCGAATTCTTTTCCAGGACATTCTGGCGGCGGAGAGAGCCGATGGCCGCCGCATCATCTGTGAAAGCGAATCTGCTATCGCTTTTGTGCCGTACTTTGCGCGCTACGCTTACGAAGTATATGTGGCGCCCAAACGGACGTATCCGAGCCTGGCCGCCGTGCCGGACAACGAGTTGCGCGGGTTCGCCCAGGTGCTGCACCGGGTGGCCATAAAATTCGACAACCTTTGGCAGATGCCATTTCCCTACGTCATGCCCCTGCATCAGGCGCCGACCGATCACGGCGACTACCGCAGTTTTCATTTTCACGTGGAATTTCATCCCCCCTTGCGCAAGCCGTCTTTGCTGAAATATCTCGCCGGGCCGGAGGTGGGCGGAGGAAATTTTCTGAGCGATACGTCTCCCGAAGAAAAAGCTGAAGAATTGCGTGCGCTGCCTGAGGAACACTACAAGCGCTCGGGCAAGGAACGGTGACGGTGCTCGCTCATCCCCTGCTTGCGCCGATCAGGAAACTGCACGCCCAGATTCGCGACGCCGTTGTCGCCGCATGCGAGAGATCTTCGACCGAGGCAATGTCAGGCATCGCGCAGGAACAGGGAGAGGGCGACACAATTTACGCGATTGACCGCGTGAGCGAAGAATTGATTGTCGAATTCTTTGAAAGCGAGGCAACAGCGAGCGGCGGCATCGTGCTGATCGCCGAGGGCCTGCCCGCCGGACAGGTTGTGCTTCCTCGGGGTGCTCGTGAGATCGATGTGAAGTGGCGAATCATTGTTGATCCGATTGATGGCACACGCGGGATCATGTACCAGAAGCGCAGCGCCTGGGTGCTGACCGGAGTTGCTCCGAATCGCGGCCCAGAAACTGATCTTCAGGATATTGAACTCGCGGTACAGACGGAGATTCCGCTGCTGAAGCAGCATCTGTGCGATGCGGCGTGGGCCGTTTGCGGCGAAGGCGTCCAAGCGGAACGTTTCAACCGACTGAACCGGCAAGTGAGTCCACTGACGTTGCAACCGTCGAAGGCGGGAACGATTGCGCATGGATTCGCAATGCTGGCGCGCTTCTTCCCGGGAGCGCGAGAAGAACTTGCCGCTCTGGACGAGGAAATCGTGCGCGGCGCTTTGGGCCCGGTCCAGCCTGGCAAGGCCCATTGTTTCGAGGATCAGTACGCTTCGACTGGAGGCCAGTTGTTTGAATTGATGGCCGGGCATGACAGATTTATCGCCGATCTGAGGCCGCTGATGGAGGCTGGTCTCAAAAAGCGCGGAGCGGCGCTGGGCATCTGCTGCCATCCCTACGACATTTGCACGGAGCTCATCGCGCGTGAGTTAGGAGTAGTCGTCACTAACCCTTTGGGCCAGCCGGTTAACGTCAGGCTATCCGTTGAGCCAGATGTCGCATGGGTCGGGTACGCGAACGGCGATATTCGTGCGCAGATCGAGCCGCTACTGCATGCCGCATTGCGGAAAAGAAACTTAATCGAAGGCTCCTGAAGAAACCAGCTTGGCGAAAACCGGACAATCCGAATACCGCATTGTGCGCGGGTCCACACGAGGACTTGCCGACGTCGAGAATTTCCTTTTGACCTTGAACCGTTCTCGCGAGGCCCACGTTTTGTTCGATCAGGAGAACGACATTTTTGTGGGTCGTGCTCCGGGTCGTCTGGATGTCATGGGCGGTATCGCGGACTACTCGGGCTCTCTGGTCTTGCAGTTGCCTATCCAGCCGGCAGCCTTGGCTGCCGCGCAACTCAATCATTTGCAGTCAGTGGAAATTGTGAGTCTGGGCAACAGCGAAAACGGCAGAGGAAGCACGAGTTTTTCGATGTTGCTAAACGATCTTGCGCCTGAAGGGAGGCCGTTGGAGTACGACGCCGCGCGCGAATATTTCCGTCGCAGTTCCGCGCACGAGTGGGCAGCCTACATCGCCGGGGTTTTGCTCGTGCTCATGCATGAATGCGATGCCAGATGCGGTGGAATACGAATTCTGCTGGACTCGCATGTCCCGGAAGGCAAGGGTGTAAGTTCCTCGGCTGCAATTGAAGTGGCAACGATGCAGGCCGTTTCTGCGGCATTCGAGATCAAGCTCGAGCCGCGCACTCTTGCGCTCCTCTGCCAGAACGTGGAGAACCGGGTGGTTGGCGCTCCTTGCGGCGTTATGGACCAGATGACCGCTGCGAGCGGAGAACAGGATCGTCTCCTCAAGCTGCTATGCCAGCCGGCTGATATCCAGGGAAGCGTCGAGGTGCCGCATGAAATCGCCTTCTGGGGAATCGATTCTGGAGTTCGCCATTCAGTCTCGGGATCGGATTACAGTTCCGTACGCGTGGGCGCGTTTATGGGCTACCGTATCATTGCCGATCTCGCCGGGCTTCCAGTGCGAGCGAATGCAAACACTGACCAGGTGGAGATTTGCGATACTCGCTGGCAGGGCTACCTGGCCAATCTCACTCCAGCGGAATTTGAGCAATATAGGCAGCGGATACCCGAACAAATGCGCGGTGAGGAATTTCTGGCGAGGTTTCATGGAACCACCGATCCTGTAACCCGGGTAGATGCTCAGCGGACCTACACCACGAGACAGCCAACCGCTCATCCCGTCTATGAGAATTTTCGAGTCAGACAGTTCGCCGAGCTTCTGGTCCAGCGCCCAGAGGAAACGCAATTCCAGCAGTTGGGAGAACTGATGTATGAGTCCCACGCCAGCTATTCGGCATGTGGACTGGGCTCGGAAGGGACAGACGTGCTCGTCGACCTTGTGCGCGCACGCGGATCAAAGAATGGACTCTACGGCGCGAAAATCACCGGAGGCGGCAGCGGAGGAACCGTCGCCATTTTGGGGAGGCGAGAGGCGGGACCGGCGGTTAACGAAATCGCCAGCACCTATGCCATGAAAACCGGTCGCAATCCAATCGTGTTCGGCCACTCGTCACCGGGCGCCGCCAAGTTCGGCTTTCTCCATTTAACCCGCAAATAGGGCGGTCGCAAGGATCGCTCGCCGGCGGATTAACAGAGTTACCAAAAACGTTTGCGCTGATTACTTGCTTGTGCGCCCAGTCCAGCCCTTTACAGATCTCTCAGTTGAGTGTGGTCACCAATTTCGACCGATGGCAACAAAACGCAATAAATCCGTCCCGCCGGCAGATTTTGTCTTTTTCTGACACTCCCAAAATCAATTGACTTTGTCGGTCTTTCCTTGTATTACGATTGTTTACGTTTTATTTCATTCAACATTGAAATGTCTTGGGTAGTGTTAGGGACATCTTGTCTCCTCGATGAAAAGAACGATTTCGCTCTTGGCAGTACAGCCGCGATGAGGAACGATAAAGTGAATCCGAAACTCGCAACTCTTTTTTTGCTCTTTGCAGGCGCCTGCGGAGCCTTTGGCCAAACCCACTTGTCCTTCTACGTCTCAACAACAGGCAATGATGCGAATGCCGGTACGCAAGTGGCGCCCTGGCGCACTGTTCAACATGCGGCAGACACTGCGCGTGCGGGAAGTACCGTCAACGTGCGGGGCGGAGTCTACGAAGAGCTCGTAAACATCAAGGCGTCCGGCAACGCCACGGACGGATTCATTACTTTTCGAAGCTATCCCGGCGAGACGGCCGTTCTCGACGCAACGCATTTCACTCCCTCAGGCAGACAGGGCGTACTGACTATTCACAACCAGAGCTACGTGCGAATCGAGGGTTTTGAAATTCGCAACTTCCACACCGCCGAACATCGACTCGCTCCATTGGGCATAGACGTGATGGGGTCGGGCTCCCATATAGAACTCCTGAAGAACAACGTCCATCATATCGAGCAGACTTTCGAAGGTCGCGACGCACCGGGAAGCGGCGGGAACGGGTTTGGCATTGCCGTATACGGCACCGATGCCAAAACTCCCATCAGCGAATTAGTGATTGACGGCAATGAGGTGCATCATCTCCAGACCGGCTCGAGCGAATCGCTGGTAGTGAATGGAAACGTCACGAATTTCCGCATCACGCACAATGTTGTCCACGACAACAACAACATCGGAATCGACGTGATCGGTTTCGAGCGCACAGCTCCCAACCCTGCCGTGGACCAGGCGCGCGACGGGGTCGTCAGTGGCAATCTGGTTTACAACATTACTTCGCGTGGCAATCCGGCATACGGCAACGAACAAAATTCCGATGGCATTTACGTCGACGGCGGCACCAGAATCCTGATCGAACAGAACATCATGCACGATGTGGATTTTGGGATCGAGCTGGCCAGCGAGCACAAGGACCGCGCCACCAGTTACATCACTGCACGAAACAACCTTATCTACCACGCTCACACCGCAGGTGTTTCTATCGGGGGGTATGCGCCTGAACGGGGACATACCGAGCATTGCATCGTGGTCAACAACACGCTCTACGACAACGATACGTCGGCAACAGGCTCGGGTGAGTTCCAGATGCAGTGGAACATGGCAGACAATATTTTTGCGAACAACATCGTCTACGCGGGGTCTCGCTGTCTTATCGCGGTGAACAAATCGCAAGTCGATAAAAATCATCCACCCGTCACGATCGATCACAACCTTTATTACTGTGCGTCCGGATCGAAGGCGAGCACCTGGGGAGAAGTGTCCGGCACGCTGACAGGATTCGATAATTATGTTCAGTTAACCGGAAACGATCGTCATTCCCGTTTTCTCGATCCGGATTTTGTAAACACCACCGCTAAGGATTTTCATCTGCGACCGGATTCTCCCGCGATTGGTGCCGGTACAACGGACGGTGTGCCCGTGGGAGAACTGGATCTTGAAGGCTCGCCACGACTCAAATCAGGAAAGATAGACCTCGGCTGCTACCAGACAAAATAGGCCCGTGGTAATGCCGGTCAGCGCTTGGCCGGTGCGTCAAAGAACTTCGGCTGCTCGGGGATCGCGGCGCCATCAGCGCGTGGATCGGACGCACCGAAATTCAGACCGGTCTTGCTATTGTGCAGGATCGCCTGGCCGCGCCCCATCAGAGATGTGTAATCCGGGTGCACCTGCAGCACATGTCCCATCTTCGTCAGTGCTTCGAGTGTGCTGGGCGTCACACGTGACTCGATCACGATTCTGCAGGCTAGTTGCTGGCGATCGGTAAAACGCGGTTCCTCCATCGCAGCCTGGATATTCATATGATAGTCGACGACGTTCGAAACGAATTGTGCATGAGCCAACGGTTGATTCAGCCCGCCCATGATGCCGAAGCCGATGTGTTCGTCACCTCGCTGCATGAATGCGGGAATGATGGTATGGAAGGGGCGCTTGCGGCCAGCGAGTGCATTTGGAGATGCAGTATCGAGCGAGAAGAGGCCTCCGCGATCCTGTAGGGCGAATCCCATCCCCAGCACGGTTACGTTCGATCCAAAGTTGTTGTAGTTGCTTTGGATGACGGAGAGGATATTCCCTTCGCGATCGACGACGGTGAAGTAGGTGGTATCGCTGGTGCCAAGCGCTCCGGGTGCGACCGTGCAATTTGCTTTCGCTGGATCGATGAGTGAGGCACGTTTTCCGGCGTACTCTTTTGACAGAAGCTGATCCACCGGAATCTTGCTGAATCGCGGATCGCCGTCGTAGGCTTTCACGTCCGCATAGGCAAGCTTCATGGCTTCGATTCGGGTGTGCAATTCACCCGCACTGTGCGGACCGGCAGGATCAGGCTTGAACTGCTCCATAATATTGAGCATCTCAAGTGCTGCGATGCCGTCGCCGTTGGGCGGAAGCTCGAACACGGTCCAATCGCGATATTTCGTCGAAATCGGCTCGACCCACTCAGCCTGGTAAGACGCGAGATCGTCGGCGGTCATCGTTCCTCCGAGTTCGTCGGAGGTCTTGAGAATGGCCTTGGCAATTTCTCCACTGTAGAACGCCGCCTCACCCTGCTCGGCAACCAGCGTGAGAGCGCGAGCGACATCGGGATTGCGAAACATTTCGCCGGTCTCCGGGACCTTGCCACCGGGGAGAAATACGCGGCGGCTTTCTGCATTCGTCATTAAGCCATCGTGATCTCCATCCCACCAGTCGTGAATAATCTCCGCCACCGGGAACCCATTCTTGGCATAAAAGACCGCCGGTTGGAACAGGTCGTGCCATGGCAGTTTTCCCCAGCGGTCATGCAGTTTGGTCCATCCATCGACCACGCCTGGAACAGTGACGGAATCGATACCGAATTGAGGCATCGCCGTGATGCCCTTTTGACGAAGATGTTCAATCGTGAGAGCTTTTGGTGCCCAGCCGCTTGCGTTCAGACCGTAAATTTTGCCGGTCTTCGCCTCCCAATAAATGGCAAAGAGATCGCCACCCATACCGTTGGAAGTGGGTTCGGTGACGTTGAGCACAGCGTTGGCTGTGATCGCGGCATCGACAGCGGAGCCGCCCCGTTCGAGGATGAGTGCCCCGGCTTGCGAGGCCGAAACCTGACTGGTGGCAACCATGCCGTACTGCGTGGCGACAACGGAGCGTCCGTAGGAACGGTCCTGAGCAATCAGATTGGCCGTGGCGGATAGAAAGATGAGCCAGATGACCGACAGTCTGAGTGCAATCATGCGTGTAACGGGCAAGCAACTTTCTCTGCAGTTAAGAATGGGTAATGGCGGAGAGAGTGGGATTCGAACCCACGTTACCCTTTCGAGTAAACACGCTTTCCAAGCGTGCGCCTTCAGCCACTCGGCCATCTCTCCGGCGAAAGCTGGGATCGGTAGTTTTTCCGGAAGGCTATTTGCTCGCCGACTGGGCAAGAGTTGCCTCGCCAACGGCTTGGTTTCATTCTATGGGTGATAGCTCTACTAGCGCAAATCGATAACTTGCAAAACAATCTGGAGAAGTCGCAGGGTGGTCTTGCAAAGAAATCTAAATCTTTTCCGGAGTGGAAGGAATAACGCCTACGGAGGTGCTGCTGGCAGAAGCCCCAGCTGCTGCGCCGTTCGCCGCTGCACTGGTCACGGCCGGGGCAGCTGCACTTAACGTCTCGCCAGCAGCAGCAGGAACCGGTGGCGGCTTGACGCCATCGACCACATGGTGGCTTAGGCAATAAAGCGCAAGCTCGAGGCGATCGGCAACCCCGAGTTTGTCATATACCTTGCGCAGGTAGTTCTTTACCACCTGCTCGGTTGTGCCCACGCGCACCGCGATTTCTTTGTTCTTCATGCCTTGGGTAACGCAGGAGACGATCAACGTCTCCTTGGGCGTGAGCTGGACCTTGGGACGCGCTCCGGAAGGCCGCAGATTATGGCCGCGGAATGCTTCCATAACCCACTGGACAGCCTGGTTCTCAAGCCAGGGTTCGCCGGCCGCAACTTTCCGCAGACAATCGACCAGAACTTCCGGCTCAACTTCGCGTGACAGAATGCCGTGTGCACCGCGACGGAAAAGATCGAGTGTTAGTTGTTCGTCCGAAGCCGGCGTGACTACAACAATTTTCAATTCCGGCGCCTGACGCAGGAGTTCCGTCACCGCTTCCACTGGATTGACCGCTAAGGCCGACTCAAATATCAGAACATCGGCGGAAAATTTTGTTACCGCAGATTGCGTCTGCGGTAGAGTTTCGGCCTGGCCGACCACGCGAATATCGTCTTCGAGGGCGAATATCTTTCGCAGGCCGGCACGGAAGATCGCCTGGGTGTCCGCCAGGATCACACGAATCAAGCGGCTCGAGCCACCGTCGTGAGGAACACCGTGATTTTCGCCTACGCTGACCGTGCTGGCCATTAGTTTCTCTATGCCTTACGCTCGCTCGAAATGGTATTCGTCGATCACCACGCCCACGCCTCGTCGGCCGTTATCTTCAAAACTGCGCACCACGCGTCCATGGCAGTCAATCTGAACGTCACCACGGGAACCCACAACATTGCCCGGGAGCAGGATCGTGAAGTCCACCATAGAACCCACTGGGACGTCTCGATCCATCGCGAACAGAACTCCATTGGCAGAGATGTTTTGGGTTTCCACCAGGCAGTCGCCAGTTTGCGATTTCAGTTCCACGGGCAAATGCAGCGGAAAACGCGGAGCGCTTTGCATTTCCGCATAGTGCTTGCTCGCAGTTTCTGGCTGCGAGTCCGGCGTCACCTGCTGCTCTGATGCTTCGCTTTGCACCGTTTCTGACGAACCTTCCTTCCGCGGCGCGCTCTACGCACCTGGATTTACCGCAAACTCTTTTTTGCGAACTTATGGGCAGCCTACACCCACGAATCAGCCTCGCAAAGTTACGGAAGTCATGGAACGATGGGACGTTAACTGCTTGAGGATGAGAGGATTACAACGAATCCGAGATGACCTGCGAGGCTGATTTTCTGGACTGCGGAGTGGTGCGGGATTTGGCGCTCAAAACTTTGTGACTTCCGTGAAGTTGAAATCTCGGATCTTCATCGCAGGCACGACCATATCAAACGACTCTTCCCCACTCGCACGAACCGGCCCGCTCATCGCTTCCACACCGGAGAGCATGTGGATGAGACTTTGGTTGAAACGGAAATTGCGCACACCCTGCGTGAGTTGTCCGTCTTGCACCAGAAACGTGCCGTCGCGGGTCATGCCGGTCACAATTTTTTCATACGGATCGACTTCCCGGATATACCACAGGCGCGTGACCAGCACGCCGCGCTCAGTCGACGCAATCATCTGCGCGAGCGTTTGTGGATCTTGCGGCGTCGCGAAAACAATGTTGACCGGCATCTCTCCCATTTCGTTGGGCAGCGCAAAGCCGTGGCCGGTCGGCGCGATGGGCCCAACCTTGTCTTTCTGCTCTGAGCGTTTCATGCGCTCTGCGGTCGCTCGTGCATATACAACGCGCTGGACGATTCCGTTTTCAACCAGCGGCACTGTCTGTCGCCGCATGCCTTCGCCATCGAACGGACACCCGGTTTGCAAAGGATGAGTTACATCGTCCCAAATCGTGATGTTCTCACCGAACAGTTTTCCCCCGATGCGTCCTGTCAAGAAGGAACGCTGGTCGAGGATTGCCATGCCCGAGTAATCCCAGAACATGAAGCCGACGATATCGAGCACGGCCGCTGGCTCCAGAATTACGGTGTACTTCCCTGCCGGAATTTCCGAGGGATGCGCGGAGTCGATCGCTTTCCTGGCAGCAATTCCAGCAAGCGCATTGGGATCGAGGTTGGCCACCTCCGGCGAGTTGGCCTTTTGCCAGCCGGAAGAATCCGCGGCCAGCATGGTGATGGAAATTTCCGCCAGAGTTTGCGTGTGCCATTTGCTGAGACCGCGCGAGTTGAAAATACCCTCCACCGATTCTGAACTGGAAAAAATGCCGGCGGTGGTGAGCTTGTGCTTTTTGGCAACGTCGACAATTTTCTTGACGCCATCAGCGCGCAACTGGGGCGTGATCGACGCGGTCTCTGCGAAGTGGCGAGAGGGAGATTGTATTGTGCGAAGACTCTTCTCGGCGTTGCCCTCAGCTTCGCGGGAATCCGGCATGGGCAACAAATCAGGGTCAGGATGCTGCACTTTTGCCAGACTCTCCGAGGATGCAACTACCCGGCGAAGGCTATCGTCGTCAAACTTGTTGGTGAAGGCGCGAGCCGTACGTCCGCCAAAAACGGTGCGCACGGAGACAACGTGGTTCTCGTCTTCGACATTTTGATGAATCGTATTATTCGCGAAACGTGTGAGCGCAAACCGGCCACCAGAGATCAAGACTTCAGTCTCATCCGCAGTCGAAAGTTTTCTTATGCGATCAAAGATGTCCCCAGCTTGATCTTGAGTTAGCATTCAGCAGTCAACCATTAGCAATTAGCAATTGGCAGCTAGCAACTAGCAGCTGCTGGCGAAGCGATCGGAGCCTACCTTTTGTAATAACGCAGTCAACATCCTTCTTGCTTCATCGAGTTTCTGATTCATTCGCCGGTAGTCCTCATCGGACGAATAACACAGATCTTTAGCTAGCAGCAGGTGATAGTCGAGCTCACTGGCCGATCCCGACGCTATATAGAGAAAGCGGTGGAGCTCATTGTTGCCTTGTTTGCCACAGCCTTCAGCAATATTTGCTCCCATTGAGGCGCTGCATCTGCGCATCTGACTCGTCAGGCCGTACATTTCCTCCCGCGGGAAGCGCGTCGTAGCCTTGTAGATATCCAGCGTCAACAGGTGAACTTTCTCCCAAACCTTTAGTCGTCTGAAGTCCTTCATCAGGCACCTCGCTTGAGGCCCTAACGCTAATTGCTAATTGCCAATTGCTTCTGTGACACATGTCACACGCTGCGATAAGCGCTACCAACCTTGATATTTCGAAAGCGCGACGGCGCTGCTCCGTGGCCAGTTCCCATCACTTGTTGCGGCTGTCCTTTGCCGCAATTCGGCGTGCCCCAGAGCGTCCACTCATCGCGCGAACAGATTGCGTCCAGCGAATTCCAGAATTCAGTGGTGATGCCCGAGTAGGACGGGTTCTTCAGCATACGCACGCGCTTGCCGTGCTTGATCTCCCAACCAATCTCACAGCCGAATTGAAAGTTGTAGCGCTTGTCGTCAATCGACCAGGAGCGGTTGGTCTGCATCAGAATTCCGTGATCGGTAGAGGCGATCAGTTGCTCGAGCGTCAGCGGCTTTGTCCCGGGCAGCAGGCTGATGTTAGTCATGCGAATCATAGGCAAGCGATTCCACCCTTCCGCTCGCAAAGTTCCTCCGGAACGATTCTCGCCAATCGTATGTGCGGTCTCGCGGGAACTCAGATAGCCGGTGAACAGCCCGTTGCTGATGATCGGCGTGCACTGCGCGGGAACTCCTTCGTCGTCAAATCCGAAAGTTCCGAGGCCGGGACCGTGCTCCTGGCGGGCGTCGGCAACAACGTTCACCATCTCGCTGCCATAGCGCAGCGTGCGCAGTTTGTCGAGAGTGAGGAACGAAGTTCCAGCGAAGTTCGCCTCCATACCGAGCACGCGATCGAGTTCGATGGGATGTCCAATGGATTCGTGAATCTGCAGCCCAAGTTGAGAACTGTCCAGAATGATATCGAACGTGCCTTCGGGGCACTGCTCCGCGTGATGCAGACCAACCGCTTCTTCCGCAATGCGGCGGGCATTTTGTACAAGTTTCAACTCTTCGATCAACTCGTAGCCTTTGTTCTGCCACTGTCCACCGTACGAGTTGGGATACGAGCGTTTCTGAATCTCGTTGCCGGCAAAAGCATACGCAGTGTAGCCTGCGCCGGCAGAATACTTGGTTTGATGGATATCACTTCCCTCGGACGAGACAAACCACTGCTCTTCCCGATTGAAATTCAGATTGGTCTCGGCCAGTGTGATTCCGGCAACAGATCGCAGTTCGGAGTCAATGTTCAGAAGTAAAGCAATATTTTGTTCGACCGAGATTGAGAACGGGTCGATAGTATGCGGCGTAGTCCACTCGGCAGTGACCGGTTTTTCGGGAGCCAGGCGAACATCTTGCTGCTTCACTTGCGCCGAGGCGCGGGCGATTTCGACCGCGCGCGCCGCCGTGGCTTCAACGCCGGAGCGAGAAAGGTTTTCAGAGGCGGCAAATCCCCAGGCGCCGTCGGAGATCACACGGACGCTCATGCCGGTCGACTCGGAATCAGACGCGCTGCCTACCTTTCCGTTCTTGGTAGTAAGTGCGCGGCTTTTCTGGCTTACAATGCGCGCGTCAGCATAGCTCGCACCACGCATCGTGGCCACGTTCAAAGCCCAGTTGGCAATTTGCTTCATGCGGAATATTAAATCTACCACGGAGAGACGGAGACACGGAGAAAGGCGGAACAGAATATCTAATATCTACGGCGTTGCGCGCACCGCATCTAGCGCATTTCTCACCGCCAGTAATTCCTTCAAAACCTCGCGCAGCCTCGTGGACTCCAGCGCATTGGCTCCATCAGACTTGGCCGCTTTTGGATTGTCATGCACTTCCAGGAAAACGCCATCCACTCCGGCAGCCACAGCCGCTCGTGCGAGAACCGGGATAAATTCTGGCTGCCCGCCACTGACCGCGGGACTATGGTCGTCGGCCTGCGCTGAAGGAAGTTGAACGGAATGCGTGGCGTCGAAAACCACCGGGGCAAATTTGCGCATGATGGAAAGCGAGCGCATGTCCACCACAAGATTGTTATAGCCGAAGCTGGTGCCGCGTTCGGTGAGGAAGATTTGCGTGTTCCCTGCCTCGCGGCACTTCTCCACCGCGTGCCGCATATCCCACGGCGAAACAAATTGTCCCTTCTTGATGTTGACGGCGCGTCCACTAAGCGCCGCCGCAACCACAAGGTCGGTTTGGCGGCACAAAAACGCGGGGATTTGCAATACGTCGACGACCTCAGCCACCTTAGCGACGTCCCCCACTTCGTGAACATCAGTTAGGACGGGAAGCTGCAGATCCTCTTTGATTTTTTTCAGGACGCGCAGACCTTCCTTTATACCGGGCCCGCGAAAGCTGCGGATGGAAGTGCGATTGGCCTTGTCGTAGCTGGCTTTGAAGATGAACGGAAACCCGAGTGCCCGGGTCACGCCTTTAATGATCTCAGCCATGCGAATGGCGTGCTCTTCGCTCTCGATCACGCAGGGACCCGCGATGAGGAATAGATTCCCTGCCCCGATGCGAACATCGCCGACTTGGAATTCAGTTCTCAGTTCTCAGTTCTCAGTAGTAATCAGTCTCACCGGCGCGTGACTTTTTCCGGACGGTGAAACATCTCAACCGCGGCAACTTCTTTCTCCGCCCGTCGCTTGGAGCCATGCTCGTACGCAGCCGCGATGAAGGTACTGAACAGCGGATGCGGCTCCAGCGGCTTCGACTTGAACTCGGGATGAAACTGGCATCCGATGAAATGCGGATGGTCCGGCAACTCCACCATCTCGACATAAGTGCCGTCGGGCGTCGAGCCAGAGATTCGCAGCCCAGCCGCTACCATTGGCTCTTCGTACTCGCGATTGAATTCGTAGCGATGCCGGTGGCGCTCGCTGATCTCCAGCTTGCCGTAGATCTTGTGCGCCAGCGTGCCAGGTTCGATTTTGCAGGTCCATGCGCCCAAACGCATGGTGCCACCAAGTTCTTCCACACCGCGCAACTCGCGCAGTTTGTAGATTACGCGATGCGGCGTCGCCGGATCGAATTCGCTCGAATTCGCGTCCGCCAAGCCAACTACATTCCGCGCGAACTCCACGCATGCGGTTTGCATTCCCAGGCAAATCCCGAAGTAAGGAACTTTTTTCTCACGAGCATAACGAATCGCAATCAGCATTCCTTCGATGCCACGCTTCCCGAAACCGCCGGGAACGAGAATTCCGTCGTAATCCTCAAGCTGAGCGTCATTACTATCGCTGTTGTTCTGGTCGCCGGTTTCCAGTCCCTCCGCTTCAATCCAGTTCAACTGAAGTTTCAGATTGTGCGCCAGCGCCCCGTGTACCAGCGCTTCCTTCAGTGACTTGTAAGAATCTTCATACTCGACGTACTTGCCGACAATCCCGATCGTGACCGTATCCTTCGGGTTATAAACGCGGTGCACAATGTCTTCCCACTTGGAGAGGTCGCGGTCCTTTGCTTCCATACGCAAATATTTCAAGACCAGCGTGTCCACACCTTCATTCGCGAACACCAGCGGCACTTCATATACCGAAGCCACGTCCTTGGCGGTGATTACAGCTTCTTCCTTCACATTGCAGAAGAGCGCAATTTTCGACTTCAGCTCTTTCGCCAGGAAGCGATCGGTACGGCAAAGCAAAATGTCAGGTTGAATTCCAATGCTGAGCAGTTCCTTCACGGAATGCTGCGTGGGCTTGGTCTTCAACTCCTGCGCCGCGGCGATGAATGGCACCAGCGTCACATGCACGAACAGCGTGTCATCGCGGCCCAGTTCCTGGCGCATCTGGCGAATCGCTTCCATAAAAGGCAGCGATTCGATATCGCCCACCGTGCCACCGATCTCTACAATCGCCACGTCAACATCCTGCGCCACCTTCTTCATCGCGGCCTTAATTTCATTGGTAACGTGAGGGATCACCTGCACGGTTTTCCCCAGATAATCGCCCCGGCGCTCCTTGGCGATGATCTGTTCGTAAAGACGCCCGGTCGTCCAGTTGTTGTCGCGAGAAAGTTTGGCGTGCGTGAAGCGTTCGTAGTGTCCGAGGTCGAGATCGGTTTCTGCTCCATCGTCGGTCACGAAAACTTCGCCATGCTGAAACGGCGACATCGTCCCCGGATCGACGTTGAGATAAGGATCAAACTTCATCAAATTGACTTTCAGCCCACGGCTCTCCAAAAGGCAGCCGATCGACGCCGCAGCCAAACCCTTGCCTAGAGAAGACACAACTCCGCCCGTTACAAAGATGTACTTCGCTGGCATCTCTTCCTCGCTCTAAATTGTGTTTGAAAGATTGTGCAGGTGGGGTGCACGATCAATTATGGCAGAAGTTGCCTGTGGAAACAAACAGAAGAATCGGCGCGCGTTGACTATCCCTGCAATGTGGGCGAAAATGATTCAGCAGTTATGCGAAGCCCGAATTGTCTCGTTGGGCCGCGGTTTTTCTGCTTCGATCGTGGGCCTGTGGCGCAGCTGGGAGCGCGCTTCCATGGCATGGAAGAGGTCGTCGGTTCGATCCCGACCAGGTCCACCATATTTTCAAGTACTTACGGATACGCCCGTTTTCAGTTTGGTGTCATTTGGTGTCAAAACGCTCTGACTTCTTCTAAATTGAGAAGCGGTCAGCCGCTCGTTGCCCACGGTTGGTTTCCGCTCACGAACAGACTTTGATTTCTTCCTCAACTCCGAATTGATGGAATCGACCGTCGCCTGCACGCTCTTCGGAATCTCCTGCATGTAAACATCCGTCGTGGTTGCAGCGCGAGAGTGCCGGAGCACGCCTTGCACGTCCTTCACCGTACCTTTCTTTTGGGCCAGCGTCGCAATTGTGCGCCGTATGACCTGGAAGGTCAGCTTTGGGAGTTCCAGTTCTGCCGCGAGCTTGTGCAACACGCGCTTGCGATAGTTGCCGGTGTCCATAAAGTCGCCGTCCTTGTCCGGGAAAATGTACGCTTTCGGCGTTGGATCAGGACACTGCCGTTTCCATCGCAAGAGATCGGCCGCAAGACTCTTCGGGATATGAATAACCCCTAGACTCTTTCGGGTTTTGCCCCACGGGCGAATCTTGCCCATGTAGGCGGTTTCGCTCACGCTCATGGTGGATTCTACGAGGTTGAAGCATTTCCACCTGAGCGCAAACAGTTCGCTGGGACGGAGGGCATTCGTCATGTCGAGTTCCAACAGGACCCGATCTCGAAGATCCAAGCGGGAAAGCGCTTTTCGGAGTTGTTCCCAGCTCAGCGTTGTTTTGTCGGTCTCGCGTAGTTGGGTTGGAACTCTAACCTTGCGAGCCGGATCCTTCGAGAGGAAGTCCTGATCAACGGCCTCAACAAAGATGTCCCGCAAGTACGCTCTCATCTGAAGCACTCTGTCCTTGGATCTCGTTTGCGCCAAATTGTTCAGGTGGACCTGTAGGGTGAACTTGTCGAAATTCTCCAGCGGAACCTTGTCGAATGGATCGATAAGGTCCTTTTGGATAAGCAGTTTTTTCACCTTGCAGGTTTCTTCCTTCCAGTTGGCCTCTTTCAGGGGCAAAAAGCGATTGCGAACGAACCAGCCGAAGCTCACAGAGCCGTCGTTCATCACCTTGCCAGCATCGCCCGTCTGCCCGTTCTGTTTAGTGATTTCACGTTCCAGTGCCTCCCGAGCTTCTGATCTCTTCATCTGTGATCTTGGCCCGAGAATCACCGCGACCCTGACGGTCTTCTGCTCGGCCGTCGTCGGGTCATTTACGTTCTTGCGAAAATACCCGTACCATTTCCTGCCGCGAGGGGTAAGGTACCCCCTCTGACTTGATGTACCCATCATTCCTCAATTTCTGTGGCGGGAACAATTGGGCCTGCCCCTATTTTACCCGCGTCTGCGACGCAGGTTGCTGAGACGTTCCCGCTCGTCGATGAACTCCTCTATTCTGCTGGCCCGATAACGTAGAGTCCCGTCGCCCATACGGATAACAGGGAGATGTGGAGCTTTGCGTGACGAATGGTCCCAAACCCAGTCCTTCGTCACATTTAACCTCTCAGCGACCTCCTCGGCGGTGAGGAGAGGATCCCTCGAAGGGCTGCGGCCGACAGTTCGCGGAGGAGTGTCAGATTCGATGGTGAAGTTGCCATGGGCTGGACTGGTGTCTGGAATAGATTCAAATTTGCCCGGATTTTCTCCCGAGCTTTGGAGCAGACGCAAGCCTGATCTTGATTGCGAGTTCGACATTGCGGCACCTGCCAATATGCACCTCATTGAGGTTGCATGACTGGAATGCCTTTTAAGTCATTTCCCTAATTCGGTCAAACAGAACTCAACCCTTCTTGGCTACGGCGTTCTTTTTCACTCCATCCCATCACATTGGCGGAGAACAGAAGAGGTCCGAAAACCGTTTTGCGAACTCCTGCCAACTCTGATTTGACCGAAATTCCGATTCGACTTAATTTCTTCACCAATCATGGTTGACCAGATGGTCGCGGGTGAGGAGTGGAGCATGTTTTCGTCCCTGGAACAGCTTGTGCAGCGGCTACGAGGAAGCGGCTACATCGCCGATACGATTGCCACGACGACGGTGTACCTAGCGGCGAGACTCCAAAAGCCACTGCTGCTCGAAGGCCCCGCCGGCAGCGGCAAGACGCAACTCGCATATGCGGTTGCCGAAGCTGCAAACACGAGTGTCGAGCGCCTGCAGTGTTACGAAGGCATCGACGAAGAGAAAGCAATTGGGAAATTCGATGAGCCACTGCAAAGGCTTTGCGTCGAGTTAAAGGCCAAGTCCAGCAATGTCGACTGGGAGTCCCTCCGGACCGAACTCCACGGCCAGCAATTTTTTGGCGCCGGCCCACTTCTGCGCGCGTTGCAATGCGAAAGGCCTTGTGTCCTGCTGATCGACGAACTGGACAAGGTAGACCACGCGTTTGAGGCCTTGTTGCTCGAATTGCTAAGCGTGTGGCAGTTGAGCATTCCGAAGCTGGGCACCATCAAAGCCAGAAGCATTCCCTTCGTCGTGTTGACATCGAACGAAGAGAGGCGCATCGGCGATCCCCTGCGCCGGCGCAGCTTCTATCTTCGTGTTGAACACCCCACTGCGGAGCGAGAAGCAGAGATTGTGGCGTTGCGAACGCCTGATTCCACGCACGAATTTCACGCCGGTATGGCGGGACTCGCTAAGGCTCTGCGTGGCTGGAGCATGGAGAAACCGCCCTCAGTCTCGGAAATTCTGGATCTCGCCCAGGCACTCAAAGTTCTAGGAAGTGAACAAATTACACCGGAAATGAGAGACATTCTCCTGCCTTTGCTGGCTAAGACCGAGGCGGATCGACGCAAACTTCTCTTGCGGGATGGGTTCGCCAGCTTGATCTTTGACGCCCAGCAATACAGCGCCGAGGCGCTTCGAGGGATAGCGGCATGAGGGCAGCACTCATCTTCGCGCAAGTGCTTTTGGCATTTTCGATTTGCTGGGCACAATCGCCGAAGTCGCAGGCTCGTGTTGAAGCTGAGTACTACGTCGCATCCTACGCGCACCACTACAAGGTACCGATCGCGCTCGTGCGTGCGATTGTCGAGCGCGAGTCGAACTGGCAACCATGCGTGGCCTCACCGAAAGGCGCGGTAGGGCTGATGCAGTTGATGCCTGCGACGGCCCGGTGGCTGGGAATAAGAGACCGCTGCAATCTCGAACAGAACATTTCCGGAGGCGTCCGCTATCTCGCGTGGTTGATGCGACTGTTTCACGACGATCTGAGGCTTGTGGTCGCCGCTTATTATGCCGGCGAAGACGTAATCGGCAGACGAACCCTCGCCTATCGTAATCCCGATGTAGTCACCTATGTAGCAAGGATCAGAACAGCTTACCTTCGCGAAACGAGAATCAATCCAAGAACTACGAACACGAGTTCGGAAAGAGATGTGAGATGAAAATTTGTTTGAGTTTGGTGCATCTGATAACGATCGGGCTTCTGCTGCCACACATCACTTTTGCGCAAACTGAGCTTCCGCAGGCGCGAATCGTGAGCTTGAGTGTTGACCCGGAACAGGTTGTGGTCTTGCATCTCCGGCCTGGATATGTCAGTTCGGTGCGAGTGCTCGAAGAGGTCAGTTCGGTCGTGCTGGGGGATCCGGGATCCTTTAAGGCTGAACACTCCGATGCTGAGCCGCAGTTGGTATTTTTCAAAGCAACCAGCGCGAAACCTGCGGAAACAAACGCCCTGATCACGACGAAAGGGGGCCATGAGATCTCGCTGAGCCTGGTGAACCAAGGCAAGGCAGACCGTAGTGAACCCGTGGACTACGTCCTCTATTGTGAGCGCCCCCGCAGCTTTCTAATTGCGTCGACTCATCCCATCTTTGTGGTCGGCGAAACAAAGACCGCCGCGACAGAGAGTCAGCCAACCAGCACCCCCCAGGAGAAGACTGGCAGCCAAAAGCAGGATTTGCTCAGGGCAGAAAGGATTGAGAATCCTCACTGGGAAGGAAAGCAGCTGCAGGTCGCGGTAGGGCAGGCGCTAGAGAAGGAGCAACAGATGGCCGTGCCGTTCGCCGTTTTGAACTCGTCTGCCCGGACCATTGAAGTGCTACCGCCCAAATACAGCTTGCCGGGACATCAAAAGGCAAGCATCGAAAAGCGATTAAGGCTGAGCCTGTGGCGATCAAAGATTATTGGATCACCTCGCGCAGGCTCGCACCCGGGGCTAGAGCTGATGGCATCGTCGTGTTCGATCGCCCCACTTTCAAGGAGTCCAGCGAAAGGCTCCTGCTTGCGGTGGCGCAGGCAGAAGAAGTCGATCGTCCTGTGCTGGCTCCGATTGCGTTTGTGGCTCCGGTCTCGGGAGGTGCAAAGTGACTCGTCCCAACGGACACAGCGACAACGGCAACGCCGGAGCGATTCAGGAGCCAGCAAGAGATGAAGTCCTCAACGATGTCCTACTTCCCCCTGCGCCTGCGTCCACCCCACTGCCTGAGGTCGCGACAAGAGCCAAACAGAGAGCCAAGCAGCAGATCCAACAGAACCGTTTTGTAATCATTGGAGCCGGAGCGATCGTCATCGCCCTGCTGATCTTCGTTGCTACCTCTATGCCCCATCAAGGCGCTCCGCAGAAAGTGAAGAGTCGCGGTACCCCTGCGGGTGATGACTTGGCTTTGGAGAACGGCAACGCAGCATCGACAAGAGCCTGTTTCCGGTCACCGATTCTGGCCGACCCGTCACAAAAGAATCTCACGAAGGGTTCCTCAACGAACGAGATCTACAGCGAACTGCAACCAAGTCGGCGGCGAGGGCGTCGGGGCCGGGCGCGGCGGGAACTTTGGGATCGATACCACCTTTCGGAGAGCAGCAGGCATGGCAAGCGCCACCCTATCAGGCAGGCTCCAGCACGGCGGTGCCGAGGCTCCAGACTTGGGTAAAGCAGAGCGCGAGGCCATGGAGAAGGCTTCGTTGATCTACGTGCGAAACGTCTCTGCTAGCTCAGCTAGCACTCAGGCCCGGGATATCAATAATTCAGGGCCGGAACTGGAATTAGGTCTGGCCTCGGGCACGCGATTGCGTGCCCGTCTGGAGTCAGCGGCTAGTACGGCTGTGCGAACACCTGTCCTGGCGGTGATCGAGTACAACTATGAGCGGGACGGAGAGATTGTTGTCCCTGTCGGAGCAAAAGCGGTTGGACACATCCGTAACGGAGATCGTTCAGGTTACGTTGACATCCAGTTCGATTCTCTGCTGATGCCGGATGGCGCTGTCGTTCCCATCGAGGCGGCCGCCACGGATTTAGACTTGCGGCCGCTCAAAGGAAAAGTTGAGGGGAAGAACACGGGAAAGAACGTCTTGGTCAGATCGCTGTCAGGAATCGGGCAGGCCGGCGCGATGTTGGTGGGACAAGGCAGTCTGAACCAGCCGCTGAGCGAGTCGGACCTAATGCGGGAGCGCGTCAGCAACAACGTCGGAGAGGCGGGAGATGAGGAGGTTTCCCGATTAGCAATCACCCAGCACATCGTCGTGACCATTTCAGCGGATACTCCGATCTATGCGGTCCTCGAGCAGACACCCAAGGCTAATCAGACTTCCCTGCAACCAAGTGGGCGGGGCGTTCCTACATCCAACTCCGCCAATGTTGAGCAACTGCGCCAGTTATTGCAGTTGCAGCAAGAGCTGAACCAACCCACAGCCATCAACCAACCGCAGTAGACAGAGTGGTTCTCATCTGTGAAGGTTCGATGGGATCGTATGTCGGTTGCTTCCGCCGAGGCAGGCTCACGCAAAAGGCAATTGCCGAGTCCCGTGATCTACATGGATCGCAAGCGATGCCGGGCCAGCGCAAGAGGGGGTATAACGTGCTTGAATGTGGAATGGGCGAAGGCGCGCCCGTGGCTTCGCCTCGCGAATCCAAAGGTTCAACGAAAATCGCCGTCCCGGCGCCGATTGAACAGAGATCTCAACGCACGGGAATTCTACGCGTCCACCCCCAAGAACGGCCGCGAGTTCGACGCCCAAGTGTTCCTCGACACTATCAGCGAAGGCCGAAGGCCATCCTCTTTCCAAAAAAGCAAACCATCTTCGCCCCACTAGCCTCGAAGTACTCGGTTGACGTTGTAATCCTGGATTACTGCATGCAGTGAACGCAATCGTCCGATTCGAAGGTAGAGAAGAGGTGAACATCTTGCTGGTTCGGAGGTCTAGCTCTCCAATTCCCCTAGTCGAAGCACCGGGGACTTGGCTCGGCAACAGATGCCATACCGCTGCCACAGGCGGAACCACGGGCTACTGGCTTGCTGCTCGTCATGTCGCCGATCCGCAGCCGCGAGGTCGCTTGCGCTCAGCGGTCTAGTGTCGGCCACCGCGAAGATGCGCTCCAGTCGCTGATTTCAGCAATGCTCTGTTCAGCGTCCATTCCGTCTCAATATCCAACTTAAGCACAGCAATGGTCAAATGGGGCGGCAACCGCTCGGGAAGCCTGAATCGCTGCAATTGCCCTTTATATGTACTGGGAACGGAGCGGATCAACTGATCACTACAATCCCTTGTCGAGGCGGAATTCGTAGGAAATCGAACGGGACTCGCGAGGTGGGTTTTGAACATGAAATGCTCCCTGTTGTCCCTCCTGAGACTCCACAGCCCAGACTGTGAACGTTGTAATGTCCACGAAACGCATGGGGATGCGATGGGAGAGCGGCTGGAAGAGTCGAACTGGCGGGCGCAGCCACGTTCGCTCAACCATGGGGATCATGAGGTAATGGCGGTCTTCGATTCCGAGCCCAGCGAAGTTGTTGGAAGTCAGCCTACTCGTTGAAGCCGGAGCAGAGGAAGACCGCTTAAACGCCCGTCCGTGAACTTTCGCTAGCCCGGGAGGGACTCGTTCTCGCGGGGACTCAAATGTCGGCACTTTTGGTTCGCTCTCAGGCTTGTGAATGATTTTGTCAGATCGTCTCGGAGCCCCGACAGTTCGTTGCTTGCTGCGTGCCACCCCCGCGAGTCCTCTCGCCTTACCATCCCGTGCCGCGCAGGCAACGCAAGTTCTGAAGTAATACCCATCATGGCTCTGGAACTGGTCCCAGCGCCCGCCGATAGCACGTTGGAGCCATTCCGCACGACAGCGAAGAACACTAGCCTGCGATTGAGCAGTTTTCGGGGGAGGGCTGTTCAACGATAGCGCCCCACCGACTCGATTGAGTCTGGGGCGCTTTCGTTTGTTTGTTCTTGCCAACGTACCTTGCAAGTTGCCATGTGCAGGGGTGCCGTCAACGGTTCAAGCGGCAGGTCGGCTTCGGAAAGGAAGATCAGGACTTGGTTTCCGCGTCGGCAGCCACGAAGCATGCGTCTTGCTGTAGGTGTGCGAAGCGCAAACCCGGTATTCTTGACCGCGATCGTCTACTTCAAAGTAGTCCGCCACTTGTTCACAGCCTTTGCGATCACATACACCGTCGCGTCTGGTGAAGCTGGAAGGACTCCATGCGTGCGATTTTACGGTGACCGAATATGCGGCACAAGCCGTTCAGATCAAGTTGCCATGCATGACGTGATCGCCGTGTCGTCCGATCTGCAATAAATTTGCCCTTCACCGGGGGTGTGAACATGGCTCATCTTCTCCGCAACCTCTGGTCGCAGGAGGAAGGCCAAGACATTGCTGAGTATGCAATGATGCTGGCCGTTATCGGCGCGATACCCGCGTCGCTCCGGAAACGGTTGTCTCGGGTAGGGATGCAGTCCGCGCACACAAAGCCAGTTAAGAGCACCTCGTCTTCGCGTGAAATCTTCTACTCAACTCTTGCTTTTTTGGACGAGTTCCACGGGCATGTGGCTTAGCTTGGCATAAATCCGGCTCCGTCGCAGCAGAGGCCACCAATCGTAAAGATAGATCTGCATCGGTCGCCACATGGCGACCCATCCGGCAATAGTAAGGCTCTCCCGCACGACGGCAGCCCGAGTGCCCGCCTCATGACCTAACAACATCTTGCTCTGAATTAGACACCCAGCCAAGAACAGCAGCCCGATGAAAAGACTGGTTCGGCCTTGTCTCAGGAGCCGCTTGAACTCCAAGTCAGTAATTTGGGCCCGGTGAGCGAAGTGGTTGTGGACGGCCGTCCTGATCAATTCTTTGGGGTCTTCGGACGGCCACTGGTCCAAGTAAATGCGCAATTTGAGCGGAGCGTTAGGGGAGAATTCTTGGGCCCAGCTTTTGATGAATTCTTCCGCGTCGTCGTCGAGATCTTTTTCAATGAACGGAGAAGGGTCCATCGAATTGAAGAGTTGGTTCATGTCGCGCAGTTTTTCACACTTATAGTGTGAGGATGCCCCCGGTCCGTTGCGGTAGTGTGTGGGAATGAAAAATGCATACGAAGATCTCTACTATCTTCGGTCTACAATAGG
>CAVZPC010000023.1:0-86154 GCA_963777005.1 uncultured Acidobacteriaceae bacterium | reverse complement strand
TTGTGCATGGATTTTGTTGGGGAACGCACTGACTGGATGCCGCGGGCACGAATAATTTTGGAGAATGACGAAACGCGGCCCTTCGATCCTTTCGATCGGTTCGCGCAGGCGAAAGGGAGTCAGGACCAGTCTCTGGAAGGACTCTTGGACGAGTTCGCTCGCCTGCGTGGAGACAATCTAGCTGCCCTGCAGCGAATGAATCTACAGCCGGAAGATTTGAAACGGCGAGGAAGGCATCCAGTCCTGGGAGTCGTAACGCTATCAGAACTGCTGGCGACGTGGGTCGTTCACGACCTGACACATCTGCATCAACTTTCCCGAGTGATGGCGCACCAGTATCGTAATGCGGTCGGTCCCTGGAGCGCTTATCTGGGAGTGCTGAAGTGTGCCGCTCATAGCGACCCGTAGGCGACCGAGGGTGGCCGGCGCTTCGGCGGCGGCGTTGGCATTTCGCCCTGCATCCCCATAGAATCTTTCCTGACCGCTTGGAACCCGTCACCCATTTCCTGACCGGCGCTTGCATGGGACGTGCCGGACTCAACCGTAAGACCGCGCTGGCCACGCTCACGCTTACGCTCGCCGCTGAAGCTCCGGACCTCGACGTTCTTAGCCGGCTTCGCGGGCCCGCCTTCGGTTTCGTCCACCATCGTGGCTTCACTCACTCGTTTCTCGGGATCCCCCTTGACGCTGTTTTGGTCGTTGGCTTTGTCTACCTGCTCTGGCGTTGGCGCGGGCGCAAGTTGAAAAATCCAAATCTTCCGCCGCGCTGGGGATTGCTCTTCCTTTACGCCTGCCTCGCGGGCCTCAGCCACATCCTGCTCGATTTCACCAACAACTACGGTGTCCGACCGTTCTGGCCGTTCTCCGAGAGGTGGTACTCATGGGACATCGTCTTTATCTTCGAGCCCATCATGTTCACCTGCCTGCTGCTCGGATTGATTGCGCCGTCCCTTTTCTCGCTGATCGACAAAGAAATTGGCGCCCGCCAACGCGGTCCGCGCGGCCGCGTCGCCGCCACCTTCGCTCTTATCTCTGTCGTGCTTCTTTGGATGCTCCGCGATTTTGAGCACCGCCGCGCCGTCAATGCCCTCGAGGCTCGCACTTACAGTGGCTTCGATCCGGCCAGAGCATCCGCGTATCCCGACCTGGCGAATCCATTTCGGTGGTACGGAGTGGTCGAGACTCCGAACTTCTTCGTCCTTGCCCCAGTGGATTCTCTTGGTCCCGAAGTCGATCCGGGAGATTCTGACAACAATACACTCGAGATTCGCTACAAGCCCGAAGAAACACCCGTCACTCTCGCCGCCAAGCGCTCTTACCTCGGACGCGCCTACCTCGACTGGGCCCAATATCCCATTACCCAGACCGAAGTTCTCGAGTCTCCCGAGCGAGGCTACGTCGTGAACTTTCAGGACCTTCGGTACGCGCAACTTCCGAGCCTGTTCAGTCGCCTGGGAGGAGGTCACGATAAGGCATCAAAACCCCTTGGCGCGGGTGTTCAACTCGATCGTAACCTGCATGTTGTCGGAGATGTCTACGGTTCGGGGCGGAAGCGCGTCACTGTCCCGGAACCAAGCTCGAACGTTGCTGCAGGGCCGCAGACCCTTGACGCCACCGCGCTTCAACGCCCACAATAAGTTCTGCGTCACCTGAGGTGCTCATGCTCGCTTACCTATTTGTCATCCTCGCCGTTGCCGTCCGATTTCTGCCGCACCCCTTCGCCTTCACGCCGGTTGGAGCTGCTTTGCTGTTCTTCGGTGCCCGCGGCTCTCGCCGCCAGATGTGGCTGCCTCTGGCTCTGCTCGCCGCCTCAGACGTGATCCTGACCACGCTTGTCTACCGTTACCCTCTTACTTGGGATCACTTCGTGACCTGGGCTTGGTATGCCGCCATGTTGTGGCTTGGAACTACCCTTCGCCAGAATGCCGGCGCCCTCAGGATCATGGGCTCAGCCTTCGCTGGATCAATTGCTTTCTTTCTCGTGAGTAACTTCGCCGTGTGGGCGGCCTGGAAAGACCTATACCCGATGACGTTCGCCGGACTGATGACTTGCTATGGCGCTGGGCTTCCCTTCTTCCGCCGTGCGGTTGAAGGAGATCTTTTCTTCACCGCCGCCATGTTCTCCGCGCCAGTGATCCTGCACTCGCTTGCTGGCTGGTTTGAAAAATCGAACGATCGTATCGCTGCCGCATAGGAGCCGCTCCATGCTGGGACAGCCGTCTCGGTTGTCGCAGCGAGCGCACCGTGGCGCCGTAGTTCATCATCCCGATCGCTTTCCTCTGCGCCGCAACACGAACCACAGCGCAACTCCCAACACCACAGCTCCCAGCACCCAATAAATATGCCTCCGGAACAAAGCTCCCATCAGAGCGACAATCTGCGGGCCGAACCACAGCGTTAGCAAAGCCAGTAGTAGAAACCGCACAAACCTCCCGGCAAAGATAGCCGCCAGGAAGTCGCGAAACTTCATTTCAAACACCGCCGCCCCCAGGACGAAGAGCTTGAACGGCGTCGGCGGTGGCAACATTGCCGGAAACATCAGCGCCCAAAACTCATGTTGCTCAAACGAACGGTGAATTCGCAGAAATCGCTCCTCGGAAATTCGCTTGCGCAAAACCTTCTCGCCGCCCTGATAACCGATGACATACAGCGGGATACTGCCCAGCGCCGATCCCAGCGAAGCCATCAGCACATAAAAAATCAGCCGTCGGTGATCCTGATAAACGTAGTACGCCACGATCGCATCGACCGGCATACCCAGCAGCGCTGAGTCCGCGAAAGCGATCGCGAACACTCCCCAAATCCCAAGCGGTCCGAGAACGTGCAAAATCCACGTCGTGTAACGCGCCAGAATGTGTCCGATCTTTTTCAAAAGAAATTTAGTGTATGTGAAGCAATGCGCGCGAAAGGAAGAAGACCGAATCGACGCAAAGAGGTGCGGCTACGAGTGTTCCGTCTTTCCCTCTAACAAGTTCAGCGCGTGAGGCACCAACTCTACCACCGCCTGCAGCGATTCCACCGCGCCGCTGGGACTGCCGGGCAAATTCAGAATCAGGGTCTTGCCCCGCACGCCGCATACTCCTCTGCTTAGCGGTGCAAATTTGGTCTGCTTGAACCCCTCGCCACGCATACGCTCTGCCACGCCATCGATTACGCGGTCGCAAATCGCTTCGGTCGCTTCCGGAGTAACGTCGCGCTCCGCAATTCCCGTTCCGCCTGTGGTCACGATGAATCGTACTTCCAGCGCGAGGTGGACGAGGGCGTTCTGAATCTGCATGGAATCGTCCTGCACGATTTGCCTGGCGACCACGTGAAAGCCGAGCTTTTGCAATGCCTCGGCAACCGCCGGTCCAGAAGCATCCACGCGTTCTCCACGGGCGCAGGAATCACTGACCGTAACCACAGCGGCGGAAAAGCCTTCCGAGCCGTGCACCTCAGCTGTCGAGGAGGACATCTTCTTCCTCTTCCGTCCGCCCGCCGCTGGCAGCACCGCTCGTACTGGCACTCGTATTGGCTGCAGCCGGGACGCCGTTGTCGTTGACAGTCTCGCCGACGGCCTCGGTGCCACCATCCCGCTGCGATTCATCCAGCAACCGCAAACCCTCCATCAGCAGCCCTTGCGTATTGAGTTGCGTGGTTTCCTGATCGGTCTTGCCCTCAAAATTGAGTTCGAAATTGCCGCCGGTCCAGCGCAAAACCTTGAAGACGGCCTGATCGCCCAGCAAAGATCCGTAGGTGGCGTGCTTTACCTGCCCCTCAACAAAAAAGACCTCGCACTTCTCACCTTCGTTATTCAGTTTCAGCTGGCAGCTCTTGCGCCCCATCTCCAAAGACTGCATCAAATCGATCACATTCATCTGCGAAAGATTGCCCCGAACCACACCGTCGGAGGGTGCTGTTTTCGCCATCTTTTCCAGAGCGATGCGGTCGACGGTGCGCTTAATCCGCTTCGTCGCTTCTTTCAGAAAAAACGGCTTCGCCAGATAGTCGTCCGCCGCATCCTGCGGAGATAGACGCTCATCAATGTCCGCGCGGCTTGCCATCAAGATAGCTGAGAAATTAGCTGTCGCCGGACGGCTCTTCAGCTTCTCCACCAATTGCCGTCCGTCCATCCCCGGCATGCGGTAGTCGCACACGACAAGATCCGGAGGATCGTCGACCGCTTTGAGCAGTGCATCGGCCGAATCCGTTGCCGCCACGACGTGCGCGAACGGAGCAAGCGCGTGCTGCAGCATTCCCAACACCATGGGATTGTCATCCACCAAGAGCAATTTGACGTCGTTTGCCATGATTTTACTTACTGCACGATCTACTTCTTCCGCCGGTATTCTCCGCTCTTCCCGCCACTCTTTCGCTCCAACACAATCTCACGAATCTCAATTCCCTTATCGAGTCCTTTCAGCATGTCATACAGCGTTAGGGCCGAGACGCTGGCAGCTACCAGGGCTTCCATTTCGACGCCAGTTTCGGCTGTCGTGACAACATTGGTGGTAATCGCGACGCCATTCTCGCATACGCGCATCTCCACATCAACGTGCGAGAGCGGCAGTGCGTGGCACATCGGGATGAGTTCGGAGGTGCGTTTGGCGGCCATGATGCCCGCGATGCGGGCCACTTCCAGCGGATCGCCTTTCGGATTTTGTGGCAGTGCTTGCAACACCTCCGGCTTGATGAAGACGAAGGCACTGGCCTCGGCCTCGCGCCGGTTAGCTGATTTGCCGGAGACATCGACCATACGCGCGTGGCCAGAATCGTCGTAGTGAGAGAGCTTCGTTGCCATGCGAAAACTCTATCTTACATGGCTCGGCTTATCGCAGCATCACGGAGACCCACTCACCGGCCGCGATGTGTTCGCGATCGGGGGGAATCACGATAAGGCAATTCGATCGAAATCTCGCCGCGATGTCTCCGGATCCTTGCCAGGGAACGAGTTCCACCTGCGTGGTTTCAAACTGTCCGGAGAGAATGGCGGGGAGGAATCGAGTCAAACCAGATTTGACCCGGATTTCGGATTTCAAACGGGCATGGAGGAATGTGAGCGTACGTGGTGACATTCCGGCCAGCGCCTCGATCATGGGGTGGGCGAAAAGCTCGAAGGTGACCATGGTGGAAACCGGATTGCCGGGCAGGCCGAAGAAGTATCTATGCGACACGGGGGCACTCGCACCGTTCGGAACGCGGCCGAATACTATGGGACGGCCCGGTTGAATGGTCGCTCCGGTGAAGAAGAACTCAGCATGCAGTTCGGTGAGGACTTGTTCGACCAAATCATAGCGTCCCATGGAAACGCCGCCCGTCATCAGCAGTAGGTCTGATTGCAACCCTTGCTCTATCAATTGACGCAAGCGACGCGGCTCGTCAGGAGCGATGGGCAGCATCACGGGTTCCGCTCCGGCTTGCCGAATCTGCACCGCGAGTGAATATTTGTTCGAGTTGCGAATCTGCGTAGGACCGGCTTCCGCATCTATCTCGACGATCTCATCGCCGGTAGTCACAACGGCAATGCGTGGACGAACAAAGACCTGCAGTTTCGCTTTGCCTACCGAGGCAGCGAGTGCGATGGCGGCCTCGTTAAGATGTATCCCTCGGTCGATTAGAAGGCTGCCGCGGTTGGCCTCGGCTCCCTGGGCGACGATGTTTTCGCCCGGCGCAACGGCTTTTGTGATTTTGACCCGGCCGTCCTGCAACGATGTGTACTCAATCATAACTACAGCGTCCGCGCCTCGCGGTACGGGCGCCCCCGTCATGATGGAAAACGCTTCGCCAGGGTTTAGTGGGGACAGAACTTTCCCGGGTAGCGGGCCGGCTTTGATCTCTCCGATCACAGTCAGCGTTGTTGGAAGCTGTGCCAGATCGGCGGCCCGGACGGCGTAGCCGTCACGAGTACATCTCGGAAAAGGAGGAATGTCGCGATCGGCGGTGACGGGCTCAGCGAGAACTCGGCCGGCGGAGTTCAACAGCACTACGGTTTCATTGGTGCCTGGGGATAAGAGGGAAGCATGTTGCTCGACGACGCGGCGAGCGTCTTGAAAACTTAGCACGAGCGATGGGGAGAGTGGTACAGCCATGGGTAGATCATAGAGGAAGCATCCCCACTTCTCGCAAGAAGCGGGAGATGGTCCCTCCACAATCGACGGTGAAACCGGAAATTAAGAACGTCAGCGAACCAGTTCCTGGCCTAATAGCGTTGGATTGCTGGCGAAGGAGAGGCCAACTTCGAGATCGACGACGCGGTTGCGGACGAGTTGGGCGATTTCCCCGTCGAAGTGTTGCATGCCTTCGCTAGCACCAGCCTTCATGGCGTCAAGCAACGTCTTGCCGTCGCGCTCGCCTTTTTCGATACACTCGCGGGTGCGCGGATTCGCTTTCAGGATCTCGGCGACGGGAACGCGTCCACTGCGATCGGTCTTGGGTAAGAGCCGCTGGCATACGATGTAGCGGAAGGATTTGGCAAAGCGTTCGCGAACTTTTTGCTGCTCATCCGGCGAAAAGGAACTGACGATGCGCTCTACGGTTTTGGGCGCGTCCATGGTATTGAGACTCGAAAGCACTAGATGGCCAGTTTCCGCCGCTTCGAGAACGATCTCGATGGTTTCGCGGTCGCGCATTTCCCCCACCAGAATTACCTTCGGCGCCTGCCGTAAGGCCGAGCGCAGAGCATACGCGAAACTGGGCGTATCGCTGTGCAACTCTCGCTGATGAATGGTGGAGCACTTGTGGCTGTGCAGAAATTCGATGGGATCTTCGATGGTGATGATGTGGTAATACTTCTCGCGATTGATGCAGTCGAGGAGCACAGCGAGAGTGGACGACTTTCCCGACCCCGCTGGTCCGGTAACCAAAACGATGCCATCACGCAACTTGGCCACATCGGCCAGATGGGCGGGCAGTCCCAGCGAAGCCAGGTCAGGGATCAAAGTAGAGATCACGCGCATGACGACGGCACAACTGCCACGCTGGATGAAGATATTGACGCGAAAACGAGCGACCCCCGCCAAGCCGTAGGAAATGTCGCAAGATCCGTGTTCGCGAAGAGTTGCGACGGCCTGTTTGTTGTCGCCGATCAGGTCGGCAGCAATGTGCCGGGTGTCATCGGCAGTGAGGTTGGCGAGTCCTTCCACGTGTACGGGAATCAGTTGGCCATACACCTGGACCTGTGGCGGACGTCCGGGAGAAAAAATCAGGTCGCTGATTTTTTCTGCGGCGCGCAGCATCGCGGCCAGCAGAGCCGGTGTAGCCACTTTACCGCTGCCGGAATAATCTTCCAGAGAAACCGAAATTGGCGAGATGCCTGGTGCTGCCATTCCACCCTCGAAAACCAGCTTGCGTTAGGGAATTGCACGCACCACAGAACGGAGACCGGCCAACCGAGGCTGACCTGATGTCTATACTCTACCGCGTGGGAGTACGTGGCGTAAGGACGTAAAGTACATAGCCCTTAGTAATGTTGGAGCGGGCACGAAAGAGAAAAGGGCGGCCAGTTGGGCCGCCCTGTGTTGTTGCAAGTCGTCTGTCGCAGACAAGGGAAGATTTAGTTTGATTTCTTGGGCGGAGCCTTCTTCTTCGTGCCGTACCCGGTTTCCACCGGAGCGCCGATGCTAGCCAGCATAGCTTTGGCTTCTTCGGAGTGTCCGCCGGTCGGCACCAATTCCAGATATTTCTGGAATGCTTCCGCCGTACCAGGAGCGGCAACCATCTTGTCGCCCTGGAGGGTGGCCTTGCCCAGAAGGTTCACACCTTTCTGGTAATAAGCTTCCGCTTTGGTTGGATCCGCCGCAATGCACTTATCGAAAGCGTCGATTGCCTGATCGGCTTTGCCCGCGTTGGTGAGCACCGCTCCCATGTTGAAGTAGTACTGCGCAGCCCCAGTTGGATCGGCCAAGGCAGCCTGTTGGTATGTCTTTACCGAGTCTTCGATCTTGCCGGCCTTACTGTAGGCTTCTGCTAGATTGTTGTAGTAGGCGGCAAGAGTTTTAGTCGCGTTGGGGTCTTTATCATTGGTGGCGGCCTGTTTGAGCTGCAGAGCCTTTTGATAAGCCTCCACAGCAGAATCGAGACGCTTTTGTTTCTCCGCCGTATCGGTTTGCTTGGTTGCGGATACACGATAGGCGTCGCCGAGCTTGAACCAGATCAGGTCGCGCGTAGCGTCGATGTCATTGGCGGCCTTGAGATCGGCAATCGCTGTCTCGTAGTCGCCCGCATCGGAGGCGACCTTGGCCGCCGCCAGCTTCTCATTCAGTTGCTTGACTGTGCCCACTTCCTTCTTTTGTTTCTCCTGCGCTTCCTGTTGAGCCTTGATCTGTTCAGGAGTCAAGCCCTGGCCCTTGGCGGCCTCCGCGGTTTGCTTTTTTAAGTCGAAGTCGAGGGTGTTCTCATCCAGGGTGACCGGAACTTTGCCGAAATGGAAAAGTTCCTTGTTGGCCTTAAGGTCATCAGCGTTTTTGTAGAGGGTAACGGTATAGGTGCCAGCGCCCACGCCCAGAGAAAAATACTCGCCCTTCTTGTTGGTTTTGAGGGTATATTTCTGACCGTTGTCCTGGTTGGCGTAGACCACGATTCCATCGACGATGGGATTGCCATCCATGTCTTTGCAAACGCCCTTCACCGATCCCGACGCACCCTGTGCGAAAACCGGCGAAGTACATAGTCCGAATACTAGGAGAACAAGAGCAAACACTGCGAGGTGTTTCTTCATTTTTGCCTCCCGGCAGAAAGAATTATTAAATATGAATTTCCGAAAAATTGCTCAAAAAATGTGCACCTGAAGTCGCTTACGTTTTTTCGCTAAGCCATCAAAACCTTGACTGCTAGACTCTTTCCAGCGTCGCATAGGGAATTGGGTCTCGCATTCCCGCCGCCTTAAACGCCTGCAACCGCAGAACGCAACTATCACAAATACCGCAGGCTCGATCCTCATGGCGATAGCATGACCAAGTTAAATCGAATGGAGCGTTCAGTTCAAGGCCAAGCTGTACAATTTCGGCTTTCCGCATGGCGATGAGGGGCGTGACAACTTCGATGTTGCCATCCTTCGTCCCTGCCCGAATCACTCGGTTGAACGCTTCATAATACGCCGGACGGCAATCAGGATACCCGGAGCTGTCTGGTTCGACCGCACCAATATAGATTTTGGCTGCACCGAGCACCTCGGCCCAACTTACCGCGACGGACAAAAAATGAGCGTTCCGAAACGGGACATAGGTGACCGGAATCTCATGGCTGGCGGATGGAACCGTAGGCACGGCGATGTTTTCATCGGTGAGGGCAGACCCTCCGATGGCGCGGAGAGCCTCGTTGCGCACGATAAGCCTGTCGTGAATGTGCAGCCGATCGCAAATTTTGAGAAAAGATTGCCGCTCGCGATGTTCAGTGCGTTGCCCGTAACTTACGTGCAATGCGGCAGTGGCGTAGTCGCGGGTTGCCAAGGCCGCACACACGCAGGAATCCATTCCTCCGCTGAGCAAAACAACCGCACGCTGGGTTGGGGGCGTCATGATGTTAGATCAATCCTCGATGGTGACTCGGCGAGATGGAGGGCTAAACTCCCTTCACTGCGGGATCCCAAATAAACTTGTGTAACTGCAAGCCCAGGCGCGCCGGAACTTCATCGGCCAGCATCCACCCCGCTAATTCCTGGGGATCGACCAGGCAGTGCGAACTGTCTCGCGATCCCGTGGCATCTTTGCGGAAAGCCGGCGAGAACAGTACGGCGTTCACGCGCTCTGCCAGGTTGTGCTGCCGGGTGAAGTCGCGGGCAAACACATAGTCGGGACGGCTGGCCAGCACGAACTTTACCTCGTCACGCGCTGTAAGCGCTGTCAGGTTTTCGAAAAAAAAAGTGTCGGGCTCTCCCGAATTTGGACACTTGACATCCACGATCTTGATGACTTCCGCGGGGACCCGCACCAGCGGCCGTTCCCCGCTGGTCTCCAGCAATACACGATACCCGTCTGCCAACAACTCCTTCATAAGAGGAAGCACTTCCCGCTCCTGCAGCATAGGTTCGCCGCCGGTGATCTCTACCAACCCGCCATTCGGACTGAGGTGCCGTACTTCGGCCAGGACCTCTTCCAAAGCCATCTTTTGCCCGCCCTGGAAGGTGTACTCGCTGTCACACCAGGAGCAGCGCAAGTTGCATCCGGTGAGGCGCACAAAAACGCACGGAAGCCCGGCATGTGTCGACTCGCCCTGCAGCGACTTGTAGATTTCCGTAATCTGCATGGAACCCTTGGCACGGTTGGGGAAGCGTTATTCGCTGTACTTTGCAGTGGTGGTATCGGTTTCAAACACGGTAACGTCTTTAACCCGCACGCGGCCGTTGGTCACGCTTTTTAGGCGAGTATTCGACTCATCGTAGAAATATTTCGCGAGATTCTCAGCCGATGGATTAATCACGGTAAATGGCTCTATATCGTTGATCATCCGATGGTCGAGCCGTTCGATGACGTGCTTCATTACTTCGCGTAGATCCTTGAAATCGAGCAGCAGCCCGGCCTTGTCGAGCTCCGCGCCTGCGAGCGTGACCCTAATCTTGTAATTATGTCCGTGCGGATTTTCGCACTTGCCCTTGTAGTTCCGCAGATAGTGACCCGCGGCAAAGGTATCGTCAACTGTAACTTCGAACATGCATCCCTCTGCGGTTCCACGAGGCTACAGGATGGACCGCTTCGAATCGCTACGCATCTTAATTGTACCGCTCGCCCCGTCAATTTCGCTTGGCTCGACCACGAAGGCGACCCAGATCCTCGCGTCAGGAGCAGGTCTGCGAGCGCTTACCGAAAAGGACGACTCTCAGTTGCCGACACCGAAAAACTCCTCGACCGCCTGCAGTTCGGTAGTTTTTTTGTAATTCGGCAGGCTCTCGATAAATACGCGGCCGTATTGCTTCTTGAGAATGCGATTGTCGAGCAGGACGAGGAGGCCACGGTCGTGCAAGGAGCGGATCAGCCGTCCAAACCCTTGTTTCAGCGTGATGACGGCTGCCGGGACCTGATATTGAAAAAATGCATTGCCGCCGTCAGCGTCAATCGCTTTGACGCGCGCAGCGACGACTGGGTCGCTGGGCACTGCGAAGGGCAAGCGATCGATAATCACACAACTCAATTGTTCGCCTTGCACGTCCACACCCTGCCAGAACGACGAAGTTGCAAACAGCACTGCATTCGGTGTCAGACGAAACTCCTCCAGCAGCGCGCTCTTGGGCGCATCACCCTGCCGCAGCATGGGAAACTCCAATTCGCCGAGCAATCGCTGGTAAATGTCATTCATCTGGGCATAACTGGTGAAGAGGACGAAGGCGCGGCCACGAGTGATTTCCAGCAGCTTGCGAATACGTTCTGCGGCCTTCGCGGTGAATTGTGAGGTGCGAGCGTCGGGGAGATCGGGTGGAACATAAAATAAAGCCTGATTTTCGTAGTCGAAGTGTGATGGCAAGACCGACTCTCGCGCATGCTCCAGCCCCAATCTCTGCCGTGTGTATTCGAATCCGCCGCCAACAGCCAGCGTGGCGGAAGTAAGGACCGCGCACTCGAGTTTCGACCAAAGACATTCGCGCAGGATCGGGCCGACATCGATCGGCGTAGCTTGTAGAAAGACGTTCTGCCTTCCAGTCTTCTCTGAGCCTCTCGGTCTCTGTGATGAATTCGCTCGTCCGCCACGCCGTTCGATCCAGAACACAGTGTTGCGATCGTCTGATTCCATGGCGAACCCGAGTTGCACCTGCAACTCTTGGGCGCGCCGTACGAAATTGAAAATCTCCTCCGGTTTCTGTTGCAGCCCCTCCAGTTCGCCTGCCAGTCGCGTCAGGGATTGATTAAGGGCCAGGAACTCTTCGCCGTTTTCTTCCAGAAACTCGCGCCGCGTTTCGAAAGCAAAGCGTCCTTCGCCCGGGGGTAACAGCGAGAAGAAGAATTGCGATCGTTCCCGCAAACTCCCAAGCGCTCCCGAGAGCGACGCGGAAAGCATCCGGTTATGCTGCATTGAGGCTTCCACGTCACGTGCCAGATCCTCCACGCGCAGGTTGCTAACGGAAATTCCGAAGTAGTTCCCTGCGACATCTTCCAATTCGTGCGCCTCATCGAAAACCACGGCCGCCGCTTCCGGTAAGATGCCCGCGTCGGGCGCGCCCCCTGCCTGCAACTTGATGGCGAGATCGGCAAAGAACAGATGATGATTAACGATGATGATGTCGCTCTCCATCCCTCGCCTGCGCATTTCAGTGACAAAACAGCGTTCCCACTCGCTGCACTTTTGTCCGATGCAGGCCTCTGTGCGAGCGTCCAGTTTGTGCCAAAGGGCGCTGGCTTCGGGAAGCTCCGCAAGCTCTGCCCGGTCGCCGGTTGAAGTTGTCTTCTCCCACGCGGCAATTGCGCGATATTGCTCAATCTCTTGCAGCCCACTTAGCACGGGCTGATCAGTAAGGTTATACAGCTTTTTACGGCATAAATAATTGCTGCGACCCTTCATGTAGCACACCGAAAGCCGGGAACCAGAGCCCCGCTCTCCCGACAGGGTCTGCTCCAGAAACGGCACGTCTTTGTAGAAAAGCTGTTCCTGGAGATTCTTCGTGCCAGTAGAAATGATCACTCGCTTGCCGGACCGAATCACCGGCATTAGATACGCGAGAGTTTTGCCCGTGCCGGTACCGGCTTCCACGATGAGGTGGCGCTTTTCTTCTAACGCCTGCTCGACTGCTTGCGCCATCTGCAACTGGCCGCGGCGGAATTCATACGCGGGATGGGTGCTCGCGAGCACTCCTCCTGGCGCAAAGAACTGGTAAAGCGAAGTGCCCTTTCCGCCCGGCGTGGAGAGTGGAGACGGAGCAGATGAGGCGGGCTGGGAACTTAAAGGCACGGGAGTCTCTATAATAAACAGTTGTCGTCACCGACTGTTGATTTCACTTCATTTTGACCCAACCCACTTACAATTCGACTAGTACTGTCGCCACCACCGCAGCCGGTGTCCCCACAATTGCTATTGTGGGTCGGCCCAACGTTGGGAAGTCCACGCTATTTAACCGCATCGTTGGTTCGCGGCGCGCCATCGTTGGAGATGAACCGGGCATTACCCGCGACCGTCTCTATGGCGACGCGGAGTGGCGCGGCCGACACATCCGCATCATCGATACCGGCGGCATTCTTCCCGAAGACAAAGATTTCATTCCGTCAGAAATTTTTCGCCAGGCGCGCGTTGCATTTGATGAAGCCGCGGCAATCGTAATGGTGGTTGACGGGCGAGCCGAACTTGCCGGACCGGATCTCGAACTGGTTCGCTTACTGCGCAAGACTGGACGTCCGTTGTTTCTCGCGGTCAACAAGGCCGATTCGGACAAGCAAGGGAACATCGTGGACGAGTTTCATCGGCTGGGAATCAAGCTGATGTTCCCCGTTTCGGCGGAGCACGGGCGCGGGATTGATGACCTTCTGGATGCTGTTTTGGAAGTTCTGCCAGCCAAAGAACCAACCACTGAGGAGGCTGAACACCCAGTTGAATTTCAGGAAGAGCCCCAACTAGCAGATACGACATCCGCAGAAGTCGAACCCGTCTACGAAACCAAAGTTGCCATCATCGGACATCCGAATGTAGGCAAGTCCACACTGCTAAATTGCTTGACGGCTTCGGATCGCGCGATCGTGTCGCCCGTTCCCGGCACCACGCGCGACGCGGTCGACGAAATCATCGAACATAACGGTCGCCGCTTCCGCTTCATCGACACTGCTGGAATCCGCCGCAAAGGGAAGACTCATTTAATGGCGGAGAAGCTTTCTGTGGTGATGGCGCGCAAGCATCTGGAAGGTGCCGACATTGCGCTGCTGGTTATCGACGCCACCGAAGGGGTGAGCCAGCTCGACGCCGCCATCGCCGGCTACGCGCACGAGAGCGGACGCTCGATGATTATCGTCGTCAATAAGTGGGATCTCGTCATCAGCGGCGCACTCAAGAGCGGCAGGCCATCGAAGGCGATGCGCATGCGAGAAAGCAGGCGTCCCGGCGACCGGGACGCTTACGAAGAGCGCCTGCGCCACGATCTTAAATTCCTGAACTACGCGCCCATTGTTTTTATTTCGGCTAAAAGCGGCAAGGGTACCGAGAAAATCTTTCCGCTACTCGAACAGGTCGCGACCGAGCGCCGCAAGCGCATTCCTACGTCCGCTATGAACCGCTTCATTGAAACCGTGGATTTCGAGCGAGCATCGGTGCCTATGCGCTCGCGCGTGAAAATTCTCTACATGACGCAAGCCTCAGTCGCGCCGCCAACGTTTGTGTTATTCACCAACCGCGCAGTGAAGCTGCACTTCTCCTATCAGCGATTTTTGGAGAATCAGATCCGCGAGGCCTTCGGCTTCTTGGGCACGCCGATTTGGATCAAGAACCGGGCGAGGAATTAGCGCCAAGCGTTCGATAGCCCGCTGATCTCATTACTCTCCCCGGACTTCCCGATCCATGGTCAGCAATCCCACCCGCTCTACGCCCGCGTGATGCGCCACGTCGATCACGTCGGCGACATATTGGAAGTCAACATCGGCGTCGCCGCGCACGAAGACCACTTTCTCGGCGCGCGTCAAATAAATCTTCGCCAGGCGGCCTTCCAGATCTTCCCACCGCACATTATCCTGATTGATCTTCACCTCGGGTGGCTGATCTTCCTTCGTCCATACCACCTGAATGACGACAGTACGCGACTGCTGCTGCTCTGCAGTCTGCTTCTGATCGGGCTGCGGAATCTGCGCGGTTTCTCCTTGTTCCTTATCCATCGACACGACCACCATGAAAACGATAATCAGTGTCAACAGCACGTCGATCAGCGGTGTGACATTGATCTGCGGACCAGACGGACCTCCGCCTGCCATTGAGAACGCCATAGAAAGCTCCTTAGCTGCTCTTTGGCACGCGCGTGTCTGCAACATCAGACACCTAGAGCACAGGCAGAGTTCCAGCGGGGAATTTCTCTGGTTCAGCCGATCGCTTGCGGGGAAGGTGGCAAAGGAGGTAGTTGGGGAGTAGCCGATGCTGGCAGGGGTGGATAGAGCACGGCGCTCAACGCCGGATAGCGTGCGGCAAAGAAGTAAATCGAATAGGCGGGAAAGAACACGATGACCGGTACGGAGATCAGCGCGATCAGATACAAGAAACTGGCGAGAAGAATACTGCCGACTACGACCGCCAACGTGATGGTGTACGCGTTCCAGGTAAGACCGGCGCTTTTACCTGTCAGCACCGCAAGAATACTCAGACCAACTGTCGGGATCGCAAGGATCAATCCCAGAATCACTGTAGCGATGCCGACTACGATTCCGGCGCCGATGGCCATCACGATCTTCATTCCGATGTAGCCCGCATACCCACCCATATCGGCCTTGATCATCGGCCAGAGGCGGCGCCATCCTTCGATCGCGTCAATATTCTCCAAGGCCATTTGTGGCACGACAAAATCCTTGGTCAATACAAAAATCACAGATACCGCAACCACAAAAATCAGGAATGCGAAGAACAGAACGATTCCCCCGAGCACCAGAGGGAGCACGTGCTCCTTCGGTTCCCTCAGCCACCCGACTACAAAAGCAAAAGCCGCGGGGATTCCAACCAGAATCACGAAACCGGCGATGGTAACGAACAGGTAAAGCACCTTCCAGAGGAAATAGCGCCACCCGGGTCCCTGTCTCAGATTCCATCCTCGGCCGATGCGGCAATCTTTCGCAAGAATGCTGTCGAAAAGGACGAAGCGCATCACGCTACTGACGTACATCAGAACAATTCCTACGGTGAACGCGGCGATGACAATGATTGCGATGAGGCCCGCCAGGAGCGCGGGATCGATTCCCGACAGCCCCGTACCTGGAAAGTGTGGAGAGTTTGCCGTGTGCCTGGGGAGGTGAAAGTTGGAGCCGTTGAATCCGCCGCCCGAGCCAAGCTCGCCGGCTAGTAGGCCGACCACTGCAAGTTTGGTCCACTGACCAAAGCGGAAAGGCCGCCTGAACAGTTGCTGCTTGGTGTGTTCAACGGCAAGGGTAATCGTATCCACGGCGGAGATTGGCAAAGCGCACCTCGGGCTGCGAATGACTCAGCAGCAAGGTACTGCGAATTGGGCTGCGGATCAAATCAATTCTCGGGGATGCTCACTCGTAACGCAGAGCTTCAACCGGATCGAGTTTGGAGGCGCGGAATGCGGGAACCAGTCCGCTGATTACGCCGACCACTAGAAGCGCCGTGCTCGAAAGCAAGACGGTCATCATTGAAATCCGCAGGTGAATGTCACCCTGCCCGGAGTCGTCTTCAAAGAGTGGGCCCATCATAGGCAGGGTTCCTACGGCCCAGGCGATGAGGTAGGAAAGCGCCACGCCAATCGCGCCGCCGAGAACCATGATCAGCAAAGTCTCCGCCAGGAATTGCAGCTTGATGTGGCTTTTCTTTGCTCCCAGCGCGCGCCGCAGGCCGATCTCGCGGATACGCTCATCGACCGAGACGAGCATGATGTTCATTACACCCACGCCGCCTATGCCCAGCGTTAAGGTCCCGACGAAGGCGAGCAGCACTTGCAACCCAATGGTTAGCGCATCGATTACCGGACGAAATTCATCGCGTCCGAACATCTGGAAAGCTTTCGGGTCTGTGGGCGAGAAGTTTTGTCGCGTCGCCACCGCCGCCAGCACTTGCGCCATCGCTTGTTTTTCAAATTGCGGCGCAATCGGTTCGAACACCAGCACTCGCGCGTAACGCGTGTTCCACAGGTCACCGGCGGTGGAGTAGGGAATCCAAGCCGAATCATCGTCGCTGCTGAAATAGTTGCTGAGCTGAATCTTGCGCGCCATCACGCCGATGACGGTAAAGCGCACGCCGCCCACTTCCACGGTCTCTCCGACGGCGAGACGGCCACTGAAGAGTTGTTCGCGGATGCGCCCACCCAGAAAGATCACACGCCTCCGCTCCAGTTCATCAGCCGCATCGATCCAGCGCCCTTCCGACGGCACTTCGTTTCGCATCTCCCCGTATTCCGGGCAAACTCCTCGAACCGCGGCCGTTCCCACCATGCGGTCACCGTAAGAGATTCCCGGACGATTTACGGTTTCCCGGCATACATGTTTCACCAGCGGCGCGGTGGCCTTGATTATGTCCACGTCCGCCTGCTCGAGAACAACTTTCTTGCCGGCGCGCTGCCCGCCCGGTTGCTCACTGGTCTGCTGCGGCCAGCAAATCACCACGCTCTTGCCGAAGGCGTCAAACCCGTGCACCAGGATGCCGCGAAAACTGCTTCCGTAGGCGATCAGCAGCGTGACGGTCACAATCCCCCACACGATGCCGAGCATAGTCAGGAAACTGCGCGTCAGGTTCCGCTTCAATGCGATCCACGCCTCGAGAATGATTTCTATGAGCATCTGCTATCCACCGGCTTCGTAGCGCAGCGCTTCGATGGGGTCGACCGAAGCCGCTCTCCGCGCCGGATATAGCGCCGCACCCACCGCAACCGCTCCTAATAGTCCCGCGGCGACGAGGCCGGAAGTCCAGTCTGGAATGAGCCCGGCAAAATAATCCGGCATAGGTAGCAGGTTCACCAGGGCGCAGAAGCCAAACGCCACCCCGAGACCGATTGCCCCGCTAAGCAAGGCAATGATCAAAGCTTCGGCGAAGAACTGCCGAAGAATGGTTCCCGCAGGAGCGCCAAGCGCTTTTCGCACACCGATTTCGCGGGTCCGTTCGCGCACCGCGACCAGCATCACATTCATCACACCGAGACCGCCTAACAGCAGCGTGACGATCCCGACCGCGCCGAGAAAATACTTCATGCCGTCGGTCATCTGCCGGAACGCTTTGGCCTCCTGCACTGTGTCCCAGATGGGACAGGCCTCTTTGTCATTCGGATCGTAGCGGTGCATGCGGGCCAGCGCTACCCGCACCTCATGCTTGCAGGCCTCATGTTGTTCCACGGATTTCGGCGTCACCAGCAACTGATCGAACGTCGACGGTGTTCCCGGAGGCTTGTCGGGAAAGTCTCGTCGCATCGCTGAGAATGGGATGAAGATTTTGTTTACGTCCCAGCCGTCGTAGCTGGAATCCTGTTTCTTTTTCTGCATGACGCCGATTACGACGAAAGGGAAGTCATTCAGATAGACGTTATCCCCGACTGGATTGCGTCCGGGAAACAACTGCTTGGCCGCGTCTGATCCCAGAAAGGCGACGCGTCTGGCCTCGCGCATGTCATTCCAGTCATAAAAGCGTCCAAGGCCTACGTTGAGACTGCGAATCTCACTAAATTGCGGATACGACCCGGTCACCTCTAAGGATGCATTGTTGAAATTGCTATGAGTGAGAACCGTTTCTTGCTCCAGTTCAGGGATCGCGTATTCACAATCCGTCGCCTCCGCCTGTACTACTGGCACATCCGGATCTTCCCAGTGCACCAGTCGTCCCGCGTGTGTTCCTCCCGCCTGCAGGCTGGTACGGCCGTGGAACACGATCATTACGTCCTTGCCCAGCGTTCTCGATTGTTCTTCCTGGCCCTTACGCAAACCTTCGCCGGCAGCCACCATCAGCACGATCGATACGATTCCCCAGGCGATGCCAAACATGGTGAGGAAAGCGCGCAACTTGTGCGCCCAGAGAGTGCGCACCACATCGGTAACGAGATCTCGCAAAGTCATCGTGCTTCTTTGATTGGACGCGACGGAGCAGGGAAGGTAAGCCCGTCACGTCCGTGGTGCTGTTTATTGGATACGCAATTAGGGAGGCGTTAGTTGCAAAGAACTTTGCGATGCTTGGAGCTTTCAGATTGTGTTGAAGAAACCGGAGTCGCCGCGTAAATGTACGTATTCTCGTTCCCTACAGGCTTCGCGGCTCAAGTTTTTACTATGGTTTCCCGAGCCCGTTCCATCCATTCGTTAAAGTGTTTAAGCGCCAGTTCGCACTGCATTCGGTGCCGTTCTTTGCGATCGCGAATCTTTTTCTCGAGAGCTGGCAACAGGTCAAACGTAATGTTTGCCGGCTGGAAATTCTTCGCGTCTGCCTGGGCAACATAGTGCGTGAGCGATCCGAAAGCCGACGCGCGCGGCGGCGCCACCGGTTCATCTCCGCGAACCAGAGCCACGGCGTGCCTCCCCGCCATCAGACCGGTTGCAATCGATTCGACGTATCCCTCGACTCCACAAATTTGTCCCGCAAACAGAACTCGCGGAAATGTCTTCATCTGGAGCGTCTCCCGCAATAATGCCGGTCCGTTGATGTAGGTATTGCGGTGGATCTGGCCATAACGCAAAAACCGAGCATTCTCCAGCCCCGGAATCATCCGCAGGACGCGGGCTTGCTCTCCAAACTTCAAATGATTCTGGAACCCCACCAGATTGTAGGAATCCGCCCGCAGGTTTTCCTGCCTGAGTTGCACTACGGCGTAGGGCATTCGTCCCGTACGCGGGTCCTTCAGCCCCACCGGTTTCATCGGTCCGAAGCGCAGCGTATCGCGTCCGCGCCGGGCTATCTCCTCAATCGGTAAACAGCTCTCGAAGTAATTCAGCTTCTCCCAATCGCGCTCCTCCACTGATTGCGCCGCCAAAAGCGCATCATAAAATCCATCGTATTCCTCGCGCGTCATTGGGCAGTTAATGTAGTCTGCCGAACCTTTGTCATAGCGCGCCGCCATATAGACTCGCGACATGTCAATCGAATCTGCTTCCACTATGGGACTGATGGAGTCGTAAAAATAGAGATGCGGGCTTTGTGGACCCGACCAATCCGGAAGTGGACTACTCGTCTCCTCAAGGGGTGATTGCCGTGCCCCGACGCTTAGTCGTGCAATTTCTGCAGCCAGCGCCTCGGAGGTTAACGGCCCAGTCGCGACAATAGTGACATGCTCCCCCGTCTCCTGGATTCGCCGGACTTCTTCCCGCCGCACGGTAATTTTCGCTTCGCGTGAAATTGCTTCGGTCACTTTCGCGGCAAACGTGACTCGATCCACCGCCAACGCATGTCCCGCCGGAACAGCGCACTCCCGCGCAATCCGCAGGAGCAGTGATCCGGCCCGCCGCATCTCTTCCTTCAGCAACCACGGAGCAGTGTTCTCGGAATCTGATTTCAAAGAGTTCGAGCAAACCAGCTCCGCAAAATCCCCCGTTTGGTGCGCCGGGGTCGACCGTGCCGGACGCATCTCGAACAACTCAACGTTGATACTCTGCCGCGCACACTGCCATGCGGCCTCCGAGCCAGCCAATCCGGCTCCAATGATTTTCACGGTATTCATCGTTTTGATCGTAGCAGGAAGAATGGAATGCGGCGCGAGGGAGGAATCCTAGTGGCTTACAACCGCCTCGTCGAAATAGCAACTTATCCTACTGGCTGGCCAACGTTGATTGGCTCGCTACACAGACCCAACTGTCGTTTTGGCGGACCCAAGTGTCGGTAAAGCGTTCGCGAAGCGTGTAAGACTTTCCACTCTTAATGCCACTTTCGCGATAAACCCCATTGACTACCGCAACCGCTCCGTAAAGATGTACGTTCATGGATTCGCTCACGATCCGTTCGGGATGCATTGCCTGCGACTGCACGCTGGCCAAGTACGCTGCGCTATCCATGAGCTTGCCGTCGAAGTCGACGTAGACCAAGTCCTGGCTGAGCAACATCTTCAGTGCGGATGTATCTTTTTGATGAACTGCCTGGTTCCATGCGTTCTCCAGCGAAAGAATTCTGCTTCGGTCGCCGTCCAGCACCGTTCTAGCCTGAGCTGTCAGCTGAGGCGCCAATACAAGCAAAACAGCCAAAAATTTCCACATCTTAACTCCTATTGCTCACGTCGCGACGCGAGAAAAGAAAAATTTGGATCACAACCACGGAACCTTGCAATCATCGCAGAATCGGCGTCGCCGCGGCAGCAACGCATATCCAGTTCTTGCCCGTAAGCACCCAGGTGTCCGTGAATCGTCCGCGCCGCAGGTATGGCTTGCCATTCTCTAATCCTTTTACTCGGTAGGAACCCACGACAATTGCGGTGTTTCCAAACATTTGCACACTCATTTCTTCCGCTACGATCTGCTGTATGTGGGTGTTGTTTGCCTTTACCCGCGCCAAGTACTCTGCTTTCGTCAACAGCTTACCGTCATAGTCGATGTAGATAAGGGAATTGTCGAAGATCGCGGCGAGCGCTTTGACATCACCGCGTTCTTGCGCCTGATCCCAGGCGTGCTCCAGGGCAAGAATGGTCGTCCCGCCCCCCACATCGGCGGAGTTTTGCGCTCCCGCCGGTAGTGCGGCCCAGCAAACCAGAAACATCGCGAACCCGACATTCCTCATGAAATAAGGCTCCATTGGGATACATCGGCATTTCCCCCTGTTTCTGTAGGCCGGTGGACAACAGGTATGAGCCCTTCATCGCATCACGCCCCCGGTTCATCTATCATGTGGGGAATCGGCTTACGACTTTGGAGGATTCGATGGCACGCATTAGCCTGATTTCCCCGGAGAGCGCGTCTCCGGAGGTGCGCGAAATTTACGACACAGTACTGCGCGGAAAGCCCGGCAATGTACAAAAGGCCCTGGCGCATCGTCCCGAGATGCTTAAGAGTTTTCTAAGCTTCTACGGCAGCGTAGGACGCTCGCTCGACCGCAAGTTGTATGAACTCATTTATCTTCGCATTTCCTTTATTAATGGGTGCCGCTATTGCACGCAGCATCACGTCGCTTCGTCGAAGCGTGCGGGCCTTACGGCCGAGGACTGGGCTGCGCTACAGGCGGGAAATTATTCGCGCTACAGCGAGAAGGAGCGAGCTGCCCTAATTTATGTGGAGAAGTTGACGCGCGCCCCGCACGAGATTACGCAAGCCGACTTCGAGGAGTTGAAGAAACACTTTGCGGACGCCGAGATTGTCGATGTGCACATGCTCGCAGGATTGGCTAACCTTACGAATCGGCTGACTGATCCGCTGGGACTGGAACTGGAATTTCCGGAAGAAAAAATCTAGACGATCGCTACGCAATTCCACGGATCGCAGTCGGATAAAGCTAAATTCAGGTCTTATCCGTGAAGATCGATGGAAATCCGTTGCTAAAGAATCTCTCTTGCATCTCCTACGCGTCTCGTGACCCGCTCTCGATCCAGGTATTCCAGCAGCGGAATCGCATATTTACGGCTCACTCCGGTTAGCTCTTTAAACTTGGCAACGTCAATGGTCCGGGACTTCGTTTTGTATGCCGCTAAGTGCCGCCGTAGCGCCAGCAGAGCGCTGCGATGGAAGACTAATTCGTCGGAAACTTTGATCAATAGCGTTTCCCGCAACAGCAGCGTGACAATTTTCTGCGCCCGTACTTTGTCGATCTTGAGCCCGGCGATCACATCGTGCAGAGCAGGAACCTTCAGTCCAGCCGAGGCAAACGCGTCTTCGATTTTCTTTCTTGATTCGGCTTCCTCATCTTTCATGACGACGCCGTGACCGGGCAGACGCACCAGATCGCCTGCGACTTCGATTTTCTTTTCACCGACCAGCATGCCGAGCGTTACATCAAATACGTTACCCGACGCTCTCGACAGCTCCCTTAATTCTTCCTTGTTGATTCCGTTGACGAGGGGGTTTCGTTTGTGAAAATCACTTATCGTGCCCAAGATATATAGCTTCAACGCTTCCAGCGCGGGGAAATGAACTAGCAGTTCGCCGATCCGCGCCACTCGATTTTCCCTGGTTGCCTGCGCCAGTTGAGCGTCGATCGAACTCTTTGTCCAACCGGTCTCTGCAATGAGTCGGGAAATCGAGATTCCTGCCTCATGCCTCCGCGCAATCCGTGCTTTCAGAACAGCCTCGGTGTTTCCTCCAGCTAGAACGTTCAGGAAATCCGCTTGTCCCGGCAGGCGGGGAATCGGCACCGCGTCCAGCACAATCCCGCCGCCAATTGTCACAACCGGAGAAAACTGCCGGAGGATAAAACGGTCTCCGGGCAGCAGCAGCGCTGGCTTCGGGAGCTTGAGCCGCGCGAACGCATAGTCGCCTGGCTTGATCCTCTTTGTCCCGTGGAGCAAAACCTCCGCCACGGTTTCCATGGTGTAGGAATGGAAATGCACCCGGGCCCGGTCTTTCAACGGGTGCTCTGCCGAAGCCAGCAGGTGCAACGAAACGTCCGCACGTCGGGTCGTCTCAAATGTCTCAGGAGGTGTCAGCGTCATGCCGCGGGAGATGTCCTCCGTGCTCGCCCCTGCGAGGTTGAGCGCGGTCCGCTGACCGGCGACAGCCGCGTCGGCTGCCTGTCCATGCACCTGCACGCCTCGCACACGCACGCGGCGTCCTATGGGAAAGACTTCTAACTCTTCTTCGCGGCGAATTGTCCCAGCTACCAGCGTTCCGGTCACCACCGTACCGAACCCCTTCATAGTGAACACACGATCGATCGGCAGGCGGGCGATCGAGCGGCTGTCCCTCGGCTGGATCTCGGCCGCTTTCGTAAACATTGCCTGCTTCAACTCATCCAGTCCTGCGCCAGTCAGAGAGCTCACTGCGATGATCGGAGATTTGGGCGCTTCCAGGAACGTTCCACGCAGAAACTCTTCCACTTCCAGGCGCACGACTTCGAGCGTCTCGGCATCGACCGCATCAGACTTGGTGAGCACGGTAATGCCGCGCCGTATACCCAGCAGTTGCAGTATGTCGAAGTGCTCCCGCGTCTGGGGCTTGATCGCTTCATCGGCAGCGATCACCAGCAATACCAGATCGATGCCACCGACACCTGCCAACATGTTGCGCACAAAGCGCTCGTGTCCGGGAACGTCGACAAAGCCCAGCCGCAGCGTTTCCCCGGCATTCGGGGCCGGCAAGTCCATATGGGCGAAGCCCAGGTCAATGGTGATGCCTCGCCGCTTCTCTTCCTCCAGTCGGTCCGCATCGATCCCGGTCAAAGCCTTGACCAGCGCGGTTTTGCCGTGATCGATATGCCCTGCCGTTCCCACAATGATCGACTTCATCTGGCTGGATATTACCGGAAACGGCTGCACGATTGAAAAATTGAATCTTTAACAAATGGGGATGACGGCTTCTCCCGCAGATGCGACAATAGAATCTCTCCATGACCACCACTGCGAGTTCTGCCTTTTCGCTGGACATCCTCCGGCAGCACGGCCTGACTCCCGATGAGTACGACAAGATCAAACAGCTTCTCGGGCAGCGAGAGCCGACTCTCACCGAACTCGGCATCTTCAGCGTGATGTGGAGCGAGCACTGTTCCTATAAGTCGTCGCGCGTGCACTTGAAACGTTTGCCGACGCGCAGCAAGCGAGTGCTGCAGGGTCCGGGAGAAAACGCGGGCATTATCGATATCGGAGACGGCTGGGCTTGCGCCTTCAAGATCGAATCCCACAATCACCCATCCTTTATCGAGCCCTTCCAAGGCGCAACCACCGGCGTGGGCGGAATTCTGCGTGACATCTTCACCATGGGTGCGCGACCGGTCGCGGTGATGGATTCGTTACGATTCGGGCCGATTACGGAAGGACACCCAAGGGCGGCTGCTCCCACGCAAGCGGAGATCCACAAGAATCACTCCATTCTCGAAGGAGTAGTCGGGGGCGTCGCTTCCTACGGCAACTGCTTCGGTGTCCCCAACTTGGGAGGCGAGACGAAGTTTGAGCCGTGTTACTCCGGCAATCCTCTCGTGAATGCTTTCGCTTTGGGCCTGGTTCGCAAAGATGAAATTTTCTATGCTCGCGCTGCGGGCGAAGGCAATCCCGTGATCTACGTTGGCGCCAAAACCGGACGCGACGGCATCCACGGTGCGACCATGGCCAGTGAAGAATTCAGCGAGGCCTCGGAAGCGAAGCGTCCCAATGTCCAGGTGGGCGATCCGTTCCTGGAAAAGCTGCTACTTGAGGCTTGCCTCGAAGCCATGCAGACCGGCGCGATCGTCGGCATTCAGGATATGGGCGCTGCCGGACTGACTTGCTCGACCTGCGAAATGGGCGGGCGCGGCGGCGTCGGTATCGAGATCGAACTCGACCGCGTCCCGCAGCGCGAAACCGGCATGTCTCCTTACGAGATCATGCTGAGTGAGTCGCAGGAGCGTATGCTGCTCGTGGCCCAGAAGGGCCGTGAACAGGAGGTTTTCCGGGTCTTTGAAAAGTGGGGACTCGATGCTGTCGAGATAGGCACGGTCACGACCCATAACAAACTGAGAGTATTGCATCATGGTGGGGTGGTTGCCGAGATTCCGAATCAAGCGCTCACCGACGATGCGCCCGTGTACAAGCGTCCGCTCGTGCGATGGGAACCGGCTGTGCCGCGCGAAATGCCCGGACAAATCAAGCTGAGCGCCGGCGGAGACTTCACAAAAAATCTGAAGCGGCTTCTTGCGAGCCCGAACATCTGTAGCAAGCGCTGGGTGTGGCAGCAATACGATCACATGGTGCAAACCAATACGGTCGAGGCTCCGGGTGCAGGCGATGCGGGCGTGATTCGCATCAAAGGATCGCAACGGGGTCTGGCGATGGCGCTCGATGGCAATGGACGCTGGTGCTATCTCGATCCTCGGTTAGGCGCGATGCACGCAGTTGCTGAAGCCGCGCGTAAGGTTGCGTGTTCGGGAGCGACTCCCGTAGGTGCGACCAATTGCCTCAATTTTGGCAATCCCGAAAAGCCGCACATCATGTGGCAGTTCTCGCAAACCATCGACGGCATCACCAAAGCCTGCGAGGAGTTGGAGGTTCCCATCACCGGGGGCAACGTCAGCTTTTATAACGAGACGCTGAGCGAAGGTATTTACCCCACACCGGTTCTTGGAGTGGTGGGCATTCTGGACGATGTACATAAGGCCGCCAAGATGTACTTCACTGCTAGCGGACGTTCGATTCTGCTATTGCGCGCGGGCGAGGAGGCCGATATCACCGACGTGGAGAGTGAGTTCGGCTCATCCGAATACGCCAAGGAAATTCTGGGCGCTTTGTGGGGATATCCTCCGCAGCTCGATCTGGAGAAGGAAGCCGCCTTGCAGAAAGCAGTGATCGAAATGATTCAGGAAGGATTAGTGGAATCCGTACATGACTGCTCCGATGGAGGTTTGGCCGTTGCTTTGGCCGAAAAGGCGTTTGCGAAGGGCGTGGGTGCGAGAGTGAACCTCGCAGCGAACGGTTTGCCCGCGGAATTTGTGCTATTCGGTGAGGATGCAAGCCGTATCCTGCTGTCGTGCGACCCCGTAAATGTCTCTCGAATCCAACACGTAGCCGCTCAACATGGAATTGCTGCGGATGTAATTGGCGAGACGACCTCTGGACGGTTCGAGATTTTCTTGGATGGACAGGTCGTTGCGTCCGCGGAGATATCAGATTTGAATCAGACTTACGAATCCTCGTTGGAATCGTCTCTGCGGACTGATCCAGAACTTGTGGTGGGAGATTGAAGTGCCGGATTTCGTAAGGTTTGAGCTAAAGGCTAATCGCTAAATGCAGATTTCAGATAAATTCCATGACGAGTGCGGGGTGGTGGCGATCTTTGCTCATCCCGAAGCGGAGAAACTGGCCTATCTGGGCCTGCATGCGCTGCAACATCGCGGGCAGGAGTCGGCGGGCATTGTTACCTCTGACGGCCTGACCTCGCGAGTGCATAAGGCGATGGGCCTGGTGGCCGATATCTTCACCGAGGATGTGCTCTCGAAGATCCGCGGGACTCTGGCGATCGGGCACACGCGTTATTCAACGGCCGGCGATTCAGCTCTGCTGAACGCACAACCGATTTTGGTGGGGTCGAATAAGGGATCGATCGCGGTAGCGCACAACGGCAACCTGGTGAACGCCGCTGAGGTTCGTAGCCGCTTGGAGCGCCAGGGTTCGATCTTCCAGACGAACAGCGACACCGAGGTGATCGTCCATCTAATCGCGCTTTCGCGGGAGCATACGTTGCCTGAGGCGATTGCAGACGCGCTGCGGCGCGTGGAGGGAGCCTTTTCACTGGTGGTCATGAGTCCGGATCGGATCGTCGCCGCCCGTGATCCGCGCGGCTTCCGTCCGTTGGCCATGGGACGAATTCCGGCTCTGGAAGGACAGAAACGCGACACCATCGTATTCGCCTCGGAAACGTGCGCCTTTGATCTGATTGGCGCGACCTACGAGCGGGATGTGAAGCCGGGTGAACTGATTGTCGTCGGGCCGGAGGGAATTACGTCGCGTTTTTATTCCACCGCCGCGCCGCAGTCGAGTTGTATTTTCGAGCATGTTTACTTTTCCCGTCCGGACAGCATGGTGTTTGGCCGCGCAGTGCAAACCAGCCGCGAAGAACTGGGACGGCAGTTGGCGCGCGAAGCGCCAGTGGAGGCCGATCTAGTTGTCCCAGTGCCAGATTCGGGCGTGACCGCGGGCGTAGGATACGCAGCCGAGAGCGGAATCCCGTTCCGTTTCGGATTAATTCGCAATCATTACGTAGGACGGACGTTTATCGAACCGAGCCAGAGCGTGCGCGACTTTGGCGTGAAGCTGAAGTTGAATCCGGTACGGTCGTTATTGGAAGGTAAGCGCGTGGTGCTGATCGACGATTCGCTGGTTCGCGGCACCACCAGCCGCAAGATCGTTCGCATGATTCGCAGTGCGGGAGCGATGGAAGTGCATTTACGTATATCGTGCCCGCCCACGATTTCTCCTTGCTATTACGGCGTGGATACGCCTTCGAAAAATCAGCTGATCGCCGCCAACAAATCGATTGACGAGATTCGCCAGTACATTCGCGCCGACTCTCTGGCCTATCTTTCCTTGGATGGCCTCAAGAGAGCTTGCGGGGACGGGGAGAAAACCTCCTACTGTACCGCTTGCTACACCGGAAAATATCCCACCAACATCGTGGACGTGGAAGAGATCCAACCAGCGACCATCCAGCTGTAACAGAATTGGATTTCATAGAGGACGTCAACCTTTGGTTTCTCGACCGTCGAGAACCACAGTCACGTTTTCTTTCGCGCGGCGACCACGCGTGGAATACCTTGAAGATCCTTGACGATTCGAATGTCTTCCCATCCGTTCAGCAGGCTCCTTGTGCCTTCCACGATGGTTCCGCTGATCTCCATTACCAGCCAACCGCCAACGCGTAGCGCAGCGTCGCTCTGCGGAATCAGACGAGCGATAATCTCGGTTCCACTGCGGCCGGCGAAGACAGCATTGCGCGGCTCGAACTTTCGCACTTCAAGTTGAACCTGATCTTCTTCCGATTCGCCCACATAGGGAGGGTTGGAAACGACGAGATCGAAAGAATCGTCTTGGAATCCAGCTAGCAAGTCGCATTGGTGAAACTGGATGCGCGATTCCAGTTGGTGGCGCGCAGCGTTTGTGCGCGCGATTTCGAGAGGTGCCAAAGAGATGTCGGTCGCGTGAATTTCCGCCTGCGGCAATTCCTTTGCGAGCGCCAAGGCGATACTCCCTGATCCCGTGCCCACGTCCACAATGCGCAAGGGAGCTGTCTGGGGCGAGCACTCCTCGCTGCCAGCCCTGTCCAGGTGGACGAGTTCGAGCACGGTCTCGACCACATGTTCGGTCTCGGGGCGAGGGATCAGCACGGCTGGCGTCACAATGAGATCCAGGCCCCTAAATTCCTGATGACCAGTGATGTACTGTGCCGGAACTCCGCTAGAGCGCACCGACAGCGCGGTACTGTAGCGAGCAATTTCGTCGGAAGTGAGATCGCGCTCCGGATGCGCGTAAAGGTAAGCCCGTTCGCATCCTAAAGTAAACATCAGCAGAAGCTCAGCGTTCATCCGGGGTGACGGGACCTTCGCTTCGGTCAGACGCTCGACTGCGGACAAGAGTTCAGCTTTCAGTCGCACTGTATCATTTCACCACACGCAGAACACATGAGTGGAAAAGAAATGAGTAACATTCCGAAAAGTCTTTAAGCTTCGCGGGGATTCAGTCTGGCGATCTCCGAATTGAGCACCGCGGCAAAGGCGACCCAGGCTGCGTACGGGATAAAAGCATTGGCGGCAGCGCGATCTACTTTTCGAGCCGCTTTGATGTAGGCAAAAATCATGCCTTCCAACGCGATGGCATCAGCCAGTGCGAGCGTCGGACTATGTTCGCCAAAAAAGAGCTTCGACCACTTCGCGTTAGTGGCCAGTTGCGAAATCCAAAGACGCAGCGCGTGTTTGCGCTCCCGAGAAGGCGCGGCGCTCCAGATGCGCCAGCCCGACCACGCCATCATGGCGTAAAGCGTCGTCCAGACAACGGGATATACATTCTTGGATGGAGTAAAGCGCGGTTTGTCGAGCTGGCGGTACCAGTTTTCACGGCTTTCCTTGCGGCTATAACGGGAACCGTACCAGGCGGCGCCGGCGGTCGCTAATCCAAAGCCAGCGAGAACCAGTAGAGATCGGGAAGTGCCGTTCGACATAGTGCACCTTAGTTGCTGATTTGTCGTTGCGGGTTGCCGAAGCTGCAAGCCGTATTGATCGCGAATCCAACTATTTGATTCGCGGCCTGCAGTCTTATGTCACGTGGCGCCCTCTTCCTTCAACTTCTCCGCTTGGTAGTGTGTGGTCAGGGCTTCGATGAGTGGCTGCAGCTTGCCATCCATTACAGATTCCAACTGGTGAATCGTGAAGCCAATGCGATGATCGGTAAGCCGGTTTTGCGGGAAGTTATATGTCCGGATCTTCTCGCTGCGGTCGCCCGAACCCACCATAGCTTTCCGCTCTTTTGCCAATGCCTGCTGCTGCTTCTCCATCTCGATTTCGTACAGGCGAGAGCGCAGTACGCGCATACCTTTTTCGCGATTCTTGATCTGCGACTTCTCGTCCTGGCAACTCACTACAGTATTGGTGGGAATATGCGTAATGCGGACCGCCGAGTAGGTTGTATTGACTGACTGCCCGCCCGGACCGGATGAGCAGAACGTATCAATGCGCAAGTCCTTCGCTTCAATCTTGATGTCCACATCTTCCGCTTCTGGCAACACCGCCACCGTGACTGCCGATGTGTGGACCCGTCCTTGCTGCTCAGTCGCGGGCACACGCTGCACGCGGTGCACGCCGCTTTCGTACTTAAGCTGAGAATAAACGCGCTTGCCTTCGATAATGGCGATGACTTCCTTCAACCCGCCAGCTGACGACTCCGAGGAAGAGAGCACCTCAACTTTCCAATGCTGGGTTTCCGCGTACCGTGTGTACATGCGGAAGATCTCCGCGGCGAAGAGCGTGGCTTCGTCTCCTCCGGTTCCGGCCCGAATTTCGAGAATGATATTTTTCTCGTCATTTGGATCCTTGGGCAGAAGCAACACTTTTAGTTCCTCTTCGATATTCCCTACGCGCGGCTCCAGTTTGTTGAGTTCTTCCTGGGCGTAAGCGCGCATCTCCGGATCCTTTTCTTCGGCCAGCATCGCCTTGCTTTCTGCAATGCCACGCGTCAGGTCCTTGTACTCGCGATACTTCTCGACTATAGGTGCGATTTCGCTGTGCGCCTTGGCAGTCTTCTGGTATTTCGCCGAATCGTTCACGATATCCGGCGAGGCGAGAGCTTGAGTCAACTCTTCGTAACGAGATTCGATTTGGTCCAAACGTTCAAACATGAAGTGCTTTCATAGGGGCGTAGCAACGTACGTCTCGGTTTCGCCGGAGCCGCCTCGAGTGACTAGACGTAGCAAGCTACGTCCTACGGCATTGTAGATTAGGAATGGGAAGAGAGAAATATTCGCGGCGGGGCCGCTAGGCAATTACCAGTTCGCCGCCGTTATCTTTTTCCAAAGCCATGGCATGATCGAGCGCAACGATGGCGCATTGCGCCTGTTCATCGGAGGGAGGCTGCGTGGTAATGCGTTGCAGCCACAGGCCAGGAGCCGTCATCAGCGCGAAGAGCGAGCCACGGTGCTTGGCGGCGAAGCGGATGATTTCGTAGGAAACCCCAGCAATCAACGGCAACAGGGCAATACGCGACGCGAAGCGCGCCCAGAAGGTGGTGAACGGAATCAGCATGTAAAAGCCGATCGAGATCAGCATCACCGTCATCAGAAAGCTGGTGCCACAGCGGGGATGGAAAGTCGAATACTTCTGCACGGCTGCGGTCTCAAGCGGATCGCCGTTCTCGAAGGCAAATACAGTCTTATGCTCGGCACCGTGATACTCGTAAACCCGTCGAATGTCCGGGAAAAGAGAAACTCCCCAGATGAAGAGCAAGAACAGAACCAAGCGTATGGCGCCATCGATCAGGTTGAAGACAATCTGGCCACCAAAAGCAGGGTTGTACCTCTTTAGTTCCGTGGCCGCCAGCAGCGGCAAGTACTTGTACATGAAGATGAAGAATGCCAGCGAAACGATTACGTTTCCCGCCGCTAGCCATCCACTGATCGAGGCGGCTTTCTCATGAGTCTGCGATTGAGAAGATTCAACCTCACTTTGCTTCGGCGGGATGGTCGGGGCTTGTGTCGACTCGTTTTGCATCACCTCTTCGATCGCTACATTCGCCGAGAACCGTAAGGCTCGGTATCCCAGCGACATAGCGTACCCAAGCGTCATCACGCCGCGAACGATCGGCCAGGCCATCCATTTGTGCTTCTCCGACGGCCGTTCAAGCGGCTCGCTTAAGGTAACAACTTCGCCCGAAGGCTTGCGACAGGCGATTGCCCACGCGTGCGGAGAACGCATCATCACGCCCTCAAGCACGGCTTGGCCGCCCACCAGCGTTTCTTCGCCACTTTCGAGCGCGGGCAGAAGTTGCACGGCGACAAGGAATCGAACGAGATTTCGCAAGGAACGCACGAGAGTTAGATGCTCCGGACGCGACGACGCACCATGCACTAGATTACCACAGAGCGGCCGGTATTCTTGTAGTCGATCGGATGTGCTAACTGATATAAATGACGCCATTTAGCCACGCCAAACCGGGTGCGCGTGTGCATCGTCTATCCTAGAAACGCATCCTACTCAACGTGCGCAAGCTAGCTGAAACCTGTGAGGCAATCGCGGCCACAACCAAGAAGCTGCAGAAGACCGCATTCGTGGCCGATTACCTGAAATTGCGCACTACCGATGAAGCAGCGATCTCGACAGTGTTCCTCTCGGGAAGGCCATTCGCCGACTGGGAGGAAACGACCATGCAGGTGGGTCGGTCTCTTTTGTGGAGGGTCGTGGCGGAGCTTTCCGGGAAAGATGAATCTGCGCTCACGGGCGCTTACCGCAAATACGGCGATTTAGGCGCCGTAGCCGGAGAGGTTCTCCAGGATCGATCCCGACAAAGCTTAGGAATTCTGGAGGTTGCCGCTGCCTTCCGTCAAATCGCTGCTGCGCGCGGACCGGCGGCGAAGACCGCGTTAGTGCGAGAGCTGTTATCGCGGGCGACGCCGCTCCAAGCGAAGTACATCGTAAAAATAATCACCGGCGATTTGCGAATCGGGCTGAAAGAGAGTCTGGTCGAGGAAGCAATTGCTAAGGCATACGGTGGTCAGATCCCGGAGGTGCAGCGCGCGAACATGCTGTTGGGAGATATCGGCGAGACGCTTCGGCTGGCGGCGGATGGCAAGCTGGCGTCAGCGAAGATGCGGATGTTTCATCCTTTGGGCTTCATGCTTGCCAGTCCGATCGAGTCGGCTGAAGAAGGCCTGAGCTATTTCCCTGAAGTCGCGGTGGAAGATAAATATGACGGCATTCGAGCCCAGGCGCATGTTTCAAACGGCGAAGTGAGGTTTTTCTCGCGAACGAGGGATGAGATCACGGAATCGTTTCCCGAGTTGCCAGAGGCGCTCGCAGGATTGCCGCGGGATGCAATTCTCGATGGAGAAATTGTGGCTTGGGAGTATCCGCAGAATCTGCGACAAATGCAGGAAGGGATCGATGAAACTTTCTCAACAGCTGTGGAAGAAAGAGCGTCGGGGCTTGGCCATGCTCGGCCGTTCTCGGTCCTGCAGCAGCGTCTCGGCCGGAAAAAAGTCAGCCAGAAAATGTTGCAGGAGAATCCTGTGGCGTACCTAGTCTTCGATGTTCTTTATGCTGGAGGCGAGCTGCTCATTGATCGTCCTCTGCACGAACGCGCGCGAATTCTGGATGAGCTGCTGGGAAAGAATCTTAACTCCACCGGACACAGAGAAGCACAGCGGAAAATCGGAACGCAAGGGAAGTTGACGTTTGGAAACGAGGAAGGGATTCCGGCGCACAGCATCCTCCGGGCACCAGTGTTCCGGGCAGCTTCGCCTGAGGAACTTGAAGAACTCTTTGCGGCTGCGCAGGCTCGGGGCAATGAAGGATTAATGATCAAAGACCTTGCCTCAAACTACGCGCCCGGGAAGCGTGGCAAATCATGGCTGAAGATGAAACGCGAGCTCGCCACGCTCGACGTAGTTGTGACCGCAGTCGAGTTCGGGCACGGAAAGCGCGTCGGCGTACTCAGCGACTACACGTTTGGGGTATGGGATACGAATAAAGATCGCCTCGTGAATATCGGCAAGGCGTATTCAGGACTGACCGATGTCGAGATTGCTGAGATGACGAAATGGTTTCTGGAGCACACGATCGAAGATCAAGGATTTCGGCGTACGGTTGAGCCAAAGATCGTGCTCGAGGTCGCGTTCAATAACATGATGCATTCCGACCGTCATGATAGCGGCTATGCGCTGCGATTCCCACGGATTGTGCGGTTGCGGTCCGACAAGTCGTCAGAAGAGGCGGACACGATCGAGCGGGTGCGGGAAATTTTCGAGAAGCAGAGTGGAAACGCGTAGATCGGCGAAGTAGCGCGAGGCGTCAGTGGCTGTGGTGGTGATGCGCTTCGCTCTCACCGACCGGCATCACACAGCCATGCGCCACTTCGCATTCCACGTGCTCGAACTGGATAGTCGTGTGGTCAATGCGGAAGTGATGATGCAGGCTGTCTTTCACGTCGCGAAGAATCCGCTCGCTCACAGAGGGGGGAATATCCGCAATTGCGATATGGCAAGAGAGCGCGTGGGTTTCCGATCCAATGCTCCAGACGTGAAGATCGTGCACATCGTTGACGCCCTCGATCGAGCGGATCGCGGTCTCTACCAGTTCCAGCTTCATCCCGCGCGGCGTGCCTTCGAGCAAGATATTCAGCGTTTCGTGCACAATGCCGAAGCCTGACCAGAGGATCAGCGCGCCGATGCCGAATGAGAGCGCGGAGTCGATCCAAGAGTCTCCCGTGACCAGGATGGCCCAGCCGCCAGCGATGACGGCAGCGGTGGAAAGCGTGTCACCCACTTCATGCAGCAACGCACTCCGGATATTGACGTCGCCGCCCGAGCGGTACAGGAGTACCGCGATCACGCCATTCATTACCACGCCCGCGCCTGCAACCCACATCATCGCCGAAGCCTGAACATGCTCGGGATGCTGCAGCCGATGAAACGCCTCATAGAAGATGAAGAACGAAACTGCGACCAGCGAGACGGCGTTCACCAGCGCGGCCAGAACTCCCGCGCGATGGTAGCCGTAAGTCTTGGTGGAACTGGCTGGACGCGACTGCAAATAAACGGCAACCAAAGACAGCAGCAAAGCCAGAAAATCGGAGAGATTGTGTCCAGCCTCAGATAGGAGCGCCAGCGAATGGGCGCGAAGGCCCGCCACCACCAGCAGGACGATGTAGGCGAGTGTCACGCCCAGCGAGATCTTTAGCACTCGCTTGGGACCGCCCGCGTGGTGAGCGTGGACGTGCATTCCTTAAGTGTACGGGCGGGGAAGCCGAGCTTCAAGTTACTGGGCGGGAGGTTTCAACTAGTCAGCGATTGAAAAGATTCTGCAGGTAGCGGTCGGTATACATCGTCGTGGCGCTCTGCACAAACTCCAGAATACGGTACATTTTTTCCCGTGATTCGCGGCTCATCTCCTTGAATTGCACCGCGACTCCCGATCCGGGATGGATTCTGGCGACGGTGCCTTCGGCCGTCAAATCCCCGTTGTCGATAGAGAAGACCACTTTCACGTTGGAGCCCGGCGTCAGGATCGCGCTGGTTTCCACATAACAGCCTCCGAGGCTGATGTCGATGAGATTCCCGAACACTGGCCCCGCGTCCCCGTGGGGATGCAGTTCAATCGTCAGACGGCACTTCATCCGCGTGTGCAGACGCTGATCTTTCTGCACAGGTAGTTTCTGTTTCTCTATGTACATGCGGCGATCCGCCTCGGTCAACAACTGTTCGGCGTCATTCCCATCGTCCGGAGATACGGCTAGTCCTACGCTCAGCGACAGGATGTCCTCTCCGCAAACATCAAAGCCTGCCTGCTGGGCGAGGGGTCGAATCTGCTCTACCTTCTTGGCGGCGGCGTCGGCGGCGAGGCCCGGCGCAATCACTACAAATTCGTCTCCGCCCATACGGGCGACGTAGTCGTACTCGCGGCAGCTGTCTTTCAGCGCCTGCGCGAACAAACGTAAGACTCGGTTCCCCTCCAGGTGCCCGAAGCGGTCGTTGATCTTCTTGAAGCCGTTCATGTCACAAACCATCAACGTCAGCGAAGCGTTGTCGCGTTTGCATCGGGCTAGTTCGCGGTCGAGCTGCAGGAACAGAGATCGGGCGTTGGGCAAGCCGGTGAGATAGTCCGTGGTGGCCGAGTTCTCCGCCTGCTGATATTTCAGTGCGTTTTCGATGGCCAAAGCCATCTTGCCGCTCACCGCCAAGAGAATTCGCAAGTGGTCGGAGGTAAACGCGTCTTTTTCAGCGCGGTAGAGGGCTAGCACTCCGATCACTCCAGTCACTCCCTCCAGGGGCAGAGCCAGGGCGGAACGCAGCGTGCTGAACTTGGCGGGATCGTTTAGATAGCCCGGTTCCACCGAAGGATTTCCGTTCACGATCGGCTTCTTGTTCTGCGCCACCCAGCCTGAGAGGCCGTCGCCCACTGGAATCCTAAGTGAGGCGAACAGACGGTAGTTGTCTCCGTTCACATATTCCGGGATCAACTCATCGCCACGCCGGATGTAAATGGCGATGGCGTCGTAGGGCACCATCGGCTTAAGTTTCACGGAAAAGACGGAAAGCGTTTCACCCAAACTTAATGACGCTCCCAGATCCTGGCTCAACTCGAATAAGCTCTGCGCCTCCTGGCGCGCCGCCGCAATCGAAGACAGGAAGGTCGCTTCTCGCCCGGGCGTGTCCGAAACACCCGCACTTTCGAATCCGGCAGCTGGCGCGGGCCCTCGGAGGATCTTTATCTCGGCGGAGAGGGATGCGCTGCCATCTTCCGCCGATTTCGCTTTTGCCAGATTCTCCAGGGACTTGTAACGCCGTTTCAGGACGTCTACCACTTTCGGATCAAAGGACTTCCCCGCCTCGGCCGCGAGTCGCTGCATTACGTCGTCCAACGCCATCGCCCGGCGATATTGCCGGTCCGACGCCAAGGCGTCCAGAAAATCGACTGCGGAAAGAATTCGCGCGCCGATGGGAATCTCCGTACCCTTCAATCCGAAGGGATAGCCCGATCCATCCCACTTTTCGTGGTGCGCACGGACAATCGGCACCACCGGGTAAGGGAAGCGAACCCGCTCAAGAATTTCCGCGCCCACCACGGTGTGAATCTTCATCTTCTCGAACTCTTCCGGAGTTAATCGCCCAGGTTTCGAGATGATATGTTCTGGTACGGCCAGCTTGCCGATATCGTGCAGCAGAGCGGCAGCGTGCAGCGCTTCCAACTCGGTGCCCTTCATGCCCAGTTCCTTGGCAACCTCTATCGCGTAGATGCGAACCCGCTGCAAGTGGTCGTGAGTAGTCTGGTCCTTGGCTTCAATGGCTAAGGCTAAGGCCTCAATGGTTCGCAAATGCAGGTTCGCCATCTCTTCTACGTGCCGTTTTTCGTCCTCCAGCTTGCCCAGATACAGCCGATAGGAACGGTAGATGAGATAAATTGCCGGGACGAACAGGAGTGAGGTTTCCCAGTTGAATGCATGATTGAACCAGGAAATCGCCCCCGCGATCCCAGCTCCGACCAGATAGTAAGGGAACGACCAGAAATAGCAATCCACCAAAATAGTCTGCAGTGGCTTGCCCTCGCTGAATGAAATTACTGCGGCAATGGATCCCGCATTGATGATGAAATAGACGGAAGCGGCCAGGCACAAGAGCAGCGGGCGGCTCTCGATCAGTTCATTGCACAGCTGGTTGTGGTAGACGAGATAGGCAAGGGCGGTCGAGAGAGAGCCGGCGCAAACGTTGAATGTCAGCTGGATGGCGGTGGGCCGCCCTGGGTACAAACTTTGAGCCACCATGGCAACCGCACCCAAAGTGAGCGCTTCTGCATATCCCAACTCCGCAATCGCCACCAAAATGAACAGGAAGTTCACCGAAAGGGTTCCGGTGATGCCAGGCAAACTGACGCGTAATCGCGATGCCAGAATCGCGATGCCCATATAGCAGATGAATTCCGCTATGTTCTTGCTGTTCTGATGGATGGCCGCCTGAAGCAGGCACGCGGTTCCGGCGGCGATCACAAGGCCCACGAAGACCTGGGCGCCGATGGGCAGTCCTCGCCACGAGTTTGTGCTGGCGGACATTGTGTGCAGGTCATCGCGCCGCTGCGGCCGCCAGCGTGCGAGGTCCCAGGCTCAAGGATAAATAGCTAACCGGCCCGGCAACAATGACTTGGGGGCTGTCCCGAAAACTTCGGTAACACCTCCATGTGACGAATTTGGGACGTTCGGGGGTAAATTGAAGGCTGAATGATACCTGAAACACTAGAAGGAGCTCCGAGTAGATTCCTCTCCACGAAGCTGGAGTTACAGAATGAGTGGTGGCGGCGCGTGGACTCGAACCACGGACCTACGGATTATGAGACCGTCGCTCTAACCACCTGAGCTACGCCGCCATTAGTTCGGGGAAGACGCAATGAGAGTGATTAGCCGCAGCTTCGCGGAATCTCATTGCCTCGGACCCAACGGCCGGAGTGGCTCGTTATGTCCAATCTCCTGATTCTAAGTGTGCTTGCAAAACTGTGTCAAACTGCTGGCGGCCCGCGAACCTTGAATCCCACTTGCCGGGCTTGAAACTTGCCAGCCTCGACTAAAAACTGGAAACTAATCCCGCATGAAAACCATTGCCGTGATTCCTGCTCGGCTCGCCTCAACCCGCTTGCCCCGCAAAATGCTCCGTGAGATTGGGGGCAAGCCGCTGGTTGGCTGGGTTTACGAAGCGGTTCGCTCCTCGCCGCTTCTCTCTGGCGTGATCATCGCCACAGATTCCGAGGAGATCTTCAAAACCTGCCACAACCATGGTTGGTATGCGCAAATGACTTCGCCCAGTCATCGCAGTGGAACTGAGCGGGTGCACGAAGTCTCAAACTCCGTCGCAGCCGATGTCTACGTTAACGTGCAAGGTGACGAACCGCTCATGCGTCTGGAGCAGATTGCTACTCTTTTGGACGTGATGAAGGATTCGTCCGTCCTGGTAGGAACTCTAAAGACGCTCTGTCCGCCGGAAGATATCTGTAATCCAAGTGCGGTCAAGGTGGTGACGGCAGCGGACGGCCGCGCCCTTTACTTTTCCCGCGCTTCCATTCCTTTCGATCGCGACGGCAGCGAGGCTCGCTACTTCAAGCACCTCGGCATTTACGCTTACCGGAAGTCCGCTCTCGACTTGTTTGTGAGCCAGCCGGAATCCACGCTTGAGAAAAGCGAGCGGCTGGAGCAGCTGCGTTTCCTGGAGAACGGGATTCCCATCTACGTAGGAGAAACGCCCTACGATTCGGTGGGAGTGGACACGGAAGAAGATTTGCAGCGCGCGACGAAGATTCTGCGCCAACGCTAGCTCCGCGAAACGCCAAGAAATTAGGTTTACGCGTGCGAGCCCGCACCTTGCGTGCGGTTCCACTCCTCCGCAGCCGCGACTCGCCTGGAAATTGCCGGGTGCGAGTGAAATAACAATTCGATCCACTTGGACGGCGTACGCTCTGCCAGGTTTTGCTGCGCCAGCTTGTTCATCGACGAAATAAACGGCTCCACGCTGGCAATCGACTCGAATGCGTAGCGATCGGCTTGCCGCTCGTTGTATCGCGAGTAGGCATTGAGCGCCGGCATCAGCAGAAGGGAAATCACAGTCGCTGTAATCGCGAGCAATGGCAGGTTGGCGAAATCGGAGAGCTCCTCAAACATGTGATGATCGACGGCAAAGTGCAGCACAAAGTTCGCAACCCAGAAGCCGAACAGAGTGATTCCCGCCTGCACCAGAATGCTCTTCAGGATGTGCTTGTGAACATGATGGCCGAGTTCATGTGCGAGCACCGCTTCAATTTCTTCGGGAGCATAGTTATCTAATAGCGTATCTGCCAGAATGATCCGCCGCGTGCTGCCAAGTCCTGTAAGAGCTGCATTCGCTTTTTTGCTTTTCTCCGAAAGTTTCCAGCGATAGACCCCGCGCACTCGTGTGCCCGCACGCTCGCCCAGTTGAACCAGTCGACGCCGCAAGTCTTCATTGTCGAGTGGTTCGAATTTGTAGAAGATCGGGAACAGGACCACCGGCGCCAGCTGGGCCAACAAAATGAATAACCCCATAAACAACGCCCAAGTAATTAGCCACCAATGCTGCGGGAATTGCCGGATCATGAAATACAGTAACTCCACCACGATCCCTGCCAACACCAATCCCACCAGAAACCCTTTGATTTCATCCAACAGCCATGAGCGAGCCTTTTGTGTGGAGAGTTGGAATTTCCTTTCCAAACGGAATCCGTAGTAATCGAGACCCAGGCCAAGAACTTTGCTGATCAGAAGCAAGAAAAATAAATACAGGAAGACCGCGAATGTGTAGTTTTGAAATCCACGGCGCAATGCGAGATCACGCAACCAGCCAGACCAGCCTGTGATTAACAGAAGAACCAGGAAAGCGGAACCGATTACAAAGTCGGCGATGCCGAGCCAGCGGCGGATTCGGTTATATCGCCGGGCCTCAGGCGAGTCATCTGGAATCGGGGGTGTGCTTCCAGCCAAAGTCATGCTCAATTAGAAGTATCGCATTACTCCCGCATTAAATGCGAAATTGTGGGCTCATTGAATGGACCGGCTAAGCGCCGTTCGTAACGAAACTCTCCGCGGCGGTCAGAATTTCAGTTACCAACTCCGGCGACGCGGCCTCTGCGTAAGCACGCAGTAGTGGTTCGGTTCCCGACGCACGGAACAGAATCCACGCCTCCGCTCCGTTGCCATTCGTTGGCGCGTCGAGAAAAAGCTTGATGCCATCAAGATTCTCTTTCTTCACTACACGATAGCGCCCCAGGCTCTCGCTGCTCTCCGCTCGCGCCCGCTGAATCGCACTCTGCTTAATCTCTTCCGGAATGTGCAGATCACGACGCCCGTAATAGTGCGGTCCGAACTCGCGTTGCAAGTCAGCCACCAATTGGCCGAGCGGCTTGCCTTCATCCGCCATCACATTGGCGAGCAGCAAGCAGTTCAGGATCCCATCGCGCTCCGGCAGAAAGCGCGAGTAGCCGATGCCGCCAGATTCTTCCCCACCGATCAGGATGTCGTGCTCCATCATCAAATCAGCGGCATATTTGAACCCAATCTGCGTTTCGTAAACTTTGCGGCCGTGTTTTGCCGCAATACGGTCGAGCATGCGCGTCGTATTGAATGCGCGGGTTACGTCGCCGGACCACTTCTTCCGTTCCAGTAGCCAGCGCAAAAGAACGCAGAAAATCTTGTGCGAGTCCACGAAACTGCCATCCTCGGCGACGGCGCCAATGCGATCGGCGTCGCCATCCGTGGCTAGGCCAGCGTCGCACTTCTCTTTTACGACCGTTTGCTGCAGCAGAGCGATGTGTGGCTCGATCGGCTCGGGATTGATGCCTGGAAAGAGAGGATTCAGTTCCTGGCGGATCGCGATGTACTGAACTCCGCGATCGCGGAAGATCTCGGGCAGAACTCCACGGCCGGACCCGTACATGGAATCGATTGCAATCTTGAACTTAGCGTTGCCAATTAAGTCCATATCAGCAAAACGGCAAACCGCCGCAACGTAAGGCGTCTTGAGATCGACCTCTACGATGGCTGCTTTCGTGCCCTTCGGCATTGCTCCAGCCCGCAACTCTTCTTCCACCCTTTTCATGATGGCGGGAGTTGCGGATCCGCCAAACTTCCCTTTGAATTTCACGCCGTTCCAGTTCCAAGGGTTGTGGCTGGAGGTGATCATAACCCCACCAGCGGCGGCTTGGTTTTTCACAGCATAGGAAACAGCCGGTGTGGGCGTGTAATCGTTGGCCAGTTTTACCGGAATGCCCGCCGCGGCAATCACTTCCGCAGCTACTTGCGCGGCGCTTTGTGATGCAAACCGGGTGTCATAGCCAATAAAGACTCCGCCAGAGCTGTCCTCGTACTTCAAAACGTAGGATGCAATCGCTCCCGCAACTCGACGGACGTTGTCGAACGTGAAATCATCGGCGATGATGCCGCGCCAGCCGTCAGTTCCAAACTTGATTTCTTGAGCCATGGAAAATGAGTATCCGGTGACTAGCGGCTAGTGATCAAAAAGTCGATATTGGTGGCCACTGATCGCGTGTTACAGAACACGTCTTCTTACGTGAGTTTATGCAGCTTCTTCTGATCCAGATGCTTTACCACTTTCCCGACATCTTGCGCGTGCTGCCGGGTGGTAATCAGCAAAGCGTCCGGCGTATCCACCACCACCAGATCGTGCACTCCTACGGCGGCAACGAACTTGTTGGGCGCATGCACATAATTGCCCCTCGCGTTCAATACGAACAAACCCGCAGCGTGGATGATGTTTCCCTCAACCGGATTCGACTTCGCGGTGTGATGTTCGTGCAGAGCGGCCCAGGAGCCGAGATCGTTCCAGCCGAAATCTGCGGGGAGGCAGACAATGTTTGCAGCCTTCTCGCCCTTCGCCGAACGCCTTTCGAGCACGGCGTAATCCACGCTGATATCTTCGCACTTCGGGTACAGTTTGCGGAAAGTCGAGGTAAACTTGCGCGTACCGAACGCTGAGGCGATCTCTTCCAGCAGTGGTGCAGTTTTGGGAAGATGCTCGCGCAGTGCATGGGCGAGCGTTTGGGCACTCCATAGAAACATGCCGCTGTTCCAGAAATAATTTCCTGCAGCCACAAACGCAGCCGCCTTCTCCGCGTCGGGTTTCTCAGTGAACCGGCGCACGCGCAAAACGTCGCCATCGAAGGCGCTACCCGCTTCGATGTATCCGTAGCCGGTTTCCGCCCGGTGAGGCCGGATGCCTAGGACCACAATGTTTTCCCCTGCGGCCGCAATCTCCACTCCACGTTCGATGGTTGCGCGATAGCGCTTTTCATCCGCGATCACGTGGTCGGAAGGAAACATGCCGATGACGGCGTGGGAATTTTCGCGCAGCAAAAGAAAAGCAGCGAGGCCAATTGCCGGCGCGGTATTGCGTCCGAGAGGTTCGGCCAGAACTTGCGATTTCGGCAAATTTGGAAGCTGCTTCAAGATTGCAGAACGAAGCTCCTTATTGGTGATAATCCAGAATTGCTTGGACGGCGCGAGCGGGAGCAATCGCGCTACCGTTTGCTGAATCATCGTTTGGTTCCCGTCGAGCGCCAGCAACTGTTTGGCACGTCTTTTCCGGCTCAGAGGCCAGAAGCGCGTGCCGCGGCCGCCGGCGAGAATCACGGGATAGAAATTTGAGTTCTTAGCCACGTTCTCAGATTGTCGATCACTACATTCGTGTTTCAGGTTCGGGCAGGGCTGCTCCCGGCACGCACGCTTTCAGAAATTCCAACGTCCATTGCGGCCGCACGGTAAATTTGTCCACCGACCCCGGAACCACTACCGCATCGCCCTTAGCCAGGGTCACCGGCTCCGCTCCGGCAACCTCGACCACACCGCATCCTTCCACCGCTACCAGAATCTGCGCAGAACTCCTGCCCGATTCGTCGCGGGTGCTCAGTTCCTGCAGATCTTTCGTCTCAAACATATCCACCACGAAATAAGGAGCCGCGATCAAACGAGCTTGTCGGTTATTACTCCCGCGAATTTGTGCTGGAGCTGGTCTCACTACTTTTCCGGAAGCAACGTTCAGCTTCACCGCGGCCAAGCCGTCTTTCAGGTGCAACTCGCGCGGTCTACCGTAATCATACAAACGGTAAGTGGTGTCTGACTGTTGCTGAGTTTCGATAATCACTGAGCCAGGCCCCAGCGTGTGCACGGTTCCTCCAGAAACATAAATCATGTCCCCAGTGTAGACGTTGACCCAGTTCAGCAACTCTTCTGCGCGCTTCTCGTGGATCGCCGCTTCCAATTGCGCTACGGTGACACCGGCTTTCAGTCCCAGTCCAATCTGCGCGCCGGGCTTGGCATGTGCCACATACCAACACTCAGTTTTGCCCCAAGGCTGGTTGACGCGGAGCGCTTGCGCGTCGTCAGGATGAACCTGCACCGAAAGTTTCTCGTGAGGAAACAGAAACTTCAGCAACAAAGGAAAGCGCCGCGGATCGCGGGCAGCGTCTCCCACAAGCTCACGCTGATTTTTCTTGCTGACTTGTGCCAAAGTCTGCCCAGTGAATGGCCCATTGGCCACTTTGCAATCGTCGCCAGTAAGCCACGCTTCGCCAATTTTCTCCTCGAACCGGCGATTGGGATAAACAGGCGACAGATCTTGCGTACCCCAGGGGCGCGGATCAAACGTCGGGAGCATCAGCAATGGATACAGATCTGCCATATAAATGCTATTCAGATAAAAAGGCCGTTCGCAAACGGACGGCCTTGGCCGAGCTTAAGCTTCAACCCTGCATCGATCGATATGAAATCAGCTACAATGCGGCAAAAAACTTACGCATGCGTTCCAGTCCACGATCGAGTTCTGCCTTCGAAGTTGCATACGATACGCGGATGTGGTCGCCAGTTCCGAATCCCTCCCCTGGCACTGTGGCCACATGCGCTTCCCGGAGCAGCCTCCCTGCTACATCGGACGCCGATTTCACCCCGCTACGGCCCAAGAACGCCGAAATGTTCGGATAAGCATAGAATGCACCCTCCGGCAAGGTGCAGGTCACGTTCGGAATCGAGCGCAAGCCCTTCACGACATGGTCACGAAGCTGAATATATTCGCGCCGCATCTGCTCGACACAGTCTTGCGGCCCCCTCAGCGCGGACACTGCAGCTTTCTGCACAATCGAGGTAGGATTCGATGTGGACTGGCTCTGTAACTTCGACATCGCGCTCACAACCGCTGCCGGAGCGAGCGCGTATCCCAGTCGCCATCCTGTCATGGCATAGGTCTTCGAGAGTGAACCGAGCACTACGATGCGCTCCTTAAATTCCCGCAAAGATCCCACGGAGAAATTCTTGCCTGTGTAGTTTAGATAGACATAGCATTCATCCGAGAGCACCCAGATCCCGCGTTCATGCGCGAGGCGAACGACCGCCGTCAGATCTGTCGCGCTCATTACGGCGCCAGAAGGATTCGACGGCGAATTCAAAATGATGACCTTGGTCCGCGGCGTGATCAGCCTCGTGACCATCTCCGCCGTAACCCGAAAGCCTTGCGCCTCATCCGATTGCAGCAGTACACACTGGCCGCCGGCATAGCGCACGATGTCCTTGAATGAGACCCAGTAGGGCACCGGCAGAATCACTTCGTCGCCGTGATCGACGAGCACTTGAATGGCGTTGAACAGTGCATTCTTGCCGCCCGTCGAGGCGATGGCCTCTTCGCGACGATAATCGGAATCGAAATCGACCGCGTGACGGTGCACGATGGCGTCGCGCAACTCGGGCGTGCCCGGCACCGCCGTGTACTTAGTGAAATTGCCCTGAATGGCCGCGATGGCTGCGTCCTTGATGTGCTGTGGCGTGACGAAGTGGGGCTCACCTGCGCCAAAATCGACAACATCGATGCCCTGCGCGCGCAGTTTGTCCGCCTCGGCGACGACCGCCATCGTGGCTGAGGGTTCAATGCGATTGATTCGCTCGGTGAGTTTCAGGGCTTCGCTGATCGCTGTTGTCATACTTTCTTTTTCCTCTTCTTTTCTTTTCCACTCGACGATCGAGCCGTCGCTTCCTGCATCTCGTCGTGGAACTTGTACGCGGGTTCGAGTTTTTCGCGCAGCTTCTGTTCAACCACTTCCGGAACGAGACCCTTCACCGGTCCGCCAATCTGTGCCACTTCGCGCACCAAACGCGAGCTTACGTAAGAATACTTGTCAGCAGGCATCATGAACACTGTCTCCAGCGTGGGTTCGAGTTTGCGGTTCATCAGCGCCATCTGTAACTCATATTCATAGTCGCTCACGGCCCGAATGCCGCGCAACACACACGTCGCGTTGATCGATTTCGCGTACTCGACCATCAGCCCGTGGAAAGCTTCGATGCGTACGTTCTTCAAATGCGCGGTGAGCGTCTTCAGCATCTCCAGTCGTTCCGCCAGGCTGAACATCGGGCTCTTTTCCGAGTTCCTGAGAATGCCCACCACCAGTTCTTCGAAAATCTTTGCGCCTCGCTCGATCAGATCGAGGTGCCCGTTGGTGGGCGGATCAAACGAACCGGGATATAGGGCGCTGACTTTGCTCAATGGTCCTCGCAGGAAGCCGCAATGCTGGGCAATAAGGGATTCTATTCGGGCGGGCGCAGGGATGGCAATTGGGCAATGCGCAGGGCGCAGTGCAGTTGAGCATCGCGCCCCTACGTGTTTGTTTTAGCGTTTGGCCGCGATCGGCACCTTGGCAGGTTCCGGAGGTGCGCTTGGCATGGTCGTGACACGTGCGCCAGTTGATGCAGGCGCCTGCGTCGGAACCGCTGCCGGATGCGCTGGAGCTGGCGCCGCGATCAATCCCAGCGCCTTACGCACTTCTGTGTCGAGCTTGGCCATGGTGTCTTTGTTGTCTTTGAGGAACTGGCGGGCATTCTCGCGGCCCTGGCCGATGCGCTCGCCTTTGTAGCTGAACCAGGATCCCGACTTTTCCAGGATATTATTGTTCACCGCGATATCGAGCAGATCACCTTCGCGCGAAATACCTTCGCCATAAAGAATGTCGAACTCGGCTTCGCGGAACGGCGCGGCGACCTTATTTTTCACGACTTTCACGCGGGTGCGCGAGCCAGTGACTACGTCACCGTCCTTGATGGCAGCGATACGGCGAATATCCACGCGCACCGAGGAATAAAACTTCAGCGCGCGGCCGCCCGTCGTGGTCTCGGGATTGCCAAACATCACGCCAATTTTTTCGCGAATCTGGTTGATGAAGATCAGGCACGTGCGCGACTTGGAAACGGTCCCCGTAAGCTTGCGCAGCGCTTGCGACATTAGCCGTGCCTGCAGGCCCATGTGGCTGTCTCCCATTTCGCCGTCGAGTTCGGCTTTGGGCACCAGCGCCGCCACTGAATCGACTACCAGCACGTCGATGGCATTCGAGCGCACCAGCGCTTCCGTGATCTCGAGCGCCTGCTCGCCGTAGTCCGGCTGCGAAACTAGCAGGTTGTCCACATCCACGCCCAGCTTCTTCGCATAAGCGGGATCGAGCGCATGTTCGGCGTCCACGAACGCGGCCATGCCGCCAGTCTTCTGCGCTTCGGCAATCACCTGCAGAGTGATCGTCGTCTTGCCGGAAGATTCCGGCCCAAAGACTTCCACCACGCGTCCGCGCGGAAATCCGCCCACGCCCAGCGCCGCGTCGAATGAAATCGATCCGGTCGGGATTACCGAGATAGGAACGATCGCTTCCTTCGATCCCAACCGCATGATCGAACCTTTGCCAAACTGCTTTTCAATCTGCGCAAACGCTAATTCAATTGCCTTGCCGCGTTCATCCGCCATGGGAGTGTGGCTCCTTTAAGAGTGCAGGACTGAATCAAATCGAATCTGGCCGGATTATACATACAGATCGAAGCGAATAAAAGGCGAATCTACCTAATTAACATCTTTGCCTTCCCAAACCGGGACTCGCGGAGGCTCCTACCTCTGCAGCAGGTCCACCGGCGCCGTCACATCATGCACGCGAAAATACTTGGCCAGCGCCGGGTACTTCCGCGCCACGGCTTCATACATCGCGTAAGCCACATTGCGATAAGAAACATGGCCCGCCGGGGTGGTGCGCAGTTCGGAGATGTAGACGGCCTCGGCGAAGTCCATTTTGAACAGAGCGCGTTTGCGATAGGCCAGCGGAATCGCATACTGCGAATTCTCTTCCGCCTCGGGGGCCTTGCGGGCGGCAAGCTTTTCGACTGCGGCTTGTACACGCCGCATCGCGGCTTCGAAGCGGAAACGCATACCCGCATCTTCTACGTCGAGCAGCATCTCGTAGCCGTGCTGGGTGGTGAATCCCTGCATAACCTGGATGCAGCGGCGATGACGATGCATGTCGCGGAAGCCGCCCGTATCCATGAGGATGTCGAAGCGGAAATGCTGCCCGGCCCGGAAGCCGCGCAGCATTTCGTCGTACTTGCCGCGATGCCGCAGCCCGAGGTCGATAATCTCCCGCCGAAATCTCTCGCCTGACACCTGCAATGCCTGTCGCACCTGTCGATAGGAAAAGTGGCAATGTTCATAGAGCAACGTCGTCGCGATTTCGACTTCGAGCGGCTCCTCGTCGAGCAGGTCGACGATCGCCTTCGACGGAGCAAGCTGCTCGCCCTTCATCAATTCGCGCGCCGCCTGCCGCAATTCGCGGCGCGTTTCCATTTCATACGGATTCGGGTCGGCATATTTCACCAGCGTAGGGGCGACTCGAACCTCATGCAGCAATTCCTGCTCGGCGCGCGCGCCCAGATCCGGACTTAGCTTCCGAATCTCCTCCACCAAGTCGCACAAGGATTCCGCATTTACGTTGTAGGCCGCCGTGGTCGCTGCTTTCTTGAGCGACTCGCCCAACTGCCGAACTTCCTTGTGGGTGTGTGAAAGCAGGTGCGCAACTTGGGTTTCTAATGTCCGCGCATTAACGATCTCGCCCAGCGAAGTGTTCGTGGCCAGCGGCAGAAGATAACGCGTGATGTCGAAGGCTCGCGCCTTCAGCGTTCGCTCATACGCCTCCTGCTTCATGTCGGCGGGCTTGGGGGTGATGTTGATCAGGTGCTGGGTCATATGCGCCGAGAGCGCTTCGTACTCGGCAAAGAGAACGTCCAGCGTTTCGCAATAAAGCCTGCGAGCTTCGTCGTCGGCGCCGAAGTCGGGGATGTAATAACCACTCTTTTTGAAATCCTGATAGCGAGTTGAGCGCTCCTGTCCGTCCCAGCGCTGCTCGTCCACTAGTTCTATGGCTGCGAGAATCGAGAGCCTCTCTACGGCCAACGCAATGTGAGCCAGGTCGGCGATTGAGCGGTGACCGTACTGAAAGTAGAAAGTGTTAAGAAATTTCTCCGCCTTCTGGGTGTTGATCTCGCGCAAAGACTCCTTCATCGACAGCGATGAACGCGAATACTTGGCCATGGCATAGGCCTGAATCTCCGGTTCGACGCCATACACGGCGAAAACTGCAGTAGCCGGTTCCGGCAGCGCCTTTTCCACTGGAGCTGGGGCTTCCACCGCAGATGCTCGCTGGGTTGAACGATGCCCCGACGGCTTCGTGTCAGGGGACGAGTTCTGGTTGGATGGCTCGGGCATAACGATCACTTCATTTGTCAAGATCGGAGTCATGGGAGTGTTCGAATGTTAATCGGCGAATGGACAATGCGCAATCCATTTGCGGAACAATATTGACGGATTGCTGTGGATAACCGTTGCGATGATCTATTAATAATTAGCGCAAGGGAGCGTTTACACATCCTTCCTCAACTATTCAATGCATCCGTTACTCCAGATCGTCGCGCACCGGCCATGGCGGTTGCCTTCAGGTCCGTGGATCATGCAGCAGACCTGGCACGACTTGCTTTTTGCCCATTGGCCTGTTCCATCTGAGGCGATGCGGCCTCTCGTTCCGGCGCAACTGACGGTTGACATCTTTGACGGTCAATGCTGGGTTGGAGTCGTGCCCTTTCACATGAGCGGGATTCGCCGTCGCGGACTTCCGGCCGTGCCGGGCTTGTCGCGCTTTCCGGAACTGAACGTTCGCACTTATGTCACCTACGGCGGCAAAGCCGGAGTTTATTTCTTCAGTCTCGACGCAGCAAACCTGCCGGCAGTGCTAGCGGCGCGAGCGTTTTATCACCTGCCTTATTTTCATGCCGACATGACCACGCAGGAGCGCGGCGGCATCATCCACTACGTTTCCCGTCGTTATCGCGCGCAGGCCGAGTTTCGCGGAAAGTATTGTCCGACCAGCGAACCCAGGCTGTCCACTCCAGGTTCAATCGAGCATTGGTTGACCGAACGCTATTGCCTCTACACCACGCATGACGGCCAGCTCTACCGCGGAGAAATTCACCACGCACAGTGGCCGTTACAAGCTGCCGAAGCAGATTTAGAGACGAATACCATCGCCGCCGCAGGCGGTATATTGCTGCCCGATGCCACGCCGCACTTGCTGTTCGCCCGAAGGTTGGATGTACTGATCTGGCCCCTGGCACGTACCGAATAGAGCGGCGGCAGGTATAATCTCACGTTCCGGCGTACAGACTTCTAATAGAGCCTCATAGCAAACTCAGGAGAATCTCATGTCCCTTTCAGGGCGGGTGGCCTTCGTCACTGGCGCGTCGCAAGGTATTGGACGCGCCTGTGCACTGAAGCTCGCCACAGCCGGTGCGGCTGTTGCCGTCGCCGCGCGCAATCACGACAAGCTGAACGAACTGGTGAACGAAATTGTCGCCGAGGGAGGAAAGGCTGCCGCCTTTGCTCTCGACGTTAGCGACGAAGAGCAGGTGAAGTCTGCGATGAAGGGCGCTGTGGCCCAGTTCGGCAAGATCGACATCCTCATCAACAACGCGGGCATTACTCGCGACCAACTGGTCATGCGCATGAAGCGCGCCGATTGGGATGCTGTGCTGCAAACTAATCTCACTTCCGCATATTTCTGCATTCAGCAAGTCTCTAGCTCCATGCTGAAGCAACGCTGGGGACGGATCATTAACATTACCAGCGTCTTCGGTCAGATGGGGCAGGCAGGACAGGCGAACTACTCGGCATCGAAGGCCGGCCTGATCGGACTGACTATGGCCGTCGCGCGCGAACTGGGATCGCGCAACATTACTTGCAACGCCGTGGCCCCCGGCTTCATCGAAACCGCCATGACCTCGGTGCTTGGCGAAGAGTTCAAGCAGAATGCTGCCAAACAGATTCCGCTGGGTCGCGTCGGATCACCCGCCGATGTTGCGAGCGCGGTTGCGTTTCTCGCATCCGACGAAGCTTCCTACATTACGGGCCACGTGCTGAATGTAAATGGCGGAATGCTGATGGGATAAACCACAAGACCCTCTACGCAGGGAACCCGGAGGTCACGGAGGAATGAAACCTGATCCAACCATCTCCCAGGGTTACCCTGTGTCCTCTGTGTCCCACGCGTTACAGGGTCTGAAGTTCGCTCAAGCCGAGTCGCCCACGCAGATTGCGCAAGTCCGCGAATTGTTCCTAGAGTATGCACAGTCCCTCGGCTTCAGTCTCTGCTTTCAGGATTTCGATAAGGAACTCGCGGAACTTCCGGGTAAGTACACTCCGCCAGAGGGCCGCCTGTTCCTGGCCGATTATCAAAACCAACCTGCAGGTTGCGTGGCGATGCGTAAATTAGAACCCGGCATCTGCGAGATGAAGCGGCTCTACCTGCGTCCGCAGTTTCGTGGCAAGGGCCTGGGACGCGCCTTGGCCGAGCGCATTATCGCTGAGGCGCGACAGGTCGGATATAGGCGCATGCGTCTTGATACGGTCGAGCCGGCCATGAAAGATGCGGTTGCCACCTACCGCAAGTTGGGATTTAAGGAGATTGCTCCCTACTGCCAAAACCCGATTGCTGGTGCAACCTACATGGAGTTGAATTTGTGACTGCGAATTCGGAAACATCCAAGCAAGAGAAAGGCAGTGTGCCTTCTCGTCGTAAGCCTGAAAAAGGCGGCTCGCTGCGCTGCGCCCCAAACGTTTCGGCTACGCCGTTTGGCAATGTTTGATTCTTTTACGCTGTATAAACATATCCCGATGCGGCCGGGTCAGGGGGCGATTCTCAGCCGCTTCGGGTATGGCACTAATTTCCACTTGCCAGAAGATGCCGATCTGGTTACTATGTCGCATCCTGCAATGCTTCCAACCATTAACATCGGCGAAACCATTAGAAACTACCGGCTGCAAAAAGGCATGTCTCAGGGAGACATCGAGAAGCGCACCGGGCTGCTCCGCTGCTATCTTTCGCGCGTAGAGAACGGCCACACTATACCTTCGCTGGACACGTTATCGAAGATTGCCGGTGCCATGGAGATTGCGCTCTCGCAATTCTTCTCGGAATCGGGTCACAGCAATGGCGCCAAAGGATTGCCGCAGCTTTCCGATGACGAAGTCCGCTTCCTCAGCCAGGTCCGTCGCTATGCCACCAACCTCAACGAAAGCGACCGCAAGCTGGTTCTGGCCATGGTGAAGAAGATGGCGTCGAATTCGAAGTAAAGCTGTCCGCTCTTAGCTTTCAGCTCTCGGTTCACTCCCCCATAAAGCAGCGCCAGAACTTCCCATCCACGGTCGGTGTCATATGCCCTGATCCGCCTGCTGAGGGCTGACAGCTGATTGCTGACAGCTTACTTTAGTACCATGACCTCCGGTGACCACAGGGTACCTCGTCGCAATGGCGCCTCTTAACTAAACTGTTGACCTGGAGATCTCCCTTGACCACCGATGAAGAATTAGGCGTCCTTGAGACCCAACTACGCCGGCTGAAGATCGAATACGAGGTCTACTTCAGCAACCCGACCAAGCGGCCGCCTACTGACATCGAGTGGAAGGTGCTCTCGCTGCTGCGCAAATTTTCCGACGGCGGGCGCATGAGCTTTTCCCAGCGCTATCGCTACAACGAAATGGCGCAGCGCTATGCCGTTTACAGTGATTTGTGGCGCAAGAAATCCCGCGTCCGGGAAGAAGGCTATCGCCGCCCGCAGGACGCCCTCCTTGGGGTGCAGGGAGTACGTGTCGTCGAAGAGGAGCACAAGCCCCAACATCAGGTCTACGGATTGAGCCACGGAGCCGCGAGCGCTGCCGCTGCGCCAGCGGCGTCGCAACCCTTCACCTTGCGTAGTGTCGATCAAACCGAGAGCGAACAGGTGGAACGCCTGTACAACACGCTGGTCGCGGCCAAGAAAAAAGCGGGAGAAAGCGTCTCCGGTAACCTCGATTCCTTCGCCACCTTTGTGCAGAAAAAGACGGAACAAATCCGAAAACAGTACCACTGCGAGGGCGTGGAATTCTCCGTCGAACTCACCGACGGCCACGTCAAGCTGAAGGCCAAAGCGAAAGCGTAGCCACGAATTGCTGATAGAATCTTCGGTCGCTCCACACTCATCCTTCATCTCCGAGGCCGACCATGTCTTCCAGCACTTCCAAGATCCAGCGCGCCATTCTCAGCGTCACCGACAAAACTGGTCTCGTAGACTTTGCGCGAAACGTTTCTCGTCTCGGCATCGAACTCGTCTCCACGGGTGGCACGGCCAAACTGCTCCGTGATTCCGGAATCGCTGTGAAAGACATCTCCGAACTCACAGGCTTTCCTGAAATGCTCGACGGCCGAGTCAAGACACTGCATCCCAAGGTCCATGGTGGAATCCTGTATCGCCGCGAGAATCCCACGCACGTCGCAGCGGCAACCGAGCACGGCATTCAGCCAATCGATATGGTTGTCGTGAATCTCTACGCCTTCGAGAAAACTGCGGGCAGGCCCGGCGTCGCGTTTGAGGAGCTGATCGAAAACATCGACATCGGTGGACCTTCCATGATCCGCTCGGCGGCGAAAAATTTTAACGATGTTGCTGTCGTCACGTCACCCTCCGACTATCCAGCCATCGCGGAGGAAATGGCACGTTCCCACGGTGCACTCTCGCTCGAAACCAAGTGGCACTTGGCGCAAAAGGCCTTCGCGACCACCGCTGCCTACGATTCCGCCATCGCTTCCACTCTCGAACGCATCCCCGACATCAAAAATTTTCGGCTCGCGGCAAATGAATCTTTCCCGCAGACGCTACGCCTTTCTTTCCAGAAAACGCTTGACCTGCGTTACGGCGAAAATCCCCACCAAAAGGCCGCGATGTATTCGGACGGCTCCTGCCTGGGAGTAGCCAATGCCCGTCAATTACAAGGCAAGGAACTTTCTTACAACAACATCGTTGACCTGCAAGCTGCCTGGGATCTCGCGCAGGAATTCGACGAGCCGGTGTGCGCCATCATTAAGCACACCAATCCTGCCGGCACCGCGACTGGCAAGACTCTCGCCGAAGCCTACCGGCGAGCGCTGGAGTGCGATCCCGTCTCGGCGTTTGGAGGGGTGATTGGGGTGAACCGTCCCATCGACGCCGAAGCGGCGGAAGAGATGCACAAGCTTTTCCTCGAGGTCATCGCTGCTCCAGCCTTCGATGACGAGGCGAAAGCGCGATTCGCCACCAAAAAAAATCTCCGCCTGGTACAAGTCGCGGCCGCCCCGCAGAAATGGACTTTGAAAAATGTCTCCGGCGGGATCCTCTTGCAGGACGCCGATGTCCGGCCATTGCAGGATATCGATTTGAAAGTCGTCACCCAGCGCGTTCCTACGCCTGAAGAAACTCGGACAATGCTATTCGCCTGGAAGGTCTGCAAGCACGTCAAGTCCAATGCAATTGTCTACGCGCGCGATGGACAGACCGTCGGCGTCGGAGCCGGCCAGATGAGCCGCGTCGATTCCGCCAAGATCGGCGCCATGAAAGCGCAATTGCCGCTGCAGGGAACGGTCGCCGCCTCCGACGCATTTTTCCCTTTTCCCGACGGCGTCGAGGAAATTGCCAAGGCCGGGGCAACCGCCATCATTCAACCCGGAGGCTCGCAGCGCGATCCCGAAGTCATCGCGGCCGCCGACCGCCTCGGCCTCGCCATGCTATTTACGGGAGTACGCCACTTCCGCCATTAACGCTTTCAATCAACAAATTCGTTTCCTTTACCAAACTTGACAATGGCCGCGATCTACTCCCCGGAGTCCCTGTACTTCCGGCTTTGTCGCGCCTCGCATGCTGCGCAGAGTTTTTCCCAATTGGAGGCCGAACGGGTTAGAATTAGGGCACCCAGCCTCGGCGGTCTTGCATCCAAATGGCTATGGGTCGGGTAGTGCGCTCAGCTCTAATACGAACAGTTCTCTCGGAATCAACTCCAGCGTCGTCAGGTCGAGCATGAATCGAATTTTTCGCGCAGCTTTACTATTGTTTTTCTTCGCGGCCGTCGCGTCCGCGCAAACCAGCCCGTCGGCGCCGGCTGACTCCAAGCCACCGGACTCTAAAGCAGCCGACTCCAAGCCTGCTCAGACCACGCCGCATAAAGTGGACCATGCCGCCGCCTATTACCATTACGCGCTGGCGCATTTATACGAAGAACAGGTTACGGCCTACGGCCGCAGTGAGCTCGCCAATAAGGCCATGGAAGAATACCGCCTCGCCATCGAGGCTGACCCTTCGTCAGAATTCCTCACCTCAGGTCTCGCCGAGCTGTACGTAAAGACTGGACGCATTCGCGATGCGGTGCTCGAAGCGCAGGACATCATCAAGCGCGATCCCAACAATCTAGAGGCCCACAAGTTGCTGGGCCGGATCTATCTTCGCTCGCTCGGCGACATGCCGGGGAACGGCAGCGGCTCCGAGAACGTTCTGAAATTGGCGATCGAGCAGTACGAACAGATCGTCAAGATTGAGCCGAACAATGTGGACGACCATCTCCTGCTCGGCCGCCTCTACCGCCTCGATAACGATTCGCAGAAAGCTGAAAGCGAGCTCAAGACCGCAGTGCAGCTTGATCCCGACTCCGAAGAAGCTGTCACGACGCTCGCTCTGCTCTACAGCGATGAAGGCGACACCTCTCATGCCTTGCAGGTGCTCAGTGCGGTGCCCGACACCGGGCGGTCCGCCAAATTGTATGCCGCACTCGGCGCTACCTACGAACAGCGCAAGGATTACAAGAGCGCCATCGATGCCTACAAACACGCCATCCAGTTAGATCGCGATAATCTCGATGCCATCCGTGGCCTGGCGGAGAATCTTTTGAACGATGGCCAGATCGATGCCGCCCTCGATCAGTACAAAGTGATTGCCGATGCCAATCCTGAGGATGCGCAGACCTACCTTCGGATGTCAGAGATCTATCGACGCCAGGGGAAATACGATCAAGCCCTCGATGATTTGAAAAAAGCCGAAGCCATGGTTCCCGATGCGCTCGAAGTTCCTTACAACATCGCGGTGGTTTATGAGGCTCAGGCGCGTTATGACGAAGCCATAAAAATTCTGCAGGACCTCCTCAAGAAAACCGAGAAGGCTGACGGCAGTTATTCTCAGGGCGACCGCAACAATCGCGGAATTTTCATCGAACGCCTCGGAATGGTCTACCGAGACCAGGAAAATTATCCCGCGGCCATTGAAACCTTCCGCAAGATGCTGACTGTCGGCGGCGACGACAACGCCAAGACTGGCTACCAGGACATCATTGATACCTATCGCGAAGCCAAGCAGTGGTCGCAGGCTACCGCTGCCGCCAAGGAGGCAGTCCAAAGGATGCCGGACGACCACGACCTTCGCATGGTGCTTGATGCGCAACTTGCCGATACTGGCGACCCGGAAAAACCTCTCGCTGACGTGCGCTCTTTGCTGAAAGGCAAGCCGGAAGATCGCGAGGTCTACGTCAGGCTCGCGATCATGTATACGCGCCTTAAGCGGTATAGTGAGGCCGAGGAGGCTCTCAACAAAGCCGAGACGCTTTCGACCAAGTCCGAAGATAAGGAGTACGTTTACTTCCTCCGCGGCGACACCTACGAGCACGAAAAGAAGTATGACGAAGCCGAGGCGGAGTTCAAGAAAGTGCTCGCCGCCAACCCGCAGAGCGCCGTGACTCTGAACTATCTCGGGTACATGAATGCCGATCGCGGCGTGCAGCTCGAGGAGTCGCTTAACTACATCAAGTTGGCCGTAAGTCTAGATCCCACCAATGGCGCCTATCTGGATTCCCTAGGCTGGGTTTATTTCAAGCTGGGCAAGTACGATCTTGCCGAAGAAAATCTGAATAAAGCGTCCTTGCGCATGGGTTCGGACCCAACCGTGCAAGATCATCTCGGCGACCTCTTTCAGAAGACAGGCCGTTTGAGGCTGGCCGCGGCTCACTGGGAGCGTGCCGTCGAAGAATGGAATAAAACCGTGCCGGCAGAAGTCGACAGCGACCTGCTCGTGGCTACGCAAACCAAACTCGACGCCGCCAGGGTTCGCCTGGCCAAGGAAGATTCTGGAAAACAGTAAGTAGTACAGAGTACCGAGTCCGAGCAAAGCGTTGCCGAGGTTTACTGAGTATTCCAACTCGATACTTGGCAAGTCTGTTAAACTCCCAGCATGCTGGCCGGCTACGCGGTGCAGGTAGAGCATTCCCGCGGACGCCGCTTTCCGGAAGCGCCTCACCCCTATCGCAATGACTACCAGCGAGACCGCGATCGCGTCATCCACGCGCGCGCCTTTCGTCGCCTCGAAGCGAAGACGCAGGTTTTCACCCGCCGCTACTCCGACCACTTTCGCAATCGTCTCACTCACACCATCGAAGTAGCGCAGATCACGCGCACCGTCGCCGGCGCACTCGCGCTCAATGTGGATTTGGCGGAAGCTCTTGCGCTCGTGCATGATCTCGGCCATCCACCTTTTGGTCACGCGGGCGAGAAGGCCCTCGACGCCGCCATGCGCGAACAAGGCCTCTTCTTCGATCACAATCTTCACGCCCTGCGCATCGTGGAGGATTTCGAGCAACGCTATGCTGCTTTTCCCGGCCTGAACCTCACGTTTGAAGTGCGCGAAGGCATCATTAAACACTCTCGCGATTACGATGCGGCCCAGCATCCGGACTTGGCCGAATATCTGCTCGATCAGCGCCCTCCGCTCGAAGCCCAGCTCGTCGACCTGACCGATGAGATTGGCTACAACACTGCCGACCTCGATGACGGTTACGAAGCCCATCTGCTGACACTCGATCAAATCCGCGATGGCGTTCCGGTCTTCGAAGGCTTCTTTCGCGAGGTCGAGCAGATTTATCCCGACGCACCCGACAAGCTGCAGTTCAACGAAGCTCTCAAGCGCGTGTTTAACCGCTTAGCCAGCGATCTCATCACCAACACGCAAGCGCGTCTGGGACAAGCGGGGATCAAGACTCTGGCCGACGTGCGCACGCACAAGGATCGCCTAGCCGCTTTCAGCCGTGAAGTGGAAGCCGAACGAAAGCAGATTAAAGATTTTCTGTACGACAATCTCTACTACAGCCCGTCGCTGGCCGGAGAAAAAGATGATGCCGAGCGTATCGTCTCCGAACTATTCGCGTTCTGGATGAGAACTCCGTCAGCCTTGCCGCCCTTCTACCAGGGGAAGGCGGAGAAAGAATCCCTGCCTCGCGTGGTCTGCGATTACATCGCCGGCATGACAGACCATTTCATCATGGAGCAGTATGAGAAGCATTGCGGTGAGATGTAATCCACATTCGCCAACTCTCACTTCTCCGCCACTGCTGTCACCACATCAAACAAAATCCTTGGCCCGCGCCGTACTTCCTCCACACGAATCCGTTCATCGTTCCCATGCTCGGTATTGCCTTCTTCCTCAGTAGCCGTGTAGGGATTGAACCCGTACGCGTTGATGCCCAGAGGACGATAGCGCTGGTTCTCCGTGTAGCCACTCGTGATATGCGGCACCACAGGCGTGCCTGGGAAATACTTTGCCGAAACTTTGCGGATGGCATCGTATAGAGCCGTATTCGTTGGTGAGTAGTTGGCCTCGCGAAACTCCGCGTTCAGCGGTTCGACCGTAACATTTGGATCATCCACGACTCGCCGAATCTGTTGTAGGAGCATCTTAGGATCTCCGCCCGGCAGAATCCGAACATCCAGATTCGCCCAGGCCTCCGGCGGAATTACATTGGTTTGTTCCGAGCCGCCCATCATGGTCAATGAAATGGTGTCGCGCAGCAGAAAGTTCAGCGACTCGTCTTTTTCTACCTCCTGCTGAAATTTCTTATCTTCAATCGCTTTGCGAATGTTGCGGTACTCGTGCGCCTCCTCCGGCGGTTCGTAGGGAGCCATCTCCCGCAGAAATTCTTCCACCACTGGCAGAACCTTCAGGGGCGTACGATACGCGAGAATCCGGTCGAGTGCGTGCACCAGACGATTCGGTGCGGAATCAGCGATGGGCCGCGATGCGTGTCCCGGACGACCATGCGCTACCACGTGCAACCAGAAGGTCGTCTTCTCGCCCACGTCCACGCCCACGTACTTCACCTTCCCTTGTTCGAGCAGGTTCTCGCCACCTTCATTAATCAAGAACTCCGCGTTCCCGAGCAAATCCCGCTGGTGCGCAATGAACCAGTCGGTACCGGTTCCATCGGCCTCTTCGTCTGCTACAGCCAGGAAAATCACGTCACGGTCAAGTTCAATTTTCTCCCGCTTCAACATCACCATCACAACCAGTTGCGCCAGGCCCTCGTCTTTCATGTCCTGTGCGCCGCGGCCCCACAGCCAGCCGTCTTTGATCTCGCCGCTAAACGGCGGAACCCTCCAGTGCGTCGGATCGCTGGTGACTACATCCATGTGATTCAGTAAAACGATCGGCCGTTTGGCTTCTGCCGACGTATGCGGCAGGCGGGCCCACAGATCGCCGCGACCCGGTGTGTATTCGAAGGCGCGATTTTCAATGCCTTCCTCATCAAGAATCTTTTTGTAAAACGAAACGGCGCGCATCTCATGTCCCGGAGGATTTGTGGTGTTAATGCGCAAGTATTCCTGCATCCAGGTCAAAGCCAAATCGGAATACTGCTGCATGTGGTCCGCAGGAATTCGGGAAGAAGCCATCGCTGGCGCCAGTTCTTCCGTGGCGGACTCGGACGAGGCGCGATCGCAGCTCAAAATCCCGAACGCCAACACTAATGCCAAGACTTGCTTCAGCCGGAGCGGCCCAAATGTCCAGCATTTCCATGCATCTCTCGTTGTTGTCAATCCCAAGATTCGTCTCCCTCCGGAAGTTCAGCATTCCACGCAGTTTTTATATCAGGTTTGCCAAAATTACCCTGCGCAAACCCGTGCAGACTACCCTTCCCGCAGGAACAGGGTACAATGTCTTTAGATATCAAGCATTTAGGGCCAGAACCGGAAAGTGAGTTTTGGCATCTGAACTGTAATAGAAATGGCAGGCGCCGGAATGTTTGCGATGCCTAAGTTTTGAGGTTTCGGTATGCGTTGCGTCAGCGTATACCGGTAGTTTTAGGGGACGCAATCAAAAATCACGCAACACGCCCGTTTTGGCGTGCTGGAGTGGAGCCCCCAAACGCTCCCCCAAAATGGAGGAAGTTTTTATGAACAGCCGTATATTCCTTACTTTGCCTTTGGCCGCTGTGCTGGCTTTTCCGGCCTTTGCGCAAACCTCGTCTTCGTCTACTCAAGATCAATCGAACGCACCTGCGGCGTCGCAGACCACCCAGTCCACCGATAGCATGACCGGGACCGGCAAGCAGCCGCTCCAGGCGCCAGCCCGCGAAGGTTTTTGGGGCCGCGTGAATCCATTCGCTCGCAAGAGCTATGTGAAGCGTCAGACCGATCCCATCCGCGACCGCGTCAACGAGCTTGACGATCTGACCGCGGCCAACAGCAAAGCGATCAAAGACGTTGACTCACGGGCACAGGCTGGTATCAAGCTGGCTTCCGACAAGGCAAACGAAGCCGATCAGCACGCCATCGATGCTGGGAACAAGGCGACCATGGCCCAGCAAAGCGCGCAGCAAGCGACCGCACGGATCCAGACCGTCGAAACCGTGGTGGGCAACATCGACCAGTACAAGGCTTCCAATCAGACCGAGATCCGCTTCCGGCCCGGCCAAACGGTACTCAGCAAGAACGCCAAGGATGCTCTCGACGAGATGGCAAATGGCGTGAAGGGTCAGCGCGGTTACATTATCGAAGTTCAGGGCTTCTCTTCCGGCAAGGGCCAGACTGCTATCACCAATTCGCAGAAGATGGCCGAGTCGGTCGTGCGCTACATGGTCCTGAACAACGAGATTCCGGTTTACCGGATTTATCTTGTGGGCATGGGCAACGCCCCCGTGGCCAATGCCGACGACAACGGAAAGACGAAGCATTTGAGCGGCGGGCGCGTGGAAATCAGCCTGCTGAAGAATGACCTGGAGCAGCTCTCCAGCAATTCTCCGGCACCCGGCGCCACCCCTGACCAGCAACAGCAGCCAAAGTAGTTTGCTCCAACAGTGGGACCGCGAGCGCCTCAGCTCAAGTCCCTCCCCCGATGAAAAGCCCTTCGCGTAAGCGAGGGGCTTTCGTGTTAGGGCAAACCGGAATCGAAACCGCGCAATCCTTTTCCGTGGCCTCAGCCGGGGTGATGATGGAAGTGAAGCAGCAACATGTGGACCACAAACCCTGCGACAAACCAGGCCGCTGCTTCCACAATTCGCTTAAATCGTGGCGTCATCAGGAAAGAATACGCCTCGCGCTAGTCCGGTGGCCTCATCCGGCCACCATTTACGGCCTATAATCCCCAGGATCGATTCCCAGATGGATCAGCTTCGACTGCAGCGTGGTGCGCTTCAACCCAAGGCGCGCCGCAGCTCCGTCGGGACCGCCGATCTGCCCTTTGCATTCGCGCAGGGTGCGAATTATGCGTTCGCGGTCTTTGTCACGAAGCGTGTCACTATTACGTTCGTCCAACGGCGCCATTAATTCGCTCAACGGCACTTGTAGAACCGACCCGGGTGTCAGAATCACTGATCGCTCCACAAAGTTTTCCAGTTCGCGGATGTTTCCTGGCCACGCCCACTGCACCAACGTCTCCCTGGTTTTCGCGGGGATGCGAGTGATCGATTTGTTCATCCGGGCCGAGCACTTCCGGACAAAATGCTCGATCAGAAGAGGAATGTCCTCGCGCCGGTCGCGTAGCGGAGGAATTCGAACCGGAAACACGTTGAGCCGGTAGTAGAGGTCGCTGCGAAATTCCTGCCGCTTTACATTTTCCGGCAAGTCCCGGTTGGTCGCAGCCAGCAGACGAAAGTTTACCTTCAAAGTCCGCGTGCCCCCCAGTCGCTCGAACTCTTGATCCTGCAGCACGCGCAATAGCTTGGGCTGCAAATCCAGCGGGATTTCACCGATCTCATCGAGAAATAGTGTGCCGTGGTCGGCCAGTTCCAGGCGGCCCAGTTTTTTGGTGACTGCACCCGTGAAGGCGCCTTTCTCGTGTCCAAATAACTCGCTCTCCAACAAGCCAGAAGGAATGGCGGCGCAGTTCAGCTTGATAAAGCCATTGTCCTTGCGTTTGCTCATGCGGTGGATGGCGCGCGCCACCAATTCCTTACCGGTCCCGGTTTCTCCCAGCAGCAGCACGGTGGCGTCGCTAGGCGCAACCTTGGCCACCTTCGACATGACTTCCTTCAGGGCACTGCTGCGCCCAATGATTTCTCCAAACCCCAGCTCAGTATCAATGGCGTGTTCCAGATAAAGCTTCTCTTCGGAGAGCTTTTCCTTCGCTTCGCGAAGTTCCTCGGTCACCTGGCGCAGGTGAGTGACGTCTACGCAGGCGCAGTTAATGCCGATCACCACCCCGGCTGCGTCTCGCAGCGGCTCGACTGTTACGTCGCAATAATGGGTTTGTCCCCGCGCGGTGAGAGCGAACTCTTGGCGCGTCCCCCGGCCGGTTTCCAGCACTGGCCGTTTCAGCGCCGTCATCCGCCCCGCGGTAGCAGCATCAAAGATTTCTTCGTCGGTTTTGCCAAGATAATCCTGTTCATTCCATCCTTCTTGCGGGTTGTATACCCAGGTGTAACGCAAATTACGATCCTGGTTGAAAACTCTAATGGGAGAACCATCGAGCGCGACGCGGAAGCGCTGTTCGCTCTGACGCAGAGCTTCTTCCGCCTGTTTACGCTCCGTGATATCGCGGAGGATGCCCTGGAGGCGTCCATCCGGCAGTTGCCTGCCGACGAGTTCTCCCGGGAAGAAGGAACCGTCCTTGCGCTGAAACTTCCACTCGGTACGGACAACTCTCCCGCCGGCAAAGCGGGCTACTTCGTCAGGAATTCGCGCCACTTCCTCTGCGGCAACAACGTCGGTGATGGAGAGCCGAAGAACCTCGGCCCGCGAGGAGCCGAGCATCTCCGCGCCCGCGGAGTTCACATCGATATATCTTCCCTGGGCATTGGCGAGAAAAATTCCATCGGAGGCCTGCTCCACCAGAAGCCGGAAGTGCGCTTCTCTTTCGCGTAACGCCTCCTCGGCCTTCCGCCGCGACTCTTCCAATCTCACTTTTTCGGTAACGTCGCGCTGAATGCCCCAGGTCCGCACCAGCTTACCGTTTTCCACGATGCCGATCAGACTGTTAAGAAAAACCTTGGGATTACCGTGTATATCGACCTCGTGCGATTCCCGATCCAATATGCGAAAGCGGGACCGAATGTAGTCTCGTGTCAATTCGACGTTATGCGGATCGTCGGGCAGCAGCATTTCGGTCATGCGCTTGCCCACGAATTCGTGCACCGAATTCAGGCCATACATCTTGACGATGGCCTCGTTGCACTCCGCCAGGTAAGAGTCATGCAGGATGTGATGAACCAACTCATCTTCAGGCAGATCAATGGGAACGGGTTTATCCAGGTCTTGCCGGAAAATCCCTTCCGAACTTTGCGAGACGAACATCCGGTAATTTTCTTCGCTGCGCCACAACGCGCGCTCCGCGCGCTTCTTCTCCGTGACGTCACGCAGGATCGCAGCGATCCGCTCTACGCCAGTGGAGCCTTCAATGGGAAAATACGTGATAAATAAATCCCGCTCGCCCCGGTGGGGATACGTATATTTCATCTCGTATTCGACGATCTGGCCTTGAAAACACGCATCCACCTCCTGCTTGACTGTCTCGAGAGCTTCTCTGTTCACCACTTCGTCAATGTGATGTCCGACTACCTGGTCCTTCTCCGCGCCCCGATATTCCAGAAAAGCACGGTTCGCGATGACATAGCGGTAATCCCGATCCACCACCACGATCATCTCCTCGAGTCCTTCAACCAGCTTCTCGTACTCTCGCAGTCTTCCCTCAGTCTTCTTGCTCTCCGTCAGATCGCGGCAGATGATGATGACGTAATCACGTTCCAGCCGCACCCATCGCATACTGATTTCCACAGGGAAAGTTGATCCGTCTTTTCGCCGGTGATAGGTCTCCATGACCGACACTCCTGATTTCTTCAACTCCTCTCTGAGCTTCTCAAGGGAAGACTGCGTGGCCGATGGATTAATATCGAACACGCGCAGCGACAGAAATTCTTCCCGGTTATAGCCCAGAACCGAGCAAGCCTTCTCATTGACGTCCAGAAAACGAAGCGTATTTGGATCGACCACTTCAATGGCGTCGTTGCACTGGTCGACCAGGGTTCGGAACAATTTCAAGTCTTGGATGGTCCGTTCCCGCTCGCACACTTGGGCCAGCAAATCCTCGCCAGCCTCGCGCAACAGTTTCTCCGTATGCTTTTGCTCGGTGACATCATGGGCGATGCCGCGCACGATGGGTGAAACCACTCCGTCCGTTCGTAGCGTATTGTGGTATTGCCAGATCCGGCGAACTCCGGAACGCGTCATTACTGCGAGATAACCGCTAGCCTCGCCCTCCCGCTCGATTGCGGCCAGATAGGCATCGAATTGTGAACGATATTCGGGAGCGACAATCTCCCGCATTGGAATTTCCAGAAGTTCTGCCACGCTGTAACCCAAGGTGCGGGCGGGCGCAGGATTTACCGACAGAAGTCGACCTGCGAGGTCGTGGATGCACAGCAGATCATCGCTGTGCTGGACCAGATCCTGACACCAATCTTCGCTATCTTGTCGGGCGCGGAGGATAGAATCCAACTCGCTCCGGTCTTCTTCAGGAACGTGGCGCTGCTTTTGCCCAGGGTGCAAACTCATGGCTACTCCCCGCGGGCTGGGTAAATTCTGGAACCGCGTGAGTTCTTTCTTCTCCGCGATCGTTTTGCCGGAGTGAGGAAAGCACGCCCAGGGGCTCTTGACGCACCCAAGTCCGATTGCCGCGAAGTGTAGCAGAACCTAACTCTGTGCGCCAGCGAACACTTCTAAGACCATCGGACAACGTTTGCTTTTGATGCGCCGGCACCTGGGACCAGCCAGACTGAGGCAAACCGATTTTCGCAGGCGTTTGACCCCAAACTTGCTGCTCGAATAGACTCGCACCCAGTGGGGCTTCCATGAAGCGTATTGCGTCCCTATTCCTCTTCGCAATTCTTTTTGCAGCGGTCGCCATCGCCGACGAGGATCAAAACCATCCTCACCATGAAGATTTAACAACCGCGCAACTGGGCACGGTAAACTTCCCGGTTTCCTGCTCGCCCGAGGTGCAAAAGCCATTCCAGCGTGGAGTAGCGCTGCTGCACTCCTTTTGGTACGAAGAGGCGGAGAAAGAGTTTACCCAGATCGCCGTGGACGATCCTCATTGCGTCATGGCGCACTGGGGTGTGGCCATGAGCCTATGGCATCAACTCTGGAACAACCCCGGCCCAAAAGTAATCCAGCGCGGCCTCGACGAAGTCCACGAAGCCAAAACCACCGACGGCCCGACCACTCCGCGTGAGCAAGCGTATCTCTCGGCCATCGCGGCTTTCTACAGCAACTCGAAGAAACTGAATCACGAAGCTCGTGCCAAGGCTTACTCAGACGCGATGAAGAGGGTGCACGAGTCCTATCCGGATGATCATGAGGCCGCAGTCTTCTACGCACTGTCCCTGCTCGCCTCCGAACCGCAGGACGACACAACGTTCGCCAATCGCAAGCAGGCCGCTACTGTTCTCGAAAAGCTGTTTGCCATCGAGCCCGACCATCCCGGCGTGGCCCACTATTTGATTCACGCTTATGACAAACCGCAACTGGCGCAACTCGGCCTGCCCGCCGCTCGTCGCTATGCGGAAATCGCGCCCGCGGCCCCGCACGCTTTGCACATGCCTTCGCACATCTTTGCCCGCGTTGGCCTGTGGCAGGACGACATCAATTCCAATCTGGCTTCGATCGCCGCCACCCGCAAAACTGCCGCCATGCACATGGGCGGCGAAGGCCACCAGTTTCACGCCATGGATTTTTTGATCTACGCGTATCTGCAAAGTGGGCGTGAAGCCGATGCCGCCAAGGTGATCGATGAAGTCAAAAGCATGCCGAAAATGAAGTCGATGTACGGCGCTGATTTCGATCCCGAAACCAATGCCCTCACCAAGTTCCCCGCCATTTACGATCTCGAACTCCGGCACTGGTCCGATGCCGCGGCCCTGCAGGTTGTGCCCGGCTCACTCCGCGGAGATCAATCCATCACCTATTGGGCGCGCGCCATTGGCGCGGCCCGCAGCGGCAATCTCGCGCAGGCGCACAAAGATCTGGAGCAGATTGAGACGATCCGCAAGGAATTCATCGCCGACAAGAAAAACGAATACGCCGAAGCTGTGGGCGAAGATTACCAGGAAGCAGCCGCATGGGTCGCGCACGCCGAAGGGAAGGACGACGAGGCCATCGCCAGCCTGCGCGCCCTCGCTGATAAGACCGATAAACTTGGCGATGAACCGGAAGGTATTCCCGCTCGCGAACAGTTGGCGGACGTGCTGCTTGAGGCCAAGCGCCCGCAGCAAGCTTTGGCGGAATATCAGACCGACCTGAAACTTAATCCCAACCGCTTCAACGGCCTCTACGGCGCCGCCCGCGCCGCCGAAGCCGCTGGCAAACAAAGCGACGCGACGGAGTATTACGCGCTATTGCTAAAAATCTGCGACGGACCAAACTCCACGCGACCGGAGCTGAACCGCGCGCGGGAATTGGTTGCACAGAAATGACGTCGGCGGACTAATTCCGTAAGAGCACTAGTTTCAAAACAAGCGCTGCCATCATCCCTAGCGCTCCCAGCAGCGCATTGTATTCGCGATGCTTCAGATATAGATCCATTGAAAATCCTGCCGAGGCTTCCTCGTCACTCGAATGCCGTGTTACGCGCGGCAACATCCTCGGCACTCGCCGCGCATATTCCTCAAAGTCAGGGAATGCCTTGCGCAGAAAGGCTTCCTCGTCTCGGATGACTGGAACATAGATCGCGAAGAACATTACGACCAGCGCCACCCCCACCCACCAACTCCGCGCCACCACCGCAAATCCCATGCCGATCAATAGTGATCCCAGGTATAGCGGATTGCGGGTATAAGCATAGGGACCAGAAGTTGCCAGCGACTCGTTCTTGCGCACATGCCCCGAAGCCAGTGCACGAATCAGAAGCCCGGGTAGAATCAAAATCGAACCCAGCGCCAGAGATCCCCACGAAGGCCGCGCCAGACAGAAATAGAGCACCGCAAACAAGAATCCGAGCGGTACTCGGATGCGCCGCGCGATTTGTGACCACTCAGCCATGCGGAAGAGCGCCGATTTGGCGGCGCGAAAAGCATGCAAAATCAGTGCGGGCTTTAGCCGCTAAGGGTACCGCCCAGCAGCGTGTTCGCGGCTACCACTACCTCATTGCTTCTGATTGCCAACAACCCGTCGTCCGCCGCAGCCCGCCGCGCGTGCGAAGTCATGCTCTCCGGCCTCCGCAGCACGACGCTCCGAGTTCCATAAGGGCCGTTGCGCGCTGGATCCGTCGGTCCATAGATCGCCACCACCGGGATTCTCAACGCCGCCGCCAGGTGAAGCGGCCCGGTATCACCGCCGATAAAAAGCCGTGCACGTCGCGTCAATGCGATCAATTCTGTGATGCTGCAGCGCATCCCCTGAGCAATCCCGCCGCTCGTAGCCTCCGCAACCCGCACCAACTCTTCCTCGCCCGGTCCATAATTGAGGATTGAACCTAACCCCCGATCCGCAAGCGCACGGGCAACCTCGCCGTATCGCTCGGCGGGCCATCGCTTCGCGCCCCACCCCGCGCCTGGATTCAGAATGGCAAAGTCGCCGATGCCACGTCCCGCGAGTTGCTGCTCGATTCGGGCCTCGGCTTCAGAATCGCGAGGAAGCTGGCTTGAAATGTCCGGGGGAGACAGTTTCGCTCTGCCCCCGGTAATGGCCTCAGCGACGGAGAGATTCTGCTCGATAACATGCCGGCCATGCGCAATCGCCTTTTGCGTATACCACAGGCTGGCAGGGGATTCTCGCGGCTCTGCAGCGCCGTACACCCTAAGGGCACCCGACCACCGCGCCAGCAATGCGGAACGCATCGCGCCCTGCAGATCGATGGCAATGTCATAGTGCGCGCCACGTACATCGTTCCAAACTGTGGCGATGCGTTGCGCCGTCGATATCGAATATAACGATCTTCCCCAAGACTTTAAATTCACCGTGTGAACTTCATCCACCAGCGGCCGCAGCGGCGAGCGCGTACCTCGTCTCGAAAATCCCGGCGCGCATAACAACTCAGCCCACCGCTCCTCAATCAGCCAGCCGATGAAAGCTTGCGGAAAGGCCAGCCGCAAAGCATAAACTGCCGGAAGCGTATGGATCACGTCTCCCATGGCACTCAGGCGGACGACCAGCAGCCGTTCAAATTTCTCTTGCGGAGGTGGACTCACGGCTTCCCCAGCGTGAGCCGCGAACGAATAATCTCGCTGGTGGAATGATCCTTTGGATCGCCGACGATCGCCACGCGGCCACCATGTTCCGCAACAGCATCGCGTTCGGGAACGGAGTCCTCCGTGTAGTCTGTGCCCTTGGCTTGAATATCCGGACGAATCTCGCGAATAAGTGCACGCACGTCGAGCTCGGGAAAAATCACAACCGCATCCACATCGGCCAATGCTGCAACGATCTCGGCCCGTTCCTCCGCCGGCATGATCGGACGGCCTTCACCTTTGAGGGTCCGCACGGATTCGTCCGAATTGATGGCCACTACAACCTTTCCGCCCAGCTCCTTCGCGCCTCGCAAATACCTAACATGACCCACGTGCAACAAATCGAAGTTGCCATTGGCCAGAATGATGCGTTCTCCCGCGCGCCGCCATAGTTCAACTTGCTCTCGCAGTTCGTGGCGCTCCAGAAGCTTGTTGTTTTCCATCGTGGCTATTTCAATCAATGCGGTCTTTTTGAGGGTGGCGCCTGGTCCACAGCGCGGATCAGCTCTTCTCGAGAAACGGTCGCTGTACCACGCTTCATCACCACAATTCCACCCGCATAGTTGGCCAGCTGCGCGGCTTCCTCTGTGGTGGCTCCCGCTGCCAATGCTGCGCTGAACGCGGCAATCACGGTATCGCCAGCGCCCGTTACATCGGCAACCTGATCGGAACCAAAAATCGGAATATCGACCGGCTCCTGCCCCTGCTCGAAGGCCACCATGCCGTCGCGCCCGCGCGTGATCAAAAGTGACTGTAGCTTCATCCGCTCCATAATCTGCCGCCCGGCCTCATCCAACTTTTGCCAGTTCTGGCCAATCTGAACTCCCAGCGCGGCTTCCACCTCGGGCTCGTTCGGAGTGGCAGCCGTCGCGCCTGAATACTCCAGCAGCCGATATCGCGAGTCGAGAATCAAAGGCACCAGCACAACTCTCCGCCGTCCGGCCTGCCGCAACGCATTCACAACCGCCGGACTCGCGGATCCGTATCCGTAGTCGGAAACCAGCAGAGCGTCCGATGCCCGCAAATATTCTCGCGCCGCCAAGAAAAGTTCCCGCGTCAAGTGCTGATTCGGAGGTTTCTCCGGCTCGCGATCCACGCGCACCACTTGTTGCCGCGTATTATGCGTCATGCCTGCCAGAATGCGCGTCTTCGTGACCGTCGTATAACTCTTGTCCTTTAGTACGCCGCTGATTGGAATACGTTTGTGGCGGAAGAACTTTAATAGCATTCGTCCCGGCTCATCGTCCCCAATCGCACCCACCGGCAGCACGTTCACTCCCAAGTCTGCCAGATTGTTAACCGCGTTCGCTCCGCCCCCTGGCACCACCGTGCGTTCGCGATGTTTCAGAATGAGCACCGGAGCCTCTCGTGACACGCGCGAGATTTCCCCGTACACAAATTCGTCGGCGACCAGGTCCCCCAGTACCGTAATGGTGACTTTGGGGAACGCTTGGATAATCTTGTGTAGCCGCTCGGTTTCCTTCAAATGCTTCGTCATGCGATTTGCGTCAGGCTGCTGGTTGCCCGTGTGCGCATTTTCTCACGAGCGCGAGCGCCGCTCCTCGATTACGCGCAGCATGGTATCCACAGCGTTAGCTGCGTCCGCCAGCTCCATCTTCACTGGAACCACGGTCAGCGGTGTCAGCGCGTCAAGATAACCCCCTAGGTTCACCGCATCTTTTTCGGTGGTAACGAAGCCACCGGCCTCACTCCGTTGCCTCAGTTCTAGTAAATCTCGAATATCTTTTTCTGTGTAGGCATGATGATCGCGAAAAAATGCCTCCGCGACAGCATCAACCCGAGCGGTCCGCAACTGCAAAACAAAATTCTGTGGCCGTGCAATCCCGCAGAACACCACCGGCCGTGAAGGGACGTTTTCAGTGACAATTCCACGTCGCACGCGCCACACCGTTTTGCCCACGAGCGGAAATGATTCCGGCGAGGCGCCACTACTCAGCACCACGGCGTCAGCTCGGTCCAGCGAATTCAGAGGCTCGCGAAGTTTGCCCGCAGGAAGCAAGCAATCGCGCGCATCTTCCGGTGTTACCAGGACAATATCGAAATCGCGCGTTAAGCCACGATGTTGAAAGCCATCATCCAGCAAATGAATTTGCGGGCCGAATCGAACCTCGGCAAAGCGGCCGGCGTCGTAACGATCTTCGCCTACCACCACCGGAACCTGCAGTCCTCGGGCAATCAGTAGCGGTTCGTCGCCGAAATCCTTTGGCAGGCCACCGGGATCCACCAGCAGTACGCCGTGAGTCTTGCGACCATAACCGCGCGAAAGGACGTCGAAGCGAATTCCTCGTGCCTTGAGCAACTCGCCCAACAAAATAACGAATGGAGTTTTTCCCGAGCCTCCGGTCGAAATGTTACCCACGCTGATGACAGATCCCTGCAGCTGGCGCGAACCCAACCATCCATGGTCGTAAAGCCCGTTGCGCGCCCCCACTGCCGCACCGTACAGCGCTGACAAAGGATTGAGGTTCATGCCCGCGTCATCATTCGCTGCAGTTCGTCCGCCGTCCTCGCCGTCGCTCCAATCTGGGAGCGCATGGTTTCGGAGGCGCGCTGTCCTAGTGCTTTTCGCTCCGCCTCGTTGGCTAGCAGTTCCAAAAAAACCAGCGGCAACTCCGCTAGGCCGACAACCCGCACTGCGTCCCGTCTCTGAAACAAGTTCACCATGTCGCGGAAGTTTTCCGTGTGATTCCCCACCACCGTGGCTACGCCGTGCTGCCCCGGCTCAATAATATTGTGGCCACCGCGTGGCACCAGGCTTCCTCCTACAAATGCAACGTCGGCGAGAGCATAAAGCGCGGCTAACTCCCCAATCGTATCCAGCAGAAACGCTCCGCCGTTCAAAGGCTCGCCGTTCCAGAGCGATCTCCTGCAAAAGCGAATCGACATCTGCTTCAGCAGTTCGGCCACGGCGGGAAAGCGTTCTGGATGTCTGGGGGCAAGAAGCATCACCGCGTTCGGATGTTGCACCAGCACGTTTTCGAACGCCTTCAATAGCAGAGGCTCCTCTCCATCCACAGTGCTGCCGCACACCAGCACTGGCCCGGCGCCGCTCGCGCGGATTGATTTCCGCAAGCGCTCAACGATCGCCGGCGGGACGGGAACAGGAATATCAAACTTCAGATTTCCCGTGACCCTCACCCGTTCCACGCTCGCGCCAATGTTTCGCAATCGCGTTGCATCCTCTTCCGTCTGTGCCAGGAAGAGGTCCACGTTCGCCAGCGCTTTCCCAATCAATCGGCGAAATCGCTGATACCGCGGCCACGAGCGGTCCGAGATGCGCGCATTCACAATCGCAATCCTCGCCCCGCTGGCATCGGCTAGACGCATAAAGTTCGGCCAGAACTCGGTCTCCGCAATAATCACTACTTCAGGATGGACCGCCCGCAAGTAAGGGCGAACCGCAAAGGCAAAATCCATCGGAAAATAGAATACATTCGCTTCACCAAAACATTTGCGCGCGAGCCTCTGCCCGGTGTCGGTGGTCGTCGAAACGAAAATCCTGTGCTGCGGAAAGCGACGCTGCAACTCATCCACCAATCCCGCAACCGCCAGCACTTCGCCTACAGAAACGGCATGCACCCAGATCGTCGGATCTTGTCGTTCCGGCAGCCGAAGCCGTGTCGGTAATTGTCCCAATCTCTCCGCCAGACCCTTGCGGTACTTCCCATGGCGCGCCATCTGAAAGATCCAATAAGGCAGGCTCGCCAACAGCGTCACTGCCAGCGCCATGCTGTAGAGAAAACTGTAGAAAGATGTGATCAATTCCAGCCATTCTAACCAAAGATTCGCCCTAAGTACGGCAGTGTTCTCTGTGGTTGAGTTTTTGACAATTTCATTCCTAAGACGAGCCTGCAACTCTAGTCGCGTGACCTTCTATAATCGGAAACATGCAGTCCCCGCTAAAAGCTCGGCTTGTCCGTATTCTTGTCACGTCATGTGCCGTGATGTGCTCCGCGATCATTCTTTCCGCCAAAGACTTTGCAAAGCCCGCTGCTCAACCCGCCAAAACCTATCCCGCGCATGACGATCACACCGACGCGAAGGTGGCTATCGCCGCCGAACCCTATGACTCGCCCGACAAGGCCAAGATTTTCTCCGTTAACTTTCAGGAGCACGAATTGCTACCCATCTTTTTCATCGTCACCAATGACGGCGACCAGCCCATCTCCATCGCCAACATGCAGGTTACGTTGACCACGGCTGGCCGCGCCAAACTCACCCCCATTACGTCCGACGATATCTTCCGCCGCATTTCCAATCCTCGCGCCAACACTAACCCGGCGACTCCGCTACCATTTCCCGTTCCGCACAAGAAGGTGAAAGGTGCGATCAGCCAGAAGGAACGTGACGAGGTCGAAACCTCACAATTCGCTGCTAGGGCCGTCGAGCCGCACACCACGCAATCTGGATTCTTTTTTTTCGACGTCGAAGACGTTTCCTCTCCTGTCCATGGCGCGCACATCTACGTCACCGGTGTCGATGATGCCAAGGGCACGGAGCTGATGTACTTCGAGATTGTGCTCGGCAAGTAACTGCCACCACGTACCAAGAAATCCTAGCCTCCGTCCTGGCGACCACAGCAGAGAGTGGCCGTATAATCTCCAGATATGTCGACCACCGCGGACACCTCCGTTGTCGCTCGCACAAGCTATGAACCGGTCATCGGTCTCGAAGTTCACGTTCAACTTCTGACGGGGTCGAAGATTTTCTGCTCCTGCTCCACTCGCTTCGGGGCCCCTCCGAATACCAATGTTTGCCCGGTTTGCCTGGGCATGCCCGGAGCCTTGCCGGTATTGAACCGTAAAGCGGTCGAGTTCGCCACCCGTGCCGCCATGGCCCTGAACTGCCGCATCAATGAAACCTCCATCTTCGCGCGCAAGAATTATTTCTATCCCGACCTGCCCAAGGGTTACCAGATCTCGCAGTACGACAAGCCCCTCGCCGAGTTTGGATTCATTGAAGTCGGCAGCGACAGGAAGAGGATTGGCATCACCCGTGTACATCTTGAGGAAGACGCCGGCAAAAGCCTACATGAAGGCTTTCCCGACGCCACCGAAAAAACTGCCATCGATCTCAACCGCACCGGAGTCCCACTGATCGAAATCGTCAGCGAGCCTGACATCGCAGCCCCCGATGAAGCTTACGAATATTTGACTCGCCTGAAGGAAATCATTCTCTACACGGGTGTCAGTGACTGCAACATGGAGGAAGGTTCGCTGCGTTGCGATGCCAACGTCAGTATTCGTCCGCGCGGCCAGAAAGAGTTGGGTACGAAAACCGAGATCAAGAATGTGAATTCCTTCCGCTTTATCCGCGAAGCGCTCACTTACGAGATCGCACGCCAAATTGAATTGGTCGAGTCCGGCTCCCGTATCACTCAGGAAACGCGCCTCTACAACTCGCAAGAAGGCAAGACCTATAGCATGCGCTCGAAAGAGCAGGCCCACGACTACCGCTATTTTCCCGAGCCCGATCTCCTGCCGTTAGTAGTCGACGAGAACTGGCGGGCTGAGATCGCGAAGACTCTGCCCGAGTTGCCGGAAGCCCGCCGCACTCGCTTGGTGAAGGAATATGGCATTACCGAGTACGATGCACAGGTCCTGACCGTTTCGAAATCGCTTGCCGATCAATTCGAGACTGCAGCCAAAGCCGCAAAGAATCCCAAACGCGTCGCCAACCTAGTGCAGGGCGAACTGATGGGCCGCCTGAACGCCAAAAGTGTTGAGGTTGAGCACTCCCCGATTTCCATGAACGGCGTGGCGGTGTCCGCGGATCTCGTCGAGAGCGGCGCCATCTCTGGCAAAATGCTCAAGGATCTCTACGACCTGTGCTTTGAACGCGACCAGGACTTCCCCGAGGTCTACGAAGCAGAAGGCCGTCCGCAGCAGTCCAGCGACACATCCACCCTGGAAAAGATCATTGACGAAATCATCGCTGCGAATCCCAAACAGCTGGAACAATACCGCGCTGGCAAGAAGACCATGCTCGGCTTCTTCGTCGGTCAGGTTATGAAGGCGTCCAAAGGGCAGGCCAATCCGCAGCTTGTAAATCAACTCCTTACAAAGAAACTGGATTGATCACAATTTCGACGAACTCACCATGTGACCTAAGTACCACCCGCTCTCCGGGACTTCGGCAATCTGATTTCCCCCTCCAGTGCTCGATACCATGATGCCGGGCTTATCTGTACAGGCCGACCGATTGAGAGCTGCCATGAAGATCAAGGTGGACCGCATCATCAGCATCGCCACGCTGGTGGCTTCGTGTGTTGCCATTGTTCTGGTATTGAAGAAGCCCGCTCCCGTGGCGCGGCCGCAGACTCCGGCGGCGATCGCTGCTAACGCGCAATCGTTCGGGCAGAAGATGGAACAATTCGAACAGGCTGCCCAGCTACCCACGCCGGCTTCGAGTGTGAATAATCAAGCCGTACCGGAGCAGAATCAGCAAAGCGCTCCTTTCAGCGCTCAACCGAAAGCGGAGGTTCACCTCAACTCCGACGAAGTAGGTGCGGCCCTGGCCCAGGCTGTAGGAGCCGCTGGCGCTGCTGGAGCCGGTGGTGGCGAGCTCTCGCCCGATTCCAATCTCGGCGGTGGCGAGCCGAACATCAAAGACCAGCGAGTGAGCTTCGAGGGCGACACAGTGCACGGCCAATTTCTAACCGAAATCGCCGGCAAAGACGTATGGATAACGGTGTCGGGCCATCTTTCTTCAAAAGACGGGTACGCCAGCTTCGAGCCGACGGAATTTAAAGTGGGGGATCTGAACGTGCCGGTTTCGCTGGTGAATCCCGCACTGCAGAAAAAGCTTTTTGAGCAACGCGACCGGATGAAGCTTCCGGAGAACGTTGGCGACCTCAAAGTGCAGAACGGCGAACTGGTTATGCAGCAGAAATAATCTAACACTACCTGGTCAACCGCTAACCATTTACGCGCGCCGGAAGTGCATTTTCCATCGCTACCTTTGCATACCATCGTCCCGAATCCTTGATGGTGCGTTGCTGCGTCTTAAAGTCTACGTATGCCAGGCCGAAGCGTTGGCTGAAACCTTCCGCCCATTCAAAATTGTCCATCAAACTCCACGCGTGATAACCGCGAACGTCCGCGCCATCGCCAATGGCACGCGCAAGGGCTTGCAAATATTGCCGGTGATAATCAATGCGGCGCGCGTCGTGAATCACTCCGTTCGCGTCTGGCCCGTCATTATACGAGCATCCACTTTCCGTAATTTCAATCGACGGATGATTGAAGTCGCGCGTTATGCGCATGACCATGTCATACAGGGCCTGCGGCCAAACTTCCCATCCCATGTCGGTCTTCGGGCCTTCCTCGCCCCCCACCATTTTCACTGGGAAGAGCCATTGCTGCATGTGAGACAAGCGCTCGATTGCGTCGGGAGCGGACGCGATGGTGCGGTAGTAAAGATTGATGCCAATAAAATCGAGCGGCGCCCGCATCTTGCCGAAATCACCGGACTTAATCTTCATGGCGGTTTCCGGCAAGAAGGTAAATGCGTCGGGATATTTTCCGTTCAGTGCCGGTTCCAGAAACCAGAGGTTGGTGATCGCGTGAGCGCGCTCTGAGGCAAGTTTGTCCTCCTCGGAATTGGTGGCCGGCTCGCAGGCAGACATGCTGAATGCGGTTCCCACCCGTGCGTTTGGAAAAGTTGCCTTCAGCGCCCGAAATCCGTCGCCCTGCGCCAGATTCACGGTATGAGAGGCACGCAGGAAATCGAGCAGGCTCTGCTGCCCGGGAGCGAACTTGCCCTGTAGATATCCGCGGTAGGTGAAAGCGGCAGGTTCGTTGAAGAGGATCCAGTCGGAAACACGATCACCCAGGGCCCGCGCCATGACCTCTACGTAGTCGGCAAAACGGGAGGCGGTGTCGCGATTGGGCCAGCCCCCGGCATCTTCCAGTGCCTGAGGCAAGTCCCAGTGATAGAGAGTCACCAAGGGACGGATCCGGGCTGCCAGCAAGCCATCCACGAGGCGGCTGTAGTAGTCGACCCCCCGGGAATCTGCGGAGCCGGAGCCCGTCGGCTGGATGCGCGGCCAGGAAATTGAAAAGCGGTAGCTGTTCGAATTCATCGCCTGCATCAGCGCAATATCTTCGTGCCAGCGATGATAGGAATCACAGGCTACATCTCCTGTATCTCCATTCTTGATTTTGCCGGGAGTGTGCGCAAAGCGGTCCCAAATCGATTCGCCTTTTCCGTCTTCTTTCCACGCCCCTTCAATCTGATAGGCAGCGGTGGCCGTTCCCCAGAAAAAATTCCTGGGGAATGGAACTGCAGAAGAAGTGTCGAACTGCATGCCGTGCGGGCTGGAACGCGGCGCGGAGTTCGTAGTGCGCGCCGCGTTTGACACGCTGCACGCCGAAGACAGAACAGTCGGCAGCGCGGCAGCTATGCCGGTGGCCAACGCAGACTGCACAAATTTACGGCGAGTCAGACGCAAAGTAGAACGAGGCTCCTCGAAAGAATCATACTGGCTGCGGTCAACTCATTATCCTTGATCAAGTGGTCTTTTGCCCCTTAGCGACTGGCACAAGATCGCGAGGAATGATCTTCGTTCGCGAAATCCTGGGACTGTTATTTCACAGTTCCAGCAATTGCTTTACGTACGGGCTGACATTTTAAACCGGAATGGGGAAGCTATGCAGACGGGCGTGAACGGAGAGATTACCATCGGGCTACGGTGGAGGGATCTGGACCGCGGCCAAGACCGTTGCCGCACTCGCAGGGAAAGGGGACCCTGCTACCGGAGTGAGTGTGCCGTTGGCGGAATTAATGCTGAAGGCTTGGATACCAGAGAGTCCAGCGACATATAGATATTCGCCGAAGGAATCAGCCGCCATTGCGTCACCGATAACGACGAAAGGAGGATCTGCTACCGGAGACAGTGCCCCGTTGCTCGAATCGATGCTGTAGCCCGTGATCCCGCCGTCGTTGAGTGCGTAAAGGAAGCTGTTGGCGAATACAAGCGCAGTGGGAGTCACTCCCGCGGAGAAAGGAGAATTCGGTACGGGAGTCAGGGCTCCGGTGCCGCTCACGATAGAAAACGCTGCAATCTGGTTCGAGCCCGAAAGCGCGGCGTAAACATAAGAACCTGTGTCGACAATACCGAAAGGACGGCTGTTGAGAGCGGTTTGCCCGGGAATCGCAAAAGGCGAACCCGAGACTGCGGTCAGCGCTCCTGTGGAACCAAGGGTGAAAGCGAAGATGCCTCCCGGGGGACTATCAATCGATGTGTAAAGGAACTTGCCAGAGGGATCAACCGCGAGAAAGAGATTGGTTCCTGAGGGAAATGGTGATCCCGAAATCGCCGTGGGCGTGCCGGTTGAGTCTATGGCGAACCCGTCGACGCTGGCAATGTCGCCGGCATACAGAAAGTTGCTGCCGGTTGGGGAGGCCAGGCCTTCGGGAAGGCTGATGACTCCGGTCGAGAAAGGCGAACCCGTGAGTGCGGTAAGCGCACCAGTAGTTTGATTAATCGAGAAGCCGTCCAGTTGTGCTTGTGTGGAGTCAGAGACGTAAAGGAATTGATTGTTCACAGCCGTCAGGCCAAAGGTCGTGGCAGGGCCGGGCACGGAGCCCACCGCAGTCAGCGCTCCGCTCTTGTGATCGATACCAAAGACTTGAATCTGGCTGCCACTTCCGGCCGCATAAAGGAATTCGGGGCCGGGGCTGACCGGGCAGGCCGATGTCCCTGGCTCACAGGTGCAGGTGCCGTTGCTGCTGCTCGGAAGATTGCAAACAATCGGAGGTGTGCTCGTGCCACAAGAGGCCAGGGTCAGGGCTAGGGCAACCACGACGAAGATCTTCGCGGGAGTTCGAAGCGCATGGGTCGGCATAAGGTTCCCCTTGAAGCATGCTAGCAGTAGAGGGAAGCATGCTGGTAGCGAAGTGGAACTATTTCTAAAGTGTCACAACCCCGTGTGCTTCCGAAAGTTTCCGTGCGGAGCGAAGCGTGCCAGGCGTTGCTGAGAGCTCTTGACGGGAATCAACGCCAATCGCGGAGGAGCTTCTCCAGAAGGTCGGCGGCCGTGCTGAGCTGCGCCAGGTCGCTAGTGGTCAGGGATCCAAGATGGGCAGCAAGGTACTCGATGCGGCGCTGGCGTGCTTGCTGAAGAAGGTGTGTTCCCTTGGCGGAAGCTCGGATGTGAATGCGGCGGGCGTCGCGGCGATCGCGAGTGATCTCAACCAGAAGGCTGCGCTGGAGTCCAGCCACGACCCGGCTCATCGTGGGTGCCTTCACCTGTTCTGCAGCAGCGAGATCCCCAAGCGTTTTGGGGCCCCCAAAAACCAGGACAGATAGGGCAGAGAGTTGCGCGGGGCCCACGCCTGAGACCACGTCCTGCCCGCGCACCCGGCGCAGCAGGTGGATGGCGACGGAATGCAGGCGGTCGGCAACAGCCAGCGTTTCGGCTTGCGGGGCAATTTCTTCGGGCTTGACTTTTTTCATTCGATATAGTTAGCTATGCTAACTAAAGTGCTTCTGGAGGTCAAGACATGAATGCGACCGCAACCGGAATTGGAATTACTCGCCTCGGTCAGATCGCCATCAACGCCAGAGATGTCGATCGCGCCACGGCGTTTTACCAGAACAAGCTGGGGCTCAATCTGCTCTTCAAAGCTCCGCCCGGGCTGGCGTTTTTTGACTGCGGCGGCGTCCGCCTGATGCTCGACCGCGCCGAAAAGCCGGAGTTCGACCACCCCAGCTCCGTTCTGTATTTCTCCGTGCCCGATATTCAGAGAGCATACGGGAAGCTGAGAGAGAACGGAGTTCACTTCGAGGACGAGCCGCACCTAATCGCGAGAATGCCGGCACATGATCTGTGGATGACGTTCTTCCGCGACTCGGAAGAAAACCTTCTGGCGCTGATGAGTGAAGTCGCTCGCTAGATCCCAGGTACGACCTTTCGAGATTCTTCGAACGATCGATTCTAGTTGCTTCTTGCTGGCTGACGCCCGAGTATTAGTAGCGATAGGCGCTCCATTGAGGCAAGCACCGCCAGCACTTTCAGCGTCAGGTTTTGGCAGCGCGTGGTTTGCGCTCTGCGCGGCCTTCGCGCTGCATATCTTTGACGAAGCTACAACCGGCTTTCTTGCAGTGTATAACCCTACCGTGACCATCCTGCGTGAACGCTGGGGCTCGTTTCCCGTGCCCACGATCGCGTTACGAGAATTTCTGATCGGACACATCCTGGTGTGCGGAATCTTGTTCTGTCTCACACCGGTCGCGGCGCGAGGGATGCACGGATTGCGGCCGCTGGCATGGGCGTATGCCATCATCATGTTTCTCAACGGCCTCGGGCACGTGATCGGAACCATCTTGGGGCATACGGTAGATTCCGTGACATTTCCTCGCCCAGCACCGGGATTCTATTCGTCTCCTTTTCTATTCATCGCCTCGGTGTGGCTGATGACACGGCTGCGGCGCACCGCGCAGGTGGATTTTCAACTGCCTAGCAGCGATTGAGGACGCGATCCCACGCGGGCTGCTATCATCTCTTCCGGAGCTGTTTGGGAGCGGCAGTATGGAAGACGAAGAAGACGAAGAACAAATTCCTTATATTTCCGGATCAGGAGAAGGACTTATGGAAGAAGGACCAGCTGTGCATGCCAACGCACGGCGTGATGAGGATATCGCGCTCGATCTGATGAAATTTGTCGCTATGACCACGGGATACGGGCGGACGACGTCATCCGGCGTAGGTTTTCAGGGCACAGGTTCGGCATCGAAGCCCGATGAATATGCGGCGCAATTGCTGGAGTTGTATGCAAAGTGTAAAGCTGCAGTGGAAGGAAAGAAGTAGCAACTAGCGAATACCGAATACCGAATACCGAGTTTTCGCATCTCGGACCCTACCCCTGGCTGAGCGCACAATTGATAATAAGAAAAAACCGCGGCTGAGGGGCCGCGGCTCCGATGTTGCGCCCGTGGTAATCCTATCGGCGGCTCTTCTTAGCTTTCTTCTTGGCAGGCTTCTTGGCGGACTTCTTTTTCGCCGGTTTCTTAGCGGCCTTCTTGGCCGCTTTCTTCTTGGCCGGCTTCGGCGCTTTCTTCTTGGCAGGGGCCTTCTTCTTGGCCGGTGCTTTCTTCTTAGCGGCGGGCTTCTTCGGGCCACCCCCAGCGGGCGCGGCCGGCTTCGGTGCCGGGGGCGGCGGAGCTGGCATGGCCGGTTCGCTCATCTCGGGTTCGGGTACGCCAGCTTCTTCTTCCTCCTCTTCCTCTTCTTCGAAATCTTCTTCCAGCGACTCGCTGTAGGCGCCGCTGTCACCAAATTCTTCCTCTTCGTCACGTCCGTAAAGTGTGGGGTCGTAGAACGTCATTGCTCCTCCTGATCTTATTTTGGGCTCCTGGCGCAACAAGGTCTACGCAAGGTTGCCGGGTACGGGGAATTAAAAGACCACCAGAAAGCTTTGTGCTGGAACGGCGCGCGATTATAGCACGACGTTTGGTGCAGGCTGCAAGGACCGAAGTCACATGAGTCTGACCTATCCCTGTTACCACACGAGGCGGCGGAATGGAAGAAGATTCGACCGCCAATATGCAGTTTGCTCTGAAAACACCAGGACCGTTTTGTCTGGGAGATCGGGGCTCCGGATCCGAAAGCGGAGCTCCCGGCCACCGCGTTGGACTTGCGGCCTCGTACCCGACTTAGCGGGCAGCGTGGCGTCACAAGGCCATCTGGGCAGATTTCCACCCCGCCCCTGCATGACGGCCTGCGAGGAGCCGGGGCCCCTATCCCAAAGCCTGTAGATATCAAAAACCGAGGCTTACTTCAGCGTCTTTACGAAACCTGCGACGGCCTTGGCGTCGTCTGCAGAGACTCCACTTAAACCCTTCTTGTGCGGCGGCTTCTTAGCATCATTGCCCTTCGTTAGCAGATCTGTGATCTGCTCCGCGGTAAGGGTAGTCCCTTTCAGCGCGGGGCCGACCTTGCCCTGCCCTTCAGGACCGTGACAGCTGGCGCACTTGGTTTTATAGGTCGCTGCTCCGTCCTGCGCGAACGCGGGCAGAGTCAAGGATAGTGCAAGAGAGAGAAGAAGGAACAGAACGAGCACATTGCGGAATTGCATGAGAGCTCCTTTCGAACCGAATTGGCAAAGCTCGATAGTCGGGAGCGATTCTAGTCCCCGATCCAGCACCGTGTCGAACTATTGAGGAAATAAAAGACGCATGAGGGGATCGTTCGGATTGGGGTGGCTTGCCTTACCGGTTCTGCTGCACGACCAAGATCATTCCCGGGCGCAGAATGGCGATGTTCTGATTGTTGCGTTTCAAAGCGGCAACGGTAGTCTTGTAGGTGGTGGCAATCGAATAGAGAGTCTCGCCCGATTTCACCCTGTGATGAAGCACACTGGCTTGCTCGGTGGCATCTTCATCCGAAGCTTTCGCTGCTTTGGCGGAAGCTTTGGAGCTCGCTGTTTGTGCAGTCTTCCTGGGGTGAGTGGCCAGCTTGCTGGAGGCGATCGAGCTCGGTTCTCCAGTCGGAGTAACCGGCAGGTGCAGGGCCAGCACCTTTCGTCCGTGCAAACTGTCGCCGCGCAAGCCGTTCCAGCGCCGGATCATTTGCGCAGAAACCCCGAAGTTCTCCGCCACGGTCTGAACCGTGTCACCCCTGCGGACTTTATAGCGCGTGATCCGATGGGCGTAGGTGGCGGTATCGCTGGCGGGATGCTTGCTGGGTTTGACGGGAATAATTATTTTGGCGTCCGCCGGGAGTTCGGTGCCGTCGAGTTGATTGGCCTCCGCGATTGATTTCGCTGTGGTGCGGTAGACGCGCGCCAGAGAGGCGAGAGTGTCGCCGGAATGCACTGTGGGATAACGCCACCATAGGCGCATGCTGGCGGGTATAGCAGCAATCGCGCTCTGATACTGCTGTTTGGTCCCAACCGGCAGATGCAGTTCAAATGTGCCCTCCCGCGGAGTGCTCAGGCGCAGAAGGCTGGGATTCAGCTGCTGCAGCTGCGCGGGAGTCGCATCCACACAATCGGCCACCAGGCGCAAGTCGATGGGATAGTTGACTGTAACAGTGTCGAAGCCCATGGGCTCTTCCATCGACACATCGTCAAAGCCGTAGTGCGACAAGTTCTTGGTCATGATGGTCACGGCCAAGATGATGGGAACGTAGTTTCGCGTTTCCTTCGGAAGAACATTGCGCCGGTAGAGCTCCCAGAAATCGGCGTAACCCGTGCGTTTCACCGCGGCCTGCACTGTTCCCGGGCCCGAGTTATACGCGGCCATGGCGAGATACCAGTCCCCGAACTGGCCATATAGATCTCTTAGGTGGCGGGCGGCGGCACGAGTGGATTTCTCAGGATCCTGACGATCATCCACCCACATACTGTGCTGCAGTCCGTAACCGCGAGCGCGGCTTCCCATGAACTGCCATATACCGCGAGCGCCGGCACGCGAAACGGCGGTTGGCTGGAAGCCGGACTCGGCCTGCGCCAGATAGATCAAGTCCTGCGGGACCCCCTCTTGCTTGAGGATCCGCACCATCATGTCGTGGTAGCGACCGGAGCGTGCGAAGGCGCGCTCGAAGGTCCCACGGCCGCGGTTGGAGAAATAGCTAATATAACCTGCCACCTGGTCGGTCATCATGAGCGGCAGATCGGAGTGGGTCGATTTGATCTCGGCCTGGGCCTTTGCTCTCACTCCGGGTTCGGCGGAAGGAGTGATGCCGTTCGTTTCATCGATCGGCGCCGGTTCAGAAGTCTGCGCTTCGGAGTCGGAAGCTAAGTCCCCCAGATCTAGATGATCGACTCCCTCGGTGATGCGATCAAATTCCTTTTGCAGACGATCGTCGGAGCGAATATCTAACTTACTCTCCAGCAATGCATTGAAAGCGTTATCGAAATTCTGTTTGGCAGCATCAATGCGACCCGCCTGGTAATTCGCCAGTCCCGCCTGGTATTCCTTCTCAACGCTCGTCAGAAGTGCTTCGACCTGATCGGAAGCTGTCGCCGGGGTCGCAGGTTCTGGTTTCGCTTCTGTTGCCTGAACTGGCTGGACCTGACTATCGACCGGCGGGGCCGCGGACAAAGTTTGCGGAGGTTCGGATGCTTTGGCAGTCAGCGCGGGCGGCGTTGCGGGAGGCACCACGGAGACCGGTTTTTGCGCGGTCTGGCAGGACGAACCCGCCACGCACAGCGCGGCCAGCACCGCGACCCGCATTTGGACTTTCGCAACTCGCATATTTTTGAATGAGATACGAATTGCTCCCGTTGTTAAAGTCCGGTGAATTCTACCAAAAATCGTACCGCGCGGTCGCCCTCGGGTCAACGCCGAAAAGGAACCGCTTCCGTTACTTTCGGCACTGCCGCGAATGGTTACCACTAGCTCACACAGTCAGACGGCAGAAGTCGGCTAAAAGGTTTGAACGGATGATCATGCAAGGCGATAGACTCCGCTTCTTAAGCTGAAGTGAGTCTAAACGCGCCAGTAATCCGGTCGCCAACTCTGAATCGCCTTCTTGATGTCTGCCCTCGAAAGTTTCTCGCTAATTGCTTGCTCAGCTAATTTGGGCACTTCCGCGTCTGAGGCGAAGCGCAGACCGATCAGTTGGTCTTCGGTCAATTCCGGAATTCGCGAACGTAGCGGCTCTGAGCACAGAGCAGTAAGTCGCAGCCTCTCTTCCAGGCGAATGATGCGGTCCTGCAACTTCAGCGAATAAATGCGAATCTTCAGGACTGCAATTACCGCAGCCACCGAGATCACAAAGAACGAAGCCGAGTGGTAGCTGGGATGCCAAAGAAAGTGGATGGTGCCACCAAGGGCTGCAAGTGCGAAGACCGGCAGTACGATAAAGTGAAATAGCGGATCTAACTTGGCGTGGTTCGCCAAGCTTTGGGGCTTCTTTTCAGCCATGACGTAGGGCTCCTTGCAAGGAACGTGCAAGTGTAGCAGAGCTCAGAAACCTCTTAACAATTTGAATCGCCGGCTTCCCTCGGCGTAGTCTCTTGTTCAGGGAGACAATCCGAGTCAGATATGAAAGCCATTCAAGTCAAACAAGTTGGTGGACCGGAAGCTATGGAACTGGTCGAGTTGTCGGTTCCGGAACCGAAGGCGAATGAGGCCGTGGTGAAGCTGGCTGCCTCGGGGGTGAATTTTATCGATGTCTATTTCCGCGAAGGCCGCTATAAAAGTTCGCTGCCGTTTATTCCGGGCCAGGAGGGCGCCGGAGTCGTAACCGCCGTTGGCCCCGAGGCGAAAACCGTGAGAGTCGGAGACCGCGTGGCTTGGAGCGGGCTGCAAGGGGCGTACGCGGAATATGCCGCAGTTCCGGCTGGACGCTTGGTTCCGATACCGCAGGGCGTGAGCGATCGCGAAGCCGCAGCCGCTATGCTTCAGGGGATGACGGCTCACTACCTGTCGCATGATACATATCCGCTCAAGCAGGGTGAAACGGCACTGGTTCAAGCTGGCGCCGGAGGCGTCGGACTGCTCCTCGTGCAGATGGCCCACAACATCGGCGCCCGTGTGATTGCCACCGTTTCTACCGAAGAGAAGGCCAAGTTGGCTCGCGGAGCTGGCGCGCACGAAGTCATCCTCTATACACAAGTGGATTTTGAGACTGAGACCAAGCGCCTCACCAGCGGAAAAGGTGTGGATGTTATCTACGATTCAGTAGGGAAGACAACATTCGAGAAAGGCCTCAATCTTCTGCGTCCCCGCGGAATGATGGTGCTCTTCGGTGGCTCGAGCGGGGCGGTAGCCCCATTTGATCCGATCATTCTGACGCAGAAGGGATCGCTGTTCTTGACCAGGCCCTCGCTCGGCAACTACATCGCTACGCGCGAAGAATTGGTGGCGCGATCCGGAGCAGTGTTTGACATGTTGGCGACGGGCAAGCTCAGACTTCGCATCGAGCACATCTACCCACTAGCCGACGCACAACGTGCTCACCGGGATCTCGAAGGCCGAAAGACGACCGGAAAGCTCCTGCTCATACCGTGAAGGGCTGCACAGCCCATGTGGGGACAGCCGCCCTCAGCGGTCCCAGCCGGGCGAAGGTAAGGAGCAAGCCGGCCCGGGTGATCTGACCTGCTTTCGAGACGTCGAAGGATTCACCTGCCGCGAATATAATTACGCGCGTACTCCGGTACTGGCACTCCGTCGATCAGACGCGAATCATCAATCGGCGCTCCCGCCGTCATCGTAAGTGGAACCACTCCCGCCCAAGCAGGAAACCGGTAATCCTCTTCGTCATCCACGACCGGCCCTTGACGGACCTTCGCAGAAAATTCCTCGATCGGCAGCCGCAGCACTGACGTCGCCTTGAGTTCCCGTTCATTCGGCTGACGGGAATCCGCCCATCTGCCCGGAATAATGTGTTCCGAAAGACGGCGCAAAGCTTCGAGTTTCTCCACTGGATCATCGATCAGCGTCGCTTTTCCTAGAATCACTACCGAGCGGTAATTCATGGAGTGATTAAAGATGGACCGGGCGAGGACGAGTCCGTCGAGCAGTGTAACCGTCACGCAAACCGCGACGCCGTCTTTCATCTGCCGCAGCATGCGACTAGCGGCGGAGCCGTGAATATACAGACTACCTCCGTGACGTCCATAAGATGTGGGAATGACGAAGGGCTGGCCATCGACGACGAAACCGACGTGACACAAAAATCCTTCATCAAGAATTCGATACGCGGTTTCGCGATCGTAGACAGCGCGATCCGCTTCGCGGACCAGACGGGTCCGCGCCGTAGGCGTATAGGGATGAGACATGGATGAAACGAACTCCGGGCAAGCGCCAAGGATGGGTGAAAGACAAAGTGTAACACCGGCCTTGGGCAACGGCTCCAGGGCCGCGGCCAGCTGGCGCCGAGGAGTCCTTGGACGCCTTGCATCCCGGAACCCGATTATCCACCGATCGCGCAAAAATCTACCAGTAGACCTTCATCGCGAACTGGAACTGCCGCGGATCATAAGCCGCTGTCGCTTGGCCGGCATTGGTAAAGAGCGGGCTGACAGCGGCTGTGTTGTTTCGGTTGGCGATGTTGAACATGTCGGCGATCAATTCCATGTTGAAGCGCTCGTTAAATTAGATTCGTTTCGAGACCCGCATATCGTTGAAAACGGTCCAGGGCTGAGTCCCGGCATTGCGGCCGAGATTGCCATCGAGCGAGAGCAGAGTTCCGTTAAAGTCCGCGATGCAAGGCTCCTGGAAAACTCCTGTGGGCGAATATTTGGAGGGCACCGCTGGATATCCCAGCGTGGTGCAGGCTGGGTTCACAAATGTATTAGGCCGCCCCGTCAGGGCCGACTCTTGAAGGTTGTCGCCATTTCCGGTGATGATGTTGAATGGCCTTCCGGAACCGAACTCGATGAGCGGAGCGATGGTCCAATTACTGAAAACTTTGCTGTCGAACCCGTTTCCGCCCAGTTTTCCCGTCTGATACACGCCGCTGAACACAAAGCGATGTCGCTGGTCGAACAGCGAACTGGAACGATCCAGGGCAGGATAATAACTGTCCTGAGGTGTAAGGGTGGATTGCAGATCCGTCGAGTCGTCGATGGCGTGCGACCATGTGTAGGACGCGAGGAATTCGTAATGGCTGCCGAAGCGCTTCCGCAGGTTGGTGCTGAAACCATGGTAGACGGAGCTGCCGTT
>CAVZPC010000022.1:0-118225 GCA_963777005.1 uncultured Acidobacteriaceae bacterium | reverse complement strand
CTCGGTATATTCCCCGAGCAGCACCACGCCGACCTGGTCTTCTTCCAGGTTCATGGCAATGCCGGCCACGCCGTGGGGGAAGGAAAGAAGTTCGCCGGCCATGACTTTGTCGAGTCCATACACGCGGGCGATGCCGTCGCCCAGAGTGATGACCGTGCCGGTCTCGTCCACGGAGATCTTCGACTCGTAGTTCTCGATCTGCTCGCGGATCATTTTGGTTATTTCGTCTGCTTTGATTTGTGCCATAGAATCAGCTCTTGAACCCAGCTTCTGGCTGCTGGCTTCTAGCCGTTAGCCACACACAATGGCAAGGAGCTAGAAGCCAGTAGCTAGGAGCTAATCAATTCCTTCATTCTTTCCAACTGGCCTTTTACCGAACCGTCGTAAATCGTGCTGCCCACGCGGACCACGGCGCCTCCGAGAAGGGAGGCATCCTGCGCGTAGTGGGCACGGACTTTCTTGCCGGTCAGCTTCCCGACCTGTGTCTCGAACTCGCGCTTCTCCGTGTCGACCAATTCGCGGACGGTCGTGATCTCGGCTTCAGCGAAGCCTAGCCGGGCGTCGAGTTCTCTTTCCAACTGCGTGATCACGGGATCGAGAAAATGGATTCGACGATGATCGATCAGAACCGCAACCAGATTTCTTGCCTGCTTGGAGATTCCGTCGCGCTCGGCAATCACGTCCAGCACGCGGCGTTTCTGATCGGCAGGAATCGCGGGATTCTCCCATACGCGCCGCAGGTCAGAGCTCTCGGCCAGCAGACGGGCGATGGCGCGCAAGTCAGAGAGTGCGCGATTCACATCGAGATGCGCGCCGAGGATGACGTCAGCGAAGGCGCGGGCATATGTGCTGCCAACCGAAGCCATGCTCTAGTGCCCGTCCTTTCCCGGGCCGTTTCCTGAAGGGGACGATACGCTCAACTGGCTGGCAAACTTTCTCACCAGCGCCTCATCGGTGGCCGCGTCCACATGAATCTGCTTCTGCGCCAGTGCAACTGCTAAATCCGCGGCATAGGCGGTGAGCTCGCGCCGCGCCGCTTTTGCGGCGGCCGCAATTTCCTGTTGCGCGGACTCCACGATCTTGCGTTTATCTTCCTGGGCGGCGGCCTGAATGCTGGCTTCTTCGGCGGCACCTTCTTTTTCCGCAGCGTCGCGCATCATGCCGATTTCACCATCCAGCTTCATCAGTCGCGATTCGATTTCAGCCAGCCTCCGGCGAGCCTCTTCGCTGGCTTTTTGCGCCTCGCGCATCGCCTTCTGAATGGCCGCTGTGCGTGCGGCGAATAATCCCGGCAAATACTTTCGGCTGGCCCAGAAAATCACTCCGGCGATGAGGGCGAAATTCAGCAGCACGCTCACCCAGTAGGCGTGACGCATACTCAGACCTGTCCACCTGGCGATCAAGCTCACCGAGGTCGATTCCTTGAATTCGCGAGTTTCGTCTTTTTCTTCGCCGGCAACTTCGCGGGACTCGTGCACCAGTTGCTGTCCGAAGCTGCGTTGCGGCGGCGCCTGCCGGACTTCGTGCTGCTGCGGGTCGGCTGCAGGATTCTGCTGTGCGCGCGACGGCGGGATCGTCCCGAGGAAAACTACTGCGAGCAACGCCAGCATGCTCAAGCGAGGCATTATTCCTGAAATCCCGCTCACCTTTTTGGCGGAGGACAAGGCCTTCGACATCGCGCAGGTTGACATCAGCGTGAGGCTCCAGCCGGCTGCAGTACACGCCGCATGATTTCTGTGGCCAGCGTTTGAACCTGGCCCTGCAACCCAGTCTGGGCCGCCTCGCGATCTTTCTCGATATCAACCTTCGCGGCCTGTACCTGAGCCTGGGCCTGGATGTGGGCTTCGTGCATGGCAGCAGCACGCGCGTCCAGCGCTGCCTTGCGGCGGGCTTCCTGCGCACGGAATAATACGGCGCGCGCCTCACGCAGCCGCTGTTCGTATTCGGAGGTGCGCGCTTCAGCGGCGGCGATATCAGCTCGGGATTTCTCCACTGCGCCTTCGGTTTTGCTGCGGCGCTCGTCGAGCACACGCCGCAAAGGCTTATGAACGATGGTCGTATAAAGCGCGTAGAGCAGCGCCAGCAGAATTATGGTCGGTGCGGATCCGAGCAGTAATCCGCCTAGTTGACGTAGCGTTTCATCCATTGAATGCGCTATACAGGGAAATGAGGGCTATGAAAACTGATAAGTCTAACGTCCGAAGGAGGTTATGTCAACGCAAAGGGCTGGGTTTTCGGGCAGTTCCTGGGGCGGCAGAAGTCCGAAGGTGGGAGAATTGTTATTTGTCAAGTCCTAACCATTTGGGTGCCGTGCAGAAACTTGCAACTAACGCTTGACTTCCCGGGAAAGAGGACTAGCATTGAAGTATCACCTCCGATCCAATTCAGGATCGAATGGGCCGATAGCCAAGGAATGTCACCGCTTCTTGGTTGCCGGCCCATTTAAATTACCAGGAGTCCTTGATCGTCCATTCTCTGACTCGCCTTGCGACGGACTCCGGCGCCTCCACTTCCAACTCCACTGAACCGTCTTTGTATTCCCGGGAATAGATCCGCGCCTTGGCTTCGAGCAGGGCCAGCGTCTTGCCTTCTTTCTGTGGAACGCGCAGATGGACGCGGCTGATGCGATCTTCGTCGATCATGGCGTCGATGCGTTCTAACAACTTCTGCAGACCTATGCCCTCGGCGGCGGAAACATAGACTGTATTCGCATCATCGCGATGGGCATCACGCACCAGGCTCTCAGCCACTTCCGCGTCCAGCAGATCGACTTTGTTCATCACGCGCAGGCGAGGCTTCTTCTCCGCTTCCAGTTCTTTCAGAACGATTTCGACCTGCGCATCCTGCTCGGCGGAAAGGCGGCTACTGGCATCGGAGACATGAAGAATCAGCGAGGCGCGCTGGACTTCTTCAAGCGTGGCGCGGAAGGCCGAGACCAGCGTGTGCGGCAGGCTGCGAATGAATCCTACGGTGTCGGAGAGCAGAACCTTGCGCTTCGAGGGCAGGACGACGGCGCGGATCGTGGGATCGAGCGTGGCGAACATGCGCGGCGAAGCGAGGACCGCAGCCTGCGTGAGGGCGTTAAACAGCGTGGACTTCCCGGCGTTGGTGTAGCCCACCAGCGCTACTGTCGCCACCGGCGCGGATTCCCGCCGCTGCCGTTGCTGGGCACGGATGCGGCGGACGTTCTCCAGTTGCTGCTCGACGTGGCGGATGCGGCGATAAATCTTTCGACGGTCGGTTTCGAGTTGGGTTTCACCGGGACCTCGCGTGCCGATGCCGCCGCCGAGTTGCGACATTTCAATGCCGCGCCCGGCGAGCCGGGGCAACAGGTATTGCAGCTGCGCCAACTCCACCTGCAACTGGCCTTCCCGGGTGCGGGCGTGACGGGCAAAGATATCGAGGATGAGTTGCGTGCGGTCGATCACGCGACGCTTGACGATTCTTTCGATGTTGCGCTGCTGCGATGCGGTGAGATCGTGATCGAAGAGGAGCAAGTCGGCATTCACGGAAGCGGCTGCACCGGCGATTTCTTCCAGCTTGCCTGCGCCGATCAATGTGGCTGGATCTGGCCGGTCACGGCGCTGCAGAATTTCGCCGACAACCTTCGCGCCCGCGCTTTCCGCCAGCGTGCGCAGCTCAGCCAGAGATTCTTCCGCGTCAAATTCCGGAATGCTTCGTTTATTGGTGAGGGGCTTTGCGGAGGCATGCGCCGGGATTCCAGCTTTGCCATTCGGAGCGGGCTGAATAGTAGCGGCATCGCGCGCGGCCTGCGCCTGCGCCGTGACTTTTGCCCCGCTGCGGGCGCGAGTGCGCACGTCGAGACCAACCAAAAATGCGCGCTCCTGGGAATTCTCAGGAAGAACGGGCCGGGTGCCGAGAGGCATACGTCCGGCAACCGGCGTGCGTGCGCGAGTCTTCTTGGGATGTGGCAAACCGAAAACGCCTTACCCTTCGGTACCTGAAGCGCTCGCCGCCGACGCGGTTGCTGGGGCCGATGCAGAAGCGGTTGCGGTTCCGGCCACAGCCTTCCCGTCGGAATGGGCGGCGTGCGTGCCATGCGGCAGCGGACGGCCCATCACCACGGTCGAGATGGCGTGCTTGAAGATCAGTTGCTCTTGTCCGTTGGCCTCCAACACTACGGAATACTTGTCGAAGGAACGAATGCGGCCCGTCAGCTTTACTCCGCTCAGCAGGTAAATCGTGATGCTCAGTCTCTCTTTTCGGGCCGTGTTGAGGAAGGAATCCTGAATGTTCTGCGCCGGCTTATTGCTATCCATAGCCGATCTCCTTAGATTTTGAGCTGCGAACTATCCAGCGGCTCCTTCGGCATGCCAAGGGAGCAGCTCAAAACAACAGCGTTTCCTCGCGGCCTTCCGCTCAAGGAATACGGGGGGACAACCTGCTTTTGGCCTCACGTCTCGGATTTTCCGAGGCTGCGCCGCCGAGCAGGTAACTGCGAGTACAATACGGCGTCCTGATGCTCTTTTCAACCTGGAACTTTGCACAAGTTGCCAATTGTTTCAGGTCTGTTTCAATGTGGAAGACGCCGCGTTGTGTACAATCGCCCCCGTGGGCAGATTCCACCTGGTGAAATCTTAGGAGGCAGCATTCTTATGGCAGGCGCCGCTCTCGCAACCTTTTTAGGACCGCAGATCAATTTCCCACCCGATGTGAAGACGAACGTCGAGATGCTTTTGCGGTGGGTACACTTCCTGGCCGGGATCACTTGGATTGGGCTGCTCTACTTCTTCAATCTGGTCAACGTTCCGCTCATGAAAGAACTGGATTCCACGACCAAAGGAAAAGTGATGCCCGCGCTCATGACCCGCGCCCTGATGTGGTTTCGAATGTCGGCGGCGCTGACGGTGCTGGCCGGACTCAGCTACTGGGAAATCATTGTGAGCTCCGACGTCCACAACGCGCAGGCCCTGGGACTGAACCCGTCGCATGGCGCCGTGATGGGCAGCTTCTTTCTGATCTGGACAGTTGTTTGGGGAGTGCTTTACGCGTGCCTGATCCCCGGCAAAGGAATCTTCGATAACGGCGCATTTGTGGGAGTCGTTTATGCGGTGGTTGTCGCGGTGGCGGCTTGGCTCTTCCTAAGCTTGAACAGCCACGGCTGGGAGAGCAGCCGGTTGCTTTCCATCGGGATCGGCGGCGGCATCGGGTGGGTGATGCTGCTGAATGTTTGGGGAGTGATCTGGCGCATCCAGAAACGGATGATTCAGTGGACCCGCGACAACGCCACCAATGGCACGCCCATGCCGGATAAGTCCAAGGGCATGGCCCGGCAGGCCTTCCTGGCCAGCCGCGCCAATGCGTGGCTGTCGGCGGTGATGCTGTTCTTTATGGGAGCGGCGAGTCATTACCCGATGTTTGGGAGGTAATCGGGAGAAAGCGCCGAGAATAACTCAGGCCAGCCCCTCGGGCTGGCCTGAGATTTCATGATTAACTTCGCCTAAAAGTCCAGACGGAGGGCAAGTTGCAATACGCGGAAGCCTCCCTCCTGCGTTGCATAATCCTGGCTGATAACGCCAAAGGTGCTCGGGCTCGTAATATCTGCCGTCGCAGAATTTTGAAAGCCCGGCAATTCGAAATTCACATGGTTAAATACGTTGTACGCATCGGCGCGGAACTCCATGTGAACCTGCTCTTTCAATGGGAAGTGCTTGACCAAGCCCACATCGAAGTCGGAATAATGTGGTCCGCGCAGGTTGTTCCGGCTACCCGCCTCCAATCCTACTGGGCCGCTGAAGGCTCCTAGCGCAGCCTGCTGGTTTTGGAACAATTGGATCGTCGGAGATCCCGTAGCCGCATTGATTTCGGCATGTGTGTTCGTTTTTAAGGCCGATGTGTTCCCGTCGAAGATCGCGGGAATGTTGTTGGCGAAGCTGATCGGATAGGCATTTGCGACGGTTTGGAAGGCCAAACCGGTGCGCCAGCTGGCCAAACCAGAAACCGACCAGCCTCCTATTACTTCATCTGCCCATCTCGGCATGGAGCTTCCGAAAGGCTTACCCCGACCCACAGGCAATTCATAAATCCAGTCAGCCGTGATGGCATTCTGCACGTCGAAATCAGAGTTGCCATAGCAGACGGAGATATGGATGGAGTCGCACATAATTCCTCCAGCGCCGTTCGTGCCGAACGATTCGTTGGCCGGAGCCGAGATATTGTCGAGTGAATGCGACCAAGTGTAGTTGACGTCAAACTGGAGGCCGTGCGTCATCTTATGGTGGAGCGTCGCCAACAGGCCGTTATAGTTGGAATAGCCTTTGTTGGTGATGTAGAGCGAGGTTCCGAACTGCGGGCTCAACCCGACTCCCGGATTGATACCGGCGCCGTAGAAATAAAGGAATTCGTTCAGCAGTTGGAGCGAGTCAGCCACGTCGCCTCGGTGAGGATAGGGATCCGTGGCATTTGCTACGAAGGACGCCCCGCTCGGGTATCCGAACGCGCCAAAGTTCTGGATTTGATTTTCAAAGAAGGGTATCGGAGTAACTGTATAACCGTTCGGACCCGGGGTTTGGTTGCGCTCCTGGGTGGTCAAGTTAGCATAGGCCTGCGATAGCAGCTGCCCCGAGGTAGGATCCCTAAAGTCCACTGTTTGCTCCGAGTCTGCCTGTGCGTCGAGCCGGTGCGCGAAGCGCCCCACGTAAGTGGCCTCTAACTGGAATCCGCTGGGCAATTCGCGCTGGAAGCCGAAGCTAATCGCGTACGAATAAGGCGTCTTCAGGTTGGGATCGATCGCATAGTTGAAAGGGCTGGCGGTAGTCAGTCCATAAACTGGGCCGTACCCGAACGGGTTGGTGTTGCTTCCCACGTATGGTGCAAAAGGTGTCGTGATCACCGGGGCGGGAGCAGGGGCACCAACGGGCAGCTGGGTGGTCGAGGTGAAGCGACAGTTGGCCAATTGCGTTGCGCAATTTGCGGAAAGGTCCGCGTAGGGGTTGGCCAGCTCATTGTATGGCTGCGATGACTGGCTCTGCAGGATCCACGTGTTCTGATCCTGCAGGAAGTTCAGCGCATTGAGCACGGTGTGATCATCGATGATGGACGCACCACCGCGGATCACGGTTTTACGGTCTCCAAGAATCCGACCCAGCATTCCGGAGGACGACGGATTATAGGCAAAGGCAAAGCGCGGCTGGAAATCGTGCCAATCCGGATGAAAAAGACCTGGGGCATGATTGGCCTTGCCGCCCAGGGAATAAGTGATGATCGGATTCACCAAGCCACAACTTGCTCCCGGACAACCTGTAAGACCCGCCTGGCCGTTGGCGATGCGCGGACCGATTACCTGGTTAAAGTCAAGGTTCGGAAGTGCTTCCAAGCCATTCACTTCATACGGAACCGAGTAATACTGATAGCGCAAGCCATAGGTGAGCGTGAGATTGCTGGTGGTCTTCCAGGAATCCTGCAAGTAGGTTTCGGTCTCGTAATACCGATACTGACGATGGTGACCACTTCCCTGCGGCAGCGGCGTCAGCTGCCGGTTATTGTTGTAGTTGCTGGTTGCCGAGCCATATACCCCTAAGATAAAAGCGAAGGCGCTATCGTAAAGGTTCTGTGAAACCGTATCAGTGGCCAGGTCCGCCGGGCGTAAAGAGGTCACGCCCATCGGCGTCGCCAAGCTCGCCATGCCCCCGCCGAGGCCATTGGTCAAGGAATTGAAATCGCTGATGAGGTAGTTTGACGTCTTGATCGGCTTGAAAGATCCTCCCACCTGGAAGGTGTGCTTACCGCGAACATAAGTGAAGTCGTCGCGAAAAATCGGAATGGGGATCGTGCGACCTTGAGAAGACGGAGTAAGGTAGGGCTGGGTAAGGTACGAGCCTCCGGTGCCGTCAGCGTCGAAAACATTAAACGTGGTCGTTCCCAATGGATTGTAAATGTACGGAAAGTTAATCTCCTGCCGCGTCTGGCCGTACACAAACTGGTTGACTTTCGTGTTACTGATGGTCCAAGTGTGACCAATCACGTAAGCGTAACTATGATCGGTATCGATAAAGGTCAAAGGGTCGCCGGGAAATTGAATGGATGGATAGCCAGTGGCGGGGGTCCGATCGTCGGTTTCACGAACCAGGCTGCCGCGAACAAAAACCTTCATGGTGTTGGTAGCATTGAAATCCAGGCGGGCAACATAGTCATTCAGGGTTTGGTTAGCGGGTGCGTTGAACACAAATCCACCGGTGTTCAATCCGTCACCCACGGCCGTCGAATTCGGAGAGGGATAACGGCTCTGTAGAAAGCTCAGAAGGCTAGGGTCCGCTCCGATTCCCGAAGGATCGAGAGCCTGAACCTGCGCCGGGGACAGAGTCGAGACGCCGCCGTTCACATTGTTGTAAGAGATGTTGCCGGCTTTGAACAAATTGAGCGGCACTATCTGCGTCACTTGCGCACCGCTTGCATCGCGTCGGCCTTCATAGTTGAAGAAGAAAAAGATCTTATCCTTCCAGATTGGTCCACCGATATCGCCGCCGAATTGATTGCGTACCAATGGAGCACGAGGCACTACGGGGTTGGCAAAATCGTTGAAGAAGTCATTCGCCTCAAAGCCTCGCGTTCGGTAGTATTCGTAGGCCGCACCGTGGAAGTTGTTGGTGCCGCTCTTGGTCACCAGTGTGAGTTGTCCGCCGCTGCCATGCCCCTCCGACGAAAGCGGGTTGGCAACTTCGCCGTTAAACTCCTGCACTGAGTCCACTGGCGCATTGCCCACAATTGTGAATGCAAAGCCGCCGGCAAAATCGTTGACATCCAAGCCGTCGAGGGTGATGTTGGTCTGGTCGGTTCGGGCTCCCGTGATCGCCCCACTTCGGCTCTGGTTGGGATCGGATGCATTGCCGGCCGTGGTTACCCCCGGTTGGTACGCCAAAAGCGCTGCGGGACTATCGCGTATCTGCACGGGCAGCTCATGCACCATGTTCATATCGAAACTGTTGCCCACACTGGCATCGTTTGTGTCCAAGGTCACGGCGCTGCTCTCGCCCTTCACCTCAATGGTGGTTGAGCTCGCACCTATTTTCAATTCCGCGTTTTGGGTGTGCGTGGTGTTGACCGCCAGATAGAGCTTCGGAATGACTACCGTGTCGAATCCATCCTTAGCGAAGGTAATTTGGTAGCCGGGCCCGGGAAGCAGGTTTGGAAACGTATATGCGCCCACGGAATTCGTCTTCGCTTCGTAGCTGGTGTTGGTCTTGGTGTCCAGCAGGGTCACGCTCACGTCTGGGACCACCGCGCCGCTGGAATCGGTCACTACGCCGGTCAGAGAAGCCACGTCTTGTGCGGCCGAGGTGGTAGGCATGGCCAGCAACAGGGCTAAAGCGAGCGAGGCCAGAAAGACTCGAGTCACAACCGGGCGAAAGGCGAATTCCATTGATCTTTCTCCTAAAGCAGCTGATCTCCAAGGGAGACCGGCAGCTTCCATGGCTTAAACAGATCTAGTTTGCAAAGGCAACAGGAAGGTGAGACGGAGCTAAGATCGAGAAGCAGCTAAGCTTCCAAAGGCTGGATAGGCATAACACCCTTACATATCAGATACATGCTGTCAGGGCGGGCAGGGGTGTGAGCTTTACACACAACTTTGCGGAGGCATTCTATGATTTTTGGAACATTTGGGCCTCTCCGCTACAGCAACCCTGATTGCAGCTTAGATGGGCATCGAGGAAGGAAAAGAACGGGGAACCTTTTCGGTTCCCCGTCCTAAGAGGCTTACAAGAAATCGCCTAGAAGCTGACACGCAAGGAGAACTGCCCGAACCTGCGCTCGTCGTTGTTGCCCCCGCTGGCAAAGGTGTTGAGACCGCCCTTGAGGCCAGTGACCGTGATGGGCGATGTGATAGGCGTTGTGATCGAGCCGCCACCGTACTGGAGCCCGGGAGTAAACACGTACATGTTGTGGTGATTGAAGATGTTGAAGCCCTCAGCTCGGAACGTTATTCCGACACGCTCGGTTACTTTGAAATTCTTGCTCACCGCCGTATCCAGGTTCCATGCCCCGGGGCCACGGAAGGTGTTCCGGGCGGTCATGCCAGCTGGAAACGGTCCAAAGTCCGAAATGCCCAGGGTGGAATTGAGAGGCGCAAAACTAGCGGGCAGGGGCAACGTCATGAGGTTGAAAGCGTTCGGGCCAATCGGCGCAGGGTTCGAGCTCACATGGTAATCGGAGATCGGAGTAGCCGGCGTCAAACGCGGGATCGTGTAACCGACTTCGATATTGTCGGCATCGTATGCGGTGAACGGAATTCCCGTACGCGCTGTAAAGATACCCACCAGTGACCAGCCGCCTAACGCCTCGCCCAAGCCTTTTCCACTCTTGTACCACGGTAACTCCCAGATGGGCGAAACGACGAAACGGTTCCGGACATCATAGTCCGCGTTGCCCCAATCCAGCCTCGGGTTGGCTAGATTGGTATAGCCAAGGCTACCGATATACCCGGAGCCACCCTGCAAGCTGTCAGAGAAAGTCGAACTAATGTCATCCAAGGCGTGCGACCAAGTGTAGTTCCCAACCAGACTCAGACCAGTGTTGTGCAGGTTCTGGGTTTGGAATTTCAGATTCAGAGCGTCGTAGGCGCTAGTGCCGCCGCTGCCACGCATGTTGATCGCCGCATATTGCTGGTTCGGACGCGTGAGGCACTCAGCACCGCCAGTGATGAAATTCTCTCCGGGGCAGGCCGCGCCTGTGACCGGATCGGGGGTGGTGACGAGAGGCGCCCCGAGATACACCTGGGCCGCTCCGAATTGGTTGATGTTATTGATGTCATAGAGATGAACACCGTGAGCGCCGCTATAGCTCAGCTCCATAATTGTGTTGTGAGTTATTTCACGCTGTAGCCCCAAGCTCCAGAACTGGGTCTGCGCCGTGTGGATGTCAGGATTCGGCATGCGCAATTCGACCGGACCAAGGAAACTTGACGGGCCTGGCAAGCCGAGAGGCCCGAGGTCGTTATTGGTGACCAAGACCGTGCAGGCCGGATCACTGGGGGCGCAAGTCTGTTCGAGCACCGCACTGGCTGGAGGGTTAAAGCTGGCATTGTAGGTTACGTTGCCAAAGTTTCGTTCGTAGCTGATGCCGAAACCGCCGCGCAAACTGCTCTTGCCATCGCCGAAAATGTCATAGGCAAAGCCTACGCGCGGTGCGCCCGTGCCCCAGCTTGGAGACCAGAACTGTCCAATCGAACTCTTATCTGCAATCTGAACTGAGCCGTTGGCGGTTCGCTCTTCCAGGGTAGACCCGGAACCGAAATAGAAGTTCGAGTCCAGACTCGGATCGTTGTTGTGCTGCACTCCGTAGTGCTCATAGCGGAAGCCATAGTTAATGGTTAGACGGGGCGTGATTCTGAAGCTATCCTGGGCATAGAGAGCCCAGTCTTTATAGCGGTAGCTTCGTCCATAAACGGCTGAGTGCAGCGGAGGAGTTACGACACTGCTGGCTGGACATGCGTTGGAACCCGAGGCGGTGGTTCCGATAAATTCGCCCCATATATTCAGCGGACAAGGAAGTGCGCCATTGGGGTCAACTCTGGCCGAAAATCCGGAGCTGCCAGCAAGTTGGCTGCCACCTGGATTTTTTGCGACATTCAGCAAATCGTTCATGCTGTCCTGCGAGTTATCGCCGAGCTGTTCCACTGCCTGCGCGTAGGCGCCGTAGGCCACGTTCAACTGGATATAAGTAAATTGGCCTCCGAAGCGCATATTGTGCTTGCCCTTGGTCCAGGAGAGGTCCTGTTCCAACTGTATTGTATTCTGCGGTCCGCCGAATGGCAGCCCGCCCAACCCCGGCTCCGACGCGTTGAATAACCCAGGCATCTGGATGATGCCGTTTGTCGCAGGATCGGTAGGGGCAACAAACATAAGATTGGGGACATTGACCAAGGCGTTGTTGAAGGAATCTATGCTGTTGAAGCGTGTAAAGCTAGCTTTCGTGTTACTGAGCAGGTAGCTGCTGAAAGTATGGTTTACCGAGAGCAGGTAGCTCTGGTTCGCATTGACGGAACCCACATCATACTGTGGGTAAGCGGAGTATGAAGCTGTGCCGGGGAAGAAGTTATCATTTTCGCGACCGGCTCGGAAAAACATCTGGGTATTATTGCCCAAGTTGTAGTCGATGCGGCCTACTAAGGTGTAGGTGTTCTCGGGTTGTCCCCCTCCATCATTAAATGGCACATTGAAGTTTACGGTGTCGAAGACGGGGAGGGTTCCGGGGAGTGTCGTGGTGCCGTTCACCTTGCCGATGAAGCCGGGGCTGGCCGCGTTGATCTGGGCTACGGTAGCGGCTACACCGGAACTCGCTATCGCACCCGTACCGAAGGCGGCAAAATAGGCCTGAGCGTTTGCCGGCATCGCCGCAATAAATGCGGGGTCGAATACTTCTTCAACCTGCGACGAAGAACTTCGAACGCGCGTCCACTCCGTGCTCTCCGAAATAAACAACTTGTTCTTGATGATCGGCCCGCCCGCCTGGAAGCCGAACTGATTGCGGGTGTAACTGCCCTTAGGGTCAGGAAGCGGCCCGGTGCCTCCTCCAGCAAGAAAGGCGCTATTCAAGGCGTCGTTGTTGTAGGTATTGGCGGTGTACGCCGACAGCCGATTGAATTCCCATACCGAACCGTGGTAAGCGTTTGTACCGGATTTAGTGGTCACGTTGACCACGCCACCCGCGGCACGGCCGTACTCGGCCGAGAAATTGTTAGTGACGATACTATATTCCTGGACGGAATCGATTGGGACGTACTCGCCTACGACGGCCCCGAAAACGCTGACGTTCTCCACGCCATCGAGCAGAATTTCAGTGCCCGATTCGCGCTGACCGTTAATGGAGTACCCTACGCCACGGCTACTAAGTTCCTGGCCGCCTCCTCCAGCAGCCGTCATTCCGCCGTTAGAAGTGCTATCGCCATTACTGACGTTGCCGGAAATCGCGACAAAATCGTAAGGGTTGCGGGTGAGGCTGGGGAGTTGCGCCAATTGCTGTGTGTTGATGAGCTGCGAAAGTTCCTGGGTTTGCGTGTTCACCTCAGTGCCGGCGTTTGTGGCAATTACCTCGACGACCGTCGAACTTTGACCGATCGCAAGTTGGGCATCCACCGTCGTGGTTCCTCCGACGGTTACTTCCACGAGGCTCTTGAAGGTCTGAAAGCCCTTGTTTGTAATCGTCACCTCGTACTTCCCTGGGGTGAGGCCTGGAATCGAGTACTGACCAGAAGTCCCGGTCACGGTCGACCGCTCGGCTCCAGTCCCGACACTCTTTGCCGTGACCGTGGCACTGCTAATTAGAGCTCCGGTCGCATCGTGGACAGATCCGACGATCGAGCCCGCTTCGGATTGTCCGAAGGCCAGGCAGGAAGCGAATACGAAAAGAAATAGTGCCAACAAGGAAGCAAGCAGCCCAAAACTAAGCACGCCCCGTTTCATGATTTCTCTCCTCAACCGCGGAAAATCAGACTAAAGAAAGGCTTGAAAACCACCGCCGATTCACAGGCGGCTTCAGCGCATCGACCCGTTTCAAGAGGCGCTGCGGTACTAAGGTAATGCAACTGACACTCCAAAACAGGAATCACGAAACACCCTTTGTTTGCAATGTGTTGTTATGCGTCGCGCACGTGTAGTCCCAAAAACTGAATTAGCCGAGGATTCAATCTACTAATTTTGGTATGAAGGCAACCGCTTTGAGGTCTTTGACAGCGGTGCGAGGAAGGCCGCAGCACAAAACTCTAAAGTGGAGGCCTGCTACAATCGGCCTTTCTGTGACAACATCTTTCAGCAATCGCAAATCGCCAGTGCGGGGTGCGAGGTCGCTCGGCGCTGTCCCGATGCTCGACCTGCAGCGGCAGTATGTGCAGATTCGTGCAGAGGTGTTGGCTGCGATCGAAAAGGTATGTGCGTCGCAGCATTACATTCTGGGGGCCGAGGTCGAAGCGTTGGAGGGCGAGATCGCGGAGTTCTGCGGCGCGCGCGAAGCCGTCGGATGCGCGTCAGGGACCGATGCGCTATGGCTGGCCCTGAGTGCGGCCGGAGTGCAGCCGGGGGATCAGGTTCTCACCACGCCGTTCAGCTTCTTCGCATCGGCCAGCGCAATCGCGCGGGCGGGCGGGCGCCCAGTATTCGCGGACATCGACCCGGCAACGTTCAATCTCGATCCAGCGCAGGTGGAAACATTTCTTCGAAGCAGCCCGCATGACAAAATGCGCGCGCTCCTCCCGGTTCATCTGTACGGCCAATGCTCCGATATGGACCGCCTGCAGGAACTCGCGGGAGAATTCCGTCTGAATCTGATCGAAGATGCGGCGCAGGCGATTGGTGCCCGCTGGGGCACGCAGCGTGCAGGATCGATGGGTACTTCGGCCGCCTTCAGCTTTTATCCGACCAAGAATCTCAGTGCGTACGGCGATGCAGGCTTGGTCAGCACGAATGATCCGGAGATGGCGGCGCACATGCGCCGGCTGCGCAATCACGGCAGCCCGCGCCGCTACGTCCACGAAGAATTTGGATGGAACAGCCGGCTTGACGCGATTCAGGCTGCGGTGCTGCGCTTGAAGTTGAAGTACATCACCGAATGGAATGACGCGCGCCGCGAGCGCGCCGCACGCTATGATCAACTTTTTTCCGCGGCTGGACTGACAGCCGGAAGCTCGGCGGAAGAATCAGGACCCATTCGACTCCCGCAAACCTCGAGACAAGCGCACCATGTTTTCCATCAGTACGTCGTCCGCGCTTATCGCAGAGATGAACTGCGCGAGTTTCTCACTGCGCGCAAGATCGGGACGGAAATTTACTATCCCATCCCGCTGCACCTGCAGCCGTGTTTTGTCTATCTCGGCTATCTTGAAGGTGACTTCCCGGAGGCTGAGCGCGCCGCGAAGGAAGTGCTCGCGCTGCCGATGTTCCCGGAACTCACCGAAGAAGAGCAGGAGTGGGTTGTGAAAAGCATCGCTGACTTCTATTGCTAGTTTCGACCGCGGAAGACCATGTAACTTTCTGCCACAACATGCGTCAAATTCTCTGCGGTTCAGAGGTGAAGGCCATGAGAAATTCCCCAGTCGCAGCATTCGGACTCTGTCTCGTGCTTTTTCTGGCCTGCCTGATCTTGTCGGCAGAAGCGAGAGCGCAAAGCCCCCCGGTCGAAGCCGCTCGCAGGCCCGTACTGGTTGAGCTATTCACCTCAGAGGGCTGTTCCAGTTGTCCGCCTGCGGATGCGTTGCTGCAGCAATTGGAACAGCAGCAACCGGTACCTGGGGCAAACATCATTGCGATCGAAGAGCACGTGGATTATTGGAATCACGATGGGTGGATCGACCCCTTCTCCTCGCCGGAATGGACGCAGCGGCAAGAGTCCTATGTAGCTCTGCTCAAAGCAGACACGTATACGCCGGAGCTCGTGGTGAACGGGCGCCGCCAGTTCGTCGGCAATAATGCGCAACGGGCTGAAACGGAAATCGAGAACGCGGCCGGCGGCTTGAAGACGGAAGTCACGATCGCTTCCGGCGGTGTGGGCGCAAAGGGATCGCAACAGTTCAGCGTGTCGGTGGGAAAGGTGGAGCAGAAAACAGCCGGCGATGTGGCCGAAGTCTGGCTGGCCGTGACCGAGGACGGCTTGCATTCCTCGGTGGGCCGGGGAGAAAACGCCGGGCACGAGCTGCATCACGTAGCCACGCTCCGATACCTGCACAAGATAGGTGTTGCGGACGCGAATGGAGCCTCAGCGTCTTTCACGGCAGAGCCCGTGGTGAAATTCAATTCTCACTGGAATGTTGAGAATCTGCATGTGACGGTTTTCGTCCAGGAGAAAAAGAGCCGTCAGGTTCTTGGCGCAGCCTCAACGAAAATCAAAAGCTAGCGCCGCCGCCGCTTCCCCGCCGCTTTCGGCATTTCTTTCTGTTCTCCCGGAGCCAGCACTCTGCGCACGATTGGCGAGTTCATCTTGTACTTGCGTTCAAGGACGTTGCCGTCATCGTCTTTCACGTGCAGGATGAAGACCGGCGACGTGCCTTCTTTATCGAAATTCTCATTGGTTACGGTGACGGGGAGAAAGCCGTTCAATCCGTGCTCGCGGTAGGCGGTTTCGTAACGGTGCTTCCGGACGTTCCAGGTGAAAACGCGAATCTGATCGTAATCGTAAGGCAGACCGTCATGCGGCTCGGTTAAGACGCACAGATATTGTGAGACGTTTTTATCTGCGCCCTCTTTGCCCGGATCCTGGACCTGGTCCAGCGCGAAAAAAGCAACAAAGCGCTGGCCTTCGGCGTACTGCGCGATATCGAGGGGGACATCGATATCCACCATGCGCGCCAGTACCCACCCCACACGATTCTCGGCGTCGCGCACCAGCCACCAATCTTCCAGCACCGGGCCGGACACTTTCCCGCCGGCTTTCGATTGCGCGGCCACTCCGGGCTGCTTCTCCGCCGTCGCGCGTTTGAGCACGGAAACTTTCGCTCCGGCCGCGAGCTGATACAGATGCTCGCTCTCACGGCCGGGGGTGAGGTGCAGGTTCGTGTCGTTACGCAGAACGCCGGGAGCTTGCACCGGGTCGCTCAGGTTATCTTTCGTCAGCTTCTCAAGACCGTCGTAGACTTGCTGATCCACCAGGTAGCGTTGCTCGATCCAGCCCTCGAGGCCGCTTGCGGTACGCACGCGGGCAAAGCGCTTTTCGTGCTCCAGTACCTCCACTCTCTCGCCATTTTTCACGATGCCCACGCGGTTGTAGATAGTGGCTACCTGATCGCGCAGCGTGGCCTGCACGGCAGAGACATAGTTCACTTCCAGAACACGGTGGCGGCCGCGATTGCAGGCGGAAATGCCAAACAGAAGAACAGTGGCCAATGCGAATGGCACTACGCGCGGATACTTCGATGGACGCGACCGGAAGGGCAGTCTCACAATCTTCGCGAGGCTAGACTTTAGCAAGTTCACAGCAGTGAGGTTCACTTCCCACTATAGCGCGTGCCGCGCCGCCTTGGCGCACGGAGGGCAGCCAGGCATGTACCTTGGCAACACCGCGCCGTCGCTCGTAACCTGACACCACAGCGGCCCTTCGGTTACCATAAACACGAGGCGCGGGATCGGGTATCTGCAAGCGGCGCGCGAAATTTCTGAAACGAAAACGAGCCATGAAAATATTAAGAAATCAGGTAGCTTCTGTAGCTCTGGTGGGAGCATTGCTGTTCACGGTCTCCATCTGCGCCGCGGCGCAGCAGGAGGTGAGTCCGGCCCTGCGGCCGCCCAAAGGGGCCCAGGTAGCCATTGTGGTCTTCGAAGATTTGCAGTGTCCCGATTGCCGGCGTGCTGCGCCGTTGGTGGAAGAGGCGGGCAGGACCTATAAAATTCCCGTGGTCCTCCACGACTTTCCGCTGCCGTTCCACAACTGGTCTTACCAAGCGGCCATGCTGGCACGATATTTCGATACGCACTCAAAAGAGCTGGGCAACGAATTCCGCGATTACATTTTCGCCAACCAGCTGGAAATCACTCCGCAGAACCTGCGCGGCTACGCCGAGAAATTCGCGACCGAGCACAAAATCGATCTGCCTTTCGTCGTGGATCCCGATGGGAAGCTCGCGGGCCTGGTCGACGCCGACCGCGAACTGGGCAAGTCCATCAACCTGCAACACACCCCCACGCTTTACGTTGTGAGCAACAAACGCTCCGGCAAACCCTTCGTCGAGGTCGTCGACCGCAGCCAGCTTTACGCGCTGATTGATTCGATGATGAAAGATTAGTTCTCAGGTTCCGGTTTCCAGTTTCTGGTTTCTGGTTTCCAATTCTCGCTCGCAGATTTTGATCTTCGGGAAACTAATCAAATTACCTGGCGATCCATTCACAGACCGGCCAGCGCGGTTCCGGCGGCGTTGAGCCCGCGCGATTCCCTCGACCCGCAACCCTCTTCGCAACCTTAAATCCTGATAAAGGCCCCGCTACTCCGGCCGCCCGGTGTAGTGTTCCTGCGAGTGGACGGCTTCGTGATCTTCCAGCGATTCGAGGTGGGTGATCACTTCGGCCGGCCGGGATAACTCCACCGGCAGACGCTCTTCCAACGCCGTTGCAATGCGATGGGCTTCTCCTACGGGTGTGGCGTGCGGAAACAGCAAGTGAACTTCGATGATCTGCCGGTAGCCGGTGGTGCGAAAGCGCACGCCGTGGTAGTGAACATCGAGTTCCGCGCAAATTGCGTCGAGCTTTTCGCGGATGTGCTTTCCCGTTTCCGGATCAGAATAATCGAGCAGGCCGACGGCTGAGCGCCATGCCAGGCGTCCTCCCGACCAAAGGATGTTCGCGGCGACGACGATCGCGATCAGCGGATCGAACGGCTTCCATCCCGTAAGCATGACCAAGCCAAGACCGGCCACCACGCCAAAGCTGGTGAGGCTGTCGGTGAGCACATGCTTACCGTCGGCTTCAAGGATGAGCGAATGGCTACGCTTTCCCACACGCAGCAAGTACCAGCCGAGCGCCGCGTTCAGCACACCGGCCGCGAGCAGAAGCAGCGTGCCTGAACCGAGGTGTTCGAGCCTCAGCCCTGCCATCCACTTCTCGATGGTGGCCACCAGAATCCAAACGGCGGCAAGAACGATCATCGCACCCTCAAAGCCTGCCGAAAAAAAAGTGATGCGCTCATATCCATAGAGAAAGTTGGGCGCGGCTGGTTTCGTGCTGAGGCGCAGGCTGAATGCGGCGAAAGCTACCGCGACCACGTGGACCACAGATTCGGCAAAATCAGAAAGGATGGCCGCCGACCCGGTCATGAAATACGCAGCCGTCTTCCCTACCAGCATCACGACGCCGATCATCAGCGACAAGCGCATGGCGAAGCGCGCTGTGCGCAGCTCTTCGCGATCACGCTGCGCGGCAGGATTGGAAACGGCGTCGAGAGTTCCGGACACGCGTGCTCCTGAGGGAAGTGACACTGCGCGGATATGCTCCCATAGGCGATGACGCGTCGACAATGCGCGGGATCACATCCGGGATCACAGAGGGTTGATGAGAAAATCACAGGAGAGCGTACGCAACCGGGCTCAGCGGGTACTGACGAACAGGCGGGCGAAGAGTAGCAGTGACAATCCAATCGCGGCGATGCTATTGGCCCGAAGGCCGCGATAACTGGCGGACCAGGGAAACATCAGGAGTTCGAAGATCGGCATCAGCTTCTCCGGCCAGAATAGCCCGGCGACACCGAAGGAAAGACACAGCTGTACAAGCAGGCAAAGTCCCAAATCATTGATGATGTCGTTCATGACTGCGATTTCCACGAAGGAATGAATTTGTATTTAAGCGCAGGCTAAGCATTGAAGGGAAGGCACGAAGGTAATCTGTAGTCGGTCGCGAATATTCGGTCAAGAGATTTTCAGTCCCCGAAGCCGATGCCAATGGCGCGCGCAGTGCGCACCACTTCTCCGTTGGGATTCACCGACTTGAGGTGACCAACGGCGTGGGCCACATCGACGGCGACAATCGAGTCCCCTTGGAGCGCGACCATCATGCCGAAGCCGCCAGATGCGATCAAATCCACCGCAGCCACGCCGAAGCGGGTGGCCAGGATGCGATCGAAGGGCGACGGGGTGCCTCCGCGCTGAATGTGCCCGAGGACACTTACGCGCACGTCTTTGTGAGTGCCATGAGCAATGGCATTGCCCAGCAGATTGCCGATGGAACTGGCGCGGCGATTCTCTTTCAACTCCGGCGGCGTCTTCACGCCTTCGGCGACCACGACAATCGTAAAATGCTTGCCAATTTTTTCGCGGTCGGCGATGTGCCGGCAGACGTGTTCAATCGTGAACGGAATCTCCGGGATCAGGATGACGTGAGCGCCCCCGGCGAGGCCTGCCTCGAGCGCGATCCAGCCGCAGTCGCGGCCCATGACTTCCACCACCATCACGCGATGGTGCGATGCGGCAGTGGTGTGGATTTTATCGATGGCGTCGCAGACGGTGTGCAGCGCGGTGTCGAAGCCGAAAGTGACCTGGGTTGCGGATAGATCATTGTCGATGGTCTTGGGCACGCCTACGATCTTCATGCCTTTCTGGGAAAGTTCGTAGCCGATTTTCTGCGAGCCATCGCCGCCGATGGTAATGATGGCGTCGATGCCAAGCTTCGCCGCATTGGCGATGACCTTGCCGGAAATGTCGCGGATCGCTTCTTTGCCGTGCTCGATTTTCTGGTAGTGAAAGGGATCGCCGCGGTTGGTGGTGCCAAGAATCGTTCCCCCGCGCGGCAGAATGCCGCTGACTTCTTTCAGCGTGAGCTCGAGGGATTTCTCCGGCCAGATCAGGCCATCGAAGCCATCGGGAATGCCGATGACTTTCCATCCATACTTCAGGATGGCGGCCTTGGTGGCGGCGCGAATGACGGCGTTGAGACCCGGGGCGTCTCCGCCTCCGGTAGCAATACCGATACAGCGAATGTCAGACATAGGAATGAATAGTTGTTAGGCCAGATGAAAGGAATAAGGCCGTTCTTCACGATGATACCGGGGCCGAGGAGAATGACAACTTACGAGTGGACGTGGACGACGGGGGGAGGAAAGTCAAAAGCCGCACTTCTCGCGAAGAGCGAGAAATGGGGAACGCAGCTATATAATCATGTGGATCCGGCCGACGAGTTGTATGGCGACGTTGATGATCCTCTCGAAATCACGGCCCTGTGAGTCTGGGCGTCCGCCAATTTGGTGGATGTGGACGCCGATGGCGATAAAAATATCGGCACTTTTGGGCGCGTTAGCGATTTTGTCTGTTGTCTCCTGTGGTGGCTGTCCGGCGAAGCCCTCAGTAACTTCGCTCTCGCCGAGCAGTGCAACCGCTGGAGCAGCTGGATTTTCACTAACCGTAAACGGCAATGATTTCAGCAGTAACGCGGTGGTGGTTTGGGACGGCTCGGCCCTAACGACGTCTTTCGTCAATAGTAAGCAGATTACCGCTGCGATCTCGGCGACGCAGATCGCACAGCCGGACACAGTGGTGGTTTACGTATACAACCCTACCAGCAGCGGGACCCAAACCGTTGGTGCGGGGTCAGTCACGGCGACGAACTCAAACTCGTGTAGCGCCCCGGGCTCCAATTCGCTTTCGTTCACAGTTAGCCCGTAACTTCGGCGGGGATTTAAAGGGCGTGCGCAACCCGAAACCCGCAATGCCACCTGATTCGACGGCTGCCGCCATGTCGCCGAGCCGCACGACTAGCGTGCGAAGGTACAAACCGCGCGGGGCTGCGCTCGAATTACAGGAAGTCAAATTCCCCGCCCTGTCGCGAAAGGCGCGACAAGGACGGGGCAGCCATAGATGTGTTTGTTCAGAAAGCTGGGCCCGCCCCCTGGATTCCTGAAGTGGGATTGTTTATGGAGAATCAGAACCCCCACTTCCCGCCAAAAATGCGAGAAATGGGGCACCCGGCACCCCTTCTACTGCACGGTTACGTTCGCTGTTGCGGTGTAGGTCGCGGTGCTCGTGGTATAGGTCGCGGTGACAGTTGTCGTGCCGGCGGCTACTCCGGTAATCGTCACCGGGTCGGTACCGCCGACGACCGTAGCGATCGAGGTATTGGCTGTCGTCCAGGTCGCGGTGGCTGAGACGTCCACTTTGCCGCTGGGGGTCTGAGCGTACGCAATGGCAGTAGTCGTGTCATCGACAGCTGAAATTGTGTAGGTTGTTTCGCTCAGGGTGAGGCCTGTAACGTCGCTGAGAGCGACAGTCGCTGTTGTAGTACCGGTGATGGCGCCGGAGGCTGCGGTAATGGTTGATGTGCCCTGAGCGACGCCTGTGACCATCCCGCCGGTCGTGATGGTGGCGATCGTCGTATCCGAACTTGACCAACAAACCGTATTTCCGCTGCAGCTTGTGCCGCCCGTCAACGTCGCAGTGCTGCCGTCCTGGTAAGTCCCGGTTGCCGTCATCTGTTGGGTTGCACCCTGGCTAATGCTCGGAGTTGGAGGATCAACAGTGATGGTGGTGAGCGTTGGGTTCTGGAAAAACCCTTTGCAGCTTACGGCCAGGGCGAGGGTGATGAGCGCAGCGAAGGTGCTGGCAACGCGGAGCTTATGTTTCGAAGATGCCATGATTTATCTGAGACTCCTTGGACGCGCGTGCACTTCTGTTCGAGCTCTTCAGCCTAAAAATCTACGTTGGTTACGCGCGATCTGCATCGCGCGGACGGTGCGTCGAAGAAGCAGTCAGTTTGCTCCCAGCATACTGTTTTCACGCGCCGCTGGCTGTAAAAAATTGTAGCAGAAGAAGATTTCCCGCTTAACGGTAACCTGCACTTCCGTGCATACATAGAACCAGCTCGGCTAATGCCGTGCTGCGATTAGAACGCTGGCCAGGCGCAAGCTTGCGAGGAAAAAAGGGCCAGCGCCGCGAGGGGCACTGGCCCTGCAATCGATTACGAGTCAGGTCGCGTTACTTGCGCTCTTCTTTCGGAGGAGCGCTTTCTTTCTTCGGCGGAGCTGCCGGTCTTTGCGGCTTGGGAGCGGGACGACTCGCCTTCGGCACGCTCTCTTTGGGCGCGCTTTCGCGAGCCTTGGGAGCCGGACTCGGCTTGTTCTCAGCCTTCGTTTCGGTCGCTGGACGAGGGTTCTCGCGTCGAGCCGGTTTGGCGGTATGGCTCTCGGCCGCGCGAGGCGCGCTCTCCCGAGCCTTTGGCGCCGGAGCCGGCTTGTTCTCGGCCTTCGTTTCGGTCGATGGACGAGCGTTCTCGCGCGGAGCCGGCTTCGCCGTATGGCTCTCGGCCGCACGCGGTGCACTCTCCCGAGCCTTTGGCGCCGGAGCCGGCTTGTTCTCAGCCTTCGTTTCGGTCGATGGACGGCCGTTCTCGCGCGGAGCCGGTTTGGCCATATGGCTTTCGGGCCGAGCCGTACTCTCCCGAGCCGTGTTTCCCTTCTCGGGTCGTTTTTCAGCCGGACGATTCTCCGCCGGATGGTTCCCCGCTGGCGCTGAAGCGCGCGCTTCCTTCGGCGACATGGCAGGCGCGTGATAGGGCGCTCCAGCGGCCTTGGCAGCGACTACACCGCGCCCGCTGAATTCGCCGGGCCTGGCGGTGGCGGCAACTGCTGGACGGCCGTGATTCGTCGACGCGAACAAAGCGCGGTTCCGGCTGGCGGCATGCTCCTGTTGCGTCTGCGCCGCCACTGGCGGAGTGTGCCTCTCGTGCGCATAGGATTCTTGTTCGGGCGTAGGACGAGCGCTGACGCCGCCCTGGCCGCCGTTGAATGCCACATGCGACTCGTTATTTACGATCACGGTGCGATTCACGTAGACATTGTGGATGACAGTGGTATTCACATTCATGACAGCGGTGTTATAGAAAAAAGTTCCGCCGCGCCACTCGCCGCCGTAGAACCCGTTACCGCCGTAGCCAAAGCCATAGTTAATGCCACCGTAGAAGCCGATCTGCGGTCCCCAGTAGCCGGCATTCCAGACGTACACGCCGTCATTCCAACCCCAGTAGCCGGGGGTCCACAGGAGGCCGGGTTCTGGCGCTTCAACCCAGGTGCCGGGCACCCAGTAGTAGCCATCGTCGTCGCTCCAGGCCCAGTAGCCCGGAGTCCATAAATAGCCGGGGCCGGGGCAAAGCGGCTGTTCGTAAACGGGAAGCGCCGGCGGACCAATGCGAACCGAAATACCGATGCCGATTTGTGCCGTGGATGGAGACGAAAGAACCGCTGGAATTACCAGCAGTAGAAGACTGAAACCTAAGAAGCGAATTGCACGGGGAAGGTTCATCGCGTTTCCTCTTGCCCAGTGGGCTTGCCGCAGGCGGCAGCGCCACGGTGGGCGAATCCGGGTCAATAAAATCCGGCGCGGAATGCTCCGCCGCCAGACGTTTGGCCTGAAAAATATTTCTTTACGTTCAAACACCGGAGGTTGGAGTATGTTGCTGGGCAAGAAGTTGTTTGCAATCTGCCCCCTGGCTAAGTTTTGGCAGTTATGGGGAAAGAAAATCCAGGGAATACACGATTATCCAGTCATTTAGGAAGGTCGTGGATAGGCGTGCGGGATTTTCTTGGGTTTACTGGGAACTGAGAACTCTTTGCTCAGTTCGCGCGCTTGGATCGCGCAATGCGTTCGTCAATCAGCTTGCGGCCGGCGAAACCTTCGTCCGTGCCGTGCCAGTGGGTGATCGATTTTTCGCCCATCTTCCAGCAGAGCAGAACGGTCTGGCCTTCGACCTCGCAGGGAAAATCGAGCAGGCCAATGTCGAGGTCTTTCACCTGCACGCCGATCGAATCGATCTCCGCGATGGCATCTTTGGCACGCTGTTCGGCCTTGGCGCGCTCGGCTTTGCGGCGGGCGATGGCGACGACATCTACGTGCGTGCCACCGTTGAGGAAGATGCGGTGGCTGAGCTCCTGCATCTCTCCTTCCACGTCTTCCATAAGTTTTTTGCCGGCGATCGCTGTGCGCAAAAGAGATTCCAGCACCGGTAGCAGAGACAGGGCTTCGTCGAGAGTGAAAGTGCGGTCGGACATGGCGGTAGGCTTATTCTACAGCATGGGATGGGCCCGCAGTTAGCGCGTTCTTCCGTGCGATGGATCGGTGGAAGTAGCTGTGTTCACGTCCACATGCAGTTGCTGCGCCGCGGCGATTCCCGGCGGATAGCAGTTGCCATCGCGGCTGTAATTCGAGCACTGCCCGGCCACATCTTTTCTTTGAGGTGATTGCGCGAACTGCCAGACCTCGGCGAAGCGGACGCCGCTTTCGGCGGGGCTTGGCGGGTGGGCGGACGGATTTACGGGAAAAGTGCAGCCGGGCGCAGGCGGGCAGGCATCATTGATCGCCCAATAGACGATCTCGCGTCCGGCGGCGTTTTCACGGATATCTTCGGCGGTAATAATGTTTCCGTCGACTTTTGCGGGTATGCCGGAGCAGTAAATGCCAGCGCGAAATCCGGCGGCGGTAACCGCGTCGACCCAGGAGTAAATGTAGGCTTTCTGCTCCGGCAACATGCGTCCGCCCTGTTCCTGGTCAAGAAAGATGACGATGTGCGCGGGAAAACCCTCGCGGTGCGCGGCTGCAACGGCGGCTTGCGCGTCAGAGTTGCCGAGTTTCTTTGCGTTGGCGACAGATTTCAGTTCAGCGTAGAGGCGTCCATTGAAGAGGACGAGGAATCCGAAGCCAGCGGATTCGACGGCGGCGCGGTGGCCGGCCCATGTGTTCGCTGTCTCGCCGGGAGGATGGTTGAGCCAGTAGCCGGTGTAGGAGAAGGTTTGATGGAGAGCTTTCAGGTTCGCTTCGCCGGGGTAGGTGTTACGGTCGAAGCCGAGGTAGTTTGGAGTCTGCGCCGACATTATTGCGCAAGAGAAAATCAATGCAGAGCCGAGCCACCGCGAGATCATGTATCTAATCTTAAAGCAGACCCCAGTGGCTAAAGCCATGCCAGATTTTGCTGCTTGATCGGCACGAGTGAAACTCGTGCCCTTCCCGGTTCTAGTCTTGACGAACTCTGTGATCTCGGCCGTGAGATTCTCATCCTGAGGGCTCAGCTACCCCCCGATATGCACCATCGTCCTCGACGCCGGCACGAAATCGGGCTCGCCGATGTGGTGGCGTTCTTCTTTTTTCTGCACGACTCCGTGGATGAACTCGGCTAACTCTGCGTCGCTGGCGCCGCGGCGCATTTGGGCATGGAGGTCGTGATCCCACACCGAGAACAGGCAGGTGCGGATTTTGCCGTCGCTGGTGATGCGGATGCGGCTGCAGTGTCCACAGAAAGGATGCGATACAGGGGCGATAATGCCGATTTCCCCGACGCCGTCGTCGAAGCGGTAACGGCGGGCGGTTTCCGATCGCGCCCGGCGAATCTCGACCAAGGGGCGATATTCCCCCATGCGCTCGAGGATCTCGTCGAGAGTAACGACAGTATCGGGCGACCAGGTGCGACCTTCTTCGAGCGGCATGAATTCGATGAAGCGAACGGTTACGCCTTCCTCCCGCGCGAACATGCCGAAGGGAATAATCTGATCTTCATTGAAGCCGCGCATCAGCACGCAGTTCACTTTCAGCGGCCAGAGTCCGGCGCGGCGCGCGGCGCGAATGCCGGCGAGGACGCTATCGTACCCGTTGGGCACACGCGTGATGCGGGCGAAACGATCGGGATCGACAGCGTCCATCGAAACGGTCACGCGAGTCAGGCCTGCATCTTTCAGCGGCTGGGCAAGATCGGCTAGCAGATGGCCATTGGTGGTGAGCGCGATGTCCAGCGGATCGCCGCCGTTCCTGCTACTGGGGGAGCGGAGTTCGGATAGTTCTCGAACAAAACCGACTACGCCGTTGCGCAACAGCGGTTCGCCACCGGTCAGGCGAATCTTTGTTACCCCCATTCCGACCAGCACGCGCGCCATGCGCAAGTAATCGGCGAAGGGCAGATCGCCATACAGCGCGCCTTCATTTCCGGTGCGGCAGTAAACACACTTGTAGTTGCAGCGGTCGGTAATGGAGATCCGCAGGTCGGTGATGGGGCGGCCGAATTTGTCGGTGAGAAACAAGCTTCCAGCTCTTAGCTTCTAGGGTTAACCAGAAAAGGAAACGGACAGGCGGGAACCTCCCGGCGGCTGCTTCCTTTCCAATGCGATCCTCGCGAATCGCGGGAGGCGCCGGCGTTTCCACCAGCACCCTTGGGAGAGTTGGCCCGTATATCGCTATCGGCTTAACTCTTTCCCTCGCCGCCTCGGCCTGGGTATGCCCGAAGGCTGGGCGGTCGGAAACTGCTTCATTATAGAGCTTAGAGAGAGCGAAAAGGTTTCAGGGTTTTGCCGCGGCCAGCGTCTTTTCGATTGCGGTCTCCGCCATCGGCGCCATGATCTTGAATCCCGCCGCGTTGGGGTGAAGACCATCGTCGGCGAAGTCGCGCTTCAGCAGGCCCCTGTCGTCGACCATCGCGCTGAAGTAGTCGAGGTAAAGGCAACGGTCCGGGGACCCGCAATAGTCCTTCAGCCAGCGATTGAGTTCCAGAATCTTCTCCGGCGAGCGTTGCGCAAAAAAGTCGTGCGAACGTGGCGTGTAGTTGTGGACGGGGAGGACCGATGAGTAGATCACTTTGATATCGTGCGCACGGGCCAGTTCGGCCATGGAAGCGTAGTTCGCCTCAATATCCTCGAGTCGCATCGGACCGGTATTACCTGCGATGTCGTTTGTGCCGGCGAGAATGATAACGATTTTTGGATGAAGATCGATCACGTCCTGGCGGAAGCGGACCAGCATTTGCGGCGTGGTCTGGCCGCCGATGCCGCGATTGAGGTAAGGCTTGCCGGGGAAATACGCATCGAGATGCCAGATGTCGGTGATGGAATCGCCAAAGAAGACGACACGATTCTCGCCGGACGCGGGAGGTTTGAGGGCGGCGTTGGCTTCGCGATAGCGTCCAAGTTGGCCGAAATCGTCGGTGAAGACGGCGATGCGGGAGGCGCGGTATTGGTCGAGGCCGGCGAAGCCTGTGGAGGGGATTGGCAGTTGCCCGGGTTGCGTGGACTGCTGCGCGAAGGTGGAAGTAGCAAAGAACACCAGCGCGAGCATCCATAAGCCTCGTGACGACTTCATGCACTTACCTCCGTGGCTCGAATGAGACCTATCTGTAAGGCCATTAATGTCGGCTCGCCAGCGCGACCACAATAGCCTTTTCCGCCAGCGGAGCCATGACCCGATATCCGGCTGGATTTGGGTGCAACCCGTCATCCGACAAAGCGCGCTTCATCATGCCATGGTCATCGACCAGCGCCGCAAAATAATCGAGATACACCAAGTCTTTCCTCGCGCAGTAATCCTTGAGCCAGTGATTCAACGCGAGAATTCTTTCCGCCGGACGCAGAGCAAAAGATTCCTTCGCATCCTCGGTGTAGTTGTAGACCGGAAGCAGAGATGAAAAGACCACGTGGATGTTATGCCTTCCCGCCAACTCGGCCATGGACGCGTAGTTCGCTTCAATATCTTCGTTGCGCGCGCGCCCGGTAACCCCGGCAACATCGTTGGTTCCGGCCAGTACGACGAGCACCTTGGGATGCAGATCGATTACATCCTGACGAAAGCGCACCAGCATTTGCGGCGTGGTCTGGCCATCGATGCCCCGATTGACGTACGGTTTGCCCGGAAAATAGTCCGCCAGCTTCCAGTAGTCGGTGATGGAATCGCCGACGAACACGACGCGATTCTCTCCGGGGACGGGCGGCTTGAGAGAAGCGTCGGCTTCGCGATAGCGTTTCAGTTCGCCGTAATCGTCGGTGTAGATGGCGATGCGCGAGGCGCGGTATTGATCGAGAGCGGGGAAACCGGTGGAGGGGATGGAGGGACCAGGTTGTTGGGCCAAGGCGGAAACTGTCAGCAATACAACCGATAAGAATTTCATCGTATTGAAAAATGTTCGCGTCGCCGCGTGTAACCCGAACCGCAACGGATACCTACGTTACACGAAATATTGTGGCGTTCTTTTGTGCGTAATCTTCGAGCGCTGTCCACACCTTCTCGTCACCGCAGACTTCGTCTCCCAGCTCAAAGAATTCGTCGTTTTCTTCGAGTGAATCCATAAACGCAAGTCTCTTCTCCTGGTGAAGATGAGGGCTCTCGAAAGGAAACATCGCGACAGCTTTTTCGAGTCGGTCGGCATCCTGATGCGCTCCGATGCGGCGATAAGCGTTCGACAACATGGAGTACGGAGGACAGAAAGGCAAATCGTTTTCGAATAGATACCGGAACCCGCCGTTGTCGATAATCGCCTGACTGTGATACAGAATGGCGACAGTCTGGAGAGGGACCTCAAGTTTTGAAGGGTCGCCGCCGAGAAGCTCGAGTTCTTTGTGCGCATACTCAGCAGCCTGATCGAGAAAGGATTTTTCGGCCACGATATCTCCTCTAGCCGGGAAATTACAACGAAGTCGAAACCCGCCAAAACCTACACGCCAAAACAGGATCCGTAATTCAATGTCACATCCCGTCATAATTCGGTCCGCCGCCACCTTCCGGTGGAACCCAGGTGATGATCTGATACGGGTCGGCGATGTCGCAGGTTTTGCAGTGGACGCAATTTGACGGGTTCAGGCTGATGCGCTTGCCATTGCGCTGGGTCGCATCGTCGACCATTTCATAGACGTTCGCCGGACAGAAATTCTGGCAGGGACTGCCGAATTCTTTCACGCACCGCGTGTTGCAAATATTCGTGTCGTGAATGACCAGATGCGCGGGCTGATCTTCTTCGTGCTTCGTGCCGGAGTGATAGAGATCGGTGAGCTTGTCGAAGGTTAGTTTGCCGTCACCTTTAGCGGGGCCGAGCAGGTGGGATTCGGAGCCGCCATCGGCGGGCAATTCCGCGAGCTTGTGCATGTGCTCGTGTCCGGCATGCGCGGGATAACGATTGCGCAGGCCGCGGCCGCCGGTGATCATCTGCAATCCGGTGTGGAACATGCCGGCGTACATGCCTTGCTCGAAGCCCTGATGCATGTTGCGGACTTTCCAGAGCTCATCTTTGATCCAGCTGGCTTCGACTTTTTCCTGATACTCGCCGAGCACCGCAGCGGACGAATCATCTTCCTTCAGCGCTTCGAAAGCCGTTTCGGCAGCAAGCATGCCGCTCTTGATGGCGAGATGAATTCCCTTGAGGCGCGCGGAGTTGAGGAATCCGGCGGAGTCGCCAAGAATCATCCATCCATTGCCCGAGACCGGCGGAATCGCCCACCAGCCGCCGTAGGGCATGGACTTGGCGCCGTAGCGGATCATCTTGCCGCCCTCAAGCAGCTTCGCGACCATGGGATGCTGCTTGAAATCCTGCAAAACGTGTTGCGGATCGAGGCGGGGGTCGGGATAGTCGAGTCCGGTGACGAAGCCGAGCGATACGATGTTATCTTTGCCGCCGTAGATCCATGCTCCGCCATATTCTTTGGTGGTAAGCGGCCAGCCCAGGGTGTAGATAACTTCGCCCGGCGCGATGTGGCCGGACGGGACTTCCCAGAGTTCTTTCACGCCGACGCCATAGGTTTGAGGATTGGCATTACGCGCAAGATCGAATTTCGAGATCAGCTGCTTGGTCAACGATCCGCGCGGGCCCTCGGCGAGGATCGTGATTTTTGCGTTCAGATCGTAGCCCGGTTCGAAGTTGGACTTCTGATGGCCTTCTTTGTCCACGCCCTTGTCGTCGGTCTGAACGCCGATAACGCGATCGCCGTCATAGAGGAGTTCAGATCCCGCGAACCCGGTAAAGATCGTGATGCCGGTCTCTTCCACCTTACCGCCGAGCCATTTCACAAAGCGGTTCAGGGAGATGACGTAGTTGCCGTGATCGCGCAGCGGCGGCGGGGTGATGGGCAGCTTGAACTTGCTCTTCTCAGTGAGAAAGTAAACCGCTTCCTTGGTGACTTCAGCATCGAGCGGGGCTTCCTTTTCGAATCCTGGCAGGAGTTCGCGCATGGAGCGTGGATCGAGCAACGCGCCGGAGAGGCAGTGCTGGCCGATCTCACGAGCTTTTTCGAGAACGTAGATATTTTCTTTGCTGAGCTGCGAATCGGGATGCGTCGCGTTGTGCTGCTCGATCAATTGCGACAAGCGGAGCGCACAAGCCATGCCAGCGGGGCCACCGCCGACGATGACGACATCGGCCGGCATCTGCGGGCGTTCGACACCTTCAATCGGCTTGCGGAAAATCAGCATACAAAAATTTGCCACGGATTTTCGCGGATCGTCACGGATAAACCACTATTGACCCGCGGCTATCCGCGGCCGATTCAGATTCCGGCTTTCGCCTTCTTCACTTCTTCGATCAGCGGCGGGACGATGTCGAAGAGATTTCCGACGATTGCGTAGTCGGCGATCTCAAAAATCGGCGCTTCAGAATCCTTATTGACCGCGACGATGGTGCGCGAGCCTTTCATGCCGACGATGTGCTGAATCGCGCCGCTGATGCCGAGAGCAAGATAAAGTTTGGGCGCAACCGTTTGGCCGGAGGAGCCAATCTGCCGATCCATAGGCAGCCACCCAGAGTCGCAGATGGGACGTGATGCAGCCAAGTCTCCGCCCAGAGCGTCGGCGAGTTGCTTGGCGATCTCAATATTTTTCTGTTCCTTGATGCCTCGGCCGATCGAGACAATGATTTCGGCCTGGGTCAGATCGACCGCCTGCTTGGCTTCCTTGAAAACTTCCTGCGGCCTGTTGCGGACTACACCATCAGCGATTTCAACATTCACGGTTTCGACTGGAGCCGCGCCCGCACCGGCTTCGGCCTTATCTCCGCGGAACGCTCCGTTTTGAAAAGTTGCAAACCAAGGGGCGTCACTATTGAAACTGACATCGGCGGCGAACTTGCCTTGGAACATCTGGCGGGTGAAGGCCAGTTTGCCATTTTCTTGCTTGAAACCGATGCAGTCGCTGATAACAGCGCGTCCCATGGCCGTCGCCAGCTTGGGGACGAAATCGCGCACTTGATACGTGTGCGGCATCAGCACGAGCTTGGGCTGTTTGGCGGTCAATAATTGTTTGAGGGCCGCGGCGAACGCGTCGGGCGTGTAGGGCTCGAGCTTCGGCGATTCGACGGCGTAGACCTTCGCCAATTTCTTCGCGGCCACTTCGGCGGCGATCGGTGAAGCGCCCACAACGGCAGCCTCCAGAGTCCAACCTGTAGCGGCGGCAATGGCTTGACCGGCGGTGATGGTCTCCCAGGAGACGCGGTTGAGTTTACCTTCGCGTTGTTCGACGATTACTAAGATGGTGTCGGCCATTTGATCCCTTCAAGAGCTGTGTTCTGGTGCCGTCCTTGTGGGACGATCCCTAAGATCCGTTGACCCTGCTGTTGCCGGCCTTGCAACGAAATCCGCTCTGTGGCTCAGGTCTTGATCGCTGCAAAGCGAAGGCGCATATAGTCTGCAGTCCAGCGTCCCTGGGAATCGCACAGAACAGGTTTAAGCAAAGCCGTGACTTCGTCGAGAAAATCGTCGCGCTCATTCTGCGCAAGCGCGCCGCAGAATGGATTGGCGAATGTCTCTAACCAGCCGCGCATTCCGGTTGGCAGCGGCGTGGGACGGGGTATCAATTGCACACCCCGTGGCACAAATCCAGCCCGCCGCAAACGGGTTTCGTATTCATCGACAGTCGGAAAATACCACGGAATCCACGACGAGGCATCCGGAATGCCCCGCCGCTCAAGTGAGACCATCAGCGCAACGGCGATCGCGCCGACGCAGCCGTGGCCGCCTAATTCCCCAACGAACCTTCCACCGGACACTAAGGCGCGGAATGCGCCGGCGACGGGCGCGTCCGGATCGTCCTTTACCCAGTGCAGCGCGGCATTGGAAAAGACCGCGTCGAATTCGCGGGCAAAGGTCAGCGATCTGGCGTCCATGATTCTCGCATCGATCCCTCGCCCGCGTGCGGCGGCAATCATATCTGGAGAATTGTCGATGCCGATCACCTTCGCACCGAGGACAACCAGTTTTTCGGTAAGGATTCCATCTCCGCAACCCAGATCGAGAATGCGCTCGCCGGGCTGCGGCTGGAGCAAGTCCAAGACAGGCTGTCCGAGTGCCGGCACGAAGTGAGCGTTGGCCGCATAGGAAGCCGCACTCCAACTCTGCGAGGACGGTAATTGGGACGAAAGGGTCACGTCACGAAATCCTTAGATGAAAATAATCCGATCTTCTTTCAACTTCCACGCTCACTTACAGCACGCGCAGTTCGTTGCGCAGTTTGTCGACCAGCTTCTTTGCGATCTCGGTGGGCGAGCCTTCAATGTGTTCCGTCTTCTTGGTTTTCTGCGGAACATAGAGACGCTCGATTTTCTGTAGATTTTCGCCGATGGCAGACTGCACCTCTGCAAGTGTCACTTTGCGCAGCGGCTTATTCTTTGCCTGCTTGATGCCGATCAGCGTGGCGTAGCGCAACTTGTTGATGCCGGACTGAATGGTGAGCACGGCGGGCAGAGGCATATCGACGAACTGAAAGAATCCTGCCTCGAGTTCGCGCTTGACGCGAATGCCGGCGTCGTTTTTCTCGATCTGCATGATGATGGTGGCGTGAGGCCAGCCCAACAGCTCAGCGAGGATCACTCCGGTCTGCGCGTAGCCATAGTCATCGGACTGCAAGCCGGTGAAGATCAGATCAAATTTTTCGTCTTTGATGGCTGCGGCGAAGGCCTTCGCAGTGTTGAAAGCGTCGAGTCCCACGAAGGCGTTGTCCTCGAGATGGATGGCGCGGTCCGCACCTTTGGCCAAAGCCTCGCGCAGAACCTGTTGGGCGCGGGCAGGGCCGGAGGTGATGACCACAACTTCTCCGGTGTGCTTTTCTTTCTGGCGCAGCGCCTCTTCCAGAGCATAGGCATCGGGCTCGTTCACTTCGTACGAGACGTCTTCGCGGATCCATGCGGCAGTTTCGTTGAGTTTGAGCGGTGCATCTTTCTGCGGCACCTGCTTCATGCAAACCAGGATTTTCAAACCGGACTCCTTGCCCTGTGACTTTGGGGACCACAGAGGAAACTCGTCAGTATAAACGACGGGAAGCCGGAAATGTGAGCCGCTCCCATGCACATTGTGATCGGAGTCACAGACGGGTGTCAGTCGGTCCGCTCAGCATGGCTGAGGAGATTTCATGCCAGACAATACGTTTTCTGCCATGCGGCAAAGCATTATCGACGGGGCACCGGACACGGCTAGTGATTTGGCGAAGCGGGCGCTGGTCACGGGAATCGAGCCGCTGGCGGCGATCAACGAGGGTTATGTGCCGGGGATGCATGCTGTCGGCGAGGAGTTTGCGAAAGGGCAAATATTTCTGCCGGACATGATGGCCTCGGCCGAGGCCATGCGGGCGGCGATGGCGGTGCTGGATCCGGAATTGAAGAAGTTGGGAACTGAGAGGCCGATGGCTGGAGTCGTAGTGCTGGGTACTACCAAGGGAGATATCCACGAGATTGGGAAAATTCTGGTAGGAACGCTGCTATCCGCGCATGGCTTCAGAGTCCACGACCTGGGTGTGGATGTCGCGGGAGAAAGATTCGCGGTGAAGGCACGGGAATTGAGTGCAGACATCGTCGGCGTTTCGGCCTTGCTGACTACGACCATGCGGAATCAGAGAGGCGTGGTGGAAGCGCTGGTGAAAGCAGGATTGCGATCGCAGGTAAAAGTAATGGTCGGCGGTGCACCCGTAACCCGCAAATGGGCTGAGGAGATTGGAGCGGATGGCTATGCGAAGGATGCTATGAGCGCCGTGGCCCTGGCCCGCGGTCTGATGGAACAAAAAAAACAGCCGGCGGTGGAAGTGGTATGAGGCCAAGATTCGAACTTCTCGACAAGCCGCTGATTGAGCGCATTCTGGGGGAAGCTTTCCAACTGATCGAAGACCCGGGTGTGCGGGTGGCGCCATACGTAGTCGAATTGCTGCGCTCGGCGGGAGTGACGGTCACCGAAGGTGTGGCTCACATTCCAGAGGCGCTGGCGCAATCCTTGCTGGAACTGGTTCCGCGGGAATTTCATCTTTACGGCCGCAAGGGAAAAGCTGTAGTGCGTTACGGCGGGGATGACGTTCATTTCGATCCCGGTTCCTCATGCCTGAATATTCTGGATCCGGAGACGCAACAGGCGCGTCCGGCATTAGCGGCTGACCTGGTACGACTGGTACAGGTTGCGGAGATGCTGCCACAGTTTGCCGCGCAGTCAACCGCTATGGTGTGCAATGACGTTCCGCCGGAGATTGGGGACTGGTACCGGCTGTTGCTGGTTCTATGGCACTCGGAGAAGCCGGTGATCACGGGAGCGTTTTCCGCTTCCAGCTTGCATACATTGCTGGAGTTACTGGCGATTGAGAGTGGAGGGCGCGAGGCATTGCGGAACAAACCACGGGCCGTGTTCGACGTGTGCCCGTCGCCGCCGCTGAACTGGTCTGAATTTGCGTCGCAGAATCTGGTGGATCTGGCACGAGCGGGAGTACCGGCTGAGATCGTCAGCATGCCGCTGGCGGGAGCGACTGCTCCGGTCACTTTAGCCGGTGCGGTGGTGCAGCACGCCGCCGAGTGCATCAGCGGAATTACGATTCATCAGTTGGCTTCGCCTGGGGCGCCCATCGTTTGGGGAGGAGCTCCAGCAATTTTCGATATGCGTACGGGAAGGACTCCCATGGGCGCGATTGAAACCGCCATGCTGGATGTGGCTTGCGCGCAGGTTGGAAAATACTTTGGGTTTCCGACCCACGCTTACATGGTGGCGGGCGACGGCCGGGTAATCGACGCGCAAGTTGAGATGGAAAGCGGGATGTCGGCGGTGCTGGGAGCGCTGGCAGGGATCAACATGATCTCCGGCGCGGGGATGCTTGATTTTCTGGCATGTCACAGTATCGAGAAGCTGGTGATTGACGCGGAAGCCATTGCGTCGGCGCAGCGGCTGATTCAAGGGATTGAGCCGCGCAGCGAGTCGCTGGCTGTGGCAGCCTTCGCGCAGACTGGATTGCAGGGAGACTTCCTGAAGCTGAAAGAAACGCGGGCTCTGTTCCGGCAGGAACAGCATTTCCCGTCCGCTATCATCGATCGTGGACTGGCGAGTGGTCCTGAGGCTTCGCCTGGAATTCTGGATCGCGCGCAGGAAAGAGTCGAGCAACTCCTGGCGGAGTACCGGCGTCCGGAGATTCCGGCGGACCGGGAACGGGCGCTGCTGAATTTCGCTGAGGCCGAAGGCGGGCGGGCGGGAATGAAAAAATTGCCGGGGATTACCGCGCTCGCCCCCGCTAGTCGGTGAAGACGACCGACTGCACTCCGGAAATTTCGAAGCGCTTCCGGCAGCGCATATTCTTGCAAGCCATGAGGTCGTCTTTGCGCAGCATGTAGGAGCGAGCCTTGGCAAAGCGGGCGCGGTCGCGCTCGTCAGCCCGGCCGGCAAGCTGACGTTTCTTGGTGCGCACCACCCAAGTAACCTCATACTCGGCGGGCTGATGGCAGTGGGGGCAATTTAAGGTTGCTAGCTTCTTCTCGGTGCGCTCATCAAAAAAATCGCGTTCTTCCATGGTCAGTTGTCGGTCGCGGCCCTTGGTCGTTGACCAGCCGACGTCGATTCTGCAGACGCTCGGTCGGGCGATCCAATCGCGAAGAATCATTATTGCAGCTTTGCGGCTGACAAAGCTATGGCAAGATGTGTGTTATGGCGCGCAAGAAGAAAGTGAAGCGGTTTCAGGCGGTGCAGGCTGTAAAGGAATTGGCCCGGGAGCGAGTGGGTTCGCCTCCGGCGGCGAAGGTGGTTCCTCACAAGAAGAAGGATTCAGAAAAGCACAAAGCTACTCTGGGAAAGCTACTCGAGGAAGGCGAGTGACGGGGGTGAAGGTCCGGTCGGTTATCCGCATCAGCTCAATTAAACGTTGCGGTCACCGTGGTGTCACTTTCCATTAGAAGGACGCAGGTGGAGGTTCCAGTGCAACCGCCGGACCAACCTCCGAATGTTGAGGGAGCGACCGGGGTGGCAGTGAGGGTAACGGTCGTACCGACCGGGAAACTATCAACGCAGCTGATCGCTGTACTTGCGCAGCTGAAAGTAGGACTGGTTACAGTTCCCGTGCCGCTACCCAGGAAGTTAACGGTTAGAATCGGCGCCGCTCCGCTGCCCCCGCTCGTGTCAGTAAAGCAGACGACGCTGGCGGTCATGGAGCCAGTTACGATAGCTCCAGAAGAAGAAACTCCTGACCCGTCGGCATTCGTAGTAAGTGTGGCCGAAATCAGAGTATTTGGGCCGCAAACCACGCCGGTCACCGTAATCAGTCCTGTGGAACTGACAGTGACCTCCTGGTTATCGCTCGATGCCCAAGTGACCTTGTCCGTAATATCTTTGGTTACCGGCGGGTGGAGGTACGAACCCAATGCCGTTAGCTGGGTAGTCAGCCCCGCGTCTTCGGGGACAGGAATATTAGACGCGCCAAAAGTCACAGATCCAGGCTGAATCGTGATGCCGACCAACTCTTGCGGATCCCCGCAGCTGGAAATATTGAGCAGCGCAAACGCGGCGGCGATAAGGGCTATGATGCTGAACCACTTCCGGTTCATCAACGACTCCTGGGACTGAGCGATCCGGTTGAATGCTTGCGCATTTGGGAGATGGGTCAATTTAGTCAAAAAGCGGGCAAAAAGCAATCGTTAAGCGCGAAGTTGCGCCCCGTCCGTCACCCCTTCACGGCGTCGGCGACCACGTCTACAAACTTTTGGATATCCTCCTCGGTGGTGTCGAACGAGCACATCCAGCGGACGATCGATTCTTCTTCGATCCACATGATAGAAGAAGTAATGCTGCTTGATTTTTTCGATGGCGTGGCGCGGGATCTGAACGAACACGCCGTTCGCTTCTACTTTCCAGACCACTCTGACTCCTGGGATGCGGCTGACTTCTTTTTCTAGAATGCGAGCCATGCGGTTGGCATGTTCGGCGCTGCGCCGCCAGAGATCGTTCGTTAGCAGCGCTTCGAATTGAGCGGCGATGAAACGCATCTTCGATGCCAGCTGCATGCTCTGCTTGCGCAGGTAGAGAAAATCCTGACTGAGCTGCGGCTGGAAAAAGACGACGGCTTCGCCGCCCAGGATTCCGTTCTTGGTGCCGCCAAACGAGAGCACATCGACACCTAAATCGCTCGAGGCCTGGCGAAGATTCTGGCCAAGGGATGCGGCGGCATTGGCGATGCGGGCGCCGTCCATGTGCAGAAACATGCCGCGCTCGTGGGCAAATTGGGCAAGCGCCTGAATTTCTTCCGGGCGGTAAACCGTGCCCATCTCCGTAGATTGCGTGATTGAAATGACGCGAGGCTGTGAGTGATGTTCGTCGCCGATGCCGTGATAGGCATGGCGAACGGAATCGAGCGTGATCTTGCCGTCCTGCTGAGGCAGCGGAATCAGTTTGCAGCCGGTGTGCTTCTCTGGCGCTCCGCATTCGTCGGTGTAGATATGAGCGTAGTCGCTGCAGAGGACCGACTGGAAGGAGCGAGTCAGGGCCTGCAGTCCAAGAACATTCGCTCCGGTGCCATTGAAGGTGAAGAAAACTGCAATGTCCGCTCCGAAGTGCTCTTCAAACTTCTTGATCGCGGAGCGAGTATAAGGATCGTCTCCGTAGGCGACAACATGGCCGCGATTGGCGCGGGCAATGGCCTCGAGGATTTCAGGATGCACACCAGCGTTGTTGTCACTGGCAAAACTGCGGGCAGGCTGGAAGGAAGTTTGCTCCATAGCGCAACAGGTTAGCAGAGTCGGAGGAAAGGGTGAGCGCTGAAACCGCTAGAACCCGCTCCGAACTGCCCCCTCCGCGAAATGTGCTTGCCGAATCCGTCGAAAAACTCTTGACACCATTCATCTATCTTCCGCCTGCAATTGGCGTATTCTTAACAGGGTGGCAAAGACCGGCCTTTCTCTATTTGTTCCCCGGCGGTGCGTTATTGATTTTTTGCGCAGAGCATAACGCTGGAGCCGGAGGGTCGTCTAACCCAGAGCGCCGAACGGTAAATTTCATGTCTTTGAGATTTAATAACTACGTGACGCACGTCTTTCTCCTCGCGGCATTGGCGGCGAGCGCTGCCACTCTCGCGTGTTCGAGCAGTACGACGCAGAGTGCTGAGGCGCAAGGCCCGCCCGCTATGCCGGTAAAAGTGAAGATAGCGCAAGCAACTGCTGTGGACGACGCGTCGGAATACGTGGCCACACTGAAGTCACGCGACTCGGCCGTAATCATGCCGCAGGTGGACGGGCAGATTACGAACATCTTCGTCCATTCAGGAGATCCGGTCGCTGCGGGCGATCCGCTGATGGAGATCGATCCGCTCAAGCAGCAGGCAACCGTCAGCAGTCAGGAAAGCTCACGCGCCGCGCAGCAAGCGAACCTGGAATGGACGAAACAACAATACGCGCGCGCCCAGGGGCTCTATGCGGCGGGCGTAGTGAGCAAGCAGGATCTCGACCAGGCGAAATCCGCCATGGACGCGGCCCAGGCGCAGATGGACTCGCTGGATGCACAAGTGCGCGAACAGCAAGTGCAACTACACTATTACAAAGTAGTGGCACCGCGGAGCGGAATGGTTGGAGATATTCCGGTGCGCGTGGGCGACCGCGTGACCAACTCCACGCAACTGACGACAGTAGACAAGCCCGGCAGCCTGGAAGTTTACGTCTACGTGCCGATCGAGCATTCCTCCCAACTCAAAATGAACTTGCCCGTACAAGTGCTCGATAGCAATGGCAAGGTGCTGGCCGATAGCCGCGTGAGCTTCATTTCGCCGCAGGTGGACAACACCACCCAGACAGTCCTGGTGAAAGCGCGCATCGCCAATAGCAACGATGCGCTGCGGCAATCGCAATTCATACGGGCCCGCGTTGTGTGGGGCACGCACCAGAGCCCGGAGGTTCCCATCCTTGCCGTGTCGCGACTGGCGGGACAGTATTTCGCCTTCGTGGCCGAACCGCAAAATGGCGGGTCGTATGTGGCGCGGCAAAAACCGCTGAAGATCGGGCAGACGGTGGGAAACGACTATGAAGTTCAGGACGGCATCAAGCCCGGCGACAAGGTAATCGTATCTGGAACTCAATTCCTGCTGGATGGAGCGCCGGTGGTTCCGCAAAGCTGAGAAGCATACTTCGGCTTTCGGGCTCCGGGCTTCAGCTTCTAAGTCGTGGTGTTTCACCGATAGCTAAGCAGTTGCGATTCACTGAAAGCTGAAGCCCGAAGCCCGACTTTCTATGTTCGTTAACTTTTTCGTTCGACGTCCGGTGTTCGCCACGGTGTGCGCACTGCTGATCATTCTGGCGGGCACCGCGGTAATTCCCACACTGCCGATTTCACAGTTCCCCGACCTGGCGCCACCGCAAGTTAGCGTGTCGAGCGCCTACATCGGAGCCAGCGCGCAGACGGTAGAGAGTGCGGTCACGATTCCGCTGGAGCAACAGATCAACGGCGCCGAGGGAATGAAGTACGTAACCTCGACCAGCGGCAACGATGGTACGAGCAACATTACGGCGACCTTCGATTTGAACCGCGACCCGGACCTGGCGACAGTGGACATCCAGAACCGTGTCAATACGGCGCAGGGACGTTTGCCGGCGGCTGTGAAAGCGATTGGGATCACAACGGCCAAAAGTTCGCAGAACTTCGTCTTTGGCGCTGCGGTCACATCCGATAACAACAAATATTCCACGCTGTTCATGAGCAACTACCTTGACATTTACGTCAGGGACTCGCTGAAGCGTGTTCCCGGTGTGGCGGATGTGCTGATATTCGGCGAGCGCAAGTACTCCATGCGGCTGTGGCTGGATCCCGTGCGTATGGCGGGACGCGGACTGACGGCCCCAGATGTGGTGAGCGCGCTGTCGGAGCAAAACGTCGAAGTCGCGGCTGGACAAGTGGGCCAGCAGCCCGCGCAAGAAGGCCAGCAGTATCAGATCAGCGTGCGCGCCGTCGGACGTCTCAGCGAAGCGAGCCAATTCGACAACATCATTCTCAAGACGAATGCTGATGGAACTCTGGTCCGGCTGAAAGATGTGGGCCGGGCCGAGTTGGGCGCCGAGGATTACAGCAGCGACCTGCAGTTTAATGGTCAAGATGCAGTTGGCATCGGCGTGACGCAACTTTCCACGGCGAACGCACTCGATGTCGACCGGCGGGCCATCGCTGAACTGAACCGCCTGGCAAAAAACTTCCCTCCGGGAATGCACTACAAGCTGGCATTCGATACTACCGACGCGGTAGGCGAATCCATTCGCGACGTGGTGTTCACGGTAGGTTCGGCGATCGTGCTGGTCATCCTGGTGATCTTTATCTTTCTCGGTGACTGGAGGACGACGATGATTCACTTCATCGCCACTCCGGTTTCACTCATCGGAACATTCGTCTTTGTAAAGTTGCTCGGCTTCTCCATCAACACGCTGACGTTATTCGGCATCACACTGGCTACCGGCCTGGTTGTCGACGACGCTATCGTCGTGATTGAAAACATTGAGCGCCATATCGCTGCTGGCGAACACGACTCGCACAAAGCAGCATCGGCAGCCACCGGCGAGATTACCAGCGCCGTCATCGCTACCTCGCTGGTGCTGGTTGCCGTGTTTGTGCCGGTTGCGTTCTTTCCCGGGACCACCGGCATTCTGTTTCGCCAGTTTGCGCTGACGATCGCATTTTCGATTGCCATTTCCGCCTTCAACGCGCTCACCCTGGCTCCGGCGCTGGCGGCAATTTTCCTGAGCGGCGGCCACCGCAAAAAGTGGTGGTGGCTGCAAAAGTTCGACGATGGCATCGTTGTCCTCACCCGCGGATACCGTGCCCTGCTGCATCACCTGCTGGAATACAAGCTGGCGATGGCGGTGCTGTTTTTCGCCGGCCTGGGACTGACGTATTTCGTATTCACACGCGTGCCGACAGGATTTGTTCCGGATGAAGACCAGGGATATTTCATCATCGTTATTCAGGCGCCCTCGGGAGCTTCGCTGGAATATACGAAGGCAATCGGGAAACAGGTTTCGAATCTGCTGCGTGATGTTTCGGAGGCGGAGGGAACGTTTTCGGTGGCGGGCTTCAGTTTTGCCGGCAGTGCTCCGAATCAAGGACTTATCTTCGTTCCTCTAAAACCATATTCCCAGCGCAAGGGCCAGGAGCACACGGCGACCGCGATTCTGAACCGGGTTCGGCCGCGGATGTTTTCTATCTCCGGCGCGATTGTGTTTGCCACTCTTCCCCCCGCTATCAACGGTCTCGGCCAGTTTGGCGGATTTCAATTCGTTGTCCAGGACCAAGCCTCGCATACGCTTGAGGAGCTCTCGAACACGACGCACGACCTTATCCGGCGGGCGGGGGAGCGCAAAGATCTAGTAGGACTGTACACACCGTTCACGGCAAACGATCCGCAATATCTGGTGACCATTGACCGCGAGAAAGCCAAGAGCCTGCACGTGCCGCTCTCGCAGATTACGGACACGCTGGGTGTTTACATGGGTTCGTCCTATGTCAACGATTTCGATTTCAATAATCGTTCCTATCGCGTCTACGTCCAGGCGGACAAGCAGTTCCGCTCTACGGCACAGGACATGAAGCAATTCTATGTGCGCTCCGATAGCGGCGCCATGATCCCACTGGACAACTTGATCAACGTCACACAAACCTCAACTCCACAGGTGATCAGCCACTACAACCTGTTTCGGTCGGCGGAAATCGACGGCTCGGCCGCGCCGGGTTTCAGCTCTGGGCAGGCGATTGCGGCCATGGAAGAACTCGCCAAGAAGAATGCCGCAGGGCTTCTCCTACAGCTGGACGGGGCTTTCTCTCGAGGAGTTGCAGGCGGGCGGAACGTCGCTGATTTTATTTGGGCTGGGCACGCTGGTCGTATACCTCACGCTCTCGGCGCAATATGAAAGCTTCGTCTTGCCGTTCATCGTGCTCTTGGCCGTGCCGATGGCCTTGCTGGGCGCGCTCGGCGCTCAATGGATGCGCAGCCTGCAGAACGACGTCTTCTGCCAGGTCGGGCTGGTGATGCTGGTTGGTCTGGCGAGTAAGAATGCGATTCTGATCGTGGAATTTGCCGAACAGTTGCGCCAGCGCGGTATGCCATTAGTGGAAGCTGCTGTTCAAGCGGCGACTATTCGCCTGCGTCCGATCCTGATGACTTCGCTGGCGTTCATCCTGGGCGTCGTGCCCTTGGTGCTGGCCACCGGAGCCGGCGAGAATGGCCGCCACTCTGTGGGCACAACGGTTTTCGGCGGGATGATCATGTCCACCGTGCTGAATCTTTTCTTTATCCCGGTGCTGTATTTGATTATCGAAGGTTGGCGAGAGCACGGACATAAAACCGCCGCCGCCAAGTAGGCTGGCTTACGCGACGGAACGCCTCGGAGTTGACCGGTCTGTGCCTTTGTCGAGAGTTTTGGTTGTTCGTTGAGCTTTTTCCCTCTGAGTTTTCGTCGCATCGGGCTCGGCTGCTGTTTTTTCCGCTTTCCTTCGCGCCTTGCGCCGCATCTTGGCCATCCATTCTCGCGAATACATGGTTCCGCGGCATTTGGGTGAACCGCAGTAGCAAGGCGCGGGGTCTTCGTCGTCGTACAGGTTGTAATCCCAGAGCAGTTCTTCCCCCGCCGCGATGTCGCGCAAGGCAAAGATCCAGACACGATTTTTGATTTCATCGATTTCGCAATTGGGATCGCAGGAATGATTCAGGTAGGCACCCATGCCTTCGCCGTCGATCACGGTCTTGCCATCTTCCAGCCCGTAGAGGTAAGTACGAGGCGCTCCATCATACAGGCGGTTCGCTTCCTCGGCCGTCAGGCGTGGCCCGGAATATTCGACCACCCGAGCACCTTTGCGGATGGGCGCGGTGGTAAAGACACCGGCTGCATGGATACGTGAGGGGCGGACTACTAATGCCATACAACTAATTTCGCATGAGGGCCAGCTTTGTAGGAAGGCGAAAAATTAAATCAACGTCCAACGGCTGCATCTCGCACGACGATATTAGCCGTGACAGGTACTATTTTTGTCCAGATAATGTTCTTCTCGTACTACGGGTCGTAAACCGCGCTGCCGTAGCCTTGTTTGCGGGCGGAGTCCTGCATTTCTTCGAGTTGCTTCTGTTGGTCTTCCAGTTGAGCCTGCATCCGCTCTACCTGCTGTTGCTTTTCCTTCTGATGCTCGTTCCACTCCACGCAGTTGGCCACGCAATTGCCCGGGGCGAAGCGGATCGACTCGCGGAGTGCGTCAACCTGACTTTGAAGCGCCGCGATCTGACTCTTCTGATTCTGGATCTGCGACTTCCAATATTCCGCAGGCTGTTTTGCGCTGTCGGAGGAGTCAGGCGCAGGCGTCTTTTCCGCACCGGCCGAGACCGGTCGCGAAGGCATTGATGCGTGTTCGGAAATCTGTTCGTTGGTAATGACCTTTGCCGACTTAGCATCCTGGCTCGAAGCGGTTTTTGATTTTTCCTTCTGCTGGCGCTGTTGACGTGCCAGATCACCCAGCGACGGCGCATCTTGGGCGTAGACAGTCCTGCCTGCCAGCGAAACCACCGCCGCAAAAAGCAGGAGAGTCCTGCATCGTATGCCCATAACGAAGCCCTCTTCGCAAACCGTGACGAAATCGATGGTTTGCTTCAGATAGATGCTATAAGCAAAAACCTTCTGCACCAGCATTACGAACGGGCCATGCACATCCGTCACGCGAGAGTTGCAAGGAGTTCTTATGGGGCGTCTCTGCCGGCAGCTACTGCGCTGGTCGACTGCTGATGCTGGATAATCGATTGCCCGCGATGGCCGGGACAATCTGGATCTGCACCAGACGGAGTGGGGAGGCTTTGTCCTTCTTGGCGAGCAAATTTACCGACGGAATACCGGTACGCGCAAAGGATTTTTCGCAGTCCGCCGTGGAGGGGCCACGCATGTTTCCTTCCATGAAAGCCAGGCCCGGGCAGCGAGTGCAGGTCGAACCATGGGCGCACTGCGAACAACCCGACAAATCCTTCAGACGGATCGAGCGAACCTCTTTCAATTGCTCGGAGTTGCGCCAGATATCGATAAAGCGCTGCTGGCGCACGTTGCCGCAGGATAAGGGAAATTGCACGCAAGGATAAAACTCACCGTAGGGAGAAACGTAGCAGGCAGTGTGGCCCGCGCTGCACGGTAAGGATGCCATGCTGTCGGCGTCAGGCTTAGGAGGAGGCGCGCAGAATTCCTCGGCATTGCCGACGAACAATTCGTCACGGAAGAGCTCATGCAGCGCAGACTCGCCCGCATTCAAATCCAGAATCGAGCGGTCGCCATCCATCTTCGGGGTAATCGTCGGATCCAAGGTATATTCGGCGCCGAGTTCTGCGGCAAGCGCGCGGACGCCGCGATAATCCTGCATGTTCTCCGTCATCAGCACGTTGGCCATGATGACCTTGAGCCCTTGCGATTTGAGAAAGCGGATGGCATTGATGGAACGCTGCAACGAACCTTTCACTTTCGTGATGGCGTCATGCACCTCGGGCCGGTGCGAGTAAATGCTGATCTGAATCGATGCCACGCCGAGGTCACGCAAGCGCGCCGCCTGCGCTTCGCGAATCAGCACGGCATTGGTCTTCAACTTGATGCAGAAGGTAAGCGCTCGCGCGTACTCGAGAATCTCGAAAAAATCCTTGCGCAGGAAAATCTCGCCGCCGCTGAATGTCAGAATAAAAACTCCAGCTTCAGACATTTCCCGCAGGAGATGCTTGATCTCCACCGTGGTCATCTCGCCATGATCGTCGTGGTCGAGGTAGCAATGAACGCACTGTTCGTTGCAGCGGTAGGTGAGATCGATTTGCGCGCTGAAGGGCACGCCCAGCCGCAAGGCCCGTTCGCTCATCTCCTGCATCAGAGCGCTCATGGCTGAGCTTGCTCCCGAATCAGGGATTGCGGATTCATGATCGGCTGCTCGGAGATCAGCAGGATGCCATGCTTGGCCAAATCCTCGGCCAACGCCTCGGCGTCTCGCATCGCTTCTTCGGGCTTTACTTCAAACTCGGAACAGATGCGGCGCTCGACGATTTCATCGAGTGGCGTGGCGCCGTCGGCGGCCTGCCAGAGAATGGTCGCGGTCGGATTCAGCGTAAACAGAGTCGAGCCCTGGCCCGACATGACCAGCATTTCTTCCCCCAACATGCGGGCTGCAATGCGCGGACTGCGCGCGACATACATTTTCTTGTTCATCTTTAATTCGTCATCCAGTGCTCGTTATCCGATCCTCGTTTATCCGATCAATTCCCAGACCCGCGCATCCGGCACAAATGTGAGCCTGTGAACCGGTACGTGACCGACGAAATCGCAGGCCGCTTGAAATGCCCGATGAACCATCCCCGGATCTTCGGCAAAGAAAAGCATGTTGGCGAGCAACTCGCGGCCGGCATCGGCTGTAGCCACGGGATCGATGCGATTCTCCGGACCCTGTGCCAGCAGATACAGAGCAGCTACCGGTGCAGAAGCATTCTCGCCCAGCTTGGCCAATTCACCGGTGAAAGGCGTGCCGTAGGCAACATAGCTGTCCGGCTGCTTGCGGACGTAGGAGATCTCGTCGGTGAGGAGTGTGGCGTCTGGTGGAGCAAGCCGCGAGATGGTCGTCTTGCCTGCGCCTGAAACCCCGGCGAACAAGAATGCTTTCCCATTGCGAATGGCGCTGGCCGAGTGCAAAAGGAAGCCGCCCTGCTTCGCAAGGACCAGCGTGTGAACAATGCGCAAAACCGAATCGATGGCGTAGGGATTGGCGGCCTGGCAAATAGTGCCGCGGCCTGCGGTAGGGTCCCATTCGGCGCGAAAATCGCCACGCTCCAGGAGCCACCGGCCGGAACGGTATTTCACGCTAACATCCGCGTGCCGATCGGCGAACGCAAGAGGTCCCAGTTGGACGTCGAATTCGTATTCGGTGCCTTCCCCCGTGCTCACGAATCCGGCGTAGCGATTGTGCAGCAGGTCGAGGAAATCCGAGTCCGTGGTGTTCAGCCGAACGGAGATGCCGCCGATCGCAATCATCACGCTGTATTGCTCGACTTGTGGGGCTAGCCCTGGCACGGGAGAACTGGCTCCTCTGGTTTTTGCCGCATACGATGCAGATAAACGAGGGCGCGGGCTGCCGGAACCGAGCGCCGGATAACTCTTTTGGCCATGCTCTCAACCACACTCAACTCCGCGGGCACGGGGATTAACTTTCCTTCCCGGATGAGATATGTGACCCGCCCCAGCAACTCGTTCCCCGCCACGGGACGATCTGGCTTGGGCAACGCATCTCCCTGAGTGATCCATTGCGGATTGTCCCCATCGCCGGCTGTGCCGACGATGCGATGCGCACAGAGCTTGCCTTCGCGTCCAACGAGAACGACATCTCCGATGCGCACCTGATCCTGGCCTACGCGATCCACCACCAGCGTGTCTCCGGGCCAGACGGCCGGCAGCATGCTCCAGCCGGTTGCGGCGAAACGAAGGCTGCCGAAGGAGCGCAGGACTTCCGTCGCAAGCTCGCACTTCAGTGCGCTTCGAGCGTCGGAGTCTGCGTGCACGGCGTGCATCATGAAGCGGAGAGGCTTGTGATTCGGCAATTGTGGTCGGCGTCGGTAATCTTGCCGCAAGTAAGGGCCGAAGTTACGAAGACCTGCTCATAGCGAAAGCTCGGCTTCTCGTACGGCTTCTTGAGAGTTGCGGGGTTCGTCTCTCCGCCTGGCGAATGATTCGTATCCATAAATATCTGTCCCTCGTTTACTGCAAAGCAGACTGCGACGCCTGCACCGCGCAACCACCGGTTGTGCCTGATGTGCTGCAAGTTTCGTCGCTCAGAGTGGAGAAGTATACCTGAGAGGCCCCGGTCAACGTTTGTACCGTATTGTCGATGACAATTCCGCTCGTGCCGCCGGCCGCGGGGAGCGCAAAGGTTGCGATCGCACCCAAATTCGTCCAGTTCTGCGTATGGTCTGTCGTGGTGCCGCCGATGACCGTGTTCCATGTGGGAGCATTCGCCCCCGACACTCCGTTGCGCACGGTGGCTCGTTCAATGTTGTTATTGCTGTCGAGGATCTCCGCGCCCACTCCATAGGTGTGGCTTTTTACCCAAGCGGCCGGTGTCGCTGCGGACAACGGTCCCTGATCCAGCCAGGTTACGCCACCGTCGGTCGTGGTCAAACCTGTGCCGTTCCATGTTGGGATGGTTAAGCCCGACGGGCCGGTTGTGCTCTCCACGACCTCAATGTGAAGACCAGTATCCAGAATCTCCTGGCCGGCCGAATAAGAAGTGGACGGGAGCCATGACGTGTCCTTGAAGTTCATCACACATCCGGCGAAAGCGCACGCGGAGGACTCCCCGCCCGTCTCCACGCTCGCGAAGATCCATTCCGTAGGACCACCCGCGGCATTAGGATTAAATATATCGGTCACCGGAGAGCAAGGTGTGTTGCCGGTCGAAAGTTGCGGACCGGTGACCACCTCCCCCAAAACGCCATCCGCAATGGGAACCCTGTATAGGATCGGCTCCGCACCAGTGTTTCCGCAGACATACAGGCTTCCGGTACCACTTACCGAGGTTCTATAGGCGTTGTCGAAGTCGCCGCCGTATAAGGGGTTTGGTGTATCCCCAGAAAGGACGCTGGTGCCGACGGTCGCCTCCGATCCAAAATCGCCTGACGGAAAGCTGGTGCTGAGCTGGTAGACCCCGGCACAGGCAGCTCCACCTGCGCAGGCTTCGGTTCCGTCGCTCGACGCGAATACGTACACCAGCCCAAGCGTGGGGTTCACCGTCGGGCCCTCGACGATTCCGGCACCATAATCCAGCTGCCCCGAAATGGTTACCGACGCCGTCGAGGCATTCACTTGGTAGAGGAACCCTAGCGCATCCCCGACAAACACATTTCCTGACACGAAGTCGTAAACCGGACTGTCGAGAGGAGCATTGGCGTTCAGATGAACCGGCCACCCCCCGGTTCTTATTTCAGCCGGAGCAGCTTTAAAAAACGGGGTGAATTTATGGAGCCAACCGAGAGCATCTCCCACATATGCGGTATCGCTGCCGTAGTCGTAAAAGACGGACGAGGTGGTGTCATCATTGATTACGCCGGAGGAGTCTTTAAGAAATGTGCCTGTCATGCAGGGTGGGGAGGGGCAGCTTTCATACGCTCCCCGATGCACTGTGGCAAGGGCTTTCGGACTACCCACGCTTTCCGTAGTAGACGCCGCCCATTTCAGCAGAATGATCGTACCCTCGTGGCCGGCATTCGTTTGTACGAACGCGACCTGGGTGCCGTCGAGCGAATACACCGGAGAAGTCAGGATCTGGCCGCCGGTGTTATAGGCCCAATAGGTCGAGGGCACGGTGTTGGTGCAGCCAGAGTAAAGGTTGTCATAGGCCACAATGCTGGCCTGCCCGGCGGAGCCTTCAAGTCCAGTACTGTATATAACGAAATCGGGTTGCGCGGCGCTCCCGCAGCTGGCAGTGTTTCGAACAGTCTGGAAAGTCGCGGGAAAATTGTCGGCGCCAGAGCTGGCTCCGCTATTCATGCTGACCGCCCAGTCTCGATGCAGCTTACGCTCCTTGGATTCGGGGTCGCGTTTGCTGTCGGTCGGCAGTGGATGAGCGAGGGCATCACGATCCGCGGCTGGCACCATGGCCGGCAATTGGCTGCGATAGCGTTGCTGCCAGTAGCGCGGATCTTTTTCTATCCGGGCGGCCTGCTCTGTGGTTGCAGGCCGGGAGAAAATCACGTGGTGGTGGCTCCAGTCGGTGGGGACGGGAATGCCTGCCTCGGGAGCCGACGAACTCTGGCCCAACGCAAGTGGAGCCAAGGTGAGCATTCCCAGAATTGCCAGACCCAGAGTTACGAGACCCAACACCAGTGAACGCTGCCGGTTCCTTCTCATTTTGCTCCCTGATTTGAAGGCTCGAATCACGGCCAGATTGAAAGCGGTTACCGCCAAACTCTCACCCCGTCTGCGCTTGAAATTCAGTTGGCTGGTTGGAAAAACATCATACACCCGGGCGCTTGGAGCAGCCTCCGAAAATTGGGCGTGGAGAAGGAGAGATTTCCACAGGCATTTCGACTTCCCAAAAGGCGGAGCGCACGCCGGAAGGGTCGTGCGCCCTCATCATCATTCTTCTTCCGCCATCTTCATTCCGCCCGCGAGAGGGCACACATCAGTCCGGAAGTGAGGATGTAGGAATCTGCTGCGCGCGGGTGCGAAGCTCTTCGAACAGAACCGTGCTCAGGTAACGTTCTCCGAAGGACGGCAGGATCACCACAATCAACTTTCCCTTATTCTCCGGCCGTTTCGCCACCTGCAACGCGGCGGTGACCGCTGCGCCAGAAGAAATCCCTACGAAGATTCCCTCTTCCAGGGGCAGCCGGCGCGCCATGCGAATGGCCTCGTCGTTGCTGACTTGAATAATCTCGTCAATGTAATCAGTGCGCAGAATCCGAGGGACAAAACCAGCGCCGATGCCTTGAATCTTGTGCGGGCCGGGCTTTCCGCCGGAGAGCACGGGACTCTCCGCCGGCTCTACCGCAATGGCCTTGAAAGATGGTTTCTTGGGCTTGATAAATTCGCAGACGCCGGTGATGGTACCGCCCGTGCCGATGCCGGAAACTAGAAAGTCGACTCGGCCGTCAGTGTCGGCCCAAATCTCGGGGCCGGTGGTTTCGAAGTGAATCTTAGGATTGGCCGGGTTATCGAACTGCTGCAGCATGTAGCTGTTCGGAGTTTTGGCGAGCAACTCCTCGGCCTTGAGGATAGCGCCCTTCATCCCGCGCGGCCCCGGAGTGAGGACAAGCTCTGCACCAAAGGCCAACAGCAGAACGCGGCGCTCCAGGCTCATCGTCTCCGGCATCGTGAGGATAAGTTTGTAACCTTTCACGGCGGCTACAAACGCCAGACCGATTCCGGTGTTGCCGCTTGTCGGCTCGATCAGGACTGTCTTTCCGGGCTGAATTTTCCCAGCGCGCTCAGCGTCGCTGATCATGCTGGCGCCGATGCGGTCTTTCACGCTGCCCACCGGATTCTGGCTTTCCAGCTTGGCCACGACCTCGGCCACGCAATCTTCCGTGACCTTGTTGAGCCGCACCAGTGGAGTGTGCCCGATCAGTTCGATGACGTCTTTCGCGATCTTCATGACTATTTTGTGTCCTCCTCTAGTGGCCTCGCTGTCGGTCCGGACGAAGGAAAGTAAGTCTACTTCTCTGGTAGCCTATCACGGCGGTGGAGGCAAAGAAAATCGACGTCTTGTCAGAGGGAAGTCAAGAGGTGGCACTGGCTGCGGCGGCTTTAGGCGTAACTGCCTGCTCGATGATAGCGCCCAGGCGGAAGGCGATCGCCTCTACGACTTGAAGGTCATCTTTGGTAAAGGCATCCTGACCGGAGCGGTAGACTGCCAGCACGGCAGCGACTCCAGAAGTGCCTTCGAGCGGGACGGCGAGAGCAGAACGTAGCGAGGTGTTTTCGGTGGAGTGGTTAAGATAACCGGGTTCGACCGATGGATTGCCGTTCAAAATCGGTTTGTGATTCTGGGCGACCCAGCCCGACAAGCCTTCGCCCAGACGAATTTGCAAAGACGAGAACACGCGTAAATTCTCGCCGTTGACAAACTCCGGAAGCAGAATATCGCCCTTGCGAATGTAAACGGCCATCGAATTATGAGGTACAAGGCGCTTCAGGCGCACGGCGAGCAGTGAAAGAGTGTCATCCAGGGTTAGGGACGAGTTGAGTGTGCGGTTGATATCGGCGAGACTCTGCGCCTGTTGACGAGCCACTGCGAGACGGTCTTTGGATTCGTCTGCAGGGACCGCGGCTTGTGATGATTCGGCGGTGCGAGCAAAGCCCGCGTCGGGAGCGAGTCCGCGCTCGACTTTAATGTCGGTCGAAAGTTTCGGGGGAGCTTGCAAGGGCTGGAGGCGCGCGAGTTTCTCCCACTCGACATAGCGCCGCTGCAAAATCGTAACCACTTGCGGATCGAACGCCGCATTGGCTTCAGCAGCGACCTTGGCCATGGCTTCATGAAGCGGCAGAGCTTTCCGGTACTGGCGGTCGGAGGCGAGCGCGTCGAGGCAGTCGACAGCGGAGAGGATGCGGGCGCCGATGGGAATGGCTTCTCCGGCAAGGCCGTTGGGATAACCACTGCCATCCCATTTTTCGTGGTGCGCGCGCACGATCGGCACGACAGGATAGGGGAAGTCGACCTGTTCGAGAATCTCCGCTCCCACGATGGGATGGATCTTCATCTTCTCGAATTCTTCAGGGGTAAGTTTGCCGGGTTTGGAGATGATGTGCTCGGGAACGGCAAGCTTGCCGATGTCGTGGAGGACGGAAGCAGCGCGCAGAGCTTCGGTTTCGTCCTCGCTCAGGCGCAGTTCCTTTGCCAGTTCCATGGCGTAGATGCGCACGCGCTGGAGATGATCGCCGGTGGTTTGATCCTTCGCCTCGATGGCCAGGGCCAGAGCCTCGATAGTACGGAGGTGAAGATTCGATACCTGCTCCGCGTGCTTCTTCTCGGTTTCGAGCTTGCCCAGGTAAAGGCGGTAGGAGCGATACATCAGGTAAATCGGCGGCAGAACCAGTAAGGATGACTGCCAGCCGATGCTGTGGTTGAGGAAGCTGACCAGTCCGGCTACCGCAGCGCCCACCATGTAGTACGGAAAAGACCAGAGATAGGATTCGGTCCAGACTTTGGAGAACGGCTTGTCTTCCGTCAACCCGATAATCGTGGAAGTCGCCAGCGTATTGACGGCGAAGTGCGTGACTGCGGCCACAACCAATGCCAGTGGCCCGGGGCCGCGGAGCACATGAACGCAGACAAGATGATAGGCGCCGTAGGCGGTGGCGCCCGATACTGTCACCTGGGAAAGATTGAATACAAGCTGGACTGGCCGCAGGCGCCTGGCTGGCTTCCAAAAAAATTGCCCCACGGTGCTGACCAGGCCGATCAACAAAGTCTCAGGCAAACTCATTTCCAGAATGCCCAGAAGGGTGAACAGAAAGTTCACCGACAACGTTCCGCCGGGGAGACTGACTTTGAGCGGAGACGCGAGGAGAGCCGCGACCATGTAACAAACGAACTTGAGCGCGTCGCTGGATTGCCAATGGGTAAGTCCAAGGGCGAACGCGCCTAACGCCGCCAGCGCCATGCTGGCGATAAACACACGTGCGCCAAGTTCGCGAGGCGAGGACATAAGAAGGTTCTTACAATTTTGCTAGGAAGTTCGGCGAGGATCATCCGAAAAACGAAGTTACCTGGTTACCATCGTGCGTGGGACAGAGTGTCCCATGGGCGCGAGCGTGGGACAACATGTCATTCCCGAGCGAGCGATTGAATAGCTAAGCCTTTGATAGGCAGGGATTCGAGATCGCCACTTTGGACCTGAGGGTGCATCGTTTCGAACAACGTAGCCTGTGGGCTGTGCGCAGGGGCGTGCAGACGAGTGGGGTTCCAATGAAAAGATTCGCGGTTGCTCTACTGCTGCTGGCGGGGTCGCTAAGCTATGCTAACGATTCCAAATTGTCGCCCGATCTGAAGTCATCTACCGCATCGACGGTGAGGGTTGTGGTGCAGTACAACCAGGCCCCGGGACTTCTCGATCTGAACCTGTTGGAAACCCTGGGATCGATCCTGGACTCCTTGCCGCTGGTGAACGGCGTGGTAGCGCAGTTGCCACTGGCAAATGTTCTGACGCTCTCGAATCAGGCAGACGTGAAATACATCAGTCTCGATCGCGTGCTGGCGCCAAACCTAAGCAATGCAGCACCAGCGATCAACGCATTCGCGGCGTGGCAATCTGGCTACACGGGAGCTGGCATTGGAGTAGCGCTGCTCGATAGTGGAGTCAGTAGCCATCCTGACCTGAATGGCGGATTTCTGGAGTTGTCCCGAGTGGTGTGGAACCAGAGCTTTGTATCCGGCAACGCAAGCGCCGCGGATCAGTACGGACACGGCACCCACGTCGCAGGCTTAATCGCCGGCGATGGCGCGAGTTCGACAGGATCGAAGTATTCGCGCACGTTTGAAGGCATTGCGCCGGGAGCGCAGCTCGTGAATCTGCGGGTTCTCGATCAGAACGGTGAAGGGAACGACAGCACAGTAATCGAGGCCATCAACACGGCGATCACACTGAAGCCGCTGTTCAATATCCGAGTAATGAATCTTTCGCTAGGTCGCGAGGTGTACGAAACTTACAAGCTCGACCCGCTTTGCCAGGCGGTAGAAGCAGCTTGGAAAAACGGAATCGTGGTGGTCGTGTCGGCGGGAAATAACGGGCGAACGTTGGCGAGCGACGGTTACGGAACGGTGACGTCTCCGGGCAACGATCCTTATGTGATCACGGTGGGCGCGATGAAGCCGATGGGAACGCCGACGCGGCTGGATGACCTGATTGCGAGTTACAGCTCGAAGGGTCCGACAGCCGGCGACGCGGTAGTGAAACCGGACGTAGTCGCGCCGGGAAATCTGCTGGTTTCGCTGGAGTCGCCAAACTCCACGCTCTACAACGAGTTTCCCGGCAACCAAGTGCCCTACAGCTACTACGTGAATGGAGGAAGCAGCGCATCGTCCTCCAGCTATTTCACTTTGAGTGGAACCAGCATGGCGGCGGGAGTGGTGAGCGGAGCGGTGGCGGACATGCTGCAGAAGAGCCCGAGCCTGACACCTGATCAGGTGAAGGCGCGGCTGATGAAAACAGCATGGAAGTCGCTGCCTTTGTATAGCAGCTATACCGACCCGGTCTCGGGAATCACATACAGCTCGCAATACGATGTTTTCACGGTGGGTGCGGGTTATGTGGATCTGGAAGCGGCGTTGGCCAACACGGACCTGGCTAAGGGAACGGCGATGTCTCCCATGGCGACCTTTAATACCAGCACTGACAGCGTGTATTTGAAAGATGATCCTTCGGCGGTATGGAACACATCGGCGACTTGGTCGAATGCGGCGGTGTGGGGGACTTCGCAATTCGTGGTGGGGAGTGGGGCGATCACAGCGAGTGAAACATCGACGTCCACGGTTTCGGGAAACAACGCCTTATGGGGCGGCAACGCGCTCTGGGGTGGCAATGCTTTGTGGGGCGGTAACGCCCTGTGGGGAGGGAATGCACTCTGGGGTGGAAATGCTTTGTGGGGCGGAAGCTTTCCGGGCGGGGAAAACTAGACCAGGCGACGTTGCAAGAGTGCGGGCTCTGCGTGCAAGCTGATATCTGTGCCAGAACTACCGGACATTACCGCCTACATCGGCGCGCTTGAATCACGGATCATCGGCCAGCCGCTAGAAAAAGTCCGGCTGGCCAGCGCCTTTCTGCTGCGAACCGTGGATCCGCCGCTCGCCAGCGTGGAGGGCCGTACCGTCCGTGAACTGCGGCGGGTTGGCAAGCGCATTGCGATCGGACTAGACGACGATCTCTGGCTGGTTCTGCACCTGATGATCGCCGGGCGGTTGCACTGGCGTGCACCTGGAGCAAAGCTGGCTGGCCGTCAAAGTCTGGCAGCCTTCGATTTTCCCAATGGTTCTTTAATTCTTACCGAGGCTGGCGCGAAGCGCCGCGCATCGTTACACGTACTCAAGGGCGAGGAGAGCCTGCGTGCCTTCGACGCGGGAGGGATGGACATCTTCTCCGGCGATGTCGACTCGTTTCGCGCGAAGCTCACGACCGAAAACCACACTCTCAAGAGAGCGCTAACTGATCCGCGTCTTGTAAGTGGTGTCGGCAACGCGTATTCCGATGAGATATTGCATGCCGCGCAGCTGTCTCCCATCGCGCACACGCAGAAACTGAATCCGCAGGAGTGGGAGAGACTGTTCGCCGCGTCGCGACACGTCCTCGGATTCTGGATGGACAAACTCAGCGCCGATGTGAAGGACAGCTTCCCAGAAAAAGTCACCGCGTTTCGCGAAGGTATGGCAGTGCATGGGCGGTACGGCAAACCCTGTCCTCGATGTGGCGACAACGTTTTGCGAATTCGCTATGCGGATAAAGAGACGAACTACTGCGCGCGCTGCCAGACAGGCGGCAAAGTTCTAGCCGATCGGAGTTTGTCCCGGCTGTTGGGATCGGATTGGCCTCGCACTTTGGAAGAACTGGAAGCGCTGAAGCATCGTTAGAGGCCGCGAATCGAGCCTCTGCAGCTGCGTCAGTTGGGCTTCCAACCCACTTCAACAAAATGAGCCTCTTCCAGTAAACTGCTTGCCAAACGAGGAATCTCTTCTTGCATAAATTCAGAACTTTCTTGGGCCGTATTGTCTTCCTATTTTTCTTGACCTCGGTTGCTGGGGCGGCCAGCCCGCAGACGGTTTCCACCGACTTGGTGAATGGTCTGAAATGGCGCCTCATTGGTCCGTTCCGTGGTGGACGGGTCGTAGCCGTGGCCGGTGTTCCGGGCGACTCCACTACTTTTTATTTTGGCTCGGTCAATGGCGGCATCTGGAAGACCACTGACGCAGGAACTGTCTGGACGCCAATCTTCGACAGCCAGCCTGTGGCCTCCATCGGTGCGATTGCCGTGGCGCCGTCCGATCCCAAGACGATTTATGCCGGAACCGGGGAATCCGACATTCGTTCGAATTTATCTTCCGGCAACGGTGTCTACAAATCGAATGATGGGGGCTCGACCTGGACGCACATCGGCCTGGAGGACACGCGCCAGATCAGCCGAATCGTGATCGATCCGCACGATGCGAGCATCGTGTATGTGGGTGCGCTCGGGCATGCTTACGGCCCGGATGAGCAACGCGGTGTTTATAAATCCGTCGATGGCGGAGCGCACTGGACGAAGGTACTCGATCAGGGGCCTCAAACTGGCATGTCAGATCTGGCGATCTGCTCGGGCAACTCGCAGCTCCTGTTTGCCGGCACCTGGAATACGCATCGCCCGCCTTGGAGCACGTACGCTCCCATCGATGGACCCGGCGGTGGACTCTACCGCTCACGGGACGCCGGCAAAACCTGGTCTCGTCTCAGCGGCAATGGATTGCCGGACGGCGATTGGGGACGCGTCGGCGTTGACGTTGCACCAGACGGCAAGCGGGTATACGCGCTGATTCAAGCGAAAAAATCGGGACTGTATCGCTCGGACGACGGGGGCGAGAGCTGGACTCTACAGAATGGCGATCCTCGCCTTACGAGCCGGGCGTGGTATTTCAGCGGCATCACCATCGATCCACATAATCCCGATGTGATCTATATCCCGAACGTCGCTCTTTACCGGTCCGAGGACGGAGGGAAAACAATTTCGATTGTTCGCGGTGCGCCGGGCGGAGACGATTATCACCAGATTTGGATCGATCCCAGGAATTCGGCCTGCATGGTTCTGGGAACAGATCAGGGAACAACCATCAGTCTTGACCGCGGTCAAACCTGGAGTACGTGGTACAACCAGCCCACAGCGCAGCTCTATCATGTGATTACGGATAACCAGTTCCCTTACATCGTCTACGGCACGCAGCAGGATAGCGGAAGCGCTGCCGTCCCAAGCCGCACTGACCATGGCCAGATCACGGCTCGCGATTGGTTTCCTGCGGGCGGTAGCGAGAGCGGGTACATGGCGCCCGATCCCAAGGATCCGAAGATCATCTATCTGAGTAGTACTTACGGTGGCGTCGAGCGTTTCAATAAACGCACGGGCTTGAGCCAGGATGTTACTCCGTGGCCGTCCATCGCTTTCGGATCCGAGATCGACAAGCACAAATACAGAGATCCCTGGACACCGGTCCTACTCTTTTCCCCGGCCGACTCGAGCACGCTTTATTTCGGAACGCAATATGTGATGAAAACCGTCGATGGAGGTCTGCACTGGGAAACCATCAGCCCTGATCTCACCGGATCCACGCGAGAGCCGGGAGTCAAAGCGCAGGGACCCACGACCGTTGAGAACGCGAAACAACGAGGCTACGGTGTAGTGTTCACGATTGCTCCGTCGGCTCTCAACCGTGACCTGATCTGGGCGGGAAGCGATACGGGCCTAATCCACATTACCCGTGACGGGGGCAAAACATGGAAGGACGTGACGCCAAAAGGCCTGACGGCCTGGAGCAAGATCTCGCTCATCGAAGCTTCACGCTTTGATCCCGCAGTTGCTTATGCAGCCGTGGACCGCAGCCGGCTGGATGATCGCACTCCTTATCTTTATCGCACGCGCGACTACGGGTCGAGCTGGGAACTCATTACCGATGGCATTGCCGCGAACTCTTTTCTGCGCAGCGTTCGTGAAGACACTGAGAAAAAGAATCTGCTGTTCGCCGGAACCGAATTGGGAGTTTACGTATCTTTCGACAGCGGTGACCACTGGCAATTGTTACAGCTCAATCTGCCGGTCACTTCCGCCCGCGATCTCACTGTTCATGGCAACGATCTGATTGTTGCTACCCACGGCCGTTCCTTTTGGATTCTCGACGACATCACGCCGCTACGTCAGACGTCCGACGCCGGGAAGGCCAACCCGTTCTGGCTCTACCACCCCGCCGACGCATATCGCATCGATAACGACTCGTTCGTGGGCACGCCGCTTCCGCCGGAGGAGCCGACGGCCGAAAATCCTCCGGCTGGTTCGGTGATCGATTATTTTCTCAAGTCTCCAGCCCGCAACGTCACGCTGGAAATCTTCGACGCGCAGCAGAAGATCGTCCGCAAATTTTCCTCGGAGGATAGGTACGCTGAAGAACACGCCGCGCTCCCCATCGCCGAGCGTTGGTTCCCCAAACCGGAGGTCCTCGATAAAACTCCTGGAATTCACCGCTTCGTATGGAGCCTTACCTGGCGGAGCTCCGGCGGACCCAGTGTGGATGAAGAATCCGAATACCGCAGTCCTAGCGGTCCCAAAGTCGTGCCCGGAATTTACACCGTCAGACTCACCGTCGATGGCCAGACGCAAAGTCAAATTCTGAAGGTGGTGATGGATCCGCGCTCGCCCGCTACGTCCCAGATCCTCCAGCAACAGATGGAACTGGGGCAGAAGATGTTCACCGAGACTCTCGAGGCGCGGCGTGCGCTCGCTGAGATCGGTTCCGTCCAGAAGCGACTGTCTGACCTCGAGCAGAAACTCGGCGAAACGAATCCAGCACTGAAGGCAGCTCTCGCAGCGGCTCAATCGGAGATGGCGGAGATTCTTGTGAAAAGAGACGCTGATGCCGAGGCCGGGCTGCAAAGTGCCTACACCGACTTGGCCTCCGCCCTGCATGTTGTCGAAGGTGGGGATCGCGCCGTGCCTTCACAAGCGATTGCTGTGTATGAAGAGGCCAGCCAGGGGATTAAATCCGGTATCGGAGAGTGGATCTCTTACAAACAAAAGAAATTGCCCACGATCAATCAGCAGTTACGCCAAGCGAATCTCGCTCCAGTGGCCATCTCGGAAATTGAGCACGAAGTTGATTACCTCATGACTCGCTAGAATCGCGCCGAAGACCTGACTTTTTTTTGAGATTTCCCTTGACATAATTAACTGCGAACCGTAACTTAACATTGTTAACTGAACAGCGTTAAGTAAGGGACCGAGGTTATGGGAGTTAAGGAAAGACGCGAGCGCGAGAAGTCCGAGACCCGCGACAAGATCCTCGATGCGGCGCGTGAGCTGTTCGTGACCGAGGGCTACGAGGGCGTCTCGATGCGGAGAGTCGCGGAGAAGATCGAGTACTCACCCACCGCTATCTACGTCTATTTCGCCGATAAGCAGGAGCTGTTCCACGAGCTGTGTCAGCAGGACTATGCGCGCCTGGCGGAGGTCTTTCAAAGTTCGGAAATGCCGACGGATCCGATCGAGCGGCTCCGGCAGACTGGCAGGACGTACACCGAGTTCGGCGTGCGCTATCCCAACCACTACAAGTTCATGTTCATGACGACGCATCCCCCGCACGAACCGGATGAGGAAGACCGCGAGGTCATGGGCAATCCAGAAGTGGACGCCTACGCCTTCTTGAAGTGGGCCGTGCAGCAGGCGATCGACGCGGGGCGTTTTCGCGAGGAGCTTCAGGATGCGGAGCTAATTTCCCAGACGCTGTGGGCATCCGTGCATGGCGTGATTTCGCTGAACATTGCCAAGTGTTCCGATCCCTGGGTCGACTGGCGTCCGCTCGAGCAACGCGCCGAGATGATGCTCGATATAACTCTGCGCGGTCTGGTGCGTAACCCGGGCGAGGTGAAATGACATGCCTCCTCTGGCGCAACGAAACCTGTTTCATGACAAGGTAAGGCTTGCAGTCACGCTGACCGGCATTGTGTTCGCCGTGGTGCTGATCGTGGTGGAGCTGGGATTGTTTGTCGGCTTCACGGTGACGACGTCAGGCCTGATTGACCACTCTGGCGCCGACTTGTGGATCACATCGAAGAACGTGCCCTACGTGGAACAGGGAGTCGCTTTCAGCGAGCGGAAGCTGAATCAGGTTCGCGCCGTGCCCGGCGTCGCCGATGCGCAGAAGCTTGTCGCACACTGGACGCAATGGAAGCGGCACGACGGCGGCGAAGACTCGGTGCAGATTGTCGGCTTCGATGTGGATGACCCAATGGAACGTCCGTGGAATTTGGTTGAGGGCAGGGTGGAGGACCTGAAGTCCCCGGACGCGATCATCCTGGACGAACTTTATGAGAAGAAGCTTGGTGTCACGCGGGTAGGCGAGGTCTTTGAAATCGGAGGTCATCGCGCGCGGGTGGTGGGTTTCACACGCGGCATTCGGTCGTTCACGACTTCTCCTTATGTTTTCACGACCTTCAAGAACGCTCAGACCTATACCGGACTGCGCGAGGACCAAACCTATTTCATTCTCGTGAAACTGGCGCCGGGAGCGAATCTTGAGCAGGTGCGGCACGAACTTCTGAATCGCGTCAAAGACGTCGAGGTGTTCACCACGAACGAATTCAGCCATATGACGCGCTTCTACTGGATGTTCACGACCGGCGCGGGTGTGGCCGTATTGATCGCCGCTGTGCTCGGCCTGGTGGTTGGATTTGTCGTCGTCGCCCAGACGATCTATGCCACGACCATGGACCATATCCGCGAGTTCGGCACGCTGAAGGCGATGGGTGCGCCTAACAGCTATGTCTACAAAGTCATCATGAAGCAGGCCGCGATCAGCGCGGTAATTGGATACGTCCTGGGAATGATCGTCAGCGTGTTCGTGGTGCGCGCCAGCCAGGAAGGCGGCGCGGCGATTCTAATGCCCATGCCGATGGCGGTGGGAATGTTTTTCTTGACGCTGGCAATGTGTATTGGAGCCGCGCTGGTGTCTATCAACAAGGTGACGCGGATCGATCCGGCCATGGTGTTCAAGGGCTGATCTGCAATTTGGCTAAGGAGCGTGTCGGATGGCAATTGAACCTGCAATCGAAGTTCGCCAGCTCACGAAAACATATGCGGAAGGGAATACGGGAACGCTCGCCCTGCGCGGGGTTGACCTCGATGTTTGCGCCGGAGAACTCCTCATGCTGATGGGGCCTTCGGGAAGCGGCAAGACCACGCTCCTTTCGATCATGGGCTGCATCCTCACCGCGAGTTCGGGAAGCGTCCGGATCGCGGGTAAAGAGATTACTCGACTAGGTGAAAAACAGTTGCCCGCCATCCGGCTCGAACACATCGGCTTCGTGTTCCAGGGATTCAATCTGTTCCCCACACTGACTGCAGGCGAGAACGTGGAAGTGATGCTCGACCTGAAGGGATTGCCCGCGAAGTCTGCAAGAAAACGGGCGGCCGAACTACTGGATCAGGTTGGCCTGAATGGCAAGTATGAGAGCTTTCCCTCAGATTTGAGCGGTGGACAGAAGCAGCGCATCGCCATTGCGCGCGCATTGGCGGGAGATCCGGAAATTATTCTCGCCGACGAGCCAACCGCCGCCCTCGACTCTCACACCGGCAAGAACGTGATGGAAATGATGAGCGAGCTGGCGCACAAGCGCAATCGCGCAGTGGTAATCGTCACGCACGATTCGCGCGTGCTGAGTTTCGCCGACCGCATTGTGAAAATCGAGGATGGAGCGATTGCTGGACCCGATGCGGCGCGCCGGGAGCCGGTTCCAGCGGGAATACTCAAGCGCACTTTTTCGCAACTACCAATAAACGTGGCCTGATAGCAGGCCCAACCGAATCTGTGGAGTCGTTGTCATGGCAAATATTTCTACTGAAAGTCTCGCGAAGAACAGAACCGTAATCCTCATTGGCGTGGCCGTTTTCCTGTTGACCGTGTCGTTGGTGTTCGCGTCGCGGCGTGCTCACGAAAACGCGGCCGCAGCCAGCTTGACGCCGGCCAGCCACGGCCCCATGCTGATCGCCGGCCCCGGTCGGGTCGAACCAAACTCGGAAGACATCAAGATTGGCTCGGAGTTGAGCGGACGGCTGAAAACTGTTTACGTCGAAGAAGGAGACATGATCCATCGCGGCCAGGTTCTTGCCGAACTGGAGAACGCCGACTATCTTGCCGAGGTCGAGTCAGCCAAGGCCAACGTAGTCGCCAAAGAAGCGGCCCTGCGAAAGGTGATCAACGGAGCTCGCCGCCAGGAGCGTGATGAAGCTTGGTCCTCGGTGGACGAGGCTAAGGCTGTGATGGAGAACGCGCAGTCCGAGTCGCGCCGCCGGCAGGAACTTTTCGCAGCTGGAGTGGTTTCGCGAGAAGAGCTGGATCGCTACGCCAGTGAAGCTGACGTAGCCAAGGCAAAGTATGAAGCAGCGGTCGAGCAACACTCGTTGGTCGACGACCACGCTCGCGAGGAAGACCGCTCCCTGGCAGAAGCCGACTTGCAGCTGGGGAAAGCGCAACTCGAGGAAGCACAAGCACGATATGAGAAGACATTCATTCGTTCGCCCATCGATGGCACTGTGCTGCGCAAACATCACCGCAGCGGAGAAAGTGTTTCAAATTCTTCCACCGTCCCCGACCCCGTCTTGACCATCGGCGACAGGAAAGTCCTGCGCGTGCGTGTGGATGTGGACGAAACTGACGTCAGCAAAGTGCACGTCGGGCAAAAAGCCTACGTCACGGCTGACGCTTTCGGAAAGCAGCAATTCTGGGGACACATCGTACGAGTGGGCCAACAATTAGGACCAAAAAATATTCGCACCGACGAGCCGACAGAAAAAGTCGACACGAAAATTCTCGAAACGCTGGTCGAACTCGATTCTGGTGCGCAACTGCCCGACGGTCTGCGCGTAGACGCCTTCATCGTCCCCGGCGCGGGCGAAGTGGCTCAGACTGAACCAGGGCAATTCTAGGAGTTCGCCTGCCTGCGCGGCATTCTAGAAGTGGCGGAAGCGAGTGGGGGTCGAACCCACCGCTGACGGGGTGACCCGCCGCCCGCCGGTTTTGAAGATCATCTAGTGTGTTCTGACCGGATATGAAAATCCTTGAGTTTTCTTCCATCTACCCGCCAGCCCTCTTTGCTTTCAGAGAGTTCTGCACGCTCGAAGACTCGGTTTCATAATTCTCTATCAATGGGCCTTCAACTTCAGTAATTGCGAAGCCGTTTCGAAACGTGTAATACTCCTCAATCTACGGGAATTAAAATGGGTGTTCAATTCATGGCGGCAGTCATTCTTGGACTCACCTTTGTCCCTGCGCCTGTTTTCGCCTGTACGTGCCCTGCACTACCACTGCAGAGCAGGTCCGCATCAGAGATGGCAGGTCGGACTAAAGCTGACGCAATATTCGAGAGTAGAGTCGAAAGTGTCGAGTTGAGATGGAAGCGGAACGGTGTCAAACTCCGATAACCCCCAGTTGCCAGCCTCGGTCAAGGTGATGTTGATAAGTTCGAGCCAACCCTTGCTGGCGTACACATCGGACGCAGCGACGAGTGGCTCTTTTGTGTTTAATCAGGTCTTGCCGGGGGAGTGCTGGGCCGTTGTGACGGTCGATCCTCGTATCGAATCGAAGTGGTCGACGAGAATAGTCACGAGTGGAAGTCGTTGGCGACACTACTCACCTATCTTTGGAGCTAATTGCGAATTAGCGGCTCGGGGCCAGCGCAATATGGCGCGGGAATGAGAACGGCCGCCAACCCAGCTTCAGGAAGAGGGCGCGGTGCGGAATGTTTGCACTTCCGCTTCGTCTCGGCGCAGGCGCCGCAAAGAAACGGAACACAAAGCCCACCAGCACGCTAAGATGTCTGGCGGCGAAAGCCGGGGCGTGGCCATCGCTCACGCCTTATCATCAATGTGGATTAGTAGCGTTTCATCGCTTTCAGACGAATCATGGTGATGCCAAGGTCGAAGACTGCCCATGATGCCGCTCGCCGCCGATTCTGGTGGGCGATGTCTGGCTTTGTCATGGCGCTTGCGCTGCTGCCCTTTTCCTACAAAGTCGAACGTCGCCTGGAGACAGTTGTGCACATCAAGGGCGGAGAATCCGAACAGGTTGACCGGGAACTAGCGCAACGTTTTCAGTCTCCGTTCGCTCGCCGGTTGATTCTGGTGATCAGCGGTCTTCCCGATCCGGATTCCGCCAAAGGCGCAGATGCGTTGGGCTTCTTAACCACTTCGTTGCGTAGTGTGCCAGGAGTGTCGGGAGTGGTCTCCAGCGTGGATTGGCCAGATCCTCTGTTCATCGGGAAAAATGGCGGGACCTTGATCATCGTTGGGCTGGAGCCGCACGATGAAAATGTGGAGGGGTTGGTCCCCCAGCTACGGGCAAGAGCAGACTGGATGGAAGGTCAGCTCAGGGCGCAATATCCCAAGATCAAACTGCAAATTACGGGCGAAACACCACTGAACTTCGATCTTCGCAAGGTCAGCGCCGACGACGTCACCCATGCCGAGGAACGAGCGATGCCGGTCACACTCGTGCTGCTGGTGCTGGCTTTCGGCAGTCTTGTAGCCGCGCTCTTGCCGCTGGGAGTTGGACTGCTCTCCATCTCCATGTCGTTGGGTGCGGCGGCACTCCTCGCGCATTATCTGCAGCTCTCGATTCTGGTACAGAATCTGGCGACGATGCTCGGCCTTGGCTTGGGCATCGACTATGCACTGCTGATGGTGAGCCGGTTTCGCGAAGCATTGGCCGAAGGATATGATCCCGGCGCTGCAGCCGATATTGCTGCCCGGCAGGCGGGGCGGACGCTGATCATCTCGGCTACGACAGTTGCAATCGGATTTTCGGCGCTCCTGATTGTGCCCATCAGCGAGCTGCGTTCCATCGGAATAGCTGGCCTGTTGGTGACCGCCTTGAGTGTCATGCTGTGTACATCCATTCTGCCTTGGGCGCTTAGTCTGCTAGGACATCGCATCGATGCAGCGAAAGTGAGTATTCTAGACGGACGATCAAAAACGCAGGACCTGTGCGCGGCGAGCGAGAGGTGGGTGCGGTGGGGTTGTATCGTAACCGGCCGGCCCTGGACAGCTTTGCTTGTGGCCGGGATTCCCCTACTGATCCTTGCATTCCAGGGACGGAGAATCTCTCCTGGAATTCCTGATCATGACTCACTCCCGGCCGCAGCCGAGTCGGTGCGAGCGCTGCACACGCTTCAGGGCATGGGCCGGTCGGGCATTGTGCAGGGTCTGCGAGTGATCCTCGAGTTGCCGCCGCAGTCTCCGACGCTCTCGCCAACTGGCTGGCTAGCCATCACTCGCATGACGAAACGCTTCCAGAGCGATCCCAGAGCGGAGGAGGTTCTATCTCTTCCGACCCTAACGGGAATGTCTGACACGGCGGATGCCGTCGACGAACTGCCAGAGCCAATGCGCAAGAGTTTTCTTAGCAGCGATGGCCAGGCTACCTTGATTGAGTTGCTGCCCACCGCCGCTCTTTCGCCCAACGAACAGGTTCAATGGGTTCGAGACGTGCGTTCCTCCGACGTCGCAGCGATGACCGGCCTGCCCGGCGCGGTGCTGCGCGTCGGCGGCGTTCCCGCACTCGAGGCAGATTATGACTTAGTAGTAAAAGAACGTTTGCCGAAGGTGGTGCTCGGCGTCATAGTGGGAAGCTTGCTGGCGCTGCTTATCGGGTTACGTTCTTTATTCGCGGCTATCAAAGCAATTTTGCTGAACCTGCTTTCCGTTGGCGCTTCATTCGGTGCGCTCGTTGTCGTCTTTCAGGATGGCCACGGTAGTAAACTCTTTGGGCTCGAAGGACCGACTGGCAGCGTATACCCAATCGTGCCGATTCTCTCATTTGCCATCGTCTTTGGACTGAGCATGGACTATGAGGTCTTCCTGGTCGCCCGAGTTCTCGAAGAACGGCGGCGCGGTCTATGTGAGAGATCGGCGGTGGTCGAGGGCCTGGCGCGGACGGCCGGTCTCATCACAAGCGCTGCGGCAATTATGATTGCCGTTTTCACTGCATTCACCTTGGGCAGCTTTCTGGTCGTTCAAATGCTCGGTTTTACGCTGGCCGGGGCGGTGCTCATCGACGCCACGGTGGTGCGGATGGTTGTCGGGCCAGCCCTGTTGCGACTTGCCGGCGACTGGAATTGGTGGCCCTTTGGCTTGTATGGGGCTCCGGCAACGTCTGATAAATAGTTCTCCCACCAGCGGGCGAGCGTCTCGAGGGTCCAAGCGAAACCATATGGCCCAGAGCACTGGAGCGAAAATCACTACGGAAGGATTGGTAGTTCTTCAGCGGGCGTGATGTGCACCCAATGAACGGCCTTGCTGGTATCTGTCATTGCCCGGAACGCATATCTTTCCGTTTTCGTGCCCAACCAAAACGACTGCTTGTAGCTGACATCTATTTCCAGTTCGGCGTTGGTAGCTTCGCCAGAATAGGTTCCGATTCCCCCGATTACTGGAGGACAATCCACAGTACTGCTCTCGCTCGGTTCCAAGCTGGGGATTTCGCGGCTGACATTTTGAAGCGGAGCCGGGCTTATCACGCTAAAGCCATTTCCACTCGCCATTTTTCTTGGCCAGCAGACGCTTCTAACATCGTGGACTTCAAATACGCCATTTTCGTTTTTTATTGTGAATTGTGTTTGGTACGGATCGACTGGGTTTAGGGGAACATACGGTTCGACAGAGACATGGCGGCGAAATGTCGCGTAACCGCCTACCAACGTTACCACTACGACCACAAGACTCCACAGCAGTTTTGTTCCTGAAAGTGTTTTATCGAAAAATGTTATTCCTTGCCCCGGTCGCGCGGCGATACCTTGCGCCCTTTATGCGGCGGAGACGATTCTTTCACGATGGTCTGCTCTTGTGACTTCGCCCTAAGTTGTCGCGCTCTGTTCTTGCGCTGCCGCCTGTTCATTTACGTCGCAGGTTCCTGGTCAAGTTAGCAGTTAAGCGATGCGAGTTATTTCACTTTCTCTTCTTGAGCGCTGGACGGGCTGAAATCAAAGTCCTTGCGTCCAAGATTTGCCTTGGTTGAGCCTGCTTCGATTACAAGAATCGAGGAGCCGGGCCGGCCTTGCAGCTTCGCCTCGATCTGCGACGCAGACCAAACGCCGCTGACTTGTCGCAGCCCGTAGTAAATGAATTCCTTCTGCTGACCCGTCCCGTGGAGCGTCTTCACTACATGCACAGGGTACAAAATGCTCCGGTCAATCCACGATGTTACCGAATCATAGTAAGACCGATCCTGAGCGCTGGGCATGCTCTTAAGGACAAAGCAATCCCGTGCGCCGTATTTCTCAGGTGGCAGCAATTTCTGATTTTTCCAGAAGAACTGGCTCTCTACCATATCTTCATAGGAGAAGTCTGTTCCTACGACCGGGTCGCTCCAGTGTTCGAATGGCAACACGCTGGCGGCCTTCTCACCCGGAAGTATTTTCTCGATGGTCAGGTGCCCACTCGCGTTCATTTGCAGAAGAAGGCGGGTCTTCTCCGAGCCAGGCCCCGAGATCTCGCATAACAAACGCAGACCATCGGGAAACCAGTGGGCCTTGGCGGCAAACTTGTAGCTTGTGCGCTTCTCGTTGCCTTCTATCCGGGTGAGTCGCCCAGTCAAGCGGTAGTCCAATTTCTCAATACGCTGTCGGGAACCCATCAGAACTGTCTCCAGGTCAGGATTCGCCGCGAAGACCCGCGATGGATGCACTAGCGACAACAGCACTAGCACAGCAATGTAGGCTTGAATCGCCTTAAAGGCACCGATTCTTTTCATATGGGATCGTACCACCAGCTCGAATAAAATTACGGAGCAGCTTGCAAGAAGGAACCTGTGAAGCCGCCACTGCCGGCGGTTTGCGGCTGCAGCGCGAAGTAAGACTACAGAACTTCTTATCCTCCGACTCATCGCGATTCTTGATTCACTCTTGCGACAACACGATTGACCCCATCCGCCGACTCATCAGCGAAGGCAAGCTGGTCCGTATCGTCCCCAAACACAAAGGCGGAAAGTACGTCACTAAGGAGCATGTTGCTCGTTGATCCGTTGCCGCCATCTCAACGACCACCAGGAATCGCCTCAGAATTGATGACGAGACACATCTCGATCTGGGTCGACGAGTCTATAGAGCAGACGCGCCAGATCATAAAGTCATATACCCAGGAAGGCCATCCTTTGAGCCGCGAGGAACTGAGGGCATGGCACAGTGCATAGGCGGTTGGAGAAGAGGGTCGGAACAAAAGTCATTTTTCCGAAGTGGTTTGAGCAAATACCTGATCGACTCTTTGTGGATGGCAAAATGATGCCTAACGAAGGGTGCCCTTCCACAAGATTTTTATCACGTTTTTATCGCAGCGACCCAACTTGCTTGCTAACTTCTCATTTTGAGAGAACACACGAAACGCCTAATCTATTGATAACAAAATGGCGGAAGCGAGTGGGGGTCGAACCCACCGGTGACGGGGTGACCCGCCGCCCGCCGGTTTTGAAGACCGGGACGATCACCGGACCGCATGCGCTTCCGCACGACCCCGCGGATTTTCGCAAATCCGAACAGAGCCTAGCATGCCGGAGGGAGATACGGAAATCCGGTCAATCCGCATTGATCTTGGATCGCGAAGCCGCTTCGTTCTTCTACTTCGGCTGAGGCACGATTCTCAGGTACGGTTTGGGTGACTTCCAGCCACCGGGATACTTCTGTTGCGCTTCCTCGTTCGATACCGATGGCAGAATAATGACTTCATCTCCCTGCTTCCAATTCACGGGCGTGGCAACTTTGTGTTTCGCCGTGAGCTGCATGGAATCAAGCACGCGGAGGATTTCGTCAAAGTTGCGGCCTGTGCTCATGGGATAGCTGAGTTGGAGTTTAATCTTCTTGTCGGGACCAACCACGAAGACGGTGCGCACGGTGGCATTATCGGCTGCGGTTCGGCCTTCACAGCTGTTCCCGCTTTCCGCCGGCAGCATGCCATAGAGCTTCGCGATCTTGAGTTCGGGGTCGCCAATCATCGGATAATTCACCTTGGCGCCTTGCGTCTCCTCAATATCAGCAGCCCATTTGCCGTGACTGCTTACGGGATCGACACTTAGCCCGATAATCTTCGTGTTGCGCTTCGCGAATTCAGGTTGCAGCCGTGCCATATATCCCAGTTCGGTGGTACATACCGGCGTGAAGTCCTTGGGATGGGAAAACAAAACTGCCCATCCATCGCCGATCCATTCATGGAAGTTGAGCGGGCCCTGCGTGGTCTCGGCCGTAAAATTCGGCGCAATGTCGTTGATGCGAGGGATTCTGGGGGTTTCGGTTGCGGTCTCCGTGGTCATCATCTTCTCCTCAGTGAGTTCAATCGGTTCGACGGTTCGGAAGCGGCCAGCCTGCGTGGGATGGGGTATCGGATAAAAACGAAACCCACCCAATTCGCCGGGTGGGTTGGAAGAAATCCTGTTCGCTCCCTACCCACACGGCGACGGACACATACAACAGCAAAAGGCGCCGGTAGTGTAAGGACACAACATGTAAGTAGGATAAAAGTCCTCGCGGACGGTGTCAACCGCGGCAGGCCCCGGCGACCGATCGCTACAAGTTTTCTGCATCGCACAACAAGCGTGGGCATCTGTGTCCTTGCACGTCTGCAATCAAACTTTTCGTTCTAAGGAACTTAGATGAGTCCCTCTTCAAGGCGTCTGGCAATGGCTCAGTGGGATGTCTTTTCTTCCCGGCCGCTGCAGGGTAATTCGCTGGCAGTTTTTTTTGATGGGCGCGGATTGACGGACTCAGAGATGCAGTCGATCGCCAAGGAAATGAACCTCTCCGAGACCACATTCATCCTGCCCCGCGATCCCGCGATTGAACAGGAACGGGGCATTCGCGTGCGCATCTTCACCGTGCAGGAAGAACTGCCGTTCGCCGGTCATCCCACTCTCGGGACGGCGTTTGCATTGCGCGGCCAAAGCGGTGCAGAACGGGTTGTGCTCGAACTGAACGCGGGCAAAGTCCCGGTGAAGTTTGAGGATATTCCAGGAGAGTGCCCGTTCGGCGAGATGACTCAGCTCGATCCGACCTTCGGAATGCAGCACGAACGCGAAGCCGTTGCGCGAGCGACTGGCTTAAGCGCTCAAGATTTCGACGAATCCTTGCCCATAGAAACGGTGTCGACTGGCGTTCCCTTCACCGTGACGCCGCTGAAATCACTCGCTGTCATTCGCGACTCCCTGAAGATCGATCAGAACCGCGCTGCTGAATATCTGGCTAAGACAGGGGGCAAGTTTCTTTATTTCGTCACGCGCGAAACTGTAGATCGTGACGCCCGTCTGCATGCCCGCATGGTCTTCTACAATGGCGAGGATCCGGCCACGGGCTCAGCCGCTGGTTGTTCCGCAGCGTGGATGGTGAGGCACGGCGTGGCGACATCCGATGAGCGCGTGCTGATTGAACAAGGCATAGAAATGCACCGCCCGAGCCGAATTTTTGTGCGTGCTTCCCTCAGCGATAACCGTGTAGTTAACGTACGCGTCGGCGGACACTCGATTGAAATTATGCGCGGCGAAGTTTTCCTCTAATCGATCAGGCGCAAGCATCACAAAATCATGCCTTTCACAGCGTCGTAGTATTTTCAATGGCCAGAGTATGCCATTTGCTTCCACGGTACTTTACAGTGCGCGTTAATTACCGTTAGCATCACTTCGCTCTTCAATCCTTCGCGAACAGAGAAATTTCCGCGAGATGCGGCTTATGATCGGCATCTTTCGGAGACGAGTGGTGAATGAAACCTAAGCGCACGATCCTGTGTGTTGACGACAACGAACAGTCGCTTTCCTATCGCAAAATCATGCTCGAGACCCGGGGCTACCGAGTCGCCAGTTATTCCCGCGGTGAAGATGCCCTGGAACGCTTCAAGCAGGGCGGCATCGATCTTGTTGTTACCGATATGGCCATGCCCGGCATGGACGGCCCACAACTGATTGCGGCGATCAAGACTTTGTCGCCACATGTGCCGGCGATCCTGATATCGAGCAAAGTGCGCGTCTACGATCACGATTCGCAAGCCGACGTATTTCTGGCGAGAGGCATGTACGCGCCCGCCGACCTACTGGAGCGGATCCGACTCCTTCTTGTACGCAAGCGCGGCCCAAAGCGTATGCAACAGCGCTCCGCTCAACTTCCGCGCCAAGTCGGAGTGGCCTGAACATTCATACCGCGATTTCGGCGAGCCTTTCACTGAATCCTATCGTGTAAGATCAAGGCTGGCATGGGCGCATTCATTGAAGCCATTGATCTACATAAAACGTACCGGGTAGGAAAGATCGACGTGCCCGCGCTCCGCGGCGTTTCCTTCGGCGTGGAAAAAGGCGAATTTGTTACGGTGGTCGGGCCATCCGGCAGCGGCAAATCCACCCTGTTCTACCTGCTTGGCGGCCTGACCCGCGCCGATTCCGGCAAAGTGGTGATGGACGGTGACGACTTCGCCACGCTCTCCGATGCGGAGCGCACTCGCATGCGCAAGCGCAAGATCGGCTTCGTATTTCAGAAGTTCAACCTGCTGCCCACGCTCGATGCCCGTTCGAACATCGCCATCGCGCAGGAGATTTCCGGCAACGGCGATCGCGACCCTGCATTCTTCCTGCGCATTTGTGATTTGTTGGGCATCAGCAAGCGCCTGAACCATCGACCCTCCGAACTATCCGGCGGCGAGCAACAGCGCGTAGCCCTGGCTCGCGCTCTGATTAACAAGCCGGCAGTGGTGCTCGCCGACGAGCCCACCGGAAATCTCGACACCGAGAACTCGGACATTGTTTTGAAAATGTTGCGGCAGTCCAATCAGGAGTTCGGCCAGACCGTGCTGATGATCACTCACAATCCGGAAGCTGCCAAGTTCGGGGACCGCATCATCCATATGCGCGACGGCCTCGTCGTGCGCCCGGAAGAAGATCCGCAATGGGCTCCGCACTAAGGCCGGATCAGATCGCTATCCGGATCGCCAAAGCTAGCGACCTGCTAGCCTTGATCCCACTGATCAACCGGGCTTTTTCGATCGAGACTTTTCTTGATGGCACGCGCACCGATGAGGAACACCTGTCGGCGATCATGCGCAAGGGAGACGTTCTGGTAGCAGAATGCGACGAGCAGGCAGTAGCCTGCGTCTACGTGGTGCTGCGAGGAGAGCGAGCCTATTTTGGAATGCTTGCGGTAGATCCGGGGCAGCAAGGCAAGGGACTGGGAAGGTTAATGACGACTGCGGCCGAACAATACGGCCGCAAGCGCGCGTGCAAACATATGGACATCAGCGTACTGAGTTTGCGGCCCGAGTTGTTGCCGTTCTATCGAAACTTGGGATACTCCGAAACTGGCATCGAGGAATTTCTTCCGTCGCGCCCGCTGAAGGGTGGGGTCGAATGTCATTGCATCGTAATGTCAAAGACGCTGTGACGACGCTGGGCGAACATTGCCGTGAACTGCCCGCTTGGTTATAATCAAGCTCGTCGAGCGGGAGTAGCTCAGTGGTAGAGCGCGACCTTGCCAAGGTCGATGTCGCGGGTTCGACCCCCGTCTCCCGCTCCATACATTATTGAAGATAACGTCCCCTCCCCAGTTGGACTTTTTTCAGCCGGAACGCTAACGTAGTCACTAGGGGCGCGGTACCCAAGTGGTAAGGGAGAGGTCTGCAAAACCTTTATGCGTCGGTTCGATTCCGACCCGCGCCTCCAATCTTTCCTCGTAGTATTTAATCCCGCACGGTCCGGTAGTTGTCCCTTAAAGAATCATCCGATGTCATTTCCTCGAAATAAACAGAGGAAATGTCTGGTTCCCCGCCCGCCCTGACGACACTAACGAAGCAACGGCTGCTGCTCATGGGATTCTTCCGCAGCGACAGCAATCCGCTTCGATTTGCGATAGACGTTGACGACCGCCATCGTCCAGAAAGGAACTAAATCGACTCCGGGGACGAGCTTGGCAAGAAACGATGGCAAGAACTCCCAATGCCACCCGAGAAGGTGGACCAGCAAGGCTCCGACACCGAAATCGAGTATGTCTTCAGCGGGGGACAGAGCGCCTTCGAAGAATGCAGGAAAAACGACTATCTGGAGGGCATCCGCAATGATGGCCAGCACCATCGCCGCTCGAAACTGCGAACCCGGCGAGATTGTAACGTCGTCGTGAGTCATACAAAGCCAATCAAAGGCCTGACCCACTTATTCTAAACCTCTCCACACAGGAGCGGTATTGCAGCCAACAAAACGAAAGCGCCCCAGACTCAATGAGTCGCGGGACGCTTCGCTGAACAGCCCTCCCCCAAGTGCTGCTCAATTCCAACTTAGACTCGGACCCAAACTTCGTGAATGGCTCCTCCGTGCTACCTGACGGCACTTTCGGGTAGTCGTTCTCAGGATGAAGTTTTTGTGTCGTTTGTGACTCCCGTCACTGCAACGGACGCATCCCTGCGTAGATTCATTAAGAATGGCTACGCCAATCAGGAATGATCGCATCGCTTGGCTGCAAGGGTCTGGAGCGAAGTGCGCCGCGATCCCTGGGGAACGCAAACACCCTTGGCGGTTAATTTTGTTAGGTGCGCCCGGGGTGGGTAAGGGAACACAAGCGGAGCTGCTCGCAGATCGTCTAGGCGCTTGCCATCTCTCGACCGGCGACGTTTTTCGAGCCGCCGCGAAGTGCAACGACTGCGATCAATCGCCAGCCATGAAGGCTGCCCTGGAATATATGCGTCGTGGCGATCTGGTGCCGGACTCTACTGTCTGGGAAATGGTGCGCGAGCGAGGTGATTGCATCCTTCATTGCGGCGGTTTCATCCTCGACGGATTTCCACGCACCCTGAGACAAGCAGAGTCTCTGAAACAGCTTATGGAACAGGAGAAGCTATCGCTGAGTGCGGTGTTGAACTATGAATTGCCGGTTGACGAAATCGTGCGGCGGCTGAGCGGGCGCCGCACTTGCGAACAATGCAAATCGGTTTTCCATGTATCGGAAAGGCCGCCCAAGCTCGAAAATGTGTGCGATCGCTGCGGCGGTCGACTCTATCAGCGCGAAGACGACCGGCCGGAATCCATCACCGTGCGCCTCGACGCATATGAACGAAGCACAGCCCCCCTCATCCAGTTCTACAAGGATCTTGGCCTTCTGGTTTCGATTGTTGCAAAGGGATCTCCTGACGAAATCGTAGCCCACACGATGAATCGGCTAAACGATGGTGCCGGGCACTGATTCGAGTGCCAAGATCACCGATCCGACAAGGCCGCGACTGTGCGAGGAGGGCTAGACCGACCCCATCTCAACGTGGTTCCAAATCCATTTGCATCCCATATTTCGGACGGAGGGTAATGAGTGGCTGAGGCTCCACGCGATGCCCCGGGACCAACCGCAGTTTCCATTTTTGCGCGAGTGTGGCCAGAATCAACACGCCTTCCATCCAAGCGAAGGATTCTCCGATGCATTGGCGAGCGCCCGCTCCAAATGGAAAATATGTAAATTTCGCGCGCCCAGCTTTGCCTTCGGGGGCAAATCGATCTGGATCGAAGGTGAGAGGATCGGGGAAAAACCTTGGATCGCGGTGGGTGATGAATTGGCTGATCAGCACGGTGGTTCGCGCGGGAAGAAAATAATCGCCCAGTGCGAAATCGTTGCGAGCGTAACGGCCCATGGCCCACGCCGGCGGATAAAGGCGTAGTGATTCTGCCATCACGTTTTCCGTATAGCGCAGGCGCGGAACATCCTCGACAACTGGAAGCCTGCCTCTCAGTACCTCATCGACTTCGTTATGAAACTTCGCTTCGCACTCCGGATTCTGCGATAACAGGTACCAGGTCCACGACAGCGCATTGGCAACGGTCTCGTAACCGGCGAGAAAGATGGTGATCACCTGATCGCGCAACGACTGCCGCGACGCCTCGCCGTTGGCTGGCGAGGCCGCAAGCATGAGATCCAGCAGGCTTCCCCGGTCAAGACCGCTTCGCTGACGGGCGTCGATTATGCGAGCATCGATCATTCGATAGACCACAGCGTCGATTCGCTTGCGCGCCCTTACGAAGGCGGCTAGGCCCGGTGGCCGCAGGTGCACCAGCCATTCCGCCGCGGGCAGCATCACCAGAAAATTGTAGAGGCCCATGATGCGGTTGATCGCCGCCGCAAGCTCATAGACTTCCTCCCGCAAATCAGTTGCAAACAAGGTGCGCGCCACAACGTTTAGCGTGAGATGCATCATATCGGCAGCGATATCGCGTCGTTCTCCAACATGCCATGAATCACGGGTGCGTGCGGCCTCTTCGACTATGGTCGCGGCGTATTCGCCGATGCGTTGCCGGTGGAATGCTGGGTGTGCAGCCACGCGCTGGGAGCGGTGAGCAGCCCCTTCGCTGGTGATCATCCCCTCGCCGAGCAGCATCTTGGTGCGCTGCACCGTGCGTTCCTTGATGAAATTATCGTTCTGCACCACCAAGACTTCGCGGATGTACTCCGGATGGTTCAGAAAGACAATGTGGTGAGGGCCGATCTTGTAGTGCGCAATGTCGCCATAGGTCTTGGCGAGATGCTGGAAGAGAAAAATGGGATTTGCGGGACGAAACTTACGCAACGCGAACCACAAGAGATTGCGCTGGAAACCGGGCGGATAGCGGTAATCACCGCAAGAAGCCCCCACCCCGACCCGCCGCACCGCTGTCGCCATTGCAATAGTTTATCGTGCAGCAGCACACGACGGCGAGGGGCTCAATCCTATTCCGGCAATAAATTATTTCTGCAATAGATCAAGCGCCGCTAGAACATCTTCGCTGTGCCGGCCGGGATCCACGCTGGTATAGGTTCTTGCAACTCTTCCGTTCGGGTCGATGAGAAAAGTATGCCGCGCTGCGAACTTTGCCACTCCCAGATTGGTGAGCGAACCATACTCTTTGCTCACTTTGCCGTCACTGTCGGCCAACAGCTTAAAGTTCAAACCTTCCTTGGTGCAAAACTTTTTGTGCGAATCCACGCTATCGACGCTCACGCCCAAAACCACGGAGTTGCGCTGATCGTACTTCGATTGATCCACTTGGAAGTTGTGGGCCTCGCGTGTACAGCCCGGAGTCTGATCCTTGGGGTAAAAATAGAGGACCACCCATTTTCCGCGGTAATCTGTAAGGTTGACCGACGTCCCTTCCTGCGAGAATAACGTGAAGTCGGGCGCAATGCTTCCCGGCGCAGGCGTGGCGCGGGAACTCGACAAAAGGCGCGGGACCAGGAATATAGCGACCACACCAAGCACGATTAGTACGAGAAGCAAAAATCTACCCATTCGCGCCTCCTTCTTACGCTGGAGCATTGTAGAACGTTTGGACTCCAGCCTTCGGCCAGCAAGATTTCGGATAATTGCATATCATGGATAATTCAGCAAAATCAGATGGAGAGTTCAGACGTGGCTCAGACGGAAACTGACGGTCAAGAGGTATTGGAAACGCGCGAGTGGGTGGACTCGCTGGACTATGTGCTGTCCAAGGGCGGGCCCGTGCGCGCGGGGAGACTGCTGCAGCAACTGGCGCTGCACGCTCGGCGTGCAGCAGGGGTGAATCTTCCTTTCTCGGCGACCACGCCTTACCAGAACACAATTCCGTCTCAGCAACAAGCACCCTTCCCCGGCAGTCAGGAGATGGAGCGTCGCATCAAGAGCCTGGTGCGCTGGAATGCCCTAGCCATGGTGGTGCGCGCCAACAAGATTCAGGAAGGCATTGGCGGACACATATCCACCTTCGCCTCGGCGGCGACTTTGTACGAAGTTGCCTTCAATCATTTTTTCCAGGCCCAGACCGAGAGCGGCGATCGCGACATCGTTTATTTTCAAGGCCACGCCGCGCCGGGGATTTACTCGCGCGCCTATCTTGAAGGCCGCATTCCAAAAGAAAAGCTGGAAAACTTCCGCCGTGAGTTGAAGCCCGGCGGCGGGCTGAGTTCATATCCTCACCCGTGGTTAATGCCGACTTTCTGGGAATTTCCCACGGTGTCAATGGGGCTGGGACCGATCCAGGCGATCTATCAGGCGCGTTTCATACGGTATCTGGAGAATCGCGGGCTGAAGCAGTCTACTGGCGGCAAGGTGTGGGCATTCATGGGCGACGGCGAAATGGACGAACCGGAATCGCTCGGCTCGATCACACTCGCTTCGCGCGAAAATCTGGACAACCTGATTTTCGTGGTGAACTGTAACTTGCAGCGCCTGGACGGCCCGGTGCGCGGCAACGGGAAAATCATTCAGGAACTTGAGGCCATCTTCCGCGGCGCGGGATGGAACGTCATCAAATGCATATGGGGATCGGACTGGGACAGCCTGATTCGCGCCGATCGCGACGGACTCCTGGTAAGACGGCTGGGAGAAATCAGCGACGGTCAATATCAGAAATATTTTGTGGAAAGCGGAGCCTACTTCCGGCAGAACCTGTTTGGCACGGACCCGCGGCTGCTGAAAATGGTGGAGCACCTCTCCGATGAGCAACTGGCGCGGATGCGCCTGGGTGGCCACGATCCCATCAAGGTGCACGCCGCATACCGTGCCGCGGTGGACCATAAGGGCTCTCCGACAATCATTCTGGCCAAGACCATTAAGGGCTACGGTTTGGGCGAAGCGGGTGAAGGCAAGAACATCACGCACCAGCAGAAAAAGCTGAATGAGGAAGAGCTGGAGATGTTCCGTTCGCGCTTTGGAATTCCGATTCCGGACGAGGAACTACAGCACGCGCCGTTCTACAGGCCCTCTGATGACAGCGCTGAAATCAAGTATATGCAGGCGCGCCGGCAACAACTCGGTGGCTACATGCCGACGCGCAAAGTGCGTGCCACGCCGCTGAAGCCTGTGCCTGATTCGTATTTCGAAGAATTCTACAAAGGCACGGATGGACGGGAAGCCTCCACCACAATGGTTTTCGTCCGACTGCTAGGGAAGCTGCTGCGCGATCCGGAAGTGGGCAAACTGATCGTGCCGATTATTCCCGATGAAGCTCGAACCTTTGGCATGGAAGCTTTGTTCCGTCAGGTAGGAATCTACTCGAGCGTTGGGCAACTCTACGAGCCGGTCGATATGGATACGCTCCTTTATTACAAGGAAGCGAAGAACGGACAGATTCTGGAAGAAGGAATTACCGAAGCCGGTTCCATGTGCTCGTTCATAGCGGCGGGCACGGCCTATGCCAACCACGGAATCAATACGATTCCCTTCTTTATCTATTATTCGATGTTCGGCTTCCAACGCATCGGCGATCTGATCTGGGCTGCGGCCGATATGCGCTGCCGCGGATTTCTGGTGGGTGGCACGGCAGGACGAACTACGCTGGCCGGCGAAGGTCTGCAGCATCAGGACGGCCACAGTCACGTTCTGGCTCTGCCGGTTCCCAACTTGTTGGCTTACGATCCAGCGTTCGCTTACGAGATCGCCATTATTATTCAGGATGGCATCAAGCGGATGTACGTAGATCAGGAATCGATTTTCTATTACCTCACCGTGACCAACGAACCGCTTCCCATGCCCGAGATGCCGAAAGATGGCAACGTGCGGGAGGGCGTTCTGCGCGGGCTTTACCGCTTCAACACCGCGGATGCGCCCGATGCCAAGCTGCGTGCTCAACTGCTGGGCAGCGGAACCATTATGTATGAAGTGTTGAAAGCGCAGACCATCCTTAAGGAAAAGTATGGAGTAGCTGCCGATGTTTGGAGTGTGACCAGCTACAAGGAACTGTATCGCGATGCCAATGATTGCGAGCGCTGGAACATGTTGCATCCCGGCGAGGCGGCGAGAGTGCCCTTCGTAACTCAGGTTCTGAAAGATGCGCCCGGACCGTTCATCGCTGCATCTGATTACATGAAGGTTCTTCCCGAATCTCTGGCGAAATGGGTGCCCGGGCAATTGGTTTCACTCGGAACCGACGGCTTTGGCCGCAGTGAGAGCCGGGCGGCGTTGCGCGATTTCTTTGAAGTGGATGCCAAGCACGTTGTGCTGGCGACGCTGGGGGCGCTGGCACGGGAAAAGAAAATCGGAGCGGAAGTCCTGAAGAAGGCGATTGGGGACCTAGCTATCAATTCCGAAAAGCCAAATCCGGCTACAAGCTAGGCAAATGTCGCGGATACCGTCGAAGAATTAAGGAATGGAATCAGTGATCGAATTCAAACTCCCCGCACTCGGTGAAAATATTGAACAGGGCGACCTGGTGCGCCTGATGATTGCGCCCGGAGCGGCGGTAAGCGAGGGCCAGGCGGTGATGGAACTCGAAACCGATAAGGCGGTCGTGGAGGTGCCTTCGTCGGTGAGTGGAACTGTGAAGGAGATTCTGGTCAAAGAGGGACAGAAGATAAAAGTTGGCCAAGTGGTTTTCACTGCGGACAGCAATGGCGCCGTCGCTGCTGTCGCTGATAATCCGCGCCCCGCCGGATCTGCAGCCGCAGTCGAAAAGCCGCAACTGCCGGCTCGAAGCGCGCCGGACTCTCAGCCCGCGCCGCAAAGAACACGATCGACCGACGCTCCTCCAGCCAGCGAGTTTCGCCTGCAGGAACTAGGGGAAAATATTTCGCAGGGCGATCTGGTGCGCTTGATGATTGCTCCCGGCGCCAAAGTTTCCGAAGGCCAACCGGTGATGGAGCTTGAAACTGACAAAGCGGTCGTCGAGGTTCCATCGTCGGTCACCGGCGTTGTGAACGAAGTCAAAGTGAAAGAGGGCGAAAAGATTAAAGTTGGCCAGGTGATTTTCACTCTCCAAGGTGCGCCTACTTCGCCGGCGGAGATCAGTCGTCCGCAGCGCCAGCCGGTTGAGCATGTCTCCGGGCAGCATGGCGCGCGGCTAGCATTCCAGGCCGCAATTCGAGCAGAGGGCAAAACCGAAGAGCAGGCGCTGCCTCCCGACCAGCCTATGCCCCGTCCCGAAGCGTTCTCCATGCCGATCCAGCTCGGCAAGGTCGCTGGAACTGAACATCGCGAGGCTGTTCCTGCGGCTCCGCACACGCGTCGTCTCGCGCGCGAACTCGGAGTTGATATTTACGAGGTCAAGGGCACCGGCCCCGGCGGACGAATCAGTGAGGACGATGTCAAGGCGCACGCCAAGGCTGCGCTCACGGCGATGGCAACCGCCGCTCAGGCCCCCGCCCGCGCCGGACATTTCATTGCGCCCACGCTGCCCGACTTTGCCAAGTGGGGAAAAATTGAGCGCGTGTCCATGCGCGGAGTGCGCCGCAAGACCGCCGAACATGTCGCGGAATCATGGAACACGATTCCCCATGTAACGCAGCACGATCGCGCCGATATCACCGAGCTTGAACATCTGCGGGCGCGTTTCGCTCCCAAGGCCGAACAGGCCGGCGGCAAAATGACCGTCACCGCGATTGCCCTGAAAGTCTGCGCCGCAGCTCTCAAAGTATTTCCACAGTTCAACGCAACCATCGATATGGAGAAGGAAGAAATTATTTACAAGCAGTACATCCATATCGGGGTTGCCGCAGATACCGATCGCGGCCTGCTGGTTCCCGTAATTCGCGACGTGGACAAGAAAAATATCGTCGAACTCGCAGTCGAGCTGTCACAACTCTCGCAGAAGGCGCGCGACAAGAAGATCACGGTCACCGACATGGAAGGCGGTACATTTACCATCACCAACCTGGGCGGCATCGGGGGCACGGCATTTACTCCGATTGTGAATCATCCTGAAGTCGCCATTCTTGGCCTTTCACGGTCGCGCATGGAACCGGAATGGATTGGAGGAAAGTTCGAGCCGCGGCTGATCCTGCCGCTCTCGCTCTCCTACGATCATCGTTTGATTGATGGCGCGGACGCGGCGCGTTTTCTGCGTTGGGTCGCGGAGGCCTTCGAGCAACCCTTCCTGCTTTCCGTTCAAGGATAGCGACGGCGAGAGAGCGAAAATCCTAACGAAAGTCATTTCATGAACGAAACTCTCCATCAAGATCACGCTGTAAATCCGGAAGTGAATCAGAAGCTTCGAATCGCGGTCGTCGGTGGCGGGCCGGGTGGATACGCTGCTGCTTTCCTCGCCGCTGATCTCGGCATGCAGGTTACGCTGATCGATCCGGAGATTAATCCCGGCGGAGTCTGCCTTTACCGCGGCTGCATCCCTTCGAAGGCGCTTCTTCACGTCGCCAAGTTGATCGAGGAATCGCAGCAGGCAAAAAACTGGGGCATCGAATTTCCTCCCGCGAAGGTCGACCTGGCACGACTTCGGACATGGAAGGAAGGCATTGTTAAAAGGCTTACTGGCGGACTGGGGCAGCTCTCCAAGCAACGCCACGTGGAATACATCCAGGGCCGTGCAGCGTTTGAGAATTCCACTACACTCCGAGTCCGCAAAGCGGATTCGACCGAAGCGATTCTCGGCTTTGATCGCATCATTCTCGCTACGGGTTCGCGTCCGGCCATTATCCCAGCCCTTAAATTGGATTCGCCGCGGCTCATGGATTCGACTGGAGCTCTCAACCTCGAAGACATCCCGGGCAGTCTTCTGGTGGTTGGCGGCGGATATATCGGGCTGGAACTTGGCTCGGTCTATGCCGCCCTGGGTACGCGCGTAACCGTAGTGGAGATGCTGCCTGGCCTGCTTCCCGGGGCGGATCGTGATCTGGTCCTTCCCCTTCACAAGCGTCTGGAAAAGATGTTTGAGGGGATTCTGCTGAATACGACTGTCGCCTCACTCAAAGAGGAAGGCATTGGAATCCGTGCTGCGTTTGAGGGCGCATCCATACCAGAGAAAGATCGCGAAAAAGTTTTTGATCGCGTTCTTGTATCGGTAGGGCGCAAGCCGAATTCAGAAATACCCGGCCTTGAAAAGACGCAGGTGAAGGTAAACTCGCGCGGGTTTATCGATGTGAACAAACAGCTACAGACAGCTGACCCGTCCATCTTTGCCATCGGCGACGTGGTGGGTGAGCCCATGCTGGCGCACAAGGCGATGCACGAAGGCCGAGTCGCGGCAGAAGCCATCGCCGGACACAAGGTCGCCTTCGAGCCCAACGCGATTCCGGCGGTGGTTTTCACCGATCCGGAAGTTGCCTGGTGCGGTCTCACCGAAACTCAAGCGGAAAAAGAAAGTCGCGAAATCAAAGTCGCGAAATTTCCCTGGGGAGCGTCGGGCCGCGCCATTACGCTCGACCGCCCCGAGGGAGTGACGAAGCTGATCGTAGATCCGCAGACGGAGCGTGTGCTGGGCGTGGGCATCGTCGGCGTTGGCGCTGGTGAACTCATCGCGGAGGGCGTTCTCGCTATCGAAATGTGTGCGCTGGCCAGCGATGTGGCAATGACAATCCATCCCCACCCCACGCTCTCAGAGACCGTGATGAATTCCGCGGAGGTCTTCTACGGCACGAGCACTGATGTGTACCGGCCCAAGCGCGGATAATCCGGATTTCGATCGCGAACGAAGCGTCTGCTGCATCTGAGTCTCCGCGTCAGCGAAAAACATTACGCTACGCAATCCGCAGCAAGCCAGTTCCGCTACAATAAAATCTCACTTGCCGAAGTTGCGCATCCGCCGCACTCCGGCTGCCCGCACCGGGCCGGGCGCGAAAGAAACCCATGTCCAAATTCTTTAGAGGAATTGTCTTTTTCGTCTTTAGCCTCGCGGCGTGTTTACCTGTCTCGGCCCAGAGCGCGCTCAGCCAACTTCTGCAATCGCCCGCGCCGGCCAGCAATTCCTCCAAGACTCCGGCAGACCCATTGGGGCGCGACACGCCCTATGGAACGGTCTTCGGATTCTTGCAGGCAGCGCAAGCGGGCAACTACAGCATCGCAGCGCAATACCTCCAGATGAGCGCCTCGCGACGCCAGACCGAAGGCGAAACCGTGGCTCAGGATCTGAAAGAGGTGATGGACCGGTCATATTCCGGGAGCCTGAAGAATTTGAGCACTCAGCCTGAAGGCGCACCCCAGGAAGGTGTTCCGCCCGGTCGCCAGAGGTATGGAACCATGTCGTCTGGCGATGTTGAGACAGAGCTTGAGCTGGTCCGGGTCTCCGATCCCAGCGCTGGTAAGATCTGGCTCATTTCCTCTGACACCCTGGCGAAAGTCCCCGAACTCTATGACCAGGTTCAGGCGCGGCAGGTAGAAACGCGTTTGCCCCAATGGCTGGTGAAACATGATCTAGCGGGCATGCCAGTGTGGCAATGGCTGGCTCTGGTGCTGATGATTCCCGTCGCTGCGGGTGCAGCGTGGCTGCTCCTCGTGGTGCTGCAAATCCCCGTGCGCTGGTGGGCACGGAGACACGGCCACGCTGAACTGGAATCGCGCTCGGTTTCCGGTCCGGCCTGGTTGCTCGTCGGGACTGCCATTCACCGAATTCTGGAACGCTACCTGGGGATGCCGCTATTGCAACGGCACTATTACTACCAGTTCATCGAGGTCGCGAGCATTATCGGCGCCAACTGGATTCTGTGGCGCGTAATTCGCTGGTTTTTGCAGCGCGTGCGCAACCAGGCTCTCGCCCGTGGCCACTCGGGCACCGGATCCCTCATGTTGCTGGGAGAGCGCATTATCAAAGCGGTGGTCGTTGTCATGGCCATCTTCTTCGTCCTGGGTGTTTTGGGCTTCAATCTGAGTACAGCGCTGGCAGGCGTCGGCATCGGGACCCTGGCCGTTGGTTTTGGCGCACAACAGACGATCGCGAACTTATTCGGCGGCGTTTCTGTCTTGGGCGATGAAGTCATTCGCGTCGGGGACGTTTGCAAGTTCGGCGACCGCACGGGGACAGTCGAGGATATCGGCCTGCGCTCCACTCGCGTACGCACCGAAGAGCGGACGCTGTTGGCGATTCCCAATGGCACAGTGGCGACCATCAACGTCGAGAATCTGAGCCGACGCGATAAAATGCTTTTCAAGGCGGTATTGGGCCTGCACCTTGATACCTCGGCCGATCGTCTGCGCTCGGTGATTGCCGAAATCCGCCGAGTGCTAAGCATCAATCCGAAGATCGAAAAAAATACCGTTCGCGTGCGACTGATTGAACTCGGCTCGGCCGCACTTAATGTAGAACTGGTTTGTTACATACTCACGCGGGACTTCGACGAATTTGCCGCTGTCCGGGAAGACGTGCTGCTGCACATCATGAATCTGGTGGAAGATTCCGGAGCCAGCCTCGCATCTCCGTCGCAAACACTCTATTTGAGCCAGGATTCGGGATCCGACAAAGACAAGGCTAAGGCTGCTCTCAAACGATTGAGCGACTCGAGCCAAGACGGGCCGCGGGCTTCCGCAGGTCCCCACGACCAGAATCGAGAGGCGGAGAAGAATCGTTAGAGCTTTGCACGCCAGCGCTGCGTCAACCAAAGAAGAAAACGGTGCGTCGGAAAGTAGACGGCGGCGGGAACGATCGTCAGGTACGCTAACAAATACAAGAACCCTGGAACCACATGCTGTTCGCGAAAGAAAGGCCCGCGGGCCCAGTTCACGTCATATTGTGGACGCCAGAAATAGTTAATCGGAATTACGATCCACGCAGTCAGTGTCTGGTATTTCCAACCCCGCTGGTCATAACCTAAGAGCCAAATCGCCCACAATAGCAGTGGCGGCGTAACGACGTGAAACAAACTCAACAGACGAATTGCCAGCGGAATATGAGAATCGAACATATATTCCGTGCCACCGATCAAGTGCCGCCGACTCACTAGAGCTCCTGCAAGATCGACGGTGAATAGAGTCTGGAACAGCAGCAGGCTGCTTGCTTGCCAGGAAAATATCAGCGGACTTTCCAACCAAAGACCTGCAGCAATCAAGAAATTTCCGAGATCGCAGAAGAAAAGAAAATTCTGCAGACCATATTGCCGCCAGTACAGAGGGATCCACAGGATCACACAAGCAGTCCAGGTAACTTTGAGCCAGAGTGGGATGCGCATTCCACTGCATTTTATGCGTTGAAACAACCTGGTGGTACAAGCCCTAAAACTCGTGTCTGGCAAGCCCAAAGCGGCCTAACTGGAATTACCACCGTAACTTGATGCGGCTTACGGGTGTACCTACGATGAACCTAATATGGGTTACCAAGCACTCCTCTTTTGTCCCGATGAGAAGACGGCTCGCACCGTGACGCAGGTTCTGAGCGAGTTGGACTTCAGTGTGGTTCCCTGTACCGAGCCTTTTGCCGCGGTGAAAAAGTTGATGGGCGAGCGTTTTGATGCAGTCGTAGTGGACTGCGACAATGAGCAAAACGCGACCTTGCTTTTCAAGAGTGCGCGCAATTCGCCCAACAATCAGTCGGCTTTGGCGGTCGCAGTGGTCGAGGGACAAGCGGGGGTAGCGAAGGCATTCCGTATCGGCGCAAACCTGGTTCTCACCAAGCCCATCAATGTAGAGCAGGCGAAGGGCACATTAAGAGTCGCCCGAGGGCTGCTGCGCAAGGGCGATGCAGCAAAACCGGCCGCTGCCGCGGCGCCCGCACCGGCGAAGCCTACGACTGCTCCAGCACCACCAAGACCAGTGCAGCCTATCTCAAGCGCTGCAACTCCGCGCCCAGCAGCGGTTCCCCCGGTGCCAGCGCCCGCTCCGAAGCCGAGGCAGACGCCGCAGCCAAGCTTTGTCGCCTCCGCTTCCAGCGAGATTACCGAAGCTGCGGAATTGACAGAGTCGGCGCTTCCGGTTCCAAAGCAAGTTCCAGTGCCGTCGATCACCGCCTCCAAGGTTCCAGCGGCCGCGGCGAAGATCATACCGCCCGCTGCCCATGAGCCTGAGCCGGAAATGATTCTCGGCAAGCAGGAGCCAACTGCAGCTTCGAGTGCGCCATTCTCAGTAACAACATCCGCGGGTTCCGCCAGTGCTGCGGCTCCGGCGCGAGAGGCGAAACCGCTCGTCTCTACGAAAGAAACTCCTTCGATCCCGATTTCCGAGCCCGAGAAACCAGCTGAGAAAATCGCTGCCAGCGCCAGCAGTGTCCCAACCGAGGAAGTGGCTTTACCTGCGCCTTCGTTTACCTTTGGCGGTGCAGTACAAAGCGGGGAGAAATCCGCCAGCACGGGAAGCAAGAAGATTCTACTGATTGTAGTGTTGATTGTGTTGATAGCTGGTGGTGGATATTTCGCGTGGACACAATGGGGCCATCCAAAAGGATCCGCGAGTTCATCCCCGGCTATGGCTACCCGGCCGGCTACCGCTGCTCCGGCCGTTCCTCAACCAGCGCCAAGCACTCCGGTCGCGCAGCCTGCCGCTGAATCTTCTACAGCAGCTGCTCCCGCTTCAGGTGCACCTACAGGTCCGGGCGCTACGGTGGCCGAACCAACAACCGAGCCCGCAGAGGATTCCTCCGCTGCAGTGGCAACTCCCAGCATAGAGAACAAACAGGATCATCCAAGCAAGCCCAAATCTGGGGCGGGCTCCTCCAAACCTGCGGCCTCGCTGGTGGCGACAAACAAGACTCCAGCCACAGTAGCCCCGGCGCAACCCATTGTCATCAAGAATGGCGGTTCGCAACCAGTGGCTGAAAAGGCTGCACCGCCGAGTGACGCTCCAGCGCCGAGCATTGCGATTGCTCCAGCGGGGAATGGCGGACCGCTTCCAAATCTGATGGGTGGTGCCAACAGCGGTCCGGCTCCGGTGCTGCAGACAGTGAACGTCTCGCAGGGCGTTTCACAGGGCCTTCTCATCAAGAAGGCTGCCCCTACTTACCCGGCTAACGCATTGCGGATGCACATTGAAGGACCGGTGCAATTGCTGGCAACGATTTCAAAAACGGGTGACATTTCCGCGGTGAAGGTTCTCAGCGGAGATGCGAATCTGGCGCACGCTGCTGTAGATGCCGTGAAGCAGTGGAAGTACAAGCCTTACCTGCTCGATGGTTCTCCGGTGGAGATGCAAACGCAGATTACGGTGAGCTTCAAACTGCCGCGGTAGCTCGCGAGCGCGCTCCTTCGAATTAAAAACTCAGTTTCAGCGAGAATTCGATCACGCGCGGAGAACCTAGCGCGAAAACGCCCGAACCAAGTCCCAGGCGGTTGCTGCTGGGCTGCTCTCCGGATGTACCATTCACCGACCCCGGCGATCCATTTAAAACACCGCTGAGCGGATTATTCGGTCCGTCAAAATTCGAAAGATTCATCACGTTAAAGAACGAAACTCCCGGTTCCACCTGGAATCTCTCTTTGAATTTGTAGATCCAATTCAAACTCACGTCGAAGGCGCGCAACCAGCCCATACCAGCCTCGTCGTAGGGAGCCGCGGGAATAACCTGTTGCACTCCCTGCAGGGACTGCAATTGTCCGAGAGTGAACAAGCCACTATTGATCAGCGTTTGCCCTGCAGGAGTCGGCTGACCGGCAAAATTGTGATTGTAGTTGGTGATTACATTGTCGATGTTGTATTGATCGACGCCGTGTCCAAACGAGCCGACGTTGGTGCCAGGAAGCACGTCGCCTAGAGAACCGTTGGAGGCAAAGCTGCCATCGCCCGTACCGTCGCCGGTAACATCAGTCTGGAAGATGCCGCCGGCATTTCCGGACGGACTCAGAGTGAGCGTGACCGGTAGAGGACTGTAAAAGTGGCCGATCATGCCCAGGCGGAAGTGAAAAGGGAAGTCCATGGTGCCGCCGAAAGAGATCTGATGCTTGCGATCAAGCCCGTTCGGCCCTAAGAAATGCTGCGGGCTGTTAAAGTCCGTCGCGATGGTGACGAAGTCATTGTCGGTCGCCGACGCGATGTAGCGCTCCAATTGATAGGACGCTTGTAGGTCAAAATTTCTTACCGCACTAAACGGATGATCCAGGTGCTGCTTCAGTGATACCTGCAGCGCGCTATTCTTCGCGTAGCCGATAGGAAACAGCATCTGGTTGGCACCGAGATTCTGGTTAATGCCGGGGAACGCTGCCGTCGGGCACGGGAATCCTCCGCAGAGCGAGTAGCCGGAATCGAGCCCCTTCGCGGCGTAATTGGCCATGGTTGCGCCTTTGCCGATGGCGCAGTTGATCGAGGCCGGATCGAATGCGGCCGGACACCCGGGAAACTGCTGATTCGTCGCTACAATTGCCGCCTCGGCATTCGCTAAATTGAAGAACCGCGCATCCCCAACATGGTTCGTATCAATCGCAAGCAGCGTGTGGGTCTCGATGTTGCGCAGATAATCCATCGTAAGCACCATTCCCGGCCGTATCTCATGCTGCAGGCCAGCGTTGATTTGCAAAGAGCGGGGGCTGACGTAGTTCGGTGCCAACAAGTCCGTGCCGGTGGCGTCCAGTCCGTCCGTCAACGTTGTACCGATGAATGAGGGGTTACTCGCTGGACCAGCTGCCAGCGTTGAGGCTTGATACTGCGCCTGAAGAGCAGCGATTTGGCTGGCTGCACTTCCTATCGGCTGGCCACAAAACGTCGGGGTGACCGTCGTGCCCGTCGGCAAGGTTAGCGGCACCGGACTGCCATTTGAGCAAACCGTAGTATCAGCTAGGAATAGCCCCTTTTGCAGGCGAGCTGGCCGGTCGAATTCTATGTTGTTCCAGATCGAATTCTCATAGAAAAGTCCAATTCCGGCGCGAAATACCGTTTTTCCTTTCCCAGACGGATCCCAGGCCAGACCCGCTTGTGGTGCAAAGTTCGCGTTGGGCTGGTGCACGCGATTCCCCAGGAAGGAATAATACTGATTATCGAACTGGTTCAACGCTGAGATCGGCCCCAGGTCGCTGTCGGTGCGTCCGGAATCGCGCACGTAACGCAGGCCGTAGGTGAGAGTAAAGTTCGGTCTCAACTTCCAGGCATCCCCAATGTAGAGCGAAATCCGATTATCCGGCCCACTCCCGCCGGCGGGGAATCCGAAAGCCGGAATTTCCGAGTCGAAGCCCTGTCCATTTCCCAGAGATACGCTGGTCACCGGATAGTTCAGCGGATTGGCTGCGCCGCCCGGAAAGCATGGAGTGTTCGCTCCGCACGAACTGCCAGCGAAGGCTTGGGTTGCGCTGTTCAGCGGCGATCCAACTGCCGGGGCCAGCGCCAGGAAGCTGGCAAAACCTCCGCCGAAGATGTGGTTAAATCCTCCGCCGTAGCGAATGATGTGCGCGCCGAGCGCCCGGCTGCCGTCATACTTGATCTGGTGATCGGATTGGTAAGTTTGCTGCGGCGCCAGAAAGCTTGGACCCGAGCAAAACGAGTCTGCTCCGGAAGTCAAACAATCGGGATCGCTGCCGATGGCCAACTCAATATTGGGGAGCGGGTTGAAGATGCTGCTTCCCGCCGTGGCGTCCACGATTCCATTGCGGAATTTGGTGTAGCCGAAGCGAATGCTGTGCGTGTACGGCCCGGTATTGAAGTCCAGTCCGATGGCGTGGACCGGAGTGTGATTGACATTGCCGAAGGGCTGGAAGCTATTCGGGATGATGGCCAGCACGCTGTGGTTTTGATCGTAAGAGAAGCGGTAGAAAAACTTGTAATTATTGTTGATCTGCCAGTCGATGCGTCCGAGGCCTTCCACCTCGCGAAAGGGCGAGTTGTAACTGCCGATGATCGAGGAAAATGGGCCGCTCGACAGCACTGGATTGAGTAGATCCTGTTTCGTCCGCTCGATATCCAGGAAGAAAAATAACTTGTCTTTCAGGATAGGGCCGCCAAAGTTGCCGCCGTATTGATTGCGCTGAAAGTAATTGTCGCTGCCACCTGGCAGATTGGCGTCCAGCATCTGATCACGGAAGGCGTAGTATCCCTCGCCGTGATATTTATTCGTCCCTGATTTGGTGGTCACGTTTACTGAACCGGAAGAAGTGAGTTCGGTAGAAAGATCGAGCGAGGATTGCTGGATCTGAAATTCCTGAATGCCGCTGGCAGGCACATTCTGCGTGGTCGTGCCTACGGTCTCGTCGCTGATGTCGAGTCCATCCACTTCGATGCGGGCGGTACGGCCAAAACGGCCGCCGAATGAAATAGACGAGAAGCCGTTCTTGGTGGGATCGAAATTTCCGCCGTCTTGGATCTGAACTCCCGGCTCGAGCTGCGCGAGGTCGAGAAAATTCCGGCCGTTGATGGGAAGATTCTCAATCTGCTCAGTAGTCAGCACACCCTGCACGGTGGCCTGCTGCGTGTTCACTGCGATCTCGGTACCCTGCACCTCCACCACCTGGGTAGCTTGGCCGAGCTGCAGTTTCACGTTCCCCGAAGCAGTCACGCCTACCTGTACCGTCACTGCAATCTCCGAGGTCTTGAAGCCCGAGGCTTCCACTCGCAACGTGTAATCGCCGGGAGTCAACGCCCCTGAGGTGTAGGCTCCCGCAGACGTGGATTTGGCGATAATCACGCGGCCCGTGGCCTTATTGCTGATGGATATCTTTGCGCCACTCACCACGGCGCCCGAAGGGTCGGTGACCAAACCTTGAATGCTGCCGGTAGAAATCGTTGTTTGAGCGAGCAGCGGAAGCGCACACATCACGACCAAGAACAGAGAAGCAGACGCAACGCAAATCCGCGGCACGTGGCGGAAGAAAGTTCTAACCAACACCATGGGCACCATTCCTTTAATCGAATGTCGACAATTTCGTTTGCACACAATTCTGCTAAGCCAAACTTCAGAATTCAGGCTTGAAAGTGGGTAGCCAATTGTAAACCGATTTTCGCTTGCTTGAGGCGTGGAGACAATTTTGTAAGATGCATGCGGGCTTAAGCCGGGTTGGGTTGCGGACAGGGATTATGGATTAGACGTAGGACACGGACCGGCAATTCAGGAGATCCCAAAACGAACGGGCCACGCCTTCCATCGGCGTGGCCCGTTCGTTGAAACAACTTTCAGTTTGGATGAGCTGTTACAGGCTAGTCGATCTCGCCCGTCGTGGGATCAAGTAAGAGCTTCGGCGCTTTCTTGCCGCTGGTGAAGTCAAACATACCGTTTAGCGAACCCGCCTTCACATCTGATGATCCGTTGCCGATCGAGGGCAGATTCCAATTCGTCTCAATGAATTGGACGATCGACGACTGGTCGGTGATCTGGTGATCGACATAGTTCTGCCTCGCATACGGCGAGATCACCAAAAGCGGTGTCCGCGGACCATATCCGCAGCGGCCTTGCGTGGTGGCCGCCGTATTACTGCCGCAGAGACCCGCTCCAGTCAATTGATCGTCGGTAGCGCTCTGCGACTGGTTGACCAAGGGATCCATCTGGTGGTCGTACCAACCATCGGAATCGTCGTAGGCGATGACAATGGCCGTATCCTTCCAAGACGGGCTGGCTTGGATCGCATTGATAGTGTTGACTAGGAAAGTCTGCTCGTCCAGCGGGTCGGAGTAGCCGGGATGGCCGTCGTACACCGCCTTCGCTTTGAGGTAAGTCACAGCGGGCAACTGGCCGGCATCCAGGGCAGTAAAGAAGTCCGACAGATCGTACTGATGGTTTGCCTGATCCGTGGTGCCGATTGCCGCGCTGGAGCTGGGCGGCAAGTGATGAGGATTGGCCGTTTCAGGGTAAAACTGGAACGGTTCGTGGTGCGCAACGTAGTCAGCTGTCGTACCCGCCAACCCTACACTGGCTGCGGCGCAAGTAGCGATTCCGTTGGTGAAACTGGTGGCTCCGAAACCGCCCTGAAACCATCCCCACGTGAAGCCAGCATTGTTCAGCAGATCGCCGATGTTAGTGGTACCGGACGGAAAGCTGACATAGGTTTTTCCGGTGGGATTGCAATCGTCCCCCGCGGGCCGGGCATCGCCGAGAAGAGCGCCCGAGGTGCCGCCGCCGGCGATAATACCAACGGTGGAGCCTCCGCTAACATACTGCACATTGGCTGTGTTACCGCTGATCACGTTAATCGCGCCCGGCGCGGAGGGACCAAACTGCGTGTTGTAGGAGTTGTCGCTCAACGCGTAGTGCTGTGCGTAATTCCACATGGCGGTTACGGTATTGCCGTCGTAATAGCCCATCACCAGCCCGGTGCCGTGGCCGTAGTCGCAGGTGCTGCCGCCGGCGCCGGTAAACTGCGGAAACATGTCCATCGCCCCCATGTCGAACGCCTGTTGCTCGGGAGTGTAGGCATGATTTTGGTCGCAGGTCACAGCCTGGCTTCGGTCGAGACGAAACGGCTGCACCGAGTTGGGATTTTCCGTAAGCAACCCCCCACTCAACAAATTGTTCACGCGCGGCGTGTTCGGGAGCGCGGTGAACTGTGGCTCGCTAGCAGGATTTGTAGCGTTCGGATAGGTGGCGAAGTAGTGGTCAAAGGAAATGTTTTCCCCAAAGATCACAACGAGGTGCTTGATGGGAGTAGTTGTGGGATAACTCTCAGCGGGATTCGGCTTGTTCGCCGCCCACGCATCGACAAAAGGGTTAATGGTCATGCATACGGCGCACAAAACCGTCGCTATGCTGCGAAAACGCTTACCGATCATCGGTGATCCTCCTCGATTGGTTGAGACTCAGCTTCGTGGTCAGGGATTGACGCACGCCCACGCACACCTGCAACGAACCCCAAGGACACAATGTTGGAAGAACTTACGCGGCGAGTCTTACGCAGAGATGACTGAAAAATAAAATTTCTGTAAACAATTTACGGCGAGATGTGCGGGGCTGTGGATTTCGTGGTCGATTGGGTTCTCGTGTCTGGAGCGTCAACCCGGATCGTTCCCATCATTCCGCCGTCCTGGTGTTCCAGCAGATGGCAGTGATACGGAAAGGTCCCGACTATGCTGGGATCGCGGAAGTCCATACGCAGCTTGACGCTGGGGTATACCGGGCTGTGGCCATCCCAGTACGCCACATTGATCGTGTCCCTGAGATAGGGTTCGTCGACCGGTACGCCGTTCCATTCCAGCAACTGAAAATGCAATTGATGGATATGGAAATCATGTAACTCTTGCGACCGGTTTTCGATAATCCAATCTTCCACATCGCCTTGCGTCGCGACGATGTTGGGATCCGCGTTTGGATCGAACGCTGCTGGAGTTTTCCCTTCGACGGTAAGGAAAAACACAGTTGGGCTGTTCGGATTCTTCGGGTCTTGCGGCTTCTCAGAGAAGTAAAGCTTGCGCACGTGCACAGGCGCAACCTCTTTCAGTGGCACACTGCGCCCCGGAGTCAATGTTGCGGGGGAAGATGACAGGTGTGAACGCGGCTCAGGCGCGTCGGCACTGCTCACGATAGTAGCCAAGGGACGGGTAGGATCGTTCTCGCCAGCGGGACCGCTGTCGACGGTTCTCGTCACCAAACTGCCTCGCATGCCTTCTTTAGGACCCCTCACGATAAACTCCGCGCGACCCGCCGGCGGAATTAAGACGTGCCTTTTCATCACAATTTGTTGATCGTGGTTTCCGTTCTCATTCACCGGAACCCCATCCAGAGCGACCACCCCCACCATTTGCGCCGTGTCCTTAACCAGAACCTGCAAGTCCAAGTAAGTGATCGCCGAGGCGTTCAACACTCTCCATAGTTGTTTCTCCAACGGCTTCATCGTGATGATCGCCGGCGGATACTGGGGATAAGGAACCGGAACGAAATTGATGGATAGATCCTTGGCCGGTTTTCCTGTGCCCGTCCCGTTGTTAAGAATGTCTCCCTCGGCATCCCGCAAGACTTGTGGCGCAGGCATGGAGTCCGTTTGCACCGGCGCGGCATCGGGATTTACCAACTCCTGGTCACGAATGATCAGCACACGTTCCGGCAAACCCGACACCTCACTGTTAACGGTTTCTATCCCCTCGACAATCAGCGCGCCAGAAGCTCCGCCCAGCACTTGCGCCTTGCTGAAACCGTGAACATGGGGATGGTACCAATACAGACCCGGCGGCTGATTAGCCGGAATCTCAAAACTGTATTCGAAGGGCGGAGAGGAAGGCTGCACTAACGTTTTTAGCGTGTCGTCCTGGTGACAAACCGGGGGAACGAGAAGCCCGTGGAAATGCAGGTTGGTTGAAGTCGCTGTCATCTGGCCGCCCGCGCAATTGTGTGCCGCCAGACTGGCGTGTCCCGCCATCTTGTGGACTCCAGCATCAGAGGAAGCAGGAAGCTCATTGCGGAGCATCAAGGTCAAGCGATCGCCGGGTCTGACCCGCAGTGTTGGCGACTGATTGCCCTCCTTGTCGATGTAGCAGTAACGAGTCTGTCCCTGAGAATCCACGGAGCTGCGGAAAGCAAGCTCGATTCTCAGCTCGCCATTCTTACTGCGCAAGTCTTCCGGTTCGGGCACCGCGCTGCCTAAAGCTCCACGGAAGCAAACGTCGTCCGATTTGGTCTGCGCCGGAGAACTGGCGCGAAGCAGAAAAACCGGTCCGGTTAGGCAGAACGCGAACACAAAAAATCTGATAAGACGATCAAAACGCATGATTCATTCCGCGGAATAAAACGCTGGAGAAAGCGACGGAGATACGGCGAAGACGAAAGTCTAACAAGGTGGGGAATGACCAATGTAAATGGCAGGTGAATTTTGCACTTCAGGGAGGGAGATCGAGGAGATCACCCTCCCCAACACCTCGGCGCGGCTATCCTCCTTCTTCTACTGCTCGCGCTGCATGACCTCGTCGATCACAGCTTTACCACCTTTATCCACGGAGATGACTTTGTGAATGGGCGCGTATCCGGTAAGGGTAATGTCGACGACGTAGTTACCGGGGTCAAGCATGACATCGACTGGCGAGCCCTTATCGAGCATGTGCTGGTTGACGGCTACCTGTGCGCCTTTGGGCTGGGTCTTGACGCTGACTGTGGCCATTCCCTGAGCTGCCTTGCCACCAAATAACTTGCCAATTTTGCCGACGGTCTTGATGTCATCGACATTGCCGAGCGAGCGCAGCGTGGGCGAGAAGCTGACCGTCTGGGCGAGAACGAACTGCGCGCTGGTCGTCTCATCGATGTAACCCTGCTTGCGCACGAGAACAACGTGCTGACCTTTATCCACTGAGACTTGCGCAGGCGTGAGCTTGCCCGTATCTCTGCCGTCGATATACACATTGGCGCCGGGGGGCGTACTGCTGACGGAAAGCGTCGCCATAAGCTGGCTGAGGTGGCTCACAACAAACGACTTCCCTCCCGAAGGCACTTCGACGTTGCGAGTATCGGTGGAGTAACCCGCCTTGCTGACCGTAACCGTATGCTGGCCCGGTTGGAGGCCGGAAAGAGTAAAAGGTGTAACCCATGAGGGGTCGGTTTTTCCATCGAGCTGGACTTGAGCTCCCTGAGGCGTGGAATCAATCGCCACCTGCCCGGGGACAATGACAGGCGTGGCGGGTGCAGCTGCCTTCCTCTTGCCGTTCCTGCCTCTCGCGACTGCACCAGCCGAGTGAGTGGGGGCCGGTTCCGCTTCAGCCACCGGTTCAGAGGCCTGCGACTCAGCCGGTACAGCGGGCTGCGAGGCTCGCGGCTGCACGCTCTGGGTAGCAGCGGAAGATTGGCTATCCACAGGCTGGCTGGCGGATGAAGCGCCAGCCGAGTGAGCCAAATCGTCGTCGCTATTCAAATGGTTGATGTGCAGAACGAGAACGATGGCGATGATAAGAATTACGACGGCCGCACCTGCGATGGAGTAAACCATCAGGCTGGGTGGAACGTTTTTGATTTCCTTGATTGCTTTTTCCGCAACTTCGCGAGGCTGAACCTTCGGCTTCTCCGGCTCGGAGCTCGACCGGAAGTTCGGTGCGGCCGCGGCTGGCTGCTCGAACGTCGTCGGTGGCGGAGGTGGCGCGATGTAGATTTCCTTCAGCGGAGGCAGCTCGGTCATCTCCGAGAAACTCACACCGCCGCGGGATGGACCGCCTTCCGCCATCATGGGATCGACAGCAATTTTTGGGTGCTCGGGAACTTCTACCGCGGGCTCATCGAGGACCGACGACGACATGAACGCGGTGGGCAGCGAGCCTTCGATCGGCTCTTGCGCGTGCGAGGCGCTGTGCTGATTCGACACACTGAATTCGGACGTGGAGGACGCAGCCTCGGTGCTTCCCCAGCCTGCCGCAGCGGCGGCAGCCTTAGGAGCGGCTTCCTGCTTCTCAACCGCTGGTTGTGGTGCTGAAGGTTTCGATACCACTGGAGACTGCGGAGCGGCCGGTTTCTTCGCTACGGGCGTCGCCGGTGCGGAGGCGAATTTGGTTTGAGCCGCCGCTTTCAATGGGGACGCAACCGCTGGGGCCTTCGCCGGTGCCGCCGCAGCTTTCGCAGCTTGCGGTTTGGATTCCTTACATTTCTCCAGATCGTCGAGCAACTCTCTCCCGCTCTGGTAGCGCCCGGCGGGATCCTTGGCAAGGGCTTTCATGATGAGATCGCTGAGCAGCGGGTGAAGCTTGGGATTCACGTGCATCGGCGGCACCGGCATGCTCTCGAGAATGCTCTGGCGCAGGGATTCGGAATCCTCACGGTCAAAGGCTTTGCGGTCGGTCACCATTTCGTAGAACAGTGCGCCAAGGCTGAAGAGATTCGACCGCGCATCGATATCTTCGCCGCGAATCTGTTCCGGGGACATGTAATGAAGGATGGAAGGAACCTCCGGCATTTGCGCCGTGAACTTCCCCACGCTGGAGAGGCCATATCCCAGGACTCTGACGGTGCCATCCCACCCGCACATGATCTTGGCGGGCTCGAGGCTATAGTGAAAAACTTTGTGGGAGTGAGCGTGATCGAGACCACTGCAGACCTGCCTGCCGATATCGAGCAGGTCCCATATGGAAAATCCTTCTTTGCGCGTCAGCATGGTCGCCACGCTGTTGCCCTGTATGTACTCCATGGCAGCGCAGAATTGGCCTTCGATCTCTCCGGCGCCGTAAACGGGCGTGAGGTTCGAGTGGCTCAACACCTTGGTGGTCTCGGCCTCTTCGAGGAGGCATTTCTCCAGGTCGGCGGCGCGTTCGCCGAAGGCCGACAACTGGATCGCCTTCAGCGCCACGGTTTGGCTGGTCTGCGGATCGTTCGCCTTGTAGACCGCGCCAGTAGCAGACTTTGAAAGTTCACTCAGAATTTCGAAGTGGCCGATTTTTGTGGACATTTGCTCCATGCCTCATCCCAGAAAGAAGCCGCGCAGTTTCGGTTAGGAAGCTGCGTGGGTATCAAAACCCGGGGCAGGTTATGGTTAGGATAACGCTCGCGAGAAAAGGCTTCGAGTTACCAAAGTACTGAAAAGACGGCGTGAAATATAGTTCGGACCAAAGCTTAAGGATCGAAGGGTCGGCGCCACTATCAATGCATTTGCGGGCGCCCTTGCCGTGACCTTTTCTTGTCAGGAACGTTTAACTTTCATGAGGCGAATCGCGGGATGACAATTGTCATGCAGGCTGGATGACGATCTCCACTGGTGAGCATAAGACGCTGGGGGCGAATATATGTTCGACGCTGTAGAGGAGTGCGTTGGCGGAGGCTGTCCTCCGGTTCGACCGGTTGTAGGCGGCGCTGTCCTTCGTTTATTCTTGTGGCCTGCTTGGACTAAGGTGGTCCGCCCGTCCAGCATGCCGCTTTGACCCCGGGGTTCAGCCATGACTCTGACCCGATTTGTCACGAAGAACGCCTTCCGCAACAAGCGCCGCAGCATTCTTACGGTACTTAGCATCGCTTTTTCTTTGCTTTTGCTGACGCTCATGATGACGATCTGGCGAGCTTTCTATCTCGATGAGGGAAGCGCAGAGTCGGCGGAAAGGCTCGTGGTGCGGCACCGGGTTTCCTTGACGTTCAGTTTGCCGGGGTTTTATCGCGAGAAAATTCGCGCGGTTCCGGGAGTGGTGGCCGTGGTTCCAGTGTCGTGGTTCGGGGGAATCTATAGGGACGATAAGCCGGAGAACTTCTTCGCGCAGTTTGGCACCGATCCGCAGGAGTTTTTCAAAGTTTTTCGGGATATACGAATGCCCGAGGAGCAACAGATCGCGTGGCAGCGGGATCGGCAGGGTGTGATCGTCGATGACACACTGGCCAGGAGATACGGTTGGAAGCTGGGTGATCGGATTGTTTTGAAAGGCACAATTTATCCTGTCGATCTCGAACTCTACGTGCGAGGGATTTTCAGTTCTTATCCCGACGACAAGGCAGTCTATTTCGATACGAAGTACGTGGAAGAGGCAGTTTCATGGTTCAAAGGCCAGGCAGGAACTTTTAGTATTCTTGCGGCTTCTCCAGGAGATGTGAGCAAGATCGCAAGCGCTGTGGATGATATGTTCCGCAATTCTCCTCAGCCCACGAAGTCGGAGAGCGAAAAGGCTTTCGGCCTCGAGTTTGTTGCCATGCTGGGCAATGTGAAGGCGTTCATCCTGATGATTTGTTCGGCTGTGGTGTTTGCAACCTTATTAGTTTCCGCGAACACGATGGCGATGTCGATCCGCGAGCGAACGCGCGAAGTGGCTGTACTGAAGACTCTGGGATTTACGCGGCAGAGCGTGTTGGGTTTGTTTGTGAGCGAAGCCGTCGCGCTGGCCGCGGCGGGCGGAGTAATTGGCGTAGGCCTGGCCTACTTATTGATTTACGCAGTCAGCCATTCGCCTTACATGAGCTTCTATAACATGAAGGTGACGCCGAGCATGTGGGCGGCGGCTCTTTTCATCTCGGGATTGGTGGGACTGGTAAGTTCGCTGATTCCTTCCTATCACGCTTCACAGGTCAATATTGTGGACGGGTTGCGGCATATCGGATGACATTATGACGTTAGGCGGATTTGTGGTGCGCAATACGTTTCGTAACAAGCGACGCAGCCTGCTGACCATGCTCAGCATCAGTTTTTCGCTGCTGTTGCTTACGATGATGATGTCGATCTGGCGCACGTTCTACATCGACCAGGGGCCCCCGAATGCGATGAAAACCATCATCACTCGCGACCGGGTTTCGCTGGCATTTTTTCTGCCGGCATATTACCGCGACAAGATTCGAACTATCCCTGGCGTAGTTGCGGTTGCTCCGATGACTTATTTCGGAAACGTATATAAGGATGACCGGGCCACAAACTCCTTCGCCCAGGTGGTTACCGATCCAGATGAGTACCCGAAGGTTGCGCCGGACAAGATCGTCCCTCCGGATCAGTTACTTGCCTGGCAACGTGATCGCACGGGAGCTATGGTGGATATCGAACTGGCAAAAAAATTTGGATGGAAGATCGGTGACCATCTGGTCCTGCAGAGTCCTTATTTCCCCGTTCATCCCGAGGTTACGATCCGCGCCATCTACACCATCGATCCGCCAGTTCGGGCGCTGTATTTTAACACTAAGTACTTGGAAGAATCGGTAGACTGGTTCAAGGGACAGGCAGGATGGTATATCACGCAGGTTGCAACGCCAGGTGACGTCGCGCCGGTCTCTAAGGCGATCGATGAAATGTTCCGCAACGCGCCACAGCATACCAAGACCGAGAGCCAGCAAGCTTTCCGGCTTTCGTTCGTATCGTCTCTGGGAAATGTGAAGGCGTTCATTCTTACCATCTGCGGAGCGGTGGTTTTTGCGATTCTTCTGGTCTCGGCAAATACCATGGCCATGTCGATTCGCGCGCGTACGCGGGAAGTTGCAGTACTTAAAACGCTGGGCTTCACGCGCCAGCGTGTGCTGTCGATGATCGTCGGCGAAGCCATAGCCCTGTCAGTGGCAGGTGGAATCCTCGGAGTTTTGGGAGCAACCCTGCTGATACGGTGGTTGACACATTCGCCAGTCGCGATCGGAATTCCAGCGGAAATGAAGGTTACGCTTCCGACGATGCTGGTGTCCCTGCTGGTAGCGGCAACCGTAGGATTCATCAGCGGCTGTCTGCCGGCATATAACGCTTCGCGTACCAATATTGTGGAGGGCCTGCGCCACATCGGTTGAGCAGACCGACTGAGCATGCTGGCTGAGTCGAGAGTTAAATTATGGCGATACCGATCAGCTATAACGTCCGCAATTTGAAGCTCCGAAAAGGTCTCACCGTCATGACTGCGCTCGGCATAGCGCTCACTGTCACCACGGCAATCTTTCTCATGGCGCTGCTGGCGGGACTGCAGAAGGCTTTCGTCTCGAGCGGCAATCCGCTGAATGTGCTGGTGCTGCGCAAAGGATCGGAGGCGGAGTTGTCCGGAGGTTTTGACGCAGCGCTGTTTCCAACTCTCAAGGTTCTGCCCGGCATCGCGAAAGATAGTCACGGGGAGCCGATGGTCTCCGGCGAGTGGGTGGTGGTAATCGTGCTTCCGCGTAAAGATGGCACGGGGGAAGTGAACGTTACGGTCCGCGGCATGATGCCGGATGGATTGGAGCTTCGTCCCGGCGCAAAGCTGATCGAGGGACGCTGGTTTCAGACTGGTCAACGCGAGGTGGTGGTGAGCAAGTCGATTCGCTCGCGCTTTTCGCATGCAAACATTGGCGACACCATCGAGTTCGGCAAAGGCTCCTGGAAGGTGGTGGGCGTGTTTGACGCGGGGGGGTCGGCCTATGAATCCGAGATCTGGTCCGATGTAAATCAGATGGCCTCCGACTTCGATCGGCAGGGCGGCTTTTCGTCGGCCTACTTGCGCGCTACCGATCCTATTGCCGCCGATGCCCTGAAGAACCGCGTCAGTGATGATCAGCGGCTCAAACTCGAAGGAATGTTGGAGACGGATTATTACGCAAAGCAGACCAGTTCGGGCGCTCCGATCAAATACATCGGCATCGTGGTTGCGATCATCATGGCAATCGGGTCGAGTTTTGCCGCGATGAATACCATGTACGCGGCCGTGGCCTATCGCGGGCGAGAGATTGCAACCTTGCGGGTGCTGGGATTTTCCCGTCCTGCGATTTTGACTTCGTTTGTTCTGGAATCCTTGTTGTTGGCGATGCTAGGAGCGCTGGCGGGGATTTTGCTGATGCTTCCGTTTAATGGCCTGCAAACCGGAACCTCGAATGCGGTGACATTCAGCGAAGTGGTGTTCAGCCTGCAAATTACGCCACTGGTGGCCGCATATGCAATTCTGTTCGCCCTGGCCATGGGACTATTCGGTGGGCTGTTCCCCGCCTGGCACGCCGCACGACAAAATATCCTCACGGCATTGCGAGGTTGATTTGAGGTTTTGGGGAAACTAGCTTCCCCGGTTTTCCGTATCCATACTTATGCCGATTGACGCAAAACACGAAGACCTGCAGAGCTTGCGAATCGACCGCACGGAGCGCGGCACGAGCAACGGTGAACCGCCCGCATGGGCGCGCCGCTACATCGTGATTGGAATCGTGGTCGTGGGCGTATTGAGCTTGTCCGCGCTGGCCTATCGGGTCATGTTCCGCGATGCGCCGGAGGTCGAGGTCGTGCGCGCGGCGGCGGAGAGCAGTGACGTCGGCGGCACCGTGCTTTCGGCCACGGGCTATATCGTGGCTCATCACACCATCAATGTGAATTCCAAGGTGACCGGACGCCTGGCGTGGATCGGTGTGGAAAAAGGCGACAAGGTGAAAGAGGGACAGGTCCTGGTGCGGTTGGAGGACGAGGAGTTCCGCGCTTCCTACGAACAGGCGAAAGGCGCGCTGGAGAATGCTCGCGCTTATCTCGACGAATTGGAGCACGGCTCCCGGCCGGAGGAAATTCAGCAGGCGCAGCATAATCTGGATGAAGCTCGCGCGACGCTGGTGAATGACAAACTGACGCTGGACCGCACCAAGGAACTCTCGGCGGGAGGCGTCGTCTCCCGTCAGGCCTTGGACGACGCAACCGCGAAGTTTGATTCCGATCAGCAGCGGGTGGATTCGCTGGAGAAGGCATTTCAGCTGATGAAGATTGGGCCTCGGGCGGAGGAGATCGCCCGCGCCCGCGGGTCGGTGGTCCAGGCGCAAGGGCTGGCGGATTATGCCAAATCACAGCTCGATGCCACCGTGATCCGCGCGCCTGTCACGGGCACGATTCTTGATCGCACCGCGGAAAAGGGCGAGTTAATTACGGCGCAGTTTGCCAGCGCAGCGGCGGGCGGACCACAGGGATCGGTAGTGTCGCTGGCGGATTTGAACGATCTCCAGGTTGAGCTCGACATCGCCCAGGCGGACTTTGCCAGGCTCAGTCCGAAACAGAAAGGTATCGTCACCACCGATACTTATCCCGACAAGACCTACGATGGCGAAATTGCACAGATTTCTCCCGAGGCCAACCGGCAGAAAGCCACGGTGCAAGTGAAAGTGCAGGTGCTGAATCCGGGGAAATATCCCGACGTGTTCCTGCGACCGGAGATGAACGCGACGGTGAGGTTTCTCGCGGATCAGCCGAAGGCCGCCAGCACTCAGCCATCGGGGGCATTTGTACTCGCCGCCGCCGTGCGGGATCATGACGGCAAAAAGATCGTTTTCCTGGCCTTCGACGGCAAGGCGCGTATGCGTGAGGTTCACATACTTAGCCAGCGCACCGGCGGATTTCTCGTGGACGGATTGGTGGGTGGAGAGAGCGTGATCACGAAGGCACCGCAAGAACTGAAGGACGGCGACACAATTAAGGTGAAGGGGTAAAGTTCATGAGCACTGTTGCTGAAACCAGAGTGGCCACCGGAACGAAAGTAGTTCAAGCCCGCAATGTGAGCAAGGTTTTCAAGCGCGAGGCCTTTGAAGTGAAAGCTCTCGACGATGTCTCGATTGACATTGCGACTGGCGAATTTCTCGCGCTGATGGGGCCCTCGGGATCGGGCAAAACCACGCTGCTGAATATGATCGCAGCGATCGACCGTCCAACGGCTGGCGAATTGCTGGTACAGAATCAGAATATTTTCCGCTTCAATGATTCGCAGGCTGCTCACTGGCGCAACGAGCATATCGGTTACGTCTTCCAGACTTTCAACCTCATCCCGGTGCTCACTGCCTTTGAAAATGTGGAACTGCCGCTGCTGTTGACGAAGCTGAACCCGCAGCAGAGACGCGACCACGTGATGACCGCGTTGAAACTCGTTGGCTTGGAGGAAAGGGTCAACCACCTTCCCAAGCAACTCTCCGGCGGACAGGAGCAGCGCGTGGCGATTGCTCGCGCCATTGTGAGCGATCCGACGCTGTTACTTGCGGACGAACCTACCGGCGATTTGGATAGTCACTCCGCTACAGAGGTTCTTGAAATCCTGAAGCGGCTGAATGAAGACTTTCACAAAACCATTGTGATGGTGACGCACGATCCGCACGCCGCCTCTTACGCGCACGTCACGCGGCATCTTGAGAAAGGGATGCTTCTGCCGCCGGGTTAGTCCTACTCACTGTGAACTTGGCGCCGCTAACATCTGCGTTGGCTCTTGTTCCGCGTCGGCAACCCATTTCCAGGCGCGCCGACCGTTGTCCAGAGCGACGGCCCGAGCTTCCCCGTAAGCGACCAGGCGATTCAGTACCGTGGTGACGGAGGCCATGGGGTCTTTGTGGCGCTCCAGCATGGGCGGCATTCTTTCCTGTATCCGGTCACACACGTCCCGCGCACTCAGAGCGCGGTTCGCGTCCATTAGAATCATGCGGCAGGCTTTGGTGAAACCGGGTTGCCGACCATTGCTCTTGCGGTCGACTAGTTCCAGCAATTCATCGCTTAACACCCCATCCCCAAACAAGTTAGCCAGGCCAGCGATGGTTTGCTTAATAGTCCCGATGCGGCGCATCACTTCGGCCCGCTGGTGCAAAAGTTGGCGTAATTCTTCGTGGGCCTGGCGTACTACTTCCTGTACATGTCCATTGGCATTGCTGGTAACGGCCCTGGTCTCGAACGGCTGACTCCCCATAAAACCTCCCTGACGGCTTTTGCGGCGGCTGGTCGAGTACCCCCTCCGCACACTGACTCTTTAGACGATACGAAAGAAGTCCCGAAGGTGTTCCCTCATTCCTTTGGAGGCTCCCCTTGCCCCAAGCACTACACTTTGTCGATTTAGACGTTCGAAGTTAGAGATGGTTAACAGAGGAAAAGACAGATTCATTGTGATTAAGCATCGGATATCGATGCGAGTAGACGCCAAAGCGAGGGCTTTCGCTGAGCAAAGCTGTCCATAAACCAGGAGAAAGAAGTCCAAACTGGGCCAGGCCCGATTAGGAACCTCCTCTCAACCCGAATCATCGCCTCAAGTTCTGGACGAGGATGCTTTCACTCACGGTTTCCGATGTGAAAAGAGTAGTCAGTCTCTCCCTGTGTCTACCGCAGCACAACTCGAGGCTTCACCGGCCGTATTACACGTCTTGCTGGTAGGAAACCAGGAAGAGGATTTCTTTCTCATCCGCGAGATCCTTGAGCGGCACCGGAACGTTTTGCCGGCAGAGCTTGATCATGCCTGTTCCCCGGAAGAGGCTAGAACTTTGTTGCAACAGGGCCAATATGGCCTGGTTCTCTTCGAGCATGAAACTGGAGACGACGCGGCTACAAAGCTTCTCACGGATTTTCTCCAAAGCGGGCGGACCATACCCTTCATCGTGCTCACGGAGCAGGCAGACGAACAAGCTGTCGCGGCGATCGTGGAGGCAGGCGCCTCGGATTGTGTAGAGAAATCGCCGCTGAACGGAGCCGATCTTCTGCGCACCATTCGATGCACCCTGAATCTGCACGCGACCCAGCAGAAACGGCGGCTGGCGGAAGACTCGCTGCGCAAGCTCTCTTGCGCGGTCGAACAATCAGCCGACACGATTGTCATTACGAATAGCGATGGCATCATCGAATACGTGAATCCAGCTTTTGAAGTCCTCACGGGTTACTCGTCAGAGGAAGCCGTGGGCCAGACTCCGCGCATGCTAACGTCAGGCCAGCAGGCGCCGGCGCTTTTTCGCGAGTTGTGGGAGACAATTAGCATTGGGAATGTTTGCCACAACATTCTGGTGAATCGCAAGAAAAACGGTGAGCTGTTCTACGTTGACGAAAGTATCAGCGCGATTCGGGACGACACAGGCCGCATTACGCATTTTGTCTCGAATGGCCGTGATCTGACCAAGCGGTTACATCTGGAAGCGCAGTTGCTGCAGGCACAAAAAATGGACGCGGTGGGACGCCTCGCCGGTGGCGTCGCGCACGATTTTAATAACCTGCTTACCATCATTACCAGTTATGCCGAACTGGCAATGGACTCAGTGTCTCCGGGAAGCTCCACTCTGGGCCGGCTCCAGGAGATCCTCTCAGCGGCGCGGCGGGCTGCGGAGTTGACTCGGCAACTGCTCGCCTTCAGCCGCAATCAACCGCAAGCGCTGCGCGTGGCAGAACTCAATCCGGTGGTCAGTGGAATCGTCAAAACCTTGCATCGTCTTATCGGAGAGGATATCGAGCTGACATTTGTCCCAGGCGCAGGGATGGGGAGAATCCGTTTGGATCCCATGCAGATTGAGCAGATCCTTATGAATCTCGCGGTTAACGCTCGCGACGCGATGCCGCAGGGAGGGCGGTGCACCATCGAGACTTCGGATGTGATCCTCGATGAAGAGTATGTCTGCCAGAAAAAAGCGGTCATTCCAAAGGGACGCTATACCGCGCTAACCATCAGCGATACTGGATCAGGCATATCGGCGGATCATATTCCACATATTTTCGACCCTTTCTACACGACGAAGCCTTCCGGAAAAGGCACCGGACTTGGGCTGGCGACGGTCTATGGCATCGTCAAACAGAATCATGGATTTGTGTGGGCCTACAGCGAACTTGGAATGGGCACGGTTTTCAAGGTCTACTTTCCCTGTGTGCGAGATCGCGATGCGGTCCTTGATGAAGGAAACATCGAAACGGAAGGGGTATCGCGGGGCACTGAGACTCTTCTCCTGGTCGAAGATGAAGATGCGTTACGCCACGCGGAGGCGGAATTTCTCAGCCTCCAGGGCTATACCGTCTTAGAAGCGAGAGACGGACAGGATGCAATGGCCCTAGCGAACAATTACAGATCACGAATTCATCTGGCCGTCACCGACGTCGTAATGCCTCGAGTCAGCGGGGGCCAACTGGCAAAGGAACTTGCCGCCATCCGTGAAGAAACCCAAGTGCTATTCGTGTCTGGCTATAGCGGGCAAACCGTGATCGATCACAAGGTGGGCCATGGCGCAAGCAACTTCCTGGAGAAACCCTTCACGCTGAAGCAACTGGCGGGAAAAGTGCGGGCGGTTCTCGACCTCAGTCGGAACATTGTTTCCGCATAGAGTTTGTGGTGATCGAAGACAATGTTAAGGCACAACCCGTGTGAGTTTCCCGTTTTTCAAGTTGAATCGGTCTCCACGCCAGGTCACCGTGTGGCCTCCCAGGCTCGCGATCCAGACCATGACTGCAACCAGGTCGCGGAGCGGAATCAGCCATGCATATTTCAAAACCTGACGGTCGCGCAGAACGCTCCAGCCCACAACCAGCGCGACGGCTAAACGTAGAAATAAGGTGGAAGCCAGCGCCTTCCACGACCAGAGAGCCCCTTTGCTTGCCGCCACGCCAAGCAATGCCCAGAGGATTCCAAACGTGAAAACGAGCCCGAAGTATCCGCCCGCCCGAGCGTCGCGAACTCCACGCGCCCAACGAAGTTGATGCGCGAAGAAATCCCGCAGTCGGTACGGTGGAAGAAAGGTTTCGACTACAACGTCCGAGAGCTTCACAGCAAGCCCCAGATCCGCAATGCGCTTTCCCAGTTCGTAATCATCCGCAAGATGGTCCAAGATCGAATCGAAGCCGCCGATCTTCTTCAGGTCCGCGCGGCGGAATGCGAGTGTGGAACCGAGTCCGAAACGAATGCCGCCCTCAAGCTGAAGCGCAGCCAACACTCCCGCGCAAAAGTCCGTACTGATTCCGAGACTCTCCAGGCGCGAGCCCAGCGTTGCCTCTGCCACGCCACGATAAAGGCAGGTAACCATCCCGACTTTTGACTCCGCGAGCGGCGCGGTCACGCGGCGCAGGTAGTCAGGTTCGACTCGAATATCGCTGTCATTGACGATCAGGTAATCGTAATGCGCTTCCCTCAGCATCTGCGCCAGGTTGCTAACCTTCACATTCGCGCCGAGGGTTTTCGCACTCACGACGATCTGAATTCTGCGATCGGGAAACTCCTTCTGTAATGCTTTCACGCTTGCGACTGCAGGATCTCTTGGGTCGTTCACGCCGAAGATGATTTCGTATTCGGGATAATCCTGCAGGCAGTGGCTGCGAAAGCTCTCGTAGATCTCGGGATCGATTCCCTTCAGAGGTTTAAGAATTGAGATCGGTGGCAAGGGGGGCGTTGGGCGAACGCTGGCTCTGCCACGCTCGGACAAGAATCGAAAAGCGCTCCAGAGGCACAAAAGATAGTAGAGCGAACTGGATACGATGCCGGCAACCGCGACAATCTGAACTGCGGTGAGAAAGGAATGCATCATGCGCAGGTGCGATCGATATTATTCAGGATCCTGCTATTCGTAGCGCAGCGCCTCAATCGGGTCCAGATTCGCCGCCTTCCACGCAGGATAAATGCCGAAGACAAGTCCGACTCCCGCAGCGGAGGTGAAGCCAAAAACCGTCCAAAACATCGACATGTGCGCTGGCAGCGATGGCCACAATGCAGGAATCATGCCAACGACGATTGCCCCCAGCAGGACTCCGATCAAGCCTCCCACGGCGGTAAGAATAATTGCTTCCAGGGTGAACTGCAAAAGTATGTCCCGTTTGCGGGCGCCGATGGCTTTGCGGACGCCGATTTCACGCGTCCGCTCAGTGACGCTGACCAGCATAATGTTCATGACACCCACGCCGCCCACGATCAGTCCCACGCTTGAGATCGCAAACATCCCGACAAAAAGCATGCCGGTGAGCTGGTTCCAGAAATCCGAAAGCGAATCGGAGGTGAACACTGAGAAGTCATCTCGCTTCCCCGGTGGAACTTTTCGCCGACGCCGCAGCAGTTCGCGCATTTCGTCGACGGCCTTCGGCATATCGTCATGAGACGTTGCTTTTACGCTGATCCAATGATCCTTCAATTCCGGATGCAGCGTCTTGAAGGTGCTCAACGGGAAAAAAACGCGATTATCGTTAGGATCCTTTCCCCCGCCAAACACGGACTTGATCTTTTCCAGCACGCCAATCACCGTGAACAATCGCCCATCGATGTTGATTTCGTGTCCCAGCGGACTTTCACTAGGGAATAGTTCCGCAGCCGTGTCGTGGCAGAGAACGATGAGCGGAGCGCGCCTCTCATCGTCGCTCTCGCTGAACCACCTGCCTTCCGTGATGTGCAGATCGAAGACATCTTTCGCCGCGGAGGTCGCTCCTTCCAGAATCGTGTTCTTTACCTTGCGATCCTCATACTTGACCGCGTAGGTGCCCACCCCCAGCTCCGGACGGAAAAAACGGATGCCAGCCGTCACCGCTTTTACGTGCGGCAGTTGCGCCATGGCTTGCGCGTCTTCAAAGGTCAGCTTCTTGCGCGTGCGCATCTCTTGCGTCAAACGCAGGGTGAAAGGCTCAAGATGATAGGCAAAGATTACATTGGAGCCGATGCTGGCAACCAGATCGCGGACATTGTCGTCGAGTCCGCGGCCGATCGAGGAAACCCCAATCACCATGGCGACGCCAATCACGATTCCCAGCACGGTCAGCGATGAGCGCAGCTTGTTGCTGCGGATGGTGTCCGTCGCCATCTGGACAATCTCACCGAACTCGTCCTTGCGCATCATGAGCTACGTTTCGAACCTGAGCGCAACAATGGGATCGAGCTTCGCGGCTTTGCGCGCGGGATAGACTCCAAAAAATACTCCTACGCTGGCGGATACTACCAGCCCGGCCGCGACTGCCCACAGCTTGATGGCCGATGGCATCCCGATCAGCAAAGTAAATGTCTCTGCAACGATCACTCCCAATAAAACTCCCAGAGCTCCGCCCGCGACCGCCAGCGTGACGGACTCGATCAGAAACTGCAGCAACACATCTTCACGCCGCGCACCAAGCGCCTTGCGTATGCCGATTTCACGGGTGCGCTCGGTGACCGCGACCAGCATAATGTTCATGATCACAATGCCGCCCACCACCAGAGAGATGCAGGCAATTCCGATCGTGGCGATAAAAAATGTCTGGCTGAAATTGGTCCAAATACCGAGCAGGCTGGCATTGGTTTCAATGTCAAAGCTGTCGTCGCCGCCGGGCGCGTCGTGGCGCTTGGCACGCAGTGCCGCGCGAGACTCGTCCACGGCTTCCTCCAGTGGAACCCCAGCAGCCATGGCTTTTCCCGAGATTCGAATGCTGTTGTTATGCACTCCGTATTGTTTGAGGAACGAAGTGATGGGAATCATCACGTAGTTGTCGGCACTTTGACCGAGCGTCGTTCCTTTCTTCGTGCCCACCCCAATCACCTGGTAGGTCCAGCCATCCAGCCGGATTTCCTTGCCCAAGGGGTCGGTTCCCGGCATCAGATGATCGACGATGTCGGTGCCAACGACCGCGACCGGTGCCCGATTATTCAGATCAGTCTCATTCAGCATGCGGCCGGTGCTGAGATCCGTATCGTAAATTGGGGCCATTGAGGGCGTGATGCCGCGCACGGAGGTATCGCTGATCGATTGCTCGGCGTATTTCACATGGCCGGCCTCGTTGCGCAGAACCGCGCCAATGTATGCGCAGTGGCGGCAGGCCTCTGCAACCGCCTGGTAATCCTCCATGGTTAAATCTTTTCGCTTCTCGCCTTCGAGATAGCGGTCGACATTGGTGACGGCGGGCGAAACCTTGAAGATGATGAAGACGTCGGCCCCTAAATTGAAAACTTTCTGCGCGACGTAATCGTTGATGCCGGAGACGAAGGTGACGACGGCGATCACAGCCGCCACGCCAATCACCACACCCAGCAGCGTTAATACGGAGCGCAGCTTATTTACCCACAACGACTGCAGCGCGATTCGGATGGCTTCGGCGACATGCATGGGTGCGGAATACCGGTCTTCGATCTTACGCGCTAGGTCTTGCGCCGCATTGCTCGGAGTATTGGCGAAGGCCCTGCTCTTTCCAAGTCTATCAGCCGACTGATTCGTGCCTGAGAGCCAAGACCTATATGAGCCAAGACCAAAGACCCGAGACCTGAACCCACCAGCCATCGCATATAATGATTGTGTTGGCAGCTGGACCGGACGGTCGCTTTTCGCGTCTTCGGACGCGGGGAGAGGAAAGTCCGAACTCCGCAGAGCAGTGTGCCGGATAACGTCCGGGAGGCCGGGTTCAAGCCCGTCCGACGGAAAGTGCCACAGAAAATATACCGCCTGTGTCTTCACCGATGCGGGTAAGGGTGAAAAGGTGCGGTAAGAGCGCACCGCCGCCGCAGTAATGCAGCGGGCAGGGCAAACCACACACGGAGCAAGACCAAATAGGGAGGAAGTTCGGAGCTGCGGTTCCGGGCACGTGCCGGCTCGGTGCGTCAAACCTTCGGGTAGGTCGCTAGAGCCTCGCAGCAATGCGTGGCCCAGAGGAATGGCCGTCCCGCCGGAGCAATCCGGAGGACAGAATTCGGCTTACAGGTCCGGCTGCCATAACTGATTGCTAATTTAAGTCAAGCCGTCTCTGTAGACCATCGAACAACTCCATCCTAGATCCGCGAAGAGAATACAATCGCGTTCGCCGGTGCAAATCACAGTTTGACTCCGGTGCCCCATCAAAGGCCCGTTGGCGTCACCCGCGTGACGAGCGAGCCGCTTCTTTGAGCGTCTTCATCGCCAAGATGTAAGGGCCTGGGCCATGACTCACTCTTGCGACGCCATTCTCCGCCAGTGTTCGCAGGGGTGGGGTAGCATCGCCGACCATGATATTAAGCGGCACTGGCGAGGCTTGTGCCAAACGCGCTATGAGAGCGATATGGGTCAGACCCGGCGTGAACAGTCCATCCGCGCCAGCATCCGCGTAGGCGCGTGCTCGCTCAATCGCCTCGACGACCATAGCGTCGCTATGCTGCTCGTCTGCTCGCTGGAAAAAGATATCCGTGCGGGCATTGATGAAGAAACGGATATCGGCTGCGTCAGCAGTCTGTCGCGCGTGTCGGATCCGATCGGCTTGGTCCGATGTTTCTCGCAGTGTCCCATTTGCCGTAAAGCTATCTTCCAGGTTGCAACCCACTGCGCCGGCATCGATTGCAAGACGGATAGTCTCGTCGATCGCTTCCGATGAATCTCCATAGCCGGTTTCCAGATCGATCGTCACGGGTAGGTCCGTCGCCGCAACGATCCGGCGCAGATTGTCGATCGCGAAGACAAGCGGGACATGCTCGCCATCGGCGAAGCCGTTAGCATCGGCGACCGACCAACTGCTTGTCGCGATCGCCTTGGCACCGGTGTTAGCGACAGCCTTTGCGCTGCCCGCATCCCAGATATTGAAAAGGACAAGAGGTCTTCCCGGAATATGCAATCTTCGGAATTGTTCAGCCTTGCGTGTCTGTTCAGTCATCCGGTCCTCCTGAAGCACGCTCGATCCTGATTCTTCGCCAGTCGTCACGCTGCCTCCTGTTGTGCCGCTTGCCAGTGCTCACGCAGTTCTTTATTGAATTCTTCCCAACGCTCCTCTGGGAAAAAAATCCTGGCGCCCGTGAACTCAACGCGCTTCCGCGTGCCCGGGATGTTGTCCGCCAGCCAGTGTGACCATTTCACATCGAAATACACGTCGTCCGTGCCCCAGACGATCAGCGTCGGCGCCTTCAATGTCTTCAGTCGATCTTCAATCGCAAGTGTGTGCTGATGGTCGAAAGCTGCCAGGAACCGTTGCAGGTCCCGCGTGCGCTGCTCGCTTATGACAAAAGGACGGAGATATTGTTCGATACTGTCGTCGCTTAACTGCTCCGGATGTTCATATGCTGGGCCAAGCGCCTGTGGCGAGCGGTAAACGCGTTTGTCCGATAACATTGCGTCCAGCGTTCCACGTAAACCGCCGGCGGCCGCCATCGCAAGAAATGGCTTGAAGGCTTCGGGCGGCCAATTGTCGTGAGTGTCGCAGTCTGTGAGAGTGAGGCTGCGGACACGCTGCGGATACAACGCGGCAAAAATCTGTGCAACGCCGCCCCCGCTGTCGTTACCCACCAGATCTACTTGGTCGATTCTTAAAGCATCGAGAAACTCGTTGAGCATCTTTGCATTAGCCGTCACAGACACATCCTGATCGGACGTGATTTGGGTACTACCGTGGGCTAGCAGGTCCACAGCGATACAGCGCCGGATGTCCGACAAGTCTGCCAGTTGGTGACGCCATAGATGCCCGTTCAGCAGTACGCCATGTACGAACAACGCCACTCCGCCGGTGCCTTGTTCCATGTAGCTGATTCGGCCCGAGGCAGTTTGCACGCTACGAGTCATCGCCGATAGTTTGTTTCCTTTCATGGCTCAGCCTCTCTTCCTCGCTGTCGTCGAAGCTTCCTTCAGTTTCTGCGCGCACTCGTCGCAGCAGACCTCGACTGTCTTGCCGCCGATCCTGACCTTGATGGAATTTGCATCGAGCTTGCAGTCGCAAGCCGCACACGTTTTCTCAACCATGTCTTTGCCCTCCGTGAGTACCCGAAGTCCGGGTGAACTCAGTAGGCCACGCGCGAAGAGGGATCCGCTGTCAGGATCTTTAGCAATTTGGATAAACGGTTTAGCGACGCAGCGCCGACCGCTTGAACTCAGAGGGAGAGCGACCGTAAGCCTGGCGGAATGCGGCGCTGAAATGGCTGTGGCTCGAGAAGCCGAGATCGAGACCGAGAGTGGTCAGATCGTCATACCCCGCCAGAAGGTCCAGCGCACGCGCGAGCCGTAATCGCAGTTGATAGCGGTACAGGGGTAGGCCTTCTACTTGCTGGAAAACCTGTGTGAGATAAACGGGGGAGCCGCGCAGTTCAGCGGCGATCTCGGCTAATGTCCAGCGTCGCGCTAAGTCGCTTGCCAATACGAGCTTCACCCTATCGACCAACCGCTGCCGTCCAGCACTGGCGCCGGCGGTATGCGCGGTGCGGGGTCCCAGCACTCGCCGAACTAGGGTCAAAGCCAGACTCTCGGCTTCCAAAGGTTCCGCGATTTTCCGGTGCAGGCTGTGCCGCAGCAACGCCACCAGCACTTGTGCTCGGGCATCAATCCGTAGACGCTGCTGCCGAAATGCCAGTGTCGCCCCGTCACGCAGAAAAGTCACCGGAGCCAATTCACGCAGCTCTGCTTCGGTGATGACCAGCGTCAGGCTGCCATCGCCACCTGGTATAGGGTGGCTCACGCTGTAGCTTTCGCTGGCATTGAAAAACAGTACTTGGTTCGCCTCAGCCACAGTCTGCTCACGCCCAACATGCCGGACGTAGACTCCGCGATACGGAAACACCAGTTGAGTGGTGGTTGTGCACTCCTCGCCACTATTCTCCCGGCAGCTACCTTTGCAGTGTGTGTCGCGGATCGCTACGGTCGGAGATTTCAGCAACGAATGAACGACGAACTCAGGAATGCGTTTGTTTGCGCTTAATGCCACATTTTTTACCCACAATGTAACTCTCACCCACAATGCATAAAAAGAAACATATCATTTACCGGGTCGCGCCCGTACATCCGGACGCGTATTCGAAGTTTCTCTCCTTGCTCCCTGCGTTGTGCTCAGCGTGACGTGGATGGAGCCCTGACGGCTACCCCTTGAGCAAGCATCAAAGCATCTCGATCACGAAGTGCTCTGGACTCAACGCATTTAAGAACTCTTGCGCGTCGAAGGCCTCGCCCGCAGCAACCACGCCGAACTTTTTGCCTAGATTGTTAACTGCACGTTGTGTTGCCTCAACCACAATCGGCGCACTGACCGCATAGATGTCTCGTCCCCGCGCCACGATCCGGCGCGCCACGCGACCTTTGCGAACGATTACGTCCATAAGAAATATCTGAGACGAGCGTCCGCTCTGATCTGCCGCCGTGGGGACTGGAGTATCGGGATTGCGGAGGTCTGCGATTGGCGCAAGATTCATGAACACTCGAATCTCAGGGGTTCGCAGGTGATGTGAGATGGTGATTGTTTCCGCCAGAGAAAGGGGCACGACATCCTGCTCTCCGAACGGCGCCGGAAAAATCCAGCTACGTCCCGGCGGATCGGCGCGCTCCAACTTGTTATTCGAGAAAATGAAACGCCGACCGGCGTTGCGCTGGCCCGTTAATCGAGTTCCCAGGGTGGGCTTCCAACTGTCGAGCGCAACGGCGATACAGATTTCGTCGGCGCAGTCCCACTCGCCCATGGCCGTCGTCGCCATAAGGTCTCCAAGTCCGCCGTAGAATGCCATCGCGGGAGCGATCACCACGCTTGCCGACCGCGAGAAATCCGCAAATCTCTCGAAGACATTCAACACAGCACCCTGCTCGGCCGCCACATCCAAATAGTGAATACCCGAGCGGATTGCCGCTTCGATGATCGGCACTGCTGTGTCGAGAAACGGTCCTGCGCAATTTATCACGGCGTTGGCGCCGGAAGTAGCGCGGTCGAGCGAGTGCGGATTGTCGACCGATGCCACGCGCACCTCGGATCCGGCATGCTGGCTGGCCATCGCATTGAGCTTGTCGGCGTCGCGGCCTGACAGAATCGCTCTCCATCCGCGTTTGCGCAGTTGCGAGACCACAAAGCGACCCGTGTGCCCATAGGCGCCAAATACGGTTATTGTCGGATTTGCCAGCATTTCGAAATTTCCCGTAACAAGTTGCCTGGCCGCCTGCGATGGCGGCCACTCCGCCCTCGCAAGTCCAACCAAGAACAGTAGTTCACCCGCGAAGGGAGTATCGCTGTCAAAATCTTTAGCAAATTTGTGCGGGGTCGCCGCCATGGCAGGCCCGACCCGGGGCCAGCTTGGGTGTTGAGGAATCTGCGGAACGATGCCTCATCATCGTCTGCACCTTCGTTTTTATATTCCTTGACACGTATATACTCTATAGAGTATATCAAGGGAATGGAATCTGTCTTTGAAATCATTGCGGAGCCGAACCGCCGCGCGATCTTGAGTCTCCTGGTCTCGTCACAACACTCGGTGGGAGAGATCGAGCGTCAGCTTCGTATGTCGCAGCCGACCGTGTCAAAGCATCTGCGAGTACTGCGCGACTCCGGCTTCGTCGAATCCACGGTGGACGCACAGCGCCGTCTCTACCGGCTGAAGCCTGAACCATTTCAGGAGGTGGATGCCTGGCTGGCTCAGTTCCGCCGCTTCTGGTCCGCTCACGTGGACGCTCTCGAACGACACCTTGACCGTATGGATCGTGACAGCATGGAGCGTCATCAATCAACACCGACGAAAAGCGCGCCAATCAAAACAAAGACGAAGGACAAGGCGACGCGGCCCAAACCGCGGACGTCGTAAAGGAGAAAACGAAATGAAAATCAAAGTAACCAGCGTGTACGTGGACGACCAAAACAAGGCCCTGCGCTTTTATACCGATGTGCTGGGCTTTGCCAAGAAGGCCGATTTCAGTCAGGGCCCATTTCGCTGGCTGACCGTGGCCTCGCCCGAGGAGCTGGAGGGCACTGAGCTGCAGCTGGCGCTGAATAACAATCCCGCGGCCAAAACGTATCAGCAGGCGATCTTTGGACAGAACCAGCCCGCGGCGAATTTTTTTACCGACGACATCAAGGGCGACTACGAGCGGATCAAGGCGCGCGGCGCCGAGTTCACGATGCCGCCCACCGACGTGACCGGCTCGACCATTGCAATGCTGAACGACACCTGCGGCAATCTGATTCAGCTTACGCAGTTGAGGCGCTGGTCATAATAGGGAGGGAAAGAAGATGAGCGAGCGCGGGCAGTACACACCGGGTCCGGCGAACATCGCGCGGATACAAAAAGACCGGGCGCAAAACGGTGAAGAGAAGTGGACGCTCGTCCTTGTCCGCGAGTTGCGCCACTCGCCGGAAAAAGTCTGGCAGGCGCTTACCGATCCGGCGCATCTGCGGGAGTGGGCTCCCTTTGACGCCGATGGGAGCCTGGGCACGGTTGGAAACACGGTGAGGCTCACCACGGTGGCAGCGCCAAAGCTGCACATTACTGAAACAAGAGTGACGAGGGCTGAGGCTCCCAGGCTGCTCGAGTACAACTGGGGCGAGCACGATATGCGCTGGGAACTGGAAGCCTTGGACGGCGGCACGCGTTTGACACTGTGGACCAACATCGGTCAGCGCTTCATCGCAATGGGTGCTGCCGGGTGGCAGATTTGTTTCGATGTTCTGGATCATCTGCTCAGCGGAACTCCCATCGGCCGCATTGTCGGGCCCGAGGCGATGAAGTTCGCCTGGCAGCGGCTGAACGCGGAGTACGCCAAGCAGTTTGGGATTGAGTCGCCCAACTGGCCGCCGCCAAAGTCGTGAATCGTGGTGGATAGCAAACTTCAGGAAAGAAAGAGACCGAAGATCAAATTCAAGGAGTGACATCATGGCCACAGCAGCCAATACAGCCAACATCGTGAACCGAAGCATCACACGTTCGATTTTTCGCTGGATTCACATCATCTTCAGCATTCCGATACTGGGCTATATCTATAGTCCGTTTGAAAAACTGTCGGACTACGCCCCCAAGACTCGGTTTGTCTTCGTTCCGGCAATGGTCCTTTCGGGATTGTGGATGTGGAAGGGCCATGTCGTGCGACGAATTATTTCGAGGCGGTCGGCCTAGCGAGACGCTGTCAGCCGGGCTGGCGGATGTCTGGGCGTCCCGGTCTGGGCTGCTAGTCATTCTTGTAGCTGCCGTAAAAAAAAGCCTCGAAGTTTTCAAAATAGCTGGAATCAGCAACTTACCGACAACGACCGGGCGGGATGCCTCGCAAAATCTTCATAACAAGGATTTTATCGGCAAAATCTTGAGAAGATGGGACTTATGGGCCGATCTTGTCCGCAAGGCGTACTTGCCGATATTGCTGCGTCTGAATCCTCTCCCGGGACAATGATCGAACGAGGCGGGGGCTGTGCACAAGGTCAGATGTCACAAGGGAGCTGTGGATTGCTTTGACGTTGCGGTCGCTTCGAGAACATCCCCACTCAAGCCAAAAGCGGGCTTGAGTGGGCCACCCGGCTTTCGCGGGTCAGACGATCGCTTCCGGGAGATCAAAAACCCCGCCCTGTCCCTGCAAGAACGCAGGGACAAGGACGGGGCACCCTCGGGGGTTCATTCTTGGGCGGTTAAGCGGCCTTGGCCTGAGCTGTTTTAGCCGCCTCTTCGATCAGCGCGGCAACCGCTTGAGGCTGCGAAACGTAGATGGCGTGGCTGCCTTTGACTTCGACGACCTTGGAGCCTGCCCTTTTTGACATGGCACGCTGGGCGTCGGGCGGGATCATCTTGTCCTCGGTGACAACCAAATACCAGCTTGGCTTCGTCCTCCACGCTGGCTCGGTGATAGAGCCATTGACGGCCTCTAATCCCCAAGGCACCTGAGAATCGGCCATGAATGCGGCTTTTGCGGGATCCACGTCCCCAGCAAAAGAGGCGGGAAACTTCTTGCTATCCAAGAACAAAAATCCATCCTGCGGAGGCAGTATCGGCGGTACAGGCGCGCCGGGCGGTGGATCTTTGATGAGTGAGCCGACAGATTCACCTTTGTCGGGAGCGAAGGCAGTGATGTAAACGAGGCCGGCAACGTTTGGATGAGTGCCCGCTTCGGTGATCACCGCGCCGCCATAGGAATGACCAACCAGAATTGCCGGACCATCCTGTGCGGCAAGGATCCGTTTGGTTGCCTGTACGTCGTCTTGCAGTGAAATTGTAGGGTTTTGCACAATGCTGACGTTGTAACCCTGCTTCTTGAGAATCTGGTAGACGCCCTCCCAACCGGCGCCATCCACGAACCCGCCGTGGACCAGAACGATATTCTTCATGCTTTCTTCTCCTTCTCGAATTGCATGTGACAAGAAGGAAGTTCGCATGATGACGGTGGAGAGCGCATCACCGAATGTAGGGATTTTTGGCTACCACTATTGGCAGGCGAGTGCCTCGTTCGCGCAAAAAACGGGGTTGCGAAGGTTGCTGCCTTTGGAAACCCGGGGAGAGACGGCGAGTTGCCCACAGCGTCTTTTGGTTTGAGTGGGGCAGATGATCGCTTCTGCGGAAATCAAAAACTCCGCCCCTTCGGCTGCGCACAGGGCAAGGCTCTGTCCCTCCAAAGAACGCAGGGACAAGGACGGGGCACCCTCGGGAGTTGAGATCTTATACGCAAAGGAGGGCCCGCCCGCTTCCACTCGTGGAGGTTGCAGGTTACGCCGAGCGCAGCTAAATTAGGTGCGAGAGTGGGAGCTGGAGATGAAAAAGAAGGCGCCGGTGGAATCTGCTTCTGCATGCATCGACCAGAAGATCAAGCAACTTGGGGACTGGCGCGGGAAGATGCTCGCGAAAGTGCGGGGAATCATACACGAGGCTGATCCTGAGGTCGTCGAGGAATGGAAGTGGATGGGAAGCCCGGTGTGGGAGCACGACGGAATCATCGCAGTCGGCAACGCCCACAAAGACAAGGTGAAGCTTACCTTTTCACACGGGGCGAGGCTGGCGGATCCTGACAAGCTCTTCAACGCAGGGCTCGAAGGCAACGCGTGGCGAGCAATCGATTTTTTCGAGGGCGATCCGATTAATGAGCGTGCTTTAAAAAATCTCATCCGTGCCGCCGTTGATTACAATCAGATCGAATTGAAGAAGAAAGCGGCGGCGAGTGCTCGAGCGAAAGCGGATAAAAGCAAAAAGCGTTGAAACCAGTTGAACTCGTTGGCGCAATTCAACAGCCGTGGCATCAGCGATGATGTTTACCGCCGGAGTGGCCGCCGTGACCGCCTCCGCCCGAGTGTCCGCGACCAAAACTCTTGCCGCCCTTGAAGCTCTTCGCCCCGTGTCCGCCGCCAAATAGATGGAAGCCTCCCGAGTGCGAAGACTTGCCGGAAGACTGCTTGCCGAAATTGCTGCGCTGAAAGTTTGCGCTCGGAGCG
>CAVZPC010000021.1:0-90041 GCA_963777005.1 uncultured Acidobacteriaceae bacterium | reverse complement strand
GTTCATCTGTCGTACCTGGTTCAGATGGTGTTTGCTCCGACGTGCCCTGCACGGCAATCTCGTAGCTTCCGGCGGAAAAGCTGGTCCCATTGATGGTAAGAGTGGCCGTTGCCGGCGCCGCTGGTGGGAGTGCGACGCTCACCGAAGTCGGGCTGATGCTGCAACTGCCGCTTCCGAACGTCGACACACAACTCAAGTTAACCGTGCCCGTGAACGCATCCTGGGACGCAATCGTAATCGAGCCAGTCGTGCCGCTTGTCCCCGCTTTAGCGTTTGGGAAAGAGACGTTGGTTAAACTGAGGACGAAAGTTGGGTTTGGAACGACGTTCGCAATAAACGAAGTGGTCAGGGTCGCCCCCGCCGTGCTGGCCTGGATATTGACTCCGTAGGAGCCAGTCGTGATTCCCACCGGCACGGTTACGGTCGCCGTCGCGTTTACCGGGGAACCGGTGCTCAAGTTGAAGCTCGCACCCGGAGTGAAATTGCAAGTTGCTCCTGGAATGCTTGGCGTGAAGCTGCAGCTCAAGCCTACGCTCTGGCTCAACGTCCCTTGCGCGGCAATTTGAAAACTGACCGGCGGGGAAGTTGCGCCCCGAGGTTCATTGACGGTGCCAGGGACAGGTGTGGTCATGCTCCAATTCACTACATGCAAGGTGAGCGCCGCAACATGCGTCGTACTGTTGGGATCGAATCCAACGCCTTGCACGTTGAAGTAGTAGTCGGCCACACCGGCGCTGCCGGCGCTCACTGAAAACGCCGCGCCGTCCGGAGTCGGTGTGAGCGTAGCCGGGCTCGGTACACAAGGATTGGGTGGACTCGAAGAACCCGCGATGCAGCTCAAACCCACCGTGCTGTCATATCCATTCACTGCGCTCAGCGTGCCGTTGAAGACAGCATTCTCGCTGACAAAGACGGTCAAAGGAGTATTCGAGACTGCGATCTGGAAATCCGGCTTGGCCAGCAAATTGAATTCCCACACCCCCCTGCCATAGGTGGACGCGCGCAACAGCTTCAGTCCCCCAGAGTTGAAAAGCGCGAGCGCGGTCACAGCTACATTCGGCAGAAATCCGGTTGATGTGGCGCTGGGAATCGGTCCTACCTCGGTCCACGCAGAAGCGGAAGTGGAGCTCTGAAAAACTCCCACGTCCGTGCCCACATAAACCATGTGCGCCACGGGATCGACCACGACTGCATTAGCAGGCGAATCTGGAATCGCATTCGTTCCGGTTCCGCTGAAGTCGGTCCAGGTTGCTCCGGCATTGGTAGTTTGCCAAACGTGTCCGGGCCCCCCGGTAAAGCCCATTACTGTCACGTAAGCCGTGTTTCCGGTCGCATCCGAAGCGTCAATGGCGACCCCTGAAATTGGAAACTGGTTGGGATTGATGCTGCTGCCGCTGGGGCCATTGGTCGTGACATTGGCAAATGTTGAAACTGTGCCTGCGACCGCGAGTGCATTCGTTGTGACCCAGACGTTGCCCCCGATCGGAGTTGATAAATCGTTTGGGCCAAGCCCGTCGGTCGTTGCATAGATTACTTCCGAACCGTTGGCGCTTGCGGGACCCCCGGCTGCCAATGCGCGAACCACATTCACTTCGGTGCCGGCACAGGTTCCGATACCCAGCGTATCGAAATTAAGGCTGAGCAGCGTGAAGTCCCCACCAGATCTTGGCCCGCTCCATACCCGGCAGGTACCCACCAGCAGGGAACTGGTGGATTGCGGATCGAGAATGTAGGGGAAATAAAACGATCCGTCGTCGCCACCCACATCCCCGCTGCTTACGACCACACTAAACAAGCTGTCGGTGCAATTCACGCCGGACGGACATTCCTGAATGGCCAAACTTCCAGATCCCGTATCGGGGTTCGACGCGAACCAGTCGCCGGTGTTGGAGTCGATTGCGTTGTACCCGCCATCGCCGCTCAGTACGTTTCCCCATCCCGTGCTGGTCGTAGCTGTCGCCGTTGCCGGTGAACCATTGTCCTGCGTGCCTCCCAACACTGTGTTGGGATTGCTCGCGTGTTGCGAGAAGCTGACGAACTGCGTCATCGAACCCAGATTTTGATTCAGATCGTCGAATTGATTCGTGCCGGAACACGAACCGCTCATGAGTCCAGCGAATCCGTTCAATGCCCGGTAGATCCCGCCGTCATTGGCGAAATACATCAGATCCGCGCCCGACCCCGGAATTGTGTAAGCCAGCGCGTGCTGGTCGGGATGCACATGCGCCAGCACGCCCAGCGGATCGCAACCATAGACGTGCGTAAGATTCATGAAGGGCTGGTTGGCGCACGTCGGGTTGCCGGAATTAATCGAGCACTTATAAAGATTGATAGCGCCGGCATACAGGTCTGTATTCGTTGCGCAGCTCTGGTTATTACTGGGGCAGTTCGGAACCGCCGCCAGTTCCAGGTTGTAAAATCCCTGCTCTACACCGCACCCGTTGGAGTCGCCACAGTTAATGATGGCGCTGTCGCTGATCTGGGTCCACGAAGCGCCGGAGGTAGTGCTCTGCCAGATTCCTTGGTCCACGGGATCGCCGTTCGAGTCCGCCGAAACAAACCAGACGTACATTTCATTTCGCCCGGGCACGACGGTGATTTCGCCCCGATAGATTGGACACGTCGTCGCGTAGCTTTGAGGACAGGCCGTCGCGCTCAAAAGTCCCGGAGCGCCCGGCTGATTCGCTAGAGCTGTCCAGGTCACGCCGTCGGGGGAAGAGTAAAAGCCGTGATAGCGCAGCGCCGCGAAAAATAGTCCCGCACCTGCGTTGTAAACCACCGACGTTGCCGAGGTCGCCTGGCTCGCACCTCCGGAGAAGAGCGCGTCGTACGTCCAGGTTTGTCCAGCGTCGGTGGAGGTGTACAGGCCGCGATAAGTATTGCTCGTCAGCGCCCCCGCGGTGATGCCTTCCCCGGTCGCCGCCATGGGCGCTACCACAGTGCTGGTCTGCCCACTGGCGGTGCTGAAAGCCATGCGGGTCGCGCCCAAGCCGCTGAAAGAGAGTGTCCCGCCGTTCGCGATTGCGATCAGCGGAGCCCATGTGGCTCCGCCGTTGGTAGACCTCAGAAACCCTAGCCCGAAATAAGAGTCCGCAGAATTGTCAGCCTCGCCCGTCCCAACCAGCACTACACTTTCGGCGGGATTCGAATTTCCCGGCTGAATCGCAATCGAGCCGATCGATAGCGTTGCTTGATCGTCGGTGAGCGGCGTCCAGGTAACGTTGTTGGCTACGCTCGCGGCCGCATTCGTCGACTTCCACACTCCCCCCTGCGCTCCGCCGATAAAAACCGTATTGCCGCTACCATCCGCCGGATCAATTGCAATCGCGGTTGCCCGGCCTGAAACCTGGTGATAATCCTGAAAGCCCGTACCCGTGGCGTCGGAAGCGAGTGGCACCGGACCCAAAGGCATCCACCCACCCGACGATAGCTCCGCCTGTGAAGCAGCCTGTCCGGCGTGACCGCGTGCCATTCGACTCGAGCGGGCCTGCATCTTGCTTTGATATGCGCGGTGACGTAGTTCAGCAGATGATTTCCCCGGCACCACACGGCCATGCAGGAACCAGGCCGAACGCTCCTCTTCGTGATCCGCGTCGGCATCTCGAATCGGTGTTTCCGGCAGCGGTTTCTTGGCGCCCTGCGCCAGCGTAATCGGCTGCAACGAAATTAAGAATAATGCCGGCAGGGAAAAGCGAACTACATAAGAGAGCCTGGAGCAAGTCATAATCTTCCATCGATGAGGCCAGTATCGGAGTGCCGCAGAGCGTCAAGCAACCTCAAAAGCAAATAAAGGCCGCTCAAAACCAATTCGGGAAACTATTTTGGGAATCACCACGCAGCCGCGCGCTCAGAGCAATGGCTGGGAGCCACCAGCGAAGTGCCTGTACAATCTCCTCGGATTCACATATCTATGGAAATGCTCTGAGGTGCTTCGATGTGGCTGCGGCGTCTGATTTCGCTCAGCTTGATTGCTCTGGTGGTATTGGCGGGTTGGCTTTCAATCCCGCGGGCTGACGCTGCCGATCGCGAGATCAATGTGGCCGCCGCCGCAGACTTAAGCTCTGCTCTGCAGGAACTCGCAACCGGCTACGAGAAACGCAGCGGAATCTCAGTGAAGCTTTCCTTCGGTGCCTCTGGCGCATTGACCCAGCAGATTCAGAACGGCGCGCCCTTCGACGTCTTCTTTTCCGCCGACATGGATTACCCGCGCCAGTTGATCGCCGGCGGTCAGGCAGACGGCGCAACCCTATATCGTTATGCCGTGGGACGATTGGTGTTGTGGGTTCCCAAGGACTCACCGCTCGATGTCGAGCACAAGGGCATGACCGTTCTGCTCGATCCATCGGTGAAGAAAATTTCCATCGGCAACCCGCAACATGCTCCGTACGGCCGCGCAGCCGTCGCCGCGCTGAAGCATTATGGCTTGTATGAAAAAGTCAGCGACCGGCTGGTGCTGGGAGAGAATATCTCGCAAGCCGCGCAGTTTGTCGAATCCGGTAACGCTCAGGTTGGTTTCGTCGCATTGGCTCATGCCGCAGCGCCAACGATGCAAGGCAAGGGAAAATACTGGATCGTTCCGGCCGAGGCCTACCCTCCGCTGGATCAAGGCGCAGTTGTGATCTCGCGCTCTCCTCACAAACCAGATGCCGCGGCATTTCTGGACTATATAAAGACCACGGAAGCATCGGCCGTGCTGCAGCGCTATGGCTTTACTTTGCCTGAACCGAAGCAGGGAACAGCTAAATAGGAAACACTCAAATTAAAGATGGCGAAATGAAATGTATATCGACTGGCAAGCCTTCCGTCTAACCATAGAACTGGCGTGCTGGGTGTCCGCCATCCTTTTCGCCGCGGGCCTGCCTCTCGCCTACTGGATCGCCTTCTCGCGCTGGCGCTGGAAATTCGTTGCGGAAGCTCTGGTCGCCTTGCCGATCGTGCTCCCCCCGACGGTGCTCGGCTTCTATCTGCTCGTAGCTCTCGGCTCCCGCAGCCCGCTCGGGCAATGGTGGCAGTCCATCACCGGACACACTTTGGCATTCACCTTTACCGGGCTGGTGATCGGCTCCATCCTTTATAGCTTGCCGTTCGCGGTGCAGCCCTTTGCCGCCTCGTTCTCGTCGGTGGATCGCAAACTGCTCGCGGCCTCCGCCACGCTGGGCGCTTCTCCATTGCGCACTTTTTTCCGCGTCGTGGTTCCGCTCTCGGTTCCCGGATTGATTACAGGTATCGCCTTGGCCTTTGCCCACACCATGGGAGAATTCGGCGTGGTGCTGATGATTGGAGGCAATATCCCCGGCGTCACCCGTACCGTCTCCATCAGCATCTACGATCAGGTGGAAGCCTCCAACTATGCCTCCGCCAATGGGATGGCCTTGCTGCTGCTAGTCTTCTGCTTCGTCGTTCTCACCGTGGTTTATGGAGTGCACCGGAGAACGCCAAAGCAGAAAACCTGGCCCATAGGCCCGACTGAATAACGAACCTCAATGCCCACTACCGCGGAAATAAAATCCGCAGCCGCATCCGCAAATCCGGCGCTCAGCGCAGGATTCCGTAAGCGGTTCGCTTCCTCGGAGCGCGAGTTCTCCCTCGACGTAGACCTCAACGCCGCCCCCGGATTCACCATTCTGTTCGGCCCATCGGGCGCGGGGAAAACTACATTGCTCGATTGCGTAGCCGGGTTGGCTGCTCCCGACTCCGGCCGGATTGCTGTCGGCGAGCGCGTCCTGTTCGACGGGAACCCTCCCATTTGCATTCCTGTTGCCAAGCGCGGCATTGGATACGTCTTGCAGGATCTCGCGCTGTTTCCGCATCTGACGGTCGAACAGAATACGGCCTATGGTTTGGCGCATCTGTCCCGGTCTGCCAGAAAAGAGCGCGTCGCCGCGATGCTGCGGGATTTCCGCATCGACCATCTCAGCCAGCAACTCCCGGCGAAAATCTCCGGCGGAGAACGCCAGCGCGTCGCTCTGGCCCGGGCTCTCGTAACCGACCCTTGCACGCTTCTCCTCGACGAACCTCTCGCCGCTCTGGACGCCTCGACCAAAGTGAGAATCATCGACGATCTCCGCCGCTGGAATCAGCTTCACCGCATCCCCATTCTGTATGTCACGCACAGTCGCGAGGAGGTGATGGCGCTGGGCGAACGTGTGCTCGTGATCGACCAGGGCAGCATCATCGCGCAGGGCACGCCGCACGAAGTCCTGCGCGCTCCGCTTCAGGAGACCGTGGCGCAGTTGGCCGGCTTTGAAAATATCTTCGATGCCATCGTCGAGTCGGTACACCCCGATCGCGGCACTCTAACCTGCAAGTTGCAAGGTGACAAACCCGGAAGTCGGCTGGAGATCGAGACTCCTCTGGTTCGGACGGAAGTAGGTTCGCATCTGCGGGTCGGAATTCGCGCCGGCGACATCCTGCTGGCAATCACCCTCCCCACCGGCCTGAGCGCGCGCAATGTGATTTCGGGCCGTCTGGTCTCGCTCCAGCAGCGCGACGTGATTGTTTCCGCGCGTGTGGACTGTGGGGTTGAGATGGAAGTCCACATGACGCTCGCTGCCCGAGACACGCTCCACCTCATGTCCGGTATGGAAGTCTGGTTGGTCGTCAAAACCCACTCCTGCCACCTGATGCAGCGCTGAGAGCGGACCGCCCTCCCTTCCAAAGATGACATTCCTTTTACATTTTCTTAACAACTCCCTCTTATTCCGCTTGTAATGTCACGCTGTCCCGTTAGCTCCGAGCACTAAAACAAGACAGCGAAAACAAGAGGAAACGATCATGAGCCATCTGGCCAAGTGGATAAGGTCTCGCGCGGGTGTTCTCGCGTTATCAATCAGCGTAACCTGCGCACTCTTCCCTCAAAATGCAGCCTCGCAAGTCGGCGTCTGGGCGACTCATGCTCATGATGCCCAACACACTGCGGTTTCTTCCGTGGCTTCGCAACCGTTAAGCACAATTCATTGGAGCGTTCCGGTGGACCTCGATCCTCCGACAGGGGAGATCCTTATCCACTACGGTTCCCCGTTGGTTACGGCGGCCAACACCGTGATTGTGCCGGTGAAGACGGGTGCGAACAGCTTTCGCGTCGAGGCTCACGACGGCGCAACCGGCAGCCTGCTCTGGACCGAGAAGACTGGCTATCAAGCGCCCAGCGCCGGTTTCATCCCGGGCCTTGGTCCTACACTCTTTGGCAATCAGCTTTTCGTTCCCGATATCGCTGGCCGTGTGTTGGTGCGGGAAAATCCAGATTCGGCCACCGGCAAGGTCGGCCATCTTTACTTCTATGGGCAGAAAAACTACGCGGCCGATCCTACGGTCTACCAGCAGAATGTGCAGATCAACACTCCGCTGACCACCGACGCCGCTGGAAATCTTTTCTTCGGGTTCCTGGTGCTTGGCTCTACGCCGATCGGCCTGCAGAGCGGGTTGGCCCGCATTTCACCGGATGGCAAAGCCACCTGGGTCTCGGCGGCTGCGATTAGCTCCGATCCGGCGGTCACAAAAGTTGCCATGAGCTGTGCTCCCGCTCTGTCGAGCGATGGCAGCACTGTATACGTCGCCGTCGACACTCAGGATTTTGGCTACGGATACCTGGTGGCTCTCAACAGCACCACACTCGCTGTCATCAACAGTGTTCGTCTATTGGATCCCTGGTCGGGACTCGACGCCACCTTCACCGACGAAAGCAGCGCCGCTCCCACCGTCGGACCCGATGGCGACGTGTACTTCGGCGTGCTGGAAAATCCTTTTCCCAGCCACAATGATCGCGGCTGGATGCTGCATTTCAACAGCGATCTTTCACAGCTGAAAATTCCTGGCAGCTTTGGCTGGGACGACACTGCGTCGATCGTCGATGCGACCCTGGTCCCCAGCTATCACGGCACGTCCACTTATCTGCTGATGACGAAGTACAACAACTATGCAGGGATCAACACCGGGGATGGACACAATCGGATTGCAATCCTCGATCCCAATGCGACCCAGAAAGATCCGGTCATTCCCGCCACAAAGGTGATGAAAGAGGTCATCTCAAAGTTGGGCGTCACTCCCGATCCCGACTTCCCAACCTTTCCCGGTGCCGTTCGGGAGTGGTGCATCAATACCGCCGCGGTCGACCCGTTCACCAAGTCAGTCATGGCAAACAGTGAGGACGGTAAACTCTACCGCTGGGACTTGACGACCAACAAACTGTCCGAGCGGATTACCCTTTCCGGCGGAATCGGCGAAGCCTACACTCCCACACTCATCGGCAGCGATGGCACGGTGTATGCCATCAACGATGCGGTATTGAGCGCTATCGGGAAGTAGGTTGCTGAAGTAGAGCTTAGAACCGTGATCGCGGTGGCGGCAGCTTTGCCTCTTCGATGCGCTCCATCTCGATCACCGCGATCCACTGTCCTTTTCGCTGTTCTGAAAAGACGATGTGGCCACCCAGAATCTGCGCCGCGGCGGCTGGCGGCAGATCGCGATGAAAGCCAAAAAAACGCGTCTTCCACTCCGTCCACGTGCGCCAGTGATCCCAGGACGCAGGACCAGGCTCGTACTTCGTCGAAAATACCAAAGCCACTCCATAGTTGGACCCGGAAACGTCCGAGCGAAAATCCGCCGCCGACAGAACTTCGTCCAGAGAGAAGTCTTCAATGCGCACCACACGCATCGGCCGCGTAACATAGCCGAGCCACGGCCGAGTCAACTCATCCGAAGCGGGCCAGGCCGTCAGCACCCCCGCCATGGGATAACGTGCTTCCAGAAACTGTTCGCCATCTTCATGCAGCACAATGTAGTCCCGGTAAGCGAGGTTATCCTCCGGCGAAAATCCATAAGGAGGATTCCAGAACCACGCTGCCACAAATGCGAGTGCCACACAAGCGATCGCTACACGCCAAAAACTCAGCCGGCGCCACAGCGTCGAGACGCAGACGATGATGATCAGAGGAACCGCCGGAAGCATATAACGCGCCAGCACTGCGCCCCCGATCAAAGCCATCGCCACCACATACGTGAGTACGACGACGTAGAAAACCATCTGCACCGGCAGGCTGATCCTTGGTCGCTCCGATCCCGCATCGCTTTCCGGCGTCAGCATCCCCATCGCCAGCAGCGTTGCCAGCGTCAAGACCCAGAGATGAAGGTAGCCCCCGACTTGCCACAGTCGCATGCCCAGCGCCAGAAAAAAGCGCGTGGGGCTTAGCGTCGCGGCTACGTTGTAGCGGAAAAACTCCGGGTTGCCGAAAACATATCCCGTGCGCCTGTAGTGATAGAGATACCAGAGCGCCAGCGGCAGAACCGGAACGATCAACCATGCGACTCGCCGTGCTGCACCGCTGTTCGATCGCGAATCGCCCTGCTCCTCTTCGCGATCCAGCCACAGTTTGTGCAGGGATGTCTTCCGCGCCAGCACTCCGATCATCTCCCATCCCGCCAGCGCAACCGGAGCCAGAATCGCAGTCTCCTTCGCCAAAGCGGCAAGCGCGAACCAAACTCCCATCTCAATCAAATCATCTTCCACGTACGCCGAGAGGCCCCAGAAAATAAGTCCCGCTGCCGCCAAATCCACGTGAGCCAGAGAGCTTTGCGCGAAGAATACCGGATAGACCGCCGTACACAGCGTGGCCGCAATCGCAACTTTTGTGTTCGCTACGCGCTCAGTCAGCCGAAATATACCCAGAAGCGAAAAAGCGGCCAGTACCAGCATGGCCGTCCGCGTCACCAGAGGAGCGTATCCCACCACCTTCCACCAGGTCGCCAGCCACGCCATCACTAGCGGTGGATGTGCATTCGAGACTGTGGAATGCGGAATGAAACTCGTAGTTAGGAGGATGTCGCGCGCAGCGGGAACATAGTAGCCCGCTTCGTCCCAGAAGTAGGGCAGCCGCAACAGAGGCACATGCAGCAGAAAGACAAACACAAAGATGACCGCGAACACCAGGGCGGGATAGCTACCGGACCATAGCGCTCTGCCGCGCAGGCCCGATGGGTAGTCTTTCAGAGTATGCCTCCTGCGGGTCCATCCGGCGCGTCTATTTGAACCGATGGAGGACGAACGCGGGCCATAGCCAAACCGTGGTTTCGCATTGCCCGGACTCATCCATCGCGCTTCAAGCCCGGATGCAGAGTGACTTTAGTGCACCTGCCCTCCCGGGCTCATGCGCGGGTCCAGTTTGATTTCGCCGAAGGCGGTCTCGTAGCCGTTGACGTTCTGCTGCAGCAGACCGAGCAAAGCCTTGGCCTGCTGCGGGCTCAGATAGATACCCTGAAAGTTGCGCAGCTCTACTTGCGCCTCGCTCTGTTGTTGCACCGTGCCGAATACGAGGAAGAAGTCCCACACATTCACTCGCATCTGCACGCTGTTGGCATAGGATTCCCGATAGTCGGGGGCATTGGTCAGCTTCACATTGGGTTGTGGCGGAACACTCATAGCCAAGCAGTGTAATAACTTAGCAGTAGAAAGGAAAGACGCGCCGGTGACGTCACGCTCAATGATGGACGTTTCTCGACCTCGACAAGCCCGACCGAATTCTCTGACAAAAATTGTCAATTTGCCTGCAAGTTTCTGGCGAACCGCCCTGCCGCGAAAGGTCATGGCCCGAAGCTACTTTGCTGAATCCAAAGGGGTTGTAGGATGTCATTACGAGCCTCGTCTGGCGTTCAAAGTGCGAGACTGGATGCGGCTTTCAAATTGAGTTTCACGAGTTCGACTATGACCCATAAGCCTGAAAACGCGGCCATCGAAGAAGAGATCATTCTCCCCGAAAACCTTCTGCCCCTGGGATCTGTGCTGGGTGAAGGCGTCACCCCTCAAGACATCAGCATGGTCCTGGCGAAAGTGTTCCACGTTCAGTATGCCGAGGTTGCTCTGCTGCGGTTGGAAGGCGGTCTGCTCAAGTTCGTCTTCCCGGAGCATCTCCGCACTACCGGCGCAATTCCGATCTCCAGCAAAGCAGTGGCAGCCCACACCGCACTGAGCAAGAAGGCGGAAATCTTTAACAACTTTGCGCGCGTAAAACACGCCAGTATCTTCGAGACCATCAAGCCCGTTGGAGCCGAGGAAGACAGTCCGGCTCCGCCCGCGCCCATTCAGAAACTGATGTCAGTACCAATTCTGGATAACAACTCGACCGTCCTCGGCGTCCTTCAGATTTCGCGCAAGGGGTTGGATCCGCGCTTCACTCAGGATTTCAGCCGCGAAGACTTGCACGACCTGGAACTCGCCGCCGGTCTGCTGGCGGGCTCGCCCGTGATGCTCGCCAATTAGCGCGAACGCGAACGAAGTTGATCCAGCTCCGTGGTGCTACGTCGAACTACACACATAACCTGATTTATGCGCTGACGCAGGTGAAGGGAGGGGGCATGGATTCAACTTGCTCGTCCGGAAGAAATTGGTTCCGTTCCCGGCGACTCAATTCTCCGGGATTGGATCTTAGCCCGCTGTTCTTCATCACTATCCTGTTTGCCTGTGCTGGACTGGCGGGCTGCGGTTCGACGTCTTCATCGAGTTCGCCATCCGGAAAAGGCTCCGTGCCCGCAATCACTTCCTTCACGGCGAATCCCACCAGCGTAAACCCTGGGACCAGCAGCACACTGAGTTGGGCGGCAGCGGGAGCGACGAGCATTGCCATCACCCCGGGAACATTCACTTCCGCTTCCGCAAGTGGTTCGACGAGCGTCAGTCCGACTGCGACCACGACCTACACGCTGACTGCGACCAATGCCGCTGGCGCGACCACGTCTACGGCAAAAGTCACTGTAACCGCGCCCGGTGGTTCATTGTCGATCTCTACCACTTCCTGTCCAGGCGGAACCCAAGGCTCGGCGTATTCAGGCTGCACCATTGTTGCCAGCGGTGGCTCTCCGCCCTACACCTATTCCGTAAGCACCAATGCCAGCTTTCCTCCGCTGCCCGAAGGAATGTCTCTCAATCCCACGACAGGAAGCATCACCAGTTCACTGATCGGCGGCCAAGGCGCCTACACCCCCGAATTTGTGGTGACGGACTCGGCCAGCGCCCAGGCGACGCAGAACATCAGCTTCGCCATCAATGGCAACAATGCATTTCTCGCCAGCATCTTTCCATCAACTTCTATTTTTCACCATCGAGTGGACGCCGCCACGACCAGCTTGCCTGTAGATACTTCGCCGGCAGCGCCAATGTACAGCGGCTACTTATCCGCGACCGTGAAGCCCTTCTTCGGGAACAATTCGAATGCTCCCTTTCCGAATGGAATCCCGGCCATTGAAGTTCCCTACAACCAGCCGGATGTATCGGTGAAAACCACCGTATATCAATCTTATTTCACCACCGGCCCCATACCCGCGAATGCTCCGGTAGAAGGCACCAGCAACTCAACGGGAGATCGACACGTTCTGGTTTATCTGGAGGCCGGCGGTGGAAACAACCCTGCTCTTTACGAAATGTGGCAGGGAATCTACGAAGGCGGTCCCTGGACCGATTCTTCAAACGCGCTTTGGCCCGACGTATCTTCGAATGACCTGACGCAGCAAGGCCAGGGAACATCCGATGCCGCCGGCCTTCCCGTAGGGCCGCTGCTCGCCAATGCCGACGAGGTGATTGGCACGGGCACACCCAGTTCGCCGACCGGCACGATCCAGCATCCCATCCGGTTCACTCTCAACCATATGTTGAACTACTGGGTCTGGCCTGCTACAGAAACTGCTGGCGTGGGAAGTTGCACGGATTCGGGAGGCAATTCCATTGGCGTGGAATCAGAAATTTCACAATCTTCTCCTCCGGAGAGCTGCACCATGTCCGGACCTGCTGGTGAGATCTATCGGCTCAAGGCTTCCGTCGCGACTCCCTCCTGCGCCTCCAGCAGTCCGCAAGCGGCTATTATCATCACCGCATTTCGAAACTATGGAATCATTCTCGCCGACAACGGTGACAGCGGAGGACTCATCGGTACACCGGATGCACGCTGGAACGACAACGATCTTTCCTGCATAACCAATCTCACCTTAGGGGACTTCGAACCTGTGAATGTCTCAAGCCTCATGGTCAGCAATGACAGCGGAGCCACCAGCCACTAGCCAGACTGCTCGTCGAGTATCGACCGGTTTGGGGCGAGGGGATCCCCGTACTCGGATCTGTCCCCGCCCCTCCCGGTTTCACATCCCGGTCACTGGACGAACGACGCGCCGTCGAGCGACGTGAAGCACTGGGCATTGCTGAAAGTTCCGCCTTCGGCCTGTACGGTCACCACACCACTGGACTGAATAAAGAGGCGTCCGTTGGTGGCGCCGCATAGATCGATAGGGACATAAACATTGGTGATCGGGCTAAGCGACGGGGGCAGAACGAACGGCTCTACATTTGTCCCCGAGGTGGCAATGGCCCCTTGGAAGTACACAACCCCGTATGCATTCCCCGCTTCCGCGTGACTGGTGCTGAACGGAGCGTCCGTCCAGCCGTTGATCAGCGTAAGCGTCTTGAATCCGGTATCCTTCGCGACAAACGATGCACCATCGAGCGACGTAAAGCACTGCGCGTTGCTGAACGTTCCGCCCTCAGCCTCGACGGTCACGACACCAGTAGGCTGAATATAGAGCCGCCCGTTGGTGGCATCGCACAGATCGATGGGGACATAAACATCGTGTACCGGACGAAGCCCCTTTGGCAGCACGAACGGTTCCGCATTCGTTCCCGAGGTCGCAATGGCTCCCTTCAGGTGCACCACCCCCGTGATGTTTGCGGCCGCCGCATCGCTGGTGCTGAACGGAGCGTTGGTCCAGCCGTTGATCAGCGTCAGCGATGTAAACCCGGTAGCATTCAAGGCGAACGACGCGCCGTCGAGCGACGTGAAGCATTGGGCATTGCTGAACGTTCCTCCCTCGGCCTGCACGATCACGACGCCGCTGGGCTCAATAATGAGCCGCCCGTTGGTAGCATCGCACAGATCGATCGGGATGTAGACATAGGTCGCCGGGCTAAGCGCAGGAGGCAGCACGAACGGCTCTGTATTGGTCCCGGTGGTAGCGATTGCGCCCCTGAACTTCACGATGCCGCTTACTTCCTCGACGGTCGCAATGCTGGTGCCGAACGGCGCGTTGCTCCAGCCGTTGATCAGCGTTAACGGCGTTGGACCCGTGAACTGGGCAAGAGCGGACCCTGTCCCCAACAACAAAGCAAATGGCACCAAGCTGCAAGCCAAACGTCTCAGCGATTTGATTTTCTTCATTGCACAACTCTCCCTTCGCCACTCTGTGGCAGTTGAAAATTTCTGATTTGTTTGCATTGACAACGAAACCGAGAAACAGCGCTCCCGCGAAAGCCATCGACGTTCGCCGAGAGGTATAGGGAGGGGGAAATTACGTGCGGCGGTTACTAAGTAGAAGCGGCAAAGCCTCCTTCTTTGGGGCGCACTCGATGGATAGTGATGGGATCACACGGAACGTTTCATCTCCGCGAAAAAACGACGTCCAAGTGGTTGAGCGACGGCGCTTATTTCTGGATCGGCGGCAAACACAAAGTTATTTGAGACAAGCAATCGGCAATCGACTCCGTGATTCGGTTCTGAGCGTAATCGCCCGATGACAACAGTTATCGTGAGAAACGCATAAGGGGATGGCCGGACCCTCCGCCCGGGGTTGCGATCCTGTGGACTCTTGGTTCTTAGGGATGCTGTCGGTCTGTGAGGATGCGACTCTTGACGGCAAATTTTTGGCAGTTGTGGAAAACGAGGACGTTCTTGCTGCACCTGACTCTAGGGCCTGCATTACGCTGACACACCGTTGTCTTCGAGAAAGACGGCAGGAGAAATGTGCCGAGCTCGCGAATCGGAATTTCGCTATAGTCAATCGTGACTTTGGCGCCGACCACTCCAAAGTCTCGGGGTAGATGCAGTGGCCAAATCTCCAATCGGACGATTCGCCGCTGCCGTGGTTCCACCCACAACTCCCCCTTAAGTTCGGGATGTATAGTCACTCCCGGGTTGTCGCGGATCGCCCAAAATTTGTTTCTCTCAGCCACAATGTGGAATTCGAAGACAGAGGAGCGCACCTTGTGGAGCTTCTCGTACCTGCGAAACTTGAATTCAGCCACAACCGGAGGCATGAAGAGGTCAACAAGGTCGCTGCCGAATTCTCCCGCTGAGATGAAGCCAATAGTCCTCATGGCTGCCGGCGTGGGTGCTTTGCCGTCGATGGTAACGTTGGAGTAAGTTTCAAGGCCCTTCCGGAAGGTCACCTCTTCTCTCAGCACTCTGGTTAATTGCGGATTGACGATCATCGAAATGGTCTGTTCACAGACAAAGTCAGGGAGCGCGCGATAGTAAGTGAGTGCGAATTCACAAACCGCGGACACTAGGTCACCGTTGGGCTCGCCAGCTGCCACAGCTTTACAGTGACTCGTGTCAATGATGGAAGGTGCCGCCTCGGATGCAACAGCTGGGCGGACGATCGACTCCTCATTAGCGGTCTGGGCATCACCCGTTAGGGGCCAAAGGAATACCGCGAGTGCCAGAATGCGGCAGTGCATGGCTCGACAGAGCATTGCAACAGTATGTTTATATCGCACAGCCTTCGTCCGCCGTGACTTCGCTCACATGCGCAAACAACAACACACCAATATCCCATGACGCTCGCAAGGATTGAACTGCCTGCTGTCGTCAATCCACTTTTCTGATCGCCGACTCGTCGTCGTTCGATGTGTCGGTGACCGTCCAATTGAGGACGGTTTCAGGAGAACCGGCAGGCCCAACAATCTCCCCGTGGCTTGAGGGGAAGGGGCGAACTGACCTTTCAGTATGAAATCGTCCTCACTCGCGAGCGGGATTGAAAACTGGAGTCTGTGGATTGGAAAAACTCCAGGGCTTGGATTATTGCGAGATTTTGAGTACGACGATGCCTTGAGAAAGTAAAGCAAAAGACAGTGTCAGAGGTCCGCCACGATAAAACTTAGTACGCCGGAGGTTGCTACTGTCCCATGCCCGTGAGCCGGGCCGCGTCCTGCATCATCTCAAGTCTTCGCTGCTGCTGTTCCATCATCTCCTGCATGTGGGCCAGGCGCTCCATCTGAATCGACTGATAGCGGCTTACCGGGGTATCGTACTGTGCCGTACCGATGGCCGCATGCATCTCCTGATTTACGCGGTTGATGCGCGCCTGCAGATCGGCGATCCGTGCTTCCTGATTCTCGATCCGGGCTCTCCACTGCTCGCCAGATCGCTGTTCGGCCAGCATCCGCTGATTCGCGCGCTGCTCAGAGTAGCTATTTACGGACCTCTTCACGCCGGATACCGTGGTCATCGGCTCCATGGACTCCGGGACTCCCGGCGGATCGGAGGGAAGATCCTGATTGGTGATCACTTTGGGCAGCGTCCCGGCCGCTTCATGAGCCTGCTGTTTCGCATGGTTCGCACGGGCCACGTCGCCCAGCGAATCCCCGGCCTGGGACTGCGCCATTGCAGCTCCACTCAGTAATAGTCCGACCAACAAAACCCGCCATGCCGCTCGCTGCATAAGCCCTCCCGGAAACCGTTCTGCCAGGACACGCGCAAAACCGCCCTGACAAAGATCGCTCCCTATAAGGAGAACCCAACCCGGCGCACCCTGTCGCGTTCCAAAGGTGTAATCCGAGCCAAACTAAAGGTACCAGCCTCAAGTGACCAAAGGCACAGCCATCCGTGTCCTCGCGGTGACGCGTGCTTTTCAGTCCGCTGGCAGCACCAATGTGACGACCGAGCCAAGGGTCAATGAGTGTAATCGCCGAGTAACACCAATTGACTGGATCACTCGAAAATTCTCATTCCACTCGAGTGCCGGGAAGGCTAGGGAGATCATGCCGAAATCCGGTCCGCGCTGGCCCGCCCATCCCTCGACGGCCACTGTGCCGCTAAACATCGCCGCACCCCGGTTCACTAAAGAAATCCTCCTAGTCTGCCGATCATTCCACCGAGATCATTAGCCGAAATCATTGCTTGAAAGCGAGAGGCGTAGTCATGGCGCAGTGCGAACGGCTCAACGTGTGCCCTTTTTTCAAGAAGATCCAATGCCTGCCGAGGACGATCGACCAACTCATAGCGGCCTACTGTGAAGGAGATAACAGCTGCTGCGCGAGGCTCTGGGTTGTGTCGGCGGAGTTGCGGCCTCCAGAGGATCTTTTCCCCAACGAACGGGACCGCGCCCTGCGCATTATCGCCGATGCTGGGAAGCCACTCAAAACCACCCTAGAAAAAATGTCTTCCAAAAGGTCTTGAACTGACCTTCGATCGGTTTCTGTAGGACCTTGTTGATTTCCCTCTCAGGGTCCCGTTCGAAACCTTTGACGTTTACTTTTTGCGGATTCCGCTAGGCGGAATGAGGCATGCCCACTAGTCTGGCTTCGCGGTGAAGATCAGAAAATAGTCCATGCCGTCGGCTTTCACGAAATCCTGCGAATCGCGCAGTTCGTATCCCGCCTGGGCGGCTTCGCGAATGACCACCTCTTTACCCACGCCATGATTTTCTCCGTTGCCATTTCGATCAATGATGCCGATCTTGGCGGCTGCTTTAAGCGATGAGCGAAGGTTCCTCAGCAGCACGACCGGATGGGCCACCTCGTGGTAGGTCTTGAGCAGCAGCACGGCGTCGATGCTGTCGGCTGGGAGTTGTGGATCGTCGGGTTTGCTGAGGATCGTCTTTATGTTTTGGAGGTGCTCTTTTTTCATGCGCTGGTCAATGTAACGAATCGCTTCCGGGTTGATGTCCACAGCATAAACCGTGCCCGAGCCCGTTACGCGGCGAGCGGCGCGCACCGTAAACCAGCCCGATCCCGCACCGATGTCGGCAACGTTTTTGCCAGGCTCGATGCCCAGCAAATCCATGACGCGGCTGATCTGCAGGCGTTCATCGCGCCCCGGAGACTCGAAGATAGAAAGATCGCCAGTGTAAGGCTTGCTCGTCGCGCGTTCTGCCGACGGCGCTGAGGAACCCGTCTGGGCACCAACCGGCAGCGGCCACCACAGAGCTGCCACCAACACTAAGATCGGCGCGATCCATCCGAGCGCTTTGCTACATGATTTCCAGTTCATTTTTTCCCCGTGCGCATGTGCCGAACCATTAGCGATATCGGGATTCTACGCCAACGATGCGATACGGTTTCGCGGCTGGGCCCTATCGGCGCGTGGGTCCGAGACGCGGGCGATTGCGCTGGCCTCGGGTCTCAGCCGGACTTAGACGCTCTGGGTCTAAACCATTTCCGACCTCTTTGTTCTTAGCAGAGACGCGATGAAGGCGTCGCCCTCTGCACTCCCAGAGGGGGAGGAGAGCGCGGCGAAATCTAGATAGGCACAAATTTTGCGCCATGCAAGAACGCCGACTGAACTTCAGCCTTAAGTTCTTGGTGCGAAAGGGGGGACTCGAACCCCCACGGTTTTACCCGCCAGATCCTAAGTCTGGTGCGTCTGCCAATTCCGCCACTTTCGCCTGAATACGATTATACAAACCGGATTGTACAAACCAGGAAGAGATTCTTCGAAGAGGCTTCGGTCGGAGCATCACTCCCCCGGCCTGAACGCAGCAATCCAGATCACCCGCAGAGAGACGTACCAAACCACAAGCCTGCGCAGCAGCACGCTGTCATTGCGCCACTCGGCGCGGCACGCACCGCTTTGCAATTGGGCAGCAGCTACTGAACCGCGTTCAGTCCCTGATAAATGAACATGCCTAACAGCACAAGCAGCAGCACACCTGAACCAGCCCCGAAGACCCAGACTGGTTTGGTCAGCCGGTTTACTTTCACCAGCAATTCGGTTTGCTCTTGTTGCATGTGTGAGTTCGCGTCATCCAGGTAAAGTTGCTCATCCTCGTGCATCGTGAGCGTGCTGCGATAAATCAGGAGGATGATCAGGCCGACGGTGAATACACCCCACACGATCGCGAGCCCAAGCAGTAAAGGAGTCCACGTCCAGGTCATAGCGCCACCTCGACAGATTGCGAGCTTGTTTGGCACCCTCCGAATTCCACATGCGGCGCCCCATTCACCGCATTTGAAATTCCGCAGAGCCCTAACGGAAACCATTATAGCCCCGCTTGGCAAGCCCTGCCGGGGAATCCGCATAGGACCGGATTATTCCCCTCCCTATGCGGGAGTTGCGACTCTAGCGGCCCGGAGGCATCTAACCGTTAAGGGGCACAGTAACCCGTGGGTCGCGCCATCAATCGGGCTGCTGCAACTTGCGCCCCTCTGTTATAATTTAATGATTCCAGAGCCGAGGAGAGATAAATGGCTACGACCACCGCCCCCGTTACAACCAACGTCCCTGAAGTGAAGAAGACCGCCCCGGTTACGCTCACCGCCAGTGCAGTTGCCAAAGTGAAAGAGATTATGGGACAGCAGAATCCCGTGCCCGCTGGTCTGCGCATCGGCGTGGTGGGCGGCGGCTGCTCCGGGTTCTCCTACTCCATGCAATTCGAAAATGCCGCCGGCATGATGGACAAAACGTTTGAGATGGACGGCCTTAAGGTCTTTGTCGACGCCACTTCCGTGATGTATCTGAACGGCTGCCTGGTGGATTATGTCGAGACTCTGGAAGGCGCCGGATTCAAATTTGAGAATCCGAACGTCAAGAGCACATGCGGCTGCGGATCTTCTTTCAGCGTCTAGGTTTCTTCCTTCCTCCGCGATACGTTGCCGTGAACAACAAAAGGCCTCATCCACCGATGAGGTCTTTCTCTTTTTTTCTGAAACTCTGTTTTCCCGGAACTCTGCATCCAGCAATTACTGGGGCGGGCTGGACGGTGGTTGCGCAGGCGTCGACGGGCCATTCGTGAATCCAGAATTGTTATTCCCAAAGCCCGACGACTGCCCGAATGATGACGATTGCCCAAACCCCGATTGCCCGAACGAACTGCCGCTCGAACTTGACCCGGCTGGTTGTCCGATCTGGCTTGGCGGCGTTCCCGCTATTTGCAACCCTGGTTGGTTGGGCGTCAGGATCAGGCCACCCCGATCAAGGGTCGGGTCGTATATAAACTGCCACTCGTTGTATTTGTGTTTGTGATTGAATTCTCGAATCGTGTCTTTCTTGCTCACGCTGGCCACGCCCACGATCGGTCCTCCGCCGAACACCTGGTTATTTCCCTGACCGCTCGAACTGCCGGGCGTGGAACTCGAGTTGTCTGAACTCCCGTTTCCGCTCTGGGATGGGTCCGAGCCGGTCGATTGGTTGCTGGTTCCGCTTGAGGTTGTGTTATTGCCGGACGCTCCTGAGGACCCTGAGCTGCCGAAACCTCCGCCGAACGCGCTATTCGAGCCGCCTCCAAAGCTTGAGCCGCCTCCGAAACTCGATCCTCCTCCGAACGCGCTGTTTGAATTTCCTCCGAAACTCGACGACTGCGAGAACGCAGAACCAGCCCCCCCGAATGCCGAAGTGCTCCCGGCCTGACCGTTCATTTGGCTAACAGAATTTGCGCCCGTAATACCGCCACCGCCGATGCTGCCGGTCATCGATAACCCGGGATCGCCGTAATGCAGCAGTTTGAAATCCTGCCCCGTCACCGGGTCTTTGTAGTGTTTCCGCAGGTAGCGGAGATTGTTGGTGTTATCCAGATCTTCCAGTCGCGTCGGGTAGCGTCCAAATTTCTTGTAGTAATTGCGGATGGCGCGCGAGTATTGCACGCCCCGGTGGATCATTTCCTGTTCCCGGTCTCGTCGGATCTCAAACGCAATGGTTGGCATCACTGCCGCCGCCGCGATCACCATCATCGTGACCATTAGCATCAGCGTCAGCAGAACATACCCGTCTTCGCACCGGCGAGGCCGGTCGGTTGAAGGACGCGCCTTTGAAAATAAAGCCATCGGACTCCGGCTCCTCAGCCACTACCCTTGGGTCAGCGGGATACTCTGCGGGGGACCGCTGCCGACCACATCCTGAATATCCACCGAGGTGGGAGAAATGCGCACCACTTTGTAGCGCCGGTCGATGATCTCCCCTTCGCCTGCAATGAAAGTATCTTCGCCCTTGATCAGGAAAACCCTTTTGGGTTCTCCGGGCTGACTTGCGAAGCCGAAAAACTTCAAGGGAATCGGAGGCGGAGCCGTAACCGCCGGCGCCTGATACACCTTCGGATCATTGGGGCCAACCGCACCGGGCGCCAGCGGCTTCGGAATCTCCACTTCCGCCTGCGCCACAAAAATATTTCTTCCCGAGCCTTCATACTTGATTTGTTCCGTCGCCGCGAGTTGTTCCAGTCGCAGCGTCGGGTCAAGGCTCTGCGGTGCACGCTCTTTCTTGCCCGCGCCAGTTCCTGTTCCACGGCGTCCCGCTGGACGGGGAAGAACACTGCTCGGCCCCACCGTAACGCCGGCGCTTGTCCCCGTGGAGGCGATGGTTGACGAGGAAGGCATGAACTCGTAGACCATCGTCAGGATGGCGACCACTCCCAGCACTGCGGCCACGATCACGGTCTTCCGATTTTCCGTTCCCAGCTTCACTACGCCCCTGCCTTCAAATACGTTTCGACCTTCATCTGCAGCTTTATCGGACCCTTCTGCTCGCCGGCCAGCGTGACGCTGCTGATGATGAAAAGCATGTCGTCACGCTCCAGAGCGTTGATGAACCGTGCCAGGGAAACATAGTTTCCCGAGAGATCCGCTTCCACCTCGACCGGTTGCAGCCGGCCTATTTCCGAATCGCCCAGAATGTATTTCGCCGATTCAATGGTCACATCATTGGCGACCGCGAGTTTTCCAAATTGCGTGGCGATCTGTGAGTCCTGGGCAGGAAATCGCTTCTTGTAGAAGTCGTCGATCTGGTGGTTTGCCGTCACCACCTTTTCCGGCAGATTGGCCAGCGGTTCAACCTGCTGGGTTTTTATCTTCAGTTCGCCCCACAACTGATTCAGTTCCATCCGGCGTGACTCCGAGGAGCCCACCAGTGGCGAAAACAGCACGATCACCGCAATCACATCCACCCCGACCAGTGCTGCCAAGGCGATCTTAATATTCTTCCGGGTTCGGCGTAAGTCTGGCATCAGGGTGCAGTCCTTTGGGAAATCTCGCTCTTAGTCAGCGGGACAGGCACGGTCTCCGGAACGTAGGTCGCAACCAGAGTTATCTGGACCATGTCTCCAGTGCCTGAATTTCCATACTGTTCACTCTGAATATAGGTTTGGGTAAAATGCCGCGAGTCTTCCATCCGCCGTGCAAGATCAAGCGCCTTCTCCCGGGAATCGGCCCCCACCTGCATCTTCAGCTTGAGTTGATTATCCTCGTCGAGTTCGGGATGAATGGATACCAGGTGCACCCGCGCCGGCATTACCTTTTCCAGTTCTTCCAGTACACGCGTCCAAGAGAAAGATTTACGCTCGATCAGTTCGTTGAGAAATTGCGACTGATCCCGCGTAGTGCGATTCGCCGGGCGATTCAGAAAATCCTCAGCCTGCTGCCGCGTCCGGTCGCGCTGCGCAATTTCGGCCCGCAATTGCGCAATCTTGGCGTGATCGCGGCGGGCGTCGAACCAGCCCGTGATCGTGATAGCAAGCAACGCCAAGGTCACGATGGCCGTGGCCACCAGAGCCGTTCCCCAGCGCATCCAGAACTGCTGCGCATCCTCGTAAGGCTGGCTGGCGAGATTGATATCAAGACGCATAATTAATCTAGTGGTCGGTGATCAGTTGTCAGTGATCAGTAGATCTTTCTGATGACTGACCACCGGCCACGGATCACTGCAGTTACGAAACCAGAGCTCCCACCACACCGGCCATTCTCCATCGCGGCACCGAACCTCCAGTGCTCACTCCCAACTGCGAGGAGGTCACCAATTCCTCCACATCGGCGCCGGTTTGCGCGCGTAGCGCCGGAGCCGCATTTCCCGTGTCGGACAAGCCCGCAACAAAAATTTTTTCGATGTTCAAGTGGTAGGTGTCCTGGAAAAATACTACCGACGGATAAACTTCCTCGGCTAATTGCTCGCCCGTGATGGTTACACCACGCGTATTCTCGAGCGTGCGGAAAAGTTGCACCTGGCCCGCGTTGAGAATCGCGATACTCGTGGTGCGCGCGTCCACCTTTACCACTAACGTAGGCCGCTGTCCCTCAGCCGCTCCCAGAGCGGCTAGCATAGAGGGCAAGACTACTCCCGGGCTGAATCCGGCATCCCGGAAAGTCGCCTCGTAATCCTCCACCACACTTGCCAGAGCCACTGCGGCTACAACCCTCACTCCGTCAGCCGTCTTCTGCGCGTGGTAGGAAACTCTCGCCTTGTCCACATCAAAGGGCAAGGACTTCTTCATGCGAAACCGCACCACGCCAGCCGCCTCTTCAGAGTCGGAAGGCAAGGTATCAAATTCGAGCAATACCACGCGCACCGCTGCATCCGGGACCACCGCGATCAGGTCGTGAGAGCGTCCCGCTACGCTGCTCAGCGCCGATTGCACCGCCGCGGTCACCGCATCGCGCTGGCGCAAGTTGCCCTCTACCAGATCCGGGATCACGCTGCCTGGCGCCAGTTCCCGTGCGGCGCACGCTTCCAGACTGCGGCGATCGTCCGCCAACCGTCCCACCAGCACGCGGTCAGCGGCGATCTCACACGCCAATTTTGGTTTTGCTGGATTCGATCCGGAACTCATTTCAGGAACTCACTCCCCAAACTTACCTTCTACAATTCAAACGCCCCGCCGCACCAAAATGCAATAGCTGGAAGGGAACTACAGCAGTGGCTAGTGGGCAGTGGCCTGTGATCAGTAAATGCTCAGACTGGCCACTGATCGCTGACCACTAGTTGTCTACCGCATGGCCTCGATGAAGGTGACCTTGTTGATCTCTTTCAACGTGGTCAAGCCGTGCCTGACCTTATCCAGCGCCGACTCGCGCAGGAATCGCATCCCTTCTTCCCGCGCCGCGCGCCGTATTTCCGAAGTCGGCTTCTTGGCCAATATCATCTCCCGGATGCGATCGCTCAAATCCAGCAACTCGTGAATCGCGGTTCGCCCGCGGAACCCCGTGCCCGCACATTCAATGCATCCCGGCCCTTCATACAGCGGTACTTTCGACCATTGCGCCGGATCCAGTCCGCTAGCCTCCAGCACGTCCGGCGGATAATTCACCGGCGTTCTGCAGGATTCGCAGATCAACCGCACCAACCGCTGCGCCAGAATGCAATTCAACGCCGAAACAAAGTTATAAGGCTCGACGCCCATATTCAGAAAACGTCCAATCACGTCGACCACGTTGTTCGCGTGAACCGTGGTGAAAACCAGGTGACCGGTAAGCGCCGACTGGATGGCGATCTGCGCTGTCTCCGTGTCGCGGATTTCGCCGACCATGATTTTGTCCGGGTCATGGCGCAAAATCGACCGCAACCCGCGCGCAAACGTTAGTCCTTTTTTCTCGTTGACCGGAATCTGCGTGATGCCGCGCAGCTGATATTCGACCGGATCTTCAATGGTGATGATCTTGTCTTCGTCGGTCTTGATCTCATTCACCGCGGCATAAAGCGTGGTGGTCTTGCCGCTGCCCGTCGGCCCCGTCACCAGCACCATGCCGTACGGTTCTTTAATGTAGCGGCGGAATTTTCGCAAGTCGTCATCGTCGAAGCCGACCACATCCAGCGTGAGCGTGCGGAACTTCTCGCTCATCGACTCTTTATCGAGCACGCGGAGCACGGCGTCTTCCCCGTGAATCGACGGCATGATCGACACGCGAAAGTCGATGGCGCGCCCGTTGTACTTCACCCGGAAGCGTCCGTCCTGCGGCACGCGCCGCTCCGAAATATCCAGCTCGCTCATGACCTTGATACGCGAGATCACGGTCGAATGATGTTCCTTACCAATCGGTGGCATGGCCTGCGTCAGCACGCCGTCGATGCGGAACTTGATCACCACTGAGTCGTCCCGCGTTTCAATGTGAATGTCGGAAGCGCGCCGCTGCAGCGCGGTAAAAATCGTCGTATCGACCAGCCGGATAATCGGACTGGTATCGCCCGCCGCCGTCAGCTTATCGATGGTCAGCGTCTCTTCCGCGCCCGTGTTCTCATCTTCGCGGATGATCTGGAAGCCTTCACTGGCCTCTTCCAGAACGCGCTGCGACTGCTCTGTCTTGGTGAGGATGTTGTCGATCTGCTTCAGCGTCGCCACTTTGGTGACGATCCGCTTCTGCAACAGCAAGCTGATCTCATCGATCATCATCAGCTGGCTGGGATCCGCGATGGCGATCGCCAGCTTGCCGTCCGCGGTCTCTTCCAACGGCACAAATTTGTAGCGGAACATCAACTCCGGCGAGAATTTCTTGAATAGCTCATGATGAAGCTGGAAGTCCGTGAGGTCGACAAATTCGCAGCGATAGCGCCGCGCCACGTCCTGAGCGCGTTCCAGGTCGGTGACCGGATTCCCCGTCGTCACCACCTGCCCGCCATTCTCGCCGTGTACGAAAAGTGATTTCTTATCCGCGGTCGCCATTTCTCACATCCCTGATACTACTGTCATCCCGAGCAAGCGTTCTTTGCGCAGCGAGGGATCTTGGCGAGCCGCGCGACGCGTCGCGTCCTTTGCGACGCAATCACAGCGCGTTTGGCTCGCTTCCTTGCCCAACCTACCCCCTAGTGCACTCCCAAGGTGAAGATCGGCAGATACAACGAAATCAGCACTCCACCGACAAACACCGCCATCACCATCAGAATCAGAGGCTCAATCAAGGCCATGGAAGCGCCCAGGGCCGTCTGCACATCTTCTTCATAAAACTCCGCCACCGAGTTCAACATCGCCGGCAGCGCGCCGGTGGACTCGCCCACTTCCAGCATCTCCACCGCCAGGTCAGGAAAAATACCCTGCTCCTCCAGGCTGCTCGCCAGTCCTTGCCCCTCCCGAACCCGCCCGCACGCCCGCATCACACCCTTCAGAATGCGCCGGCTGCTCATCGAACCGCCGGCCGTTTCCATCGACGGCACCAGCGGCAGACCGCCTTGCAGCAGCGTCGAGAGCATCCGCGAAAAAGTTGCTACCTGATGCTTCAGCCGGATTTCACCCAGCAGCGGCAGACTCAGAATGAATCGGTCAATCTGATCGGCTCCCCGATCCGTCTTCCGCCATTGCCAGAAGACAAACCCGCCCACTGCCAGGCCGCCCACAATGAACGGAAAATACTTCTGCGCATTAGTTCCCACCGCCAACATGAACAGCGTGATCGCAGGCAGCTTCGCGTCCAGGCTATTGAACAGCTCGGCAAATTTCGGCACCACGTAGGTAAACAAAAACATCACCATGATCGTAACCACGCTCACCAGCAGCGTGGGATAAATCAACGACACGAATAGCTTCTTGCGAAACGTCATCGCCAGCCGCTGAAAATTGATGTACCGGGTCAGCACCTCATCGATGTTCCCGCTCTTCTCTCCCGCCATCAGCGTGGTGGTGTAAATCTTCGGGACCATGGCATGGGTGGCAAAGGCATCAGAGAGCAGTTCGCCGCCCTTGACCCGCTCCCGCACGTTCTCCAGGATCTGCTTCAGATGCCCGTCTTTTTGCCGCTTGATCAGCAAGTCCAGCGAGTTCAGAATCGGCAGGCCAGCCTTGATCAGCGTCAGAAACTGCTGGTTAAACACTAGAAACGGCCCCTGCTTGAGCTTGCGCCGGCCTCGTCCCGAAAACCCGCCAGAGAACATCCCCTGCGGCTTCACCCAGTAAACCAGGTAGCCCTGCGAAGCAAAGCGGTCGCGCACCTCGGCCACGGAATATCCCTGCTCCACCTGCTGGTGCAGGTGACCCCTTTCGTCCGCGACTTTTACGACAAATTCCGCCATTTAGCCGTTCTTTTCGGTCTTTGCCCGTCTACAACCCCGTCGGCTCAGTCTAACATCGCCGCTTACCATCTCTATTGAGGATCGTTCCAAAGTTCCCCGTTTCCAGTATCGCAAGTAACCAAGGAACAATATCTGGTTCTCAAGATCTTGCCTCTCGAAGCGCCGGCTCTAAAGATCGGGAAGGGCACGGCTTCAAGAGCCTGCCCTGAGCGAAGCCGAAGGGTGCCGCTACCGGCTGAATAGGGATGAGGGCTTCAGCCCCTGAGGCAGCCTCAGCCACCCAACTCCCCTTCCACAATCTCCGTCCCCGCGGGAGGACGGAACTCGAACTGTCCCTCCGGAATCGCCACATTCTCCTTCTGGTCGCTAAACCGATACTCGGTCGAAGACCCGTCCACATCATCGATCACAATCCGCGCAATCTGATGTTCCGGCGTGACCTCCAGCAGAATCTCACTCACGCGGTCCGCCATCGCCTGCGGAACGCCCCGCAACATCACATCCCCGGCCGCCAGCGGCGCAACATCCGGTGCCAGCGACAACCCCTGTAACTCCTTTTCCAGCTTGCTCTTACCCAGCAGAAACGCCAGCGGGGATCTAATATCATCCAGCTTCCTCGCTTCCGTCCTCCTCACCTGACGGTCGCCGGGGACATAAAACCACGCATCTCTCCCATCACTCACAAAGAGCTTCTCCTTGGGAGAACGGTACTCCCACCGCATCTTGCCAGGTTTTTTCAGCCCACCCTTGGCCAGCCACAGTGTCCCCGACTCCGTCCGCTCCATCCCCGACCCGCTGTAAAGCTCGGTGAACTCCGCCCGCAGGCTCCGCAAGCGGTTGTAATGCTCATCCACCCCCTGCGCGATGGAGCGCACATCTTCCGCGAAGGTCACGCAGGTCAGCGCTAGCCCAATGAGGAGCACCACCACAATTGGCCGGGTCATTATTCAGATTCTACCAATCGCTCTTCAGTTGGGGGTGCCCCGTCCTTGTCTCTGCGCTTTTTGCAGAGACAGGGCGGGGATTTTGATCTCTGATCGGCGTCATTCTGGTTTCGCTGGACTCGTGGCGGTCGGCTTTTCCACAGCCCTGCTGGTCACATGTCACATCTTTCTCTACACGGCCAGGCTAAACTCATACAAAATCTCCTCGCTCAGCGCGAGAAATGTAGCCGCTCTTTTTCAACTTTGATGGAAGAATCTAGAGGCAACCTTATGAAAACAAAGATTTTACTGCTAAGTCCTTTAGAAGCCGGATTTTAGCCGGATCTCAGCCCTGCCCCCACCCGCAAGTTATTGTTTCCAGAGATATTAGGAGATCGATCTGTTTTTTTAAAATCCAGCTCTACTCCCCCGCGTAAACCGCATACTGATGCGTTCCGCAGATTTTTTTCAACACCCCGCTCTCGGCGAGCACATGCTCCAGCAGCGGATTGTGATAGACCACATAAATCCTCCGCGGGTGCTCCCGCAAACTTTGCTCCAGCTTCGCGATCACGCGCCGCAATCCGGATTCCGGGAGTGGATTGAAGAGAAACAGGACGATCGGTTCGCACGGAAAAGCAAACTCAGTCGCATCGCCGCAAATCGATTCCATCGCAAAGCACTTCTGCGACTCGCTCTGATACTTGGCGATGTTTTCCTGCGCCGCACCATGCAGCCCCGGCAAGAGTTCCACGCCTACAATGCGACGAAAGGGATAGTCGGAAGCCATCAGCAGCGTCCGTCCCTTGCCCGAACCAAGATCGATGAAGATGAATCTTGGAAATTCCAAGTCAACTTGTTCCGCTAACGCCCCGATCATTTCGTGGAACAGAACTGATTCCGTCGGCTGATACGGCGAGTGGAATATTCCCAGCAGTCGATCGCGCCAGCCGACTGCCGCGCTCGTGGTGTTGACGCGATGTTCCCAATCATATTCGGCATCGCCATAGCGTTGCCGCCGCCGCTGGGGAGTCGAATCGCGAACAAAGTCAACGATCGCGCGCAACAACTGATTCGTGGCCGCGATCGAGCCGTCTCGCCCCGCAAGTTCTTTCCACCAACGCCACGCCGAGCGCAGCACGATGATGCGCGGAGAAGTAGAGGAATCGTTCCCGCCGTCCATACTTCGCCATCATAAGCGACGTTAAGATTACGGTTGCTCGCCGTGGAATTTCGGCTGTGGCTTGTATCCCGGAGGAAGTCCTTTGGTGGCGAACGGAAAATCATCCGGCACGCGCAATTCGACGCGCCCTTCCGGTGTCAGTTTGTAAGGATGTTGATCGGGATCGACCGGAATTCCCGCCAGCCCTTCCGCGGCCACAAGTTCCGACATGCTGGTCGGTAAGCGTCCCGTGCGTTCGCCAAAACGCGTCACGGCCTGCTGGAGATGGGTGACGTCTTCGTCGACCCGCAGCGCCCGCAGATGTTCCACCGCATTCGCGCGGATCAGTTTGTCCTGGGTGTTCTGATAGGTTGCGGACCACAGCATGCGCGCTGTGTTGAAATCTCCAGCATGTTCCGCCATCTGCGCTGCCAGCACTCGCAAGAACGGATGCGCATTCGGCACCTTCGATCCCCGCTCGAACGCGTCGGCGGCTTTCCGGTAATCCTGGAGATTCATGTAATAAACAAAGCCCAGATCGTAGTAGAGCTTCCAGTCGTCGGGATTGTTTCGAATGCCATACTCCATCAGTTGAATCGCGCGCTCCGGCTCGCCCGCTCCACTGGGCGGAGGCGGAGCGAGAAAGCTGGCGCCAAATTCGTACGCTACCGTCAGATGGGGATCGAGTTGCGTCGTGATCTCCAACAAAGGCGCGAGCAGGTTGTAACTGCCGGCCTGGTTGTGATGTCGAAAGCCGAAGTACTGCACGGCGCGTGTCCAATAAATGTCGGCAAGCAGCCCGTCATAACCAAGGCTGGCGCGCTTCAGCACTTTCGGAGAGCTGATATACAAAACGTCTTCCAGCGTGGATTGCGGACGAAGCTGGTCGATGCGATGAAGCAGCAGCACACTGGCCGCCAGGGAAAAGACTATGCTGGCGCCAGCAATCAGCGAGACTTTGCGGCGCTGCTTCATTTCAGGTTCCGGTGTTCGAAAATGAGAACCGCTCCGCTGAGCGCCATGGCCGCATAGAACAGGGCATAGAGCGTGTTATGCCAGACGAGTTGCATCGCAACCGGCTGTTCATGGGCGATGGAGCTGACAATGTTGAATGCCGAAAAATTAGGCACCAGGTAAGCGGCGCCCGTTACTAGCCAGCGGGTGAATCCATGGGTCATGGCCGCAAAACCTCGCAGATCCTCGGCGAAACTGCCAATCACGAACAGAGAAAAGGCGAAGACTGCGGAGAGCAACGGTGAAGAAAATGAAGAGAAGAGCAATGCCAGCGAGCAAATAATCAAGAACTCGAGAACGATAAAATACAAAGCAACCAGAACCAACGCATCGGCGCTGACGAATCTGTGGGATACATAAAACAAAGCCGTAAAAACTCCAATGGCCATGAAAAAAGTATTCACCACCAGCGTGCCCGCCAGCCCGAAGTATTTGCCGACGATGAACTCCCATCTGCGAACCGGGCGCGAAAGTACGGTATAGAGCGTGCGCTTTTCAATTTCTTTGGAGACCAGGCCGATGCCGATGAAAATGGCGATCACGATTCCAAACAGGGAAACTGCGGTGAGGCCAAGATTGATCACCACCAATTTTTCAATGTCGATGGAAATCTGGCCCACCAGAATGGCTGCTCCCGAGAGCAGCACGGCAAATGCAATGAGGTTGTAGAGCACACGGTCTCGTACCGCTTCGCGAAAAGTGTTTGAGGCAATGTGCAAGATGCGCGCGTTCATCCCGTTCTCCTCATGCTGTTGATCCGGCCGTGGTTTCGGCGCGTTGTAATTTCTCGACAAAATAAGCCTCGAGGGAAGTGCGCATCGGGGTGAGCGCAATCAAGCGCAGGCGCTCGCGGCGCAACGCATCGATAGCGGCATCCTGCTGCCTTTCGTCGATGATCGCGCGGACGGTGTCGCCCGTAATGTGGCAATCCGCTCCCAACGCCTTCATGGAGGCTGGAACTTGCGTGCCTTGCCAGATGAGTTCCACTTTCCCCTGCACGCTGGAGGTTAAATCCTCGACTGCACCGATGCCGCGAAGCTCGCCCTGGTGAATGATGGCGACGCGGTCGCACAGCGCCTCAGCGTCGGAGAGAATGTGAGTGGAAAAGAATACGGTTCTACCTTCGTGTTTCAGTTGCTCCATCAAGTCGCGCACTTCGCGCCGGCCAATGGGATCGAGCCCGGACATCGGCTCGTCGAAGAAGACAACCCTGGGATCGTGCAGAATGGCTTGGGCAATTCCAACGCGCTGTAGCATGCCCTTGGAAAACTTCCGCAACTGGACGCCCTTTACGTTAGGAAGGCCGACGCGTTGTAACGTACTTTCCACGCGACGGGAGCGCTCCTTGGCCGCGACTCCGGAGAGCTGCGCGTAATAGTTCAGCAGCTCGTGCGCAGTCAAATGATCGTAGAAGTAGGGTTGCTCGGGAAGAAAACCAATCTGCGCTTTCACTTCCGGATCGGTCCAGTCGCGGCCCAGGATGCGTGCCGATCCTGCGCTGGGGAAGACCAGGCCCATCAGCAGCTTCAGGGTTGTGGTTTTGCCAGCGCCATTGGGGCCGAGAAATCCGAAGATTTCGCCCTCCTCGACACTGAGATGAAGGGGATGCAAAGCGCGCTTCAGCCGCTTGGCCCAAAAGCCAACCCGGTAAGTTTTTTCGAGGCCCAGGATTTCGATTGCGTTCATTCGGTGCAGCCGGTTGGAAAGTTAAGGGATACTCCAGAGGAAATTATAAGCAAGCCGCGCCGTTTTGAAACTATGTCAGGGAGTTACGTCGGTCATGCGGCGGCAGCGGTTCGCGGCCGACTCAGTTCATGGGATTGAGGGTCTGGCAAGCTGCCTCGCTGGCCACCAGTGTCGTGGTGCCCGCAGGCTGGAGGCGAACCACCGCATCTTCCGAGGAGCAGTAGGCACGCGTGCCCGTCTGCGCACTGATGGGCGTACCCGTGTCATAGAATAGATCGTTGATCAGGCTGGCTGGGCTGGCAGACCCGGCTGCGTTAAAGAAGTACCCGCTCTTTCCGCTGCCTCCCGCGGTGGCCGTTGCCAGATAGTTGTCAATGAGGCAACCAGTAGCAACGCCCGGTGTGCAGGGAGAAACCCCGCCTAACACCCCGAGGGTGGCCGGGAAGCCAATGGTTGGATAAGTATCCCGGTAAGCAATTTCCGCGGTATTAATGGAACGGATCGAGGCCGCCGCAGACGAGTCGTTTGCGGACATGCGGGCGCGCATCAAGTTCGGGATCGCGATGGCAGCAATGATCAGGATAATGGCCACCACAATCAAAAGCTCGATGAGCGAAAAGCCCTTTTGCTGTAGCTTCGATTCCACCTGTGTTGCCTCTTTCGATTGCTTTAGTTCGTTCTCCGTGTCACTTTTCGAGACAGTTTTCCGTGATGTGGATCTTGCTGGCACGTCAGGGGCCACGACCATAGAAACTGATAACTCGATCGCCGCGCCAGAGTAACCCAGCTCCCCATGCAGCAAGTCGGACTTAGAGATGGTTGGCTGTCTTCTCCTTCCATCCCAACTTTGATCACTTATTTAGTGGCATGTCTCGGGCCAAACTCTGAGAAGAACACGCTCAGACGGGATAGACGTTTGCCTTTGTTTTCAACGGGACGCAATGGACGACTGAGCAGCTAAGCACCGCTCACCGAAGAGTGGATCGATCCGAGTGACAATATGTGGCAGTTTACGACAGGTCTGACAAATTCTGCTGGATGAGATGCAGGTGGGGACCAAACCAATGCGGAAAAGAACAACGGGCAGCGAACTCGCGTTCGCTGCCCATTAGCTTCGTACCCTTCCCCAGGTACTATGCAAGTGTTAGTTCGCGATCGGCAACAGTGCTTGGCAAGCGCCGTAGCCACCGACCACGGTGGTGGTGCCTGCAACCTGCTGGCGGATCACGCCGTCATCAAATGCGCAGTAGGACTTCGTTCCCGTCTGTGCACTGATAGGAGCGGCAGTGGTGTAGAACTGGTTGTTGACGGTCGAAGCCGCACCGGCCGAAGGCGTCGAGGCGAAGAAGTAGCCGCTCTTGCCAGCGCCACCAGCGATGGCGGAGGCCAACAGGTTGTCGATCAGGCAAGCAGTACCCGTGCCCGGAGTGCACGGAGCAGCGCCACCCAAGGCGGCCAGGGCAGTGTAGCCGATGGTCGGATAAGCCGAGTAATAACCGACTTCACCGGTGACGATGGAGCGCTCGGAAGCGGCCGCAGACGAATCATTGGCTGCCATACGGGCGCGCATCAGGTTAGGAATCGCAATAGCTGCAATGATCAGGATGATGGCCACCACGATCAGCAGTTCAATCAGTGAAAAACCCTTCTGTTTCCGCATCTCGATTTTCCCCTCGTTTTGGACTTTGGTTGAATTCATTTCTGGTCACGAATGACGCAGTCGATCCTGATGTTCGCACCTTCCGGACCAAACTCGATAGTTACCTTGGTTCCGGGTAGACTTCCACAACCGCTTTATTTTCATGGCAGATGGAAACTTCCGCCTTCATTGTAAGCGCTTCTGCTGCAGCCCGATGGCAAAATACGTCGATCAATCTGACAATTCGCGTCATCGTGGCTCGACCTCTAGTTGAGAACGCTCTCATCCTTTTCTCTTGCAGAAAGGTCTCTGTGGCGGCTGGTTACCAAGTCACTTAGGTAACTCTAGAGAGCCGAACTCGGGGTGAGAGGCAACTGCCTCTGCGTATAATCGCAGTCACAGAAGCGAGGACGAGATGAGTTCCGGCCCGACAACCGTTACAGAGCAGCCCGCAGCCGCGTCGTCCAGCGCAGAGCCACACCTTTTTATTGCTGCCGGGAAGCGCCGGGTTATTCTGTGCCTTCTATTGGGCCTGGTCACGCTGGGTTTTTATAGTTCGGTTGTCCACAATCGCTTTACTACGCTGGATGATGAAGTTTACATCCTGCATAATCCGCACGTTCGTGCGGGATTAACCTGGAACACATTCACCTACGCCTTTACCACCTTTGATGCGGGCAATTGGCACCCGCTTACCTGGATGTCGCATGCTCTCGATTGCCAGCTCTTCCAGCTGAACCCCGTCGGCCATCATTACGTAAACCTTCTACTGCATGCTCTGAATGCGGTTCTGTTGTTTCTGCTGCTGGAAGCAGCCACTGGACTTACCTGGCCGAGCCTGATGGTAGCGGCGCTGTTCGCTCTTCATCCCGTGAATGTAGAGTCCGTGGCCTGGGCGGCTGAGCGGAAGAACATTCTCAGCATGACCTTCTTCTTGCTCGCCATGCATGCCTACGGGTGGTATGTGCGGCGGGTCAGCGTGAAAAGATACGCTCTGGTCGCAACCTTATTCACGCTGGGCTTGATGGCGAAGCCGGAGATCGTGACGCTGCCGTGCGTTTTGTTGCTGTGGGATTATTGGCCGCTACAACGAGTCAGAGGGATAGAACCCCCTGCAGCTCCCGCCGGCGAGCCATCGCAGAGATCGTTTTCTTTCCTGTTCCTGGAGAAGATCCCGTTATTTCTGCTTTCACTCTGCAGCGCCATCGTGACCGTAATCGCCGCAAGATCGAGCAATGCGGTGCGCGGCGGGTTTACGGGAGCAAGGGTTGGAAACGCGCTGGTATCGTATGTCCGTTATTTGGGCAAAGCTTTTTGGCCGACGAAGCTGGCAGTGATGTATCCCTATCATGGCCATTCGATTCCGGCCTGGGCAATTCTCGCTTCTGCCGCGACCTTGCTTCTCATTACTGCCGTTGTCCTGCGTTTCCGCAGTCATCGTTATCTTGTGGTGGGCTGGTTCTGGTTTCTCGGCACTCTGGTGCCGGTGATCGGCCTGGTCGAGGTCGGCATGCAAGCGATGGCAGACCGTTACGCCTACCTGCCGTTCATCGGCCTGTTTGTAGCCGTGGTCTGGGGCGTGGCGGAAATCGCTCGGTGGCGAAACGTACCTGCCGCATGGTTGGCTGTTCCCAGCGTCTTGATCCTGGCGATTCTTGGAATGGTCACGTGGCATCAGATCTCCTACTGGCACGACGGAGAGACGATGTGGAGACATGCAATCAGTGTGACCGGACGCAACACAATGGCGCACGATGGCCTTGGCTACACGCTGGCAGAGGAAGGGCGGGTCGAAGAGGCGATTGCGGAGTACAACACAGTCGAGGCTATGCACGGATATGGCGCTCCAGCCATCATCCAGATTGGAGTCTTCGAACAGACCCACGGCCACTTGCAGGAAGCGCTCAAGCAATATAAGCAGTCTCTCGATGTCTCGATAGATGCCGATGAGCGATCGGAGGCCTTTGCCCACATGGGCGCGGCCTTCGTTCAAGCCGGCGATCTCCAGAACGCCAAGCTCGGCTACGGATATGCGCTTCAGCAAAATCCCCAAAACACGTTCGCTCTGATAGGGGGTGGCCTGTTGGCGGAGCGCGAGGGTGACTCCACAGTTGCTATGGTGCAGATTGCGCGCGCGTTGAAGGTCCAACCTACTGACGTGGGCTATCTCCTGCTCGAAGAAGTGTTGCGGCGAGCTGGCCGATTGCCGGAGGCGGATGAGGCGGAACAGTATGCGCAGCGGATCTCGAGCGACTTAGGTCAAGCCCGGCAATCTGCGGCGCAGGAGCTCGCAGCGGCCGGGATAAAGCCTGAATAGAAAAGCGGGAAAGGCTATTTGGCGGATTGCGCCGCAGCTTGCAGCCGGTCAATGGCTCGCCGGGCCGCTGATTCTTCGGGGTGCAGGCGAAGTTCTTCCCGATACTCCCCCAGAGCTAAGAGAGGCTGGGAATCCTGTTCCAGCGCCTGGCCCATCTCATAGTGAAAGCCTTCGGCGGTGCTATCAATACTGATGGCTTGCTGAAAAAACTGGATGGCATCCTCCGGGCGGTGCTGGCTCAAGCGGATCTGTCCCAGACCGAACCACGGGGGAGCGACGCGGGGGTCTTGCTGCAAGGCCAACCGGAACCAGCGCTCGGCTTCGGACAAATCTCCGGTGTGCTGGTAGGCGAAGCCGGCGAAATCCGCAGCCCGCCAGCCGGGCATCAATTCGTACGAACGAACGAAGTGAGGGGCAGCTTCGGCGAACTTCCCGCTCGCGCTGAGCGCGGACCCATAGTTCAGTTGGGCCCATTCATTGTTGGGAGCGTGGCGGATGGCGCGCGAAAACAGAATAACGTCGTTCGCCCAGTACTGCGACTGAATGGCGCTGGCAAAAGCCAGCACCACCGCGATGCAGGCTGCCAAGGGTCGAAGCCACTGCGGGGTTGGCGATTTCTTTCGGATCCAGCCATAGGCGGAGCCCGCGAGCAGCGCCACGCCCAGCATGCTCATGTACATGTATCGGTCGTGGACAAAGTCGTCCTGGTTCATCCAGCGCAGGTTAAGAGTTGGAATCATCGGGAAGGTCAGCCAGGCGAAGGCCACCCATAATCGAGGATCGCTCTTCGCGACTCTGACAGCGACTGCGACCAGAGCAATCACAGCAATCATGATCAAAAGGAACTGCGCGCTGCGGGGAGATGCGACGGCGCGGAAGTCGTATTGCGGACTGAGGCCTATCGGGACAAAAACGCGGTAGAGATTGAAGAGGAAAATCTTAGGAGCCGTCAGCAGACAGGAGGACCACGAGATTGCCGACGTAGCATCGGCGGTCGCACCCAGAGCCCACGATCGCAGGGCCAGCCAAACTACAACAATTGCAGCGTAGGGAGAAATTGCCGCCAGCAGAGATCGTCCGCCGGATGCTGATCGATTGTCGGCAGTGCGATTCAACCACAGATCCACCAGAATAATTCCCGGTAACACTACACTCACTTCCTTGGTGAACAGCGCCAGAAGAAAGAGGATTCCGGAGAAGATCCACCAACCGGCGGAATTCTGCTGCCTCGTCCGCGCTTTGCGATAGATCAAGAAGCTGGCGAAACACAGAGCAGCGGCAAGGGAATCGTTGACGGAGGAGATCCACGACGCCGACTCAACCTGCAAAGGATGCAAAGCGAAAATCGCGGTTGCGAACAGCGCGGAGCCGGCTTCCTCGAGCAATGCACGGGAAACGAAAAAGGCAAGCGTCGCAGCGGCAAGATGCGCCAGAAGCGTGGTGACATGAAACCAGTGAGGGTTGAGACCGAATACCGTCTTGTTGATCAGAAACCACAGCGTTAGCAGAGGCCGGTAAAAGCGCGCCTCCGTCCCAGCCGTCGATGCCCACAACTGATGCGTGAACAAGAAGCCGATGCGGCTCCATTCGAGATTCTGGTTTTGTGGAATCTGTGGCGGGTCGTCATAGACCCAGCCGAAGGTGAAGGTTGAAGCGTAAGTGATAAGCGTCGCGACCAGCACTCCTGCGAGAGCAAGAAATTCGGTGCGAGTGCTCAGCGCGGCAGGCGGGTTTTGAGCTTTAAGCTGGGGCACAAATTTGCAGTTCGGTGTTCCCAGCTTACAATAACCCTGCTCTTCCTATGCCTAACCCTCTTGAGTCCCTTCACGTCGATTCCGATGTAGCACGCGCCTGGACGCTTCCATCGAATCTATACACCGACGCGAATGTCTTCGCTGCCGAAAAGGAAAAGATATTCGCGCGCAGTTGGCAGGTTGTAGGACATCACGACCAGGTAGCGAACGCGGGGGACTATTTCACCACGGAACTGGTGGGCGAGCCTCTGCTGATTGTGCGCGGCGCCGAAGGAACACTGCGCGGGTTCTATAACGTGTGCCGGCATCGCGCCGGACCGCCGGCGGAAGGCTGCGGTTCGCGCAAACTGTTTCGCTGCGGCTATCACGGCTGGACCTACGATCTGAACGGTGCCCTGATCAGCGCGACGGAGATCGAAGGCGTGGAAGGATTTCGATCCGAAGATTTTGCGCTGGTGCCGGTTCGCGTGGAGGAGTGGTTCGATTTCATCTTCGTGAATCTCGATCCCGAGGCGCGCCCTCTGCGCGAGACTCTCGGTGAGTTGCCGCGGCAAGTGGAGAAGTTTTCATTTACCGGAATGAAACTCTTCGAGCGCCGGAGCTACGAGATGAAATGCAACTGGAAGACCTACGTTGACAATTATCTCGAGGGCTACCACTTGCCGAGCGTGCATCCGGGATTGAACCGCGAACTGGATTACAACGCATACGTGGTGGAACCGTATGCGGGACACGTGCGGCAGTTCAGTCCCATTCGCGGTGCTCAACCGGGGGACACGACACCGCGGCGCTATCAGGAAGCGGGCGAGGATCTGACTACCGACTACTTTTGGATTTTTCCCAACTGGATGCTGAACTGCTATCCCGACAATATTTCCTTAAATATTGTACTGCCGGTTGGGCCAGAGAATTCTCTCGCCATCTTCGAGTGGTATCTGCCCGAAAAGGAGCACGGCACTCCGGCAGCGAAGGCTTCGGTGGAATTCAGCGATCAGATTCAAATCGAAGATGTCGGCATCTGCGAGACAGTCCAGAAAAATCTACGATCGCGGAGTTACTCCAGGGGACGGTTCAGCGTGAAGCAGGAAAAAGGTGTGCACGCCTTTCATCGGATGTATGCGGAGTGGATGAAGAAGGATTTTACCGCCGAGAACGCAAAGCACGCCGAGAGATAAATTCCTGTGCGCCACGAATTCAAGATATGCCGATTCGCTCGGCGTTCTCTGCGTGCTCGGCGGTGAAGTCTCGCTTCACTCCGCTTTGACCAGCAAGCAGGTCACGTCATCGTGCTGCGGCGTGTTGCCAACAAACAAATCAACCTCTGCCATCAGGCGATTGAGCATCTCGGTCGGGGTGCCAGCAGCGCCGGCCGCGATTGCGGCGAGCAGACGCGTTTCGCCGTATTCGTCCTGACGAGCGTTTTCCGCCTCCACTAATCCGTCGGTGAAGATGATGAGCCAATCGCCAGGGGCGAGAGCCACGCTTGCGGACTCGTATTTGGCTTCGGGCTGAATACCGAGCGGCAAGCCGCCGACGTCCAGGCGCTCGATCAATCCATTGGCACGCCGCAAAATCGGATTATTGTGTCCGGCATTGATGTAAGTGAAAACTCGCCGGGCCGCGTCGTATTCGGAGAGAAATGCGGTGGTGAAGCGCAATCCGCCCTGGCTGTTCGAGCAGGCGTATCTGTTCATGTTGGCGACGAGCTCGGGCAGAGCAACCTGAGCGGTTGATAGCGTTTTGAGGCTGGCCTGAAATGTAGCCATCAGCATAGCGGCAGGAATGCTCTTGCCCGCGACATCTGCGACCGCAAACACCACGCGATTTTCTTCGTTGGTTTTGCCGGGACGCGGAAAGACGTCGTAGTAGTCGCCGGCGACGGTATTTGCGGGCCGAGTGGTGTAAGCGACGGAGATGCCGGGAATCTGCGGCGGAGCGCCAGGCAAAAGCCAGGTCTGTATCTCGCGTGCGATCTGTAAGTCGCGCTTCATGACGACGCGGTCGGCGATCTCCAGCATGAGCAAAAGGAACATCAACAGGCCGCCCCAGAAATGGAAGTCCAACTCCACAATGTGCATCTCGTGGTCCGCGCCGCGGTAGCTGAAGCCACTGCTGGGGAATACGAGCATGACGAGAGCGGCCAACAGCAGGACGCGGCGCGCGGGCGAAAGTTTTTCGAGAACCGCCCAGAAAAACTCCCTGGCTGCGTGCAGGTGATGGCCGCGCCGAGTAAGGCCTTCGGGTGTCTTCGCGGCGACATCGCGGGAGTAGAGTCGATAGCTGGCGCGGGCTTCGGTTTCGAACTGCGACCAGAGCTGGGTGAGTTCCAGACCCTCGGTGACTCGCCGCCAGAATTGGTGCAACCGCACTCCCAGAGGAGGTGGTTGCGTCGAAATGGGTGGAGGAGTCGCCATGAGATGCTGCGATTATAGAGGAAGGGAAGCGAACCGCTCGGCTCCCGATTGTTCGATTTCCGATCGTCGTTACGCGAAACTGGTGACTGAAAATCGCGAGTTGGAAAATCTCTAGAACAGCGCCAGCTGCCCGTCCAAAACTTCAACCGGCCATTTTTCGGCGTAGTTTGCTCCTCGCGGGTCGGCGCGCTTGATGCCGTGTTTCTGCCGAAGGTGTGCCACGAGTTGCGCGATGCGCTTGCCGTAGGATGCCGGTAAGAATGAACGGTCTCGATAACGCTGGCGGTAGTTCTCGACCAGATTCGGGAACTCCTTTTCGAGGAACGGAAGGAAGATCGCCGCCGAACATGGTTTCAAAAACAGCGGTCCAGCGAAGATGTGGCGCGCTCCGGCCGCGGCAGCAGCACGCACCACATCCTCCAGATTCGAAGGTGAATCCGTGATCCCGGGCAGGACCGGCGAAGCACTCACGCCTACATTGATTCCAGCCTGGCTCAGTTCGCGCACCGCATCGATACGCAGATCCGGACGCGGCGCGCGCGGCTCCAGAATTCGCGCCAGTTCCACATTCAAGGTAGTTACGGTGATGTGAATCGACAGCGCGTTATTCAGAGCGACTGCGCGGAGAAGGTCGAGATCGCGGACGATCAGGTTTGATTTGGTGACGATGCCCAACTCGAAGCCTCGATGACGGGCAAACTCCTCCAGAATTCCACGCGTGATTTCGTAACGGCGCTCGGCTGGCTGGTAGGGATCGGTCGCGGTGCCGAGTGCAATTGCTGCTCCACGCTTGACTCGACGCAAGTCGTGCCGAAGCAGTTCCGCCGTGTGTTGCTTAACGTAGATCTTCTGCTCGAACTCCGTACCGTCGCGCATTTCCATGAACTCGTGCGTGTAGCGGGCATAGCAGTATTTGCAGGCGAACTCACAGCCGCGGTAGGGATTGATGGTCCAGGTAAACGGCAGCCGGCGGTTGCTGACACATCGATTCAGCAGGGAACGGGCAGGCAGAGTGAAGTACTCAACATTGTGGCCCTCGCGGAGCGATTCGCCCTCCGACGCGAGGCGGGCGATGCCGACGAGCGGGGACTTCTCGGGGGCGGGGAACAAGGGCAAGACTGGGGCTGGCATTATTCGCCTTTTGTTCGCCTATAATAGATTCAGATTGCCAGACTGTCAAGAGGCCGGTTGGAACTATTTGGTGAGTGTTATCGCCTATTCACCTCAAGAATCCAATAAGATCATCCTTGCTTAGTAGCTGGAGACTTGTATCGGTTGACGACTGCGCCGAACACACCGCCGAGAACGACTGCGAGGGGGCTTTTGCCTCTCTGCATCTTCCTTGGTCTGAGCGCGGCATTGTCATGGACATTCTGGCTTTGGCCTGCATCTAACCGGGTTTTCTATGTAAGCGGGCAAGGGTGGCGGTTCACTTGGCCGCTCGCTAACATTAAGCTCTTGATTGGGAACTGCTTGCCCGGAGTGCTCGCGCTTGTCTGGGCATCTGTTCAGGGGAAGCGGCAACTTCGCGATCTGCTCTCCAGCTTGTTCGCTTGGAGGGTTCAACTCAAATGGTATGTGCTCTCTATCGCGTTCCCCTGCGGCGTGCTCCTGGCTTCCTGGTGCGCAGCTCTGATCTTTTTCGCCGCAAGGCTTAGTCTGCCCCCGACGACCGTATTAGTGCAGAGTCTGGTGTCGCTGCCATTCGGTCCAGTGTTTGAAGAGATAGCTTGGAGAGCCTTTGCCTTGAGAAAGCTCCAATGTCGCTATTCGCGACTGGCGTCCGCACTGATTGTTGGCGTTTACTGGGCAGTGTGGCATATCCCAATGTGGCTGCGGACGCTAAACTATCTGACAATTCCGCTATTGCTGATCATTTGTGCCAATCTTGTTTGCTGGTCCGTCATCTTTGCGTTTTTGTATGACCGAAGTGGACAGAGCCTGCCCGTTACGATCCTCCTCCATGCAACATACTTTACCGTGCAAAATCTTGTGGCTGGCATGATTACGTATGGCACCGTTCGCATCTTTATTTCGAGCGCGGCCCTGTTGTCTGCGTGTTTGGCCGTGCTTATTGCGAACGAGTGGACCCGCACATCACGACCAGGATTATTGGCGTAACATCCTACATCACCCATTGAGTACCGATTCGCGATGTGCGGGCTTGCAATTTGAAATCGACAGCTCAATGAGCAGCCCCTTCATCAGAGCTACGGCTGGGCAGCAGGTTTTTCGGCGGGCTTGTCGAACAGCTTCGGGTCAACGGCTGGATTGAGCTCCAGCGTTGTGTACTGCGCAGTGCTGGAATCCTGACCATGCTGTTTGTTGTGGCGAAGCAGCGGAAGATTCAGTCCGCTGATCGGCTTCCAGTCATCCATATCGGTTTCGCCCTGCACCGGACCCTGCTGGCCGATCGTTCGGTAGGTCTCCTTCAAAATGTGTCCGGTCTGCGGATCGACAAACCAGCGGATGGCCGTGCCGGCGGCGTTTACGTCCACAATCCGAGCATCAGTGTCACCGACCTTTTCGCTTCCACCCGCGCGAAAGAACACGTTTGCATCCTTCGCGTGGGCAGCGATGAAAATAGGATCACGTTTAATCTGATCGAGCGTTTCGTTCTTTCGGGCCTCGGGCCAATTCTGAATGTCTCCGTTGGGAAGATCGACGAAAGCGGCTTCCGGTGTGGCTACGATTTTTATAACTCCGTTGGGTGTTTGCATTTCAGCATGCAAATGATCGGGAAAGACGACGATGGTCTCCATCTGCAAGGGGAAGTCACCTTGTGGCGTCTTCTGGGTGAGGGTGTAGTCCGCTTTGACGGCCTTGATGGCCGCGAATTTGGCCTCGCCGCCCATGGCCGCGACTACTTTCGCCGCTAAGGCTTTTCCTTCTGCGTCCGAAGCAGAGGGCTTGGCATTTTCTTCTTCCTTCCCATCTTCTTTAGCTCCCGGCGGAGGAGGAATTGTGATATCGATCTCCTTGACCGGCCCAAGAGAGGAGAGCGGTTTGTCGAACTCTTTGGTGTTGCCGACCACCAGGACTGCGAGCTGATCGCGGTGCACGTACTTCGCCGCCACGCGATTGACGTCGGTGGCGTTCACTTTCCGAATTTCCTCGGGATACTTGTCGAGCCAGTCGGCGGGGTATCCGTAAAATTCGTACGTCATGCGCTCGCCGAGGACTTTGTCGGGGGAGTCGAGGCGAAAGATGAATGCGTTCAGGATCGCGTCTTTGGCCTGCCTGATCTCATCGTCGGTAATGGGATTCTTTGTCAGATTGTCGATGTCTTCATCGAGCGCCTGCAGAGATTCGATTGTGCTCTGGCTCTTGGTGTCGGCCACGAATTGCAGGACGCCAGGGTGGCCGAAGTTCGTGCCGATACCGCCCCCAACGTTGTAGGCGAGGCCGCGTTTGGTGCGAATGTCGTTGAACAAGCGGGAAGAGAATCCGCCGCCGAAGGCTTCGTTGAATACGGAGATGGCATAGTAGTCCGGGTTGTTGCGCGTAGTGCCGAGCGCCACCATGTGGATGCTGCTCTGATTTACGTCTTCTTTTGGAATGAGGTAATAGCCTGCCGTTGCCGGATGAAACTTAATGTCGTCTTTCGGCAGCTCGGGGCCTTTGGGCCAGGAATCAAATGCGGCGCGCAGTTTGGCTTCCATGGCCGCGGAATCGAAGTCGCCGCTGATCCCGAGGATGATGTGATTGGGATGAACGTAAGTTTTATGCCAATCAATCAAATCCTGCCGGGTAATCGCGGCGATCGTGGCGTACTCCGGCTCACGCGCATAAGGGTTGTCAGCTCCGTAGGCCAGCTTGGCGGATTCGCGGGCGGCAATGCCGCCGATTTGATCGTTACGGCGTGAGATGCTGTCATCTGCTTGCTTCTGCGCCAGGTCGAGCTTGTCGGCGCGAAATTCAGGATGCTCGAGCAGGTCGGTGAAGACTTTGAAGACGTCGTCAAAATCGCCTTTCAGGCAGGACAAGCTGATGGTGGTGGAATCGGCGCCGCCGCCAGTTTCTACTTTCGCGGCTCGCACTTCGAGGAAGTCATCGAGCTGATCCCCGGTCTGCTCCTTGGTTCCACCGGTGCGCCAGACTTCGCCAAACAGATCGACCAATCCGACTTTAGCGGCGGGTTCGTTGCTCGATCCCCCGCGAATGCGCGCTGAACCTTCGATCAGAGGCAGCTCGTGATCTTCCTGAAGGAAAATCACCATGCCGTTGGAGAGCTGAACGCGCTTGGGTTGCGGCGGATGGAAACTGGGGAGGGTGGGAATTGGAATCTGCTGCCAGTCGGTTGCTTGCGATGCGGCCCGAGGAGTTGACACAAGCAGAGTGCCGACGACAACCAGAATCAGGCACATGACGTTGCGCTGGCTTTTCATTGCGCACCTCCCTGATCCGACGAAACTTGGTTGACTGAGCTTTGGTTGCCAGAGCCCGGTCCAGCGGCATGTTTGGGGCCGGCAGAAGTTTCGATCACGCCCACGGTGCGATTGGTGTCGTTGAAAGTTTCGTTGGCTACACGCCGTATATCGGCCTTGGTAACTTTGTCGATGCGATCTACGGAACGAAATAATTCGCGCCAGTCGCCATAGCGAGTCTGGTAGGTTGCCAACTGATTTGCGAGCCCTTCATTGTCACCCAGGCTGCGAATGAGGTTTGCCTTGGTACGAGTTTTGATCATCTTCAATTCGTCGTCGCTGATGTCTTCTTTTTTCAAGCGTTCGATCTCCGCATGAATCGCATCCGCCACTTCCTGCGTGGTGTGGCCGGGCAGGGGAAAAGCATAGAAGGCAAAGAGGTGCGGATACTTGATTCCGGGCAGCCCGCTGAATCCTGCGGAAAACGAGGCGATCTTCTTATCGCGCACCAGCGCACGATAGAGGCGCGACGTCCGGCCTTCCGACATCAGATCGGTGATGGCGTCGAACACCGCGTCGTCCTTGGTTCTGTAATCGGGCCGGTGATAACCCTCGAGGTAAAGTGGCTGGGTTTGTTCCATCAGTTCCACTCTGCGCTCAGAGTTCTGCGGAGGCTCGGTAGTGGTGGTCTCATCGGGCTTGTGGCTGGGGGGAAGGCGGCTGAAATATTTCTCCAGAATCGGCATCACTTGTTCAGCTTTTACATCGCCGGCAACCGCGACCACCATGTTCGCGGGGACGTAGTATTCGTCGAAAAACTTCTTCGCGTCGGTGGCCGAGAAGGAATTCAAATCGGACATCCAGCCCACGGTCGGGCGATGATACGGGTGAGCCTCGAATGCGGCAGCGTTGAACTGTTCGAGAAGTCGGCCGATCGGATTGCTGTCCGTGCGCAGGCGGCGTTCCTCGATCACCACATTGCGCTCTTTGTAAAACTCACGCAGCACCGGGTGAAGGAAGCGCTCTGATTCGAGGTAGGCCCACAGTTCCAGACGATTCGAAGGAAGCGAATAGTGGTAGCCGGTTTCGTCGTAATCGGTGAATGCGTTGAGGTCCTTCCCGCCGTTCTGCTCGACGATCTTGCCAAACTGGTTGGGCACGACATATTTGTCGGCTGCTGCGATGGCATCTTTCCAGGCTTTTTCCAGTTCCTTCAGCTTGGTTTCGTCGCGGCCGACGGTCTTGTCGCGTTCGGCGATGTAGGCGGCGTAAGCGGTCTCGACCTTCTGCAGCGCAGGCTTCTCGGCGGCGTAGTCGGTAGTGCCAATCTTGTCGGTGCCTTTGAAGGCCATGTGCTCGAACATATGGGCCAGACCGGTCTGGCGCATGGGATCCTGCGCGGAACCTGCGTCCACCAATGTGAAGAAGGAGAAAACCGGAGCCTCCGGTCGCTCGCAGACGACAAGGGTCAGGCCATTGTCGAGTTTCTTCACTGTGATGCGCTTTTCGAAAGACGCCACATCCTGGGCCGCGGTGAGCGTAGTAAGAAACAGAAGGAATGCAAATAACGCGAATGTTCGGTGTTTCATCGGACCTCCTACGGGCGAACCTACCGGGACGAATCTGCGGCAGATTACTTCGTGCGGAACTTTGAAATTACGTGGCGGGCTGGGACGTTGTCAAACAGGTGAGTAACGTTCATTTAACGATGCTATAGGGCGACGCCTGTATTTGGCGCAGATCGTGGTTTAAGGCACAATGCCTGCTGGAGCGCACAATGGATTCGAGCATTGAGGTTCAAGGCAAACAGCTCAAGTTGTCGAATCTGGAAAAGGTTTTGTATCCCGCCACGGGGTTTACCAAGCAGCAGGTGATCGACTACTACGTCCGCATCGCGCCAGCGATGTTGCCTCATTTGGCGGGGCGTGCCCTCACGCGCAAGCGCTATCCCAACGGCGTGGACGAAGAATTTTTCTATGAGAAGAACGCGCCCCAGCACCGGCCGGACTGGGTGAAGACCGTTCCGGTCTGGAGCGAAGGGAATCATCGCACCGTTCACTACATTTTGGCCAACGATTTGCCGACGCTGGTTTGGCTGGCGAATTTGGCCGCAATCGAACTGCACCCGTCGCTCGCTCTGGCGAAAGATATTACTTGCCCCACGATGATGGTGTTCGATCTTGATCCCGGACCGCCCGCCAATATTGTGCAATGCTGCCAGGTCGGATTGTGGCTACGGGAGATCTTCGAGCATTTTGAATTGCAGAGTTTTCCGAAGACCTCGGGTTCCAAAGGGCTGCAGATATACGTGCCGCTGAACACTCCCACCAAATACGAATTGACCAAGACCTTTGCCCACGCGCTGGCGCAGTTGCTCGAGCATGATCATCCCGAGATGGTCGTCTCCGATATGAAGAAGCAGGTTCGAACCGGGAAGGTATTTGTCGATTGGAGTCAGAACGACGAACACAAAACTACGGTGGCTGTTTATTCGCTGCGTGCCCGCGAGCATCCCACGGTTTCGACACCAGTGACGTGGGAGGAAGTGGAGCGCGCTCTGAAGAAGAAGGACGCAAACCTGCTGGTATTCGAAGCGCGGCAGGCGGTCGCACGGGTCGAGAAGATGGGCGATTTGTTTGCTCCTCTAAACGAATTGAAGCAGCGCTTGCCGGACCTCAAGGCGGCTGCCGCTTCGGTTCCAGTTGCAGAGAAGATGGAGGAACCGATCACGATCGCTGCGCGAAAGGCCGTGAAGCCGCAAGCATCGCGCAAGTCGCGACGCAAGGTATAATCCCGTTCGCTGCGAAATTTCCCTCGAGACTCCGTCATGCCGCAACTTTTTGTTGGAACTTCTGGATGGGCCTATCCCAGTTGGAAGCCTGACTTCTACCCCGCCAAACTCGCACAGAAAAAGTTTCTCAGCCACTACGCGACCCAACTCAACACGGTTGAGGTCAACTTCACTTTTCGGCAGTTGGTGAAGGAAACGACGATCCAGAACTGGATTCAGGAAACTCCCGAGCACTTTCGTTTCGGGGTGAAAGCGCATCAAGTGATCACGCATATCAAGCGCTTGAAGGGAACCGAGGAGTTCCTACCGCGATTCCTGGCCACGATTGAGCCGCTGGCTAGCGCCGGGAAGCTAGGCCCGGTGCTCTTTCAATTGCCGCCCAATCTCAAAATCGATCTCGTATTGCTCAAAGATTTCCTCGCACTACTGCCACGTACGCTGCCAGCGGCATTTGAATTTCGCCACGAGTCGTGGTTTGCCGACTCTACCTGGGATGTGCTGAAATCGCGCGGTGTTGCGCTGTGCGTGGCGGAGACTGAAGAGCGGACGACGCCGGATGTGGCCACAGCTCCGCTCGTCTACTACCGATTTCGCAAGCCGAGTTACACGGCGGAGGAGCGACAGGGTATGGTCAGCCGGATTGCAGAACATATGGCCGCTGGTCGCGATGTCTTCGCCTACTTCAAGCATGAGGAGACGCCGGAGGGCGCGCTGTATGCGGTCGACTTGCTGCGCGGTGCGGGGGAGAGATAGCAGGCAATGTGTCTAGCCACTGCGCTTGGGCATCCTCATGATTACTTCCGCTAGCGTCCGATAACGCGCATACTCGATTCTCCCTTCAGCATGGCTTCAGAAGCCAACTCGCGCGTAGTCTCCAGCTTTCTCGATTACCTGAGAATCGAGAAGGGATTAGCGCCGCTCTCCATCAGTGCCTACACCACCGATATTTGGCAGTTTTCTGAGTTCCTGGAAAAACGTAGGCGGCTGTTGTTAACCGCTAGACGCTCGGATGTGCGTGAATTCCTGCAACAGCTTTTTTCTCATCAAGTCGACGGACGGAGCGTGGGCCGAAAACTTTCGGCGCTGCGCCACCTCTACCGATACCTGCTGCTCGACAAGAAAATCGACTACGATCCCACGCTGGATATTGAATCGCCACGGCAGTGGAAGGTTTTACCCAAGGCGCTGGCTCGCGATGAGATGGAAGCGACACTAGCTGCCCCGATGAACCATCAAGACAAGGCGCGCAACCCTGAGTATGCGGCTGCGCTTGCCGTCCGCGATCGCGCCATGCTGGAAGTTTTTTATGCGGGGGCGCTGCGAGTTACGGAAATGACCAACGCCAAGCTCGAAGACCTGAAGCTGGAAGCCGGATATATGCTGGTGCGCGGTAAGGGCGACAAGGAACGCGTGGTTCCGTTGGGGCGTTCAGCGCAAGATGCGCTGGCTGAATATCTGACGAAGGCGCGTCCGGTGTTGGTGGCAGGGAAACAAAGGGCAGGGCCGTCCACGTCACTCAACAATTCGCCTCTGCTCTTTATTGCGCGCGGAGGCCGACCACTGACGCGCCAGCGCGTCTGGCAGATGGTGCGAGCTGCTTCGGCTGACTCGGGCCGTGCGGCCTCTCCGCACATGCTGCGCCATTCTTGTGCCACCCACATGGTGGAGAATGGCGCCGACCTGCGCACGGTGCAGACAATCCTCGGTCACGCGGATATTTCAACCACACAGGTTTACACGCATCTGGCGCTGGATCGGCTAAGAACCGTGTACCAGAAGCATCACCCGAGGGCGAAAGCAAGATGAGATCCACCACGGAGTCACGGAGCCGCCGACAAAGCTCTCGGCTTGCGCAAACAATAGTGGCGAAGGCGGTTGCTGATTTTATTCGGCACTTGCGGGAGCGTAACGCTTCGCCGCACACGATCAAGGCATATAGCCAGGATCTGCTGCTTTTCTCGGCCTATGCTGGTTTGCGCGGATGGAAGCAGATCGATCACATTGCGGTCCGTGGATTTCTCTCGCAGCTTTACGAGAAGGGTCTGAGCAAGCCTTCCGTTGCTCGCGCCCTGGCAGCAGTTCGTTCTCTTTATCGGTGGCTGGCGCGCGAAGGCGTCGTTGAACAGAATCCGGCGAAGCTGGTTGCCACGCCGAAGCTTCCCAAGAAACTTCCGCGCGTACCCACGATTGAAGAAATGAATTCGGTGATTGATGGCGAAATGCCGGAGGTAGCGGGCTTCCCCGAGCGCGACCGGCTCATGCTGGAATTGCTTTACGGCTGTGGCATTCGAAATTCGGAATTGACCGGAATCAATCTTGATGACATTCGGTTGAGCGCGGAGGCTATTCTGATCCGCGGCAAAGGAAAGAAGGAGCGATATGTTCCCTTTGGCGATTCGGTGAAGAGCGCGCTGGCCGCGTATCTGCCGGAGCGGCAAAAGCTCCTCAGTCTGGGCCGCAGGCCCTCCAATGCACTGCTGGTCAACCGCCGTGGCGGGCGACTCACGACGCGCAGCGTAGGCCGCATCATCAAGAAGATTGCCGTCGCCAAGGGGCTTTCGCCGGACGTGCACCCGCACACGCTGCGGCACGCCTTCGGCACGCACATGCTGGAAGAAGGCGCTGATCTCCGCGCCATTCAAGAGTTGCTCGGCCACGAACGGCTGGCGACTACGCAGCGCTACACACAGTTATCGATGAAGCATGTGCTGCAGGTGTACGACCAGACGCATCCACGAGCAAAGTAGGCGTCAGTGCGCCTGGACGTCCTCTTTTTGCAGACGCTTCCACATCTCAACCACGCGCCCTTTCAAGTCTGCAGTCAGCTTCTCATACGCTGCTTCTGACGCCTCACTCTCAAGCGGAGGAATGATCGGGTCGCCAAACGCCATCTTCAGCGGCGTAAATCCCTGGAACGATTTATTTCTCGGCCAAGCTTTGTAGAATCCTTCAATCGCGACGGGGACGATTGGCACCTGCATATGAATCGACAATATTGCCGCGCCTTTCTTAAAGATTCTCGGTGTGCCATCAATCGAGCGCTCGCCTTCGGGATAAAGAATCAACGGGCGTCCCTGCCGCAGTCCGAAGGCGCCGGCACGCATAGCGGGAATCAGATTTGCATCGGGATCGACGACCACGACGCGCAGCGAACGTGCCAGCCGTAACATGAACCCGGTCCCGAATATTTCGCTCGTTCCCACGGCAAAGACTTTTTCAAAGACAGATGGCGGAAGAACGCTCGCCAGAATCAGGGGATCGAGATAGCTCTGGTGGTTGGAAGAGATAATGTATGTCCCACTCTTCGGAAGCTTCTCAATTCCACGCACCCGCAGCTGAAACCGGTCGAGGGCGATCATCTGGATCAGCCGGGAAAACAAGTACCAAAATGTCGCGCTGATCGGCTGGGGCCGCGCCAGTTGGATCACATCGGACGGATCTGGCGGCTCCGCCAGAATCGCTTTCCACCCGGCGAACGCAGGTCGCGTTCCGTGCGTGCCCGAGCCGCTGGCCGCGCTTTGCAGAACCGCGTCAACCAAATCGCGGACGGTATAAATTCCGGAAAGCTGCGATTCTTCGACACTTCCTCCCAGCTGTTCTTCAAGGTGGCTGAGCAACTCGACTCGTTGCATGGAGTCGAGCCCCAGGTCGAGCTCCAAATTATGAGAAGGTCGAAGATTCGCCGGGGCCGTAGCCGCTGTTTCGTGCACAACCTGAAGAGCGCGCTGCACACCAGGCTGTTCGAGCCAAGCTGACTCGTCAGGTGTGAGTGGCGGCTCGGCAGGCAATTCCGAATCATCCGCAGCTTTCCGCGATTGATTCGCTTTGGCGCGCTTTTCTACTTCGAAGCGCTTGATCTTGCGCGTGGTGGTGCGCGGCAAGTCCTCTTGCCAGATTTCATAACTGCCGATGCGCTTGGTGGATGCGATCTGCTGCGACAGGCCTTCGATATCGAAGCGGATGACTTCCTTCGCATTCACAATTTTTTTCTGGCGCAGCACGTCAAAATTCGGCACGATCACCGCGTGCAGCCGGTCACCGGTCTCCCCGGGCTTGCCTTCGAGACCCATCACCGCGAGCTCTTTGATAAATGGCGACTTAAGGTAATGAGCCTCAACTTCTTCCGGATAAATATTCTTCCCGTTACTGAGAACGATCACCTCTTTCTTACGGCCCGTTAGAAACAAATTACGGTCGGCGTCGAAGTAGCCGAGATCGCCCGTATAGAACCAGCCATCGCGCATCACCGCAGCGGTGGCATCCGGACGATTCCAGTAGCCCTTCATCACTGCGGCGCCGCGCAACGCCACTTCGCCCGTCGCGGGACCACCATCTTCCTGCGGTTGCGTGTCGATGATCTTTGCCTCTACGCCTTTTAGTGCCTTGCCCACCGAACCAATCACGTTCTTGCCCGGAGAATTCGCGAAGACGGCCGCAGTGGTTTCCGTCAATCCGTAGGCTTGCAGGACGTCGATGCCAAGATCGTAGAAATCCTTAGCAATCACTGGGTCGAAGCGGGACCCTCCGGTAACCAGATAGCGCATCTTCGTGCCCAAGGTCTGGTGAACCTTGGCAAATAAAACCGGTCCAGCGTTGACGCCGAACCTTCGCAGATTCCGATTCAAGGCGACCAGGATTTTGAATATCTTCTGCGTCAGTACTCCTCGCTTCTCGATCTCTTCAAAGATGCGCTGGTGAATGAGGTAGAAAAACTGAGGCACTACGGCGAAGGCTGTGATGTCGCGCTCGCGCAGGGCACGCAACAACTCTGTAGTGTTTAGCGTTTCGAGATAAACAACACGCGCGCCCTTGACCAACGGAATCATCAGGTTCGCCATCTGGGCCAGCACATGAAACATAGGCAGCACGCCCAACAGCGCATCGCTGGGGCTGAGTTCCACCCAGTTGAATACCGCCTCCACTTCGCCCAACATATTGGCGTGCGTGAGCATCACGCCTTTCGGATCGGCAGTAGTTCCGGACGTGTAAAGCAGGCAGGCGACATCATCCGCCTTCGAGGGCGCGGGCTGGAAGTTTCCCGGACCACCTCCGAAGATTGCGGGTAGATTTCCTAGCCATTGTTCTTCTGTGGAGTATTTGGCCGTGCGCTCCGGGTCCATGAGCACGAGCCCGATCTTGAGGTCTTCAACTGCTTCTCGCGCAATCGCAGCATGCCGGGCGTCGCAGAAAAAAACGGAACTGCCGCTATCTTTCAGCAGCTTCGCAAGTTGATCAGCGTGCAGCGCGGTATCCAGAGGGACGACGGTGCAGCCTGAGGCAATGATGCCTAAATATGCGGCCACCCATCGCGGATGGTTATCGGCCACGATAGCCAAACGCGAGCCACGCGCGAATTTATTTTCGCCGATCCAACGGCCGACAGATTCGGCCATGCGGCGCAGGTCGGCGTAGGTGCAACTCTCAATCTGATCATTGCGTTGGAGTTCGAGGGCGACGTTATTCGGCCAGCGCTCCTCACATTCGAGAAAGCGGTCGTAGAAAGTGGGCATGCGTCGAGGGGAATATACACGAAAATTTCTTTCACCGCAGAGTGCGCCCAGATCGCTGAAGGCGCTGGAAGTTCCTTTAGACGAATCAGTTCCTCGGCATGTTCCTAGCTCCTGTCGGCTGCATCTAAATATGCTAGGCTAAAAGAGATACGCTGGGGCAGTTCCCGCCCTCTGAAGGATTTCACAGTTTGATAAACACTCTCATTGGCAAGGTCTTTGGGACCAAGAATGAACGGGTCATCAAGAGCATGATGCCCCGGGTGGCGGCCATCAGCGCCCTCGAACCGCAGATGCGCCAGCTCACCGACGACCAGCTCCGCGCTAAAACAGATGAGTTCCGGCAGCGCATTCAGGAGCGGCTGAGCCGCGTCGCTAACGTCCCCACCGCGGAAGTGGAGTCGGAAGCCGACTCCGATGTTGACGTCGACCAGGCGAAACAATTCGAGAAAGAGCAGTACGAAGCGCTGCAGGAAGTCCTGGATGAAATCCTGGTCGAAGCGTTTGCCGTGGTGCGCGAGGCGGGTCGTCGCGTGCTCAACATGCGTCACTTCGACGTGCAGCTGATTGGCGGCATGGTGCAGCACAAGGGCATGATTTCGGAGATGAAGACCGGCGAAGGCAAAACTCTCGTCGCGACTCTGCCCGTCTATCTCAATGCCCTGAGCGGACGCGGCGTGCACGTCGTGACGGTCAACGACTACCTGGCCAAACGCGACTCGGAGTGGATGGGCAAGCTTTATCGTTTTCTCGGCCTGACCGTGGGCGTGATCGTCCACGATCTTGATGACGAACAGCGCCGCGCTGCTTATGCCGCCGATGTGACTTACGGCACGAACAACGAGTTTGGTTTCGACTACCTGCGCGACAACATGAAGTTCGATCTGAAAGATTGCGTGCAGCGTGGCCACAATTTTGCCATCGTCGATGAAGTGGATTCCATCCTGATCGATGAAGCTCGAACCCCGCTCATCATTTCGGGAGCCAGCGAAGAGTCGACTGATAAGTATTACCGCGTCAACCGCATCATCCCGAAACTTGAAAAGGGCGAGGAAATCGAGGGTCCTCCCGGCGAACCCGCACAGCTTACGGGCGACTTTGTGGTCGATGAGAAGCACCGCAACATTACCGTCACCGACGAAGGCTGGGAAAAGGTCGAGGGTCTTCTCGGCATTGGAAACATAGCCGATCCGGAAAACTGGCCGCTCAAGCATCACGTGGAGACTGCGATCAAGGCGCACGCGCTGTACCGCCGCGATGTGGAGTATGTGATTAAAGAGGGCGAAGTCATCATCGTTGACGAATTTACCGGACGCATGATGCCCGGCCGGCGCTGGTCCGATGGCTTGCATCAGGCGATTGAGGCGAAAGAAGGCGTGAAGATTGAGCGCGAGAATCAGACGCTCGCCACGATTACGTTTCAGAATTACTTTCGCATGTTCAAAAAGCTCTCGGGGATGACGGGCACGGCGGAAACCGAAGCCACCGAGTTCGACAATATTTACAAATTGGACGTCATCGTGATCCCGACCAACAAGCAGATGCTGCGGTTGGAAAATCCTGACGTCGTTTTCCGCACCGAGAAAGAAAAATATTTCGCGGTAGCCGATGAGATTCAAAAGCTACACGAAAAAGGCCAGCCGGTTCTCGTCGGCACAACTTCCATTGAAAAGTCTGAGCGCCTTTCCGAGTTGCTGAAGAAGAAAGGTCTGAAGCAGCACGTCGTCCTGAATGCCAAGTTCCACGAGCGCGAGGCTGAATTTGTGGCGCAAGCCGGACGCAAAGGCATGGTCACCATCGCCACGAATATGGCCGGCCGCGGCACGGATATTTTGCTCGGCGGCAATCCCGAATTCATGGCCAAGCAGGAACTGGTGAAGAAGGGAATCGCGCAGCAATTGCGCGTGGCTCAGGGGAAGATCGAGGGTCCGCAGGAAGATGGCACGACTTCCATCTTTTACTACAACGGAAATGAGTACACGGTTCCGACTGACAAATGGACCGAGGTTTTCAGTCGCTACAAGGAACAGACCGACAAAGAGCACGACGAAGTTACCGCCGTCGGCGGTCTGCACATTCTCGGTACCGAACGCCACGAGTCGCGCCGCATTGATAACCAGCTTCGTGGACGCGCCGGCCGTCAGGGCGATCCCGGCTCTTCACGCTTCTACCTCGCGCTCGAAGATGACCTGATGCGCATCTTCGCCAAGGAGTGGGTGTCGAAGCTGCTTGAGCGCCTGGGCATGGAAGAAGGCGTCCCGATTGAATCGAAGCTCATCAGCCGGCGGATCGAAACGGCGCAGAAGGCGGTTGAAGGTCAGCATTTTGAGTCCCGCAAACATCTTCTCGAATACGACGACGTGATGAACAAACAGCGGGAGGCGGTCTACGGACTGCGCCGCCGCCTGCTGGAGGGCATGGATCAGAAGGATCTGATCCTGGAAGATTATGTTTCTGCGATTCTTGGCGATCTGATGGAGGAGTACTGTCCGCCCAAGGGCCACGCCGATGATTGGAACATCAAGGGTCTCAAAGATGCAGTCTTCACACGTTTCGGTGTGGATTTCATTGCGGAGGGCGTGAAGCCAGAGACCTTGAATCGGCAGGAACTCGGCGATGCCATTTTCGAGAAGCTGAAAGAGCGATACGACGCGAAAGAAAAGCTGATCGGCGCCGACGCCATGCGTCATCACGAGCGCATGATCATGCTCAGCGTGCTCGACTCGCAGTGGAAAGATCACCTTCTCAGCATGGATCACCTGAAGGAGGGCATTGGCCTGCGTGGCTATGGACAGCATGATCCGCTGGTCGAGTACAAAAAGGAATCGTTTGAGATGTTTGAGGCCATGCTGCAACGCTTCCAGGAAGACACGGCGCGCTATCTCTATCTCATGCAGATTATCGAACGACCGCCGGATACGGTCGCGGCTGCCCCGCAGGGAGGGGAACTCGCAGGACAAGGTTCAGAGCCCGGAGTTCCGGCTCAACAGGGCGGTGGCAACGGACATCATCCGCCGCGGTTGGTAGCGACTTCCGCCGACGATCTGGAAGAGGCTTTCATGCGCCGCAAGCGTCGCGAACTGGAACAGGCGCGCATGGCTGGTTCTGGCGACGTGCAGCCCGTGCAGCAAGTTGTTCGCGGCCAGGAAAAAGTGGGGCGCAACGATCCTTGCCCGTGTGGCTCCGGCAAGAAATTCAAGAAGTGCCACGGGGCTTAGTCGGGCTCTGTGCCTGACCGCTTCGGCCTGCTCGATCGATGCACCGCTTTAAACGTCATCTCCGCGGCGCTGCTTCTTGTTCGAGCTTTCCAATCCAGAAATAGGCCGGCGTAGTTCTTCGTAATGTAATGTCCTTTGCTCACTCCCAGTTTTTTTGCGGTCGCATCGATCCATCGCGGAGCGCCCTCGATTTCACAGAAATCGCCGATGGGCGTTTCATCCACGACGACCTGGCCTTTACTATCCGTCCACTCGGCGCGAAACTTTTCATAGCGGAAGGATGGCGCATATCCCAGAGCCCTCAGGATCAGTTCCATCTGCTTTCCGTCGCCGACGGAAGTTTCTAATTCCTCGCGACTGCTGTGGCGTCCAGTCTTCTTTCCGGCTTTATGCGTCAGCGTCCACTCGGAGCCGTAGTGGCGCAACCGCAGCAATTCCCGCCGAGCCCTCAACACTTCGCCGGGAAGGTCGTACAAGGTGTTCATCTCAAGTGTCCGCCTGGTCACCACTCGAAATCCCGCAGCGCGTAGCTTGCGGGCGAGCCCCTGTAAGTCCACGACCCGAAACTTGATCTCGATTTCCTCGTTAGGAGCCATAAAATCCAGTATAGGTTTTCTACGCGGTGGCATCCAAATAGCAGCGTGAGCAACACTCATGACAAGGAGGATTTATGTCCGGTTTGCGAATGTTGCAAGTTTCGATGGCGGCGATCGTATTGTCCGCCGGATTGGCTGTCCTACCCGCGACAGCGGCGAGCACCCAGACGTTTACTGGGAAGGTCAGCGACGCCATGTGCGGTGCCAAGCATCAGGAGGGGATCGACCCCGCAACCTGTGTTCGCGCGTGTGTGAACAAAGGCGCCAAGTATGCTTTGGTCGTCGGTGACAAGGTCTACATTCTCGACACCTCAAGTCAGGCGGCGAAGGATGAACTCGACAAGTTGGCTTGGCAGCAGGCCAAAGTTACGGGGACTCCCCACGGCGATACGATTGCGGTGAAATCGGTGGCGCCTGCGCAATAAGGCTGGATAAAGATAAATAAGGTCGGATAGCAGTGTCGTAGAGGCGCTCTACGTTGGTCGACCAAAGAACGCCCATGACGGACGCGCAACTCAGCCTGCAATTCCGTCTTGGCCGTTCTTGTCGGTCGTGCCATCGCACGATCGAGGCGGTTCGGTCGCCAAGTAGCCTCAGCCGCGCCAGTTAATTAAACGTGGGTAGTTTCACCAGATCGTTTTCGGGAACTATCTCCACTGGCTCCCCGGCCTTGCGCCAAGCCGCCAGTCCGCCAACGATTACAAACGTGTTGAATCCTTTTTCCCGCAGGAGGTGCGCCACCCGGGCGCTGGTCGCTTCGCGCGCTCAAGTACAGTAGAGATAAATGTCCTTGTCTTTGGGAAGGTGCTTGATTTCTTCCTCGAGATTGTTAGGCTCAATGCGGATGGAGTTTCTGATTCGCGCCGCACCCGAGTCGTAGTAGCCGTGGCTCCGAACATCGACAATCTGCACCCGGCTGGCATCCTCCGACGCCAGCCGCCTGGCCAACTCTTCCACCTGTACGCGCGGCACGACGCTGTAGGTCTTGTTCTTGCGGTATTGCACCACGCGGTAAATCCCATAGACCACCAAGGAGGCGATAATCACCGCTTCCATGGTGCGTCCGACCGCGTGAAAGCCACGCAAAATTGCTGCCAGAAAATCACGAGAAAGATATCCGACCATAAGATACGTCAGGGAATAGAGCAGAGCGCCCACCAGATCGAGGCGCAGGAACTGCGAGAAGCGCATCTTCATGCTGCCGGCCAGCGGCGCAGCCATGGTGTTCACGCCGGGGATAAACTTCGCGACCACCAGCGTGATTTTGCCGCGCTTGTAAAACGATTCCGCCGATCGCAGGATGCAGGTTTCCGGATTGATCGACACGCGGCATAGAAATCCCAGCAAGGCCCACCCCATGTACCGGCCAAGCCAGAATTGCGCCGAATCCCCCAGCAGCAGCGCTACGAGCGCCGCTGAAAGAACGTATGGGCCCCACAGGGCATGGGCCGCTACCGCTGCTCCCGCGGCTACAAGAGCGATGGCAGCCGGGAAGGGAAGGCCCATCGCTTCTGCCAGCAATAGTCCGAAGATCAAGGCGTATCCATGATGCGCCATTGCCAAAAACAGGTTCATAGATGGTGTTGGATAAGGAAAAAGCAGGAAAGGTTCAGTATAAACAAAGCCGGTGCTTCGTCCGAAGGACAAGGCCCGGCTTTGTTACAGGGAGGTTATATATCCCGGAGGATTCTCCCCGTGCAGGGTGAGTAAACTGGCAGCGGCTTTCACTCGGAGTTTCTCGGCCCTATACGGGTCGGCGCGTCGATTAGCAACCAAGGCGCCTTTTTTCGCAAAGCTTCGACTGAAGCCGCCGCCTTTTCGTTGGCGGCGTATCCGCTGCGGGTGAGGTACCGAGCGACTTGCCTTTCACAAGCGCCGGGAGAGATCAGGTGGATGCTCTTTGGCGATCCATCGCATGTCAATGCGTCTCATTAGCCTTCCGCTTTATCGGACACCCCCACCAACTGCCGGAATTATGGGCTCACCTGTGGAAAAACTTCTGTGGCTCCGGTCACAGATTTGTGTGACGGAAATCAAGTCGGCGAACGTGGTCCGAGAAAGAGAGGGCTTGGGAACCCCGCGAGCAAAAGCTGGGAACTGACAAGAGATACGGGGCGGATCGCGCCGCCCCGCACGGCTGCGAAGCAGGAAAGTCACTTGCTCATGGAATCGTTATTCATAGATCCACCCTTCAGCATCTTCACGCTCATCACATGGATCTGGTCCTTGTCAGCATAGACGTGAGCGCTAAGCTGAACGTGATGGCCTTCGTGTCCCTTGAGCTCTTCCGGGTTCATCACATCCCAGCTCTTGCCATCTTTATCGTTGACGAAAACGTACTTGTCGCCCTCCGCCTTCACCGTACCCTTCAGCGTCATGAGTGGCGCCTTGGCGGCGGATTGATCGGACTGAGATTGCGACATGCTATTGTCTTGTTGCGCGAAAACATTCAAGCTCATCGCGAAAGCCACAGCCAGCAAACAAACCAGCAAGTTTTTCATGGGATATCTCCTTAGTTTTGTTTTGGATTACCTGGCCAGATTCCTACCACGGTCGTACTGATTACGTTTTGAGGTGACGAACGGATTGGTGCGCCCTGTGAATATCCTGACTATTTGTCGCTGGGAGGATGAAAGAGGTTGCCCACCGCAACGGAAATATGATGCGGGAAACTTCAGAAATGGAGCATGAGGGCTTCTCAGTGGCCGGGACTATTTTTCCCGGGCCACGACAAATTCGGGAGCCCACAGAAGCGCCCGCTTAATCTCGGAATCCGGGAAAGTGCAAATCGCTTTACGAGCGGACTCGGCATAGCGCGAAGCGCGTGCGGTTGCAGCTTCGAGCGAGCCATAGCGCCGCAAAATTTCCATAATCTGTGCGTGAGTCACACCATTGAAAGCACGGTCGCGCAAGATCTTCTCGATCTTGGCGCGTTCCTCCGGCGAGCAGCGCTCCAACGCGTGGATCACCGCCATTGTGACCTTGCCCTCGCGCAGGTCGCTAGCCACCGGTTTACCCAGCACATCTTCGGATGCCGTCAGGTCGAGAACATCATCGACTATCTGAAAGGCCATGCCAAGGTCGTGGCCGTACTGACCCAAAGCCTCTTCTTGCGCGGCGGTTGCTCCACCCAGGATCGCTCCCAACCGCATGCAAACAGAAAACAGGCAAGCGGTCTTACGATAGATCAAATCGAAATGCTCATCCAGGGTGATCAGCTTCCCGAGTTTTTCCATTTGCAGCAGTTCGCCTTCCACCATCTGCTGCGTCAGTTCGATCAGCGTGTCGAGAATGCGAAAATTGCGCTCCTGCACGGCCACTTTGAACGCCTGCATATAGAGCCAGTCGCCCGCCAGCACGCACTTCGAATTGCCCCACTGGGTATTGGCGGCAGGCCGGCCACGGCGTGTCTTGGCTTCATCAATAATGTCGTCGTGCACCAGAGTAGCGGTGTGAATGATCTCGACCACCGCGCCCAAGCGCACGGCGCCGCGTCCCTCGTAATGAAATAGCTTGGCCGAAAGAAAAAGTAAAATCGGGCGAATCCGCTTGCCACCGCCATTCCGCAGGTACTCGCCAATCTCGGTAATCGCCTGTACGCCCGAGACGGTATCCTCCCCGAACTCGCCCTCCAGCGCCGCAAGATCCTCGTGCAGCAGGTCGAAGACTTCCTTTCCGTTAATGAGAGGCGGTGCGCTCAATGAGTGGGGCCCTCGTAATGCTCTCTTCGTCCTCCGCAGCAGTTCTTAGTGTCCTCTGCGTCGAAGTTTTGTACTTAGTTCGTCCGGTAATTCGTAAACTGCAAGTCGATTCCAAAATCGTGCTGGCGCAGCATGGCAATCACTTCCTGCAAGGTGTCGCGGTCCTTGCTGCTCACCCGCACCAGATCTCCCTGGATCGAAGCCTGCGCTTTTTTCTTCGAGTCCTTTACCAACTTTACGATCTCTCGCGCCTTTTCAATCACGATGCCTTGCTGCATCGTGACCTTGCGCTTGGCGGTTCCGCCCGCGGCTGGTTCGACCGCGCCGTAGGTTAATCCCTTCAGCGAAACACCGCGCTTTACCAGTTTCTGCTGCAAGATGTCGTTCACCGCCTTCAACTTGTACTCATCGGCGGAGTGCAGAACGATGGCGTCCTTCTCCAGTTCAATATTAGATTTCGAATCCTTCAAATCGAAGCGGGTGTGGATCTCCTTCAAAGCCTGCTGGATGGCATTCGAAACCTCTTGCAGGTCAATCTTGCTCACGATGTCAAAACTGTTATCAGGCATCGGATTTCAATTCTTTCTGAAATGATGGAATCTTAATCTTGAGACTATCAGAAGAAAGACTCCCGGAGGAGGGTCACGGCGCCGAAACTTTGCTTTCAGCGGTTTCAGCCAATTTGAAAAAATTGTAGAAATTCCGGGTGGTTTGTTGCCCGACTTCTTCCGCCGTCAATCCCCGCAACTCGCCCAGCTTTCGCGCCGTTTCTTTCACGAATGCGGGCTCGTTGCGCTTACCGCGATGCGGCACAGGAGCCAGGTACGGCGAGTCCGTCTCAATCAAAATGCGGTCAAGAGTCACTTCCAGGGCCGCATCGCGAATCTGCTGCGCCTTGGGAAAAGTCAGGTTGCCCGCGAACGAAATCATGAAGCCCATATCGAGCGCGCTTTTGGCTTGAGGCCAGTTTCCTGTGAAACAATGCAGAATTCCACCCAAACTCTGCTTCGACCAATGCTCGCGCAGCAGTTCGAAACAGTCTTCCCAGGCGTTGTCGCTGCCCTCCGATGGACGACAGTGAATCACGATAGGAAGTTTCGCAGCCGCTGCCAGCTCCATTTGCCGCCGGAAAACTTCCTTTTGCACCTCTCGCGGTGAATGATCGTAATAGTAATCAAGACCGATCTCTCCCCAGGCGATCACCTTGGGATGCCGCGCCAGGCGCTCCATATTCTGGTACGCGGCCTCGTCCGCGAGCCGGGCTTCGTGCGGATGAATCCCGAGCGTCGCATACATGAAATCGTATCGTTCGGCCAGCTTAATTCCACAATCTACCTGCGCGGGACCATCGCCGTTGCCGATGGCGACCATGGCCTGCAAGCCAGCTTCTCGCGCCCGAGCAACTACTTGCTCGCGATCGGAGGCAAATTGTTCGCCATCGAGATGTGCGTGAGAGTCTACAAACATTCGTATCTGTGTATGTGGGGACAGCCGCCCTCGGCTGTCCATGCCGGGCGAAAGCTCGGCTCGTGTTCGACTGTTTCTTCCTCGAACGATGAACGGCCCGCAGCTTACTTCAACCTCGCCCCCACCGGCACATCCTCCAGAAAGCTCGCCAGTACCGGCTTCCCGCCCTCAAGCGATGCTGCCACAATCATTCCGTTCGATTCCATTCCACGCAGCTTGCGCGGCGCCAGGTTGGCCACAATCACGACTTTTCGCCCAACCAATGTTTCTGGCGCATATGCCTCGGCGATTCCGGCCAGCACCTGCCGCACTTCGGTTCCAATATCAATTTCCAGGCGCAGAAGCTTGTCAGCCTTGGGCACTCTTTCGGCGACCTTCACCAGGCCGACCCGCAACTCGATCTTCGCGAAATCATCGATCGAGATTTTTTCATTCGCCGCCGGAACCGGCGACGGAGCCGCTGGTGTATTTGTCTGCGCCGGCGCGGCTGCGACGGCTGGAGCCTCAACCGCTGGTGCTACTTTCTGCTCCTCTTCCATCTTCTGCATCCTCTCAATCGCACTCTTATCAGCGCGGGGAAACACGGGCTGTATATCGCCCAGCTTCGTTCCCAATGGCAGTTGTCCCCAGTCCAGTTCGCCCAGAGCAAGCTTTTTGATGTCTCCCAAGCCCAACTGCAGCCAAATCTTGGCGGTCGCGTCGGGGATTACCGGATGGGCGAGCGCGGTCGCAATACGCAGGGCTTCCGCCGCCGTGTAGAGCACGGTGGCCAAACGCGAGCGGCTGTCTTCGTCCTGCTTTTCGCCCAGCGCCCATGGTTCATTTTCGACGATGTATTTATCCACCGCGGCCACCAGCGCCCACGCCGCTTCCAAAGCCCGCGAAAACTGGAACTGATCAAACAGCGTTCCGAACTCGCGGATCGTCTTCCGGGCCGCCTCGGCGATGGCCGCATCGGCACCGGTTTTTGACGCCCCATGCGACGGATATGGCACTTCACCCTTGAAATAGCGATTGATCATGGTCAGCGTGCGGCTGGTCAGATTGCCCAGCCCATTCGCCAGGTCGGAGTTATAGCGCTGCACCAGCGCATCAAAGGAAAACGATCCGTCCTGCCCGAAAACAACTTCGCGCAGCAGAAAATAGCGCAAAGCATCCGCACCCAGCACATCGAGAATGGTTTCCGTGCGCACAATGTTGCCGCGCGATTTCGACATCTTGTTCTCTTCAAACAGCAGCCATCCGTGCGCGACGATAGTTTTTGGCTCAGCCAGGCCCGCCGCCATCAGGAATGCTGGCCAGTAGACGCAATGGAAGCGGACAATTTCCTTGCCGATCATCTGCACATCGGCGGGCCAAAATTTCTTGAACGCTTCCTGGGCTCCGGCGTGCGACGAGCCATAGCCAATTGCGGTGAGGTAGTTTGCCAGCGCATCCAGCCATACGTAAATCACGTGCTTGGGATCGTCCGGGACTGGAATACCCCAGGTAAACGTTGAGCGGCTGATCGACAGATCACGCAACCCCGAGCGCACAAAAGAAATTACTTCGTTGCGCCGCGCCTCCGGACGAATGAAGTCCGGATTCGCATAGAGCGCCAGCAATTTGTCTTGAAAAGCCGAGAGCTTGAAGAAGTAGTTTTCCTCGTGCACCGTCTCGGTGATACGCCCGCAAGTGGGGCAGGGATCGCCCGGCTGCGCGCCATCGACATAAAGCTCGTCGGAGACGCAGTATTGCCCGGTATATGTGCCTTTGTAGATGTAGCCGTTATCCCGAATGCGACGAAAAAGCTCCTGCACGCGTTTCTTGTGCCGGTCTTCCGTGGTACGGATGAAATCGTCGTTCGAGATACCCATCCGCTTCCAGAGCTGGCGAAACTCCGCCGAAATTTCATCGGCATATCGCTGTGGAGTCTTTCCCGCAGCCTCGGCCGCCCGCTCAATCTTCTGCCCGTGCTCGTCGGTACCGGTGAGAAAAAACGTTTCCGCGCCCAACAGTCGCTGCCGCCGCGCAATCGTGTCGCAGGCAATCGTTGTGTAGGCGTGCCCGATGTGCGGGCGGGCGTTCACGTAATAAATCGGCGTCGTAATGTAGAACTTCTTGCTCATCTCGTATCTTCTGTAGCCTTAATAGCCTTCCCAACGTTTGTCATTCAGAACCGACGTTAAGCCAGCGCAGATAAGCTTCTACCGCCTCTCCCATCACCCTCTTTAGCGGCACGCGATGCTCCGCCGCAATCCGGCGGCAATCCTCGTACTCCGGAGCGTAATTCGTAATCGTTCCGTGCATGCTGGCGACCTTGATCCTCACATCGCCCCAGGAAGTGGCGACGCTCTGCCACCGGCGCGCCAAGGTTTGCCGCGCCTCCTCGCGCCTCCGAATGCCAAGCGTAGTGGTCTCCGCAAAAATGATCTGCGTGACCTTCGCCGTATCTTCAGGCTTGCACAGGACAGTCAATACCATTCCCGGACGGTTTTTTTTCATCTGCACTGGCATACCGAATACATCCAGCGCGCCTTCTTCGAGCAAACGATCCATGACATACCCGAAGACCTGTGGATTCAGATCGTCAAGGTTTGCTTCCAGCACGCTGATCGTGCCGGACTCCGCGCTTGCGGCGAAAGCCGACGAGGCAGTCTCACCGATCGTCAAACGCACCACGTTGGGATGCCCCGGAAAATCCCGTGTTCCCGCGCCATATCCTGACCTCTCAATCTTCATCTCGGGAAACGCCGAGAAACGCGATGCCAGCGTCTTAACAATTGCCGCGCCTGTAGGCGTAACCAGTTCCGCCTGCAGGCCGGACGAATATACAGGCGCATCCTTCAGCAGTTCCACCGTCGCCGGAGCCGGTACCGGAAATGTTCCATGCGCGCACTTCACCGTCCCGCCGCCAACGTTCAACGGTGAACAGATGATCTCATGGACTCCCAGCAACTCAGCCCCCACCGCAGCGCAGACGATGTCGACCATCGCATCCACCGCTCCAGCCTCGTGAAAATGGACGCTCTCCGGCGAAGTATTGTGAATCTTCGCCTCTGCTCGTCCCAGCGCTTCGAAAATCGCGACGGCAGTTTTCTTCGCCTCCGCTGAAATCGAAGCGGCGCAAATAATCCCCCGAATCTCAGTCAGTCCGCGTCCGTGAGAATGCTGGTGCTCGAGTGTGGCCGATACTGTGGTCCGCGAAGACTCGCCAGGGGACGGATGTGAGTGGTCATGATGCTCATGCTCCGTGTGTGAATGTTCCTGGCACTCATGCCCACGCTGCTTCTGCTTCCGGTACTCCTCACGCGGTAGATCCTTTTTTCCATCAACCCACACATCCACCTTGGTGGCGGAAATCCCGCTGCGCACGACACGCGAAATCTCCAGCCGAGCCCCGATGCCAAGCGCCAATACGGTTTGTTCCAGCACCTGAGGCGGAACTCCCGCATCCACGAGCGCGCCGAGAAACATGTCGCCGCTCATGCCGGAAAAACACTCAAGGTAGGCTATGCGCATAGAAATAAGGCTGATTTTTCATCATAGGGAACGCGCCATCCTCCGTCAAACCAGCGCTTGTTCTAGGCTCTGCTAGAATCACTGTCTTCATAAACATCATAGAGGGAATCCTTGTATCGTCATCTTGAACAACGTCTGGCCCAGCGCCTTCTGGATTTTCTTCAGTCGCGCTATCCGGGCGCAAGCCTGCCGAGAGTGGTCATCGAGCAGCCTCCAAAGGTGGAGCTCGGCGATTTCGCCATTCCTCTCTTTCCTTTTGCCAAGCCGCTACGCACCGCTCCGCTGAAGATCGCCGAAGCGATCCGCAACGAGATTGCTCCGATCGAAGGCATCGCTGAGATGCAGGTTGCGGCTCCGGGCTATCTGAATGTCCGAGTCGATCGCGCCTGGATGGCGGCGGCATTAGCTGCAGACCAGAAGCCGGTCTCGGACAAGTCCGTGGGAAAAATTCTGGTCGAGCACACCAGCATCAATCCTAATAAGGCCGCCCATATCGGCCACCTGCGCAACGCCATTCTCGGTGACACATTCGTGCGGTTGCTGCGCTTCGCGGACAGGGAAGTCGATGTCCAGAACTACATCGACAACACTGGCGTGCAGGTTGCCGACGTGGTGGTGGGCTTCACGCACATCGAGAAAAAATCGCGGGCTGAAATCGAAACCCTGGCACATGAACCTCGCTTCGACTATTACTGTTGGGATCTCTATGCCCGCGTCTCGCAGTGGTATGAGCAGGATAAAGAGCATTTGCAAGCCCGCCGCGAAACCCTTCACGCCATCGAAGATCCCGCCAGCGAAACCGCAGCCATCGCCGAACTGATCTCGACCGCCGTCCTGCGTCGCCATCTCGAAACCATGGATCGCCTCGACATCGAATATGATTTTCTGCCACGCGAGAGCGAAATCCTGCACCTGCACTTTTGGGATGCAGCCTTCACAAAGCTGAAAGATGCTGGCGTACTAACGTTCGAGAGCGAGGGCAAGAACAAAGGTTGTTGGGTGATGCGACGCGCTGGAACGGCTTCCACCGCACAAAACACGGAAAACATAGAGGAACCAGACACGATTTCCGAAGACGATCAGAAGGTCATCGTTCGCTCCAACGGTACCGTAGGCTACGTCGGCAAAGACATCGCCTATCACATGTGGAAGTTTGGCCTGCTCGGACGCGATTTCGGCTACCGCAAGTTCTACCGCTATCCCAATCAGCACGATTGCTGGATTTCTGCCACCGAGGGCGAGAAAAATCATCCTCACTTCGGCGACGTCGCCGAGATCTATAACGTTATCGATGCCCGTCAGTCCGAGGCGCAGAACACAGTTATCGAAGCGCTGCGCGGGCTCGGCCACAACGAGGCGGCCGACCACTATACCCATTTTTCTTACGAGATGGTCGCGCTCACCCCGCGCTGCGCCGCCGAACTCGGCTACACGCTAAGCGAAGAAGACAAGACGCGTTCCTACATTGAGGTTTCAGGACGTAAGGGTTTTGGCGTCAAAGCGGATGACCTGCTCGACCAGCTCATCGTCTCCGCGAAAAACGAAGTCGATTCCCGCCATCCACAACTCAGCGACGCTGAACGCGGGTCGATCGCCACACAAATCGCCGTCGGTGCGTTGCGCTACTTCATGCTGAAATTCACCAAGCAGTCGGTGATCGCCTTCGACTTCAAAGAAGCCCTGAGCTTTGAGGGAGAAACTGGACCCTATGCACAATACGCCGTGGTCCGCGCCGCCAGCATCTTCAAGAAAGCGGGAATCGATGTGGACGCTTTCTGTAAGAATGTTTCAGACAGCATTTCTTCTGCCGATCTAGCCCAATTTCTTAACGGAGAAGCCGCCAACGAAATATGGGAGCTATGGCTCGCTGCGTCGAAGACGTCATACATTATCGACCAATGCATCTCCACTACCGAACCCACTTATCTGGCGAAGCATGCATTTCAGCTGGGGCAACTGTTTAACACTTTTTATCATCGATATCCCATCCTGAGCGAGCCGGATGAGAAACGAAAGCAATTTCTGCTGGCTACCGTAGCTGTGGTTCGGCGGGAACTGATTCGCACTCTGGAAGTGATGGGCATTACCGTACCTCCAGTCATGTAGGGCGGTCATGTAGAAAAGAGATACTGCGTGGCGCGGACACTTTTGCCCGTGTTTTCGCCCGAAGAGACAAAATGTCGGACGCTGATTTCCCTGCTGCTCAGCCTCGCCCTTGGCTCCGGATTCTGGCACGAATTACGCTCGCCTTCGTCATCCTCCTTGCGATCGCCGGGTTTCTTTACGAGAACATTTCCGAGGCCCGCGATCGTCGATTCCATCCCATGCCGGGTAGACTTGTCGACGTCGGTGGCTACCGAATGCACATCGATTGCACTGGGCAGGGCACTCCGACCGTGATTCTCGACTCGGGCCTGGGCGACTCCTACATTTCCTGGCATAAGGTGCAGCCCCAGGTTGCCCAGTTCACGCGCGTCTGCTCCTACGACCGTGCGGGCCTTGGCTACAGCGATTCCAGCCCGCGCCCCCGTGCCAGTAAGGTGATGGCCGAAGAACTGCACACACTTCTGCAACATGCCGGCATTTCGCCCCCTTACATTCTCGTGGGCCACTCCATGGGCGGATATAACGTTCGCCTGTTCGCCAGCCTTTATCGGAGCGAAGTTGCTGGCATGGTTTTGGTAGATTCTTCCCATCCTGAACAGGAAAAGCGTTTGCGGGCCTTGAACGATCTGGACAAAACCTGGGTGCGAGAGCAGGAGTTCCTCGAATTCTCCATGCCGTTCGGAGTTCCACGGCTGTTAGGTTTCTGTGACAAAGACGGCGCGGTTCGCGCCCCGGAGTGCAATTTTCACAGCACGCGGGAAGGCGTCGCAGAATTGAAAGCGATTTCTGAAAGTGCCGCTCAAGCTGCCACAACCGGCTCGCTCGGCGATCTTCCTCTCGCCGTCCTCTCTCACGATCCCGATCAGCCCGAACCGGGCTTGCCCGAAGACCTGGTGAAACCCACAAACGATGGCTGGCAACAGATGCAGAATGAGTTGGCGCAACTCTCCACCAGAAGTACGCACGTCATCGCGAAGAATAGTGGACATTACATTCAGATCGACAGGCCGGATCTGGTGATCGAGGCAATCCGTAAAGTTGTGGATCAGGCTCGCCCGGCTGATTCGCACTAGAACCCTCAGCTAGCAGTCAGCTGCAAACACTCCACAATCAAACCTGCTACTGTGAATTTTTCTGAGTAGTTCCCGCTCGTTTCCTTTTCGGAGGATGAATAATGTCTTCGTTCGATTACGCCGGCAGATGTGGGTCGCGGCTCACCATCTTTTTGCTGGTCCTGCTCAGCACATTGGCATCGGCGCAAAATCCGAGTACTGATGCTCAAGGCCAGCCGCTAGCCGCATCTGCGCGAGTGCAGCGTCCCCGCATCGGTCTTGCGCTCAGCGGGGGCGGTGCGCTCGGCTTGGCTCAGATTGGCGTGATCCAGTGGCTGGAAGAGAACCACATCCCCGTCGACCGCGTTGCCGGAACCAGCATGGGCAGCATCATTGGCGTCATGTATGCGACGGGCATGTCGCCTGCGGAAATGCAAAAATTTGCCGAAGGCATTCATTGGAACGAAGCCCTGCTTCCCGAGCCCACCTACCGCCAGCTTTCCTATCGCCGCAAGCAGGATCACCGCGATTACCAGGTTGAAGCCGCTCTCGGAATAAAGCACGGATTAAGGGGACCCAACGGGTTCGATCCCGGTCTGAGTGTCGGACTACTGCTCGACCGGATCACCTTCGCGGAATCCGGCATTGCTAGCTTCGATGATCTGCCCATCCCGTTTCGTTGCGTCGCCACTGATATGCAAAGTGGAGATCGCGTGGTGCTGCACGACGGTTCTCTGCCGAGAGCGGTGCGTGCCAGCATGGCGATTCCAGGCGTGTTTACTCCCGTGCAAATCGACGGGCGAGTGCTGGCCGATGGCGGCATGGTGGAAAATATTCCCGTGGAAGTCGCCCGCGAAATGGATGCCGATAAAGTTATAGCCATCGATCTTCAAATGCCGCTGGGCGGCAAGGAGGAACTGGAAACTATTACCGGCGTACTTTCACGTGCGGTGAGCGTGATGATCCTGCAAAATGAGCGGCAGTCGCTGAAGCTCGCCGATGCCACTGTCACGGTGGACACGGGAAATTTTTCCATGACGGACTATGATCGGGTTTCGGATCTCATCCGGCTCGGCTACCAAAGCGCGGCCAGCCATGCTGCCGCCTTGTTGCCTTACGCGATTCAAGACGACGCGGAGTGGCAGCAATATCTCACGGCACGAAATGCGCGCAAGCCCTCTCCGCCAAAGGAAGTGCAATCCGTGACCGTGGAAGGTGGAGACTCTGACACAAACCGAAGAATTGAACAACGCCTGAAATCAGACACGGGCGTGACGCTGAATCTGCCGAAACTTGAAACTCAACTGACGCGCATCGCCGGCCAGGGAGAGTTCGATCGCCTCGGCTACGAAGGCTTCACCCAGGACGGTGTGCCCGCCCTCCGCGTGACGACACATGAGAAGACGTACGGTCCACCCTTCGTGGATCTGGCCGTCAATGTCGACGGCTCCGGCGTGGCTGCGTTCGATTTCTCTGCCGGCGCCCGCATTACTTTCATGGATGTGGAACATCACGGCGGCGAGTGGCGAAACGACCTGATGCTGGGCTCGAGCAACCTGGCGGCCACGGAGTTTTACCAGCCAATCGCCAATACCCACTTCTTCATGGCGCCCTACGCCTTCGTTTCGAAGTTGCCACGTAACGCATTCGAAGGACAAACTCGGGTGGCCGTATTCGGCGACGAGCGCGCCGGCGGTGGTTTCGATTTTGGCTATGATTCCGGACGCCGGAGTGAACTCCGCTTCGGCTACCAGATTTTTAGCGGGAAACTCGCGCCGCTCATCGGCAGTGCTGGCTTACCCGTCCTCAGCGGCAGCACCGGAGAAATCCGCACGCGCTATGTCTGGGACGGTCAAGACAGCCCTTCGATTCCAAGCTCAGGCACTCGCATCGTTGCCAGCCTTGCGCGCGTGCTGCAAAGCCCAGGCCTCGTCCATCCCATCGATCAACTCGAGGTGCAGACGTCCACCTTCATTCCCACCAGCGAAAAGACCTCGCTCTTTCTTGCGGCTTCGGGAGGAACCACATTTCACGGAACGGCAGGCGAGTTTCAGGTCTTTTCGCTGGGTGGATCATTTCGTCTTGGTGCGTACCTGCCCAGTGAGTTCGTGGGCAACCATTACGGCTACGCTTCCTTCGGATTCCGCCGCGAGCTTTATCGTCTGCCGCAACTCGTGGGGAAGAAAGTTTACTGGGGCGGCTGGTACGAAGCGGGCTCGGCGTTTGATAACCCCGATTCACTGATCGTACGGGGCAGCGCCAACGCCGGGTTCATCGCCGATACGATTGTCGGCCCCATCGCCATCTTCGGCAGTGTGAGCCCGACGGGACAGAGCCGAGTAAACTTTTCAATCGGGAGACTTTTCTAGACTGTCTCAGCGCCCGTCTGTATGGCAAAATTTATTGCAGAGAGGCCAATTGCCTATTGGAGGTGATGCTAAGTGTGCAGGAATATCAAAACCTTATTCAACTTCGATCCTCCGGTGAATGACGAAGAGATTCGTGCGGCTTCCTTGCAGTTCGTGCGAAAAATTACCGGCTTCAATAAACCATCGAAGGCAAACGAAGCCTCGTTTCTGAATGCAATCGATGAAATCGCTGCCATCTCGGCTCGGCTCTTGCGCTCCCTGGAAACCACCGCGCCGCCGAAGAATCGAGAAGAAGAGGCGGCGAAAGCGAAAGCTCGCGCCGCGGAACGATTCGGAGACTGAGGGAGTGAGCGACGCCTGTCAGTGCTGCTCCTGAGGTACCCTTTCTCGGCGATAAACTTCCAGATACATTAAATTCAACAACTTACGCGGAATCATTCAAGTGGCGCAGGCATCTCGCGCCTGAGTAAAACCATCTAACTGAGTAGCTTAATGAAGAGGCTGGGGAGCCTGTCAGTTATGGGAAGCCGAATAAGTCGTCAAGCTGTGATCACGGTTGTGGTTCTGTTAACGGCCAGTCTGGTGTGGGCTGCGCCGAAGCCGGCGAAAGCGAATCCGCAAAGCGTGCCGCCGTTCCCCGGAACGCTGGTGAACGCCCGTTTTGTGTACGTCACCAGCTACGACGGTGACCAGTTCAATCCTAACCTGCTCCCCGAGGATCGACAGGCGATTGCCACGGTGCAGGATGCAATGCAGAAGTGGGGAAAGTTCACGCTGGTCTATGAACCCTATCAAGCTGACATCGTGCTGATGGTCATGAGCCGTCTGTCGGAAGACGTTCTCGCAGTCTATGACGCGCACGGCTGGCCACAGAATCAGTATCGCTGGCGCATGATGGGCCGCAGCGGTCTGCAGCAAGGCGAAGCTCCGCTGGTTACCAATCTGGAGAAAGCTTTTGACCTGGCGACGGGGAAGTAGAAGTTGGCCACGGATCTGCACAGATTTTCACAGATGCGCTTTACATGTCCTAAATTCCCTGGTTTTGATCCGCGAAAATCCGTGGCCGGTTTTTCTTAGCTGGCGAAGCTCTTCACGAATTCCACCAGACTGCGCAGCGCGATTCCGGACGGACCCTTGGCAATCCAGGGTTTTTGATCTTCCATCCAGGCCGTGCCGGCAATGTCGAGATGAATCCACGGAGTGTCTTCCGCAAATTCTTTGAGGAACATGGCCGCATTAATCGCGCCGCCCCAGCGTCCGCCAGAGTTAACGATGTCAGCGATCGTGGACTTGATGTTGTCTTTGTATTCGTCATCGAGCGGGAGGCGCCACATCTTCTCGCCCGCCTCATCGTTGGCTTTGTGGAAACGCTCGTAAATGGCATCATCATTAGCGAAGACTCCGGCATTGGCATAGCCCAGCGCAACCACCACTGCGCCGGTGAGCGTAGCCGCATCGACCAGATGCGTGCACCCAAGCTGGCGCGCGTAGAACAGACCGTCGGCCAGAACGAGGCGTCCTTCGGCGTCCGTATTAATAATTTCAATCGACTTGCCAGACATGGCAATCTGCACATCGCCCGGCTTCTGCGCTTTCCCCGACGGCATGTTTTCTGTCGCGCACACGATGCCGATAACCTTTACTTTTGGCTTCAGCAGCGCGATGGCGCGCATGGCGCCGATCATGGTTGCGCCGCCGGCCATGTCGTATTTCATTTTCTCCATGCCGTCGGCGGGCTTGATCGAAATGCCTCCGGTATCGAAAGTAATTCCTTTGCCCACTAGGCCTAAGACCGGTTTCGCCGGAGCGCCGGCGGGTTCGTAAGTCATCACGATCAGTGCGGGAGGCTCATCGGAACCTTGCGCGACGGCCCAGAACGCACCCATCTTTAATTCCTTGATTTTGTCGGCACCGTAAACTTCACACTTCAAGCCAACCTCCTGACACACCTTCTTGGCGCGTTCGCCGAGAATCGTCGGCGTCATGCGGTTGGAGGGCTCGTTCACTAGATCGCGCGTGAAATTTTGTGATTCGCCGATGATCTGCGCTTCGTGCGCGGCTTTCTCCAGGGCTGCGTGATCCGCGTTTCCGCTGGCGAGGATGGTCAGCGCATCAATTTTCTGATCCTTACGGTCGCTGCGGTAATAGTCAGGATCGAAGTTTCCCACCAGCGCGCCTTCGACGATGGCTCGCACCGCTTCTTCCGCACCAATGCTTGGCGGGGCAATGAAGGCGAAGCTGCGGATTCCGCGGCCTTTGAGAGTGCGCACAGCAGTTCCCGCGATGCGCCGGAGATCGTAGCTGGAGAATTTCTTCGCCGGGCCGCCGCTGATCAGCAGCAGGCGCTTTGCCTTAAGTCCGGAAGGTTTGTGCAACAAATTGACTTCGAACGGTTTGCCGCTAACTTCGCCGCTCGCCAACAGTTCGGCGGCTACGGACTGCACCGCTGCGTCGCTAGTTGCAAGTTTGAGTTGCGGTTTTTCTTTCTTGGCCGATTCGGGCTGCTTGTTACTCGCTGCATCTTTTTCCGAATGATCCAGCGCAATGGCGACGAGAGTTTCGGTTTCGAGTTCAGAGGGAGTGGAGAATGAGAGTGTCGTTTTCATAGTCATTAATCGTTTTAGTGTGAAGTTCCAGTATCGTCGGCGAGGCGGTGGAAGCGCAAGGGCGACCTCCTTGGTTGGGCGAAAAGCCTGACTGAAAAATTGATTCGGCCGCAAGAAGCGGATAGTTCTCTCGGTGCCCCAGCACCTACCGTCAACTCATGCATAAAACAATCGAGCCGACCATTCTTTATTTCGGCACGCCTGTAGCGCTGATTAGCACCGTAAATCCAGACGGCACGCCGAATCTGGCGCCAATGTCATCGGCGTGGTGGCTGGGCTGGAGCTGCATGCTTGGCCTCGGACAGATGGGCCAGACCTCCGACAATCTCGTCCGTACTCGTGAGTGCGTGATCAACCTGCCCTCCGAAGATTTGGTGACCCACGTCGATCGCCTGGCCCTCACTACCGGGAAGAATCCGGTGCCCGATAAAAAGCGCGAGTGGGGCTATCGCCATGAGACGGATAAATTTGGCGTTGCCGGCCTTACTGCAGTGAAGTCATTATGCGTCGCGCCACCGCGCGTGGCCGAGTGCCCGGTTCAGATGGAGGGCATGGTGCACGAGTTTCGTCCATTCGGAAAGAATGTGAGTGCGAATATGTTTGAAGTGCATATCATGAAGCTTCACGTCGACGAAACGCTTCTCGTGCACGGCGGGCAGCGTCCGCATATCGATCCGCTGCGCTGGCGCCCACTGATCATGAGCTTCTGCCGCTTCTTCGGACTGAGTGGCGAAGTGCATCCCTCCCGCTTGGCGGAATCGAACTTCATGAAATTCGTGAGCCAGGGAATTTCGGCGCCTTCCGTAAACTCGTCTCACGAGGAATAACGCAGAACAATCCATCTCTGCCGTGGGGTGACGCTGCCTGACTACCTGCGGTATGATTCCATCCCACAGCGAAGGCAGGGGTTTTCATGAAGATCCGGTGGATGATTCTGTTTTTCCCGGTGGTGTCGGTAGTCGTAATTTCTCTGCTGGTGAAGGAACACGGTGCAAGAGCGGCTTCTCCGCAGACCCTCGCGGCTCCTGCGTCGAAGTCTGATGCTGTGGCGGCAGCCTCGAACAGTTCCGAGACGCCGGCGATTCCCGACACCACGCTGGCCATCAATTCGCCAAAGCCCATGTCGGAGCGGGTGGTGCATTACGAGATTGACGCGAAGTATGACGCCGCCAAACATATCGTCGACGCAACCGAAGTGCTCACCTATCACAATCTGACGGGGCAGGCCCTGGACCACTTTCCGTTTCATCTTTACCAAAACGCCTTTCAGCCGAACTCAACTTGGATTCGCGAAGCGAAAATAGCCGGCAGCCGTGATGTAAGCTACGAGAAGTGGGAGGCCAAGGAATATGGGTCGGAAGAGATCAAGAGCCTCGAAGTAGTGGGACAAGGCGACCTGATGTCGCAGGTGCAATACATTCAGCCCGACGACGGAAATAAAGACGATAAGACCGTGGTGGATGTTCATCTGCCCAAGGCGATTGCTCCGGGCGGCTACGTGCAGTTCAAGATTGCCTTCCAAACGAATTTTCCTGAGACCCAGGCGCGCTCAGGATGGAAGCGCGATTTCGTGCTCGGAGGACAATGGTTCCCGAAGGTCGGGGTGTTCTGGCATGGAGCCTGGAACTGCCACCAATATCACGCCTTCTCGGAATTCTTTGCTGACTTTGGAGTCTACGACGTCAAACTCACGCTGCCGCAGTTCGAAGTGGTCGGGGCCAGCGGTGTGAAGGTCGGCGAGGTAAGTAATGCCGACAACACGAAGACTGTCACTTACCACGGCGACGACATTCACGATTTTGCCTGGACCGCGAGCCCGCGCTACAGGGTGAAGGAAGATGGCGTATTCCAGGGGCAGATGGGACCGGTGCAGATGCGCATCCTGATGCAGCCCGCGCACTGGAGTCAGGTGGAGCGGCACGAAAAGATTCTGCGGGAATCGCTGGAGCACTTTGAAAGCTGGTACGGGCCGTATCCTTATAAGACGATCACCCTGGTCGATCCCGAACCGGATTCCGCGGCGGGCGGAATGGAATACCCCACATTCATCACCGGCGAAACGAGTTGGTTCGCTCCTAAAGGTTTTTACGAGCTGGAGCTGGTGGTCGAGCACGAGTTCGGGCACCAGTATTGGTATGGCATGGTAGCGACCAACGAATTCGAAGATGCCTGGATGGATGAGGGCATCAACAGCTACACGGAAGTAAAGGTGCTTGATTCCATCCTCGGCAAGAAGACCTCCATCATGAATCTCGCCGGCGTCACTGAGTCTGAGCGGGAAGAGCAACGGCTGGGCTACATCGGGGTGGCCGATCTCGATCCGATCGCGGAAAAGGCCTACGACTACTACAGCTTCAACTCTTACGGCGGAATCACCTATGGCAAGACCGCGAGCGTGCTGCTGACGCTGGAAAGCATTATCGGCGAAGACACTATGGCGAAGGCGATGCACACCTACTTCATGAAATATCGTTTCACCCACCCCACCAAGGCAGACTTCCTGAATACGATCGAGGAGGTTTCTGGCAAAGATTTGAAGTGGTACTTCGATCAGGCCATCTACGGTTCGCCGGTAATGGATTACAAAGTTTTGCGGGTGGAGTCTTATCCCGTGAACTGGTACAAAAAGCAGGGAAGCGCGTTCGAGAAAGAGAACAAGAATACCGTCTACCGCTCTTATGTGTGGATCCAGCGCAAAGAAGATTTCGTTATGCCTGTGGATGTGGAAGTTAAATTCGAGAATGGCGAAAAAGTTCGCGAACATTGGGACGGCGTGAGCCGCTGGACCAAGTTTACGTATGAGAAGAAAGCCAGGGTGGAGTCGGCGGAGATTGATCCGGACCACAAGATCCAGATCGACCGCAACGACTTCAATAACAGCTACACGGCGGAAGCCAATCCGAAGCCGGCGCGCAAATTGGAAAATTACTGGATGTTTGTTACGCAATGGGTAGCACAGGCGTTGGCATGGTGGGCGGTTTAGGCTATAGATCGAGGATTCGGATTCATGAACGAAAACGAAGGTCTGCTCAGCGACGGCTGGAGCAGGGTAACGCACAATAAGCGCTATATTTTCTGGTTTTATATTCTGAATGTTCTGCTGGCGTGGTTTGGCGCGGGAGCATTCAATAATCAGGTGCACCAGATACTGGATCACAGCCTGCACGCGGATGGACTGGTGAACGGTTTTGATCTTGCCGTGTTCAGAGAGATGCTTTCCCGACCAGAATTCGGTCCGAAGATGGCTTCGGCGGCGCCCGCGATGCATTTCGCATTGTTCTTTCTACTGATAACAGCGCTGTTTCTGCCTGGAGTGCTGCAGGGTTATGCCTCGACATATCGTTTGCCGCGAGAGGATTTCTTTCGCGCCTGCGGTCGGAATCTTTGGCGGTTTATACGGCTCATGATTGTAGCGGGCATCGTCATGGGAGTCGTGGCCGCTGGGCTGTTCGGACTGCACGGCGTGCTGGAGAGAAAAGCCGCGGAGAGCACGAACGAGTTACTTCTTCCTGAAGTGCAGTTTGCTGGCTTGGGGGTGATTTTTCTCGTCATGACGGCGCTGCGTATCTGGTTTGATCTGGCGCAGACTGACGTGGTGCTCAGCGATCAGCGGGCGGTACGAAAATCGATTGGCTTAGGCTTCCGGCATATGTGGCGGAAGCTAGGCCGGCTGCTCGGAAGTTATCTCGTGACTACGATCGTAGCCGCCATCATATTGGTCGCAGGGCTCTGGGTGTGGATGAAGTTTGTGCCTCCGGACAACCTTGTCGGAGCGGTTGTGGTGAGCCAGTTGATCTTGCTGTTCCTGCTGATTCCGCGCTTCTGGCAGCGGGGCGTTGTGGTGAGCTATTACTTGCAGAATATGGTGGAACCGATTGCGGTAGAGCCTTTCGCGCCGACTCCAGTGGCGGCACCTACCCCAACTCCTGTGATCCCGAGCACACCGCCGGAGACGCGGGGGGCGTAGCATCCGGGCAGAGAGATCTGCCGCTCGCGCGGTTTTGATCCGCTCAACATTCAGAGTAGGGTGAGAGCCGCTATGCCCCGCACCATTGTCGAGCCTTTTCGCATCAAGAGCGTAGAACCGATTCACTGGACCACCCGCCCACAGCGCGAGCAGCTACTGCGGGCTGCGTTTTACAACCTGTTTCTTCTTCCCGCCGATGACGTTCTCATCGATCTCCTCACCGATTCCGGAACCGGCGCCATGTCCACTCATCAGTGGGCCGCGATCATGGAGGGAGACGAAAGCTATGCCGGCAGCCGGAGCTTTGATCGCTTTCGCGATTCGGTGCAGGACATCTTTGGCTACAAGCACGTCATTCCCACTCATCAGGGGCGAGCCGCCGAGCGCATTCTGTTCAGCGTGATGTGCAAGAAAGGCGATGTCGTCCCTAACAACACGCATTTCGACACCACCCGCGCCAATGTGGAATTCGTCGGCGCCGGCGCTCGAGATCTGGTGATCGCGGAAGGACGCCAGCCGAGCTTGAAGCATCCCTTCAAGGGCAACATGGATGTCGAGGCGCTGGAGCATCTAATTCAAAGTGTAGGACGCGAACACGTTCCGCTGGTCATGCTGACCGTGACCAATAACTCCGGCGGCGGACAGCCAGTGTCGATGGAGAACGTGAAAGCGGTCAACGCGATTTGCCGGAAGTACAGCATTCCACTTTACTTCGACGCCTGCCGCTTCGCCGAGAATGCTTACTTCATCAAGACGCGGGAGCGCGGCTACGAATCGAAGACGCCGAAAGAGATCGCGCAGGAAATGTTTGGCTATGGCGATGGCTGCACCATGTCGGCAAAGAAAGACGGAATGGCGAACATCGGTGGCTTTCTGTGCACCAACGACGACCTGCTTGCGCAGCAAGAAAAAAACCTGCTGATCCTGACCGAGGGCTATCCGACCTACGGTGGTCTTGCAGGGCGCGACCTGGAGGCCATTGCGGTCGGCGTGCAGGAGGCTCTTCACGAGGACTACCTCGAATACCGCATCGCTTCCACCGCCTATCTCGGCAATCACATTGCCGAGCATGGCGTGCCGATTGTGCAGCCGCCGGGAGGCCACGCCATCTATATTGATTCGCGCGCCTTCCTGCCGCGCGTTCCGCCGGATCGTTTTCCGGGTGTTGCGCTGGCCAACGAACTCTACCTGGAAGGCGGAATCCGATCGGTGGAGATCGGCACATTGATGTTCGGAGCTGCGGCGGCGATGGACCTGGTTCGCCTTGCGATTCCCCGACGCGTTTACACGCAAAGCCATATTGACTACGTTGTGGAAGTAATCCTTGCCGTCTGGGGGAAGCGCGATCAGATCCAGGGAATGAAGTTGAGCTACGAAGCGCCCTTCTTGCGCCACTTTACGGCGAGGCTGGAACCGGTGGCCACCGCAGTGCCAGCGCACCATTGAGATTTCGCCCTTCTTGATTCAAAGCAGAATGATCTAAAGCAAAATGATGGTGATTCCGCGATTATGGCGGTCGAGGTCGGAGTCGCTCTTCAGTTCCGTTTGGGATTGCAGAAGCTTCCAGGCTACATCGTCTGATTTTGTCCAGTTCTCCCCAAAGATGCAGCCGCAGATCTGACCGTTCTCTGCCATCTCCAGCAGCCGCTTTTGCACGGCGATGCGAATGTCACCGCCAGCACCCGTCGATCCATAGCCGTGGATTACCTTCAGGACCTTCAGCTTGCTTTGGCGGGCGAGCGCCAGTTCGCGGTCCAGGCGCTGCAAGGCTTCGTGGACCTGCGGCAGGTCGGGCTTGAGGTTTACGGTTTTGATGGAGTCGCCTCGGTCGCCTTCAGCAAATTTGATTCTCGTTCCTGCCCGAGCCGCTTAGGCTTTCCGGCTGCGGTTGATGGCTTCTCGGGCCTCTTTATCCGCGGTGCGGCGGCGTTCAGTTTCGCGTTTGTCCCAGAGCTGTTTGCCTTTGGCCAGGGCTAGTTCAACCTTTACTTTGCCATTCTTGAAGTACATCCGAACGGGGATCAGGGTGAGTCCCTTTTGCTGAGTCTTGCCGATCAGCTTGCGGATTTCTTCCTTGTGGATGAGCAGCTTGCGGGTGCGCAGGGGAGCGTGGTTGTGAATGTTGCCGTGCTCGTAGGGACCGATGTGAGCGTTCAGCAGCCAGAGTTCGCCATCTTTCACTAAACCATAGGAATCCTTGAGGTTGGCGAGACCGCCGCGAACCGATTTGGCCTCGGTTCCGGTAAGAACCACCCCGCATTCAAATTTTTCCAGCAAGAAGTAGTTATGAGAAGCGATCCTATTAACGGCGGCATCGCGCTGGCCGGAGGCGGTGGGATCGCGGCGAGGAGATTTTTCGGGGCTGGGCTTGGTCTGGTGTGTGGACTGGCGGGGCATAAAATTGCGACTTCGGTTTTATCTTAGCAGTAAATGACGCGGGCTTCGGCCATCGGGCTTCAGCACAAACCTTTCGGAGCGATCGTGAAACGCTGGTTTGCGAAGCCCGGTCCGCCGAAGCCCGAAAACTGAAGCCTAAGCCTCCGTTCCCCACTGGGACTAAGACCAAAGAGTGTAACTGCCGCGTGTGCAATCGGATAGGGAGTCAGGTAGGCCGATGCTATAATCGCAGCAAAAGTAGTGTTTGGATTCGCCACAAAGGCCCAAATTAGCGGCCCTAAGTGCGATATCTGCTTGTCCGGCGAAGACTTCCGGCAAAGATTTTTAGACGAGGACTGACGAATGAGACGTCTGACGCCCGCAGCGGTTGCGCTGCTGGTTCTGGTTGCCATCCTGCCCGCGATCGCCGACAAGGCTAAGACGTTTTACCAAAAAGGACAGGACGCCGAGGCGCGCCAGAACTACGAAGCCGCCTACAATCTTTACAAGCAGGCGTACGACCTGAAGCCCAAGGATCTGCGCTACCGGGCGTCTTTCGAGCGGTTGCGGTTCAAGGCGGCAGCAACGCTGGTTCATCACGGGGAAGGGCTCCGAGACGAAGGCAAACTGCAGGAGGCTTTGGCTGAATTTCAAAAGGCGGCTCTCATCGACCCGTCGTTGTTCATCGCGCAGCAAGAGTTGAAGAAAACTCTGCAGATGATCAATGACAAGGAAAATCCTCCGCCGCAGGCCGCTGGGCCTCCCAGCAATCTGGAAAAGAAGATCAGGGAAGCGAGCGGTCCCATAGAGCTGGCGCCCATCTCAGTCGTTCCCATCACCGTAAAGCTCACCGAGGATTCCAAGGTTATTTATCAGACGATCGGGCAGTTGGCCGGGGTCAACGTGCTGTTCGACCCGGACTACACTTCGCGGCGAATTAAGGTCGAGCTGAACGGAGTAACGTTGGAAGACGCGCTGCAGATTACGGCGCTGGAATCGAAGACTTTCTGGCGTCCTGTGACGTCGAACACAATTTTTGTGGCGCAAGACAATCCTGCTAAGCGCAAAGAGCTCGAGCAGAGTGTCCTGAAGACGTTCTACCTGCAGAATCTTTCGCAACCCACCGAGTTGCAGGATGTTGTAAACGCGATTCGCGCTGTGCTCGATGTGCAACGCGTGCAACAGTTGCTCTCGCAGAATGCGCTGGTAGTGCGGGGCACGCCGGACCAGATCGCGCTGGCCGAAAAATTGGTGGACGATCTGGACAAGTCCCGTCCGGAGGTGATCGTCGACATCGCGGTGTTGCAGATCAGCAAGGATAAATCGAGAACCCTGGGATTGAGTCCTCCGGCCAGCGCCACCGTCACACTGCAAAGCAATGTCAACAGCACCAGTACGTCGACCACGACCTCGACGACTTCCACAGGAAGCACAAGCAGTACCGGGTTATCGCTTAATACTCTGGGTAACCTGAACGCCACTGATTTTCAAGTATCGATTGGCTCCGCCAACCTTTCGGCTGTCATGGGCGACAGCGATACGAAGATGTTGCAGAATCCGCAGGTTCGCGCCCTGGATAACCAGAAGGCGACGCTCAAGATCGGCGAACGCGTGCCGGTGGCAACGGGATCGTTCCAGCCCGGAATCGGCGGCGTCGGCATTAACCCTCTGGTCAATACTCAGTTTCAATATCTCGATGTCGGCGTGAACATCGACGTCACACCCCACGTGCACGCGGACCGCGAAGTGACGCTGAAGATCACCATGGAAATTTCTTCGGTGGTGGGCCAGTCGAGCATCGGCGGCATCAGCCAGCCCATCATCGGACAGAAAAAAATTGAGCACGAAATCCGGCTGAGGGATGGGGAATCGAGCTTGATTGGCGGCATCTTTGACGATTCGCAGACCAGGTCTCTGGCCGGCATTCCGGGGTTGGCACAGATTCCAATCCTGAGATACATGTTTGGGCAGGTCACACAAGACCATTCGCAGGATGAGACCGTTTTCGCCATCACTCCCCACATCATTCGCGGAACCAGCCTCAGCGAGCTGAATCAGCGGGCCATCGACATTGGGACGGCGAATGCCATTGAACTGCGGCATGTCAGCCACCCGACCGCGCAAGCACCGACCGCGGGCGCTCCGGCGGGGCAGCCTTCCGGCAGCCAACCGCCAGCGGGTCAATCTGCGATCCAACCATCCAGCCCGAGTGCGAATCCGAGTGGGCAGGGAAGTGCGAACTTCCTGTTTGACCCGGGTCAGATCACGGTGGCGAAAGGGAATACGTTCGTGGTGAACCTGCTGATCTCGGGCGCGCAGAATGTTTATTCCGTGCCCGTGCAATTGAACTACGATCCGGCGAAGCTGCAGTTGGTAAACATCTCGAATGGAGGTTTTCTCTCTCAGGATGGGCAGGCTGTTGCCTTGGTCCATCGCGAAGATGAAACCACGGGAACCCTGCAGATTACAGCTACCCGGCCGCCCGGCGCAGGTGGAGTTTCAGGACAGGGTGCCGTGGTGACGATGACATTCCAGGCGAAAGCTAGCGGACAAACTCCACTGACCATCACTCGGGGCGGGGCGCGCGATCCCGGCCAGCAGGCTATTACGGTGAACGGCGCACAGGCGTCGATCACCGTGCAGTAGGAAACTGTGCAGCAGGAAGATGATGCGACGTAGATTCCATCGGGGGCAGGGCGGAAAGTCGGAACGGGGTTTTTCCCTGCTGGAACTGATCATCGCGACCACCATTCTGTTGATTCTTTCGACGATGGCGGTACCGATGGCCCGGCTCAGCATCAAGCGGGAGAAAGAGCGCCGCTTGCGAGCCGATTTGTGGGAGATGCGGGACGCCATCGACCGCTACAAGCTGGATGCCGACCGCCAGGCTTTTCAGATCAAGGTGGATAGCCAAGGTTATCCTCCCGATCTGGAGACGCTGGTAAAAGGCGTGGACGTGCAGGGCAAGAAGGTTCGTTATCTGCGCAAGATTCCGATCGATCCCATGACGGGTACCACAGAGTGGGGCCTTCGTTCGATGCAGGACGATCCGGACTCCGACTCCTGGGGCGGACAAAGCGTGTTTGACGTCTATACCAAGTCGCAGGATGAAGCACTCGACGGCACGAAGTATAAGGACTGGTAAATGGCAGGCAGGCTCAAAATGCGGCGCAGTCGGGGCTTTACGCTGCTGGAGATGATGATCGTGATCAGCATCATTTTGATCCTGATGTCGATTGCGCTGCCCATCTATAACCAGTCCGTGCTGCGCTCGCGCGAAGCCGTGCTGCGGCAGGATTTGTTCGAGCTGCGATCTTTGATTTCGCAGTACACGCTGGATAAGCAAAAAGCACCGCAATCGCTGGATGATCTGGTGACCGGGGGCTATATAAAAACCATTCCCAAGGATCCCACCACAAACGAGGCGAATTGGGAAGTGGTGCAGGAAGATATCCTTCTGGCCGTAGATCAGCAAGATCCCGGCATCAGCGACGTGCATTCGGCGTCGAACCAAACCGGCACCGACGGTACCGCCTACAGCAGTTGGTAGCGCCGTTCTCACGATGCCACCTTGTTGTTTTTTTTCTTTACTTGTCCCGAGGTTCTCACCTCAATACCCACGCTAGTGGATTCGAATTATAGACACCTCCCTGCATAGCAGATAAAAAACTGAAACTCGTTGTTGTGGGTATCAACTGGGTTCTGTAAAAAAACCAAGTTTGACTGCTTGAATTGCCAGGAGGCGCTGTGCTTTCCAAGAAGCTGGTTGTAATCGTGTGCGCTGTGTTCGCCATAGTCGGTTCCATCGTGTGCACTGCGCAGGATGAGCCCACCGGTTTCTTCAACAAATGGGAAGATCGAGTGCGCGATACTTTGGCGCAGCAACCGTCGTGGCCGATCCCGGTAATCACCGCGTCGTCGGGACTGTTGCAGGTAGCGCGCACCGACTTCGTTCGCCAAATTGCGCCGGCAGGCACGGACACGTGGAATTACGGCAACACAAAGGGCGTTTCTTTGGTGCCTTGGTACAACGTGGAATTCGATACTCTGGCTCCGCCATACATCCAGCACAATTCGTCTGCCAAAGATGGAGCCGGTGATTTTTCCTTGTTGCTGAAATACCGTCTGGTAGCGGGGAACGCAGAGAACGGTAATTATTCGGTGAGCTTCTCGTGGGCTGGCACGCTGCCGACGGGAAGCTACAAGAATGGAAGTCTCGCCGCGACCGTTTCTCCTACTTTGTGTGCGGGCAAAGGCTTCGGACGTTTTGATGTGCAGTCGACACTGGGGGCTGTATTGCCCGCTGGTGACACCTCGAAACTCGGACGTCCTGTTGTGTGGAACGCCGTGGGCCAATATCACATCGGCAAATTGTTTTGGCCAGAGATCGAAAACAACGCGACCTTCTACCATGGCGGACCGAATGACGGTCGGGTGCAGAACTTCGTCACTCCGGGATTGATGCTGAGCAACTTTAAGTTGGAGCGCGACCCCCGCAATCGGCTCGCCTTGGTGCTGGGTGGAGGAATGCAGATTGCGACCTCGCAATTTCATACCTACAACCATGGGCTGGTGCTTACCGCGCGGATGCTGTTCTAAGCTGGAAGCGCGTTGTAGTGCCGGGCGGATGCTCTCGCATTGCGTCCGCTTCACGCAGGCACTAACATCTATGTATGCCAGTTGAAACGGAAGTCCCACAGGCCCCTACCCTGATTCGCGCCCCGCGCGGCAATTCTATTACTTGCAAAGGCTGGCAGCAGGAAGCTGCCATGCGCATGCTGATGAACAACCTGGATGCCGACGTCGCCGAACGTCCGCAGGATCTCGTTGTGTACGGCGGAACGGGGCGGGCGGCGCGGAGTTGGGAGGCGTACCACGCTATCGTCGCGTCCCTGAAAGCCCTCGCGAACGACGAGACTCTGCTGGTGCAATCGGGCAAACCGGTGGGCGTGTTCAAGACGCACGATCATGCGCCGCGCGTGCTCATTGCCAATTCGAATCTGGTCGGCCATTGGTCGAACTGGGAGAAGTTCAACCAACTCGAGCGCGCCGGGCTGATGATGTATGGCCAGATGACCGCAGGTTCGTGGATTTACATTGGGTCGCAGGGCATTGTGCAGGGGACATTCGAAACATTTTCGGCGGCCGGAGAGAAACATTTCGGCGGCGACCTGATGGGCAAGCTGATTGTGAGCGGCGGCATGGGCGGCATGGGTGGAGCGCAGCCTCTGGCTGCCACCATGACTGGCGCAGCGTTTCTTGGAGTTGACGTCGATCCGGAGCGCATCAAGAAGCGGTTGAAGACCGGCTATTGCGACTTCATGGTCACCACGCTCGATGAAGCCCTGCGCATTTTGAAGAATGCTGTGCGGAAGAAAGAAAATGTATCGGTCGGGCTGGTAGGGAATTGCGCGGACGTGATTCCAGAGTTGGCTGAGCGTGGCGTGGTGCCAGACATTCTTACCGATCAGACTTCGGCGCATGATCCGCTGAACGGTTACGTGCCGAATGGAATGAGTCTGGGAGAAGCGATTGAGTTGCGGAAGCGCGATCCCAAGACCTATCAGGAAAAATCCCTTGACGCGATGGCGCGGCATGTGGAAGGCATGCTGCGGCTGCAGAAGATGGGATCGGTCACGTTTGATTACGGCAACAATATCCGCACGTTCGCGTTCCAGCGCGGCGTGAAGAACGCTTATGATTTTCCCGGATTCGTGCCTGCATATATTCGTCCGCTTTTTTGTGAGGGGCGGGGGCCGTTCCGCTGGGTAGCGTTATCGGGTGAGCCTTCGGACATTCATGTGACCGACGATTTAGTTCTGGAGTTGTTTCCGGAGAACCGCATCCTGCGGCGCTGGATTGATCTGGCCCGCAAGCGCATCAAGTTCCAGGGACTGCCCGCACGCATTTGCTGGCTGGGGTACGGCGAGCGGGCGCAGTTCGGCCTTGCGATGAATGATCTGGTGAAAAAAGGAAAGATCAAAGCGCCGATCGTGATCGGCCGCGACCACCTCGATTGCGGCTCAGTGGCGTCTCCGTTCCGCGAAACCGAAAGCATGAAAGACGGGACCGACGCGGTTGCGGACTGGCCCTTGCTGAATGCGCTTTTAAACACGGCTGCGGGCGCATCCTGGGTGTCGATTCACAACGGTGGCGGTGTGGGGATTGGCTACTCGCTGCACGCCGGGCAGGTCACGGTGGCCGACGGAACAGAGGCGATGGCCAAGCGCATCGAGCGCGTGCTGACGACGGATCCGGGGATGGGCGTGATCCGCCACGTGGATGCGGGATATGACAAGGCCAAGGAATTCGCGAAGAAGACGGGAGTGAAGGTGCCGATGGGGAAGTAGGCTCGCTTATGAGCGTCATTTGTCTTGCACTGGCTGCTAAACTGTTCGCTGCTTGAAACTAAAAAGAAAGATCGACTCCGGTTCCGCGAAGGCTCTGCTTCTCACCAACATCGCCCAACTGCTGACGCTGCACTCCGGCTCTGACAAGCCAGGTCCGCGTCGCGGATCCGACCTGAAAGAACTCGGCATTATTAGGGATGCGGCGGTACTCTGCCTAGGCGGAAAAATCGTCTCGGTCGGAAAAAGCAAAGATGCTCTGCGTGATCCTTGGCTGAAGAAGAATCGCAAGAAGGTTCTCGAGATCGATTGCTCCAACAAAGTCGTCCTTCCCGGATTTGTAGATTCCCACACGCATCCGGTATTTCTCAGCCCTCGTCTGGTAGATTTTGAAAAAAGAATTGAGGGCGCTTCCTACGAAGAGATCGCAGCGGCTGGAGGCGGTATCCGTTCGAGTTTGAAAGGTGTCCGCGAAGCAGGGAAGCGCTTTCTAGCGGAGAAAGTTCTGGCCGTGCTGCGCGAGATGGCAGCGCACGGTACCACTACGGTTGAGGCCAAGTCTGGCTATGGACTGACGGTTGAATCAGAACTGAAGTCGCTCGATGCGATCCGCGATGCTTCCACGCACTGGCAGGGAACTGTAGTCGCGACTCTCCTGGGCGCTCACGTCGTTCCAAGAGAATTTCAAGGCCGCTCAGAAAAATATGTTGAGCTCGTCTGCAAGCAGATGATTCCGCGGGCGGCCGAGCGGAAGCTCGCCCGGTTCATCGATGTCTTCTGCGATAAAGGGGCGTTTACGGCGGCCGAGACGATTCAGATTTTCGGAGCCGCGAAACAACATGATCTCAGCGTCCGAGCTCACGTAGGCCAGCTCTCGGAAACAGTTCTGCAACCGTTGTTGCGGTTCGACCCGGCGTCGTTGGATCACATGGACCACGTGAGCGACGAGGACATTCTTGAATTGGCAAAACGCGATACTGTCGCCACTCTGGTACCGGGAGCAAATTATTTTCTTGGGCTCAAGGAATACCCTAAGGCACGCAAGTTGATTGATACCGGGGTGCCGGTGGCGCTGGCAACGGATTACAACCCGGGCACGTCGCCCACTTTGAGCATGCCGATGGCAATGTCGCTGGCGTGCACGCACATGAGAATGTCGCCAGCCGAGGCTATCGCCGCGGCCACCATCAACGGGGCGTGGGCTTTGCGTGTGGCGGAGCGGAAAGGCTCGATCGAACCGGGGAAGGATGCGGACTTAGCCGTTTTTGCGGTCGAAGACTATCGAGAGATTCCTTACTGGTTCGGAGCGAATCGGTGCTCGATGACGGTGTTGAACGGAACGTTGGCCTTGCCACACTGAGCTTTACTCGAAGGCAGAGCTTGAGTGGACGCCTAGCTTTGCTATAATCAACACGTTCCACGTACGTTGGGCGATGAATCTGCTTCTCGGTTAGAACTCCCGCGACAATCAGCGTTCAGCGAACGATCCTCGCAGCCTGCGGCGGAGAAGCAGGTCTCGAAATGTGGCCAGGTAGCTCAGGTGGTAGAGCGCAGCCCTGAAAAGGCTGGCGTCGGCGGTTCAACTCCGTCCCTGGCCACCATCATTTCAAAGAACTTAGTGGCGAAGAGCCGAAATTTCCAACCCACGATCCAACCCATGATTCTCACTGAACTCGCTCTGTGAGCAGGTGAATTCTGTCCCCCATGAGCTGTTCCAGGAACTTGCCTTGCGCATCCCGCATGGAGTCCATGTCGGACTGCGCATAGAGTTCCATCGTTGTGCCAAAGTCCTCGTGCCGCAGAACACCCTGCACGGTTTTGGGGTCCACTTTCAGCTTCACCAGTGCCGTCGCCAGTGAATGGCGAAAGTTGTGAAAACCGAAGCGGCCCTTCCAGTTCGCAGGAATCACGCCGGCGCTGATGGCTGCGGGGCGCAAGTATTTCTGCACCATGATGGACGCGGACAGCGGCTTCTTGCCTCTCAGCTTTACGCTGGGAAACACATAGTCGCTTTCCTTGGCATACTTCGTTCTCTCGCGCCATGCGAGGAGGAAGCCAGCCAAAAGCGGATGCATGGGAACGGGAGCCTTTGACGCTTTCGACTTCGGCTCTTTGAATCTTCCCCACACATAAGCTCGTCTCACGTAAATCACCAACCCCTCGAAATCGAGATCCATCCACATCAAGCCCAACAGTTCTGATACGCGCAGAGCAGTGGCCGCGTCGCTTAGAGTCAACGTGCGCCTTGGCTCTGGAGTATTGAGAAGAACCTCGAACGCCTGCTTCGGCGTCATGACTACAGCCCGATAGTCGCTCGTGGTTCGTTGGCTCACCCAGTTCATGGGATTGCCTTCCTGCTGGCGAGGGAGGAAATTGCATCGCTGCCCGTGCTTGAAGACCAGGCTCATGATGCGGCGGATTTTGTCGATCGTAGGATCGGCTAACGGCTTCACCTTCTTCTGAGCGTTCCCCTTGCGAAGTTCCCGAAACCACGCCTCGACATCCCTCGATTCCACGGCTAAGGGTGCTAATCTCCCCCATCGTGGAATGATGCGTTTGATCAGGTGTCGCTCGTAGGTTTCGACTGTGGGAAATGCTTTGGGACGCGCTGATTCCGATTGGTCGATTCTCAGCTCGTTTTCGATATAGTCCTGACAAAGCTGACCAAACGTTCTCGGCGTTCCTTGGAAGGGCTGCAATTGGTTGATGGTTTCGCGCAGCTTCTGACGATCGACTTCTCTCGATGCATCCGCCGGGCTGGGACCGATATCTTTGACAAGACCTATAGCGGTCGTGCGTTCGACTCGTTTCCCATCCGAGCGAGTAGCGTAATAGCGAAGCACCCACGTCAGACCCTCCGCGCGCATTATCTTGCGTAGACTGCCTATTTGATACCTGGGCATCAAACCCTCCTTGGTGGTTTGCGTGCTCCAGGTGGCCGTGTTTCGCAGCTTACCATGTAGGCGTGGAGTTCCGATAAGAGAAACCTCCAGTCCTTCTTTTCTGCCGATGGATCGAGCGCGTGACCGGGAATTTTGCCATCGCGGACTTTTTGCAGCAGCGTACGTCGCGTGATACCTAGGAACGTGGCCGCTGTGTCTCCGTCGACGAAGTGTTCGAAAGTTGGGGCTGGTGCGGCGGCACCGAGGAGCTGGCTGGCTGTCATAGAGGAACCTCAAGAAACAACGTTGCCCTTGACACTAGCCCAGACATACCAATACAGTCAACATGTATCGTTACACAATTTCAACGAGGATGGCGCATGGCAAAAAAAGCGGCAACCGCTCATCAGCCGGTGATTTCCATCCGTATCTCCGAAGAACTCCGTTCCAGGCTGGAAACACTGAAGGAAGTCATTGCCCAGAAGACCGGCCAAACCGTCTCGACATCCGAGGCCGCAAAGCAACTGCTGGAGTCGGCTAGAGACGACCGTCTTGAGTTGGCAAACCTGCTCACTGAGCCGACCGATTCTCTGCTCAACATTCGCGGGAAAGCGGAGGCACACATGCCGCTCACGCAGGCTGAATGGGCTCTCGTTGCCTACTATTGCGCCAAGGGTGCGCAGTCATTTATGAGTACCGAACAAGGCCAGCTTTCTTATGACTCTCTGGCCGAGATTCTTGAGGCATTTCTCGCCGTTTACGCAATCGCCCGCAGAAGGAAGAAGCTTTCCCTAGACTTCCTCTATTTGATGACGCTTCCCGAGGACAAACAAGTCGCTGCAAAGGAGCCGGACGATGTCGATAGTGACGACCTCCGTCGAGTCGTTACGCGAACGATTCAGATGCTCAGAGACCCGGCTCAGAAGCGCCGACGACCACTGCTCGCCGTTCGCAATCTCTACACGCTCTTGGATCAGGAAACGTTCTCGAATATCGAAAAGCTGAACGAAGTACTTTGGCCGCACTGGAATACCCTCTGGCGCGTCTGTGCCCGAGGCCATTACGCAGTTCACCGCAAGCCCTTACGACCGAAACCCGCTGGCGACGACGATGACTTTGAAGCCCCAATGCAGCGCGGATTGCCATCCCAGGAGGAGGGCGGATACCGCCTCGATCTGGTGCGAGAGGAGGGGAACGATTTCTCTCCCTACCTGCATTTTCCTGGCCCGCTTGCGCCACGCTATCCGGTAAATGGATACGCGAGAACTGCGGAATTCCGAAGGATGCTGGAAGGGCTCGATTTGACTCGCCCACTGGCTCAATGGAAAGGACACTATTTCTACGCCCACGTTGGAATCATGGAGAACCAAGAGTTCGATGTGAATTTCTGTGCCTGTGACAACGGAATTAGTTTCGTCTTCCCCATGGAACACTGGAAGTCCATTCAGAATCTGTTTCGCCGTGCATGGCAGTCGCCAGACGTGATGCAGGCGTGGGACACGTTGGCGTTGGAATATGGCGAGATGTGAGCGAGGCGGTGCTTCGCACCGGAA